>NZ_JBFEGG010000003.1:0-554137 GCF_047228935.1 Ornithinibacillus jepli
AGCCATTAGCTCAGTCGGTAGAGCATCTGACTTTTAATCAGAGGGTCGAAGGTTCGAATCCTTCATGGCTCACCATTAATTTCACTCCAATTAGCGGAAGTAGTTCAGTGGTAGAACACCACCTTGCCAAGGTGGGGGTCGCGGGTTCGAATCCCGTCTTCCGCTCCATATATAGTTAAAGTGCCGGGGTGGCGGAACTGGCAGACGCACAGGACTTAAAATCCTGCGGTAGGTGACTACCGTACCGGTTCGATTCCGGTCCTCGGCACCATTAGCGCCCGTAGCTCAATTGGATAGAGCGTTTGACTACGGATCAAAAGGTTAGGGGTTCGACTCCTCTCGGGCGCGCCATGAAACGGGAAGTAGCTCAGCTTGGTAGAGCACATGGTTTGGGACCATGGGGTCGCAGGTTCGAATCCTGTCTTCCCGACCACTAATAAGAAGGGGCCTTAGCTCAGCTGGGAGAGCGCCTGCCTTGCACGCAGGAGGTCAGCGGTTCGATCCCGCTAGGCTCCATATTATCAAACTGCTCTTTACTTAGAGTAATTTAATAGATTGCTATTTAACGCTTCTGAAAAAAATGAAATAATTCATTCATTATTAAAATGGAGGTATACCCAAGTCTGGCTGAAGGGATCGGTCTTGAAAACCGACAGGCGGGTCAAACCGCGCGGGGGTTCGAATCCCTCTACCTCCTCCATCTAAACCATATGAATGGCTCGGTAGCTCAGTCGGTAGAGCAACAAGCAATACTTCCACCGAATTAAACTACGAGTTACCCCGAAGAATAAACATCTTTGATATTGCTAGTAGATGCAGGGGTCAAAACATGGTAAGAAAGTTTGTTTATAAAGATTAACTTCATAATAATAAGGCTCGGTAGCTCAGTCGGTAGAGCAACGGACTGAAAATCCGTGTGTCGGCGGTTCGATTCCGTCCCGAGCCACCATTTATGCGGGTGTAGTTTAATGGTAAAACTCCAGCCTTCCAAGCTGATGTCGTGGGTTCGATTCCCATCACCCGCTCCATATATAATATGGGCCTGTAGCTCAGCTGGTTAGAGCGCACGCCTGATAAGCGTGAGGTCGGTGGTTCGAGTCCACTCAGGCCCATTAATCAAATAGAATCTTGATTCCAGTCATACTAGTTCCATACAATTGTATGTTGATATATTTTTTTTGCGCCCTTAGCTCAGCAGGATAGAGCAACAGCCTTCTAAGCTGTGGGTCAGAGGTTCGAATCCTCTAGGGCGCGTTACTATTGTTAAAATAAATAGGGCACTTTTGATTGCTGGGAGAGCAAAAGCATTTCCCTTGATCTAGAAGTAGTTAATCCCAGAAGTTTCTTCTGAAAAGATTATAATTAGGAATTCCTTTCCTAATTATAATCTTTTTTTTATGTAGGATTTCTTGTTGCTTTCAATACTAAGATTTCTTTATAACGTGACATCGAGTGAGATGTAAATAGGATATAAAACCAAGGTAATAGCTAAAATCAGTTTTGGAATTACGTAGTTTACTAGATAAATTAAGCTCTTATTTACTTTCATCGGAAATTAGTGATAATGGAACTTATGATATAATTAGAACGTTAAATATATTCAGTGATTACATATCTATTAATAATATCAAAAATCTGTGAGGTGGGTAATGACTAATTCAGATGTGAAAGTTCACGTGAATTCAAATGAAATTATGTGGCATACAAATGAAGGGTTGTTAACTTTTGATAAAGGACCAATGCTAATGTTTTGGGAATCTGCTATTGAACTCTTTATGAACACAATTGAAGAGGTTTCAGGTTCTGAAGTATCGAAGACAGTATTTGAAGCTACTGGTTATCGAATGGGGCATCTTGTAAGTAGCTATTATGAAGGACGTAAGGATATAGAGGGAGTTCTTGAAGAATACAATGATGTTTATAGAAATGCTGGATGGGGTAGCTTCACGATAGTCGATTACTCCTTTGACGAAAAAAGAGCAATTGTCCGGCTAACAAACAGCTGGGAGCACCGGATTTTTAAACATTCGGATCGGGACAAAGCTGGAGTTCTCTTACCAAGTCACTGGGCTGGCATTTTTGCAGGGTTATTTAAAGAAAATATGTGGTATAACATTACCAAAAGCCAATTGAACGGTGATATGTATGATGAAATTGAGATTTTCGTTTCTTCAATTACTGTAACCAAAAATATTCATGAATTAACTAGACAGACTGAAATGAAGCATATTCAAGATTTGGAGAAGAAGGTAAACGAAAGGACAGCGGAATTGACCTCTTTAGTCAGGGAACTATCCACACCGATTATTCCCGTCTTACCAGGTATTCTGGTAACAGCCATGATTGGGAATTTTAATGAGGAACGGATGTCGGATTTAATGGAAAAGGCATTGGTTGAAGTGACCAAGCAACAGGCTAATTACCTGCTAATTGATTTAACTGGCCTGACCAATTTAGAGGCATATACCATTAGCTGTATTCAGAGTTTAGTTCAGGCAATTCGATTACTAGGTGGAGAGTGTGTTTTAGTAGGGATATCCAATGAGTTGAGTTTAAAAATCACTTCGTCATCTATTGACATATCCAGCATTTCCTCCTTTTCAACACTTCAACGAGGAGTAACATATGCCCTTGAGCAAATGGGGTACGAGATAGTAAAGAAAGCAAGATTTTAAAGTTATTTGGTTATTTTATATTGGATAAGGTGTATACGAGAATTAAAATGGATTCTTCTACAAGGACGAATCGATGTGTTGTTATTTCTCATAAATGTTCCTTAAAAAATAGGGGTGGACAGTTAACCTGTTCCACCCTTATTTGTAACTATCATTTAATTGTTTCAGCGCTATTTTTTCAATCGCATATGCTACGCCGCCTTCATTATTAGTACGAGTTTCAAAATCTGCTACTGCTTTCACTTCGGGTATTGCGTTCCCCATCGCCACGCCGCATCCTGCATATTGAATCATGGATAGATCATTACCGTTATCACCAATACACATTACTTCCTCTTGTTTAATGTTGAGTAGTTCTGCTAGCTTTCTTACAGCGTTTCCTTTACTTACACTTGGGTGAACAAATTCTAGGAAGTATGGTGAGCTTCGTACAATGTTGTACTGCTCTTTAAGGCTCACCGGAAGTAATTGAATAGTTCGCTCTAACTTGTCCGGTTGATCAATATACATAACTTTTGGTATGGAAGTATCTTGTGGAACATCGCTCACTTTACGATATCCTAGTGGAATATTATTTAAATATGATTCTAGCACTGTGTACTTACTAATGTCGGCATTAGGTGTATAAAGACCATTGACATCAAAGAAGTGCATTGGAGAGTTCAGCGCAATACTATGCTCGTAAAGATTTTCCAAATCATCGTGAGAAAGCGATAACTCAGCTACAACCTCGTTTGAATGTGTTTTTTGTACTAATGCACCGTTATATGCAATGGCAAAGTCGCCTTCTTCGTCTAAGTTTAAATCCTCAATGTAGCCACGCATGCCACCAATTGGACGTCCTGAGCAAAGTACTATTTTGATGCCTTGTTTTTTTGCTTCATTTATTACATTTTTTACATCTTCAGGTACTTCATGACGGTCATTTAATAGAGTGCCGTCCATATCTATTGCTATTAATTTATACATAATGATCCCCAATCTATAGTTGATAGTTTTATTATAGGACATTGGAGAGGGAATTGTCACTTCATGAGGAAGACAACAGGACGGGTTCCTTATGATTCGGGAGGATTATACTAGTACATATGATATCAAGTTAATGCCGAAAATTATGTAACATTTTTTTAAATTAATCACCATATGATGGAACTAACAAATTTTCTACTAATCAGCATTAGGAGGATACATGAAAATAATGAAGATTAACTTCCACTACCTCATAACCACCCTAATCTTACTCTTCATCAGTTCCATCATCATCTGGTCGCTATACCAAAATATTATCCTAACCCCTGAACATGTCGTTTTAATACTAGTTATCGCACTCATTGGACTCAGTTTTTCCTTTGACAAATTGAGCATTGGGAAAATCTTCTCTGTGGAAAAGAAAATGAAAAAGGTGGAGGAAAAGCAGGAGGAATTAACGGAAGAAAATCACCGATTAACTATTGAAAACAGTCGATTCAAACAAGAAATGCTTACATTTATGGTGAATTCTATGAATCAAATTTCCAATCAGTTGAGCAACCAGACCGTAACGATTAACACTGGTGCAAATGTTGTACCTGCTTCAGAGGGGGAGGTTAACGATGGACCCATGGACCACCCTAAAAATGAATCGCCTAATCATCCACTTGAAGATAATGAGGCAATTCCTACAATGAAGCAAGAAAGCAGTAAGACCGTAACAGGAAACACGGTTTCTACCACAGAAGAGAATACTGTTCGAAAAGCATTGAAACAGACTGTTAAGAAACTAGGACTCTCTTTACATGAAATCAATTATAACGTAAGGATTGATTTTCCAGATAAGTATTCCATGGAAAAGCGGAAAACGTATGATGCATTTCTTAATATTGGTGAAGCACATTATTTCTTTAAAGTGATGTATTCTCCATTTAACATGGCAAACGTGGATCGGGTTCAAAATATGTTGAACGATCTTAATCTTTATATGAAGCGGAATGATGTTCGGGCGAAACTTGTGCTTATATTAATTGATCAGGATAATGATGAAAATCAAAAAATGGAGGGTTATTTGGAAAAATTTGAGCGGAGGTATATGAGCTATTTTCAGCCTGCGATAGAGAGAGGCTGTTTGATTATTGATGGGTTTGAGGTGGATGGAGATAACTTTTAATGGATTAGATTGTTTATATATTTTAAGTCATTAAAAACCGAACAATCAAGGTCAGAGATACCTTTGTAATTGTTCGGTTTTATTATTCAACAACTTAATTAATCTTCCGCCAAAGTGTACTTCTACTAATACCTAATCTGTTTGCTGCTTTAGTTTGGTTGTAGTTTTCTTCTAAGAGTACCTGTTCAATAATTTCTTTATTTATTTGCTCTAGTGTTTTATTCGGTTGGATAAGAGAATTAGGTGATTCTGTACTTGTGATATTCTTATTGTTTAAAACTATATTGACGGTAGATTCATCAACATAAAAATCATTGGTTAATATAAATAATTCCTCGACAACTCTTTTTAGTTGATCTAAGTTAAATGTCCAGTGAAATTTTTGTAATTGATTCAACGCCTCTGGCTTTAATCCTAGTATCTGATTACCATACTTAGGGGCCATTTCACTTAAGAACAAACTTACAATGCTTGGAATATCTTCTGTTCTTTCATTTAAAGAAGGCAGTGATAGTGGGAATGCCCCTAAATCATTTCTTAAGTATAGAACAAACGGCCCTTGTTCAATTGTCTTCGAATAAGTACTATCGAATGAGAAAATTAAACGGTTCCGTTTGTGTACATAGGAATTGCAAAAATACGATTCTAGTAAAATTTGATACTCTTCATTAAGTAAATGAAGGTTACGGATGTAAATGGTCAGATCATCCTGTAAAAAAGGTGAGTTGTCAGATTCGAAAAGTAACTCCCATTTTTTATTATTCATATACATTACGTCGATAATTACCATAGGTTTATTATGGTAATTGCTTCTTTGATAGATTGCATGTGCTAAAGTATCTTTTCCAGTTCCTTTTTCCCCGTACAACAATATCGGTGTATCTGTTATGGCAAGTGATTTTGCATTATGAATTACATTGGTAAATACTATATTTGATGATGTAAACGTATCTAAGTCTACTTGTGGACTATCAGTACTATTTTTATAAATAATAGATTTATCCATAGGCTTAAACGGTGATTTATGCCTTTTAATGTAAAATGTAGGGGAGTTTTTCCCTTCTATCAAAACATTTTTCCCTGTAATGTGGTAAGAATCATGTTGAATGGTCTTAACTATCACAAGTTCATCTTCTGTTATCTTGTCACAGGCCGAAGTACATTCTTTAACTAATAAAGGGGTAACCTCGTCATTTTCCTTTATACTTGAATAAATTACCTGTCGCTCCTTGTTAAATGCTAAAACGCTTTCATTTGATTGTTGAATAATTCCCTCGGTTAATAATGTTTTTTCTTTCAATTTGGATAAATGATTATTAATTGAGATGATATCAGAGAATGCATTTAGCACGGTTTCTCTACCAGATGTAACAAGGATCGAGTGAAGCCCTAATTTTTTGGCATGACTAACGGTTATTACATCTCCTACTATCAAACTAACACCATTAGATTTTAAATGGTTGATGGCATTTTCTATATCTGCAATAAAATGTAACGTTTGAATTTCAAGATCAATATTGTTGAGCTGTCCAATTATTTCAGCGGTTTCGGTTATACTTTTAAAACCTACTATTCCAAACCTTCCAGAATAGTTTTGTGCAAGTTTAATTGCTCGCATCATATCGATAATGGATAGCTTCATATCGATGACTGGTAAATCTGTTATTTTTTGAATCTGTTCTGCAGTACCGGCTCTAGAAAGAATAAAATCATAACCCAAATTTGATTTCGATTGTACAAGCTTTACTCCGTTCAGCATGTCCCCAACATATGTATGAACCTCTATCTCTTCTATTTCATCCGCCACTTTATCAATAAGCTCTTTAAGACCGTAATAGGGTGCTATTGCGAGTATTTTGATTTTCTTCAATTGTGACCACCTCTAGTTCTATAATCATACTCACATTCTACCACATTTTAATTTTCAAACAAGTAAACGTTTTAAAATGAAACTAAATTCTAATATTGAAGAATAATAATTTTTAAATTGTTTCATAATAAAACAAAAAATATCTTTGAAATATGTGAAAGCGCTTCAGATTGTGTTAATATGAAAAGTAAGTTTTTTAATACTAACTCTGGGGGGAGCATAATTGAAAGCTGCAGTAGTAGTAGAACCTACTAAAATTGAAATTCAAGACATAGAGGTTCCAAAAATTACTTCCAATGAAGTACTTATTAAAGTAAAAACAGTAGGTGTCTGCGGTTCAGACTTACATCTATTTAAAGGGACACACGCTTTCCGTAACCCGCCGGCAATATTAGGACATGAAATTGCTGGTGAAGTAGTGGAAGTTGGTTCGGACGTAACAAAGTTTAGCGTCGGTGATCGTGTGACAGTAGAGCCACATATTGGTTGTGGTGAATGCGAATATTGTGAAAAAAATCTAGTAAATCTATGTACTGGCAAAAAGGCACCCGGTGTTCCAGGGTGGATTGGAACATTTGCGGAGTACTTTAATGCACCAGAAGATATAGTTTATAAAATAGCAGATGATATAAGCTATGAGATTGGTACATTAGTTGAGCCACTTGCAGTAGGTATTCACGCTATTGAAAGAATAACTGTTCCAGAGAAAGATACTATTGCTATATTAGGTTCTGGAACTATTGGACTACTAACGTTAGTAGCGGCTAGAGAAGCAGGATATAAAAACATCATTTGTACCGATACACAGCCTTTTAACTTGGAAATGGCTAAAAAACAGGGAGCAGTACTTGCGTTAAATCCTTTAGAAGATGATGTAGTGGCTAGAATAAAAGAATTTACGAATGGTCGAGGGGTAGATGTGGCAATTGTTGCTGCGGATGCACCAGGCATTATTGACCAAGCATCTTCTATCGTAAGAAAACGTGGAGAAGTAGGTATTGTAGCAATGATTACTAAGCAAATACCAGTTGATACGTATAGCTTTGTATTCAATGAAATCTCCTTATTTGGAGCAATGACTTATGAAACCAAGGATTTTGAAAAAGCAAGCGAGTTAGTTAATGATGGATTAGATTTAAGCGATTTCATTACACAACGACTACCTCTAGAGAAATCACAGCAAGCTTTAGATATCCTTAATGAAAAGAAAGAAAATGTAGTTAAAGTTATAGTTGAAGTAGATAAATAGAAAGGGAGAATGAAAAATGAAAAGGATTTCAATAAAATTAATTGCACTTTTAATCATTATTGGTATTGTGATGGCGGGATGTTCAGATGATTCTTCTTCATCAGAAGGAGGAGAAGCAGTAACACTGAAATTGGGTCATATTCAATCTGAGAATGACCTTTGGCATGATGGAGCATTAAAGTTTAAAGAAGAAGTGGAGCGACTTTCAGAAGGTAACATGAAAGTAGAGATTTATCCAAACTCTACTCTAGGTGGAGATAGAGATATGGCTGAAGGTATGCAAATCGGAACTGTTGACTTTGCTTTAGTTGCGGGAGTTCTTGGGAACTTCGAAGACTCTATTCAACTATTAGAATTGCCATATTTATTTAGTAGTCAAGAAGAATATAACAAAGTTATTCATGGTGAAGTTGGAGAGGAAATTGCTAATCGCGTCTTAGAAGCATCAGATATTAGAATTTTAAATTGGTGGGACCGTGGACCAAGACATATTACGGCAAATAAACCAATCAATACGTTGGAAGATATTAAAGGCTTGAAAATGAGAATTCCAGAAATCAAGGCAATGGAACATACTTGGCAAGCAATGGGAGCTTCTCCTACAACAATGGCATGGAATGAAGTTTACACTGGTTTAGAGCAAAATGTTATTGAAGCTCAAGAAAACCCTATTCCATTTATCTATGGTGGACGTATTCACGAAGTACAAGAGTATTTATCATTAACAGCTCATAAATACGAGTACGTTACACTAGCTATGAGTGATATGACTTGGTCTAAGCTTACAGCTGAGCAACAAGAAATTATTCAAGAAGCTGCAGATATCGCTACTGATTATGAAAATCAATTAGTAAGTGAACAAACAGATGAGATTCTTGAGACTATGAAAAGTGAAGGTCTAGAAGTAGTAGAGCCTGATGTACAAGCATTTGCTGAGGAAGCAAGAAAGTCTCATGAGGAGTTTGCGAAAACGATTGATATTGATCTTTATAACCAAATCGTAGATGCACTTAAATAGAAAAAGAAGTAGGAGTGAAGAGAGTTTTCTTTACTCCTCCTTTATTACGGATTGCGAGGTGTAAAAGTTGAAAAAGCTAGATAACATTCTGGTGAAAACGTTGTACTATGTATGTGGATTACTTATGTTTTTAATGGTATCGGTAGTTACAGCTCAAGTAATATCGAGGTATCTATTTAATAGCCCATTTACATGGACAGAGGAGCTTGCTCGCTATACTTTTGTTTGGGTATCTTTCTTAGGAATGGCTATAGCAGTTAAGTATGGATCTCATATTGCATTGGATATGTTAGCCCGAAAATTGACCGGCATTAGCCGTAAATCATTAATGGTCTTCAATAATTTATTGGTTTTAGTATTTTCAGGAATATTAACATACAGTGGATTTGAATTTGTGAAATTAGGAGCTAGACAAACTAGTCCAAGTTTATCATTACCGATGGATATCGTTTACCTGGTTATTCCTATTTCGGGAATTCTATTAATCTATTTTGTTTTAAGTGAAACGATACAAAATATTATGAAGAAAGGGGATGAATAGAAATGGGTGCCATACTTTTTGGAGCTTTTGTAGTCTTACTGGTACTAGGCGTACCAATCGGTTTTGTGTTAGCATTATCCTCCATTGGTGCTATGCTTGCAAGTGATTATCCTATAGTGGTACTAAGTCAACGATTATTTACCGCACTAGATTCATTCCCTTTTATGGCTATTCCTTTATTTATGTTAGCTGGTTCTATTATGGGACATGGTGGAATCACTAGAAGAATAATAGATTTTGCATTATCTATTGTAGGAAATATTAAAGGTGCGTTAGGGCATGTTGTAGCTACAAGTGGAATTATGATGGGAGGTATTTCTGGATCTGGTGTAGCAGATACAGCTGCTTTAGGTTCGGTTATGGTCCCAGAAATGAAGAAGAGAAACTATGATCCAGGGTTCTCTGCGGCATTGGTAGCTGCTTCTGGAAGTATCGGTCTGATTATACCACCTAGTATTGCCTTAATTATCTATGGTGTAACAACACAATCCTCCATTGGGGACTTATTTGTGGCAGGTATTATTCCTGGTGTGTTAATTGGATTAGGATTCTTTGTTTATTCCTATTTTGTGGCGAAAAAGAAAGATTATCCGAAAGAAGGAAAAGTAAGCTTCAAAGGCGTTTGGACTAGCTTTAAGAGGGCTGCCTTTGCTTTAGCGATGCCAATAATCATCATTGTTGGTATTAGAGGCGGAGCTTTTACAGCTACTGAGGGTGGAGCAATTATTGCTGTTTACGCTTTTATTATTAGTGCGTTTGTTTATAAAGAAATAAAATTAAAAGACCTACCTAAAATATTCTTTGACGCAGCATTAAGTACAGCAATTATTTCTACTATTATTGCTGCTACATCATTATTTGGTTGGTTATTATCCAGTGAACAAATTCCGCAACAAATTACATCTTCACTATTAAGTATTACAGATAATCCAATATTGTTATTGCTAATTATTAATCTAATATTGTTAGTAGTAGGGATGTTCTTGGATAGCGGTCCGGCTATTATGTTATTAGCGCCGATTCTAGCACCTGTTGCAGGAAGTCTAGGGGTGGATCCGGTACAATTCGGTTTAGTAATGGTTATTAACTTGACGATTGGTTTACTAACACCACCTGTTGGAACTTCTATGTATGTTGCCAGTAATATTTCAGGAGTACCAATTATGGAACTATCGAAAAAGCTTTTACCATTCTGGGCTATTATGATTGCTGTCTTATTACTCGTGACGTTTGTTCCTGAAGTGACAACTATTTTCACAAAGTAGATATTAACATAGGAAAAAAATAGTTAGAGGAAAGGAATTTTAGATATGGGGAAGATTATTTTAGGTATTGTAGCGGATGATTTTTCGGGCGGAAGTGATGCAGCTTCTTTCTTGGCAAAACAAGGTATCAAAACCTATTTGTACAATGGTATACCAGGAGAAGAGCACCAAGTTGATGGTGACAATATCGCCGTTGTCATTGCATTAAAAACTAGAACGGAAGAAAAAAACAAAGCAGTTTCTGAATCATTAGAAGCTTTTCGCTGGCTGAAGGATCATGGTGCAACTCAATTATATAGTAAGTATTGTTCCACATTCGATTCTACAAAAGAAGGAAATATTGGACCTATCATTGATGGGGTATTAGAGCTGTATAATATTCACTATACAATTCTTGCCCCAGCACTTCCTGTAAATGGACGAATTGTGAAGGATGGACAATTAATTGTTAATGGTGTTCCTTTAAATGAAACACATATGAAACACCATCCATTAACACCAATGTGGGATTCAGATATAGCAAGTTTAATCGAACCTCAAGGAAAGTATCCGAGTCTTAACATTAGCCATGAACAGCTGGAATTAAGTAATGATGAGATTATGTCCATAATTGAAGATTTTGGCAAAGATAAAGCGCATTTTTATATTATTCCTGATTATATAGAGGAAAAACATGCACAAAAAATTATCGAATTGTTTGGTGATTTACCGCTATTAACTGGTGGATCGGGATTGATGACAGAGCTTGGTAGAAAATACAGCAGTGAACATTCTGAAACGGAAATTTATAGAAGTTCTACTACTGGAAAAGCTATCGTTCTTGCGGGAAGTTGTTCTGTAGCAACTCTTCAACAAATTGAGGAATTTCAAAAACTAAACAAGCCATCATTTAGAATTGACCCATTCTTGTTGGCAGATGGAACACAAACAAAAGAAATGCTATGGGAGCAAATTCAAGCTTCGGAGGAAGATGAGGTCTTAGTATATAGCTCAGATAAGCCAGAGAATGTTAAAGAGGCACAAAAAGTAGGAAGAGAGAAGGTCTCCCAATTATTGGAACAAACGACAGCTTTTCTTGCGAAGAATGCAGTAGCTAATGGCTATAATCGAATCATTGTGGCTGGTGGTGAAACATCAGGTGCAGTAACTAAGACACTTGGGTACAACTCGTATTTAGTTGGAGATAGTATTGATCCGGGTGTTCCAATTATGGTTCCAACCCAGAACCAAGATATAAGATTAGTGTTGAAATCAGGGAACTTTGGAGACAAGGATTTCTTTGTTAAAGCTGCAAACATGACAAAGGGTGATTCTCTTGACTAATTTGGAGAAAAAAATAGCTGATGCAATTTGGATTGGTAAGGCTTTATTTGACAGAGACAAGGCTACAGGCTCTTCTGCTAATATGAGTTTTCTGCACGAAGGGAAGATCTATATTACTGGAAGTGGAACTTGCTTTGGGAATTTAACTAAAGATGATTTTTCGGTAACGAGCTTAGAAGGGGAACACTTAACTGGTATTAAACCGAGCAAGGAACTTCCTCTTCACAAAACGCTTTATGATAAGGATAATTCCATACAAGCTGTTATCCATACACATAGCTTTTATTCAACGTTATGGTCATGCTTAAAGCATGAAAATGAAAAAGATATTATTCCGTCTTACACCCCATATTTAAAAATGAAGATCGGAACTATAGGTTTAGTACCATATGGAAAACCTGGCACGGAAACACTATTTAATTTCTTCAAAGAGCGACTTCATGATAGCGATGGTTATATTTTACAAAATCATGGACCAGTAGTAGGCGATAAGGATTTATTATCTGCTTTTTACGCACTAGAAGAATTAGAAGAAAGTGCTAGAATAGCATGGGAACTACGAAACGACCAACAAAAAGCGAATTTGATAAGTGGATAGGTGACTTAAATGTCTTTCCCCGCTTGAATACTGATTAAAGGTAAAGGGATAGTTTTCGAGAAAACTATCCCTTTAAAATTATGTATATATTTAATTCTGTATAGAAATAAAACATTTATATTTGAAGTTTTATTTGGATTTTTCAAGAACTTCTTTTCATTTCGTAATGAATGAACCCACTACAAACAAATAACAAAATCTACGTATCTCCTAAATCAATATTTTCCCCTACTTAGACAAAACAAAGTCATTCCCCTTCATGTGACTAACTTTCGGTAGACATTTAAATGTAATAAAATTTATAACAGTTTAATATAGTACAGATATAGCTTGGACAAGGAGAACTTTATATGTATAATCTGTTTCCTGTATTAAGCCAATTATCAACGTACCGTCTTACCTATTTAACCAATGATATCACTGCAGCTATTATTGTTACGCTTCTTTTACTTCCTCAAAGTATGGCCTATGCACTTGTTGCTGGAGTACCTATTTCGATGGGGCTCATTGCAGCTACTATACCCTTAGTTATATACGCTATATTTGGAGGGTCTAGGTATTTGACAGTTGGACCGGTGTCTGTTGTCTCCTTATTATCATTAACCGGATTATCCACTTTAGCTCAGCCAAGCTCTTCTGAATATCTGATGTTAATCATTGTACTGGCATTTTTAGTTGGTGTTATTCAATTAGTCATGGGGATAGGGAGGGTTGGAACAATCTTAAAGTATATCTCTTCTTCCGTAACCTATGGCTTTACCTCAGCATTAGCTATCATTATTATGTTAAATCAAATCCCGTCCATTCTTGGAGTGAAATTGCCGAAGTATCAAGGGTTCTTCCGTTATGTGGAAGAGGTGGTAACGCATCTTTCTATGACAAATATGGTAACATTCGCAATCGGGATTGGGAGTATATTCATCCTTTTCTTATTTCAGAAAAAAATGGACGTAAAAATTGGACCGCTATTTGTAATCATCCTCTCGGTACTTATTGTCGATAACTTCGATTTAGAAAAGAGAGGAACAGAAATTGTTGGTTTCATTCCACGGGATATTTTTGGGACAACTTTTCAATTTCCAACACTTGATATAGTATGGTCACTTTTGCCAATAGCAATAACGATCAGCTTCATATCTTTCTTTGAATCGTATTCCGTAGCGAAAACATTGGCAGATAAGGAACGAGAATCTATCAATCCCAATCAAGAGTTGGTTGGGATTGGCTTTGCGAATATAGCAAGTTCATTCGTTGGCTCCATTCCGGTTGGCGGAGCTGTATCACGAGCAGCAGTGAGCTATGAATCTGGTGCAAAAAGTAATTTATCTATCATCATTACTGCATTGTTTATGCTGCTAGCTATCTTGTATGTTACCCCAATGTTGTATTTTCTCCCGAAAGCTACACTTGGTGCCATTATTATTATCGCGGTAAAGAATCTAATTAATTTTCATCCTTTACGTATGAAACATGGAATATCAGAAGCAATATTATATGTCGTTACTTTTGCTACAACTTTATTGGTTGACGTGTTTTTAGGGATTATTGTCGGTGTGTTTATTTCATTAGGCTTAAATGTTTTGTCAAGATTGAAATGAAGTTGGGATGAAATGAAATAATTCTAGTATCAGATAATAATAATTCATACTAAAGTTTCATACTATATTTCAGAATATTTGTTATAATGCTCCTAGAGAAATAAATTGAAATATGAGGAGGCAATAAAATGGATGTTAGTGGAATCTTGCAAGTAGTCGAAAATAGTAAACTAGTCTACCCAAACGAAGAAAAAGCTCGTAAGACATCAATTGGATCTACAAATGCCTTTCAGAAACTATTAAAAAAATCTCAAGAAGACCCTGCAAGCTTTTGGGATAGTGTTGCTAGTGAGCTTGAATGGTTTGAGCCATGGAAGAAGACGATGACCGGGAATTTGCCTGACTTCCGATTCTTTGAGGGAGGAATTAGCAACCCTAGCGTTAACTTACTTGATCGGCACATTGCAAAGGGAGCGGGAAACCGAACAGCACTAATATGGGAAGGTGAAAACGGCGACACCAAGTTTTTCACCTATAATATGTTACTAGCGGAAGTAAATCGTTTTGCTAATGCATTACGCTCATTAGGAGTGAAAAAAGGGGATGGTGTCGCGATTTATTTACCGAACTTGGCAGAGGCATTTATTGCAGTTTTGGCATGTTTTCGAATTGGTGCGGTATACAATGCCATTTTCTCAGGATATTCGGAGAAATCACTTAAGGACAGGCTAACCGCCTTTGAACCGAAAGTTATGGTAACAGCAGATGCAACCCAGCGCCGTGGGAATAAAATTTATTTAAAGGAAAAGGTAGATAACGTCGTACCAGAAATTTCTTCCGTTGAAGCGGTTATTGTGGTTAATCGGTTTGGTACTGAAGTCAATATGCAGGCAGGTCGTGATTACTGGTGGGAAGATTTACGAGCAAGAATGAGTAAAGATTGCGAGCCGGAGCGAATCGAGGCAAATGAGCCTGGCATTGTGTTTTATACAAGTGGGACAACTGGTAAGCCAAAAGGGGTTGTACACTCAGGTATGGCTTTTGTCGTCCAAAACTACATTTATGCCAAATACCATATGGACCATAAGGATGACGATGTGTTTTGGTGTTCAGCTGATATTGGTTGGCTTACGATGCATATTTGGGGAATTGTAGGCTCTTTGGCGAACGGGGTTACAACCGTTGTATATGAAGGTGCCCCAGATTACCCAACAAAGAATCGCTTTTATCAAATCATGGAAAAATATCGTGTTAATAAGCTCTTTACAGCACCAACCGCGTTACGTATGTTAAAAAGTTTAGGTAATGAAGTGTTGAAGCAATATGACCTAAGTGACCTTGATGTAATTTCGTTAGTTGGTGAACCATTTGATGCGGAAACCTGGCGCTGGACTTATGAAACGCTTGGGAAAAAGAATATCGCGGTAAATAATACGTGGGGACAAACCGAAACAGCTGGTTGTCCAATTGCTGGTGCAGCATGGTTAACACCGATGAAGCCAGGGTCAGCAGGAATACAATTTTTAGGTGCCGATGTTGCGGTTGTAGATAATGAAGGAAATCCCGTTGGACCTAATACATTAGGTAATCTCGTTATTAGAAAACCATTCCCAATGCTATGCCGAACGTTATGGAAAGAGCCAGAACGTTACTATAATGCTTATTTCAGCCAAGTTGAAGGATGTTATTTTGCTTCTGACTTAGCTTTAATCGATAAAGATGGCTATATATGGGTCGTTGGTCGTTCGGACGATGCATTCAATGTTGCTGGTCACCGGTTAAGTACGATGGAAATGGAAAGTGCAGTTTTAGAGGTGGAAGGTGTTTCCGAGGTCGCGGTTATTGGGGTACCGGATACGATTAAGGGCGAGGTGCCAGTTGTTTTTGTACGTCTAGCGGATGGATATGATGAATCAGGTTACCTGTTAAAAAATATTGAGGCTAGTATTGTGGAACAAATCGGATCTATCGCAAGACCGAAAGAAATCATTGTATCGAAAACACTCCCTAAAACAGTAAGTGGAAAAATCATGCGTAGATTACTAAAGGAAATTGTCGTGAGAGGTACGGTAACTGGGGATATAACAGGACTAGAAGACCCCGATACAGTAACACAAATTCAAGAAAAAATATGGGACAAGGGGACAGGTTCCTTGTCACGAAAATAGCTCTACTTTTGAGGGTGGGACAGGGGAAAGTTCCCTTGTCCCAAAAACAGGTCTATTTTTCCAACTCATTGCCAATACTGTCTACCAATCATGTATTTTTTAAAATGCAATAGGAGGAAAAGAACATGCCTTTTTCTCGAGGAGATGGCCATAAATTATATCTTGAATTACAAAAGCAACACAGTGTAGACACCAACAAAAAGCTAAAGGAAGCTTTAGAGATTAAGGTTTTTTATGAATCACTTAATTATGAAACATTGAAATTAGTATATTACCGAATGATTAAGGAGCAGAATGGATTAGGGATTATTCCTATCTATGTAACATCCATTCCTTGGCTTCTATTTTTATTTTCTGGTAAAGTCCAAGATTTTTTGTTTCATGATGGAAGTAAGCTTTGGGTAATCTTTATCACCATATATTTAATCCTCTTAACCTTAAGTACCATTTCTCATTTTAGAGAAAAGGCGTGGGCAGCCCTTCATATCGAAATAATCACAGACGTTTTACGGGACAAAGGATCAGGTTCCTCGTCCCAGAATGAACATTGATGTGGGAGGAAGTCTCTTTTTTGTCCCATGTCGTTGAAGCGATAATCGACCTGTCCACCTTTCCCATTTTGTGTTACTATCATACATACAGTATTTTGTGGTGGAGGGAAATTATGTATAACGAACCGATTTTTTTACAGCCTGTATTTCAGGAGAGAATCTGGGGTGGACAGAAGCTTAAGACAGAATTTAATTATGATATTCCATTTGAAAAAACGGGGGAAGCTTGGGTTGTTTCGGCACATCCGAATGGTCCTAGTGAAATTCAAAATGGACCATTACAAGGGAAAACATTAGCAGATGCTTGGAAGGAACATGGTGAATTATTTAATAAAGACCTTGAAAATGTGGAGGATTATCCGTTGCTTGTGAAAATATTGGATGCGGATGATGAATTGTCCGTACAAGTACATCCTAATGATACATATGCCCAAAAAGTGGAAGGTGTACCATATGGAAAAACGGAATGTTGGTATGTTTTATCTGCTGAAGAAGGTGCTGAATTAATTTTAGGACATCATGCTAGTTCACGTGAGGAATTAGAAAAGATGATGGATAATGGGGAATGGGACAACTTGCTGAAACGTGAGAAGGTAAGTGCGGGAGATTTTGTCTATGTCCCAAGTGGTACGATACATGCGATCGGTAAAGGCATTGTGATATTAGAAACCCAGCAAAGCTCAGATATTACTTATCGTGTATATGATTATGATCGTACAGATGGAGCTGGTAATAAACGTGAGTTACACCTTGATCGGGCGAAAGAAGTGACTACTGTACCGCATCAACCCACTGAGACTGAACAACAAGTAGTTACAGTCGAGGGGCTAACGAGCAAGAAGCTAGTAAAGGAAAATTATTTTACGGTTTATCATTGGAATTTAAATGGTAAGGTAGTTCAATCATTAGAAAATGACTTTTTACAAGTAAGTGTAATAGAAGGAAGTGCTGAAATTATAGTAAATGGGAAAGCATTCCCAATTGTAAAAGGAACTCACTTCATATTACCTCATGGTGTTAAGGAATATGAATTAGTTGGAAAAGCAGAATTCATTGTTTCGCATACGTAATAAAAAAGCTGTTGCCAAACTTGCAACAGCTTTTTCAAATATCATTATAAAGTGAGCGCAATAGCACCTTTAATCCCTTGTTCATCATTTAGCTCAGGTGCAACAATCAATTCCTCGATATGTTCTAACCCAATATAGCCGTTTGAAAGCGCAAGTACTTTACTACGGATAAGCGGATAAAGCTGCTCCTGTTTCATCACCCCACCACCGATAATTATTTTCTCTGGTGCAAGAATGAGAAGGTAATTGATGATTGCTTGTGCTAAATAATCTGCTTCTAACTCCCAAGCTTTATGATCCGTTCCTAAAGCATATCCTTTTTTACCATACCGCTTTTCGATTGCTGGTCCGGAGGCAAGACCTTCTAAACAATTACCGTGGTATGGACATATTCCATCAAAGTCATCATCTTTTCTTTGTTGGATAAAAATATGTCCCATTTCGGGATGGGTTTGGCCTATATAGGTTTGCCCATCTTTCACAAATCCTGCTCCAATCCCTGTACCGACAGTTATATAAAGTGCACTTTTTGAACCTTTTGCTACACCAAATTTATATTCCCCAAGAGCTGCAGCATTAACATCCGTATCTAATGTAATTGGTACATCATAATCTTGTTTTAAGCGCCTTAAAAGATCAAACTGCTTCCATTTCAATTTTGGTGTGTTTAATATGTATCCATATGTTTTCTCTTCTTTGTTTAAGCCAACAGGACCGAAACTACCAACACCAAGTGCCTTGATGCTGTATTGGTTGAAAAATAGCTTTGTCTTGTTCAATGTTATATCAGGGTCTTCAGTAGAGAAAGTCGTTTTATCAATAATATTTCCGGATTCATCACCTACAGCACAAACAAATTTAGTTCCACCAGCTTCAATTCCACCTATAAACATAATGTTCATCTCCTAAATACGTATATCTTTTCCACTATAAAATAACATGATAGCACGTATTGAGAAAGAATAGACTAAAGTTCCTAATTAAATTAAGGTGTAATAACTAGGTGGGAAGTCTAGTTTTTTAAAAAGAAATGAAAACGTTTTAATCATTTCCTCTACATAGGGGAAATTTAATGTGTGTAGCTGAAAGCGCTTTAGTATTAATCTAAATATAGAATCATAAATCAATATTTTACAACACTATCTTAGGAGGATTTATATATGAAAAATATATTACTAGCATGTTCAGCAGGTATGTCAACAAGTCTTTTAGTTTCCAAAATGAAGGAAGCAGCAGATGCGAAAGGGATTGACGTGACTATCTGGGCTGTTGCACAAGACAAAGCACCAACTGAAATGGAAAAAGCAGATGTTTTATTAATCGGTCCACAAATGAGATTTATGAAAAAGAAATTTGCTGTAGTAGCAGAGCAAGTAGGGATTCCGTTAGATGTTATTGATCCAGTGGCTTATGGCCGAGTGGATGGAGAAGCAGTATTAAATAAGGCATTAGAGTTAATTGGTGAATAACCAATAAGAGGGGGAAATACAGATGAATAAGTTTATGGAATTTCTTGAAAATATTCTGTTACCGATTGCGGATAAATTAAATAATAACAGATATTTGACAGCATTACGTGATGGATTCATGGTGTCATTACCATTAATTATTTTCGGTTCTATTTTCGTAGTTTTAGCAAATCTACCATTCTTAGATAAGCTAATTGGAGAAGAGGCATTTGCATCCTATCAAAGTGCATTAGGACCTGCATCTGCAGCAACTCTAAGTATTATGGGGATGTTCGTTATTATTGGAATCGGATATAAACTAACCCAGCAATATGGTTTAGAAGCGATTTATGGAGGAGCAGTTGCTATTGCTTCATTCTTAATCTTAACACCACAAGTTTTAGAAGGCGTGTCAGGTGTTATCCCAACTGCAAGCTTAGGTGCGCAAGGGATGTTCTTAGGAATTTTCACAGCGTTTGTTTCCGCTGAGCTTTACCGTTTCTTTACACAAAAAAATTGGACAATCAAAATGCCACCAGGCGTTCCAGATGCTGTATCGAAATCGTTTAGTGCATTAATTCCAATTACATTGACATTATCATTTTTCTTAATTATTCGTATTATTTTTAGCTATACACCATTTGAAACTGTACAGAACTTTATTTATACCATTATTCAACAACCATTAACTGCATTAGGTAGTGGCTTACCAGCAACGATTATTGCAGTTCTATTAATTCAAGTTTTCTGGTTCTTTGGTCTACATGGTCAAATTATCGTGAACTCAGTGTTTGACCCAATTTGGTACACATTAAATGACGAAAATTTACAAGCATTCCAAGCAGGTCTAGAACTACCTAACGTTGTTACAAAACAGTTTATCGATACATTCTTAGTAGGTATGGGTGGATCTGGTATGACGTTAGCAGTTATTATTCTAATATTTATGATAGGTCGAAGCAGACAGCTTAAAGAATTAGGTAAATTAGGTGCTCCAGCTGGAGTATTTAACGTAAACGAGCCAATGATCTTTGGGTTACCGATTATTATGAATCCGTTAGTGCTTATTCCGTGGATAATAGCTCCTGTAGTGGTAACGTTCATTACCTACTTTGCGATGTCAACGGGAATTGTTCCAAAACCTGCGGGTATTATTGTACCTTGGACGACTCCACCACTCCTTAGTGGATTTTTAGCAACAGGTAATGCATGGCAAGGGGCGGCTCTTCAAGCATTTAACTTATTGGTTGTCATGATTATTTGGTGGCCATTCCTTAAAATTTTGGATAAGAACTATTATGAAACAGAGAAAAAAGGTAACTAGTAATTCATGTAATGGCCCCGAACTTGGGGCCAACCTATTTATCGATGGAGTAGCAACTTAGAGAGGTGAAATAAATGGACAATATAACAGAAATCGCATTTCAAATTATTTTATATGCAGGAAATGGACGTTCTAATGCAATGGAAGCAATTCAAGAGGCAAAAGAGGGTAATTTTGAAGAGGCCGACCGCAAACTAGTGGAAGCAGGCGAAGAACTGAGTAAAGCACATGGCTATCAAACGAAACTAATCCAAGCAGAGGCTAATGGAGAAAGTACCCAGGTGAATGTTATTTTAATTCATTCTCAAGATCATTTAATGAATGCCATGACTGTCCGTGATTTAGCAACAGAAATAGTAGAAATTTATCGCATCAAATAATTAGGAGGTACATCGAATGTCATTACAGTATAAGTTTCCAAAAGGATTTTGGTGGGGTAGCGCCACATCTGCAACGCAAATTGAGGGTGCAGCAAATAAAGGTGGAAAAGGGAAAAATATTTGGGATCATTGGTATGAAATTGAACCGAATCGTTTTTTTGAAGGGGTAGGACCTGAGTCCACTTCTGACTTTTACCATCGTTATAAAGAGGATATCCAATTAATGAAGGAAATTGGTCATAATACTTTCCGTCTATCTATCTCTTGGTCTCGTTTAATCCCAGGTGGACGTGGAGAAGTGAACCAAGAGGCTGTAACATTTTATAATAATGTGATCGATGAATTACTTGCTAACGGAATTGAGCCTTTTGTTAACCTTTATCACTTTGATATGCCGTTTGAATTACAAGAAGAAGGCGGCTGGGAGAGTAGAGCGGTAGTCGATGCGTATGAAGCATATGCCAAGGAAGCTTTCCGATTATTTGGAGACCGTGTTTCGAAATGGTTCACGTTTAATGAACCAATTGTTCCTGTTGAAGGCGGTTATTTATATGATTTTCATTATCCGAATATAGTGGATGGAAGACGTGCGGTACAAGTTGCATATCATACAATGATTGCTCATGCGAAAGCTGTTGAAGCATTCCGTACTTTTTCAATTAGAGATGGAAAAATAGGTATCATTTTAAACCTAACGCCTTCTTACCCACGTAGTCAAAATCCTGCAGACTTAAAAGCATCACGTATAGCGGATTTATTTTTCAACCGTAGCTTCCTAGACCCAGCAGTATTAGGGGAATATCCGGAAGAATTAGTTGAAATTCTACGTGAGCATGGTCAATTACCTGTATCAGAAAATGGTGATCAGGAACTACTGAAAGTAAACACTGCTGATATTCTTGGGGTGAATTATTATCAACCACGTCGTGTTAAGGCAAAAGAACATTTACCAAATCCTTATGGGCCATTCATGCCGGATTGGTTCTTTGATAACTATGAGATGCCAGGTCGAAAAATGAATCCTTACCGTGGATGGGAAATTTACGAAAAAGGTATCTATGATATTATGATTAATTTAAAAGAAAACTATGGTAATATCGAATCCTTTATCTCGGAAAATGGTATGGGTGTTCAAGATGAAGAGCGTTTCTTACAAGACGGTCAAATTCAAGACGACTACCGAATCGAATTTATCCAAGAACACTTAAAATGGTTGCATAAAGCAATCGAAGAAGGTTGTAATGCAAAAGGTTATCATCTATGGACATTCATGGATAACTGGTCTTGGATGAACGCTTATAAGAATCGTTATGGATTCTTCTCCGTGGACGTTGAGACGAAGAAACGAACACCGAAGAAGAGTGCACATTGGATCAAAGAAGTATCGAAGAATAATGGGTTTTAATCTCTCTAACTAGCGAAGAAGAATAAATAGAATGTACGATACTGCCCGAATACACAGAGAATGAAAGTTGAGTCGAAGTGTATTTGGGCTATTAATGTAACTGGATAGCTAACTTTTAAAAAAAGGAGCTGGACTTAATGGCAGGTATTAAAATTGTAACAATTGGTGGGGGTTCAAGCTACACGCCAGAGTTAATTGAAGGATTTATTAAACGATATGATGAGCTACCTATTCGTGAATTGTGGTTAGTAGACATTCCCGAGGGTAAAGAGAAGCTAGAAACGGTTGGAGCACTGGCAAAGCGAATGGTGAAAAAAGCCCGCGTTCCAATGGAAATAAAGCTTTCTTATAATAGAAGAGAAGCATTACGTGGGGCGGATTTTGTTACGACACAAATTCGTGTTGGACTTTTGGAAGCACGTGCTAAGGATGAGTTAATTCCATTAAAATACGGTGTTATCGGACAAGAGACAAATGGTCCAGGGGGATTGTTTAAAGGTCTTCGAACAATTCCAGTTATATTAGATATATGCAAAGACATGGAAGAGCTTTGCCCAAATGCCTGGTTAATTAACTTTTCCAATCCTGCTGGTATGGTAACAGAAGCAGTTCTACGTCATAGTAAAATTAAAACGGTAGGATTATGTAATGTGCCAATTGGTATGCGCATGGGTGTTGCGGAAATGCTCGGGGTAGAAGCTTCACGAGTCCATATCGATTTTGCTGGATTAAATCATATGGTTTACGGGCTTAATGTTTATTTAGACGGTGAAGCTGTAACAGATAAAGTGTTAGATATTTTATCAGCTGGTGCGGAATTAACAATGAAAAATATTGTTGATTTAGGCTGGGAAAAGGACTTTATTAAGGCTCTTAGAATCTTACCTTGTCCATATCATCGTTATTATTATCAAACTAGTAAAATGTTAGAGGAAGAACAAAAAGAACTGACAGAAAAAGGCACACGTGCTCAAGTCGTACAAGCCTTGGAGAAAGAGTTATTTGAACTGTATAAAAATCCAGAACTTGATATTAAACCACCTCAATTAGAGGAGCGTGGTGGTGCATATTATAGTGATGCTGCATGTAGCTTGATTAATTCCATCTATAATGATAAACGTGATATTCAACCTGTCAATGTTCGGAACAATGGGGCTATTGCTAGTATTCCTGCTGATTCCGCAGTGGAGGTTAGCTGTGTTATTACAAAAGACGGTCCAAAACCTATTAGTGTAGGAGACCTTCCAGTTGCTGTTAGAGGGTTAGTACAACAAATTAAATCTTTTGAACGAGTAGCAGTAGAGGCAGCTGTTTCAGGAGATTATCATCAAGCTATACTTGCGATGACCATTAATCCATTAGTCCCTTCAGATACCATAGCAAAGCAGATAGTAGACGAAATGCTTGAAGCTCATAAGGATTATTTGCCTCAATTTTTCGAAAAGACGGTTATATAATAGAATATTTTATGAAGGTTCTGGTTCTACTTTTGAATCAGAGCCTATTGTTGGTATTATAAGAAATAAGGGGAAAAATGTTCTTACAGGATACCTTGATTAGTCATACTCACACCGAAAGTAAGGTGAAGTCAGAAGTGATGTTAGATAATAGGATGAAAACGATACTACGAGAATTAATGACAGCAGAAGAGCCTATTACAGGTACTTTCCTTGCTAGATTAAACCAAGTAACCACCCGTACGACAAGAGAAGATATAAAAAATCTATCAATGATGCTAGAAGAGAATGGTGCTAAGATTGATTCGCTGAAGGGAAGAGGCTATCAGCTAGAAGTAATCGATGAAAAGCTTTTCCGTAATTATTTAAAAGAAGTATCAACACATGAGCTTCAGTTGAACAACTTTGTTCCAAAAACACCAGAAGAAAGAATTAAATATCTGATCATTCGTCTTTTGCTTAATGAAAATTATATGAAGTTAGATGATATGGCGGATGAAATGTATATAAGTAAGTCTACGATTCAAAATGATTTGAAACACGTAAAAAATATTTTAGCTTCTTATGATCTAAGCCTTGATGTACGGCCGAATTATGGACTGAAGGTTAAAGGTGATGAAATGAAGCTGCGCTTTTGTATGTCTGAATATGTATTTGACCGAAATGAGGGGATGGGAGAACAATTGATGGATCCACATCTTGCCTCTTTTGAACAGAATGAGCTGGATGCTTTTTTGGAAATTATTAAGAACCAAATAAATTCTCATCAAATTACGTTATCTGATATCGCGTTAAATAATTTACTTGTCCATATAACGATAGCTTATAAGCGGATTAAGAGTGGTAATCATGTGAATATATACAATAAGGATTTACAGGATATTTTAAACCAGAGGGAATATAGTGTCGCTCAGAAAATTGTAACTGAAATAGAGGAAACGTTTCAGGTTGAATTTCCTCAGGAAGAAGTTGCATATATAGCACTACACTTGCTCGGAACAAAAATGCTTTCTCAAGCAAATGATGTTGTAGAAGATGTGATGGATGAGAATATTCTTCACCTCGTAACAAAAGCGTTAGATAAAATTGAGCAAGAGTTTAATCTTGGAATCAGCAATGATAAGGAATTGATTTTTGGGTTTAGTCTTCATTTAAAGCCAGCTGTTAACAGGTATAAGTATGGTATGAATATACGTAATCCGATGCTTGAGGATATTAAAAAGAATTATCCACTGGCATTTGAAGCAGCGGTTATTGCTGGAATTACGATTGGAAATGAAACAGGAACAGAGATAGATGAGAATGAGGTTGGCTATATCGCGCTTCATATAGGAGCGGCGATGGAGCGGAGGAAATTGAAGTCAGGGCCAATGCGGTGTCTGATTGTTTGTGCATCTGGGCTAGGAACAGCACAGTTAATCTATTATAAGCTAAAAAATTTCTTTGGTAAGGATTTAGATGTAATTGGAACTACTGAGTATTATAGGCTACATGAATATAATTTAAATGATATTGACTTTATTGTGAGCTCCATACCGATTCCAGATAACATATCTGTCCCTGTTCTAGAAGTAAATGCAATAGTAGGGGAACAGGATATTAATCTAATTGAAAAATTTGTTATGAAGAAAAATAAGTCAGTATTTGACTACTTTCATCAGGATTTATTATTTCTTGGGGAGAAACTTCAATCTTTAGAAGAAGTACTAAACTTTTTCCATGCTAAACTGCAGGAGCAAGGTTTAGTAGAGGCAACTTTTTTAGATGCTGTTTATGAGAGGGAAAAGGTAGCACCAACTTCATTTGGGAATTTAGTAGCAATTCCACATCCAATCACGCCGAAAACAGATAAAACTTTTTTGGCAGTATGTACATTGGAAAAACCTATTATGTGGAAAGATAAACCTGCGCAATTCATTTGCTTATTGTGTGTTAAACGAAATAGTCAGGAAGATTTGCAGTCTATGTATGAAATGTTAGGCGGAATTATAGATAATCATGCGATTGTGGAAAAACTCATTAAAGTAAGGACATATCAAGATTTTATGAAGGTTTTATTTGAGCTATAGAGCTTTAGTTACGTGGAAAGTTATAAAGGCCTACTTCCAATAAGTTGGTGATGGGTCTTCTTTTTAAGTAAAGAAGGAGGGACTAGTAATGAAATATGGAACAGTTGGAACGAGTATAATTACGAATAACTTTATCGAGGCTGCACGGGAACAGGGGAGTCTAACATTAGTAGGGGTCTATTCGCGAGAGGAAGAAAAGGCAAAGGATTTTGCTAAACAAAATGGTGCAGCATATTATTATACGGACTTAGAGGAAATGGCAAAGTCGGATAAACTTGATTGTGTCTATATCGCATCTCCTAATTCTTTACATTTTGAACAAGTAAAACTGTTTCTTGAACATAAAAAGCATGTCATTTGTGAGAAGCCAATATTTTCCAACTTGAAAGAATTACATGCAGCATATGAAGTTGCCAAAGAAAATGACGTTTTTTTATTTGAGGCAATGCGAAATTTATATATGCCAGGATTTCAGTCTTTAAAAGAAAACGTAGAAAAAGTCGGAAAGCTGAGAAGTGCTATATGGAGTTATTCCAAATATTCTTCTCGCTATAACAAGGTGCGAAATGGGGAAGAACCGAATATTTTTTCGAGAAAATTTTCTGGTGGGGCTTTAGTTGATTTAGGAGTTTATCCTTTATCTGCAGCAATTGCCTTATTCGGAAGACCTGATCAAGTATCATATTCTCCAGTAATTATCGATACAGGAGTTGACGGCGGTGGTACTCTAGTATTACGCTATCCAGAATTTATTTGTACGATACTATGTTCGAAAATCACTACAACTTATAATTTATCAGAAATTCAAGGGGAAGACGGTACTATTATCATAAATGATATAGGTTCTTTTTCTGAGGTGAAATTAAAAGATATTCACACATTGGAGGAAAAAGTAATCTTTGAAAATCAATCACACCATGATATGTACTATGAGATTGACCAGTTTGTTCAAATCATTCAATCTGATGATCAAGAAAAATATCAAACAATCCAAACAATTAGCCAAGAAGTATTACGAATTACTGAAAAAGTGAGAAACGAAAATGGCATTATATTTGGCGTTGAGTAGTGGGACAGAGGGACAGGTTCCTCGTCCCACCTTTGAGTATACTGGATAGAGCGGTCACGCGGTTGGGCATTTTGGTGGGACAATGAACCTGTCCCGCCTTTAAATCAGTGCTTTGGGATTTAGGACCTTTTCTATCTCTGGTGTTAAAAGCCCTTTTTGCTGTAATATCTCTCTTATCGTTACATTCTGATCATCTGCTTCTTTCCCTATTTGGGAGGCTTGGTCATAACCCATTATTGGACTTAGGGCTGTGACTAGGGCGAGGCTGGATTCCATCCATTTTTTACAAATTTCCTCATTACCTTGAATTCCACTGATACATTTGATTGTTAGAGTTGATATTGCATTATACATAATGTCCAGTGATTCTAATAATGTATATGCAATCATCGGCATCATGACGTTTATTTCAAGTTGGCTAGCTGTTCCAGCATGTGCTATGGCTGCTTCAAATCCAATTACTTGGCAACAAACCATGTGTGTCATCTCAAGAATTGCTGGGTTTACTTTTCCAGGCATGATGGTGGAGCCTGGTTGGACTGATGGTAAGGTAATCTCGGCAAGTCCTGTTCGTGGACCAGAAGCGAGTAATCTTAAATCACTCGTTATTTTTATCAAATGAATCGATAATTCCTTTAAAGTCGTCATAACCCGGATTGGTGCACCTGTATTTTGCATAAATTCAAAGATGTTTTCGGGACTTCTAAAAGGAAGGTGGGTACGTTTTTTAACTTCTTCTAGTACCCTTTTAGCATAATCCGGATGGGTATTTACTTTAGTACCGATTGCAGTTCCACCAAGACCGATTTCATATAATTTATCTGCTGATTGTTCTACTTGTTGAATCATCGAATGGATGGTTGACGAATATCCCTCGAACTCTTGGCCTAAACGCATGGGGACGGCATCGTGTAAGTGTGTTCTACCTGATTTGACTATAGGCATAAATTCAGTTGCTTTTCTATCCAGCTCGGAATGTAGTTCTTTTAATGATGGTAATAGCTTATGAACTATCGTTTCTATTGCAGCGATTTGCATGGCAGAATGAAAGGTATCGTTTGTTGATTGATGATTGTTTACATGGTCATTCGGGTGAATTCGTTTATGATTTTGCTTAGCGGTCCAT
Source organism: Ornithinibacillus jepli (assembly GCF_047228935.1). NCBI lineage: Bacteria > Bacillati > Bacillota > Bacilli > Caryophanales > Bacillaceae > Ornithinibacillus > Ornithinibacillus jepli. The sequence goes on from NZ_JBFEGG010000003.1 coordinate 28,288, forward strand.
AATTCAGTTGCTCGGTTGGCAATGACTTCATTAGCATTCATATTTTGAGAAGTGCCAGCTCCAGCTTGATACACATCAATTACAAATTGATCATCCCATTTCCCTTCGATTACTTCCTCTGCAGCTTGAATAATAGCCTTACCAATAGAAGAAGGTAGGATTTCAAGGTCCATATTAACTTTCGCAGCAGAAGCTTTAATGATTCCTTGTGCTCGAATGAAGGAACGAGGGAGACGTTTGCCACTAATTTGGAAGTTTTCAACTGCACGTTGCGTTTGTGCCCCGTAATAAGCATCTTTTGGCACTTGGATATTTCCTAACGTATCTTTTTCCGTACGATAGTTATCAGAAAAAGTCATGTTTTCGCTCCTTGTAAAAATTCGTTTGTGGTTAGTGTTTCCGAAGGAGATTGGATTAAACGGAAAATTTGGGGTGGTGAAAGTCCAGAGTTTGCTGGGATCTATAAGGACAAGGGACCTGTCTCCTGAGCGATTTTGATGTAATTTTTCATTGATTTATCTACATAATAATGTTAGTATACTGATAATTTACCGTTTGAAGGGAGGAATTGGACTTGAGATCAGTAACTTTAACTGACATTTACAATCATCCAATTACGCAAAAATATGTTAGACGTTCCGGAATGGCACATGCGATTTCCGTCGCTTATCATGCGTTTCATATTGCTAAAGAATATAAGGTAAATCCAGATTGGGCAGCCAAAGCAGGTTTCCTACATGATATCGGACATTATGAATGGTATAGTGACGGGGAGTGGGATTATCAGCTCTATCGTGATTATGATATCCATCCAATCAAGGGGGCAGAGCGTGCTCATAAATTATTAGTACGGTTAGGCGAAGATAAGCAAGCTGCTAAAGAAATCGCACATGCAATTTTATTTCATACCGACTCCGCACTTCCACAAGGAGAGTTTCAATTTACCCCGTTACAAAAAGTCGTCCACTTAGCTGACGAAAAAGACAAACAACCGGGAAATTTACACCATTACCGAAACATCGATCAACCAAAAGAACAATTACTCATCCAACAACTAGACCAACAAATCAACGAGTGGGACAAGGGGACAGGTTCCTCGTCCCAGTAAGGGTGTGGATATGTACTTATTACATAGTATGACTAAATTTCCCCCCTTCCTCCAGAGACTATTTCTTCAGTTATTCATTTCCGATGAAACCTTTCTTTTAAGTGAATATTCAATGTGAAAATCAAATATGTATAGGTAGACAAGTATTTTCCACAGAAAAGGAGATTTTCACATTGACTTGGACTCTACTAATTATTTTACTACTCGTTTTATTCTTACCCTTTTTCGTCAAACCCATTGAACGCAATCTAGAGGTGTTTTTATTTGTAATGGGGTTTATCGCTGCGATAAGTAGTGGGGTGCTAGATTCTACTTTATGGATGAAAGCAGTTCAAAATCCAATTAAAATAACGTTAGTCGTACTCATCGCAAGTATATTATTTAAATGGTTAAGGAAACTAATTCAGCGAGGAGTATCATATGTTACCCGACGTTTGGACATGAATGTTTTCCTCACCTTGATGATTGTAATTTTAGGATTATTATCTAGTGTCATTACGGCAATTGTCGCTGCGATTGTATTGGTTTTTATCATTAGTATGGTAAGAATTGATCGAGATACTCAAATTCGAACTGTTATTTTATCCTGTTTTTCTATTGCATTTGGATCTGTCCTAACGCCTGTCGGGGAGCCTTTAGCAACGATTACGACTAGCAAGCTAAATGAGGACTTCTTCTTTCTATTTCACCTTATTGGATTAGAAGCCATAGTTGGAGTGCTTGGAATTGGGATTTTTGCTGTGTTTTTCCTAAAGCCAAGGCGAACAGATAGGATAGAGGGAAATGGGCAGGCTGAAAGTTATACAGAGATTATTACTCGGACATTAAAGATTTATTTATTTGTAATGGCGTTAACCTTACTTGGTTCCAGCTATAGCAATCTGGTAGATCGTTATTTGCTAGATTTAAATACGACTATTTTGTATTGGAGTAATATGGTGTCTGCGGTGCTAGATAATGCGACCCTTGCCGCAGCGGAAATTAGCCCATCCATGAAGGTTGAGACAATTCGATTTATCTTGCTTAGTTTAATTATTAGCGGGGGAATGCTGATTCCGGGTAATATTCCAAATATCATCGCAGCAAGTAAGTTAGAAATTACTAGCAGAGAATGGGTTCGATATGGTGTTCCAATCGGGCTTGTTATCATGAGTTTAGGGTTTGGGTATCTAGTGTTTATAGGGTAGAATTTTTCGTGAAGTTCCCTTGGTCGACAATGTTTTTGGAATATGTCGATATTTCCCGGGAAATGTGAAAGAGTCTTAGAAAAGAATAGGGTTCGTTAGTCAGGGATCATCATACCACGTAGTTATAGGTGATATGATGATCCCTTTCTAGTTGATCGACTATTTATTTTTCTTTTGCTCTCTAGCCGCTCGTTTTCTGGCTTTCTTACTTTGGGAGAATTCTACCCCAAATTCCGTATCACCTGTGTTATTCGTTACTGCTGACTGGGATTGATTCTTCTTACTTTTCGACACTCTTTCGTTACCTCCCTTCATAAGCAAACTTGCCGCTTTTTTATTCAGGAGGTATTCTTCCACAAATTAACAATTTTATGTTGTTTTTTCTGATTTTTTTGTGAAAATAAGTTCATATTTTGCAAATCGTTCTTCCTTTGAATATGAACCGACTAATAAACTAGGTTATAATTTACTTATAAAAAAAGACAAAGGTGGAGTTTATATGAAAATCGTTATAGGAATCCTGTTTGTCTCTGTACTCATATATCATTCATATCAATTTATTCGAGTGTTATTCAAAATGAAAGAAAACGTTATATTCCCTACTAATGAAATGGAAGCCTTGGCAGTAAGGAAATTTCCAGATAAGAAAATAGAACCAGCAACTTACAAGGCACAGAAGATAGGTATTATCTTTTACACATTTTTGTTGTTGTTCATGGTAGGGATATTATTGGCTGGTTTATTTGTCCAAGGATTTAATAATTGGATTATTTTCTTATTTATTCTGTTGCCGTTTTCCCATTCTCATGATCTCTTCAATATGTTTGCTATTTTAGAAGATGGTCTTATGGCGGGTAGTAGATTTATTCCTTGGAAAAAAGTGAAATCCATTCAATTTAAACGGATAGATATCAATCACAGATACTATGGTCATTCTAAGGAAGTTAATGATAATGGGTATGAGATGATTATTAAAAAACGTTTAACCAATATAAGTTGTATTGTTATATCTAGGGATATGAAGGAGAAGTTAACAGAAATTGTTCATGAGCGGATTGACGCCAAAGGTGAGGAAGTAGTATGAAAGGGTGGGACAAGGAACCTGTCCCCTTGTCCCACTATATGATTTTTAAATAATTCCACACGGCGTTTGTGAATAGCTGTACTTGGGAAGCTAGAGGGGTGTCAGCAAATGATTGAACAAATGGTTTCAATAGTTTTTGTACAACAATTTTACGAATTCGCTCCCTATCTAATTCACTTAGTATGACATCGAATAAATCCTGCTGTTCCTCGTTAAAGTCATAATGCCCCTTTAGGTGATTTGCCATGTCCAGTAATTCCGACTTCGTCAATGCTTTTTTATGAACTGTAGACTTCAGTGAATCGGTTGCAAAATTACTTAAGAGGGTAGTACCTGTTTCTTGCATCTTACTTAAAATAACTTCTATATAAGATAAAATAGTTTCAATTAAATCGTGTAAGGAATACGGACTATTGGTTAGGTTGAGCGTAAATAACATATAATGCATCATTCCGAAATACAGTACTGTTGCCTCTGTTGCATACTCGCGAATATCTTCCCCCATCACTTCCACTAGTCGATTAGCTAACCATTCCATTTCTATTACTCTATGTTGCAATACTAGCTTTTTTAAATCGGCTTCTCCCGAATTAAGAATATTTTCAAATAGAGCCCGCAGATTATTTTCCGCATCTAATTTCATTAAAATCGTAATTTGTTCAATTAATACTTCACGATCTTTCGGGTCTTTATCGATTTGCATAGCAACACGATGTTGACTAGCCTCATAACGGATGTTCTCTAAGATCTTTGCAATACAGTCATTTTTAGAAGAAAAGTAATTGTAAAATGTTCCTTTGGAAATATTCGCTTTATCAATGATTTCCTGAATAGAGGTTTGTTGAAACCCTTTTTCGATAAATAACTTTAAGGCAATACTCGCAACTTTTCGCTTACGCTCGTTCATTATAATCCAGTCCTTTCTACTTGTAGTATACGTTTCTTTAGGCTAGAAAACAATATTTTTATACTATAAGTAAAAAAACGTTGCAAAAATTGAACTATGGGTATAAAATAATCAAATGCAAACAAATTAAAAGAGAAGAAGGGAACAATCATGAATACACAAATGAATAAACCACCATATTTAATGATTAGTATCTTATTTATTGGTGCTTTTGTATCATTTCTTAATAATTCATTATTAAATGTAGCACTACCATCGATTATGGTAGATTTAGAGATTAAAGATTACTCAACTGTACAATGGTTAGCGACAGGCTATATGCTCGTTAGTGGAATTTTAGTTCCAGCATCGGCATTTTTAATTACTCGTTTTTCAAACCGTAGTTTATTTATCACGTCAATGGCAATCTTTACGTTAGGTACAGCAATTGCAGCTTTTGCTCCTAACTTTGGTTTGTTGTTAACAGGACGTATGATTCAAGCTGCAGGTTCATCCGTAATGGGACCATTATTAATGAACATTATGTTAGTAAGTTTCCCACGTGAAAAACGTGGAGCAGCAATGGGTGTCTTTGGTATGGTTATGATCGCAGCACCTGCAATCGGTCCTACCTTGTCAGGATATATTGTGGAATACCATAATTGGCGCTTATTATTTGAAATGATTTTACCATTAGCGGTTATTAGTTTACTATTAGCTATTTGGAAATTTGATAATGTCATGGAACAAAATAAAAATGCAACCCTTGATTATTTATCTGTTGTGTTATCTAGTATTGGTTTCGGTGGGATTTTGTACGGAGTAAGTACAGCAAGCTCTAACGGTTGGAATGATTCAGTCGTTGTTACGACATTAGTAGTTGGTGGAATTGCATTAATTCTCTTTATCATTCGTCAGTTGAAGATGGATGAGCCGTTATTAGATTTACGCACTTATAAATATCCGATGTTCGCTTTAGCATCTGTCATCGCCATGGTTAATGCGGTTGCGATGTTCTCTGGAATGATTTTAACACCTGCCTATGTACAGGATGTTCGTGGTATTTCACCAATGGATTCAGGGTTAATGTTATTACCAGGTGCGATTATTATGGGAATCATGTCTCCTATTACAGGGAAACTGTTTGATAAATTTGGTCCTCGAGCTTTATCGGTAGTCGGACTTATTATTACTGGTATTTCCACTTATTTACTTGCACATGTGCAAATTGATTCTACTTACACGTTTATCGTCGTAGTATATTCCTTACGTATGTTAGGTATGTCTATGGTTATGATGCCAATTATGACAAATGGATTGAATCAGCTACCAACTAGATTAAATCCACATGGAACGGCAATTAATAATACTGCACAACAAGTGTCTGGCTCAATTGGTACAGCAGTTATGGTAACCATTATGACTTCTGTAGCAACTTCAAAGGGAGAAAGCTTAATGAGTGGGGTTGATCCTTCTACATTAACTGAAGCATCAATTGCTTCTATGTCCCAACAAGCATTGCTTAACGGAATTCAGTTTTCTTTTTATGTTGCCCTTGGAATTAACATCGTTGCATTAGTTCTTGCATTGTTTATTAAACGTGTGGATACAAGTGATAAAGCTGTATATGAAATTGAAAAGCAGGGAAAAGGTGACGGAGAGGCACAACCGGTTGTATCGTAAGTTAAATCATGCGAAGGAATAGTATTGTTTGGTACTATTCCTTTTTATTTTGACTGTTAACTGGTATAATTACCGGACACAAGTGGAAAATAATACTAGGAACGTAAAGGAGGAATAGAGATGGATCCAATTGAAGTAGGCGAAGTGTTTACGATAAGTGATGAGAATAATGAAGAAAACGAAGTCGAAGTAATCGCAAAAGTAACATTACAAGGTACGGATTATGTCGCGGTAAGTTTTGTAGAAGATTTAAAGGAAGAGACAGAAGAGGATATTGATATCTTTTTCCTAAAAATCGATGCTGAAGGTGAATTATCCGCAATTGAAACGGATGAAGAATTTGATAAAGTGTCAGAGGCTTTTGATGCTATTTTAGAAGAGTAAGAATTCTAATAGGAGAGTACCTTATTTAAAGGTGAACTCTCCTATTTTTTATAGGAATTCCATATGAGTAGTCCCAGTTTATTGATGAGCATTGCAAGTATGATTCCTACCGAATACCTTACTAAATCTACTACAAGAAACCCCTTGCCAAGAACTAAAGCTCCAATTGTCGTACTACGAATTTGATTAATCCAATCTGCTTGGTAAATTTGACTAAATTCAATCCCAAAGCTGAATACGAAGCTGAGCAAAATCGAAACACGTAAACTATGTCTGACTAATAAAAAGCGAAATCCGAAATAAACCATCATCGCCCAAAATGTATCGCCAGCGTTTTCAGACAGAAATGCGGGAAGGATTTCACCATAGATTCTAGATACTAAACCAAGGAGAATGGTTACTATTAAAGCTAATAGATATGGCAATCGAATTATAAAGGAATTGGGTTGGTTTGATATAGTCATTGGAATCACTCTTTAAGTTTAAAATTAGTCACTTGAATCGATAAAGTGAGTAAACTTTCAGTCTAGAAACTTTCTTCTTTTTTCACTAAATCTTGCAGACAATGATGTCGATATATACTATAATGAGGAATGTCGTACGATTAAATTTAATGATAATAGAAAAGTTTCTTAGAAGGAAGTTTAATGTCTATGAAACTTTTAAGCAATTAATTCGATAGTAATAGAGAGAGATTTGACTACCTAGTGTGCTGTAGTCTTTTTTTAATGCTTGGATTCAGAAAATTTGCTAGAAATAAATTTAGGCAATTTAAGAGGGGGAAAATAATGAACAAGAAGAATGATGCTTTAGTGGAACAACTTGAGAATATACTAGCTGAGTTAAAAGGAAACCAAGAAAGTGCAAGTACACAAGCTATTAGTGGAAAAAGGGGAGATAAAGGCTTTAGGTCGTTGTTTAAGTTCTTTTTTAGATTTTGGGGGAGGAAAATTTTAGTATTCGTTATCATTCTAGCGTTTTTTTTAGTCGGTACGATTTGGGCGTTTTCAGGAAGTACGTTTAAAAAGGAAACGACTACCTATGTGGAACAAGTTCAGGCACTTGCAACATTAGTAACTGCACAAGCCCATTTAAAGGTGGTTATAGAGCAAAGTGATAATAAACTATTTGGAAATGATATATCGTTTAATTTTCCAGGTACTAAGCGAGAGTTGTTATTAATTGTACCGACAACTGTAATCGCCGGAATAGACCTAAAGGGTTTAGAAGGAAATGATATAAAAGTGGATGAAAAAAAGAAAGAGATTGAAATCTCCTTACCGAACGCAACACTGATACAAAAACCTGCTATTCAAATGGACGGAGTAACGGCATTTTCCGATGATGGGTTATTTCGTGGCGATGTGAAGTGGGGAGAAGGATTTAATTTAGCAGCTGAAGCTCAGAAAAAAGCGGAGGAAGAAGCTATTGAAGTAGGTTTGTTCGAATCAGCAGAGGAGAATGCTAGAAAGGTTTTGGAGGAGTTTTTTAGTAGTCTAGGGTACCGAGTGGAAGTGACATTTGGATGATATGGTAGTCCACGTATAATTTGTCCTAAAAAATTAGGTTGCTAACTAATTTTAATTATCATATTGCGTTTGAATTTTAATGGTGTTAGTATTGGTAAGGTGAAAAAGTTTAGGGGGCTAAGTATTTTGGGGAGGGATATTGAAGAAAAAATCGGGTATATACTTGGGATTGTTGCCCATTTATACCAAAATCAATACAATGAGCAGCTAGCCAAATATGATATGACAGTGGCTCAAGCTAGAGTATTATATATACTCGTCGAACAGGGACCACAAATACAAGGTGAACTCCAGCAACAATTGTATATAAAAGCCTCAACAATGAACGGAATTATTGAAACGTTATTAAATAAGCAACTGATTGAAAAAAGCGATAGTACCCATGATAAACGTTCGAAAGTAATTAGCTTAACAGATAAAGGTAGAATGATAGACCAAAGCCTGTGGGATAGTATGGCAGGTACAGAGGAGCGAATATTAAAGGGTTTCACTAACGAAGAAATTGCTCTAATGAGATGTTGGCTAAAGAAAATTAGAACAAATATAGTGGAAATGAAAGAGGGGAAATAATTTGGAAGCAAAAAAGCAGACGGAATTACTTGGTACGCAGAAGATTTCAACTTTGCTTCGTAATTTATCCATTCCGGCAATGATCGGGATGTTTGTGATGACGCTGTATAATGTAGTCGATACGATTTTTATATCGTATGGTGTTGGAATTGATGCAGTAGCTGGAACGACAATTTCATTTCCACTAATGATGATTGTAATGGCTGTTTCTGCTGCACTAGGTATGGGTGGAGCCTCGGTTATTTCTCGCCGTTTAGGGGAGAAACGAGGAGATGAGGCAAACCGAGTATTTGGAAATATTATTTCACTAATTATCATTGTTAGTGTTGTCGGCTTGATCATCGCCTTTTTTGCATTGGAACCACTACTAATTTTATTTGGGGGAACTCCTTCAACACTAGGTTATGCGATGGATTACATGTTCCCGATTATGTTTGGTACGTTTTTCTTCTCATTTGGCTTTGCAACGAATAATATCGTGCGTTCCGAGGGAAATGCCAAATTTGCGATGATGACGATGATTGTGCCTGCCGTTATTAATATTATTTTGGACCCGATTTTTATCTTTGTATTTAACATGGGAGTTCAAGGGGCGGCAATCGCAACGGTTATTTCACAGGCAAGTGTTACACTCATGATCTTTCAATATTTCTTAAAAGGAAAAAGTTCGTTAAGCTTATCATTTCAAGACTTGAAAATTAAATGGAAAATCGTAATAGAAGTCATGGCAATTGGAATGCCTGCATTTGTTCAACAAGCTGCTGGAAGTTTAATGATGATTGCAATCAATAAGATGTTGATTCAGTTTGGTAGTGAGTTTTATGTAGGTATTTATGGGCTCATTCAACGGATTGTTATGTTTACCATCATTCCAATAATGGGTGTTATGCAAGGAATGATGCCAATTGTCGGGTATAACTATGGTGCGAAACAGTTTGCGAGAATGAGAGAAACGATATGGATTACATTGAAAATAGTGACAGCTTGTGCCACTATCATTACATTATTATTAGTATTAATACCATCTCCATTTTTACGAATTTTTACATCTGATCCAGAAGTAATTACAGAAGGATCAGCGGCAATGAGAGTTCTGTTCTTAACTTTCTTTGTCGTTGGGGTACAGGTCGTTGCGGGTGGTTTATATCAAGCATTAGGAAAACCGAAACAGGCATTAATATTATCGCTATCAAGACAAATTTTATTTTTAATACCGTTAGTCCTTATTTTACCGCACTATTTCGGGGTAATTGGTGTCTGGATGGCTTTTCCTATTTCGGACGTTTTATCCTTTATCTTGTCTGCAGCTCTTCTTTACCGGGATCGAGATACGATTCTGGTTAAGGGGAAGGATGAAGATAAGGAAGACTTAGCTGGTGCTGAAGTTGATGCTTTAGTAGAGCCTACAAATGTTGAATCATAGATAATTAATCTGGTGAAGGTATAAAATAGGGAAGAGCCACTGTGAGTGTTACTTACAGTGGCTCTTTTACTATTATTTTTCTCTCTTCTTCCGTAAATACTCTCGACCTGGTTAAAAATCGTTTGCCTTCTGGTCCTTCCACAGAAAACATGCCGCCCCTACCATCCACAACATCAATAATAAGCTGTGTATGCTTCCAATAATTATACTGATCCTTGGAAATGTAAAATGGTGTATCTCCAATTTCCCCTAATAGAATATCCGAATCCCCAACTCGAAATTCATTCCTTGGATAGCACATTGGTGAACTTCCATCACAACAACCCCCGGATTGATGGAACATCAAGTCACCATGAAACCGTTTTAACTTATCAAGTAGATGAAGCGTCTCCTCCGTAGCAACTACACGCTCAACCATACCTTTCACCTCTTTTTGGTGGGACAGGGGGACAGGTTCCATGTCCCACATAACATGAATTGGTTTGAACTATGTTTTACTCAGACTCGATGAAAAAGATTCCTAGTTTTATATATACACTTACATTACTAGTTTAATTGACTTAGTATGCCATTTTTTATTAGAATGGCATTCCAATTTCATCCTTGCTGGGACACTGGACCTGTCCCCCTGACCCATTAAAATAATCCGGCCGGTCCTTCGCTGTAGCTTACTAGTAAATTCTTAGTTTGTTGGTAGTGGGAGAGCATCATGTGGTGGTTTTCTCTGCCGATACCGGATTTTTTGTAGCCGCCGAATGCTGCATGGGCTGGGTACTGGTGGTAGCAATTCGTCCATACTCTTCCTGCTTCAATGTTACGACCGAAGCGGTAAGCTGTGTTAATATCGCGACTCCATACTCCTGCACCTAATCCATATAAGGTGTCATTAGCAATTTCTAGTGCTTCTTCCTTCTTTTTAAACGTCGTAACGGAAAGTACTGGGCCAAAAATCTCTTCTTGGAAAATGCGCATGTCATTATTTCCTTTGAAAATAGTCGGTTGTACGTAATAGCCTTCTGCCAGTTCACCCTCAAGCTTATTGACCGAACCACCAATTAGAACCTCTGCACCTTCTTGTTTACCGATATCTAAATAAGATGTGATTTTTTCCATTTGCTCTGAGGAAGCTTGTGCTCCCATCATCGTATCTGTATCCAGTGGATGTCCGATTTTAATTTGCTTCACTCGTTCAATAGCACGTTCCATAAATTGTTCATAAATCGATTCATGGATCAACGCTCTAGAAGGACAAGTACATACTTCCCCTTGGTTCAAAGCGAACATTACTAGACCTTCCACTGCTTTATCTAAAAAGGAATCATCTTTATCCATCACATCTTCAAAGAAAATATTTGGTGATTTACCACCTAATTCTAATGTGACAGGAATAATGTTTTCAGAAGCATATTGCATGATTAAGCGACCTGTTGTTGTTTCCCCTGTGAAAGCAATTTTAGCAATACGGCTGCTTGTAGCAAGCGGTTTTCCTGCTTCTAATCCAAAGCCATTTACAATATTAACTACCCCTGGCGGTAGTAAGTCATGGATTAATTCCATTAAAACATGAATGGAGGCAGGTGTTTGCTCAGCTGGTTTCAATACAACACAGTTACCTGCTGCAAGTGCTGGTGCTAATTTCCATGTAGCCATAAGTAGCGGGAAGTTCCACGGAATAATTTGACCGACTACTCCTAATGGTTCATGGAAATGATAAGCAACTGTATCATTATCAATCTGACTAATGCTTCCTTCTTGTGCACGGATAGCCCCGGCAAAATAGCGAAAATGATCAATTGCAAGTGGTAAATCAGCAGCTAATGTTTCTCGTACTGCTTTTCCATTATCCCAAGTTTCCGCAACGGCTAGCATTTCTAAATTTTCTTCAATACGATCGGCAATTTTATTTAAGATATTGGACCTTTCCGCAACAGATGTAGCTCCCCAAGCAGCTTTTGCCGCATGTGCAGCGTCGAGTGCTGATTCCACATCTTCTTTTGTAGAGCGGGCAATCTCACAAAATACTTTTCCTGTGACAGGGCTTACATTTTTAAAGTACTCACCACTAGCTGGTGGACGATACTCACCACCGATAAAATTATCATACCGTTCTTTAAAATTAACTAATGCCCCTTCTGTATTCGGATTGGCATACTTCATATAACAATTCCTCCTCTTATATTTTTGATGAAGAATCTAGATTAACTTTCTATTAAATTGCTATTCCAAAATATAGTAAATTATTCATGTTTTTGAAAGCTTAGGAGTCTAGTACAATGAATATTTTCTACGTATGATGAGTCTGGTAGATTTAGACCAAGCATATGGCCAGAAGTTCGATATATGTTAGTAGATAAGGTATACGGGAAGAATTGCAATATAAGTAAGAATAATGGCAAAGTTTATTAATTGGATGAAAACCTTGGTGAGAGGTACCTCATCTTATCCTGAATCCGTAGTCTCTCCATTTTTATATTTAGGCATTCAAAAAAGGAACAGGCTAAAGATTCCTGTTCCTTCATTAATAAAGCTAAATTTTAAACTTACTAGCTATTTCCTGTAACTCCATAGCCATATCGGCAAGGACTCTTGTTGCTGCTGAAACTTCTTGCATCGAAGCTGTTTGTTCTTCAGTGGATCCAGCGACTTCCTGCATATGGTTAGAGGTTCTTTCAGAGATAGAAGAAACATTTTCCATAGACTGTACTAATTGATCCGTATTAGAACTGATTTCAGATATAGCATTTGTAACTCCATTCATTTTCTCTACAATGTCATCAATGGAATCAGATATGTTTTTAAACGTATCTCCTGCCGTATCTACAAATTCTAATCCTTTATCTACAGCTCTTTCGCCAATCTTCATCGAAGAAACTGCCTCTCCAGTACGTTCTTGAATTTCCTCGATTATTCCGGAAATTTGACTTGTAGATTTACTTGATTGCTCAGCTAATTTTCTAACCTCATCTGCTACCACCGCAAAGCCCTTTCCATGTTCTCCAGCTCTTGCTGCTTCAATGGCAGCATTTAGTGCAAGAAGGTTCGTTTGCTCTGCAATATCATTAATAATCGTAAGGATTTTTTCAATTTCTTTTGAACGGCTATCTAGGTCATCAATAATACTCGATGTGTCCTTCGTGTTTTCACTTATAACTTGCATTTGTTTTACAGCTTGTTGAATAATCTCGCGTCCTTGTTTTGCTTGGAGGGATCCGTTTTCTGATGTTATAGCAACAGCTTTAGAACTATCTTGTATTTGTTCAAATCCTTTTAACGTTTGATGTACATAGTTCATAGATTCTTTCATACTAACCAATTGATTTTCTGTACCTGCTGAAACTTCTTGTATGGACATCGTAATATGTTCTGTTGCTTTAGATGTTTCTTCCGAATTTGCATTCAGCTGTTCAGAAGAAGCAGCAACTTGTTCAGAGGTCTCAATTACATTGGTTACTAAATCTTTAAGACTAGTAAGCATTTTATTATAGCTATTAATTAATTGTCCTAGTTCATCTTTCTTTACCGTATGAATGGTCTCACCTGTTAAATCACCAGTAGCAAGCTTCTCCATGCCTGTTTGAATACCTGTAAGATCCCGGTTGAAACGACGAACAAATAAATAGACTAAAAGAATGCCAAGTACAAGTGCAATACCGCCGACTATTGTTGTAGTTTTAACTACTTCAAATCGTACTAATGTGGCCAGCTTTTGCATATCAAAATCTAGTCCAACTACTCCGATTATATTTCCTTTTTCATCTTTCATTGCTTGTGCTAAGGTAATGGTTGACTTACCGGTGCCTGTATCCATATAAGGTGCGGTCCAAATAACCTCTCCATTTGCAGCCTCCGCATTTATGTACCAATCTCTCTGCCTCGGGTCAAAGCTTGTTAAATCCACTTCAGCTGGTGGAATATTAGAAAGATAAAATTCTCCCTGGTTTGTTGCTAGATACGTATTAAGTAAATATTCATGCTGATTTTCTACATTGGTTAAAAACGTTTGATAAAAGTTAGTTTTGATCGGATCATTTACAGATGGCATATTTGTTGCGCTACTATTCCCTTCGGTTGGGAATTCATATTGCTGATAATGTAATTCCTCCATCTCAATAATACTAGAAAGGATGCCTTCATATTCCTCGAAAATATCTTCAAAGGTAGAATCAACATTCTCCATAACTTCCTTGTCAATTACTGCATGTTCTAATACTTTTGTCTCACTAAAGCTTAAAAAACCTACTATGCTAACTGGAATAATGAGTAACACCGCCATCATCATTGGTAGCTTGAATTTAATTAAGTTAAACCTCTTCATGTTCATATCCCCCCTATTAATAATGAACGAAAACGTACTTACTTCCGACAAAACTCTACAAAATTCTTATTTAGACCATTATACCTATAAATTATTAGAATTTAAACAACTTTTTAAAAAAGAGCTTGTTCCTGGTTCCTTGTTCATTAGTTCCTAGTAGGTATTAATATTATTCCGATTTTCATTGAAGAGGGAAATAAATACTATGAATGACTTTATCTAGAGTCGGGGATAGACGCTTCATGTTGAATGGATGAAAATGCAGTTTCCAAATATATAGATACTTCCAGATTAAGGATAATATTATTGATTTGCTCCATAATAAATTTGATAGGACACAGTCACTAAAAAGGATGATGTTGATGAAACAAAATAGAAGAATCGCAGCAAGGAGGAGCGACGCTTCTGGAACAAAACCAATATATCAAAATCATGAGAGGAAATTGGTCTGGCTATCCTTTATAGTAGCGGCAATTATGCTTTTATCAATCATCGGTAGATTGGTTAGTGGATAGAGGAGGAAAATAGTTGATTAATGAGGAAGCGGTGTATTACAGCAGGATTCTAACGGAACTCACGCTATCCTTTCATATTATTTATGCGACTTTAGGGGTAGGAGTTCCCTTAATGATTATGATTGCTCATTGGGTTGGTATTAAGAAAAATGATGAACATTATATATTACTCGCTAGAAGGTGGACGAGGGGATTTATTATTACTGTTGCAGTTGGGGTTGTAACTGGAACAGCAATAGGATTACAGCTTTCGTTGTTATGGCCAAATTTTATGGAGTTGGCCGGCAATGTTATAGCGCTCCCATTATTCATGGAGACATTTGCATTCTTTTTTGAAGCTATTTTTTTAGGGATTTATTTATACACTTGGGATCGATTTGAAAATCAACGTAAGCATTTACTATTACTAATACCAGTTGCAATTGGAGCATCGTTTTCTGCAGTTTTTATTACGATTGTAAATGCATTTATGAATGCACCACAAGGATTTGATCTAGTAAACGGGACACTGGTGAATGTGAATCCGCTCACGGCGATGTTTAATCCAGCAATGCCTACTAAAGTTTCCCATGTAGTAGGGACTGCTTATATGACATCTGCCTTTGTACTTGCTGCTATTGCCGCATTTCGTTTATTAAAAGGTTCTAATCATGTTTATCATAAGAAAGCTCTGTTATTAACAATGAAGGTAGGGTTTATTTTTTCTGTTACATCCTTAATTGTGGGGGATTTATCAGGTAAATATTTAGCAGAGTATCAGCCGGAAAAGCTAGCTGCTGCAGAATGGCATTTTGAAACGAGTGAATCAGCAGAATTGATTTTATTAGGAATTATGAATAAGGAGGGGGAAGTACAATATGCGTTAAGAATCCCCTATGCTTTAAGCATCCTTGCACACGGCTCACCTACAGCGGAAGTGATTGGTTTGGATCAGTTCCCTGAAGATGAAATTCCACCGCTATATATTCATTATCTGTTTAATATTATGGTTGGCATAGGTATGCTTATGATTGCTGTGGCACTCGTATATATTTTCAGTGGATATCGTGGTTGGTACTTTATTGATTCAAAGCCATTTCGTTGGTTGATTGTGTTTAGTGGCCCGTTAGTAATTATTGCGATTGAAGCAGGATGGTGGCTAGCAGAGGTTGGTAGACAACCTTGGATCCTTCGTGGGATTATGCGAACTCATGAAGGAGCAACTACAAGTAATGATGTTGATATCATGTTACTTTTATTCTGCGGTCTGTACATTATACTTGGGATTGGTTCAGTTGTCATTTTGACAAGAATGTTCCGTAAGAATCCTGTTGAGCGAGAGCTAGCGGAACGAAAAGGGGATGTACCAACATGAGTTTGGACTTAGAGATTATTGGAATTATTGTACTATGGACATTTCTATTTGGGTATATCATTGTTGCATCGATTGATTTTGGTGCGGGCTTTTTCAATGCTTATGGGATATTTACCAATAGACAACATATTTTAACTAAAATCATTCAGCGGTATCTTTCTCCGGTATGGGAAGTGACCAATGTATTTCTCGTTTTCTTCTTCGTTGGTATGATTGGTTTTTTCCCGAAGACGGCCTTTTATTATGGCACGACTTTACTAGTTCCAGTTAGTATTGCCATTGTGCTACTTGCCGTGCGAGGTTCCTATTATGCATTTGAGACATATGGCTCCCGGTCACATAAAGGATATGCATTCATGTATGGGTTATCTGGCTTGCTCTTACCGGCGGCACTATCTATAGTGCTGACGATTTCTGAAGGTGGATTTGTTTTTATGCAAAATGAAAGTCCAGTGTTAGATTATTGGCTATTGTTCACTAGTCCGTTAAGCTGGAGTATTGTTGTGCTAAGTATTTCTGCAGTGCTTTATATCTCTGCAGTATTCCTAACGTGGTATGCGAATAAAGCAAATGATAAACCAGCTGCTAATTTACTTCGTCGTTATGCGCTGATTTGGGCGTTGCCAACGATTGTTGCGGCAGGTGGAATTATCTATGAGCTAAGCTTTCATAATCCTGAGCACTACGAACGCATCTTAAGATTATGGTGGATGTTTATGATTTCGGGTCTGTTGTTTGTTGGAACGGTATGGCTTGTTTGGAAACGGAGGAATTATGGCATTGCTTTTGTCCTCCTAATTGGGCAGTTTGTCTTTGCGTTCTATGGATATGGTATTTCACATTATCCATATTTACTTTATCCGCATTTAACATTATATGATAGCTTTACGAATGAAGCTATGGCCATTTCACTTATTATTGCGTTTATTGCTGGGTTAGCATTGTTGATTCCTTCTCTTTATTTGTTACTTAGGTTGTTCTTATTTAATAAAGATTATGTTAGTGGGAAATCGGAACATGAACATTGAGGTGAGGTAGAATGGATACTTTTTTAATCTTTGTAGCTCCATTTTTAGTGATCATCACAGGGATTGTAGTCGCTTTTTGGTGGGGATTGAACGATGAGGTTGTACGGAGAGAGAAGGGGGGCTGAGATTAAACAGTTCCAGAAATGTTGGAGTAAACTCAAAGGAATAAGGTTGATACAATTGGAAAGGTATTTTTCGAAACTAACAAGATTCCCTTGACAAACGACTTAATTCTGTTATTATATTGAATTATATTTCAATTTCATATTGAACCTTGTCATTCGATGAGGTAGAGGTGCGGATAATAAGAGTAAGCAATCGGAGTATGACATCGATGAGGATTGCCTGAAAGGATTATTTGCCGAAGCGTAATGAAGGTCAATTTCATTATTGCTGGTGTGTTTTCTGAATAAGGAGCATACTGTCATGCAATTTTTAAGTGCATGGAGAACTACTGATCAGGATGGAGGATAACGTATTGTGTTAAAGACAATGGTAGGTTATTTTCCTATTCGTTGTCTTTTTTGTTTTGTCTAGAACATTGGACTAGCTACCCCGACTTTTCTAATATCAGAACAAAAAAGACCTCAAATTATAATCCCTCTCTCAAGTTTTCTATGCGCACCCAAAAAAAAGATAAGTACAGAAAGGGATGTGCAACATGAGTACAAACGCAAGAAAGACACGGAAGAAATTTGAATTTCCACACAGTTTTATTATTCTATTTGGATTAATGGTTATTACAGCTATAACTACATACCTAATCCCAGCTGGACAATATGAACGGGTAGTGGATGAAAATGGTCGTACGGTTGTAGCCGATGGAACCTATCAAACTATTGAATCGACTCCAACAGGGTTTATGCAGTTATTTGAATCGTTACATTTAGGGATGGTTGATGCAGCTAGCATTATTTTCTTTATTTTTATTGTAGGTGGCTCGTTTGGTATTTTAACTGCTACGAAATCAATTGAAGCTGCTTTTGGTTCGCTTACGAAAAAATTAAATGGAAAAGAAATTATACTTATTCCAGTTATTATGATATTTTTAGCTATTTGTGGTGGTACATGGGGGATGGCTGAGGAAACCATTCCATTCATCTTAATTGCCGTACCACTTGCGATGCGTATGGGATTTGATTCTATTACTGGTGCAGCAATGATTATCGTTGGAGTATATGCTGGATTTGGTTCTGCATTTATGAATCCATTCACAGTAGGAGTTGCCCAAGGAATTGCTGGATTACCAACATTCTCTGGTATGGGAGTACGTTTCGTATTTTGGCTAATCTTTGTTGGAGTGACAATTGTTTACGTCATGTTTTATGCGAGAAAAGTGAAAAAAGATCCAACACGTAGTTTAATGTATGCTGAAGATAAGAAGCGTGATGTAAGTCTAGATGAAGAAAGTAGCAAAGGTTTATCAAAAAGCCAAATTGCTATTCTAGTAGTTTTAGGTCTAACGATTGTTGGCCTTGCACTAGGGGTTATTTTACAAGGGTGGTATATTACAGAAATCACTGCACTATTTGTAATCATGGGAATTGTCGTTGGTATTATTGCAAGATTTAAACTGAACGAGATTGCGAACGCCTTTGTAAAAGGGTGTGAAGAAATGGTACAAGGTGCATTAATTGTTGGTTTTGCATATGGGATATTACGGATTTTACAAGACTCGAATACAATCGATACAATACTTTATTTTGTATCGAATTTAGTAGCAGATTTACCGACTGCATTTGCAGCTGTTGGCATGTTCATTGTTCAAAGTCTATTAAACTTTATAGTTCCTTCTGGGAGTGGGCAGGCAGCAATTAGTATGCCAATCATGGCTCCTTTAAGTGATTTACTTGGTGTTAGCCGTCAAACGGCAGTTTTAGCTTTCCAATATGGTGATGGAATTTCAAATGCTTTCACACCTACAGCTGGCGTATTAATGGCTTCCTTAGCACTAGCAAAAATCCCTTGGATTAAATGGATGAAGTGGATTCTACCATTAGTGTTGATTCAGTATGCATTGGGAGCTATTTTTGTAACAATAGCACATTTATTTATTTGGTAGAAGTGTCATGAGGGAGAAGCTCATGTACATTTTATAGGGGAATGAGAAGCGCGATAGACGTCATCATAGTCAAATTAAGGTATAATATAATGGA
Source organism: Ornithinibacillus jepli (assembly GCF_047228935.1). Taxonomy (NCBI): domain Bacteria; kingdom Bacillati; phylum Bacillota; class Bacilli; order Caryophanales; family Bacillaceae; genus Ornithinibacillus; species Ornithinibacillus jepli. The sequence goes on from NZ_JBFEGG010000003.1 coordinate 47,510, forward strand.
AACGTTTGTTACTGAGGCTAGGCTACTATCAAAGTAGTCTAGCCTATAAAAATTAACAGATTCAAACATCGGAGGAATCAATATGCTAGAGTCGTTATTTGCAAGATTGGAAGATATATATCCGGAGTTAGTGGAGCTTCGTCGTGATTTTCATATGTATCCGGAGCTTTCCCATCATGAAGTAAATACGCCAAAGAAAATCGCAGAATATCTAGAAAATCTTGGCATAGAGGTTAGAAAAGAAGTTGGTGGCAGAGGTGTCGTTGGGACACTAAAAGGTGGAAAGCCTGGTAAGACAATTGCGTTACGTGCGGATTTTGATGCCTTACCAATTCAAGAAGAGACAGGACTTCCATATCAATCACGAGTTCCTGGTGTGATGCATGCATGTGGTCATGATCTTCATACTGCCTCACTTCTTGGTGTTGCAAAAGTATTAAGTGAGTTTAAGGATGAGATATCTGGAACAGTAAAGTTTATTCATCAGTTTGCTGAAGAAGCTACTCCTGGCGGTGCGATGCCGATGATAGAAGATGGATGTTTAGACGAGGTAGATGTTATGTATGGTGCCCATGTTATGTCGACAGAAGACCTTGGTACGGTTAGTGTAAAAGAAGGATATTTTTCTTCTGCACAGGATGACTTTAATATTACGATTTATGGAAAAGGTGGACATGGTTCACAACCACATTTAACCGTTGATCCGCTTGTAACAGGAAGCCAACTTGTCGTTAATCTACAACAAATCGTTAGTCGTCGAGTAGATCCACAGCAAGCAGCAGCTTTAACAGTTGGCTCGTTTGTAAGTGGGGAAGCAAATAATATAATTCCGGATACGGCTGTCATTAAAGGTACTGTTCGTACGTTTGATGAGGAAGCTCGTACGACTATTGAGGAAGCGTTGGAAAGTGTTACCCGTTCCACTTGTAGTCAAAATGGTGCAAGAGTGGATTATGAATATATTAAAGATTGTCCATCTATTTATAATGATCCAGAAGAGACGAAGATAGTACAAGAAATTGCTAAAGGATTGTTTGGTGCCGAAAATTTATCTACGGATGCTCCGATGATGGGGAGTGAGGACTTTGCATTCTACACTAAGGAAGTTCCCGCTGTTTACTTTACGGTCGGTGGTCGAAGTGAAGCGTTAGATGGTGATTATCCGCATCATCATCCGAAGTTCAATGTGGATGAACGTGCAATTATAAATATTGGGAAGATGTTTATTTCATTGGTAACAAAATAATAAAACTAATTTAGCACTAAGACCCTTTTTTAACGTCTTAGTGCTTTTTTATTCCTATTAGAAAGACAGAACTGTCCCCCTTGACAAGCTACCCAAAAGTGATATGATACATTTATCTGAATTTATAAACAATTCCATTTGAGGGGGGATATTATGGAAGAGATTCAAGAAATGCCAGAGGTAGAGAAAGAGAAAAAGAGAAACGTAAAGAAGATTCTGCTATGGACTTTAGTTACAATTATTGGTTTAGGTATAATTGCAATCATTTTTGTAAACGTATACATAAATAAGTCACTACCCCAATTAGAAGGAGAAATAGAGATTGATATTCTTCAAGATGAGGTTGCAGTTATAACGGACGAAAATGGTGTTCCACATATAAGGGCGAAGAACGACCGTGATTTGTACATAGCACAAGGATATGTACAAGCTCAGCAACGCATGTTTCAAATGGAGCTATCACGAAGGCAGGCATCGGGTACATTGAGTGAAGTGATTGGAGAATTATCCGTGAATCAGGATAAATATTTTCGAACATTGGGATTAAGGAGAGCAGCTGAGGATTCATATGAGGTTTATTCAGATGAATCGAAAGAGGTTCTAGACTGGTTTGCTTTAGGTGTAACTACCTACATACATGAGGCGAAGGCAGAAAATAAGCTACCAATAGAATTTACGCTATTAGGCTTTGAGCCGGATGATTGGAGTCCAATTGATTCTTTAACGATTGGGAAATACATGGCATTTGACTTAGCAGGTCATTGGCAGCAACAGGCGTTTAATTATTATTTGCTAAATGAATTTGATGAAGAAAAAGCATATGAGCTGTTTCCTGCATATCCGGAAAACAGACCAACAATTATTAAAGAGGAAGAAATAGATATTGCTTCTAGCTTCGAACATGCGGTTATTCCACATACGTTTAATGGTAGTAATAACTGGGTAGTTAGCGGAGAGAAAACAGAATCTGGTTTACCACTCCTGGCAGATGACCCCCATTTAGGGCTAGCTACACCATCCATCTGGCTACAAATGCATTTAGAATCGGAAACTGGAATGAATGTTAGTGGGGTTATTTTTGCGGGGGTTCCAGGAATCATACTTGGCCACAACGAAGATATTGCTTGGGGCGTTACGAATACAGGGCCAGATGTACAGCAATTGTATATCGAAAAACGTAATCCAGACAATGAGAACGAGTTTTTATATGAAGAGAAATGGGAGGAAGCAACGGTAATCGACGAACCAATTAAGGTAAAGGATGGAGAAACAATTGATTATCAAGTTGTTGAAACACGTCACGGCCCGGTCATCTCTGAGTTTGCTGAGGATACAGGGGAAGATACAGTCTTATCATTACGTTGGACAGCGTTAGATCCTTCAACAGAACTAGAGGCTATCTTAACGATTAACCAGGCAACGAACTGGGAGGAATTTGAAAAAGGATTGGAAAAGTTTCTAGTTCCTGCACAGAATTTTGTGTTTGCTTCTACAGATGGTACGATCGCCTACAAAGCGAATGGAAAAATTCCGATTTATGAAGATGGACAAGATGCATTACTTCCACTTCCTGGCTGGGAGTCAGCGTATGAATGGAAGGGCTTTATTCCGTTTGATGAGCTTCCAACGGTAGTTAATCCGGATAAAGGATTTATCGCAACTGCCAATAATAAGATTGCGCCAGACAGTTATCCGTATCACATTAGTAATGTCTGGGCACAGCCTTATCGCTATGAGCGAATTGAGGAAGTACTGGAGTCTGGAGATGATTTTACTGTAGAGGATATGCAAGCATTACAAATGGATCAAACCGATTTAAGGGCACGTGAGTTTGTACCGATTTTCCAGGAAGCATTAGCAAGTACGGAACTTGGTGAAAAAGAAGAAGCGGCTTTGAAATTGCTGTCTAACTGGGATTTTGTGGATGAAGTTGACAAGCCCCAGCCACTAATTTTTGAACACTGGTTGATGGAAATTCAGGATATGCTATTTGAGAAAAATATTCCAGATTCGATGATGGGGCTTTTTGAAGGGAAGGGGCAAGCCGTCGATAATTTGTTAAGAAAAGCCGCAAGTGGAGAAGAATTGATTTGGATAACTGAAACAGGTGGTTTAGAAAATCTATTGGCAACGTCATTAGAAACGACAGTGACAAAGTTGAGTACTGAGTATGGTAATGATCTTTCTGCTTGGGAGTGGGGCGATTACCATAAAGTTCAATTTTACCATCCTTTATCCAGTGCTAGCCCATTGTTGGAGTTTTTCTTTAATAGAGAAAAGCCAATTCCGGTTGGTGGTAGTGGTATAACTCCGATGGCTACAAGTTATGAGAATGAGACTGGTGAAGTCGACCATGGGGCCTCATGGCGCTTTGTCATTGATATGAGCGATATTGGCACAGGATACCATATAGTTGGGCCTGGTCAAGCTGGACACTTCAGGAGCGAATGGTACCACGACCAAATAGATGATTGGGTAGAAGGGAACTATCATAAAACAAGACTGAATGAGGTAGAAGGATTAGATTTGCTACTCGTGCCAGCGGAGTGATTCGTTGAAGGAGAAAGTCACAACCCGAACTATTTCGATATAGAAGAGCTACTAGTGCATAGATGCTAGTAGCTCTTTCTGTTATGAATGATTCTATTATTCTATGAATTTATCGGAAATCGTTAGTTCAAAATTAGTATTTACAAAGCAGGATGCCCGCTATTTACTCGGAGAGATGATTGTATGTGGTATATAACTATCCCTTTTTATACAAAAATGGAATAATTTTGATAAAAACAGAAAAATAGACATAATATCGTGAGACAAAAGTATTATAGAAGTATAAAGGTTGTATAATCTTTCTTATAAAAAATATAAATTAACTATTGCCAAGAAACATATTATAATTTATGCTATAACTATGTTCTGTATAAAGAACATAACTATGCACTTAGTTGGACTGTGGAGGTTTATGTGGGTGTTTTTATTTTAAAGTTATGTTCTATATATAGAACAAATTTGGCGATGTCTACTATGCCACTATCGTTGTAGGCACTCGGTCAGGCTGTGGGTTGAAGTAAACCTTAGACGCTTGTCGTCGATAGTTTGATGTGAGGGTGGGTTAGATGCCCATATATATTAATTTTATCCATGAAAGAGGGAGGTCTTTACGTTGGATGGTAATTCGACTCCAACTAGCTTTTATGAAGAATACACTTCGTCAATAGGAATGATACAACCTAATTATAAACAACAGTTAAATATTTTTATTTTCTTAAAACGGATTATTGATATAAGTTTTGCAGTTTTTTGTTTACCTTTTGCTATTTTATTGATTGGAATTTTTTCTATTCTAATTAAGTTAGAGTCGCCTGGACCTTTATTTTATATTCAGGAACGAGTGGGGCAATATGGGCGATATTTTAAGGTGTATAAGCTAAGATCGATGTTTATTGATGCAGAAAAAGATGGCCCAAAATGGGCCTTAGAAAAAGATCCCAGAGTAACAAAGGTTGGAAGGTTTATGAGAAGGACTAAAATCGATGAACTCCCCCAATTTATCAATATATTAAGAGGAGAAATGTCATTGATTGGACCACGTCCTGAACGTCCTATATTTACAGCAGAGTTTGAAGAAAAATATCCAGGGTTTACAAAAAGATTACTAGTGAAACCAGGTTTGACCGGATTAGCACAAGTGAGTGGTGGATATAATATTTCACCAAAAGTTAAGTTAAATTTGGATTTATATTATATAGAAAAAATGGGGATTAAACTGGATATGCAGATTTTATTTAAAACGATTAAAGTCGTTTGTTCTGGATATGGATCAAGATAAAGTTCAGTCTGTAAACTGGTAAGAATGATCACGTTAGGGGGACTTTAATTGAAATGTTTAATTGTCACAACGTTAGAGCGACAAGTCTTATTATTTTTGGTTCCACATATTCAATTGTTACAGGAAATGGGCTACCAAATAACTATCGCGACTTCAATAGAGGATAGTGACTTACTTCAAGAAAAGCTACCCAATGTCTCTCTCCAACATATTTCCTTTTCACGAAAAATTCAAAGCGTATCAAATGTTCATGCTTTCTTTCAAATTAAAAGTTTATTTCGGCTGGAGTCCTTTGACTTCGTTCATGTACATTCCCCTATTGCATCTTTTGTTACAAGATTAGCAGCACCTAGTACAATCCCTATTGTCTATACTGCACATGGATTTCACTTTAATGAAAATGGCTCTAAATTTAGTAATCAAGTATTTTTTCTAGCGGAGAAATTTGCCGGAAAAAAAACCCAGCGTTTAATCGTCATGAATCAGGAAGATTATCAGAAGGCACAAGGTATCTTAGACAGTGGAAATATTCACTTCATACATGGTATTGGTGTTGATTCTAATTATTATAATCCAAAAAACATTTCACAGATTGATAGAGTAAATATGAAACAAAGCTTAGGAATAGTACAGAATAAATTAGTTATTACCCATCTTGCAGAATTTAATGAGAATAAACGACAAATGGATATAGTAAACGCAGCTGAACAATTAAAAGAAGTATACGAGGATTTTATCATCTTATTAGTCGGAGACGGGGAATTGTTAGATGATATTAAACGTGAGATAGCTCAAAGGGGGCTGACAGAATATGTTCGTTGTCTAGGCTTTCGTCAAGACATTCGAGCTATTCTAAGCATTACGGATGTTGGCTTGTTGGTCTCATTAAGAGAGGGGCTTCCTAAGTCGGTAATGGAAATGATGGCCATGGAAATTCCGATTGTAGCTACCGATATCCGAGGTAATAAAGAGCTAGTTCTTGATGGTGTCAATGGATTACGTATTCCAATTAAAAGTCCTCATAAGCTAATGAATGCACTGTCGATATTACTCAATCAACAAGATTTAAGAGAAGAGATGGGAGCTCATGGGAGACGGGAGGTTCTAGCGAAGTATGACGTAAAGGTGATCCTCGAGAAAACGAGAATCGTTTATGAAAGCATCCAAGTAAATAAACCAATCAAAAGCGGTATTCGTACAGAGAAAATAAAAACAATCAACCATACCGATTGATTGTAGCTAACGGTGGTGAATAATGCTTAATAGAGGTAAATTTGTTATTTCGCTTGATTTTGAATTAAATTGGGGTGTTTTTGACGTTTATAAATGTAATCAATACGAAAAGAATTTAATTGGTGCTAGAGAATCTATTCCAATGATGCTAAGTAAATTCAAAAAGTATAATATTCATGCCACATGGGCCATTGTCGGGTTCTTGTTTTTTTCGAATAAAGAATCCCTATTGCAGTGGATACCAAAAGAACAACCACTTTATAAGGAAGAAAGTTTGTCAGCCTATAAACATTTGCAGCATATTGGTGAAAATGAAGTGGAGGATCCGTATCATTTTGGGTTATCTTTAATCAATCATATTCGACGTTTTCCAAATCAGGAAATTGCTTCACATACCTTTAGCCATTATTATTGTCTGGCCAAAGGGCAATACTCGCATACTTTTGAAGCTGATTTACAATCAGCCATCACCATTGCTGAACAGCATGGAATTTCTATCAAAACACTAATCTTCCCACGCAATCAGGTAAACCAGGATTATTTAAACGTATGTGAATCATACGGTTTAACTGCATATCGAGGTTGTGAGGAACATTGGTTATATCAAATAAAACAAGATTATGATGGAAAGATAAAACGAGCAATTAGGTTACTAGATAGCTATATAAACCTTTCGGGTCATCATATCTATAACATGGCGGATTGGAAGCAAGAACGTTCTCTTGTTAATATTCCCTCTAGCCGATTTATGAGACCGTATTCCAAACAGCTAAAATTATTTGAAGGTTTAAAACTAAAACGAATTAAGACAAGTATGACAAAGGCTGCACTAGAAGGGAAGCTGTACCATCTTTGGTGGCATCCGCATAACTTTGGTGCGGATCTCGAAAAAAATATAAAAATGCTTGAGCATATCTTAGAGCATTATTGCATGCTGAGAAATCAGTATGGAATGGAAAGTTTAACGATGCGGGAAGTAAGTGAACGTTTATCAAATAAAGCAATACCTGAAAGCCAAATTATATAGAAAAAATAATAAATGTGGTGTTTACAATGTTTTCTTCAAGAAAAATGGACTTCTTCCTAATCGGATTATTGGTATTTTGCTTACCAATTATGTTTCATCTGCAAGTAATCATTCAATTAAATGCTTCTATAAGCGATGTACTCATCATTTTTGTATTACTTTGGGCCATAGCGAATAAAGAAAATCGAGGAATCATTGCAAGTGTACTGGCAAAATACCATCTGATTATCATTTATATTCTATTATTAATCTACTTTTGTTTGGTAAGTATGATCAACTATTTTACCAATATTTTTGTAGATTTTCCGTATGGTGTATCAGCTGTTTTGAAGCTATCGGTCAATTTTATGTATGTATTTATATTTTTGGTCTATATCGAAAAATACAAAGAGAAAATTCTATTACATGTTTTACGCTGGTGGAAGTATACGGCATTGGTAGTTGCAATCATTTGTATTGGGAGTGTTTTATTGTATCGCGTGGGTATCGATAATGGATTAACCCTACAAGGACGCGCGCTAGCGACCTTAAATGACCCAAATCTAGCAGCATTATACTTAATCGTATCTCTATCTTTCATAGCTCTTTATTCGATTCTAAAACAGAAAAAAGTAACGATTAATCTATCCATGATTTTGGTTTTAGTTGCTCTTTTTACTACCGCTTCACGTGGTGGCATTTTAAGTATTGTTCTTAGCGTTATGGCAGTTCTATTTATTGTTTTCATGGCAGGTAGAATGAAGGAACTTATTCTCTTTGTAAGCATTGCAATTATCGGTTGTCTGATTGTGTACTGGGTAAATTCTTATTCTAGCATGATTAGTTTTGCAGTGGAGAGAGTAACCAATATAGGATCCGAGGGAGATGGTACTTCTTACCGGGTGTTTTTATGGGAATCTGCCATTGAAATGTGGGTAAGAAACCCTATCATAGGTGTTGGAATTGGTCAATTCATTTCCTATTCGCCTGAGATATTTGGATATACCTTTTACAATATTCCACATAATACGTATTTAACCTTTTTGTCGGAGACTGGAATTTTAGGGTTTTGTGCCTTCATTTGGTTTCCGCTGTATCTCATTAGTAAACTGGTGACTGGTGTCGTAAGTAGCGGGAATAAGGTGTACTTCTATCTTCTAATTGGGCTGATTGCCATTGCAATTCAAGCGATATCCATAAATATTGAAAACATCCGTTTTATTTGGCTATTTTTAACCATTGCTTTTGTATTCATTAGACATGTACCTAATCAGGGAACTTTTTTATATGCGCAGCATCTGGAGGTGAAGAAATGAAAGATAGCCTTTCCATACAAGATATTATACAAACCTTAAAAAAACGAAGTGTATTCATCATTGGAATCACAATTGGATTAATTATTATTGCGGTAGTACTTAGCTACTATGTAATAGCACCTACGTATCAGTCTTCATCGCAGTTTATGGTTATTGAGCAACAAAATGACAATATCCAATTTAGTATTAGTCAGATAGAAACTAATCTGGAGTTGATTAACACCTATATGGAGATTATTAATAGTCCATATATTCTTGAGCAGGTTATAGACGAATTAAATCTTTCGATAACTCCGGAAGAACTCAGGAAGGAACTTGATGTAACCAGTGGGGAGAATTCACAGGTAGTAACTGTATCTGCTATTGGGAAAAGTCCTGAGTCAGCAGCTTTGCTTACTAATACAGTCGTAGAACAGTTTCAACGTACAATTCCGGATATCATGAGGGTTGAAAATGTGTTGGTTTTATCGGAAGCAAAGCCTTCATTATCACGGGAACCCATTGCACCAAGGCCAATGATGAACATGATGATTGCAGCTTTTGTTGGAATTGCAACAGGTATTGGGTTGGCATTATTTTTAGAGCTTTTAGATACGAAGGTGAAGGTGGAAAGAGATATTGAAGAATTAGGTATAGCTGTGTTAGGTGTCGTCTCTAACATAAAAAATACTAAACGAACAAGAAACAGACGAAAAACAAGGCATGATATAAGAGAGGAGGGGAAGAGGCTAGATGCGCAGGAAGGTTGAAGAAAGACGAGGTAACCTTGTTACCATTGAACAAAAGAATAAGCAAAGCTCAGAGCAGTTTCGAAGCCTTAGGTCAAATATTCATTTTGCTTCCTTTAATAAGAGTATCAAAACACTTGTGATTACTTCCCCCAGCCCAGGTGATGGAAAGACAATGACAGCGTCAAACCTTGCCATGGTATTTAGTCAAGAGGGAAAAAGGGTATTATTAGTAGATGCTGACTTACGGAAGCCCAGTGTTCATTATTTGTTCGGATTATCTAATCAATATGGTTTATGTAATCATCTTATCGGACAAAAGGATATTCATTCTATCATTACAAATGTGTATCCGAATTTAGAGATTATTACTAGTGGACTAACACCGCCAAATTCACCAGAACTACTTGGTTCTAAGCAAATGGATGAATTTATTTCCGAGGTAAGAGAAGAGTATGATTTAGTGATTTTTGACACCCCACCTATTTTAGCAGTAACGGACGCTACTTTAGTTGCAAACCAGTGTGATGGGACATTATTAGTTGTCCGAGTGAACAAAAATGAGGTGAAGGATGTTGCAAAGGTGAAAGAGCAACTTAATTTGGCAGGAGCTAATATACTTGGTGCTATTTTAAACGGAAAAAAACAAATGAAGAAAAATGATCATTATTATTATGGGAATTAAATAGCTAAAGGGGATTAATGGTATGTTAAGCGTTCGCTATAAGAGAGGGTTTCTTAGAATTTCAGAAAACATGGAATATGAACAAATGGAGAAATCAAGATCGATTGATGTTGCTTTATACTCAAATGTTATCTTTCCATTTGAAAAACAGAATAATCCACTTGTAGATGTCAGAAAAATGAGCAAGATAGTCGTTCAGAAATGTAAAACTTTACTAATTGATCTGCATAAAACGGAAGATGAAATTTTTCAAGAGATTCATAAAAATACTATATATAAGATTAATAGAGCAATGAAAAGAGATCCGATTACGTATTCAGAGATAGAATCACCAACTGATAAGGATTTAGAGGTGTTTTGTTCGTTTTATAATAACTTTGCCAAACAAAAAAAAATCCCTCCTGCAAATCTAGAAAAACTTCAAGGATTAAGAAATCAACATTCGATTATTTTATCTTATATAAAAGATGAAGAAGAAAGAATTCTTTGCTGTCACGTCCATTATTTTGTAAAGGACTCAGCTGTCTTGCTTTATTCTGCTTCTGGTCGATTTGATAATAAAGGAATGAAGAATTTAATTGGAAGAGCAAATCGTTATCTTCATTGGAGAGATATTTTAAAATTCAAGAATAGTGGTCTAAACTGGTATAACTTTGGCGGATTATTTGTGGATCCATCAACAAGTGAAACGAATAGGATTAACCAATTTAAAAAGGAGTTTGGAGGTATAGAAGTAAACGAATGGAAGCTTGTTCATGCCTGTTCGCTAATAGGAAGAATAGTAGCTTTTGCTTACATGTGGAAGATTCGTAAAAGACCAGAATATCTAAGGGGAAAGATTGTTTATCAACCCTGAATGGAGTCTACTATTTTCCGAGAGGATAATGTGCTCCATAGAAAGAAAGGATGGAAAATATGTTACAAGTTTCATATAATAGAGGATTTTTAAAAATGATTAATGGCTTTGAAGTAACCGATATTAATGAATGTAAGTCTGGGGATGCCGTGATCACTACTAATGTGATATTCCCTGGAAAACAGATAGAATGTCATCTTCTTGAAGTAGCAGGAGTAATTTTAGTCGGTAAAACTTCCCTTATTGATATTGATAGGAAGGAAGAAGAAATCTTTGCTGATATTCATAAAAATACAAGGTACAAAATTAACCGTGCTGAAAAACGTGATCCAATTCATTATCATGTAACAGACTTTCCTACGGATGATCAACTTCAACAATTTGTGGTATTCTTTAACAATTTTGCAAAGCATAAAAGAATTCAAGGAGCTAACCTAGAGAGATTAAAGTCTTTTCGAGATCAACATGCTATTGTTTTGTCCTATATTACAGATAATCAAGAAAGGATACTATGTACACATATACACTATATCGTTAATGATTACAGTTGTTTACTATATTCGGCATCAGCAAGATTTGAAAATTCCCAAATAAGAAATTTGATAGGAAGAGCGAATCGATACTTGCATTGGCAAGATATAAAACTAGCGAAAGCTAAAGGATTAAAATGGTATAACTTTGGTGGAATATCGACGGACAAAAAGGATATTCCACATCAATCGATTAATCAATTTAAAATGGAATTCGGTGGGCAGTTGGTGGATGTTTTAACTAGAATGTATGGATCTACTGTTCTGGGAAAGTGTGCTGTTTTCCTTTATAAAATGAAAGCTAAAAATCGACCAGAGTATATATCTAAAGAAAATTTAACCGGACTTAGAAGTTATTAAACCCTAGAGGATTTAAAATATGATGGGGTATAAGGAGAAAATCGTGATAATTGAAAAGTTACCTTTATGGAAGAACATGTCTTGGACAGTATTCGGGAATATTTATTATTCTTTGTCACAATGGTTTATTCTTATCATTCTCGCGAAGTTAGGCACACCAGAACTAATGGGAATATACATGCTAGGTTTAGCGGTTACTGCACCTATTATATTCTTTTTCGAAATGGACTTGCGCGTTATCCTAGTAACAGATGCAAAGAATAGTGTGGAGTTTAGTCATTATTTGGGTACTAGAATGATTTCCTTATTTTTGGCTATCACAACGATTTGTCTAATGTCCATCATATTCGATTATAAATTATTGACAACGTTTATTATTATCATTATTGGATTGGCAAAAGTTTCGGAATCTATTAGTGATATTATTCATGGACAATTACAGCGATTTGAGCGAATGGATTTTATATCGATATCACTAATTTTAAAAGGAACTTTAACCTTATTGGTATTTTTACTTCTTCTTTTTTTTACAGAAAACTTAGTTATTGCAGTAATTGGTCAAGTAATCGTTTGGGTATTTGTACTTCTACTATTTGATCGAGTTGTATTAAAACGATATATCTCCACGAGACCACTGTTTCACTTACCAATTATGAAATCACTTCTAAGAATGGGTCTTCCACTAGGCGTTGTTACACTTCTTGTAACATTAAATACTAACCTACCCTTTTACTTTGTAGAATATTACTTAGGAAAAGAAGTGCTCGGTTTTTTCGGTGCGATTCTTTATTTATTATTTGCAGGTAATCGATTTGTTAATGCATTGAGGCAACCCACTATTCCTATTTTATCTAGTCTCTATGAAAAGAAAGCTGTAAAAGAGTTTAATCAATTTTTGATTAAATTAGTTTTAGTAGGATTTTTAATAGGTATTGTTGGGGTGATGCTTTCCTATTTCTTAGGAGAGTGGATTCTAACGATAATCTATTCTTCAGAATACACTCTTTACAAGGATGAGTTTGTATTGGTAATGGTGTCGGGGGTTTTCTTATATCCACTAATGTTTCTAGATGCTGCTGTTGATTCCGCAAGATACTTTAAGATTCAGCCATTTCTATCACTTTTTTGGATCATTATTAGTTTAATAACCGGCTTTATATTTATACCAACATATGGGGTAGTTGGTGCGGTCTATGTGGTACTAGTTTCATCTATCATTCAATTTTTTACATACGTGTTTGTTTATCTATACATTTTAGCAAAAGCGAAGAAAACAGAGGAGCTCTGCCTTAATACTGAAGCATTTCAAGAATGAAAGAGTAAACAGAAATGTCATATTAATTATGATGATGGGGGTGAAGCAATTGTCCGTATTAGTAACAGGTGGTGCTGGCTATATAGGTACCCATATTTGTGTCGAATTACTTCAAGCTGGCTATGATGTAGTGGTCATCGATAATTTTTCTAATAGTAAGATGGAAGCACTAGACCGTGTAACAAGAATTACTGGAAAGAAAATTAAAGTATATAAGGTAGACTTAATAGATAAGGAAAGTTTGTTACAGGTTTTTACTAATGAGAGTATTGAGTCTGTTATTCATTTAGCAGGATATAAATGCGTAAGTGAGTCTACTTCAACTCCATTAAAATACTATGCGAATAATATTACAGGGACAATTAATCTATGTGAGGTTATGCAGCGTTTTCATGTGACAAAACTAGTATTTAGTTCATCAGCAACCGTTTATGCTCCGACCACTCTGCATGAACCCATTTCAGAGGAACATATATTAGGAGCTATCAATCCATATGGACACACAAAACAAATGATTGAGGAAATCTTAAAAGGACTATACTACTCTGATCCTACCTGGAGCATCAGTGTTTTACGTTACTTTAACCCAGTAGGTGCCCATGAAAGTGGTCTAATAGGTGAAGATCCAAAGGGAATACCTAATAACTTAGTTCCATTTATCGCGAATGTCGCTATCGGTAAATTACCGATGCTTTTTATTTATGGAAACGACTATCCAACAAAGGACGGAACAGGGGTAAGGGATTATATTCATGTTGTAGATTTGGCGAAAGGGCACCTTTGTGCTCTTGAAAAAGTGACACAATCAATAGGTTTTGATACGTACAACTTAGGAACTGGAAAAGGTTATACAGTTTTGGAAATGATAAAGGCTTTTGAACAAGTATCTAAAAGAAAAATTCCGTATAAAATTGTATCGCGTCGAAAGGGTGATGTCGCTATATGTTATGCAGATGTATCGAAGGCACGAGAGGAATTAAGTTGGATGGCCAGGAAAAACGTAGTAGCAATGTGTGAAGATACATGGAGGTGGCAGCGGCTCAATCCAAATGGATATAGGAAAGGTCATCATCAAACCTATGAAAAAGAGGTAATTCTAAATGATTGGTAAAAATCTAAAAAAAATAAGGTTAGTAAGGGGACTTAGCCTATCAGAGCTTGCTGAAAAATCATCTATTTCTAAATCATATCTAAGTAATATCGAACGAAACTTAAATGAGAATCCTTCCATTCAGGTATTAGAAAGAATTTCAAAAGCATTACATGTCGATATTCAAACATTGGTAGATAATAAGACGTCAACCAATGTTGAAATGGATATAGAATGGATGGATTTCATTGAAGAACTACGAAAGTTCGGAAATGAAAAAGAAAAAATTCAAGAACTACGATCCATCATAGAATTTATAAAATGGAGGAAAGAAGTTTCAAGTACAGATAGGGATTTGGATTAATATATCAGTCTATTCCCAATCTTGGTAAACCTTGAATGGAATTAATATCCTTTTCTCCAGAACAATATATTGTCATTAACGATAGAAGGGGTTACGATTCTTCAAGTCTCTAATCTACATGGAAGGGAATTTGTGATAGAATAGAGAAAAAATAAAAAATTTGAGGGATACGTATTGGAAAAAGAATCTAGTAATCGAACTCCGTGGATCATAGTTTTAGTATTAACAATCATCCTATTTGGGGGGTTAATGTTAACTCAACCGATGAATGAAGAAGAGGCAATTAAACTGGCAAAAGAACTTGTCCCAGCAGAATTTGATGAAGTTCTTTCAACTAAATTTATTCCAATTAAAGAAAATGATCTAGGTGCTGAATTATGGGAAGTTCAGCTGATCAACAGTAAAAATGAAAAGGTAATACTCATTATCAATGGACAAAGTGAGAAGTTAATTGAGGGTAGAATTGAAGATGGTGAGACTGGTGAGGTACTGAAAGAATTGTAAGTAATATGTGCGGGTAATTGGCAAAGGAAAGCAGAACGTCTTGTTGTAAGAGGTTCTGCTTCAGGGTCAACGTTTAAAACTAGATTTAATTGAAATATTAACCTGCTCCAATTTCTCCCGCAATAATTTAATCATCTCGACCGCTGATGGAGTATCACCATGAACACAAATAGTTTCTCCGACTACATCTATTTCTTCTCCAGTTATCGCTGTAATTTTATTTTCTGTTACTATCTTTAGAACATTGCTAGCAACTTGTTCTGGTTCATTGATTACAGACCCTGGCTGGCTTCGTGATACTAAAGTTAAGTCTTTGTTATAGGCTCTATCAGCAAACAATTCTAAAAGAACAGGCTGACCTTTTTGCTTTGCTACTCTTTCTAGTTCAGAATTAGGTTTAACATAAATAGGTAAATTCATATCGACCGATTGAACTGCTTCTACGATACTAGTAGCAATACTAGTATTCGTATCTGCCATGTTGTTAAGGTTACCATGAGGCTTCACATGCTGCATAGCTACCCCATGTTTTTTACAAAATATATCTAATGCACCAATTTGATAGAGAATGAGATTAGTTAGTGTCTTAGGTGGTATATCCATATTCCAACGACCAAATCCTAAAAGGTTTGGAAAACCGGGGTGTGCACCAACACCAACATGATATTTTTTAGCCATCTGTACGGTGCGGTCCATAACATCCGGATCTCCTCCGTGAAATCCGCAAGCAATGTTGACAGAAGACACTAGTTTTATTACTTCATCGTCTCTTCCTAATTGATAGGCTCCGAAACTTTCTCCTATATCACAATTTAGATCGATGTATTTCATTTTTATGATTGCCCTCCTTTTAGACTTGCTTTCAGGATTTTAAACATGTTTTCTTGTTTGCGTAATAGTTGATGTGCCTCTTCCAATGTAACTTTCTGAAAGGAAACCAGGTCCCCCGGTTTTAATTGGGCTATTTTCGGAAGGTCTACGGTAATAACGCCTGCTATTTTCGTATAACCACCAACGCTTTGTCTCCCAACCTGAAAAAGAATAGGTAGTCCGTTCTGCGGGACTTGAATGGCACCGTGGAACATTCCTTCAGATAGAATATCAGCTCCACACATGTGTTCAATTGTTGGCCCTTCTAGACGACAAGCCATACGGTCAGAAGAGGTTGATACTGCATATTCAGAAGAAAGAAACGTATCGATTCCATTTTCAGTGAATTTATCATCTTGTGGACCAAGGAGGATGCGAACTTTAATATGATTTGGATACGTTGGGATTAGGCTTATTGGTAATCTTCTTCTATATGATTGGTAGGAAGAATCTTTGAAAGTATCAATTATGTCACCTTTTTGCAATGCTCTCCCATCCATTCCACCTATGCCACCAATTAAATCGGTTGATTTACTTCCCATTACTTGATCTGCCTTTATTCCTCCAGCTACAGCAATGTATGAACGACATCCAGAAGAACCTCCTTTGAAGGCGAGAATATCTCCCTTCTTAACAGAAAAGGAAGTCCACATTGGTGCTGGTTGTTGATTTAATTCAGGTTGAAGGTTTCCGCCAGTTATAGCAATTACCATGTTTTTTAGAGCTTTTATTTGCAAGCCAAACAACGTAACTTCGATTGTTGCTTCGTTGTCTGGGTTTGCTACAAGAATATTCGCAATTCGATGTGCATACGGGTCAGCTGCACCAGACACAGCAAGTCCAAATTTTTGATATCCTTTTCTTCCTAAATCTTGAATAGATGTTAAAAGACCGGGTTTTAATACTTCAAATATTGGAATCACCACCAAGTCTATCGTATTCTTCTTTTGTAATTGCTTTAAATTTAACCATATCTCCAGGTGATAGTAAAAACGGACGTTCACTTTTTGGGTTGTACAATGTAATTGGTGTATGTCCGATTAACCTCCAGCCCCCAGGACTACTAACTGGATAGATGCCAGTTTGGTTGTTTCCAATTCCAACGCTACCTGCTTTAATCTTTGTTCGTGGGTCTCGAAGTCGAGAGGTATGAATCTTGCTAGAAAGGCCACTTAGAAATGGAAATCCTGGTGTAAATCCTAAAAAGTTAACCATATAGATTGGCTCGGTGTGAATTTCAATTACTTCTTCTTCGGTAAGATGATTAATCCTTGCTACATCGGTTATGTCAGGACCTAGTTCCCCACCATATAATACGGGAATTTCAATCAAGTTAGTTTGTTCCTTTTCGGTTAAGTCGATAGCATGAATCATTTCTTCCAGTTTTAGTTGAACTGATTTATAGGCAATTTTGATTGGATTATAGTGTATAAGAAGGCTTGAATATCCTAGAATCACTTCCTCTATTCCTTCTAGCTTTTTCAACTCGATATGCTCTGCTAGTTTTCTTACTAACTTACTAGTCTCATCATTTATTTCACTAGGAAACGATAGTAAGATTGATTGGTCACCTGCGATTTTAAATGTAAAGTCCATGATAAGGCCCCCTTCTTGATTATACATGAAGGGGAGAAAGTCCCTCAATGTTTCTATTAATAAGTGAGGTTCATGATATAAAAGAGGATGGAAGTATATTACATAAGTTTAATAGTTAACAAAGAGTTTACAACGGGTTAATGTTGAGGTAATAAATGGTAATTATAATTAAAAGTGTAGTAAGGATTACTACTTTTTCAATTGTCGCTTTCAGGTTTACTGATATATACCCCCTATTTTTTAGATAAAAGGACACCAAGTGCCTAAGAGTCCACTAAGGCAGTTGGTGTCTTTTTATAACTTTCAATAGAATTAGATTACCCTACGTCCACCACATATCTCCAACAGATTCTTTTACCATTACTGGTTTTAACGTTTCTACAGCCTTTGTGAAGCCTTCTTCTATGGACATTAATCCGTCTTCATGCTCAATACTTACAACATAATCATATCCGTAAAGGCGAAGTGTGCTAATCATATCTGCCCACTCTTTTCCGTCATGCCCGAATCCAACTGTGCGGAAGTACCAAGCTCGATTTTGCATATCGGAATAAGAGGTCATATCGGTTAATCCATTTTTATTCACATTTGGTTGATCGATGATTGTATCCTTAGCGTGGAAATGATGGATGGCATTTTCTCTACCTAGAATTTTAATGGATTCAACTGGGTCAATTCCTTGCCACCACATATGACTAGGATCTAAGTTAGCACCAATTGCTGGTCCACATTCTTTACGTAATCGTAATAGTGTTGCCGGTGTATGAACGGAAAAACCACCATGAAGCTCTAGACCAATTTTTACATTATGTTGTTCTGCTAAGGCGGCTTTCTCTTTCCAATACGGGATAATTTTTTGCTCCCATTGCCACGTTAAAATTTCTTGGAATTCATTTGGCCATGGTGCAACTGGCCAGTTTGGATATTTTGCATTTTCATGATCTCCAGGACAACCTGAAAATGTATTAACTACTGGTATACCTAATTGACTTGCAAGTTTGATTGTTTTCGTAAGAGTCTTATCTGCTTCATCTGCTATATTCTTTTGTGGATGAAGCGGGTTACCATGACAACTTAAAGCGCTTACAATTAATCCCAGATTGTTAATTTTACTCATGAATTCCTCTTGCTTTTCTTGATTTTCGAGTAAATCGTCTAATTTACAATGAGCATTACCTGGGTATCCACCAGTCCCTAACTCGACTGCTTCTATTCCTTTTGCTGCAACATAATCTAGCATCTCCTCCAGATTTTTATCTGAAAATAATACAGTAAACACCCCTAATTTCATATTCAATACCTCCCAAAATGTAATCCGTTACATCTATTATACATAAAAACAATCAAAATCAATATAATTTTTTAAATAAATGGTTATTTCAGTATTGACAAACAATTCTTATAAAATTACAATCAAATTGTAATCGATTACATTTATTGCTGAAAGTAGGAATCATCATGGCAAATATTCAACAAATCGCCGAGAGGGCAGGTGTGTCAGTTGCAACGGTTTCTAGAGTTTTAAATAATGCAACGACTGTATCACCTAAAACAAGAAATAGAGTGGAAAATGCGATTAAAGAATTAAATTATCAACCGAGTATGTTAGGAAGGAACTTAAGAAATTCAGAGAGCCGACTCATATTAATTCTCTTACCGAATTTCTCTAATCCATTTTATTCAGAAATTATCAACGGCATTCAGGATACTGTCATTTCAAAAGGATATAATATTCTGTTATGCGAAACAGACTCAAAACCTGAACGAGAAAATATATATTTTAATATGGTTAAGAACAAGCTTGCCGATGGTGTTATTTCAATGGACCCGACTATTAACATGAAAAAACTTAATGAACTTGCTGAACAACATCCTGTCATTCTTTGTAGTGAATATGAAGAGGGTGGTTGTATTCCATATGTTACTGTCGATAGTGAACTAGCTGCTTATCAAGCGGTAAAGCATTTAATTAAGCTTGGTAATGAAAAAATTGCACTCATTAATTCCGATGAAAAATTTTTGTATGCTAGACAAAGACGCGCAGGATATGAGCGGGCATTAAAAGAATTTCATCTACCCATTCGTGATGAATGGATTTATCATACAAAAGGATTAGATTTTCAACATGGTGTTCATGCGATGCGTATGTTACTTCAGCAAGAGGAAAAACCGACCGCGGTATTTGCTGTTTCTGATACGTTAGCAA
This sequence comes from Ornithinibacillus jepli, assembly GCF_047228935.1. Taxonomy (NCBI): domain Bacteria; kingdom Bacillati; phylum Bacillota; class Bacilli; order Caryophanales; family Bacillaceae; genus Ornithinibacillus; species Ornithinibacillus jepli. The sequence continues at coordinate 67,244 of NZ_JBFEGG010000003.1, forward strand.
TTGGTGCGCTTAAAGCAATCAATAATGAAGCGAAGGATTTGGGGCCAATTGCTGTAGTTGGTTTTGATAATATTACCTTTTCTAGTATGACAAATCCTACTCTGACAACGGTATCTCAACCAATGTATGACATGGGATGTAACGCTGCCGAAATGCTGATGAGTAGTATGAAAGGGGAAAAGGTGGAGAATATCGTATTGGATCATGAATTAATCATTCGTGAATCTACCATGGGGTAATAGAAACATCTAACCATTAATGAGGAGGGTTTTGCTGATGAGATTTAATGTAGGTATCATCGGATGTGGCTCCATTACAAGGTATCGCCACGCTCCTGAATATAAAGCAAATCCACATGTAGAGAAAATAGTTTTCTATGATCGTAATATTGAGCGTGCAAAGAGTTTAGCATTAGAATTTGATGGTCGGGTTGCAAAAGATTTAGATGAGCTACTAAACGATCCTTCCATCGTTGCAATTAGTGATTGTTCCTCCAATGAAGCCCATCATTTTCACACAACGAAAGCTTTACTAAGCGGAAAGCATGTGTTATGCGAAAAGCCACTAGCAATTAGTGTGGAGCAAGCTGAAGAAATCATCGAAGCAGAGCGTAGGTCAGGTAAAATTTTAATGATTGATCATAACCAACGATTTACAAAGGCTCATACAAAGGCAAAGGAAATTATTGAGAAAAAAGAATTAGGAGACGTACTGACATTTAAGACTACCTTTGGCCATAAGGGGCCAGAGAGTTGGGGTGTGACCAAATCAAACGCCACCTGGTTCTTTAGAAAAGAACGTTCTCATTCCGGTGTTGCTGGGGACTTAGGTATACATAAAATTGATCTCATCCATTGGCTACTGGATGATGAGATTGAGGATGTAAAAGCTTTTTACGGTGCACTTGATAAAGTGGATGAGAATAGGAATCCGATTGAGGTACCAGATAATGCAGTTTGTGCATTCAAAACGAGAAAGGGCAGGCTCGGTACCGCATCCTTTTCGTGGACATATTACGGAGCGGAGGATAATTCAACTACCATATACTGCCAAAAAGGATTACTCAAAATCTATCACGATCCAGATGCACAACTAATTATAGAAATGCATGATGGCTCAGTTGTGAAATATGAGCTTGAACAACTACAAACAAATGATAACCAAACAAGCACGGGAGTTATTGATGCGTTTATTGATTGTATTGTACATGATAAAGATTCCCTCGTCACTGGTCGAGAGGCAATAGCTTCTTTGAAAGTGATTGAAAAAATACTCCAGGGATGACTTTGATAGGTTTTCCTTTGATTCAATCGACCAAATAATAGATTGAAAGAGTGGATGCTAATGCAAAGAGTGGGGCTTGTTGGATTAGGTTTTATTGGAAAGAGCCATTTAGAAGCATATAATCATATTCCAAATGTTGAGGTTACCGCTATTTATACAAAAAGTAGAAATGATGAGGAAGCGTTATCTTCTTATAACTTTGTTTCGGATTATGAAGGCTTACTAAGCGATGATCAGATTGATGTTGTGGATATATGCATACCTACTTATTTACATGAAGAATTCATACTAAAAGCCGCTAAAGCAAAGAAACATATAATCTGCGAGAAGCCTTTAACTCTTTCAAGGGCAAGTGCACATAGGATATATGAAGAAGTTCAGAAGGCTGGTGTACGATTATTTGTAGGGCAGGTACTCAGGTTTTGGCCTGAGTATAGCGCAATAAAGGCATATAGTGAAACGAAAAAACTTGGAAGTATTGACATAGTTCATGCACAGCGGTTAGGACAATTACCATCTTGGAGTGAGTGGTTCCAGCAACCGGATAAAAGTGGAGGTGCATTGTTTGACCTGCATTTACATGATATTGATTTTGTATATTACTTACTTGGAAAAGTGGATGAAGTATATGCAGTAGGAACACAAAATCAATACGGTGCATGGAGCCACATAATGACAACGCTTTCTTTTCAGAATGGTGCAAAAGCATTCGTAGAGGCATCTCATCGTATGACAAAGGGTTATCCCTTTACAATGGGATTCCGGATGCAAAATCAAGAAGATACATTAGATTTTCAGTTAAAGGCTGGAGAAAATATCGAAAGCATTAATAATAGCCATTTTCTCCTGTATGAAAAAAAACAAATTACAGAAGTGGAAATAAAACAAACCGATGCGTTTCAAGAAGAGCTTAGTTATTTTATTGATTGTATTGATCATAATCAAAAAAATACAGTCGTTCCGATTTCGGACATTTTATATGTGTTAGAGATTCTAGAAGCAATTGAGAAATCACTTAATACAGGTCAAGTAGTAAAGATTTGATTACTATTGGTTTCATATTTTTTTACTATAATTTTAAAAAATTGAGGGGGTTTATGAAATGAGGAAGTTTGTTAAAGTATTTATTTTAGTTGTGTTATTCATGGTACCGATACTTGCAGCCTGTGGGTCAGGTAGTAGTGGCTCAGGGGAAAAGTACAAAGTAGGAATTCTTGCCCCAGCAGTAACACATGGTTGGGTAGCAGCGGTTGCATACCATGCTGAAAACCGTGCCAAGGAGCTATCTGACGAGATTGATTATCAAATTTATACAAGTAGTAATGAGTCGGAAATGACTTCACAGCTAGATGATCTTATTACATGGGGTGCAGATGCGATTGTAGCTTTCCCGCAATGGGAAGGAATGGAAGTGCCGATTCAACGTGCTTTGGACGAAGGCATTAAAGTAGTAAACTTCGATATTGTGATTGATGTTGATGGAGTATATCGTGTTGCAGGTGATAATTATGATATGGGTGTTCAAGGTGCCAATTACATCGTGGATAAAATTGGTACGGAAGGTGAAGTAGTTATTTTAGAAGTACCTACATCAGGATCTGTATCCGAGCTAAGAACAGCAGGATTCGTTGAAACAATCGAGGAAATTGCTCCAGAAATGAATCTACATTCTTATGCAACACAATTTACTAGAGAAGACGGATTGAAGGATTTTGCGGATATTTTAACTAGTCTAAATCATATTGATGCAGTTTATTCCTTAGATGATGAAACATCTATTGGCGTATTACAAGCTATCGATGAAGCAGGAAGAACAGATATAAAAGTTGTAACTGGTGGTGGCGGTATGCAAGAATACTTCAACATGATGCCAGAAAATGAGGATATTTGGATTCAGTCTGCACTTTATAGTCCTGCAATGGTAAAGGATGCTGTGGATACAGCGGTTAAAATTCTTAAAGGTGAAGATGTAGAGATGGAGACTATTATTCCTACTACTGTGGTGGATAGGGAGAATTATGAAGAATTTTTAGATGCTGAATCTCCATATTAAGGATTATAACTTAAAGAGGGTTATGGCATTGCTATAGCCCTCCTTTTCTAAAAAAGTTTATAAAAATCCATTTATAAAAAAGATGGAAGTGATTGCATGAAAATTGAGATGAAACATATATACAAGTCCTTTGGAAGTAATGATGTACTAAAGGATGTATCTTTCTCTCTTGAGGGTGGAGATATTTGTGCTTTACTCGGAGAAAATGGTGCTGGAAAATCCACATTAATGAATATTCTCGGTGGTGTAATTCCAATGGATTCTGGTTCAATTCTAGTTGACGGGGAAGTGGTGAACTTTGCCAATCCAGTAGATTCAATGGAATCAGGTATTGCTTTTATTCATCAAGAATTAAACCTAATAAATGATTTGCCTATCTATGAAAATATGTTCCTCGGTCGGGAGCTTAAATCGAAAAGAGGAAGCCTAGACCTGAAGCAAATGTATGACCAAACTAATGAAATGTTTAAAAAAATGAATGTGGATTTGGATCCAGCAAAGATGGTCGGGGAGCTTGATGCTTCTTATAAGCAGATCGTTGAAATCTGCAGGGCAATGATGATGAATGCCTCTATCATTATCATGGATGAGCCAACGACATCTTTAACAGACTCAGAGATTGAACGAGTTTTCGGGATGATGAGGACGCTTGTGGATCACAATGTTGGTATTATTTTTATTTCTCATAAATTAAATGAAGTATTGGAAATTTGTAATCAATATGTTGTCTTGCGAGATGGAAAACTTGTATCAGAAGGAAATGTAGCTAATGTAACCAAAAAAGATTTGGCAAGTTTCATGGTAGGTTTTGATGTTAGGACAGAATCTTTACGCAGGAACAAAGATAAAGAAGCTATTGGAAGAGAAGTTTTACGAGTAGATGGGTTAACAAATGCACAGCATTTTCGGGATATAAGCTTCTCGGTTCACGCTGGTGAAATAGTAGGGATTACAGGACTTTTAGGTGATGGTAGAAGTGAGCTCTTTCAGGCGATTTTTGGTGCAGATAAGTATCAATCTGGAAAAATTTACTTAAATGAAAAAGAAGTTGCGATAAATACGACATATCAGGCGATTAAAGAAGGAATCGCTTATTTACCCCGGAATCGGAAAGAGAATGCCATTATTAAGGATATGGATATTCTTGAAAATGCCTCTATTGCAACCTGGCCAATGTTTGCAAAACGAGGTGTTATAAATCGAGTAAAACATAAACAAGTATTCGAGGGACATCGAGATGCGCTTAGAATTAAAATGGATCAATTAACCGATAGTATTACAAGTCTTTCCGGGGGCAATCAACAGAAGGTAGTATTATCCAAATGGTTAGCTGCAAGTCCTAAGGTGCTTATTTTAGATAACCCGACTCAAGGTGTGGATGTAGGGGCTAAGGAAGACATTTACGATATTATTCTAAAGTTAGCGGAAGAAGATATAGCTGTAATTGTTTTGTCTAGTGAAGCACAAGAAATTATCCGGGTATGTGACCGAGCACTCGTTATGTATCATGGAGTAATTCAAGGGGAACTCACCGAGGAAGAAATGAGTGAACATTCGATAATGCGGCTAGCTACAGGTGGAAGGCTGGATGAAGAAAAGGGGGTATATCAGAAATGAAACCAGAAATGGAGCCTAAGGTAGTAAATTCAAGTGAGATAGTAGAAAAAAAGACATTCATTGGATGGTTTAAACGGAAATGGAAAAACGATCCGTTATTTAGTATTCTTATTGCCCTTATCATTATGGTTATCTTACAAACGTTAACACTTGGGTTTGACTATGGTTCTTTCGGTGAATGGTTCCAAGCTTGGACAAATAACTGGATCAATATTTTGCGAAATAATGCAGGGATAGGGATTGTTGCGTTAGGAATGACTTTTGTCATTATGACCGGGGGTATTGATTTATCCGTTGGTTCTACTTTAGTTATTACAGGTGCATTCACTATGTATCTTCTTGATACCGGTGCACAAGGGATTCTAGGGAGTGTAGGTGTAACCGGAGTTCCTGCAATTATTCTTACTGTGTTATTAGTAATGGCCTTTGGTTATTTGTTAGGTTCCCTTATAGGGGTAACCATTACAAAGGGAATGGTGCCACCGTTTATTGCAACCCTAGGTGCTATGATGATTTTCCGGAGTGTCACACAGCATTTTGCCCAGGGCTATAACACAACTGTTCCAACGGAGTTTTTACAGATTTCTAGCTTTAAAATCGGTAACTATATGATTATGCCAATTATCTACTGGATTATTATAGCGGCAATTCTTTACTATGTTTCAAAGCGTACGATATTCGGAAGACAGATTATTGCAGTTGGGTCAAATGAACGAGCAGCGAAGCTTTCTGGGGTCAATGTGAATAAAGTAAAGCTTCGGGTATATGGTTTAATGGGGCTATTAGTTTCGATTGCGGCTATTATTCAAGTGTCTCGTATTGGCTCGATGGACTTCTCTAATGCGGGGCGAGGAATGGAAATGGATGCGATTGCTGCTGCGGTAGTTGGTGGAACAAATATGCTTGGTGGTCGTGGATTCATTCTTGGTACAGTTTACGGGATGTTAATTATTGCTGTGATGAATAATTTACTAAACTTATTCGGAGTACCGCCTTTCCTTAGAGAGGCATTTAAAGGTGTTATCGTAATAGTTGCTGTGTTATTGCAACGAAAGCAAAAGACTGCTTAAGTAAGATTTGGGACAGGATAATTTCCTGTTCTTTTTCATTTAGATAATTAATTGTAGTGGAGGTAGTGTAATGGGTAATGTTATTCTTGTAGATTTGAACAGGGTTAACGTAGAAACTAGTGATTTTAAACTAGTTGATTCCGTTGATAGAGTTGGCGCTGAAACAGTACTAATGGATTTGAATTCCTGTACTTTAAGTGAACTGGTTGACCATCGCGTTTATGCTCCAGCTAGCAAACTTGAATTGGAATTGGTTGGGGACATATATGTTTATCATGAGCTTGCTGTGCTGCCGTTTTTTCAAGAAATAAGAGGTCAAATTGAAGAGGATGGCGGGTCGAAAGGTGTGTTTCGATTTAGGCGAGTGTTTGAAAATGTGGAAGCTAGTGCAGTAATTTCTAGTGATCTATGTGTACTCGAATCTATTTTTGATATACCGGAAAATATGGTAATAAAGCGGAGTCGTGAAGGGGTGGAACCGTCCCATATTATTTTAATGATCCACTATAAAGGTGTGATTGCCCATGTTGAATATACGTATCTCAGGAAAGAACTTGTCGAGATAGAGTGGAGTGGTGTAGGGAAGTTGATTGAATTTCATAGTGATGATCTAACACCAATGAAGCCTAAGTTAATGCCACTTCAATATCGTGTAGATTCTATTATAAAAAATGCTAAGGAGATAGATTCCGTTATAGACACATTTATGAAATATCAAAGGCTGATAGGAGGCGAGGGGAAATGAGAATTGGAATCATGAGTTTTGCTCATATGCACGCCTACAGTTATGCCGATTGCATTGGTAAACTTACGAATGTAGATTTCGTTGGGATATTTGATGATAACGTCATTCGCGGGAAGGAAGCGGCAGATCACTATAATACAAAATATTACGTTGATCAGAATGATTTTCTATCGCTGGATATGGATGCAGTCATTATTTGCAGTGAAAACAACCGTCATAAAGAGATGGTGCTAAGTGCTGCAAATGCTGGTAAACATATTTTATGTGAAAAGCCTATTGCTACTAATCTTGCTGATGCGAAAGAGATGATAACGGCATGTGAAGATAACGGCGTCATTTTGCAAATTGCTTTTCCTGTGAGGTTTAGTGAGCCAATTATGCGTTTGAAAACGTTAATCGATCGTGGAGAGTTAGGGGAGATTGTCGCGTTTCGCACCACAAATCGGGGCCAGAATCCAGGAGGTTGGTTTGTTGATGCAAACATAAGTGGTGGGGGAGCGGTGTTAGACCATACGGTCCATATGGTCGATATTATGCGCTGGTTCTTAGGGAAAGAAGTTGTAGAGGTTAATGCACTAATAGATACGTTTTTTGGTGCTGGTGAAATTGATGATGCTTGTTTGCTAACTTTGGAATTTGAAAATGGTGTGATTGCCTCCCATGATGCCAGCTGGTCGAGACCTCATGTATATCCAATTTGGGGTGATGCAACTATTGAAGTTATCGGGACAAAACAATCAGCTAGTGCGAGTGCCTTTGGAGAATACTTCCGTATGTATAGGAGTGTTGATAAACCATTAACACATGTTTTGTATGGAACGGATATGGACTTATCCTTAATAAAGGATTTTGTGAACTGTATAGAAAGTGGTAAAGAGCCATCGATATCTGGCTATGACGGCTTGAAAGCGTTGGAGGTTGCGCTTTTGGCTTATGAATCTAGTAGAAGTGGGGCGTGAGTTAGGCTATAAGTAATAGGTTCTATTGGGCAAGGTTACAACTCGAGAAGTATAAAGTGTCTAATAGAAACGTTATATTAGACAAAAGAAAAAAATAAGTTTTAGAGTTGTCTAATAAAAGCCTTCAATCAGACAATATTAAAAAAAGAGTGTGAATTTGTCCAATAGAGGGATTCACTTGCACTAAAAACATAGATTATCATAGGATTTGTCCAATAAAATAGTCAGTTCCAACTCAAAAAAAGTGGAACTGACTATAATAAATACCATTTACGTATTTAAATAGCTCCAAGCATACTGAGCATACAACTCTGCCCCAATTACTAGAGCATCTTCATCGATATTGAATTTGCCATGGTGATGAGCCCACTCGGTATCTTTTTCAGGGTTCCCGCTACCAACTAGTGCAAAGCAACCAGGAGCTTTTTCGAAATAATCACTGAAGTCCTCACCACCCATGGTTGGCTTTTCATGATATACGGCATTTGTACCAAATGCCTCTGTTATAACATTTTGAGCTAACAGAGCACTATCTTCATCGTTAATAACCGCTTGTGTTCCTCGAGTATATTCTAATTTGGCAGTTGCTCCATAGAGAGCAGCGACTTGGTTTGCATAATGTTTAAGTTGTGCTTCAATATGGTCACGTACCTTTGGATCAAAACAACGGACTGTTCCTTCGATTTCTGCGTTTTCAGCAATAACATTGAAACGTGTACCAACAATCATCTTTCCAATCGTTAACACTGCCGGCTGTTGTGTGTCAATCGTTCTAGATACAATGCTTTGGGCATTCATCACAAACGAAGAAGCGACAACAGCGGTATCCACACAATCATGAGGAAGTGCACCATGACCACCTTTTCCTTTGAATGTTACGTTAAATAAATCAGCCGAAGCAAAGGATGGACCTGGTGTACACGACACTTTACCAGTTGGCATTTGGGACCAAATATGAATCCCAAAGACGTTGTCAACATCATCAACTGCTCCTTGCTTGACGAATGCTTTTGCTCCCTCTGCAACTTCTTCTGCAGGCTGGAAAAGTAATCTTACTTTACCAGGTAAAATTGCTTTATTTTCATTTAAAACTTTTGCAGCAATAAGCAACATTGCGGTATGGGCATCATGACCACAAGCATGCATTTTCCCAGGGAATTTAGATGCATAAGGTAAATCTTCATTCAGTTCTTCAACGGAAAGTGCATCCATGTCGCCCCGTAATGCAACAGTCTTACCAGGCTTAGCACCCTCTATTGTTGCTATGACGCCAGTTGGTTCCGCTCTTTGGTAGGAAATCCCTAATTGGTCTAAGTAATCACAAACAAAATTGGTAGTTTGGAATTCTTCCCAAGAAAGTTCAGGTTCATTATGAAGCTTTCTGCGCAGGGCCGTCAGTTCATCACTGTATTTTTGTACGGCTGTTTTTAATACTTGGTTAATCATTTCTTCTCTACCTCCGTTAATTTCTTCGCTGTTTGAAATAGGATGTCAACGGCCTTTGCTATATCACGTGAGTCAGACCACTCTTCAGGGCAGTGACTGAGTCCGTCTTTACTTGGGATAAATATCATCCCTACATCGGTTACATCCGCTAACACCATCGCATCATGCCCAGCACCACTATTAATAGGAAAATAGTCTATATCTAATTCATTACTAGTTTGCTTTAATAGCGAAACGATTTCTTGGTTCATCTTTTTTGGCTTCATATATAATTGCTGGATAGCACTTATGTGAATCCCATCTTTACTATAAGACGCTATTAATCTATTTAATTTTTTTATCACATTTTGGATATGTTCTTCTTTTCCTGAACGAATATCAACGGTGAAAACAGTCTTTTTCGGAATGACATTTGCACCATTTGGAAAAACATGAAGTTTACCAGTCGTGACGACAGTACCTTCTCCTTCCTCGGTTGCAAGAGAAGGGAAACGCGCAATCATGTTGGCAGCAGTTACTAACGCATCTGAACGTCGATCCATTGGTGTTGTACCTGCATGTCCTGCCTGGCCTTCTACTGTTATTTCAAATTGTGTTAACCCAACGATAGTCTCTACTACACCAATTGGAATGTTTTTATCCTCTAAGATTGGCCCTTGCTCAATATGGAGTTCAAGGAATGCTTTCATCGTTTTAGGATCTCTTTTTATCGGAAGTGTTGGATCTAGCCCTATTTTCGTCATCGCTTCCACGGTAGAAATACCGTCATGATCGGTCAGATTTTTAAACTCATCTTCACTAAGTAAACCAGTAATTCCTCTTGATCCCATCAATCCTCCGCCAAATCTAGAGCCTTCTTCTTCAACAAGGGCAATAACTTCTAGCGGATATTTCGGTTTTAGATTATTCTCTGCAAACAACGCGGCTACTTCTAAGCCAGCTACGACCCCTGCAGGTCCATCATAGGAACCACCATTTGGAACAGAATCAAAATGAGATCCGATTAAGACACTTGGGGCGTCTGGGAGAGTTCCATCTAGTTTTCCAAAAATATTCCCGAGACCATCTTCCTGAACGTTTAAACCGTATTCCTTCATTTTTTCTTTTAAATATTCTCTTGCCTTTTTGTCTTCATTGCTATAAGTTAGCCTAGTTGTGCCTTGTCCAGGCGTAGCAGTAAACTTACTTAATGTTTCAATATGTTCTTCAATACGTGCTTGAAGGTTATTCAAATTAATCTCCTCCGATTCTTACAAGAAACTTACGAATATGCCTGCTAGAATAACCGAAACAATAGTTACGGTAATAAATCCTCCAACGAGCATTGGGGGTAGCATGTGGCTTGTGAGTACTTCTTTTTCTTTTTCATCATTTGTTAGTGAATTGATTACTTCATTTGTAATGATATAATCTGCTGGAAATCCATATAGTGCGGTTAAGGAAACAGCAAATGCCATCTCTTTACTAACCTTTAAGAATTTGCCTGCAATAAAGGAGAAAATGTACATCCCGAAGACACCAATCACGATTGCACCAACTAGAGGTAGGATAATTTCCAGCATCATGCTAGGTGTCGCTTGTTTTAATCCATCAAATATAAATAACATCAGACCCATAATCGCAAATCCGAATCCATTAGCTTTTTGTAATACTTGCTTTTCTAAAAATCCGATACTTTTTGCGATAATCCCGAATAATAAGCAAAGTACAAATGGACTGATGGAAACGATAGGAGCTACTAATGTTGAAACTAGATATGCTAGAAAGGCTACTAATGAAAGTCTGAAAAACTTAAAAAATTCCGTGTTATATTTCTCAGGTAAGTTTTTAAAAAGTTTCAGTTTAGGTTCTGTTGTAACCGCTAATTCTTCTGCTGCTTCTACTTGTTCTAAATCGCCACTCCGATATTTTTTTAGTAATCGATTACCTTCTTTTTTCAACATAATAGATGTAATCGGGTATCCGGCAAAACCTTGCATCACGTAGATAACGATAGCAAAAACGGCTAAAGAAGTAAGTCCAGCTGCATTTGCACCATCTGACATAATCAGTGCCGATACAACGCCCCCGACTAAAGGCGGGATAGCAACAATCATCGTTTTAAGTCCAAAGATTAGAGAACCAATTCCGAGTAAAAATACGATAATTCCGACAATTCCGGATAAAGCGATTAAAATAGTTTTCCATTGGGCTTTTAGTTCCTTTAAGGAAAGTAGTGTACCCATGTTCGTAATTAATAAATACATTAGCATCGTGGCCACTACTGATGGAATACCAGCGGTGGAGACAATTTCTTTTGGGAAAAATGTCCAGTAACCAATAAGGAACAGAACAGCACTAATGAACATAGATGGCACCCAAGCCTTCGTTCGAATAGCAACCCAATCCCCGATTAATAGGATTAAAACAACAATAACTAATGCTAGCATTTGGGACATACATACACCTTCTTCTCATTATTTTTCATAATTATTTCGAAACACGAAAAATTATGTTGCTTTTAATAGTAATACTATTTAATTAATATGACAATTCATTTTTTGAATGTAAGGGCTTTTATATAAAAGTTTAATAATTCAGATATTTATCGATAAATGAAAAGGACTGTTCTCTGCTGTAAGATTGTGGTTATACAGAGAAGTCAGTCCCTATTATGTTAGGATTCTCTAGCCTCAAAACTGTCTTTTTTTTCTATCTAATTCAAGAATTACCGACACCATCTGCCCGTGCTGTACTGGAGTTTCACTGATAATCTGTGCACCTCCACGTTCTGCATAATTTTTAATTTCTTCTAACTCCTCCTCACTATACACCGTTCTCCTGATTCTGATTACGGTTGGTCTTTTGATTTGTAAGCTTTTCACGTGCGAAATTTCCCCTCCGTAAGAATTTATTGAGCTTATAGCTCTGTAGGCTTCACGGTTATTTCTATGTGTTTTTTTATTAAAAATCTTATGACTTACAATGTAAAATATCGTTTCTGCCTTCTTGAGTATTAATCAGTGTATGTGTGATCGGCTCATTTCATGAAAGAGAATTTTCATGTCCAAGCTAATATTTATGAGGTTCTATTTAGTGATAGGAAATTCGTATTAATGATAGAATGTAGAATAACAGAGGAGGGACCTCGAAATAGAAAGGGTGTAGCAGATGATTTCTAGTCTAGACGGTAAAGTGGTTTTAAATAATGGTGTGGAAATGCCTGGATTTGGATTAGGAGTTTACAAGGTAGAAGATGGTAACCAGGTGGTCCGGGCTGTTAGAGCTGCTATTGAATCTGGTTACCGCCATATTGATACCGCTTCTTTTTATGACAATGAACGTGGGGTAGGTAAGGCGGTAAGCGAATCTGGAATACCTCGAGAGGAGTTATTTATTACTTCGAAAGTATGGAATGATCAACAAGGCTATGATCTGACTTTGAGAGCATTTGAAGACAGTTTAGAGAAGCTTGGGACAGATTATTTAGACTTATATTTAGTGCACTGGCCAGTTAGTGGAAAGTTTAAGGAGACGTACCGTGCTTTGGAAAAAATATATGAAGATGGAAGAGTTCGTGCGATAGGGGTTAGTAATTTTCATATTCATCATTTAGAAGATTTGCTTGTAGATTGTAATATAAAGCCGGCGGTTAATCAGGTAGAATATCATCCACATTTGACTCAAGTTGAATTAAAAGCCTTTTGTGAGAAGGAAAATATACAAATGGAAGCCTGGTCCCCTTTAAAACGGGGAAGACTACTAGATGAGCCGACATTAAAAGAGATAGGGGAAAAATATGGTAAATCCGTAGCACAAATCATTTTGCGTTGGGATATTCAAAATCAGGTTATCACCATACCGAAATCGATTAAGGAAGAACGAATTCGAGAAAATGCCGACATCTTTGATTTTGAACTAACTAAAGAAGAAATGACGAAGATTGATGGATTAAATATTAATGAAAGATCTGGCTCGAATCCGGATGATTTTTAATGTAGCCTCCCTGTTGATGAAGCAGGGGGCTTTTTGATGTTGATTACCAGAATTTAGGTATATAGAGTGAAAGATTTAAGGTGTATGAGCCTAAAGATAGAAAGAGAGGTTAATAAAGGTAACAGATAGCGGTTTTCTAATCCCAATTTTGGATATAGAAACCGAAAAAGGTAACAGACATGGGTTCTCTAACCCCAAAATAGAATTAGGAAGCCAAAAAAGGTAATAGATATGGTCTCTATTTATTAACCCAAACTAAGATGGAGAGGCGGAAAAAGGTAACAGATGCACTTCGATTTCAAACTCATTATGCACAGCTATTGGACAAAATCCATATGGAGGGTGGAATGTTGTCCAAAAGAATGTATCTAATAGACAAAAACGGAAAACAAGAAGTAGCTTTTGTCTATTAGCAACTTTATATTAGACAAAAATGAAACAAACAAGAGTTTATTGTTTAATAGACTCAATCTATTAGACAAAACAGAGCAGAATAAAGAAAATATGTCCATTAGATACCAACATGCCTAAAAAGTATATAAATATGTCCAACAGAATAAAAAACGATTTAACAATGCTTCCAAAACAAAACCCCCTCTATGTATCTAGACCCAAAGTCTACCTACTTAAAGGGGGTAATTAATCAATTATAATACTTCTTCTACAGCTTTCACTACGTTTTCAACTGTAAATCCGTATTGTTCGATAACTTCATTTCCAGGTGCTGATGCCCCAAAGCGGTCAATTCCTAAAACTTTTCCGTCTAGGCCGACATAGCGTTCCCAACCAAGTGTTGAGCCCATTTCTACTGCTACGCGTGCTTTTACATTAGATGGGATAACACTATTTTTGTATGATGCATCTTGCTTCTCAAAGCGATCCCAAGAAGGCATACTTACAACACGAACATCTATCCCTTTAGCTTTTAATTCACTTTTAGCTTGAACAGCTAATTGAACTTCAGATCCTGTAGCCAATAGAAGTGCATCAGGTGTTTCTTTTTCTGAATCGCTGATGATGTATGCTCCTTTTTTAACTCCTTCGTAAGCATGTTCTTTTGTTCCTTCTAATGTAGGAAGTGCTTGCCTAGTTAAGACTAATGCTGTTGGTGTGTCCGTAGATTCTACTGCTAAACGCCATGCTGCTGCTGTTTCATTACCATCTGCTGGGCGGATAGTAGAAAGTCCAGGCATTGCACGTAATGCTGCTAGGTGCTCAACTGGTTCATGGGTAGGACCGTCTTCCCCAACTGCGATAGAATCATGTGTTAAGACATATGTTACTGGTTGGTTCATAATTGCCGCTAAGCGGATAGATGGACGTAAATAGTCATTGAATACGAAGAATGTACCACCATAAACTTTTAATCCTCCGTGTAATGCCATACCGTTTAAAGCAGCACCCATTGCATGTTCACGTACACCGAACCAGATGTTTCGTCCTGTATAATCATTTCTAGTAAAGTCTTCCTCACCGTTAATAGTAGTTTTGTTAGAACCAGCAAGATCGGCACTTCCACCTAGGAAGTTAGGCACAGCCTTTGCAACAGCATTTAAAACTTTTCCAGAAGATTCACGTGTTGCAAGTTTATCTTTACCTGCTTCGAATGTAGGAATAGAGGATTCCCATCCTTCAGGAAGCTCACCATTGATTGCAAGCTTGAACTCTTTTGCTAATTCTGGATATTGTTCTTCATATTGACCAAGTAAAGAATTCCATGCTGCTTCTTTTTCTACACCAGATTTTACCACTTTTTCATTGAAATCAGCATAAACTTCTTCTGGTACGTGGAAAGGTTCATGTTCCCAACCGTAAAAGTCTTTTGTTAGTTTTACTTCGTCTTCACCTAGTGGAGCACCATGAACGGCAGAGGATGCTGATTTATTCGGTGAACCGTACCCGATTATCGTTTTAATTTCGATAAGGGTAGGTTGTTCACTGTTCGCTTGAGCAGTACTGATAGCTTTTTTAATTTCTTCTATATTTGTCCCATCTTCTACATATAATACTTGCCAGCCAAGTGCTTTGAAACGCTCTTGTGTGTTTTCTGAGAAGGAGCGATTAAGGTCTCCATCTAGTGAAATATCGTTTGAATCGTAAAGAACGATTAATTTTCCAAGTCCTAAATGACCTGCAAGGGAAGCGGCTTCATGGGAGATTCCTTCCATTAAGTCCCCATCACCAACTAATGAATACGTGTAATGGTCTACAACAGGTAAGTTTTCTTTATTATATTTACTTGCTAAATGACGTTCTGCCATTGCCATTCCGACTGCCATAGCGATTCCTTGCCCTAATGGACCAGTGGTAGCTTCTACACCATCTGTATGGTTTACCTCAGGATGTCCTGGTGTTTTAGAACCCCATTGTCTAAAGTTTTTCAAGTCATCAATTGTTACCTGATAGCCTGATAAATGAAGTAAGCTATATAAAAGCATAGAACCATGACCAGCAGATAGGATAAAGCGGTCACGATTAAACCATTTAGAGTTTTTCGGATTGTGATTCATAAAATCTGTCCAAAGCGTATACGCCATAGGTGCCGCTCCCATTGGCAATCCAGGGTGTCCAGAGTTTGCTTTCTCAATGGCGTCGATTGATAACGTTCGGATCGCATTAATCGATAATTGTTCAACAGAATTAGTCATTTCTAATAATCTCCTTTTCTATGTAACAAGATAGGTTAAATGAATTAATTATCACAGATTAATAGTATAACGAAAAAAGTCGAATAACAAGGATTTACATGTAAATAGTGGAATCCTTTTTTACTAATTTTTTTCCAAAGTATATACGAAGCGAAAAACAAATTAAGTTATCCAGTACAGTATAGAAATTTCATCTATAATATAGTATAGTTTGATAGGAACATAAGCTGATATATAACAACGGGGTGTGACGAGTGTATCATTTATTAAGTGATTTTCTAAAGGTGACGGAAGAAGCAGCTATTCAAGCACTACCATGGGTTGGTAGTGGGGACAAAAATGGGGCTGACCAAGCAGCGACGTCAGCAATGCGTAATCAGTTGAATCAAATGAAGATGAATAGTGTCGTTGTCATTGGTGAGGGAGAAATTGATGAGGCACCAATGCTTTATATTAATGAAAAAGTCGGAAAAGGTTATGGGGAAGAATTAGATATTGCAGTCGATCCGATTGATGGCACAACGCCAACAGTTGAGGGAAAAGATAATGGTATCGCTGTTATTGCTGCGGCTCCTAGGGGATCATTATTACATGCACCTGACATGTATATGGAGAAAATGGTAGTAGGCAAGGAAGCAAGTGGTGTTATTGATTTAGAAGCACCACTTTTACAAAATTTAAAGGCTGTAGCAAAAGTAAAAAATAAACGGTTGGACGAGCTAACGGTCTTAATTCAAGACCGTCCTAGACATGCGGATGCTATACGAATCATGAGAGATAATGGAGTTACAGTAGAATTGTTTCAAGATGGAGATATATTAAAAGCACTATTACCATGTATGAAACCAGATAAATACGATATGCTGTACAACATTGGTGGAGCACCTGAAGGCGTATTATCTGCAGTAGCTGTAAAATGTCTTGGTGGGGAAATGCAGGCTAGACTAAAGTTTCGTAATGAAGAGGAGTATAATCGTTGCTTAGGAATGGGATTTGCCGATCCAAAAGCAACTTTACAACATCAAGATTTAATGGCAAGTGAGGAAGGGCTATTTGTTGCAACTGCTATCACCAATACAGTTTTCCTGAAAGGTATTAAAATGGAATCTACTAAATATAGAACCCAATCACTGGTGATTGATAATGGGATGAAGGATTTTAAGATAGTTGAATCTGTTAAGGAAGTCGTTCATTCTTCGACTCTGTGAAAATTTAGTATAAGTTAGTAACCTAATACAGTCCCTCACTACTTATAAATTGTAAAGTGTTGAGGGATTGTTGTTTAATCTATTAGTTGAAATATTAAATCATATGACTTCTCAATTCATTAGTTTTTTGGTTTACTATAAATTGAACCTAAATGATAGCGTTTTCAATAATGGCTGTACTAAGATGCCACAACTGGTAGGCAAAGGATTCTCTAATTTGAGAAAGATTATATTAGTTGCTAGTTGTAAATTTTTTACTATATAGTGTTATTAATGATCATGCGTGAAAGGGAGATAAGATTGGTAAATTGGGAAGAAAGAAGGCAGTTGGTAAAAATTGCGGATTTATATTATGAAGAAAACTGGACCCAGGAACAAATAGCCAAGAAGATGTCTGTTTCCAGACCAATTATTTCAAAGGCTCTTCAAAGGGCAAAAGAAATAGGCATAGTTGAGGTATATATAAAGGATGAAACCATGCAAACTGTTAGTCTTGAGAAAAGACTGGAAGAAGAGTTTAATCTGCAAGATGCTAAGGTGGTTCCATCCCATTCTAATAAAGCGGATCTAACGGTACAATCTGTAGGACGTGCAGCTGCTAACTACGTTTATAAAAATAGCAAACATATCAATAGTATCGGAATATCCTGGGGGGAAACCCTTACTACCTTTGTACAAGAATACCCATATGAATTAAAGGAAGATATAAAGGTTGTTCCACTTGAAGGTGGAATGGGAAGGAAGAAAGTAGAGATTCATGCTAACCAATTGGCTTATGAATTAGCTAAGAAAATGGGAGCGGAATATTCCTTATTATATGCACCGGCAATCGTTGAGTCGGAGGAATTATTGAATCATTTACTTAGTATGGAAGACATTAATTCTGTTATTGAAGAAGGTAAACATGTTGATATGGCGTTAATTAGCCTTGGTAACCCATTTGAAAATTCTACTCTAAAGAGTTTAGGATATATAGATGATCATGAGATTCAACAGCTTCGTGATTTAGGAGTAGTGGGAGATATAGGATTCAGATTTTTTGATAGTCTGGGTAATAAGGTTGAAAACCCTTTTGACAAAAAAATAGTAGGCATGTCACTTGATGACATAAAGAATATTGATAAGGTCATAGCGATAGTTTCCGGTACGTATAAGGCAGATGCCTTACTAGCTATGCTTAGAGGTGGATATATTGATGTGTTAGTTACAGATGAAGATACTGCAACAACAGTTATTAGGAAAAACAGATAATGGGCATTCCATATCTGTTTTTTTTGTGAACAAATAGTGAGTAAATTGAAAATTATATTGACAACAATTTTAAAAGAGGTTATCATTTTTACAAACGTAACACCTTATAACAAATGTAATTATCTTTTAATTCTGTTTTTTGTAAGGGCTTAAAAATGTAGGAGGGAGGAAAACTATGAGTTTTAATAAAGTAATCTCTGAAGAGCTAGTTTTTTTTCTAGATGTAAGTAGTAAGGATGAGTTGTTTGAAATAATGTTTCAAAAGTTATATGAAAGAGGGATCGTGAAAACTAGTTATTTAAAAGCTATTACATTAAGAGAGGAAGAGTTCCCCACTGGATTAGCTACAGAGACTTTAGGTGTTGCCCTACCACATACAGATCCCGAACATGTAAATGAAGAAGCAATCTGTATTGGAATATTAAAAGAACCAGTCCCATTCCGGCATATGGGCATGGGAAATCAGGAAGTAAATGTACAATTAGTATTTATGTTAGCACTAAAGAAGCCTGAGAATCAATTAGAAGTGTTACAAACAGTGATTGGCTTGATTCAAAATAAAGATTTTTTGAAAGCGTTAACAAACAGTGATTTGAAAAGTGAAGTAATTGATTCAATTCTAAAGTTTACAGAGGGATCCGTAACAAATAATAAATAAATTATAAGTTGGATGGAGGAAAAATGATGGAATTCTTACAGTGGTTTGTTGATCTTGGAGCAAGTGTCATGCTTCCGATAATTATCTTTGTTTTTGCATTAATTCTAGGATCAAAACCAGGTAAAGCATTTCGCTCTGGTTTAACTGTTGGTATAGGTTTTATTGGATTAAATCTAGTCATAGGATTACTAACAGATAGTTTAGGTCCAGCAGCTCAAGCAATGGTAGATAATTTTGGATTTCAATTAAACACCATTGATGTTGGGTGGCCAGCAGCTGCCGCAATTTCTTACGGAACTGCATTGGGGAGTTTAGCAATTCCACTTGGTATTGCAGCTAACGTTATCTTGCTGGGTATCGGGCTAACAAGAACGTTGAATGTTGACGTTTGGGATTATTGGCACTGTGCTTTTACAGGTTCACTAGTCTATGCGCTCACAGGTGATTTTGGTCTAGCAATTTTAACTATTATTGTTCATATTTTACTAATTTTCTTCTTAGGAGACGTACTTGCTAAGTACATTGAGAAATTTTATGGATTCAAAAATATTACATTCCCACATGGGGCATCAGCACCTTCATTTTTAGTGGCTTTACCTTTTAACTGGTTATTTGATCGTATCCCTGGCTTTAATAAATTGGAAGCAAATCCTGAGACAATCCAAAAAAGGATGGGAATCTTCGGTGATTCAACAGTTATGGGGGTTATGATTGGTATCGTTATTGGTATTTTAGCTGGCTATAATGTTTCCGAAGTACTACAGCTTTCTGTACAGACTGGTGCGGTGATGATGTTAATGCCTAGAATGGTAGCTTTATTAATGGAAGGCTTATCTCCTGTATCTGAAGCGGCAGGGAACTTTGTAAAGAAACGCTTCCCAGGAAGAGATTTATATATTGGTATGGATAGTGCATTATCAGTAGGACATCCGGCAGTGCTTTCAGCATCACTGATAATCGTTCCGGTAACTTTATTCCTAGCTGTGTTTCTTCCAGGTAATACCGTTTTACCATTTGGTGACTTAGCAACTATTCCATTTCTAATTTGTTTAATGGTACCTGTATTTAGAGGAAATATAATCCGTACAGTGATAGCAGGTTCAGTATATATCGCAGTTGGCCTTTATATTGCAACATGGGTATCTCCATTGTTTACGGATGCAGCTATTGCAGCGAACTTTGATATGGGATCTAATACAAGCATTTCTGCACTAGTTGACGGTGCAGTATGGACAACATTCGTATTCGTATGGCTGCCAAAAGTATTTAGCTGGTGGGGTATAGGCTTACTCGGTCTAATCATCCTAGGTGGTTTAATTTATGTAAATAAAATTAAGCCGAAGAAGCAGATTAAAACTTCTGATGAAGGAGTGGCATAAATGTATGATGCCTTACGAACGGAAGTATGTTTGGCCAATAAAAAACTGAAAGAGAATGGATTAGTACGCTGGACTAGTGGAAATGTTAGCTGTCGTATTCCAGATACCAATCTAGTTATCATTAAGCCTAGTGGTCTAGATTTTGATGACTTAACTCCTGAGAATATGGTCATTGTTGATCTTGATGGAAATGTGGTAGAAGGTGATTTGAAACCGTCTGTTGACACATCAAGTCATCTCTATGTCTATAAGCATAAGGAGGATGTTGGAAGTGTTATTCACACGCATTCGCCATTTGCTACTAGTTTTGCCATAGCTGGAATAAGCATTCCAAGCTATACGACAACTGCTGCTAATGTTTTCAAATATAGTGTCCCTTGCTCGGATTTTGCATCTATTGGAAACGAAGAAATTGGTAGGGAAATTGTGGAAAATATAGGTGATTCACCAGCAGTTCTATTAAAGAATCATGGCGTGTTTACTGTTGGAAAAACAATCAATAAAGCATTGAAGGCAGCTGTTATCTTAGAAGAAACAGCAGAATATGCATACTATGCATTACAACTTAATCCAACCATCAAGCCGCTGCCGCATGATGTAATAGAAATGTGTCATGATTTTTATGCAACATCTTATGGTCAAAAATAAAATGCTAGGGGGAATTTAACATGAAAAAATTATTAATTATGTGTGGTACAGGAATTGCAACTTCAACAGTAGTAACAGGAAAGGTGAAAGATTGGTTAAAAGAGAATGGATTTGAAGATAAAGTACAACTTTATCAGTCTAAAATTTCTGATGAAATAAATAGAATTGATGATTATGATGTAGTGATTTCAACTACATTAACCCCGGATAATGTAAAAGATAAAGTGATTGATGGTGTACCATTGTTAACTGGTTTCGGTATTGAAGACATGTATGAACAAGTAAAACAAAAATTAAATAATTAATAAAAAAAGGAGGCTTTCTCATTTTAAGGTATTTAACCAGTTGAGAGAGCCTCTCCCTATTGTTAACTAAAAATTCGAAATTGAAAACGTTTTATTTCTTGACTAAAAAACAAAAACGATATACGATATTTACAAATGTAACACTAATGAACAAATGTAAAAAAGTGATAAGTAGGAGTGAATGGTTATGCAATTGACAAAGGAAAAAATACTAGTCCCAGAGATTAGTAATCAAAAACTTCTAGACCTATACAAACAAATGTGGTTAATTCGCCTATTTGATGAAAAAGTAGATGAATTTTTTGCTAAAGGGATGATCCATGGAACGACTCACTTAGCGGTTGGCCAAGAAGCAAGTGCTGCTGGTGTTTGTGCGTTACTAACGGTAGAAGATAAAATCACCAGTACACATCGTGGGCATGGACATTGTATTGCTAAGGGCGCTACTGCTGAAAGAATGATGGCAGAGTTATTTGGGAGAACAACTGGATACTGTAAAGGAAAAGGTGGATCCATGCATATTGCAGATGTAGATATGGGTAACCTTGGTGCCAATGGAATTGTAGGTGGAGGTATACCTCTTGCAGTTGGATCAGCGTTAACAGCGAAAATGAAAAAGCTTGATTATGTAACCGTCTGTTTCTTCGGTGATGGTGCTACAAATGAAGGAAGTTTTCATGAAGCGGTAAATTTAGCAGCTATCTGGGATTTACCTGTCATATTTGTATGTGAAAATAACCAGTATGGAATGTCGGGATCTGTGAAAGAGATGACGAGAGTAGAACATATTGCGGACCGTGCTCATGCATATGGAATCCCAGGCGTAGTGGCAGATGGAAACGATATTATAGAAATGATGAATGTTACAGATGAAGCTATTAAGCGAGTAAAACGAGGAAAAGGTCCAACTTTAATTGAAGCAAAGACTTATCGCTGGAAAGGACATTCTAAGAGTGATGCGAAGAAATACCGAACTCGTGAGGAAGAACAAGAATGGCGTAAAAAGGATCCAATTAAGCGTTATAAGGATGTACTAATTGAAGCAGGATTACTAACAGAAGAAAAAGCAGAAGAAATCCGCTTGGAAGTGAAAAAAGAAATTGAAGAAGCGGTAAAATTTGCAGAGCAAAGTCCTGCACCAACACTAGATGACCTATTAACGGATGTTTATGCATAGGAGGGGGAAACTGATGAGAGAGATTACTTACTTAGAAGCAGTACGGGAAGCAATGAGTCAGGAAATGCGTAAAAATGATGATGTCTATATTTTAGGGGAGGATATTGGCGTTTACGGTGGTGCATTTGGTGTAACACGGGGTATGATTGAGGAATTTGGGCCGGAGCGTGTACGTAATACGCCTATCAGTGAAGCAGGAATTGCGGGAACAGCAGTAGGCTCAGCCCTAACAGGTATGCGACCAATACTAGAATTACAATTCTCGGATTTCATTACAATTGCTTTAGATCAACTCGTTAACCAAGCTGCGAAGATTCGTTACATGTATGGAGGAAAAGGAAAAGTTCCGATGGTAGTTCGTACTCCAAGTGGTTCTGGTACAGGGGCAGCTGCTCAGCATTCACAAAGTCTAGAAGCCTGGGTGGCACATATTCCAGGTCTTAAAGTCGTGCAACCTTCAACCGCTTATGATGCTAAAGGACTTTTAAAAGCTGCAATGGACGATGAAAATCCAGTTATTTTTTATGAACACAAATTACTCTATAAAACAAGTTCTGAGGTTCCTGAAGATCAATATTCCATTCCATTAGGAAAAGCAGATATTAAGCGAGAAGGAACAGATGTAACGATTGTAGCAACAGCAATTATGGTGCATAAAGCACTAGAAGCAGCAAAAGAGCTTGAAAAAGATGGGATTAGTGTAGAAGTAGTTGATCCGCGTACTCTAGTACCACTTGATACGGATACAATTATTGAATCAGTGAAGAAAACAGGTCGTGTTGTTGTTGTACATGAAGCAGTAAAACGTGGTGGATTTGGTGGAGAGATTGCTAGTGTCATAGCTGAAAGTGAAGCATTTGATTATCTTGATGCACCAATAAAACGTTTAGGTGGAGCGGAATCGCCAATTCCTTATAATCCTGATTTGGAAAAAGCCCATGTACCACAAGTTCCAGATATTGTTCAAGCAGTAAAAGAAACTGTAAACCGCACATAAGGGAGGGAACAACATGGCAAAAGAAATATTCATGCCCAAGCTAAGTAGTACAATGGCTGTAGGTACATTGCTTCAATGGTTTAAAGAGGAAGGCGATCCTGTTGAGGTTGGTGAACCATTATTTGAGATTATGACCGATAAGATCAATATTGAAGTAGAGTCTTATGAGGAAGGAATCTTATTGAAACAATATTTCCAAGAAGACGATGAAATTCCTGTAAATACTGTAATCGGATATATTGGTAACCAAAATGAATCGGTACCAGCAGAGTCTCCGGGCGTTAGTGGGGAAGAACCTTTAGAAAAACTCAATAGTTCAAATGAAAGCACTAACGAAACCACTACGACTCTAACGAGTACTGGAAAAGTTTTGGAGACTGAAACAACTTCTACTGTTAATGGGAAAGTACGTGCAACTCCAGCGGCAAGAAGAGTGGCTCGGGAAAATGATATAACGTTAAGCACTGTATCTGGCTCTGGTCCAAAAGGAAGAATTCATCAACAAGATGTTTTACAAGCATTAGAGAATAATAGAGTGCTAGTAACTCCATTAGCGAAGAAAATAGCTCAAGAAAATGGCGTAGATCTAAATGAGGTGACAGGTACAGGTGTACATGGCAAAATCGAAAAAGCTGATGTTCTGAACTTTATTGATAATGCTAAAACACAACAATCATCTCCGTATACAGGAGAACGAGTGAAATTAAAGGGGCTGCGTAAAGCAATTGCAGATAAAATGCTCGAAAGTGTTCGTACAATACCACATGTTACTTTAACTAGTGAAGTCGATATGACTAAGGCAATCGAAGTACGAAAAGCATTACTTCCTATGATAGAAAGACAAACAGGTTATCGCTTATCGTATACTGAAATCATTATGAAGACGGTGGCACAGGTTCTAGGTAAGCACCCGAAAGTAAATGCCTCCTTAATCGATAACGAAATTGTTTATAATGAGGATGTAAATATTGGGCTAGCAGTTGCAGTTGAAAATGGGCTGATTGTTCCTTCTTTGAAACGAGTTAATAGGAAGGGCTTAGCTGAACTAACCGAAATGAGTAAAACATTAGGTAAGAAAGCTCGTGAAAACAAACTTACGTCTGATGAAATGCGTGGAAGTACCTTTACGATAAGTAATCTAGGCATGTATGCGATAGATGGATTTACACCTATTATTAATCCACCAGAAACAGCAATTCTTGGTGTCGGTAGAATAGCAGAAAAGCCAGTGGTTGTAAACGGTCAAGTGGAAGTTAGACCAATGATGGTACTAAGCTTATCATTCGATCACCGTGTAATCGATGGAGCACCTGCTGCAGAATTTTTAACTGCGCTGAAGGAAAGCTTAGAGAATCCATTCAGTTTGTTGGTTTAGGAGGATTGCCGATGAAATCATTTGATGTGGCTATTATAGGAGGTGGACCCGGAGGTTATGTAGCAGCGATTCGTGCTGCAAAGTCTGGGTTGTCTGTTGCTCTTGTTGAAGGAAGAGAACTTGGTGGTACCTGCTTGAATCGAGGTTGTATCCCTTCGAAAACTTTACTAAAGCATGCAGAAGTGTTAAATCAAATTCATCATGCAAATCAATTTGGAATTTCTGTACAGAACGTCTCTTTTTCTTTTCCAGAAATGGTAACACGTAAAAATCAAGTAATTAAGCAATTACAGAATGGGATAAAAGGATTACTGAAACAGAATAAGATTACACTTTATAATGGATACGGAACAGTTTATAACGATAAAAAGGTTAAGGTTGAATCAGGCGACAACAAAGAAGAATTAGAAGCAAAGTATATCATTCTCGCTACTGGATCTAAGCCATTTGTTCCAACGATACCTGGATTAGCAAATATTTACTACCATACTAGTGATACTATATTTGATATAGATGAAGTACCAAAACGGCTAGTTATTATGGGTGGTGGGGTCATAGGACTAGAGATAGCTTGTGTGTTTAATAGTTTAGGCACAGAAGTGGATATAGTTGAAATGGCTGACCGTGTTATTCCAGCAGAGGACCCGGATGCATCACTATTTTTAACGAAGCAATTAGTTGGAAAAGGGATCAACATTCATACAGGAACGAAGATCACCGGCTTTAAAAAAGGTGAAAGTGTTTTAGTTGAACTGGAAAAGAATGGTGAGAAAGCTTCGATTGAAACTGATACCGTATTAGTGTCTGTCGGGCGTATCCCTAATACAACAGGAATAGAGGAAACAGGTGTCACCTTTGATGGACGCTTTGTAAAAGTTGATGAGTATATGCGTACTTCCGTAGACGGTATTTATGCAATTGGCGACTTAATTGGAGGCTACCAACTTGCCCATGTTGCTAGTGAGGAAGGGATTCACGCTATAAATCATATAATTGGTAAGGGTAAGAAGTTTGATTTAGCGGTACCTCGGTGTGTTTACACTTTCCCTGAGATTGCTAGTGTTGGGATGACGGAAGAACAAGCTATAGCTAAAGGATATTCGGTGCGCACTCAAAAGGTAGATTTAGCTGGAAACGGCAAGGCGATTGCTTCCTTTGAAAACAAGGGATTTATGAAAATTATTGTGGATGAACAATACGGTGAAATTCTTGGCGTTGTCATGGTAGGAGCACATGTGACGGAAATGATTAGCCAAGCAACCTCCTTTATTCATTTAGAAGGAACAGTAGAGGAACTTGATTCGATGATTTTTCCACATCCAACTATTTCTGAAGCTTTATTTGAAAGTGCGGCTGCATGGTTGGGTCAAGGGGTACATTATTAATGTAATACGTTAAAAATGGTGTGTTATTTTTACCGGAGTTGATGAAATAAGGAATAAAGGGACATTCTAGAAGCGCTTCAAGAGTTAAAGCGCTTAAGAGCTGTCCCTTTTTGATTTGGTCTTGGCATATAATAGAAGCCCAAACATTAGCATAAAGATTCCTAGTAACATGATAGAATCCCAGAAGTAGGGGCTACTAGGCTTAATTACGTATTTGATTATATGAAAATATACTTCTACCACTTGTGGTACGAAATAGAAAACAAATATGCATATCGTAAGTAAAGTACCTAAACAATAAAACACACTATATAATCTCACAGCAGGTATATCGTTATCGAAAATCTTTTCAGTAGAAGCTTTTTTGATGAACGGAATCCATTTTCGTAAGTAAGCTTTCCCGCTTTCCATTAAGTTATAGCACCCAGTCAAATTTTCCATGACAAAATAGATATCGGTCTTCATAAAAAAGCTGAACTGGTAAATCGTTTTGACGAAAACATCCAATATAACAATGCCTAGTAACCCTATTAGAACGGGATGAGTATCTCCAATTACTATAGTTAAAATGAAAGCAACAAAGAGTACAGCTTGTTCAAAGGACATTCCAGCTAGATAAAGTGTGTTTCGTTCCCTCGATGGAAGCTTCCAAGCAGGTGTTAAATCTGTTTCGAAAACGATTAAAAATAATCGGTTGCCAATATCAAGTTTTGTTGGTAAATTATATGAACGTATTGCTAAAATATGGCCAAATTCATGGATTATAATGAGTATGAGGGATATGGCCATGTATGTTAGTATATTTGCTACCATCGAATTAAATAGAAAAATATCGTGATAATTTGGTAGAAGTGCAGGATTAAAAAGGATGATACCGAAATTGGTTAAAAACAACAAAGTATAGATTTTATTAGATACTTTATTAAAAAATATTCCTGAGAAATTAGATGATATCCATTCGAAGCCTTTAACTGAAGTGCTATTCTTTTGAACAGTAACGGATTCACCATTAATTTCTTTAACTAATCCAAAATCGGTTAGTTGTTGAACAAATGGGATAATATCTATGTCTTCCTCAGGGTAATGTTCTTTTAGAGTATTCTCGATGTCTGTTAAATCTCTTCCTTTGTTTATTTGTTCAATGGCATCAATGCAAACTTTAGGCATTTCATAAAATTCACCATTCTCTTTGTCTTCAACAATATAATGCTTTTTATCCTTGTGAA
The DNA here is from genome assembly GCF_047228935.1 of Ornithinibacillus jepli. Classification (NCBI taxonomy): domain Bacteria; kingdom Bacillati; phylum Bacillota; class Bacilli; order Caryophanales; family Bacillaceae; genus Ornithinibacillus; species Ornithinibacillus jepli. Next base: position 94,650 of record NZ_JBFEGG010000003.1, read on the forward strand.
TCTCTAGATCAATTAAGCTAAGCTTAGATTGAAGTGTTAATTTCATAGATACACCGCACTTTTTCAAAATAATAGGATGCTAATATAAAATAGCATCCTTCAATAATTAATGAGTTGGTACGAAAAAGCACCACCAGCAAGTAGTTTTAATTTTTTTAAGTTTACGGATTTTCATTTGAGTGCACCTCCTTCCATTAAAGGGGTGAGATATGATTATATTTATCGTGAATTTCTTTCCATTTAGGATAAACAGTTTTAAACACTTCCACTAACTCTGGATCGAATTGCGTACCTTTACCATCTAGAATGCGGGAGTATGCTACTTCTAATGATAAAGCCGAGCGATACGATCTTGAGGAAGTCATCGCATCAAAAGCGTCAGCTAGTGCTGTAATTCTAGCAAGAATTGGCGTTTCCTTCCCTATTAGTCCATCAGGATAGCCGAGACCATCCCATCTTTCATGGTGATGTAAAATAACATCAATATTAGCAGAAATACCATCTATTTCTTGTACAGCAGTAGCTCCAACGAGGGGATGCATTTTAATAATGTCATATTCTTCTTTTGTCAATTTATCAGATTTTGTTAATATGGCATCAGGAATATGAATTTTTCCAATATCATGTAATAAGCAAGCGTAATAAAAATATTTTAACTCTTTTTTATCGAATTTTCCAGTTTTTGTCGCTAATAATATTGCGTATTCTGCAACTCGTTCACTATGGCCGCGTGTATAAGGGTCTTTTAACTCCAGTGTCGTAATTATACCTTTTACGATGCCTTCGATTTTCTTATCATACGAATCTTTCACAGATTCTACATAGCTTATAATGCGGAGAAGGAGGATGAAAACAATTGATGAAAGGATAACAACTATTACTAAAGGTAGCAGTACTATATTAAATTTAAGTAATAATCCAGCTACAAAATATTTAAAGGTCGTCCCCAAGAATACTAAGTAAAAATATTTTGTATTAATAAAGATAGGCGAGAATAAAATGATGACTACTTCTACTAAATTTCCACTACTGTAAGGAACATCCGGGTTATTAGAATAAAACCAAATGTCGTTAAGTAAGGAGATAATCGTGTAACTTATAAAATAAATATATTTGATAATGGAAGGATTATCGTTTTTCATTAGTACATATGAAATAGGAATTAAAGCGATCATGACAACATATAAAATGTAGTCAAACATATATGTTGTAACCGAATTAACTTCAGCCCAAGGAACCGTTGGGAATAAGTAATGATAAAAAACTTCATAGATTAAAAAAGTTCCATAGAATAATCCTAAAAACCACTTCGTAGCTTGCTTTTCTTCATATATTAAAGAAAGTTGCAGTGAATTTTTCATCGCGGGTCCTCTCATAATTATGGTTTTCTTTTGGTCTTTCAAAAAAATAATACTGTTTATCGTCCATGATTTTTAAAAATTCTCCCAAATAATGGACAATGAAAATAGTATAAAGTAACTTTTATTAACTGTAAATTGTTAGTCAATTCCTAAATTTGTTATTGTTTTTGGTTAATGATTCCCATTTTTTTTTACGAAATACATACTTTGCTACGTAAACATTTATAGATTCTATGACGAGAGGAGCGATGAAAATATGAAGAAAAAATGGATTACCTTTGATTTAGATGGAACATTAATGCAAAATCCTTTCGGTGAGTGGGTTTTCCCAGAGATTGTTCAACGATATAAAAAAGCAGTAGGTAACACGGAAGGGGTTTATAATAGGCTTGTTAAAGAACATAGAAAGCGAATGCAGGAAGGTTTTGTTGTGGAGGCTTATAATTGGGACGATATTGTACGAAAGGTATTTTTTGAATTTGGGATGTCGGAATCTATTGATGTAACAGAATTAGTTATTAAACATTCGATTCGTCCAAAAGTGTACTTATTAGAGAGAAATGTTCTCCAAGCATTAGGTAAATTACGAGAGCAAGGGTTTCATTTAGCAGTAGTGACAAATGGTTTTGAGAAATACCAAAAGCCAGTCATGGATGAACTGGGACTTACTGCGTTATTTGATGTTATCATCACTCCTGAAAAGGTAGGATATGGCAAACCACAGACCAGTATGGTTAATCAACTTCAAGCAGCCAATAATGAGATTATTGCCCATGTTGGAGACCGAATTGACCATGATGTGGTGTTTGCCAATGAGCTAGGGGTATTGTCAATATTAATTGATCTGGAAATGCCAGAAATGATTCGTAATCTAGATCCAAGAATACGTGCGAAGCAATGTACAGAATGGTTGAAAGGGAAGTGGGAAAAAGAAACCGAAACCAAAACCAAGTTTCTCCCCGAGTCATCACTTCCTGACCTGCTTATCTATACCGTTGAAGAGATCTGTAGGATGCCCCTCCGATAACAATGTGTGAGGGACAATCCTTTAGTCTCCATTTTCTAAAAGGTGGCTAATTGCACCAATACCGATACCAAGAATAGCACCACCCAATACTTCAATTGGCAAATGTCCAAGCATTTCCTTTAGTTCTTTTTCTCGTTTTCGATATTTATAATCTGGGTGATGCTGAGCCAATTTTTCTAGCTCCTCATACATATCATTTACAGCAATAGCAGTTTGTCCAGCTTGCCAGCGAATTCCCATTGCATCATACATAACAATTAACCCGAAAATACTACTAATACCAAAATCCATAGAAGAAATGCCTCGTCTTAAGCCGATATATGTAGTAAGTGATGTAACTGCTGCTGAATGGGAACTTGGCATATCCCCGGAACCGAACATCTTATTCCAATCCCAGACTCCTGTCTCCTTATAATGAAGTGGTACTTTTAAAAATTGTGCTGCACCAATCCCGATTAAAGCAGTAGTCATTGCGCGATTTAGCATAATTTCACCTCAAATTATTCATGTGCAATTCATACATAATTATGTATAAAAGGAGAAAAGTGGTGCCGATAAATTTGGCACCTAGAACCTTTTGATTTGAAATATAAATGTAATCCTATTTTGAAGTGAAATGTTGTATGATAAGTGAGAGATTTGACTTAATTTCTACGTAGGGTGATTGCAATGGGACAAAGGAAGAGACATGATTTTCAGCTAGAAGGGTTTAGCAATGAAATTAGTCAGGCTGTCAACGAGTTAGGGGAGTTGCGAGAGCTTGCGTTAGAGAATTATATAAGTACACTAATTAGGCGTACTGACGCAATAAAACTTGCTAATGAAATTCTCACCTTTCTTGAAGAGATGAACATTCAAAGTACCAAGATAACAGACAAAGATAAGAAGAAACATGCTTCTAAAATAGATGAGCTAAAGAATAGCTTGAAGAGAAAAGATTTAACTCCAATGGAAAAAAGATTCCTTTATGAAGAGATTTCTGAAATAATTCAAGATATGGAATCTATTCGTCGTTTTTGGTTACAAAAATCGATTACTGGTGTGAAATACGTTGGTGCAGCAGGAGCGGTTGTGGCAGCAGCACTTCTTTTCCGAAAAAGAAAATAATAGATAATTTCCACTTCTGTTAAAAGAGGTGGATTTTTTTGTCGGAAATTGTTGATTTTAATTGTTGTTTATCTTTATACTAAAATAACAAGTAACAAATATGTTGAAAAATAGAAAAAATTAAACATACTAACATGATTTAAATGGGGGGGGAGCAGTTTTGAGCATAACAGATGATAAGAGTAAAGCCATTACTCATTTACTTAACGGGACGATGATGTCTGTTAAAAATTCGATTCCAATTGAATCAAATTTTGGTAAACCTGAGCTTTCAGGTAAATCATTACAGCTCCATTTTGGTGTATTAATAGGTATTACTGGTGATGTGAGAGGCAAATTAATTTTATCAGGTGAAATGCAAGTTTTCAGTTCTATTGGAGAAGCAATGTTTGGTATGCCAATTCAAGAGGAGATGGTTATTTCACTAAGTGGTGAATTAGGGAATATCATTGCAGGAGGATTATCTACGAATATTGGGCAAAGTGGTTTGAAGACAGATATAACGGCACCAACGGTTATTGAAGGATCGACAAATTTATTTGGTTATGAGAAAGTCATTAGATTGCCATTAGAATTTCATACAGTAGGTGCGTTAGATTTATTTTTAATAATAGATTAAGTGATTTAGCAATGCGTTAATATAATGTGTTGCTTTTTTCATTGAAATTGCCTCTTTCTACCAATCTTGTAAAAACTCTTAAGATACTTGGTTTTTTACATAAAAACGAATAAACTATAATAATGGAATGAGAATAAAGTCTACTTAGAAGAATAAAATGTAATGAGTTAAATAAGAGGAGGGGAACATATGCTAGGTGCTATCACGAATTTTTTCGATCGAATGGTTCGAAGGTATTTACCTGATGCGTTTTTATTTGCAATTATCCTAACGTTCGTTGTGTTTATACTTGGTTTGATATTTACAGGTAGCTCACCAGTTAAAATGGTAGAGTACTGGGGCGGTGGCTTCTGGGGATTATTACAGTTCGCCATGCAAATGTCTCTCATAGTCGTGACAGGATATATCCTTGCTAATAGTCCGATAGTAAAAAAGTTTTTAGGAAAGATTAGTAAATTAGCTAATTCTCCTGGACAAGCAGTATTACTTGTAACACTTGTAGCATCCATTGCCTGTTTAATCAACTATGGGTTCGGTCTAGTAGTAGGGGCATTACTAGCGATTCACGTCGCAAAACGTGTACCTTCAGCAGATTATCGCCTACTAATGGCAAGTGCATATAGTGGCTTTTTACTTTGGCATGGAGGACTGTCAGGTTCAATTCCACTAGAGATTGCAGGAGATAAAAATATAGTAATAGAAAAAGTTGGTATAGTACCGGTTACGGAAACTTTATTTGGTGCTCCAAATATTTTTATTGTCGTTTCCTTATTATTATCGCTCCCATTGCTAAATAGAATATTGATGAAGTCAGCTAAAAAGGTAGGACAAATTGATCCTGAATTATTAGCATTACAGGCTAAAGCAATGGAAATTGATGAAGAAGTGCTAGAAACAAAAGAAGCAACAACTCCAGCAGAACGTTTGGAAAATAGTAGAATCATATCACTATTAATTAGTTTACTAGGATTAGCATTTGTTATTTATCATTTTGTGGAAAATGGATTTGATTTAAATTTAAATATAGTAAACTTTATATTCTTATTTTTAGGGATTTTATTCCATGGAACACCGCGTAATTTCTTGAATAGTGTGTCTGGTGCTGTGAAAAATGCGGGAGGGATTATTATTCAATTCCCGTTCTATGCAGGGATTATGGGTATGATGTCTAGTTCTGGATTGTCTGAACAATTATCCTTGTTCTTCGTTGATATTTCAAATGAATATACATTACCATGGTTAAGCTTCATCAGTGCTGGTATTTTGAATTTCTTCATCCCATCTGGTGGTGGACAGTGGGCAATCCAAGGTCCGATTATGATGGAAGCCGCTACACAACTTGGAGCAGATACTGCCAAAACAGCTATGGCTGTTGCTTGGGGGGACGCATGGACAAACATGATCCAACCTTTCTGGGCATTGCCATTACTAGCTATAGCTGGGCTAAAAGTCCGTGACATTATGGGCTTCTGCGTCATGGTACTATTATGGAGCTTTATTCCAATTTCAATAGGACTGTTATTCTTCTAGCGGGAATATCTAAGTATAAATAAAAAACAAATCTACTAGATAGGTTTGTTTTTTTATTTTATATAAAAAAGTTTTACTCAATAGTAAATAGGGTATATAGAACTAGAATTTTATGTTAAATTTATAATTTTACGAAACATTAAATATTTATTTTGTCAAATTATTGAATTATTATTGAATTGGTGTAAAATAGGTAATAAGTAATAGTAACTGAATAACAAGAATGTTGAAAAAGGCAAACTATTCGAAAGGATAGGACGCAAAGCTTAGGGTCTAATGTTGAAAAAACGATGATCGCCTGGCTACCAAAAACGGTTTTTTGGCTATTCACATATATGAATAGCTTTTTATTATGGTGGAAAATAATAAGGTAAAGTATACATACTCCCAAGGTTTACTAACTAATCTATGGTAACGATCCGTATATAAATGAGAATGATTTTTAAGTGGAGTGAAGGTAATGGAAATCATTAATAATAGATATAGGCTAAAAGAACTATTGAAACAAGAAAGGCATGTCATGGTTTACTCTGCATATGATATGCGTAACGAAAATAGAATTATTCTATTAAACTTACTAAATACTGAATATTTGCCGAAGTCTATTATTGACTTCTTTATTAATCGTTTTCTTGAAATTAAAAGTTTAACTAGTAAAGCAATTATTAAAAATTATAGTTTTAATACTGTTTCCTATATCGATAATAAACTACAAGCAGACCCACAGTACTTTTTTACTTCAGATTATATCGTCGGTACCAAAGATCTGTTCCATGTGACATATGAAATGAACTTTAAAGAAATAATAGAATGCTTTATTAAAATAAGCACGGCTGTTTATTATCTTCATTCTAAAGGTTTTATTTATAGTTCACTTAATCGTCATTCTATTCAACTGAAGGTAGAAGATGGAGATTATCAAGTATTACTTAAAGATATTGCTACTGTTCAGATGGAAAGATTAACCCATAGAGAGCAACTTGAAGACTCTGCCTACATCTATCCAAAAGTATTAGCGGGTATGCCGGAAGATGAAGAGTCGGATATCTATTCTTTAGGTGTAATCTTATTAGCTATGCTGACAAAAAAACCATCTTTAAACGATCCTAGAAAGGAATTAGCCTTACTTAAGGAAACAACAGACCCAAATATAACAAAAATAATTCCTGTTCTTGAAAACCTATTAAATACAGATAATGAGTATAGCTATCAGAATTTGTATGAATTAATCGTGGACCTTAACAACGCACTAGAAACAAACTATTCCATTATTAATAAGGAAGAATTTGATGGGTTAAATCTATATACAAAGCTTGTTGGTAGAGATGAGCATATTGAGGAAATAGTGAAAGCCTATGACAAAATGATTTCCTACCAACCAGGTAAGCGAATCTTTTTTGTACAAGGTGCTAGTGGTGTAGGTAAAACACGTTTTCTTCAAGAAATAAATTTTTTATTAGATTTGAGTAAAGCTAGTGTCTATTCTAGTTTTAGCCTAAATAACGCTTCCGCGGATAGTAAAGAAATGTGGATAGATATTTTACGAAAATTAATAATGGAAACAGATAATAGTATCGTTGAAAAATATAAAACGGAATTAATGAAGTATTTTCCTGAATTAATGGATAAAAATTATGCTAGCTCGCTTAATTATACGAATGAGCAAAATATGAAATATCGCCTTTTAAATAGAATTGCTGGGTTTGTAAATGAAAGTATACAAAATCATCCTGCAGTCATGATTATTGATAATATACATCTTGCTGATGATTTTACGATTGATACGTTTAATTATTTATGTACAGAAGTGTTAGAGAACACAAATTTAACGTTGATTTTCTCCTGCACAGACAGCGAGATTTCACCTAATTCTGTTGGATCTGAGTTTATTTATAACATGAAAAGACGCTCAGACTCCGAAACCATTCGATTAGAGCAATTAGATGAAAAACATACTGGAGAGATGATTAAAAGTATTTTATCTATTTCCTTTACACCTAAGAAAATTTCTCGAAGAATCTATCGTCAGTCATATGGAAATCCACTATTTATAACTGAAATTATGAAAGATCTATATAGCCGGCGTGTAATCTATATAAGTGATGAAACTGGAAGATGGCAAATTGATTTACCTGAAGAGTCAGGAGATTATAATTTACTGGATTTACCAGATAATATTGAGCATGCGTTAATGAATCAGTTGACGGACCTAGACCCATATAGTCAAGAGATTTTAAGAACAGTTTCTATCTTCTCCAAGCCGGTTTCTGCCGACGCAATAGCGACGTTTTTATCCCATAATGAACATCTAAATGAGCGGTTAGAGGATTTAATTAAAAAAGGAATACTACAACGTTTAATTGGGGACAGCTCTTATCTTTATGACTTTCGAACAAAAGTTTTGAAAAAGATTGTTTACGATAAAATTGACGAAGAGGAGAGAGTCGTAAAACATCAGCTTGCAGCTACTAGTTTAGAAGAGCATATTGATCTCGATAATAGCCTTGATGAACTAATTTATCATTTCACTAGTTCGAAAAATTTTGAAAAGGCAAGAACATATTATATAGAAAAAGCTGAGCAAATGAAAGTTAGTCGAAACACAAAAAAACAAATTGAGAATTTGCAAAAGGCTTTAGAAATAACTGAGAATAGAAAAGAAAGGATTAAACTAAATATTGAAATCGGGGATTTACTTACTGATACAGGTGAAACTAATTTAGCTTTTAAATACTTGGAGACTGCTGAAGAACATGCAATTGAGAGTGGCGATAAAAAGCTCTTATTAGAGACTTACTTGGTCCTATCTAATACAAGCCTTCTTTCCTATGATAATACTAAGTTATTAGGTTATATTGATAAAGTTGAAAATATTATAAACTATTTTCCGAGTAAAGCAGCTGAGCTAGAAATCAAACGAATCCGTGCAGTTTTACTTACCGAAGATAATCAAATCTTTGAGGCTCGCGAAATGTTTGAAGAGTTAATTGAAGAGTGTGGAGATCAATATAAAAAAATTAAGGGAAATGCTTATAGAACATTAGGGTTTATTTATGTTCAACTAGGAAAAGCAGATATGGCCTTAGAAATGTACCATCAGTCTAGTAAATTATTAGGTGAAATTAATAATGCTAGAGGTATATTATTCTCACTAAATAATATAGGTGCACTTTATGCAGAGGTTTATGATGATTTTGATAAGGCAATGGAGTACCACCTTCAAGTGAAAAGCCTTAGCGAAGAATATGGAATTTATACAAGTGAAGTATTTGCTCTGATTAATATAGCCGAGTCTTATTTAAATCAATATGATTTTGATACTGCTTTTGATCACTTTAATTTAGCTTTAACGAAAGCCGAGCGTCATAATCTCGTATTAGAGAAATATATGCTATTAAACTATTTAACACAAGTAAGTTTGGAAAGAAATAATTTTGCAGATGCACTAGACTATTTCCAAAAGTTAAAAAAGGATTTACATGACAATCCAAATAAAGGGTTTGATATTAGTAACTATTATCAGACTTGTGCTAGGGTTTATCAGGCACTTGGTAATTATTTTGAAGCAGAACGTTACAACCAAAAGATTATTCATTTCCATAGTGAACATGAAAATATTCTAAAGTATACTGCAACAGTTGATGTGCTGATAAATCAATTGCAAGGGCCAGGACGGGATTTCGATGATTATTTAGTGAAGCAAATACTAATCATTGCCGAAAAAATTACCAATAAGGCGGTTAATATTGAGCGACTATGTGAAGCTATTCAGCACTTAGGTAGAAAAGGGAAATATAACCTAACACAACTATTGCTTTCTAAAGTCGATGGTTACATTACTCAAGCTACACCATACAGACTACGGGCTGTATATGAGCATGCTAAAGGGATAGTAGAGTTTGGAGTAAATCGAGAAAATTCTATTAGCTATTTAGAAAGAAGCTTACATTTAGCCAAAAAATCGAAAAATAAGGAACTAACTGCTCGAATACAAGCAGACTTAGGAAATAGTTACTTTGTGTTAGAAAAGTATTATGATGCTGCTTACTATTACTTAGAAGGATTAGAAGGGGTAAAAGAGTTAATACAGCAGCTTCCTGATGAGTATAAATTAGACTATATTAACGGACGAAATTTTTCAAAGGAATTTTACCGATTAGCAGAAATTAAGAAATGGCTAGAATCAATACAAGAAAATATACTAGATACGGATGCAATAATTACGAAAGTTACATCTCTTGAAGAACTAGAGAGTGTCTTAAATGTTACTGTGGTCGATGACTTTATTGAGAATCAACAGTTTATGCAAAAAATTAGTAGTAAGTATATGGAGAAACTTTCAGATGGGATACTCCGTCAAGAGGATTTATTCAAGCACCTTGATAGTGATGTGTCCAAAAATCTAAAAATGATAGTGAAGTTTCTTGCTGGTAGATTACTTGCGACTAAAGGATATATTATTGCAGAAGAAAAAGGTCAAGAACTAACGGTACTTTCCTCTGTTGATGGGAGTAATGGTATACCTGATAATGTATCTATCTTTAATCGGGTAAGATCTACGATGAAGCCGTCTCTTCTATCAGGATGGGCGAACGATGATAAACTTGAACCACATTTTCTACCAGATGATAGGAAGGCTGTTTTATGTATTCCGATTATTAAGCGATTAGAAAGTCAGCCTCTTATTGGTGAGAATCAACAGATTTTAGGATATATCTATTTGGAAACCGATAGAATAGTAAATAATTTTAATCAACAAGGTCTAAAAAATTGCATGCAATTAGTGAATTTCCTCGTATTGCTATTGGAGAAACGCCAATTAACTATTTCTGCATCTATTGATAAATTAACGGGTGCACTGACGAGGAAATATTTAGAAGATGCCTTACAAAATACTTTAGAGTTTACGAGAAAAAATGGAAATGAATTCAGTATTATTATGTTTGACCTTGATAAGTTTAAAGGGGTTAATGATCGTTATGGACACCAAATTGGTGACAAAATACTAAGAGAGGTTTCCCAAATTATTTTAAATCATCTCGATCAGAACAGCTTTTTTGGTCGGTATGGTGGAGAAGAGTTTATTATTATTCTTCCATCAGTCAAAGTTAGTAAAGCGAAGGAAATCGCGGAAAAGCTTCGTTCCACTGTCCAAAGTCAAAAACTATTAGGTGATAAACACGAAGTAACGTTAAGTATGGGACTAGCGTCTTACCCGGAACATGGTCAAACCGTTCGTGAGCTAATTCTAAAAGCAGACCAAGCACTATATATGGCGAAAGAAAATGGGCGCAACAATTCTCAGGTTTGGCAAAAAGACTTTGAAGATAATGTGAAGCCTGCAAATAAATTAACGGGAATCATTTCTGGTGATGAAATAAGAGATGCTAGAAATGTACTAGCTTTAGTAGAACTAATCCAATTGACAAATGAGAGTATTACGGTAGAAGAGAAAATCTATCAATTCCTCGGTAGAATGATTGAAATTATTGAAGCACAATACGGATATATTTTACTGGCCGATGGTGAAACGATTACCCAAACTTATGGTAGAAAGTCTCAAGATGAGGATTGGGTAGTGGAAAATACGTTTAATCAAAAAATCATTTCGACTGTAATGAAAGAAGTTCGTGGTATATATACGATTGATTGGGAAGCTACGGAGAAAATTAATACCGTTAATGGATTACCTGATTGGGATTCTATACTAGCTGTACCAATTACCACAGGTAGGGAAATAAAAGGAGTTATGTATATTTCTGTCCCTGCAAGATTAAAAGAGTTTGGAGCAGATGAATTAAATGTACTGAATGTGTATAGTGAGTTAGTTGCGAATATAATATAGAACAATAATTAAGATGCTGGGACTAAATCACTTTTGTCCCAGCATTAATCTTATAATACTTGTTGAATTGTATATCCTTCTTCTTCTAAAATGGAACGGATATGGGGTTCTTGTAGTAGGTGAAGGCTACCAACGATAACAAAGTATGTCCTTCCACTATCTTCTTCTAAGAATGTCGCAATTTTTTCCGCCATGTTATAGTTTCGGTTATCATTTAACGCCTCTATATAAGCTTGCTCCTCTGCACTTGCTTCACCTTCAACCATAAAATAATTCAATAGTTTTTCCCCGTCACCCGCCTTATATAAGCTAAACATTTCTAACATTTGTGTTTCAAGTTCATCCATTTCAATTAGTGATTCCTCTAGCATTTGTACTTGGTATTCCGGAGATACTTCAGCAAAAATAGAAAGTTGGTCTTCAGCAGTTTCTAATGCGATTATATCTTTTTGGTCTTGTTCTGCCCGATTTAAGAAATACATGTCAACTCCATCAATAAACTTAAGCTTTTCTGTCATGAGATTTTGTATTAATGTAGAGTGAAACCATGGTTTATATTGTGCGAACATCTCAATAGAGTAACCTAATTCTGCATATGTGTGAACTAGTTCTTCATATAAATCTGTAGAAACGTGATCTTGAATAGTAGATCCATCTTCATAAATAGCATATTTCATATAGATTGCTTGCATTTCAAACATATCCATATTATTCAGATCCACTTCAGGAACAATTACATCTGCTTCTGCATAAGCTTCTTCAATTTTGCGATTTAAAGGAAAGAAGTCTTCTGTAGCTAAATGGATAGTCCCTTGTAAAAAAACGGTCGTATCACCATTTTGAATTTTCCATAAATATCCTCCAGGACCGTCTAACTCGCCTCGAACTTCAACTTCCACTTTAGTTATGACGGTTATATTTTTAGATTCAAGACGTTTTATGTCTGACTCTTCATAAGGATTCCCACCAACATATACTGTCTTTAAACTATCCATTTCTTCTAATGGCGATAAACTCTGTAATTGATTGTTTTGTAATTTAAGCTTTGTAACGGCGTCTAAATGCTCTATGCCGATTAATGATTTAATATGTTTACCTGATAAATCTAATTCTGTAATCGATTGTAATTCTTCTACTAAAATGTCATCATTTTCTTTGTTAATTTCTGCACGAATAATTTTTTCAAGTTGGTAATCCTCAAAATAAACACTATCTGTTCCATCGTTTTGACAGGCAGCCAAGAAGATAAAGAGAACGATCATTAAACTACGAAGCAAAAACCTCAAAAAATCTCCTCCAGTGTTGTTTATGTTTTAACAGTATTTTCCACCACTATATCAATTGAAATGATATTGAGCAACTTACACGTCGTTAAATAATTTTTATGGATTGCTTTTAGTTGAAATTTGGCATATGATACGTATTTGGGAATTTAATAATATACATTAGGAGATGGAAATCTTGAAAGGGATTTTTCAACATAAATGGTCTGTTATTGGAATAGCTGTCTTCTGTTCTATTTTATGGGGGAGCGCTTTTCCAGTTTTGAAGGTTAGCTATGAGGAGTTACAAATGGCCCAAGATGATATAGCTGCCAAGATTGTATTCGCAGGTGGTCGATTTTTACTAGCTGGATTAATGGTACTGCTTTTTCTAATGTTTAGTACCTGGAAGCGGATAAAGGTCACGAGAAGGCAATTTTTCGTATTAATCATATTAGGTATTGTGCAAACATCGTTGCAATATTTCTTTTTCTATAATGGACTTGCCAATGTTACGGGGATGCAAGGTGCGATTCTTTCATCTGCTGGGACATTTTTTACCGTATTGTTAGCTCACTTCTATTATAGGAGTGACCGTATGAACTGGAGGAAATCAGTTGGACTGATTTTAGGTTTTGTAGGAATAGCTGTAGCTAATTGGGGGCAAGAGTTCCAAATTAGCTTTCAGTGGGACGGAGAAGGATTTATGATTTTATCCGGATTAACTGCTGCAATTGCAACAATAATGGCTAAGGAGCTAGCGACAGGAATCCATCCTTTTGCGATTACAGGTTGGCAATTAACAATTGGTGGTTTCATCATGCTAGTGATTGGATTTCCTTTCTTAAAGGAAGGAGATATTATTTACACACATTTTGGGTTAGGCCTATTTATTTATTCTGCACTTCTTTCTGCTTTAGCATTTGCGCTTTGGTACTCGTTACTGAAGTATAATAACGCTGGAGAGTTGAGTATGTATAAATTTATTGTACCGGTTTCTGGAGCGATTTTATCCGCAATCTTTATTCCAGGCGAAAGGCTAAATAACTTTATCCTTGTAGCGATTGCTTTAGTGGCTATTGGTATTATTATCGTAAACTACCATAAAAAAGCGTAGAATACTAGAATGTCCTCTTACCTAATTCGGTGGAGGCATTTTTTAGGTAGGGGAAATTACATTATTTTTAATTTAAATTAGTAAAATGAGTCTTTATAACTATATTTCTACCAATTAATGGGAATTTTATGGGTGTATATTCCTTTTTTAATGGGGAATTTTTGTAATAAAACGTTACTAACGTTGGCTCGGTGTGAGTCAAATTGACTATTTATTTCGTATTAGTGTTTTATGCACAATTGACAGTTTTTGGATTTACATTAAAATGACATAAGAGTAAACAACAAAGGGGATAGTTTTATGAAAAAGACATTATTATTAGTTACAGGGCTTGTACTAGCAATGGTACTTGTAGCTTGTAGTTCACCAGAGGCAGATGAAGTATTAGAATACCATAATGCTGTGGTAGATACAATTCATCCTAAACTAGATCAATTAACGAGTATTTATGATCAAATGAATTCTGTAGAAACAGAAGAAGAAGTAATTGATATGTATGATAATGAAATAATTCCATTAGTTAATGAAATAATCGGATTTTATGATTCCCAAACAGCAGAACATGATGCAACAAAAGAATATCACAAACTGAATCAAGAGTTGGCTAGTTCTATTGAAGCAGCTGTCTTAAAAGAAAAAGAATTTTTTGATGCTCTAATTGATCCAAATATTTCAGAAGAAGAATTGTTAGCTTTGGATGCTGAGGTAGTGGAATTAAATACTATATCAGAAGAGAAAAGTGATGCAGTTGCAAAGCATTATGATCACTTAATAGAAGAATTTGACTTTTTAGAAGAAGATGAATAGGCTTTAAATAATATAGGCTGATAGCTTAGTAGTGAAACTGGCTGTTAGTCTTTTTTATTGTATTTTAAAGAATAATGGCTCCATTTATTTCATAATCTGGTATATATGAATCCTTTGTTCGTAGAATGAAGGATATTGATATTTTACAGAAAATATAGGAAAATGAGTTGAAGGCATATAAAAAGTTTTAAAGTGCCCAAAAAGTCATGGGGGGATAACAATGCTAGTAAAAAATGATTATGTTAACAAGAAAGATGTTGTGTTCGTAAAAGAAAATGATAGCCTAGAATCCGTTATGAAGGCATTAGATGATTCTGGATATCGCTGTATTCCAGTTCTAGATGAAACAGGAGAGAAGTATGTAGGGAATATTTATAAAGTTGATTTATTAGAGTATGAGCTTGATCATTCAATGGTCGGCACGTTATCAGAATTAGTATCTGATCGCGAGGGATATATTAAGGAAGATGCCCCATTCTTTAAAGTATTCTCATCAATTAAAAAGCTCCCTTATCTAGCAGTTGTCAATGAATCCATGGACTTTTTAGGGATTTTAACAAACGGTAATGTAATTCAAGTATTAGAAAATGCCTGGGGAGTACATAATGGTAGCTACTCCTTTACAATCGGTACAATCGAATATGCCGGTGCACTACAAAAAATGCTAAAAGTAGTAAACCGTCATTGCAATGTTCAAAGTGTTATTTCCTTAAATAATAATTCAAAATATGTAAGACGGGTTTGTATTGTATTACCAAAAGAAGTGGATGAAGTATTGGCGGAAAAAATTAGACTTGATTTAGATAAGAATAACTTTACGGTTACAGATATTGAAGAGTTAAATTAAGTAATAACATGTACCGCACCTAAGAGGTGAGTTTTTGCCTTCTATAGGTGCGGCGTTATTTTTTTACGGTACTTCATGTCCCATGGAAGCGTGTAGGATTTCAAACCATTGATCTAATGATAGTTCGATTTGAAGTGCAGTTACTGCTTTTTGAATTCTTTCTTTTTTACTCGACCCGACAATAGGCATGATGTTAGCAGGATGATTTAATAACCATGCATATAATATTTCATCTATACCATTTGCATTTATTTCACTTGCTACTTTCTCTAATACGTTTCTAAGTCGAACAGCCTTTTCATCTTCGCTTGTAAAGACTTTTCCCCTAGCTAATGGTGACCATGCCATTGGTGCTACCCGCTTTTCTAGACAAAGGTTTAATGTTCCATCTTCAATGTTTTCTAACTCATACGCTGAGATTTCTATTTGATTCGTCACTAGTTCAACATCTAGATAGGATTCTAGCATTGTTAGCTGATGACGTTTGAAATTGGATACGCCAAAGTGTCTTACTTTACCAGTGGCCTTTAATTCATGAAAAGCACTTGCTACCTGTTCCGGATCCATAAACGGATCTGGTCGATGGATTAATAACGTATCAATATAATCTGTCTGGAAATTTTTTAAGGAATTTTCTACAGATTGGATTATATGTTTTTTTGAAGTATTGTAATGGTGTGATTTACGTTCTGGTCGGTTAGGTGATGGAAATACAATTCCACATTTGGTTACAATCTCCATTTTTTCTCTAAGTTCTGGCTTCAGTGCTAGTGCCTTCCCAAATAGCTCCTCACATACAAATCCACCATAAATATCGGCATGATCAAACGTAGTGACCCCCTGCTCGATACAATATTCAATTAAATCTAGTACTTGGTCTGAGCTGTAATCCCAATCTGCTAGACGCCAAAATCCGTGAATGATTCTAGAAAAAGATAAATCTTCTGCTAGGCATACTCTTTCCATAGGTATTAACTCCTTAGATTATTTTTTTGTTCAATGTAAGTTTACTTTTATTAACCTTGTTCATGATTCCAAGTAAGCATTATGATGGAGTCATTATATCCTCTGATCTTGTATAGCTTTACGAGATAAGCGATCGGCGTGTGTATTTTCTTTTTCTGGTATCCATTTAATGAAGAAATAGGGAAACTTCGCTGTTTTCTCCCGAATCATTTCGAGTAGAGGGAGGAACGTTTTATTTTTAGTATAATCATTATCAACTACATGTACCACCGTTTGGGAATCAGATCGAAAGGACAAAATTTCATTTGGAAAATCTTTTTCACAAATCTCTAGTGCTTTTATTACAGCATGAAACTCTGCCTCATGATTTGTCATTTCACCAAGTGGAATACTGTATTGAAGATGTTTACCAGCTGCTTTTATGTAAATGCCTGCTCCACTTATACCAGGGTTTCCACTAGATGCCCCGTCCGTATATATTTCTATCAAGGATAAGCTCTCTCCCAACAACTTAAATTTCCATTACATCGTATCACATTTTATTAAAGTAAGAAACATACTGACATTGACTCTACTCCTTTTTTGTCCTAAGCTTGACAACAAGAGAAAAAGGATTCAACATGTGCAATTTAGGGAATAGAAAAAGATAAAATAATGCATAAGATGGAAGTAGAAAGGGGTATAGGGGACATCATGAGTATATCTAATGTTAATTTAGAACCAATATTAAAAGAAATCTTTGAATACTTACATGGTAATCCAGAGATTAGCTGGAAGGAATATCAAACAACAGAATATATTAAAGGATTGTTAGAAAATAAGGAAGTAAATATTCAAACATTCCAAGACATAACGGGTTTAGCCGTAGAAATTGGAAGTGGAAAGCCAGTTGTGGCAGTTAGGGCGGATATTGATGCGTTATGGCAAGAGGTAGACGGTGAATTTAGAGCAAATCATTCTTGTGGGCACGATGCTCATATGACGATTGTATTAGGTGTTTTATTTACCTTATTAGAAGAAGGGATTTCTGACCAAGGAACATTCCGATTTATTTTCCAGCCTGCTGAAGAAAAGGGAGAAGGGGCATTAACTCTAGTCGAACAAGGTGTTGTGGATGATGTTGATTACCTTTATGGCCTGCATTTGCGTCCGATACAAGAGCTAAAGCATGGTCAATTTTCGCCTGCAATTAGGCATGGTGCTTCGTGGTCACTTCAAGGGGTCATTACGGGAGAAGACGCCCATGGTGCAAGACCACATCTTAATGTCAATGCGATTCAAGTTGGTGCAGAGTTTTTTCAGCATTTAAATAATATTTATATTGATCCAATGATCCCTCACTCTGTAAAGATGACAAGCTTTCATGCTGGTGGTGAGAGTACCAATATCATTCCAGGTAATGCTACGTTTTCAGTTGATATGCGAGCACAAACAAATGAGGCGATGGAACAATTATTGGAAAAAGTAGAGCGAATCGCTATAATGCTTTCCGAGTACCATGAAGTTAACATAGATCTGACTATCACTTCTAGTGTGGCTGCAGCTGTTATCAATGAGGAAGCAAGTAAATTAATGGAGGAAGCGATCATAGATACGATTGGAAAAGAGCACATGATACCGATGATTACCACTACAGGTGGAGATGATTTTCACTTTTATACGATAAAAAGACCATCCCTAAAAGCTACAATGCTTGCGATAGGTTGTGATTTAGAGCCAGGACTTCATCATCCACAAATGACGTTTAATCATAAAGCCATTAAGCCTAGTGTTGAAATTTTAGTAAAGGCGTTAAAGAAGACGGTAAAAAAGTACCATGGTTTAGGGTGATCTGATGAAAATAGAAATTAAAGAAATTACAACGATAGAAGAATTGGAACAAATGCAGAGAATAGAAGAGGTAGTCTGGCAGGAAACCCCTATACCGTTACATCAAACATTAACGGCACTGCGTAATGGTGGTGTTATAATTGGTGCTTTCCTAAAAGGGGAAATGATTGGCTTTCAATATAGCTTTCCTGGCTTTGATGGCAATGAGATTTATCTAGTTTCACACTCATTAGCCATTCTTCCAGCATATCGTAAGTCAGGCATTGGGGAAAAAATAAAACGTAAGCAGCGAGATGTAGCAGCACACAAAGGATATGATAAAATGATTTGGACCTTTGATCCACTCCACAGCGTAAATGCTTTCTTGAATTTACATAAATTAGGAGCTATAGCTACTACCTATAAAGAAAATTATTATGGGATGATGGATGACGGGTTAAATAAAGGACTAGCTTCAGACCGTTTTGTTGTGGAGTGGAAATGTAAACAGGAACAGGAAGCATTGGCGGTATCGTTTGATCCATCCAAGGTACTAGTAGAAATGGATCAAAATAAGGAACCAATTAGAACGAATGTCATCTTTCAAAATGAGAGTGATAAATGGTTCATAGCTATTCCTAAAAACATTCAAGAAATAAAAGAGGAAAACTTGGAGTTAGCAATTAAATGGCGAACAATGACAAGAGAACTATTCCAATTATTATTTTCTAATGGGTATAAAGGTAGATATGTTATTCGTGATGAAAATGTAAGCTATTATTGTTTTGTAAAATAAAAAGGAAGAAGGGTGTAGGATGGTAATTCCATTTAAAAAATTTATCATACATCGATTAAATATGCGTATGGTTGATCCGTTCGCTACTAGCTTCGGTACGATGCAGGACAAGGAGTTCTTCCTTGTTGAAGCAGTCGACATTAATGGAAACCGCGGATTTGGTGAAGGTGTTGCATTTCCGATACCATGGTATACAGAAGAAACAGTAAAGTCTAATTTAAATATTATTGAAGATTTTTTGATTCCGATTTTAAGAGATAATGAGATACAACATCCGAATGAAGTGTTTCCTCTTTTTGGGAGATTACGTGGAAATAATATGGCAAAGGCTGCTATTGAAGGTGCAGTATGGGACCTTTTTGCTAAAAGGGAAGGTATATCGTTAGCACAGGCACTTGGTGGAGAGAAGACGGAAATAGATGTCGGAATTAGTATAGGAATCCAACCAACAATAGATGAGTTGCTGAAAAAAATTGCTGGATTTCTAGATCAAGGATATAAGCGTATTAAGTTAAAGATTAAGCCAGGTCATGATGTGGACATGCTAAGGGAAGTTCGTAAAGCTTTTCCGGATACTCCGATTATGGCAGATGCCAATTCGGCATATACATTAGATGATATTCATATGTTAAAACAACTGGATGATCTAAATTTATTAATGATTGAACAACCTCTACAACATTATGATATTATTGATCATGCAAAGCTACAAAAGGAACTCCATACACCAATTTGTTTAGATGAAAGTATTCACTCCTTGTATGATGCTGAGAAAGCAATTGAACTAGGAAGCTGTAAAATTATCAATATTAAAGTTGGGCGTGTAGGTGGATTATCTGAATCGATTAAAATTCATGATTATTGTAAAGTACACGGAATTCCGGTATGGTGTGGAGGCATGCTAGAAGCGGGAGTTGGAAGGGCTCATAATGTCGCTATTACGACGTTATCCAACTTTGTATTACCAGGTGACACTGCTGGTTCTTCTAGATATTGGGAAAAGGATATTATTAAACCTGAAGTTGTAGTAGAAAATGGTGTAATCAAAGTTCCGACGTCGCCAGGTATAGGGTATGAAATTGATGAAGCAGCATTAGAAGAATTTCGCTTTAAAAAGTTAGAATATGAGGTGTAGTTTGAGAGGAGCTTGTAATAATGTTTTACAGCTCCTAATCTTATTCTGCCACAAAAAAAGTGCACCAGAAATTAAACTGGTGCAACTATATAATAAGGGAGGGTTAACTATTCATCAGGTTCATCGTCGAAGTATTCCACTAGTCCATTCGTAATTGCTTCCGCAACTTCTCTTTGGTATTCTTCTGTTTGTATTTTTTCAAGGTCACTTGAATTAGACATAAAGCCTAATTCTAATAGTACAGCAGAATTTTGATTGTGTTTTAGAACATAATAAGCTTCATTTTTTATTCCTCGATCTGTCATATCAAGCTCATCAACCAATGCTGTATGGATATTCTCAGAAAGTTCTTTGCTTGTGTCTTCGTTATAGTAGTATGTGTTAATACCATTTACATTAGAATCACTAAAGTAATCATAATGAAGACTAATGAATACATCTGTTCCATGGGTGTTACTTTGATATACCCGATTTTCTAAAGAAATAAACGTATCATCTTCTCTTGTGAGTTGTACATTTGCTCCTTCATCCTCTAATCGTTTAGCTAACTTATTAGCAGTAGACATGGTAATATTTTTTTCCAAAGCGCCGTTTTTAATTGCACCAGAATCCTTCCCTCCATGTCCTGCATCAATCATGATGTTATATCCATTTAATTGATTTTTTCGTAAAGTTATGCTGTCTACAGAAATCTGTACTTCCTTAGGTTGAATATATCCCATCGGTAAATAGTCTTTCGTTTCAACAGCATGTTCTGGTTTATTATTTTTAAATTTATCATCTTCAAGTTTAACTTCTTCTAATTGTTTGTCTGCTTCCTCAACTTGATTTTCCTTTTTATGCTCAGATTCTTTATTATCTTGTTTTCTGGTTTCTTCTATTAATAGAAGCTCTTCTGAATAAACCCAAACCGGTAGTCCTTTATAGAAGGTCTTAACCCACCCGTCTTTTTCATCAAAGGTCCTCAGTCGATTCCCTTCTACTAATTCGCCGACGATTTCCGATTGTTCATCTGGTGCAACCCTCATGATAACGGAATCTGTTTGGACCTCAAATAATTTATCATGATTATTTTCAAGTACTTCTGCGTGCGTGCTAGAAGCAGAAACGAATGAAAATACTATTAGCAATAACCCGGTTATGCATAATATGTGTAACAACTTTCTCATATTTCATCAATTCCTTTCTCGTAGATTAGTAATCTAGTAGAAAGGATGGTCAGATAATAATAGATTTAAACATCAAATCTATCTATTTTATAAAAAATAGGTAAAACTAACCAGATGGAGATTCATGAATTGTGGGTTATAAGCACTAAATTATAAGAGAGGTCAATTACTAAAGTAGGTGATAAATGGAGTGGAATCTATGATTCTATTATTAGCCTCGGATTAAATTAGTTGAGTTTGATTGTATTTTTTGTCGGATAAGAAAAAGTGAGCTTAGGTTAATAAACATGAACTATCAAAAAAATACATTAAATGCTTCTATAAGAAATCAGTATGGGGTATGGAGATGTAGGATATGAGCCAAAGGAACCATTCTAATTCTAGTAGTATAAATAAATTATCTCCGTAATTTGTACCAGGAAATTCCATTTTAGAAGAAAAATTCGATTTACTTCCCTTATATAAAACAACTTCCTCAAAACGGCTGAAATTTTTCCACATTATTATTAGTAATTCTACATGTTGAGTGAATCTATCAACCTATGTTGTAAATAGTAGATTGTAACGATTCACTATTCAAATTTTTCTGTTAATATGAGTGCATTGAGTCATGCATTGTAAGAAAATAGTAATTTTTTAATAGAAAGGTCGGGTGATACATGAAAAAAATACTAGCTAGCTTCGTAGTAATTACATTCCTATTTTTGGGACTTCAAGTAATAACCGTTCACGCACAGTTTTTGTTTGGACAGGGGAAGTTAGATAGTATGATTCGGGACATGCAAAACATATTTGAAGAGCGTGAGGCAGTTATTACGGACATCTCTTGGGATCAACAAGAAGATAGACGCCTTACAATACAAGATTATTTAACAGAATTATTTAAAAAATCTTCGGTTGCAACTAGCAGTAATTTAAAACAATATAAAGAACTTTATTTAGTAGAGATGCAAGAATTACAAGAAAAGATTTCATTACATAAACCATTTGAGGACTTTTCTAGAGATAAGCGTAATGAATTAAAGTCAGAGATTGAAACAGATATAGTAGATTATTTAAGAGAATTATTAGGTGACGATGAAGAAAGCAACAATTTCAATATATATGAATAAGGGGAGAGTAAAATTGAAAAAGGTTACAGGTTTAAAGAAGAAAATAATAGTAGGGGCAGTAGCAGTT
The DNA here is from genome assembly GCF_047228935.1 of Ornithinibacillus jepli. Taxonomy (NCBI): domain Bacteria; kingdom Bacillati; phylum Bacillota; class Bacilli; order Caryophanales; family Bacillaceae; genus Ornithinibacillus; species Ornithinibacillus jepli. The sequence goes on from NZ_JBFEGG010000003.1 coordinate 117,226, forward strand.
GGGATAATTTCTGGTTCTGGTGTTGCGTTAGCCAATACGGATGCTGGTCAGCAGCTAAGAGCTTGGTATGATGGGATGTTTGAACAATCTGTCGGAGAAATTGAAGAAGAGGTATCTGCATATACCAATAGTAAAATGCCTGAAATTCAAGCTGAATATGAACAATTAAAATCAGAGGCTCAGGTTGATATTGATTTAGCTAGAGAGTTGGAAACAGGAAATTCCTTAGAAGAAATTATTAATGCGAAACTAAGTCATTTAGAATCACTAAGTGCTGAAGAACAAGCTATTTTAGAGAATATTGGATTGGAGTTTTACAACGTATTTCTTAATGGTTATGGGGAAATTGAAAGACTTGAACAAGAAGGTTTGAACTATGCAACAAATGATTTAACTGCTTATACTGGTGAAATTGGGGAAGAAGCAATGGCAACAATGACCTCAGACATTAATACTGCTAGAGATGAAGCGGTACAAGAATTGGAAGAGGCTATTCGTCAAGCTCAAGAGGGACTTGCAGCTGAGTTGGATTCCCAAGAAGAAATTACAATTAGAAACTTGAAAAATCAAGTTGATTGGGCAATTGAAGATTTAAGAGAGGCAGTAACAACACTACTTGATGGTCTAGTGGAAGAGCAAGAACAAATTATTATTGCTCATGCTCAGGAATTAGAGGATCAAGCAAAAGCTGCTTTAGATGATGTAGTAAATAGTATTAATCAATAGTACTTAGTAGAAAAGGGTGTCTCAGGTCTTGAGTCTAACTCCAAGAGGGAGTCAGAACAAAATGGGGCATCCCTTTCTTTTACAGGGAGGTATTCGATTGAAAAAGGGTAATAATAGAACTTTACGTATACTAGGGATCTGTTTAATCCTGTTGATGATGGCGAGTAGTATAAAGGTAGTATTTGCTAATGGAGACATTGCATTCTTATTAGGAAAATGGTTCAATGACAAACAGTCTACCTCGCTTCAAGAAATAGAAACAGCTATTTCACTTGAACAAGCTAGACAGACTAGTCGTTTAAAAAATGAGATACATAATGCCATTCAAGCTGCTGAACAAGAGTACCAATTATTTTTGCGAAATGAGAAGGAGAATTTGGTACAAAGATTAGATGATTATGCTGAAAAACTCATTTCAAATTATGATGTTAACATAGAAACAAATGAAGCTGTCATTAGTAAATTAGAGTGTTTAGCTACGAAAGCACAGGTGGAAATGGATATTGTTTTAGGACTTAAGGATCCTAGTCAATTAATTAACTGTGGTGAGGTGACTACCGAAGTTAGGGATAGTATTGAAAAGCCTGATACGGGGGAAGAGACTAATGCTGAAGAAGAACATCCTGTAAAAAATGAAAGTAATACAGAAATGGAAGTAAAGTAAGACTGCTGCAAATAAGGATAACAATTGATAAAAGAACCTGTGGAAGAATGCTTAATTAGTGAAGGAATAGGAAAACAGGCACCCTTATTAGAATATATGTTCAAAATGGTAGGTGACTACAATGGTAACAAGTGTAACGATTGAAAATACGAATAAGGTAAGTGAAAAGAGCAAAACAAGTTGGTTAGGTGGAGTTGGATTTATCGTCATATTACTACTTGCCTTTTTTATATTTCGATTTGCAGTTGGTTTTATTGTTATTTCTGGAGATTCAATGAATCCGACTCTTGAGGATAGCAACGTTGTGTTTTCAAGTAATATTTTTTATTCAGTTGATCGTAATGACATTGTGGTATTTCGCGATGGACATGGATTTGATGTGATTAAAAGAGTAATTGGGTTACCAAATGATCGTGTTGCAATCCAGGATGGACATATTTTTGTCAATGGTGACATGATTAGTGAAGCTTATAGTTCTGGTATACCAAATGATATGGAAGAGATCATTGTTCCAGGTGATTCATATTTTGTAGTTGGGGATAACCGTACACCTGGGGAGAGCTTGGACAGTAGAAGCAGTGATGTAGGACCAATTCATAGTAGTAATATACATGGTGAAGTAATGTTTTCCTTGTTTCCCTTATCGTTTCAGTTAACTAAATAAAATCGCTGTGCAAGGACGTTATCTACGGTTAAAGTGGATAACTTTTCTTTGTTTAGGACAATGAGTTGATAATTGTTAAACTAAGTCTATTGAATGTGAAAGTTTGTTATATTATAATTATTACCAATCATCTAAATTATTTGATAAATAATAGATGGTATAAAAAGGGAAAGGGGATTTATTTTATGAAATATGTTAATAAGAAATGGTCAATTAGTATTTTAGTTATAGGGTTAACGGTATTGTTAGCTGCATGTGGAACATCAGGTTCTGGGGCGGCCGATGGAAAACTCGTTGTTGCGACAGATGCTACATATGCACCAATGGAATATATGGATGAAGATGGAAACATTGTAGGAATCGATATTGATATTGTCAATGCTATAGCGGAAGCTGCGGGATTTGAAGTAGAATACAAAAATTATGGATGGGAACCATTATTTTCAGCTGTTGACAGTGGTGAGGTAGACTTTGCGGTATCTTCTATTACAATAACAGAAGAAAGAAAAGAAACCTATGACTTCTCTGATCCATACTTTGTTGCGAACCAAGTAATTCTCGTACCGGGAGACGCTGACATTGAAAAATTTGAGGACTTAGTGGGTAAGAAGGTCTCTGTTCAAATTAATACAACAGGACACGAGGTAGTAAAAGGATTACTTGGTAATACAAATCCTGATATTCTCCCTTTGGAAACAATGCCTCTTGCAATTTCGGAACTAGTAAACGGAAATGCAGATGCAGCAGTTGGAGATAACTCTGTTGTATTAGAATATGTGAAAAATAATCCGGATGTAGATTTTAAAACGATTGACGATGATAGTTTTGAAAAAGAATATTATGGTTTAATGGTGAAAAAAGGAAATTCTGAAGTGTTAAAAAAACTAAATGAAGGTATTCAAAAAATTAAAGAAGATGGTACGCTAAAAGAAATCACTGGTATGGATATCGAATAAATGGCAAATTTTCACGATAACATACGGGGGTGGTTAAGATTGACTTTTTAGATGCTATTCGATTTGACATGATATGGAATTATAAAGAGCTATTTATCCGTGGCCTATGGACTACATTGGCCTTGACAGCTATTGGCTATATTGGTGGTATAATTCTCGGGCTTTTTCTAGGAATGGGGAAACTTTCCAAGATGAAGTGGATCTATTATCCATGTAAGTATTATGTAGACTTTTTCCGTGGTACACCACTCTTGGTCCAAATCCTACTAATCCATAACGCGGTCATCCCGTCGATATTTGGTCAGTCATTAGGCCCTTTTTTCTCTGGGGCGGTCGCTCTGATGTTAAATTGTGCCGCCTACAACGCTGAAATTATTAGAGCAGGTATCCAGTCGATAGAAAAAGGACAAATGGAAGCAGCCCGCTCACTTGGTATGCCAAAACGAGAAGCAATGAAACATATAATTTTACCACAGGCGCTCCGACGCATGGTTCCTCCACTTGGAAATGAGTTAATTGCCTTACTTAAGGATTCATCACTTGTTGCAATGATTGCTGTAAATGATTTATTACTGGCAGGTAAAATCGTTGCAGGTGCCTATGCACGTTACTGGGAACCATATATAACGGTTGCGATTCTATACTTATTATTAACTTGGATCTTTACTAAGGTTATTACTTTTATAGAAAAACGCTATAGTAATAGCTATATTCCTTCACAAAGGCGACGAATTTTTACATTCGGTCGGGCTTCATAGGAAGGTGATCATATGATAAAAATTAATGGATTGTATAAGTCATTTGGCAATTTAGAAGTACTGAAGGGAATTGATTGTGAAATTCAAGAAAAGGAAGTTGTATGTGTAATCGGGCCTAGTGGATCAGGTAAAAGTACATTTTTACGATGTATTAATTTACTTGAAGAAATATCGGATGGTGAAGTATATATTGATGGTGTAAAAGTAAACGATTCTAGAACAGATATAAATGAAATCCGTAAAGAAGTCGGTATGGTATTTCAACAATTTAATCTATTTCCTCATATGAATGTATTAGAAAATATTACGATTGCACCAAAAAAGATACGAAATATGAATCAGATTGAAGCAGAAAACTGGGCCTATGAGCTTTTAGAGAAGGTTGGTTTACGGGATAAAGCTCTAGCTTATCCAGAACAACTATCAGGTGGTCAAATGCAACGTGTAGCAATTGCTAGAGCGCTAGCAATGAGACCTAAGGTAATGTTATTTGATGAGCCTACGTCAGCGCTTGACCCGGAAATGGTAAAAGAGGTGCTAGATGTAATGAAACAGCTTGCACAGGAAGGGATGACGATGGTAGTTGTTACACATGAAATGGGATTTGCCAGAGAAATGGGGGACCGGGTACTATTCATGGATGGAGGAATTATAGTGGAGGAAGGAAGTCCATCTGAAGTGTTCGGTCAACCAAAAAGTCCTCGTACTCGAGATTTCTTGAGTAAGGTTTTATAATGTGATAGAAAAATCCTTTAGCCAATCGTAGCTAAAGGATTTTTCTATCAGTCTTATTATTTCTTTCTACGTTTCGTTAATCTACCAAGTACAAATGCACCAGCAGCAACACCAAGAACCGTATTTGTTTTCTTATTGAAAACCTGCTTAACCATAAGGTTCATATTTTGAGGTCGTTCTGCTAGACGACGCATGAAGTAACCATACCAATCATCACCAAATGGAACATAGGTGCAGAAATGATAGCCTTCTTTCGCTAATTCCAATTGCAATTCTTTACGGAACCCATATAGCATTTGGAATTCGAACTTGTCCAACGGAATATCGTTTTCTTTTACGAATTCTTTCACATGGTTAATAATATGGTGGTCATGCGTTGCAATCGATGTGAACTTACCACTTAATAAATGATACTCTATCAATTTTAGGAAGTTTTGGTCAATATCCTTTTTATCTTGAAACGCAACAGTTTCTGGTTCTTTATACGCCCCTTTTACAATTCGTAGCCGATAATCCTTATATCTTTCAATATTTTTAACAGATTCATAGAAATAAGCTTGAATAACCGTACCAATATTATCATAATCAACAGATAGTTCGTCAATTAAATCGAAAGAAGGCTTCAAGTGGTCGTAATCTTCCATGTCAAAGTTAATAAAAATATTATATTCATTTGCCTTGGAAGCGATTTCTTTTAAGTTCTCTTTACAGAAGTCATAATCAATATCAAGCCCAAGTTGGGTAGGCTTTAATGAAATATGTGCATCCACTTTATTTTCTTGGATAGCTTCAATAACAGCTAGAATTTGATTTTTTGCTTTCAAAGCTTCTTCTTTTTCCGTAACAAATTCACCTAAGTTATCTATCGTAGCAGAGATTCCATAACTGTTTAATTCTTTCACACTTTGAATCATCTCTTCAATATTAGTACCAGCTACAACGGATTGAGCCCCTAATTTTAAACCATATTTTTTTGCTGCATTGTTTAAAAACTGATTTTGTGACATCCCGATGAAGAAATCCTTCAAATTCATCATGCATACCTCATTTGCTATTATTTTTTCTTCTATTATATCGAATAATAGGATTTTCGTCACTTGTGGGATATTGTGTGCAATATATTACTGGGCTGGAATTTTTTGGTTAGCGTTAGATTGTCTTAACTTTGGCCGTGCTGATTTATACCATTCATTACATAAAATTATAATAATGATTAAGTCTACAAGGTCCCCACCATAATACATTAGCATTCCACCAATTTCAGCATCATGACGTAATACTCCAGTTGGTGGAAAGGCGTAAATATACTTAGCTAGAATTGCGTGGGATGATAGTGCAAGAACTAGTACTATTGAACGGAATAAGTAACTTATTCTATGTGCTATTGGATCGATATAAATAATAGAAGCAGTAAATAAATATCCCGCAAAAAATACATGTAGATGGATGAATAGGTAGAGAAGCGTATGTTCGTGCATTAGTGTGTATATATTTGTCGTATACAATAACCACAATCCGCCCATATTTAGTATTGATGTCACAATTGGATGCAGGAGAAGCTGAATCGGTTTTCTTCTTAAAAAGTAGGTTAGTCTTTTAGCAGTTTTAGTTGATAATGAACGGAAGAGCAATGTCATTGGTGCACTTAAAACTATTAGTAAAGGCGCAATCATTCCAAGGAGAAGATGACTGACCATATGGAATGAGAAACTTTCATGAGCTAATTTGGCTAAAGGCCCACTTGTTGCAATCACCAGGCAAAAGATACCCAATGTAAAAAGTATAAACCGATATAACGGCCAATTATTAAAACGTTTATTGGAATAAAGGACGGCAGATAGATAACCTATATATATGATAAAAAAAGCAATGGACATCAAGGTGGAGGCATTAGTTAGTTGCAGAGGATGCACATGACTCATATATCTTCACTTGCCCTTTTTTTCGATTTTAATAGTAATGCTATTCCGATAAAAATAAATACAGCGGCTAATAAATTCCAAATTACATCATATACGATAACATTATCCACATAACGAATCTGGTGAATACGCATGATTTTATGCTGGATGATGCCATCATATAGATTAAAGGAGCCAGAGCCAAGTAGTACACTTCCTTGCCAAAGGGGATATAAAAATGCATTTCTCCTTTTTAAGTCTGCTACTAAAAATAACCCTCCGACTGTCGCAAACCAACTAAATACATGAAAAATTCCGTCTGAAATGAGCCCTACACTAGTAGTCGATTTATCATAAAATTTATGCCAGTGTAATAATTGGTGGAAAATTGCTTCATCTAAAAACGCAACTAAACCTAAACCGAATAGAATTCCTGAAAGAATATTACGATTAAAATACATTACTTGTTTATTTTTTTTCATGACCTTATTCCTTTCGAATAGCTTACCAACAGTATCGACGGGAAATATTTCCTCTATTCATATAAAGGGATATTCTAATCCTAATAATTCTCAGATTCTACTTATTTTGTTCATTGTAGGGTAAAATGATAAGTTAGGAGATAAGAAATTCATGTCAACTAAAGGGGATTAACATATAATGTCTTTAAAAACTTTTTCTTCCATTGTAGAGGCATTCATAATAGCTATTATTGGAGGCGTTTTATTTAACTCGTTACATACCCCACTACCATGGGTACTGGGACCATTAACCTTCATTGTACTTTGGCAAGGTATCACTAAGCGTAAGGTATCTATTCCAAATTTCATTCGAGATTCAGGATTTATTATTCTAGGAATCTATTTTGGCTTGTACTTCACGAAAGAAACACTTCTTACGGTGATACCTTACTTACTTCCATATATACTGGTGACTTGCATTTTAATTGTTGCATGTATTGTACTTGGTACTTTAGTCACAAAATGGATTAAAGTTGATCAAGTAACGAGTGTGTTTTCTTGTATTCCTGGTGGATTATCGGAAATGGCAGTTGCGAGTGAATCGTTAAAAGCAAACCCTTCTTTAGTTGTTATTTTTCAAACAATCCGCTTGATTACCGTGTTATTCACTATTCCTTCTTTTATGGTATATGTACTTGGAAATGCTGGAACTGGTGGTTTTCAACGAGCATCTAGTGAAATTGTGATGGGGAGTGGGTGGAGCTATTTATGGTTTATAGTTCCAATTGCTGCTGCTATTTTACTACAAAATAAAATACCTGCTGGAATTATTATTGGTGCACTAGGTGTTACGGCTATAATGAATGTCAGTCCTATTGAACTTGCATCTGTACCTTCGGGTTTATTGAATGCTGGTCAAGTAGCGGTTGGTGCGAGCTTGGGAAAAAATATTTTGTTTCACGATTTGAAAATTGGTGGTAAGTATACGTTTGTGTATTTTGGTCTTTCTATTTTGATTATTGCCATAGCTTTTGGTTTAGGGGCCATACTTGCTACATTCACGTCATTAGACTATGCAACTGCATTACTTGGCATTGCACCTGGTGGATTTTTTGAAATGGTCTTAACTGCTTATAATGTTGGCGGGGATCCCGCTATCGTAAGTGCATTGCAGCTTACTAGAATATTATTAATCGTACTCCTAGTCCCTGTTTCACTGAAATGGTGGTTTACTAGACGTAGTGGGATAAAACAGATTGTTGAAAGTTAATGGATAGGTGTCAAGTACTAGAGGATTCCAAGTGCTTGACATCAATTTATTTTAATTAACAAAATATTATTTACAATTTAAATTGATTGTATTATGATGAACAATATGAAATAAACATACTGAATTAGGAAAGTTTTCTGTTATTTATCGATTAAATGACCATCTTAGAGAGACATCCAGATACCCCAATGTCTTTTAAAGATGGTTTTTTTGTCACGTTATGTAAGCGTCATCTAATCTATAAAACATTTTTATTAATATCCTAGTACATATAGGAATTAATATAATTATAAAATGGAGGGGAAAAAATGAAAAAGAGTCTATTTATTAGCTTATTTCTTTTACTACTATTAGTACTAAGTGCCTGTGGTGATAGTGCGGATGGATCTGCAGAGGATGCTTTAGATGGTGAATTTGTAACCGTTCTCACTGGTGGTTCTTCAGGGGTTTATTACCCTTTAGGTGGTGCAATGGCTAATATTTATCAAGATATGGGAGCTAATGCAAATAGCCAATCAACAGCAGCTTCCGCAGCTAATATTACAACCCTAAACCAAGGTGATGCTGAGCTTGGATTTTCGATGGGAGATGCAGCAGCTGATGGATATGAAGGTGTGGATAGCTTCGCAGAACAAGGTGCTCAAGAAAATATTCGTTCCATAGCTTCCCTATATCCGAACTTCCTTCAAATCGTTGCTACTGCTGAATCCGGTATTAAAACCGTTGAAGACTTAGCTGGTAAAAACATAGCGGTTGGAGCACCGGCATCAGGTACAGAAATTAGTGCAAAGCGTGTATTAGAAGCATATGGAATGAGCTATGACGATATAAATGAAGACTACTTATCTTTTGCTGAAGGTGTAGAGGGAATAAAGAACGGAACCATTGATGCGGTTGTTATTTCTTCAGGTTTACCGAATGCTGGGGTGATGGAACTACAAACAAGCCATGAAATAGTCGTCGTAGAAATTGCAGAAGAAAAAGTACTTAAAATGCAAGAAAAGTACCCTGCTTTCTTCCCAGCTACTGTTCCAGCTGATGTATATGAGCTAGAAAGTGATACCCCTACTATTGGAGTAAACAATGTGCTCCTAACACATAAAGATGTATCAGATGAAGTGGCATATGCTTTAACAAAAGGATTTTATGAAAATCTAGATACATTAAAGGAAACACATAGTGCTGCAAGTGATATTAATATCGATAACGCACTGAAAAATTTACCAGCTCCTTTACATCCAGGTGCAAAGAAATATTTTGATGAGCAAGGGATAACAGAATAAACACATTAAGAAGGAATTGGTATGCACAGAAAAGTAATCTATTTAGTAATTATTCTACTGATTGTTACTGGGATCTTTATGGTTCCAGTACAATCAGGTGTTTTACTTACGGACTTAGAAGGGAAACCGTACCATTTTTTTCAATGGGAAGGAAATACAATTACGATAGGATGGCGTCATTCGGTAGAGTTAACACCATGGCAAGAAACCTATACCATCAATCGTGATCACTCCTTATCATTTTTTGAGACGCTTTATCAATCATATGGAGCGGGCACTCCAGATACAGAAGGGGAAGTCGAATTTCTTTCTAACGGTTATGTTCGTGTTACGGATATAAAGCGAAATATACTTTTTTACTCACTTTATTATGTCCCCATCTCTAATTATTTCATTGCAGACGGGACAACATCGTATCCTTTAAAAAACTATGTTCCTGATTATAATCATGTTCAAATTTCTTATAAATCATTTACTATTTTTCAGTGGTTAAGGATGAAAATTATCTCTTAAGGAGGGATGGGCCAAATGAGTGAAGCGGTTAAACCAATAGAGGATTTAACATCAGAGGAACAGAAGAAACTTCTTGAGAAATTTGATACAGAATCTAGATTTCGTAATTTTAATATTGCGTGGATGGTTCGTCTTGTTACATTTATTGCAGTTGGTTTAGCACTATTTCATTTAATTACATCTTTTACTGGACCTCTAGTAACCTTGAAACATCGTGCTCTCCATACAGGTGTTATCTTAGTTTTAGTATTTTTACTTTACCCTTCACGCAAAAAAGCACCGCAACATCGTGCATCGGTAGTCGATTTTCTATTAGCTATTTTGTCTGTAGCAACCATTGGCTATATTTTTATTGATTATATGGGCATTGTAAACCGAGCGGGATTACCGAACACTAGTGACTTCTTATTTAGTTTATTAATTGTCATGCTGGTTCTTGAGGGGGGTCGACGTGTTGTTGGAATTGGTCTAACTGTGCTTAGTGCATTATTTTTACTCTATGCTTATTTCGGTCCATATCTTCCTAGAATTATTGCCCATCGAGGTTATTCGATTGAAGATATTACGACTTATATGTATTTAACAACGGAAGGAATATTCGGTACAGCAATCGGGGTATCGGCTACGTATATTTTTTTGTTTGTCCTGTTTGGGGCATTTTTAAATCGAACCGGATTAGGTCAGCTGTTTAATGATACTGCGATGGCAATGTCTGGTCATACAGCAGGTGGACCAGCTAAAGTATCGGTTATCTCAAGTGGGTTCCTTGGGTCAATTAATGGTTCTGCTATAGCTAACGTGGTAACGACAGGATCTTTTACGATTCCTTTAATGAAGCGTACTGGTTATTCGAAAGATTTTTCAGGTGCGGTCGAAGCAGCGGCTTCGGTTGGTGGTCAGGTTTTACCACCGGTTATGGGTGCTACTGCATTTATTATGGCGGAGACGTTAGGTATGAAATACAGCGAAATAGCTCTTGCTGCCATTTTACCTGGAATACTTTACTATTTGGGAGTTATAACGGTTGTTCATTTGCGTGCGAAAAAGCGTGGATTACGAGGGCTAACCCGTGACGAACTCCCTAGTTTGAAGGAAGTAATGCTGGAAAGAGGTCATTTATTAATACCTTTATTCGTTTTAATTTATTTGTTATTTAGTGGTAGAACACCGATTTTTGCGGCAGCATGGGCAATTATTATTACGATTGTTGTTGCTATGATAAGAAAGCAGACGCGGTTAAGTATTAAGGGGATTATCCATGCTTTAGAGGATGGGACTCGTAGTGCTGTTGGGGTAGCGATGGCCTGTGCTATGGTTGGAATTATAGTTGGGGTAGCATCATTAACAGGTTTTGGTTTAAAAATGACTTCAGCAATTCTTGTTTTAGGGCAAGATACGTTGATTTTAACGTTGTTCTTTACGATGATTGCTTCGATTATTCTTGGAATGGGGTTACCGTCCATTCCAACCTATATCATTACATCATCAATGGCTGCCCCTGCCTTGGTACAGTTTGGAATTGAACCATTTGTATCCCATATGTTTGTATTCTACTTCGGTATTTTAGCGAATTTAACACCACCTGTTGCATTAGCTGCTTTTGCTGGAGCGGGTATTTCAGGAGGAGATCCGAATCGAACCGGATTTATTTCATTAAAACTAGCTGCTGCAGGTGTGCTAGTCCCATATATCTTTGTATACTCACCAGAATTATTAATGCAAGGTACGAATGGCTGGGAAATTGCTTGGGTTGCGATTACGGCAGCGATTGGGATTATTGCATTAGGGGCAGGTCTTGAAGGGTATTTTATGGGTAACATGATATGGCCACTTAGAATTATTTCAATATTGGCAGCAGTAACATTAGTCATACCTGGTTCTCTAACCGATATAATTGGGCTTGGCTTACTATTATTAGTAGTAATCGCTCAATTCTTTGCTAAAAAGCGGGAATAAGATTCTTAAGGTGAAAACAACTTATCAGATTGGTTGAAGTTATGGGGTGCCTTATTGGCAGCCCCTGAATTTTACATAATGCAGGGAAGGGACAACGATGAAGCAGGCTAAAGCTCGGATTTCTGTTCCAAAGGATAAGGGAAAAGTAAAAAAAGTCGTCAGTTTGCTTATTGCAGCTGGCATTTTTATGTTGTTGTATTTTGGATTGCCAGATATTTTTTCCTACGAGGCAAGGGTTATGACTGCGGTTGTTAGCTTCGGTGTTGTGCTTTGGGCACTTGAACCTATTCCGATTGGGTTAACTGCATTATTAATTCTAGTATTAATGCTAATTCTTAATCTAGCTGATACATCAATCGTATACAGTGGTTTTGCTTCACCGGCCACTCATTTAGTGGTTGGAGGTATGATGATAGCCCGCGCTGTAAATGAAACAGCTCTTGTGAAAAGAGTAAGTTATTATATTGTGAAGAAATGGGGTGCGACGGCAAAGGGACTACTTGGAAGTATGATTGTAGTACAGCAAATACAAGCATTTTTCATTCCGTCCACAGCAGTAAGAACTACTTTAGTCATCCCGATTTCCACACTTATCGTTAACTCTATTGGCGCAAAGCCCGGAAGTAATTTACGGAAAATGATCATGCTTGGTATTGCGTTTGGTGGAAATATTAGTGGGACGGCAATATTAACTGCAGCGGTTGGAAATATTTTAACAGTAGAGCTGTTAATTCGATATGCAGGAATAAACATCACCTATTTTCAATGGTTTTTATATACACTTCCATTGTGGTTGATTTTAATTCCAGGGATTTGGATCTTATTGTATAAGTATTTTCCGTTAAAGGAAGAACAGAAAAGCTTTCCACATATTAAGGAAGAAATGGATTTAAAAATGAAGGAGCTCGGTGCAGTTAGTTTTAAAGAAATTCGCTGCCTAGTTATTTTGCTTTTCATTGTGGGGTTGTGGATTACCGAACCTTATCATGGATTACATCCTAGTGTACCAGCTTTAATTGGTGCTGTAGTTATGTCGTTACCAGGGGTAGGATTTGCTAAGTGGGAAAACGTAGTCAAAATAAACTATAATACTGTACTACTATTGAGTGTGACGTTATCGATGGGGTATGGATTAATCGACTCCGGAGCGGTAGATAGGATAGGAGAATATATTAGCGTTGGTTGGTTTTTGGAAAGTATACAAAATCCAGTAATAGCTGCCATATTTGTCATTATTCTTGCCCAAGTATTTCATAAGCTTGTTTCGAATGTATCGGCAGCGGTAGTGACTCTAATACCGATAATGATTAGTGTTGCTGAAAATGCTGGTGTAGATCCATTACCTTTGGCATTTATTGCAGGGGTTACGAGTTTGTTTGGATTTTTACTTGTCGTCAAAACGATGCCTAATTTAGTTGTCCATAGTACTGGGCTAATCGAACAACGTGATTTTTTAGTTCCAGGAATATTGGTCACAATCATGACGACAATTGCAACAATCTTCGTAGCATTAACATGGTGGCAATTTATCGGTTTAATCTAATAGATTAGGAGAGATAACATGTATGATTTTTTAATTGTTGGTGGCGGTATTGTAGGATTGTCTGTCGGTATGTCATTGCTAGAACAATACCCTGGGGCGAAGCTTGCAGTCTTAGAGAAGGAATCAGACGTTGCTAAGCATCAGACCGGACATAATAGTGGAGTTATTCACTCTGGCATCTATTACAAGCCTGGGAGTTATAAGGCACGATTTGCTAAGACAGGAAATGAAAGTATGCGTAAATTTTGTGAGGAGCATGACATCCCACATGATATTTGTGGAAAGATAATTGTGGCAACGAGTGAAGAGGAAATTCTAGAACTAGAAAAGCTATATAAACGTGCTTATCATAATGGGCTGGAGGCTACTTGGCTATCAAAAGAAGAGTTGAAAGAAAAAGAGCCACATGTAGCTGGTAAAGAGGGAATTTTTATCCCCTCCACCGGAATAGTAGACTTTGAGACTGTTTCACGAGTGATGGCATGGAAGATTCGTTCTCTTGGTGGGGAAGTTTTCACCGATACTGAGGTAATAGATTTAGATGAAAAGAATGAAGGAGTTTTCGTTGAGTCGAAAAGTAAAACGTTTCTTACTAAATTTCTAGTAAATTGTGCAGGTCTACATAGTGATCGAGTTGCTAGAATGGCAGGCTACCATGTGGATGTAAAAATATTTCCGTTTCGTGGGGAGTATTTTGAATTGAAGGAGGAAAAAAGATATTTAGTGAAAAATTTGATTTATCCTGTACCGAACCCTAATTTTCCATTTTTAGGTGTCCATGCAACTCGAATGATAGATGGAGCAGTAGAAGTCGGACCGAATGCTGTTTTAGGATTTAAACGGGAAGCATATTTGAAAACATCGTTCAATTTAAAGGACTTCAATGAAATTGTTTCATATCCCGGTTTTTGGAAACTAGGCTTAACTTACTTAAAAGAAGGTATAGAGGAAATCTCTAGGTCGGCTAGTAAAAAGCTATTTGTTGAAAACTTAAAAAGACTTCTTCCTTCTATAGAAGAAGATGATTTAATTCCTGCCCCAGCGGGTGTACGTGCCCAAGCATTAGGTAGTGATGGAAAACTATTTGATGATTTTTTTATCATTGGGGGAAAAAATAGTGTACATGTATGTAACGCACCATCTCCTGCAGCAACTTCTAGTTTGGAGATTGGAAAGGAAATTGCAAGAAGAATAAGCTATAGATATGATGTGTTATCATATTGAGCGAAATATGCTTAAGTAATCTCGTGCCATAAAAGGTACGAGATTTTTTTTGGACAAGAGAGGGGAATATGGTTATAAAAATGGGTGTTGACATTTGAAAGAAACAGGAGTATTTTTTCTATATACTTTAAATCTTAATAAATATACACCTTTTAGTCGCTGAATCTAATTACTTAGAGCGGGGGAACCAGATGGATAGCTTGATAGACTATCTAGTGGGGTGAATCTTACTATGTAAGAGGGGATACTCTCAATCCCTAATCCGACAGCTAACCCCGTAAGCGTTAATATTCGAGAGAAAGGTCAATATTATGACCATTCTATTTGATATGGTCTTTTTTTTATGGTGTAAGTGGAAAGAGAGGAAGTAATGAAAAAACAATTTGTTGTTATAGGCTTAGGTCAATTTGGGAGTAGCGTATGTAAACAACTATATCAGTTAGGTCATGATGTATTGGGGATAGATAATGATGAAGATAATGTAAAAACGAATTCTAATAATGCGTCTCATCTAGTCGTCGCAAATGCAACAGATGAAGATAAACTAAAGGCGCTAGGAGTTAGGAATTTTGATTATGCCATTGTTGCGATTGGAGAAAAAATCCAACCGAGTATCCTCTGTACTTTAATTTTAAAGGATATTGGCGTTAAGAATGTATGGGTAAAAGCGCAAAACGTTCAGCATAAGAAGGTGCTAGAAAAAGTTGGAGCAGATAGAATAATAAATCCAGAAGAAGAAATGGGTATTCGGATTGCAAATCAACTAGATTCAGATAAAATAATCGATTATATCGGTCTTTCTAAGGATTACAGTATTTTAGAGTTAAAAGCTACAAGTAAAATATCCAATAAAAGTTTAATACAATTAGATATTCGAGCGAAATATGGTTGTACTATTTTAGCGCTAAAAAGGGGAGAAGATGTTAATGTATCTCCTTTACCAGACGATTTGATCCTTGAAGGGGATGTAATGGTTGTTATGGGAGACAATAAGAGTCTAAAACGGTTTGAAGAAAAGGCGATGTAGGTTAGTAGTGCTAGCTAGGGGAGAAAAACATGATAAAAATACCGAAAACAAAAGAATTTAGTCCTGCACAAATAATTGTAATGTTTTATGTAGTAGCCGTATTTGTCTCTGTTTGTTTGCTTAGCTTACCTATTACAGTAAAATCAGGAGTAGAATGGTCTTTTTTAAATATTTTATTTACCGCAGTTAGTGCAGTAAGTGTTACTGGATTGTCAGTAGTAAACGTTGCGGATACGTTTAGTATACCAGGGGTTTTTATTTTACTTTTTATTCTACAGTTTGGTGGCATTGGTATAATGACTCTAGGTACCTTCTTTTGGCTATTAATTGGTAAGAAGATAGGTCTAAAAGAGAGAAGATTAATAGGAACAGATCAAAACCAATTCCATCTATCAGGATTAGTTAACTTGATGAAGCAAATATTAGTATTAATTCTTTTAATTGAGTTTGTAGGAGCGATTATTTTAGGTACTTACTTTTTAAATTATTTTCCTACGTGGCAGGAGGCTTATTTACAAGGGTTATTTGCATCCGTAAGTGCAACAACGAACGCTGGATTTGATATTACGGGAAATTCTCTAATACCTTTTGCTCAAGATTATTTTGTCCAAATGATAAATATTATTCTGTTGACATTAGGAGCAATTGGTTTTCCTGTGCTTATTGAAGTAAAGAATTTTATTAAAAATAGTAAAAGCAATCATTCATTTAGATTTTCTTTATATACAAAGTTAACGACTATAACGTTTTTTGCGTTAATGGCTTTTGGTACAATTGTCATTCTCTTATTTGAAGCGAACCACTATTTTGCTGATAAAAGCTGGCATGAATCCTTTTTCTATGCACTGTTTCAATCTTCTACGACTAGAAATGGTGGATTAGCGACAATGGATGTCAGTCTCTTTACTTATCCGACATTGCTTGTCTTATGCTTTTTAATGTTTATTGGTGCTTCACCTAGTTCTGTTGGTGGTGGAATAAGAACTACGACATTTGCTGTTATTCTTTTGTTAATTTTTTCATTTGCGAAGGGGAGGAAACATGTAAAGGTGTTTGGCAGAGAAATACATGAGGATGATATAAGAAAATCCGTTGTCGTTAGTTTCCTTGCGTTTATTATTTGCTTCATTGGCATCGTCATATTATCTGTTACGGAGAACTTCTCCTTAATGCAAATTGTTTTCGAGGCAAGTTCTGCATTTGGTACGACAGGATTGTCAATGGGAATAACACCAGAGCTTAGTTCAATTGGTAAGATAGTTATTATAGCGCTTATGTTTATTGGAAGAATAGGTATATTATCGTTTATATTTATTTTCCATGGAGATGAGAAAAATGATTTAAATTATCAATATCCTACTGAGAGGATTATTGTAGGGTAATAAATTTAATAGATGATAAAAAGAGAAGTTATCAGGGAATAACTTCTCTTTTTTTATCTTTTTATAATGCCTTCACTAATCCACCGTCTACTAAGAGTGTCTGTCCTGTTACATATGTATTTGCACTAGAGCATAGGAAAACAGCTTGTTTTGCGAATTCTACAGGATTGCCGTACCGGCCCATTGGAATGCTTTTTTCGGTTGATGCCTTCACTTCATCGTAAGTTACCCCGAGCTTTTCTGCACGAATGGTGTCTAATTCGTGCACTCGTTCTGTTGCAATTCTACCAGGTCCAATTGTATTTATTAAAATATTGTCTTTTGCAAGTTCTTGCGATAAACTTTTCGCAAGACCAACAACTCCTGCGCGAAAAGTGTTCGAGAGAATTAAGTTATCTAAAGTTTGCTTAATAGATGATGATGTGAAGTTGATGATATGACCACGATTCTGTTGTTTCATATATGGAAGTACTTCACGAATAGCTCTTACATAACTAAGAAGATTTAATTCAAAGGCGTTTTGCCACGCATCATCATCGAAATCTTCAAATCCACCAGCAGGCGGACCGCCGGCATTGTTAACAAGCACATCTACTGTGCCATATTTCTCAACAGCAAATTGTATTAATGTCTTAATATCTTGTGGATTTGTAACATCACAGGTTTTATAGGATACATTTTGGTTAGATGTATTCTCTTGAATCTCTCTAGTGGTAGCAATTAAATCATCCTCTTTACGACTGGAGATGACTACATGTGCCCCTTCTGCTGCAAACTGTAAAGCAGTTGCCTTTCCTAATCCTTTACTTGCAGCCATTACTATCACGGATTTTCCTTTTAATCCAAGATCCATATGTATTACCTCCCAGTATTGCGATTACATAAATTATATCATAGCAAAAGCAGACCTACGTAAATAAATTTAATTTTAGGAAGAAACTGAAATTAGAACGAAATAAAAAATCGGTGTCATGCACCGATTTTTTTACTGTTTCTTAAAATTACTTCCGTTACTTCTAGCTCTAAGTTTAGCTAGAAGGTCCGCTGTCTTCTCCTTGGTAGCTTGTTCTTCTTCATGATCGATTCCTGCTATTTTATAAATACCATTAGAATTTTCCACTTTAAATACCGTGTTAACTTCACTACCCTCAGGAAGTTCATCATTTGAAATAATAAGTTCTGCTTTTTCTTCTTCAATTAAAATAACAGCTTGGTTATCTTCAAATCGGTCTAGTACACCTTTCATTATTTTCCCTCCGAACAATTAATTAACACATGCAATTCCTTGGGCTTCGATATCCCTCATTCTAGCATCACCTATTCCTTTTATACGGGTTAAATCTTTCACAGAAGTAAATGGTCTTAAGTTAATCAAGTCTTGCGCTCGTTCTGGACCAACATGGATAATACTTTGTACTTCTTCAACCGATGCGGTGTTAATAAATACACAGCTAGAATTTACTTTGGAATCTGTATTAGTTGAATCGGAACTGTTAGAGTTTGATTTGGAATTAGTACCACCATTTGAGTTACTACTTGACGTGCTTTTTGGTGTAACAGTTCCATTATTCTTCGTTTTAATGGAATAGTTAAATCCGTCAGTTGTCACAATGATTGTCCCATGAACATCAGTACCATATAATTCTATGTCGGCATTGCTGATGAGTAAAACTACTTCTTGATGTGGATGTCCATAGCTATTATCAGCTCCTGCACTATATATGGCAACTTCAGGGCTTACCGCATTAATAAAGGATGGGTCACTGGAAGTACGTGAACCATGGTGACCTAACTGTAAAATATTTGCATCTAGTTCTATCCCAGAATTCATCATCCGTTTTTCAGCATTTCTATCAGCATCTCCAGTAAACAGGAAGGTAACTTCACCATATGTAAAAAGAACTGAGATGGACTCTTCATTAGACTTACCTGTAATGGATAGTGGATAGAGCACTTTTAAATTCATCGGTCCTATATCATATTCTTCCCCAGAGCGTGGCTCAATATAGTTCGTACCATGGTTGTATATCGCTTCAAGCGCAAGTTGAAATGTATTAGAAGTACTTTCATTCCCGGATAACCAAACCTCTGTAACTTCGAAACTGTTAATCACATCACCAAGTTGTCCTATGTGATCTGCATCAGGGTGGCTACCGATAACAAGGTCTAGCTTAGATACACCTTGAGACTGAAGGTAATTAACTACTTCATTTCCACGCCAATCACCAGCATCGAATAGGATATTGTGATCACCATATTGAAATAGTGTAGCATCTGCTTGGCCTACATCGATATAGTGAACCTTTAACTCTGGTAAAATAGCCGTTTGATTGGAACTTTCATCTTTATCTGTTTTTTCCTTTTTCTCTTCAAATATTGGATTATCAGAAGCAGAATTTTCTTCTTTTGTAATGTCGGTTTGCGTTTCTTCTATATCAACTTCCGACGTGAAATCACCACTCGTTTTCTGATCTACACTTTGTCCACATGCCACAAGGAAGATAGATAGAAACAAGGATAATATGAGTTTTTTGTACAAGTATACTCCCCCAACTATTTTATTAAATCCGTACTTAAATCCTAACAAAACGAAGTAAGGAAATCTAGAGTCATGAGCCTTGAGATAGAGTGGAGTGCCACTATATTTGATAAATATCTATTTTTCTCTATTTCTACTGCAAGAAAATTCCCTTTTTCCATTATAAAAATTTAGTTTTATCCTAAATAAGGCTATAAAACTGATTTTTGATAAGATGCTTTTCCTCTTCCTTCTTGGCATACTTGATGGAAGGAGGAGTAAAAATGAAGAAATTATTAAAATGGAAAATAGAAATTATCTTAGTATTTCTTATTCTCATAGGTAATGGAATAGCATCCATTTTCGCGGAAAAAATAGCGATTAAAGTGGAGCGTCAAACGGTTGAATTACACGTGACGGGCGTAGTGGACAGAGTGGAAGATGGAGAAATAGCCGTTATAATAGTAGAAGAACTGCAACTAGAACTCTATGTGCATGTAACTGAATTTGAAGTAGATATAAAGCCAAATTTATGGGTTAATATCACGCTTTCTGAAGGTAATATAAAAGATATCTCAGTTAACTTATCGAAAACAATGGAGGAAAAGGAAAATATGAAGAAACTATTAGAATTAATAAAGCAGTGAAATGAAAAATGGTAGCTCTTCTATTGGAGCTACCATTTTTAATGTATCGGACTTTTAAACTTACTACCGTGTGCTTCTTGAGCATCGATTATTGTAATAAACGCTTTTGAATCGGTATCATAAACAATTGATTTTAGCTTTGCAATTTCTAAACGAGTTAAGACGACAAAAATAACTTCCTTATCATCTTCTTTGTACCCACCTTTACCATAAAGCTTCGTAATCATACGACCTAATCGTTCTTGTATAGCTTCGCCTACTTCTTCATATTCATTGGTAACAATAACAGCTGCTTTCGTATCACCAGTAAGTCCTTGGCCTACAAGGTCTATTGCTTTTGAAGCAATAAAGTACGTAAAAATAGAAAACATGGCTTGTTCCCATCCAAGAACAAATCCTGCCCAACCGAAAATGAAAATGTTAAAGAACATAACAAATTCACCAACAGAGAAAGGGAACTTTCTTGAGAGGAGAATTCCTAGAATCTCAGTGCCATCTAAAGCTCCACCATTACGAATTACGATACCGACTCCGATACCAAGAATTAGACCTCCAAAGACGGTCGCTAGTAACGGTTCCTCTGTTAATGCTGGAACATGGTGTAAGGTTGGTTCAATAAGTGCTAAGGAAATAATGCTGAAGAGTGAAGCAATAACAAAGCTTTTTCCAATATACTTGTAGCCCGCTATTAAGAAAGGTAGGTTAATAATGAGAATAAGGATACCAAAATTAAGTCCTGTAAGGTGGTTTGTAAGTAAGGAAATACCAATAACCCCACCATCAATAATAGTATTTGGTACTAAGAATAGCTCGAGTGCGACGGCTGCTAATGATGCCCCAATAATCATCATGACGTAGCGACTAATAATACTACGAATGGATTCTTTTTTATGTTGTTTTCTCACTTCGTACACCTTCTTCAATAATTTTTAAAAAATGGTACTTTTATATTATACATGAAATAACCATATTATGTTGTGTTAAAGTAATAGTATTCATACTGGGAGAGGATTGATGGAGGTGTCAAAATGGATGTTTGGTATGCAAGTTATGGGTCCAATTTATTAAAAGAAAGATTTTTAGCCTATATTTACGGCGGAATGCCACTAGGCTCTGATCGTTCGGAACAGGGGGCTAGAGACAAAACACCCCCGAAATCGGATGAGAGAATTGATATGCCATTCCCACTTTACTTTTCAAAAAATAAAAGTAAATGGGGAAAAGGAGGAGTTGCCTTTATTGGAACAGATTCCTCTCCAAAAGTAAATACAATAGGTAGAATGTATTTAATTACTGAAGAACAGTTCTTAGATGTTGTTTCACAAGAAAACGGTGGGATGGATATGAGCCTAAATCTGGATGAGGTCCAAGAAAAAGGGTTTGTAGATATTCATGATGGATGGTATAACCGCATCGTGTATGTCGGAGAAAGGTACGGGGCACCTATATTTACATTTACGAGTAGTCATTCACTATATCATGTATTTTTCACAACACCTTCTGTTGCATATTTATCGGTTATAACCAAGGGGTTATTGGAAATTGGACTTACACTTAATGAAGCAATCGAATATTTACTCCTTAAAAAAGGCATAGATGGGGAGTTTACAAGGGATTCTTTGAGGGATTATTTAGGTTGGGATTGATGGTGGTTGGGAACTATGAAAGATAAATAGCATACAAATCGATTTTGATTTGTATGCTATTTTTACTACAACAAGTCTATAGCCTAACATTTATTTTAGAATTCTTATCTCCCTTGTAATAGAAAATACCTTCTAAAATTTGTGTATCAGGGAACTCTAGGTTATCCCAATAGTATTTTAATGCTTGGTCACGATCTACGATTTTATTCAGGTTTTGTAATGCTAGTATGGAATTGACATTTAAATCGTAGCCAGCATCTAGATAAGTAAGGAAAAGCTTTAACTTCTCCATGGTCAGTTTGTTTTTCTCCTGAAATAATGCTGGATATAAAACAGAGCGATAGTTATGTAGTTTAGGAATGGTAGCAATCGTGTTAATAAGGTGAAGGCAACCGTGTTTCAAAGCAAGATCCTTATATTTTTCGGGTATTGTAGAATCAAATATTAGCTGGTAAACATCTTGTTTCGTACATCCGGTGTGCTCACAAATACTTTTTATATTGTTATTTGTTTCATGGAGCAGCAGTTTAATATATTCATACTTTAATTTGAAATTTACTTTTTCTTGCATACAGGACTGAAATAATCGGTATGTCCACTGAAGCTGGGTTATGTTTGGGTTATTTGTAACGTATACTGGGATTTTAAAATGTAAGCCTTTTGATTTTAGTTTATTATAGGCTTCAATGCCCTCAGAAAGTAATAAGTCATTTTGTTTGTTTCGAATAATGTGGATGTAAGGCATGCTGGTTTTTGTATATTTATGATAAGAGTAACGAGAAACAGGGGTTGTTGTCTTATGTCTTGCTTTAATTTTTTGCAGTGGAACCCATTCAATTTTAATAATGTCCAATTGACTCAGTCCCTTCCCGGTTGTTTGTAAAGGGTATGAATGAGATAAATTGTCCTATACCAATGTTATAAATTTGTAATAACAGATAGTTTCCCTTTTTCTAAATAGCAGAATGTGAACAATCCTCTACCTATTTGAATATTCTTGCACCATAAATAATCCCGATGTTGGATTTTGGCTTCCAGCATCGGGATCAGATCATTTTACATATATAGAGTCTATAATTGTTCGTTTAAATGGTTTACCTGTTTTAGTCAGACCTTCTATCTGAATTGTAACGTTATAGACTTCGTTTTGAGTATTAAAGGTAATAGACTCAGATAAGTTTTTGCTCCTTTTTGAAGTATAGATTTTTGTATTTGTTGGTTTATTGGACTGAGTAACTTGGTATGTAGCTTTAAGTGATGTTTCCTGTACATTTTCTTTATTCGCAAATAATTCGTAGGTCATTTTATTCCCATTTACGATTCTATTATTGGAGCTAAAGTCTAACTTCGTTGGTGAATCAAATGTAGCAACGACTAAATATGCATCCGCTTCTTTTGTTGTTAATATTAATTTCCATTCACCACTTTCCGGTTGTTTGAGTGAGATGGCGTTTTGCATGGCTCCTAAGAATATTCCATCATCTATTTTCGAAGATTGGATGTATGGCGAAGATACATTTCCTGATGGTGAGACGAGTTTAATAGTTGAAGGGTCAGTAGATGTCATGATATTTAGGTTAAGTTCCTTTACGTCATCTTCAACTGTAATCGGGATTTCAGTATCTTTATTGGCAAGTAATGGCCCTCCATCAACCCATTGGTTATAATTCGTTGAATTTAAATCGGTGGAATCCTCTGCATTAGTAATCGAGCTAGGGTAAGTGCCAGTTGCTAAATAATTTTCAAAAACGGAAAATGTTATACCAGTCCTAATTGAAGTATGGTTCCAGTCCCCTATCGCGAGCTGATGTCCACCTGGTAAACTACTGCTTGTAGTTGTTACAACACCATCATTTGATCCATATTGCGATAAATATACTCCCCCGAACCAAGTAGAGGAAAAAGCAGATCCCCAGCTTGTTCCACCTAATGTATAGTAATCATTATAGTAAGCCCTTGGTTGGGTATCAGTTTGACTTCGATAGTCAGCCATGTAGCCCATTTGCATGGCATACGTTCCATCTCCCTGTGCACCTAAAAGATCAGCTAACCAACCAGCTCCAGAGCTATAAGCTAGATCAGCTAACTGTGAACCATGGTGTGGACTAGATAAAGTGATGACATTATCAACATACTGCCAAGCCCCATAGTAAGTTAACGCCGTTTGAGTATCTACTCCACCTTTGCTATAGGCGATAATGGTAATTGGTTTTCCACCAAAGTGATTCGAGATTTCTGCTATTTTTTCAGCGAGCAACTGTCCATTATTCCACATATCGGCAGAAGCACCACCAGCATCATATAATTGAATGAACGCGGTTTGGTAGCCAGCATTATATGCCGTTTGGTACATATCATTATCTTCCCAAAAGACTTGCGCGACATTGTTTAATCCTGGGACAAAAAGAAGAACTGGGGCAGTTGGATTTAAGTTTGGTGGGGTAGTACCATAAAAAATCTCTCCAGGTGTTTCTGTATTACCGTTATTTGCTTTACCTGTAGTAGTGAAATTTGGTTCAGATTTAGTGATTGGTTCGGGGGCAGGAATACTTTTAGTAAGGTCCGTTTCAGCAGAAGCGGAAAAAGGAAACGCAAGCCCAAAAATTAGCATAGTCATCATAAAAATAGCCGATATTTTTTTAGTCATTTTGTTCCTCCTCATGTTTAGTCGTTTTCATCATATTCGAATGAAAACGAAATCATGAGGAGTTGGGGTTGGGAAAGTTAGTAGATATTAACTAGAATTGCAGGATGTTCTTTTAGTTAGCATGATTCTTAGAGTTAGAAATAGCGGGAGTCACTTAAACCAACCTTTCTTCTTGAACCAAAGAATCATAAGAATGCTAATCAGAAGCATAACACCAAGTACAATAAAATAACCGTAATGCCAGCTTAACTCCGGCATATTATTGAAGTTCATTCCATATATACCTGCTATAAATGTTAAAGGTGCAAAGATAGAAGTAATGACCGTTAGAATTTGTATGACCTTGTTTTGCTGATAGGAATTTAAGGAAATAAAATTATCACGAATGTCATTTGTAACATCCCGATTAGAATCAACCATTTCTGAAAGCTTCAATAGGTGATCATAAATATCTACAAAAAACTCTCGATGTGATTGAATCTCGAGATGATGTGAGTTGAGAATCCGGTAAAGTAAATCCCGTAAAGGATGTATCGCATGGCGTAATTTTAATAGTTTATGTCTTAATTGAAAAAGCTTATCCAATTCAATATGCATAGATACACCATGTGGATTTGTTTCCACCTGATTAATATGATCTTCCAATTCGTAAATAATCGGGAAGAAATTATCTACAACCTTATCAAATATTTCATAGAGAACGCGGTACTCATCCCATTTTTTTATATTCTCATATTTTATAAGGGTATTCCATACTTGATTAACTTCCAATAAATTTTGACGATGGAACGTAACGATATAATTTTCCCCTACAAAGAAGTTAATTTCAAATTGATCATAGTCTTCGGGACCAATCGTATGGGTCACTATTAAGGAATAATCATCATAGTAATCAAGCTTTGGTCGTTGCTGGCCATGTATACAATCCTCAATCGCTAATGAATGAAAATGTAGTACGGAATCTAGCTTATTTATTTCTTCATCTGTTGGATTATTAAAATCAATCCACCACCATTTATACTTACCGAAGTCTACCTCATCAATAGGAATGGAGGTGATTCTTTCATTTTTCTCGGTTATTGCGATGACTTGAATCAATACAAAGTCCCCCTTTATATAAAAATGACTTCATCTAAAAAGTTTGCTCTCTACCGCAATAATTATGTAATATAGAATTTCAGTGTAGGTATCGTTTTATTTGATATAGATAAAAATATGGACAATTGTTAGTAGAAGGTAAAAGGAGTAGTTTGCTTTTGAGAACGTATACAGTTTTAAAAGCTTTAAATAATAATGTCATTATTGCTTTAAATGATATAAATGAGGAAGTAGTCCTCATTGGCAAGGGTATTGGTTTTAACAAGAAGAAAAACGATTGTATTCAAGAAGGTACAATTGAAAAGCTTTTTGAACTCCGAAGTCAAGCAGAACAAGAAAACTATAAAAAATTGCTTCCTAGCGTTGAGGACTCAACATTAGAGGCAATCATTACGGCTATTGAGATGATAAAACGAAGGGCGAATTCTTTATTAAATGAAAAGGTTCACGTAGCATTAACAGATCACATTGTATTTGCGATAACCCGTCTCACACGTGGTATGGAAATAAAAAATCCCTTTTTATCTGAAACGAAAGCGTTATATCCCTTTGAATATGAGATAGCGTCAGAAATCGTGGATTATATAAATCAGTCACTTGATATTAACCTACCAGAAGGAGAAGTAGGATTTATTGCACTTCATGTTCATAGTGCTATTACGGATAAATCTTTATCTGATTTAAGTACTTATTCTGACTTGCTTTCTCGTCTAGTTAACACGATTGATGAACAACTAAAAATAAAGGTTGATCGTGAAGGTATTGATTACATTCGCTTAGTTCGTCATATCCGGTATACGATTGAACGTGTTATAAAAGGGGAAAAAATGGAAGAGCCGATGAAGTTAGCTAATCTATTGAAAAAAGAATATCCTGTGTGCTATAATTTGGCTTGGAAACTTATCAAAATGATGCAGCAAACGTTAAAGAAGCCTGTTTATGATGCAGAGGCCGTATATTTGACCATGCATTTACAGCGTTTATTAGTTAAATATGATTCGTAATTAATAATCTTACGTGTTACTGATTCGATCAGGCATGAGTAGAGAATTATGAAATAAGAAGAAGTGGGGAAAACTATCCCTAACTTCTTATTTCGTATCTCTATTCATGCCTTTTTTGATTTCTGACTGCTCAGGGCAAAATGAAACGGCTTTCTTACTTAACTTTCTGCAGCAAATGGATTTGTTACATCAAAGAGGAGGATTTTCATGTTTAAAAAAGCTTTTGGTGTTTTACAAAAAATTGGTAAAGCACTTATGTTACCTGTTGCGTTATTGCCTGCCGCTGGTTTATTACTTGGGCTAGGTAATGCTGCTCAACAGGAAACGACACTTGGTTATCTGCCATTTTTAAATGCAGATTGGATTCAATTAACGGCATCTGTTATGGAGGATGCAGGGAATATAATCTTTGCTAACTTAGCGCTAATCTTTGCAGTGGGTGTTGCTATTGGTTTAGCTGCTGACGGTGCTGCTGGACTTGCTGCTTTAGTTGGTTATTTAGTTATGAATCAGGTTATGGGGTCTTGGATTGGCGTAACCCCTGAAATGATTGCATCTGACCCAAGTTATGCCAGTGTATTAGGTATCCCCACCTTACAAACAGGTGTATTCGGAGGTATTATCGTCGGGTTAATTGCAGCCTTTGCCTATAACAAGTTCCATGACATTGAAATGCCGTCCTTCCTAGGATTTTTCGCAGGGAAGCGCTTTGTACCTATTGCGACAGCGGTATTCTCATTCATTGCCGGTTTAATCTTAATGCTAGTTTGGCCACCAGTACAAACAGCGATGAATAATGCTTCCTACTGGTTAATTGAAGAAGGTACGTATTTAGCTGTATTTATGTTTGGTTTTATAAAACGTTTATTAATTCCGTTTGGTCTGCATCATATTTTCCATGCGCCATTCTGGTATGAATTTGGTTCTTATACAACTGCAGCTGGGGAAATTGTCCGAGGAGATATGACGATCTTCTTTGCACAGCTACGTGATAATGTTGAAATTACGGCAGGTAACTTCATGGCTGGAGAGTACCCTATTATGATGTTTGGGTTACCAGCTGCTGCATTAGCCATGTATCATGCAGCTAGACCTGAACGTAAAAAGCTAGTTGCTGGTTTACTTGCATCAGGAGCACTAACGTCATTCTTAACTGGTATCACAGAACCTTTAGAGTTCTCGTTTATGTTTGTATCACCAATACTTTTCTTAATTCATGCGATTTTAGACGGTTTATCATTTATGATTATGACCTTCTTAAGTGTTAATATTGGATACACCTTCTCTGGTGGATTTATTGACTTTGCACTATTTGGAATTTTACCAGGTAAAGAACCATGGTGGCTTGCAGTTCTAGTTGGATTAGCATTTGGTGTTCTTTACTACTTCCTATTCCGTTTCTTTATCAAGAAGTTTAACTTAATGACTCCGGGTCGTGAAGCTGTTGAAGAAGATAATAAAGAAACAAAAGGTGAAGCTGGTGACCTTGCATACAACGTTTTAGATGCAATGGGTGGTCAAGAAAATATTTCTCATTTAGATGCATGTATCACTAGACTGCGTGTATCTGTAAATGATATTGGAAATGTAAATAAAGAAGAATTGAAAAAACTGGGTGCAGCAGGTGTTCTAGAGGTAGGAAATAACATTCAAGCAATCTTTGGGCCACGTTCTGAAATTATAAAAGGGCAAATGCAGGATATTATGTCTGGTAAGAAACCTCGTCCTGTGACAAACGTTAACCAGGACGAAGAAGTTAAACAACAAATTGAGGAAGTAAATCCAGAAGCATTACAAAATACAATAGCGGATGAACAATTTATCGCTCCAATTAAAGGAGAAATCGTTCCAATCTCAGAAGTTCCCGATCAAGTATTTTCTGGAAAAATGATGGGAGATGGATTTGCGATTAAGCCACAGGACGGACTAGTTGTTGCACCTGTGAACGGTAAAATCATGAATGCTTTCCCTACAAAGCATGCTTTAGGTATTCTTTCTGAAGGTGGAAAAGAAATTCTTATTCACTTTGGCTTAGATACCGTTAACCTTAAAGGTGAAGGCTTTGAGTTGTTAGTTGAAGAAGGAGAAAGTGTTAAAGCTGGACAACCTCTATTAAAAGTAGATGTACGTTATATTGAGGAAAATGCTACTTCATCTATTACACCTATTGTTTTCACTAACCTTAAAGAAGGCGAGAAGGTTGTGATTGTAAAACAAGGTAGTGTAGGTTTAGAAGAGAAGGATATTGTAAAAATAGAAAGTTGAGTAATGTGGACTAATAAAGTAAGGGAAAATCGCATGAATTAGTCATGCGGTTTTCCCTTTTTTATTTGTTGTCTCCTAAAGTTTTGATACATGTTAGAACGTTTAGGTATTGCACCTTTATTAAGTAGAAAGAGGGAAGGTAATAGAAACGGATGTACCTTCGTTTTCCATAGATTCGACATGGACCTCTCCATTATGAGCGACGGCAATTTGTAGGGCAATACTCATTCCTAATCCTGTTCCCTCTATGTTTTCATTAGTATTAGTACCACGATAATAACGATCAAATAAATGCTGTTTCGTTCTATCATCCATTCCAATTCCATCATCTTTAATGGTTAGTTTTATACTATTTGCTGAGGATTTTTCCAATATAATGTCAATAGAGGTTCCACTTGGATTATGTTTAATAGCGTTATAGATAAGATTATCAATTAATCTTTCGAAAAGGCGTTTGTTAATCTGGATTACTACATCATTTTCTAATGGCTTAAAGTGTAATGGATATCCCTCAATCGTGCGATCTTGTTTATATTTCTGGATTAATTCTATCATTAAATCATTAAGGTTTTTAGGTTCTAAAAGCAATGGAACGGATTCGTTTTTCAATTGGAAACTTAAAGTAAAATCCTCAATGAGTCTAAGCATATAGTCGCTTTTTTCCTTTATGGTCTCCCCTATTTCTGCTAATTCTTTCTTCGACCAGTCATACTGGCTACTTTCTAGTAAATTTCCATAGCCTTGCATCGTTGTAAGTGGAGTACGTAAATCATGAGAAATACCAGCCATCCATTCTTCTCTAGTTCTTTCAAGTTGTTCTCTTTCCTTTTGAGAACGATCTAGTTTTTCCGCCATTTCATAGAAAGCCTGAAATACCTCTTTAAATAGTCGATAGCGCATTTTTAACTTACCATTCCGTTTATAAACTTGTTTCTTCTCTTGCGCGGTTAGCACTTCACTATACTCTTGATTGCCCATTCTACTTAACC
Organism: Ornithinibacillus jepli; assembly: GCF_047228935.1. Taxonomy (NCBI): domain Bacteria; kingdom Bacillati; phylum Bacillota; class Bacilli; order Caryophanales; family Bacillaceae; genus Ornithinibacillus; species Ornithinibacillus jepli. The sequence continues at coordinate 147,103 of NZ_JBFEGG010000003.1, forward strand.
AATTTGAAAAAATGAACAGTGGATTTCCATAACGAAAACCGTTCCAAATAGATACCATAATTGTAATAAAAAGTACAATTAAGCCGGTTATTGCAAATGAATTCCCGAGGTCTCGATATTGGCTTAATTCTAGTTCTCTATAATTCTCATTCGGTGTATACAGCACCCATAGTGTATCTGAATAAGGATCCTTATAGATATTTTGATTAGTAGAGAATGTATTCGGAGAAGTGTCCCGTAAAAATACATCCAACGGTTTTTCTTTAAAATTAAAATCATTTCCCATTGTTAATAGAAGTGTTTCATTTGAGTCGAAAATCTCAAGCTTCCCTTTATTATTTGCAAGTAATTCTGCAACTTCCGGCATATAATGACTAGGAATAAGACCATTCTCTGAATAATCTTGTACGATAGTTTCTAATAATTGGTTTCCAGAATCCTCATAGCCCAGGATGAATAGATAATTTGATTCATAGAAAGTTTCTAAATAAAATGCTAATGAATACCCATTTATTACTTCTGATTGCTTCATGGTAATTAAATCGTATTGGCTATACTTTTTGGGGATATCTTCAGGGACATTTCCAGATTCAATCACTTGTCCATCCTCGTTAAGAATTTGAACCCATACATTATGTTCATCCAACTTATTGTCCCAGCCCTTTGCCATTTTTAAATCGGTGAAAGAATTTCCTGAATCCATTGAGATAGATTCTAACATGGCTTGGTAATAATTATGTTCCGAATAACTTTTAGTGAAAAAGGTTACAGCAAACATTAACGTGACAAGGATAAGGAATAGCATGGAGGCAGCAATTAAAATAAATTGGAATAGAAAATTGAGAAATAAACGCCACCTTAATTTTTTCATTATGAAAATTCCTTTACTAGCTTATAGCCAAGTCCCCGAACGGTAACTAAATACTCAGGATTACTTGGGTCTTTCTCAATTCTTTCTCTTATCCTTCTTATGTGTACTGAAACGGTATTTTCATCTACATATCTATCAAATCCCCATACTTCCTCTAATAAAGTTGATTTGGAAAAAATGGTATTTGGATGTTTGCAAAAATAAAGTAAAAGTAAGTAAACCTGTGTAGGACAACTTACTATCTTACCATCTACAATTAATTCGCCAGCATTTTCATCCAATTTAAATCTACCAAAATCATATTGCTTGTTAGGAAAAGAAACACTCGGAACCTGTGATTGTTCTACTCTTCTAATATAGGCTTTAATTCTTGCTGCAATCTCTAAAGGGTTGAATGGTTTTGTAACATAGTCATCTCCCCCTGTTGCAAAACCTGTAAGAACGTCTAAGTCAGATACTCTTGCCGTTAAAAATAAAATATAAGCATTTGAATGAAGCCTTATTTTTGGACAAAAATCAAATCCACTCCCATCAGGAAGCATAACATCAAGGATAATAATATCAATTTGCTGCTTTTCTAAAATATGTAACGCATCTTTGCCTGTATGAGCTTTATATACTTGATAGAATCCCTCTTTTTTTAACATGGTCTCTAACATCGTTACAATGGACTGTTCATCATCAACAATTAAAATCGCTGTATTTTCCATTTTTGTCCCCCGCTAAATGAAGTTTGATTTTATCATACCATTTGAAGTTTACCATTAGTTGAACAAACTACTATTTAATTTAAGTAATCGTAATTAACTGTTCAACCTATAGAAAACTGTTATTGCTACCATATAGGTATAAATAGAGAAGGTAGAATTTTCATCAACGGATATCGATTATGAAATGCTAATTATTCGTTTCAGGTTTTCTAAAGAAGTTACAAGGGGGAGAAATTTTGACAAAGGCAGCAATGAAATTAATTAATTTGCAAAAGTCCATAGGGAAAAAACAAATCATTAAAGGATTAGACTTTGAGATTAAATCTGGAGAAGTATTTGGATTTCTTGGCCCTAATGGAGCAGGGAAAACCACGACCATTAGGATGATGGTGGGGTTAATGAAAATATCTAATGGGGATGTACAAATCGTTGGTAAAAGTATTAAAGACAATTATAAAGAAGCAATTCGTGAGGTTGGAGCAATTGTTGAGAACCCAGAATTATACCCATTTATGACTGGTTTACAAAATTTGAATCATTTTGCTCGAATGGTTCCAGGAGTTACGAAGGAAAGGATTCAAGAGGTAATTACTTTAGTCGGACTGGAAAAGGCGATTAAACAGAAAGTGTCTAAATACTCATTAGGAATGCGTCAGCGTTTAGGGATTGCTCAAGCATTATTGCATAACCCATCAGTGCTAATCTTAGACGAACCGACTAATGGTCTCGATCCGGCGGGGATTAGGGAAATTCGCCAATATATTCGAAATCTTGCATCGGAGCATAATGTTACCATTATTATCTCGAGCCATTTGTTATCAGAAATAGAACTAATATGTGACAGGATAGGAATTATTAAAAATGGAGAACTAGTAGCTATTCAGTCAGTTAAGTCATCAAATGTTGTAGAAGAACAATCTAACAACGTTCAAATGGAAGTTAAACTTCCTAAGATCGCTATAAATCATATTAGAAACGTTCACGGTATTGATGCACAGTTTGATTGTGAATTGGTCAAGTTCCAATGTCAAAGAGAGCAAATCCCCAATATCATTCAAACTTTGGTAAAAGAAGATATTTCCATATACCAAGTAAAAGTATCAAAAGGGACATTAGAGGATAAATTTTTTGATTTGATAGGGGAGAATACCATTGGTTAATTTTATTAAATTAATAAATAATGAAGTATCCAAAATATATTTTCAAAAAGCTACATGGATCATGTACATCGTACTTGCATTGATAATTATTGTAGGTGCCATTATTAATCTTACTTCAGGTATCATTACGATAGATTATGGCGAGAACACATGGAGAGAGGAACTCCAAGAGGAAAATAATCAACTTACTAAGGATATGGAAGATATAGGGCTCTTACAAGATTTTAACAGTAGTTTAATTCAACAAAATAATTACTACTTGGAAAATGATATCCATCCACCAGGCTATGGAGCATGGCAATACGTACTGGAAAATGTATTTCTACTTTCTCTCATTAGTTTATTTACTATAATTGTGGCGGCTGGTATCCTAGCTAATGAATTTAAATGGGGAACCATTAAACTATTGCTAATTCGCCCAATTTCAAGAGTAAAGATATTAATCTCCAAGTATGTAGCGGTCCTGTTGTTTGCATTCAACACTCTTATCTTTCTCATTATCTTATCATGGGTTATAGGGGCAATATTATTTGGTGTCGATGGATTAAATCCATATATGGTTGTAGAAAAGAGTGGGGAGTTTGCATATGTATCGATAATTAATGAAGTTTTGATTAGTTATGGACTTAAATTAGTTAATCTAGTAATGATGGCGACATTCGCCTTTATGATTTCTAGTATTTTTAGGAGTAGTGCGATTGCTATTGGAACAGCGGTATTCTTAATGCTAGCGGGGAATTCAATTGTCCTGTTTTTTGCAGATCGAGGTTGGGCTAAATATATTTTATTTGCTAATACTGACTTAAGCCAATATATCGATGGAGTGGAACCATTAATGGAAGGAATGAGTATTACTTTCTCTATCACGGTATTAATTGTTTATTTCGTCATATTTGCTATTTCATCGTGGATAGTTTTTACCAAACGAGATGTATCAATTTAGTAACTGTCTTACAATCTTACCTTTTCTTAAGAGAATCCTTTACTTTGCTTAGTAAAGGATTCTTTGGATTTTAATGATAGGAAAGATTGAACTTTTTCTATTTATTTTGAAGTAATCCACCAACTGATTAATAAAATCGGTCTTTATTGGAAAAAATGAGAAAGTATAATGAATGTGTGGGGTGAGTAGAATTAAATTACTTCGGAGCCTAATGATCATTGGATTCCTGTTTTTTAGTGTACAACAAGTTGTTTTGGCGGAGAGAACACCGACAACAAATGAAGAACATAATTGGAAACAATCCAGTGTACATTATGATGTTATATTGGTTGGAGAACATGAGTACACGTACTGGAAAAATTTTATGAAACATAAACGTACTTGTACCATATCTCACCGGATAAAAACCGTAGTTTATTATTGTGATATCCATAATCACACAAAAGTAGTAACTACTTTAGATGAAGTGATACATAGTGAGAAGCATCGAGATAACCATTAGGACAATAGGAAGTGCCAGTTACTACATCGTTAGTACTGGCACTTTATTGTTAGAAAAATTTAGATTTACTTAGTAGGATCTCTCCTTTTATCCTTCTTTCTAGTAAGAGGGTTAGGAGTTGTTTCTTCTGCAAACTCAGTCTGTAGATTACCGCTAGCTAAATGGCGGTCTTTCTTTTCATCGGGACCTTTTTCCTGCATGTAAGCATGTAATAGTGGTTCGGTTAAAACGAGGAAAAAAGCAGCAAATAAGGAAGCAAGAACTATCGGCATATCCGTTTGGATTATTAAACCTCCAAGTACAGCTAATGTAACGAAAGCTAAGAAAAAATCAGCAATACTTGCCACAATATTTCCAAACCGCCTTAATATGAACAAATCCCCAACAACATAGGCTATCACAGTTGTTAAAACACTAATAATAAATAAATTTACTAAAGAAGCATTATAAAATATTCCGAAGATCGAGTAGACGACGATTAGATTAATGATAAACTTAATTCCAAGTGCCTTTACATTCATGTTGAACACCCTTTCAGGAAAAATTTTTTACTAATGAGTTACAGCAGCCATTATCAGCTAGTATTTGGCAATTTCCCTGAAAATATGATATTTATAGGACATAAATCTAATCATGTGGAGGGTTAGCGATGAAACATTTTGCGGTGCTTTTACCGATGAAGGATGAAGAAAAAAGTAAAGTACATCGTGCAGAACATTTACAGTTTCTAAAGGAAAAGGAAGAGGAAGGTTATATATTTGCAAAAGGGCGTTTTGTGGATGGAGCTGGAGGTTTAGTGATTTATAAAGGAGAAAACTTGGAGCAAGTTGAAGAAATGGTTAAGAAAGATCCTTATGTAGGTTTAGGGGCAAGAAATTATGAGATTCATGAATGGGAAATGAACTTAAGCTAATTAATTAGGCCAAAACAAAAGGTGTTTTGGCCCTTTCTCTTTAATATCATATCTGAAGGTTCCCCCTGTTTAATAACCTCTTGCCACTTGACGCTGGTTTTCTATAATTTTATTTACTACTGCTTCTGTAAAACGTTTCACGGTTTTTGGAACCATTGTTTTTAAAACAGGATTAATGACTGGCCCCATTAAGCCTTTTGCAGTCATATTAAGGTTTCCGGTCATTTCTGTTTGATAATTGGTAAGCTCTTTTGCCTCGAAATAACCTTTACCTGAAACATTCTCCGTTAAACCAGTTAGTGTAAATCGTACGGTAGTTGGTTTTTTCCACTCTGTAATATCAATCCGCATACTGACTGTTTTCTGAAGCCTTCCCACATCTCCTTTGAATTTCCAAGTTGATTGTTTCTCGTTTAGGATTTTGTGCTCAATATAACCAGGGACAAGTGGTGCCCATTTATTCATATCACTGACAAAATCCCAAATGACTTCAATAGGCAAATCCAACTCTGTTGTATACGAACCTCCAGGCATTCCAAATAACCTCCTTGTTATCCATGTTACAAATTATATTAGTAAATTCGAGTTTTATTCGAAAAATCTTCTTATAAATTGGTTACAGGACAAGTTTCCTACTTATTTGTCGATATTTGTTGAAAAAAAGAAAATAAAAAAATTATATTAAGGTTCAGCAACTATAAATGTGAATTTCTAAGAAAATTACAGTTTAAAATTGAAATTTATTAGCCTTTTTATGTCGAAACGGGTCAAAAATACTAAAAATCTTAATTGGAAATATTTCCTTGAATATGATTATATAGACTTCGAAAGGAGGGGAAGTTGTGGACCAGAATGAGTTTTTAGATTTAAAAAGAAAGGTGGAACAACATGAAAATACTATTGTACAGCTTTTAGAAATTATTGCTGCTACAAATAGGCGTCTATCCGAAATAAAGGTTGTCTCCACCATGTAATTCTCGTTACATATTCCAAAGTGAAACCCTCAAGTATCCTCGTAAGGCCCCCTCACCACTTATTTAAAAATAAGGATCAATTCATCCTCGGATTGGTCCTTATTCCTCTTTCTGAATACTTGGTCGAGAAATGGTGAAAGTTGTTGCGTTCCCTCTTGTGAATGTCTCCTTAAATTGATAAAATTAATAGGTATGAAATCAAGGAAGATATGTATAAACTACTAGTTAGATAAATTAGTAGATACCTTAATCCGAAATATGAGGAGATACTGCTATGTGTGGTTTTGTTGGATTTGTAACAAATAAAATTGAGATAGATAAACCAACTGTTATTCAAAATATGATGAACACAATTGGTCACCGAGGTCCAGATAGTGATGGATTTCATGTAGATGGTAATGTAACGTTAGGCTTTAGAAGACTTCAAATTATTGACTTAACACCAGATGCCAGTCAGCCAATGTTCAATGAAGATAGTTCCATTTCATTAATTTTTAATGGGGAAATCTATAACTACCAATCGTTAATGGATGATTTAAAAGCAAAAGGACATGTGTTTAAAAGTCAAAGTGATACAGAAGTAATTATTCACGGTTATGAAGAATACGGGGTAGACATTTTACAAAAGCTTCGTGGGATGTTTGCTTTTGCACTATGGGATAAAAAAGATGAATCTTTACTTATCGCTCGTGATTTCTTTGGTATTAAGCCTTTATATTATACACAAAATACAACTGATAATTCTTTCCTTTTTGGATCAGAAATTAAATCGTTTATGAAGTTTCCTGGGTTCCAAAAAGAATTGAACAAACAAGCATTAAAACCTTATTTAACATTCCAATATTCAGCACTTGATGAAACGTTCTTTAAAGGGGTTTACAAACTAAGACCAGGACACTATATGATTTATAAAAACGGTGAAATGGAGATCAATCAATATTGGGATGTTCCATTTGAAACAGAAGAAAATTCATTAGAATATTATGTGCAACAAATTAAAGAAACGATGGAGGAGTCTGTTAAATATCACCGCATCAGTGATGTGAAAGTTGGTTCATTCTTATCTGGTGGGGTTGATTCAAGTTATATTACAGCACTTCTTAAACCAGATAAAACATTCTCCGTTGGGTTTGAAGATTACGAAGGTATTTTTAATGAAACGAATATTGCAGCAGACCTTTCTAAGCAATTAGGCATAGAAAACCATAAAAAAATCATCAGTGCTGATGAATTCTTTGATGTGATTCCTACTGTTCAATATCATATGGATGAGCCGCAGTCTAACCTATCATCAGTGCCGCTATACTTTTTAGCAGAACTAGCTAGTCAGCATGCTACGGTACTTCTTTCTGGTGAAGGAGCGGACGAAATCTTTGGTGGTTATGCATGGTATGAAACATCCAAAGAGATGCGTGCATATGAAAAAATACCATTTATTTTCCGCCGAATTGTATCTAATATTGCGAAGAAGCTTCCTGAAAATCGTATGACCACTTTCCTTGTAAAAGGTGGTCAAAAGGTCGAGGAGAAGTTTATCGGACAAGCGAAAGTATTTGATGAAAAAGATGCATGGAAAGTATTAAAAGATGACTTTAAAGATGCTCCATCTCCAGTTGAAATTGTTCGTGAATCATACGATAGGGTTCCTGGAAAAGATAATGTGACGAAGATGCAATATGTAGATATGAAGCATTGGTTACCAGGAGATATTTTATTGAAAGCAGATAAAATGAGTTCAGCTCATTCTATTGAACTTCGTGTTCCATTCTTAGATAAAGAAGTAATGGAAATGGCAGGAAAGATTCCGGCACATTTAAAAGTAAATGATATAGATACGAAATATGTTTTACGTAAAGCTGCAAATGAAGTATTACCTGATGAATGGGCGAATCGTCCGAAAGTCGGATTCCCAGTTCCATTCCGTGAATGGATTAAACAGGCTAAGTACTATAATAAAGTAAGAGAAGTGTTTGAATCTGATTTAGCAAAACAGTTCTTCCATACAGAAGAGCTACTTAAATACCTTGATGAGCATTATCATGGTCAAGCTAACCGTGCTCGTTATATTTGGACTGTTTATGTATTTTTAGTATGGTATAAGCGTTTCTTTATTGATATGGAGGACTAAGGTAGAACGATCATTCCTAAGTCATAATAGGGAGTTGCTCGCAAGTGAAAATAATCTTAAGAAATTCGATACTTTTTTTCCTACTATTCATTTGTTTAATTCTTGTTGTCACAAAAGGCGATAAGATTTATGCGTTTGTTTATGAGATGTTTGAAAAGAACGAAGGAATATTAACCATTGCGAGTGTCGATGCCCAAAAGGGCTTTCCTATTAAAGATACAAAATTTCAAGTGGTTGATTTAAAGACGAAAGAAGTTGTTGCAGAACTAGTTACCGGTAGTGATGGCATGATCCAAACGGATAATCTTCTGAAAAATAAAAGCTATCTAATCATCCAAACAGATATAAAGTCACCTTATCAATTAAATACGGAGCAAAAAACGGTTTCTTTATTAACTGAGCATACAGTAGTTACAATTGAAAACAATGTTCAAGAGTCAATAAGTGCCTATAGTCGTACCAGTAATCAAGAAGTTGTTGCAACAAAGATGAATTTGCCTGTTGATGTTGTTTTACAAGGGCCAGAACTTCCAAACGGTTGTGAGGTAACTGCTCTAACAGCAGTGTTAAATTACTATGACTACAATGTGAAGAAAACAGTCCTATCGGATAAATATTTACCAAAAGTACCGTTTGAAGTTAAAGATGGTAAATTATACGGTGCAGATCCTTATCAAGCATATGCAGGAGAACCTAGAAGTAAAAATCAAGGATTTTTTAGTTATGTTCCACCGGTGATAGAAACGGTCAATCGATATTTTAACGATATTGGTGGACATCATAAGGCGATGGACTTAACAGGTAGTAGCCCAGAAGAATTGTTAAACTACATTCAAGAAGGAATACCAGTCATTATTTGGACAACCATTGATCAACGGGAACCATTATTTAATTATTCTTGGTATGTGAATGGAACCGATAAGTCAATCGATATAATCCGAAACTCTCACACCGTCGTGTTAACTGGATTCAGTGAAACGGAAGTGTATGTTATGGATCCACTAAAAGGGAATGTTGCATATCCTAAAAATCGATTTTTTGAAATATATAAGAAAGCCGGAAGCCATGCAATGGTAGTTCGGTAATAGATTAAACCACAGATGAACTTGTCTGTGGTTTTTGTTTTGGATTAGGTTGTTTAATGAGGGGAAAAAAGTGAATAGTTTAACTATAGTAAAAGAAAAAAGGACTCAAATCTGAGTCCTCTTTAGATGGTTATTGTTCGGATACTACTGCATGAGAACCATTATCTGGTTTTGCAGCATTGATCATTAGGAAAATTGCAGAAAGAATATGCATGATCATTCCAACAAAAGGAATCCATCCGATACAAGAAGTGACAATACCTAAAATACTTCCTGTTGTAGCACCGCCATCTTTTTTCGTAAGTACTAAAGTAACAATGTGAAGAGCTAACATAATTAAAAGTGGTGTCCAAACTAATGAAAGAATAATTGCAGCTCCTAAAATAGGAATCCCTAAAATAGCTTCTAATCCACCTGTTACCCATTTCATAATACGAGATGTTGACAATATATTCACCTCCAGCTTTAGATATATGTAATAAAATACAAAAATATTAGGACCTATGTCGACAAATTTTGACAGAAATTAGAAGGCATAACCATATTTGGAAATGTAACTTTGTGTTTTTTAGGATTAACTTATAATTAATCATCCTACAGAATAGTTTATAGTAGTCCATCTTTTATGAAAGAGGGTTGCTTAATGAACAGGAACAAACAAAAAAACGTTCTAAAAATTTTAATTGTAGTAGTTATGATTGGACTAATAGGAGGATTTGTATATGTGTTCATCTTTAACACTCCTTCGAATCAAGCTCAACAAGCAGTAGAAGAGTTTTACAAGTATGAACAGGAAGGAGCTTTCGCTGAATCGTGGGATATGTTTCATCCTTATATGAAGGAACGTTTTGAAAAAGGAAAGTATTTAGAGGATCGGCCACATGTTTTTCTAAATCACTTCGGGGTTAACACATTTACTTTTACGATTGATGATACAAAACAGGTTCGAGATTGGCAAATGGAAGAAGATGCTGAACCGATTGATGAGGTGTACAAGATAACGGTTACTCAATATTTCCAAGGTATCTATGGTAATTTTGAAATTGTTCAAGATGTCTATGCTACACTTCAAGATGATGAGTGGACAATACTTTGGGACTATAAAAAATCTGAAACTAATGAGGACCCAGAAAAAATTAGGTAATCTTCACCTTAAAAACTGCTTGTTATTTCCGTATGATAGAGAAAATAGTTTATCCATTTCTAGAAGGAGGAAGAGTGATGAGTCAAAAAATTGCGGTGTTGATTCTTCATGGTGCAGGTACTCCTAATGAAAATTTTGCAGATAAGTTGATTGATAAATTAAAGAAAGGTTTTGTTAAAAAGTTACACGATCAAAATAAAGAGGAGGAAATTGTTTTTGAAACTGTATTTTGGTCAAATATATTTGCTCCTGAACAAGAAAAGTTATGGGAGCAACTTACAGAATATAGGACTTTGAATCTCGGTAGACTACGCCGATTTGTTTTGGAATTTCTAGCAGATGCAGTAGCATATCAGCCAACGAGACTAAGAAATCAAAATTATGATCAAGTTCATGCACTAATAGCACTAGCAATTCAGCGTTTACGCATAAAAGCAGGTGAAATGGCACCACTATGTGTCATCAGCCATAGCTTAGGTACCATCATCGCAAGTAATTATTTTTACGACTTACAGTTTAAACAAGAAAATATAGGTAACGAAACAAAATGGTGTACAAGTGAGAATGCTTTAGAACAATGTCAGACATTAGCGCTATTTTATACGATGGGTAGCCCAATGGCGATGTGGTCATTACGATATATTGATTTTGGTTCTCCAATCACGGTACCTTCCCCAACAATTAAAAACTATTATCCTAACTTAACTGGAGAATGGTTAAACTTTTATGATAAAGATGATATTCTCGCCTTTCCTCTTAAAGGTATAAATGAAGCTTATAATCAAGCGGTTACAGCAGATATTGAAGTAAATGCTGGAGGTATTTTTACTAGTTGGAATCCACTTTCACACCTTAAATATGATACGGATAAAGAAGTGATTCAACCGATAGTGGACGGGCTTTTTCGGACTTGGAAAACTGTTAATCATAAAATGGTTCCTATTTCTGAACATCAATCATAAAAAAATAAAGTATTTCAGGAAAATTTTCCAGAAAATATCAATAAAAATCGAAAAAGCGCAGATAAATATCCCTCCTTTCATAATTATTTAAAAAATATATACCTTAGTATACATTACAACAAATCTATCGTATGTTAATCTAACTTTAATAGAGGTTCAATAGATTTAGTCTCTCATCACGTAGGACTCCATCATTAATTATGAAACGGAGGGAATTTTCATGGGTCATAATATCAAGCAAAAGAGTGGCCAGAAAATAGAATGTGATCACCCTTTGTATCACCTTAAACGAAAGGTATGGAATTCACATGTTGATTGCTACCCCGCTACAATTTTTGAATGTGCAAACGAAGAAGATGTGATAGAAGCGGTTCAGTATGCGAATGAACATGGTTTGAAAATTACTGTTCGTGGTGGGGGATTTCATCCTGCGGGTACATCTGTGAAAGATAATGCAGTACTTATCGATTTATCCAAAATGAATAGGGTGCACATAGATGAAGTAAGTAATATAGCTACAGTTGAGGCTGGAGCTAAAACATTTGAGGTAGATGAGATAACCCAAGAATATGGTTTAGCTGTTCCACTTGGAATGAATTCAAATATTGGAGTTTCAGGTCTAGCTTTAGGTGGCGGAATCGGGTATTTACGGGGTAAATACGGACTGACAAGTGATCATATTGTCGGTGTATACCTTGTTACTGGAGAAGCAAAATTAATTTATGTAAATCGATTTGAACATCCAGAATTGTTTTGGGCCATTCGAGGAGCTGGTGCAAATTTTGGTGTTGTGACGAAATTTGAATTTAACTTAGTTCCGGTTGGTCAACATATTCTTGGGATTGATGTTATATATGATTATAAGGACTATAAACAAATAATAGAAAAAGCTGAAATCTATCGGCAAAATGCCGTTGATGAAATTTCATTTAGTATTGCGATTACCAAGATGGAAAATGATAAAAAGTGTGTACGTTTAGGTGGTATGTATATCGGGGATTTAAATATTCAGGTAGAAAAAGAAATTATTCAACCTTTATTAGAACTTGCCACCCCGATTGCGGATTATACGGGAATCATGCCATATATTGAAATGCAAAGGAATTTTGATTGGTATGTCCAAAATGGTTTTGCTATAGAGGGAATATCACTATTCTTTAATGAATTAAACGATGCTGTGATCAATATTCTGATGGAAGAATTGGAAGGAAGTCATTTTCCTGCTTCAGTTCATCTTATTGAAATACATGGTGAAATGAACAGAATATCTAACTATGAGACGGCTTTTCATATTCGGGATGCTAGTTATCTAGTTATAGTGGAAGCAGAGATTGGAAACCATCCTGAAAAAACACAAGCATGGATTCAAGCATTGTATGAAAAATTATTACCTTATTCCTATAATCAAATATCCTATTTAAATAGTTCCAATGTAAATGAGGAAATAATTCGAAATTCTTACAGGAGAATTGAAAAACGATTAGTTGAACTGAAAAAGGAATATGATCCGAAAAACCTATTTTGTCCGGAACATAATTTAATAGGTTAAAGTAGGACGTCTCTACGTGGTACCAGCCATAGGAGACGTCTTCTTACTAAAAAATATCCATTATTTTCTTAATAAGCTGCCGTCTGTTTTTAACATTTGCCTTTTTATAAATTCTGCTTAGTGCTTTTTTTACCGTAATTTCAGCAATGAATAATTCCTTAGCGATGTCAGCTATTGATTTATCTTCTAATAAAAGATTTGTAATGTCTTGTTCACGTTTAGTAAGTGAATATTTTTCTGTTAAAATATCCAATTCGTTTTGTTTAGTTATACCACTAACAAATTGTTTTAAATATGGTACTAGTTTTGGACCACTTAAGTCTAATAAGTAAGTTTGTGTAGGCTTGTCATCATGGTAGTCGTTATGCTCTCTCCCCGGTACAACTTGGAAGCCAAACTTATTAAGTAACTCTTGAAAGAATTTCAAGGGAGTAGAAGCGATTAATTTACCTCCTAGAAAAATTAATGGAAATAAATTATATAATAAATAAGAACGTGCAGCGTTATCAGTTGGATCCTTATATTCTTGATATCGAATAAAATAGCCTGCTGTTTTTTCTACAGGAACATTATAATAAGCTTTTTCCTCGACAGTTAAATTGCCAAAATAAGCTCTTGAAACAGGTTCGGTAGCAAGAATTGGTAATGTCTTTTCATTTACTGGAACGATGATTGATATCGCAATGACCTCTCCATTTTTCTTTTTGAGTAAACTTGCACCATTATACCCAATTTTTTTAATATATTCTGGTCCTACTAATTTGTGTTCAAGTAGATTGTGCTCTAGTGAAGCATCGAATTGAAGAGATAAGTTTGTTTCTCGATTGTAAAAATTTGTTTTGCTTACGGAAGGATTTTCTTTTAAATAAGTGAAAAAATCCTCAACCTCATGAAAATTATATTCACCTATTGGCTCTAGATACATAGACGTATCTAAATAGGCATCCTGAAAGAAAACCGATTGAATGACATCATCACCAATATGATAGAAAAAGGAAGCAATATCTTCTTCTGCTTTATGTTTAATTATACGGTGATAATAATACTGGATTATTTTCTTCGTTATGAGTTCATGGCGGTCGGGATTTCGTTGTTTTAATTCAATTCTAATAGCATCACGAATTAGTTCATGTATCCCCCAACCTCGTCTAGTCTTACGAACGAAAGAAAGAGAGATAAGTTGATTAAATATGCTATTTGGAATTTCTTGATTAAGTATTTCTGATAAGCAGTTTTGATCAAATTGATGAAACAATGCTGCAACTTCTAATATGTTGATTAATCTTTCGTCGGTCACCTCACTTAACCATCTCTTCGTTAAAGTACTTAATATTTCCGTATTATTTTGATTAGTAAAATTCTCTTCTTCATTGGTAAAATCACTGATAGTTGCTAAGGTAATGAGTAGAGGGTGCCCTTTTGTATATTCCCAAATGGTATCCATATTACTTTCATCGGTCATACCGTTTAATTGTAAATAATGCTTTGTTTCTTCTCGGTTGAAAGGATTGATTTTACATTGGTAGGTTAATCTTCTCCATGCCGGTGATTCCAACCATTCACTTGCTAATGGTTTCCTACCTGCTAAGATAATACTTATTCGTTGGTGTAATTGTCTAATAAATACATTTCTTAACCAACGGTCAAGATCGGTCATATGTTCATACGTATCAATCGCAATAATTATTTTTTTTCCGTAGTTATTGATTAACTCAACACAGTCATGAAGTGTTATTTGTTGGTCAATAATACTTTCAGTTGGTGTTTGTACAAAGAAAAGTATTGTTGAATATAAATAATCGATGAATCCTTGTTCGTTATGGGTGAAATCCTGACTATCTAAATGGATAAAAGGGATATGGTGTTTATTTGCAATTCTTGCAAATTCTTTTATTAAGTAGGTTTTTCCTATACCTCCTTCTCCATAAAAGTGAATCACCTTTTGCGCTGGATTATCTATTTGTATGTAATCATGAAAAAACTTCAATTCATTTGCTCTACCAATAAAATATTGTTCCTCAACTTCTTTAATAACTTGATGGATACTATTGTCTGATTCTGAAGCATCTTCATGCATATTCAATCAGCTATCCTCCTTTATCGATTTTAGAAAAATTCTATTATTAAAAATATAGTGTAGTAGTAAAGTACTGTCAAGACATATGTTAAATAGTTATAAAGTATAGAATAAGTAATCTATCGTACCCTAAAAGGTGAGCAGATAAATTCTGTTCAATACCCACAGGGAGTGATCAGTTTTGGCCAGAAACAATAATAAATTGTTAGTGCCTGGTGCGAGGAATGCAATTGATCAAATGAAAGAGGAAATTGCAAATGAGCTTGGTGTCGAGCCCGGTGCAGACACAACTGCACGTGAAAACGGATCCGTGGGTGGCGAAATGGTCAAACGAATGATCAAACTCGCCGAACAAAGCATGCAAAAAGGCAATCAGTAGCATGCATCAAAAGGGGCTTCCTTAATGGAAGCTCCTTTTACTTTTAGTGAATTGCCGAAAAACTTTGTCATTCTAATCAACTTATTTATATGGTAAATTTAAACTACTAGCTTTAATAGGGTGGTGCTCTTTGCAAAAAATTTCTTTACAAACAAAAATACTCGTTTTAATTGTTGGATTAATCATTTTAATAACGATTTCTCTTACTGGACTCTTTGCCTATTACGAATCGAAGGACATTGAGGAAAATATAGGTAATCGAGCATTAAATGCTGCTATTACTCTGTCTGTAATGCCATCAGTAATAGAAGCTTTTGAACTTGAAAATCCAACAGAAGTATTACAACCAATCGCTCAAGAAATTAGAGAGGTTATTGGAGCGGAATTTATTGTTATTGGTAATAAGGATAGTATCCGTTATGCTCATCCAGACGTAGAAAAAATCGGTAAAAAGATGGTAGGGGGAGATAATAATCGAGCTTTAATTCATGGAGAATTCTATACCTCAAAAGCCGTCGGAAGCCTTGGTCCTTCCTTAAGAGGGAAAGCACCAGTGATAAATGAAAATGGTGAGATAATTGGAATTATATCTGTCGGTTTTATGTTAGATGATATTAGATCGATTATTTTTGATAACATTAAAAAATTTAGTGGTTCGGCAATTATTATAATAGTGCTAGGAATTTTGGGTAGTGTTATGTTAGCTCGTAATATACGGAAAGATACATTCGGTCTGGAGCCTTATCAAATTGCATCTCTATTTCAAGATCGTAGTGCTATTTTGTCTTCGATTAAGGAGGGAATTATAGCGGTCGATTCGGAAGGTAGGATTACAGTAATGAATGAGTCTGCTCAAAAAATACTTGGACTTCCAGATAATTATACGAATAAAAGAATTGAAGAAGTATTTCCGAATACGAAAATGTATGATGTGTTAAGGTCTGGAAAAACAATGAAAGATGACGAAATGGTATTAAACAATCGTCTCGTTATCGTGAATCGAACACCAATACGTAATGAAAAACGACAAGTAGCTGGTGTGGTAGCAAGTTTCCGTGACAGAACAGAGATTAATGAAATGCTAAATACACTCTCAGAAGTACGGAAATACTCTGAGGATTTGAGGGCTCAAACCCATGAATATACGAACAAATTGTATGTGTTGTCAGGGTTACTTCAATTAGGACATTATAAAGAAGCAATTGATCTCATTCAAATTGAGTCGAAACAAGCAGTGGACGTTAATAAAGTTTTAATGGGTCAAATTAAAGATCGTACTATACAAGCAATCCTACTTGGAAAGATAGGAAAAGCATCAGAAAAGAAAGTAGAATTTATAATTGATGAAAACAGCTATTTAAATGAACTTCCGGAGCGTATGGATATGGCTAAAGTAATCTCCATTATCGGTAATTTGTTAGATAATGCACTAGAGGCCGTAGAAAAAGAAGAGAAGAAACAAATTGTATTTTTTGGTACAGATCTTGGAGAAGATATTGTATTTGAAATCTCGGATAATGGTAAAGGTATTCTGGATACTGATGTAGATAAGCTATTTGATCTAGGTTTTTCTACTAAAAATGATGACAGACGTGGATTTGGGCTTGCTATAGTGAAAGAAACGTTAGAAGAATTAGGCGGCCAGATTGAAGTGCATAATCAGCCTAGTGGAGGAGCCGTCTTTTCCGTGTTTATTCCAAAACAAGCTGATTAGGGGGAAGTTTATGATTGATGTAATCATCGTTGAAGACGATTTTCGTATAGCAAAGATTCATGAAGAATTTATAGAAAAAGTAACAGGGTTTAAAGTAGTTGGCAAAGCTTTAAATGGGGATAATGCGATTAAGCTTGTACAAAACAATGAAATAGATTTAGTTATCCTTGATGTATATTTGCCAGATATACTAGGAGTAGATTTAATTGATAAAATTAGGGAAATGGACTCTAATATTGATTTTATCATGGTCTCAGCGGCAACGGAAACTGAACTAGTCGGTGAGATTATTCGAAATGGCGTTTTTGACTATATTATTAAGCCAGTTAAAATGGAACGTTTCATTGAGACATTAGAACGTTATCAGGAAATGAAGGAAAGATTAGATAAACAATCGGAAGTAGATCAATTGTTTTTAGATAAGTATTTTGGTCACCTGCCTGACAATGGACTAAAGGATACACCAAAAGGAATTGATCCATTAACTTTAGAGAAAGTATCCAAGACCATCCAATCTCTAAAAAGTGGGATAACTGCAGAAGAAATGGGAAGTAGAATTGGAGTTTCCCGGACAACAGCAAGAAGATACTTAGAGTATTTAATTTCAACTGGTGAGGTTATGGCAGAATTAGAATATGGGATTGTTGGACGTCCAGAAAGAAAATACCATTTAGTAAAATTATAGGGATTGAACCTTTTTGGATCAGTCTCTTTTTTGTGAACAAAATGAACAAAAAGTATTTTTTGATTTTTTTAACCGTTATTTTGAAAACGGTTACACGAGGAATAAATTGAATTATAGTGAGGAACAGGTGTTAAATTTTCAGAATATTGAGGAGGATATATCTATGAAGAAGTTTATTGGTCTTTTTTCATTTGCTATTTTAATCACTATACTTGCTGCTTGTTCATCTAATTCATCGAATGACAATGCATCAGGAGAATTTGAGCCAGAGAGCTCGATTGAAATGGTTGCACCAGCTGGAGCAGGTGGTGGATGGGATACGACAGCTCGAATGGCAGCGAAAGTATTTAATGAAGCAGGGATTATGGAAGAAAATATTGGGGTTATCAATAAGCCAGGTGGTGGCGGAGCTGTAGGTTGGGCGTATATTGCTGGACATGAGGGTAGTAACCATCACCTATTTGTTGCATCACCACCTATTATTCTAGTTCCTTTAAATGGACAATCAGAATATGGTTATGATGATTTTACACCGATAGCGAACGTGATTGCTGATTACGGTGCTATTGCTGTTCGTGCAGATGCACCATGGAATGACTTGAATGATCTATTTGAGGATATGAAGGCAGATCCTGAAAGCATTTCCGTTGTTGGTACATCTTCTCCAGGAAGTATGGATCATATTCAATTCGTACAAATTGCCAAAGCAGCAGGGGTTGATATTACAAAAATTAAATATGTTACCGATCCGGATGGTGTTGGGTTAACACAGCTATTAAATGGTAGTGTGGAAGTATTTTCAACTGGTGTAGCTGAAACCGTTGAGCAAGTAAAAGCTGGCACAATTAAAGTACTGGGTATTACTGCAGAAGAAAGATTATCTGGAGAAGTTCTAAAGGACTTCCCAACTGCGAAGGAACAAGGAATTGATGCTTCATTTGTAAATTGGCGTGGATTCTTTGGACCACCGAATATGGATGAAAGTGCAGTGGCTTACTATGAAGCGAAATTCAAAGAATTAAGTGATTCAGAGGAATTTGCTGCTATTCGAGAACAGTATGGTTGGGATGAAATGTTCTTAGGTACTGAAGAATATAAAACATTCCTAGAGGAGCAGAGCAATACCGTACAGACCTTATTAGATGAGCTTGGGTTAGGTCAATAATTGACCATTTTGAGAAGTCAATGATCATAAAGTCATTGGCTTCCGTTTTATTCGCTATAATTTATAGGTGGTGACTATATGTTTAAAACATTAAATCAACGCATTAGCCTAGTACTTCTAGTTCTAGCCATTGTGTATCTCATACTATCCTTTCAACTACCTTCCTTTGCGTATTCTAATGTAGATGCAGATGTAGTGCCAAAAGGATTAGGGTTCTTATTAGTGGCATTAGCGATTGGTTTGTTTTTCGCAAAAGATTCAGAAACAGAGGAACAAAAAGCACGTAGAAATATTCCGAAGAAAGATATAGGGATTCTTTTAGCCGTATTTGCATTTGTATTTTTATATATATTTTTCTTAGAAATATTAGGTTTTGTAGTTACTACGACATTATTTGTTTTTGGGTGTTCTTGGTTTTTAGGTTATAAAAAGCATATTACGAATGCACTTGTAGCTGTTTTATTTCCTCTATTTATGTATCTTTTATTTGCGAATTTTTTACAGATTAATTTACCACAAGGGATATTGCCGTTTTAGAGGGGGGAGCATATGGGATCAATTGAAGGTATTTTAACAGGTTTTCAAGTTGCTTTAAGTTTTGAAGGTATTATGTTCGTATTGATTGGGGTACTTGTTGGTACATTTATAGGTATGTTACCTGGTCTTGGGCCAATTAGTGCCATTGCAGTTATGATTCCAATTACATTTGGAATGGACCCAGCTCCAGCACTTGTTATGATGGCCGGGGTATACTATGGAGCAATATTTGGTGGCTCGACCTCCTCTATTCTTTTAAATGCTCCAGGTGTATCAGGAACAGTTGCAACTGCATTTGATGGGTATCCGATGGCACAGCAAGGTAAAGCTGGAAAGGCTTTAGCAATTGCAGCCATTTCTTCCTTTGTTGGTGGAACAGTTAGTGTTGTACTATTAATGTTATTTGCACCAATATTATCGAGTGTTGCAATTTCTTTTGACCCGCCGGCATACTTTGCATTAATGTTCTTAGGACTCACAGCTATTACGAGTCTATCTGAAGGTTCTACAATCAAGGCACTAATTTCTGCTGTAATAGGATTTATGGTTGTGACTATTGGGATAGACCCACAAACTGGTACACAACGATTTACGTTTGGAAATGTGAACTTACTAGAAGGAATCGATTTCCTTGTTATTGCACTAGGGTTATTTGCACTTGCTGAAGTGTGTACCCTGATTATTAATCGTAATGATTTGTCTTTTGATAATAAACGCAAAATAGGGAGTTTAAAGATTACTAAAGAAGAGTTTAAAGAGATGAGAGGCCCGATGACAAGACAATCATTTCTAGGGTTTGTCCTTGGTGTGTTACCTGGAGCGGGGGCGACAATTGCATCATTTATCGGTTATATTACAGAAAAACGTCTTTCTAAAAATCCTGATGAATTTGGAAAAGGCTCTGTTAAAGGACTTTCTGCACCAGAAACGGCAAATAATGCAGCAACAAGTGGTGCATTTGTACCGTTACTAAGCTTAGGAATACCAGGTTCTGGTACTACTGCAGTTATGTTAGGTGCTTTTCTAGTATTAAATGTACAGCCTGGTCCATTATTAATGACAGATCGTCCAGAGATTTTCTGGGGGATTATTGCTAGTATGTATATCGGAAATGTATTTCTATTAATCTTAAATTTACCACTTATACCATACATCTCAAAAATATTAAAAATACCACGTCCGTTATTAATCTCTCTAGTAATTATGTTTAGTGTTATTGGGGTGTATGCAATTAGTTTTAACACATTCGATTTATACATGTTATTGTTATTTGGGGTAGTAGGCTTCTTAATGCGACTATTCTCCTTCCCTGCACCACCGTTTATTCTCGCATTTATTTTAGGTGGTATGATGGAGCAAGCATTTAGACAATCTCTAACTATTTCCAATGGCAGTTACATGATTTTTATAGAAAGTCCGATTGCTATTACGTTATTGATTATTGGCTTACTATCATTTTTATTCCCAATCATTGGCAACTTCAGACGTAAACGAAAAGAAGTACATTAGGGGGGCGTTATCCTCCTTCCAAAGAGCTCTTTTGTGGGCTCTTTTTTATTGAATTGAATGAAAAATTTATCAATTCAATAAAAATAATCCCATTATCTTCTACGTACGTGTATCATAGTAATAAAGAGAGTAAAAGGAGGATACAATAATGAAACCATTAATTGGTGTGATCACTTCTACAGATCTTGATGAAGATCTTTATTATCAGGGGAAAGATAATATCCATGCGATTATAAGAGCTGGCGGCATCCCAGTATTACTTCCTTATTATGATAAGGAGGAGGATATACAAGAGATTGCGAGAAAAATAGATGGTCTATATGCAACTGGAGGGTACGATATCGATCCGACATTATTTGGGGAAGAGCCGCATCCTAAGTTAGGAACAATCATTCCTGAACGAGATAAATTTGAAATAGAGTTGATGAAGAACGTATTGGAAATGAATAAACCTATTTTAGGAGTTTGTCGTGGAAGTCAAACTTTGAATATTGCTCTTGGTGGAGACATGTATCAGGATATTTATTCGCAACTTTCTAACGAATTATTGCAACATCGTCAAAAAGCACCTACGTACCATGGAACACATTTTGTTGAAGTGAAGAAAGACTCCCTATTGAATCATCTAACTGGAGAAACGAGACTGAAAGTAAATAGCAGACACCATCAAGCAAATAGAAAGGTTGTCACGCCACTTCAGATCAGTGCTACTGCAAGTGATGGTATTATTGAGGCGATTGAAAGCACTAGACACCGATTTGTTCTTGCTTTACAATGGCATCCGGAAAATATGGTTACGGTGAATGATCCTGCTTCTGTTGCGATTTTTAATGGATTCATATCTGCTTGTAAAAAGAACTAATTCCGTATAGAGAAAGGACTAATCAACTTGAAAATAATTGATACTCACTGTGACGCATTATTAAAAATGCATCAATCCAAACGACAGAATTTCTCTAAAAGCACCCTTCCATTTAATAATTCCCCGGAGTTGAATACAAATCTCGGTTTTCTGAAAAAAGGGGATGTGAAGGTTCAATTTTTTGCTATTTTTATCATGCCAGATATACCGATGGAGGAAAAATGGCAGCATGCACTAGAACAAATTGATATTTTTTACACCGAAATTCTAGGAAAAAATCCTGAAATGAAACATATTAAAAGATGGCAGGATATCAAGGAGTTAAAAGATGAAGAAATAGGTGCAGTGTTATCTTTAGAAGGTGCAGATGCATTTGGTAATGATTTAGCCAAACTTCGACTGCTTTACCGCTTAGGGGTATTATCCATTGGTCTGACGTGGAACAATGCTAATTTATGTGCAGATGGTGTTGGAGAATCAAGAGGAGCCGGCTTAACTGAATTTGGTAAGGAAGTTGTAAAGTTAAATAATGAGCGTGGTGTATTAACTGACGTATCACATTTATCTATTAAGGCATTTTGGGATGTAATCGAACTTGCGAAATATCCAATTGCAAGTCACTCAAATGCTTATGCACTATGTGAAAATCCCCGAAATTTAAATGATGAACAAATAAAAGCGATGTTTGAACGAAACGGTATGATTGATGTTGTTTTTTGGCCACCTTTTATTACTCATGAGGGTCAAAATGCTACAATAGATGATTTAATTCGTCATATAGACTATATGTGTGAGCTTGGTGGTGTGAAAAACATTGGTTTTGGCTCTGACTTTGACGGAATATCTACTTTTATTACGGATTTGGAGGATGCCTCCAAATATCAAAATTTAATTAATGAGCTATTAAAACACTTTTCTGAAGAGGAAGTTAAGGGATTTGCTTATCGGAATTTTATTAACCGATATGTAAATGTGATAGAATAAGATAGTTTGTACATATTGTAAGCATAGGGAGTGTTTCCTTGTGCTTTTTTATTTGGATGAGTAGTTTTATGGTTAGTTAGATAATAGAATCGGACGAGAGCCCATTAAAAAGAACAAAATCCATACCTTTTCATGCATAGAAAACGTTTCCAATCATATAATGTTAAGTTGTTTGTCATGTACACGCCATTCTTTGCATATGATGATATGTGGCCAATTTTTCCTGAATATCAGGGAGAAGACCGGTGCAACTAATTTACACTATTCATTAGGAGTTGAATGCAGCGATGTGTGGGATAACCGGTATTGTTAGTTGGGATAGTTTTGTACGAGAAGAGAAAGATACACTTCAGAAAATGACTGATACGCTGTCGTTAAGAGGTCCGGATGATACGAATCTTTGGTTCGATACGTTTGTAGGCTTTGGACATAAACGATTGGCTGTTGTTGACTTAGAGGGTGGGAAGCAGCCAATGCAAAAGAAAGCTGGCGGAAATACCTATACACTTGTTTATAATGGCGAGTTATATAATACGGAGGACTTAAGAAAGGAACTACTCAGACGGGGGCATACTTTTCAAACTTCTTCGGATACAGAAGTGCTACTTACATCTTATATCGAGTGGAAAGAAGATTGTGTAGATCATCTAAATGGTATCTATGCATTTGGAATATGGGATGATGCGAAACAGCAGTTATTTATGTCACGTGATCGGTTAGGGGTAAAACCTTTATTTTATATAGAAGATAATTGCCGTTTTCTATTTGGCTCGGAAATAAAAGCTATATTAGCCCATGAAAGTGTAAAGGCAGAAGTGGATTATACAGGTCTGATGGAAATCTTTGGATTAGGACCATCAAGAACTCCAGGTCACGGCATTTTCAAAAATATGAAAGAACTTCGTGCTGGCCATTCGATGACCTACTCTAAAGTCGGATTAAAAACCTGGCGTTATTGGAATGTGGAGAGTAAGGAGCATACAGATTCTGTTGAAGAAACGGTTCAAAAAGTGAGAGAACTTTTTGTCGATGCAGTGGAGAGGCAACTAGTATCAGATGTACCAGTGTCTACTTTTCTATCAGGTGGTGTAGATTCTAGTGCAATCACAGCAGTAGCATCTGAGTACTTCAAGAAAACCGGAAGAGGTACGCTGACTACTTTTTCGATTGATTATGAAGGGAATGATAAACATTTTGTAGCTAGTAGGTTCCAGCCATCTAGTGATAAACCGTTTATAGAAAAAATGGTGGATGCTTTTAAGACGAATCATCATGATGAAATTATTTCCGGAGAAGATTTGGCGTATTACTTGAAAGAAGCGGTTGAATTACGTGACCAACCGGGGATGGCGGATATTGATTCTTCTTTATTCTGGTTTTGTAAACAAGTTAAAAAGCATACAACGGTAAGCTTGTCTGGAGAATGTGCAGATGAAATCTTTGGTGGTTATCCATGGTTTCATGACCCAGATTCAGCGGAAGACGGCTTCCCATGGGTACGTTCACTAGATTCTAGAATTAATCTATTACTACCCAAGTGGCAAGAAAAACTAGATTTAAAATCATATGTCTATGATCGCTACAAGGAAACAATTGAGGAAACGCCTAGACTTGAAGGAGAAAGTAAGCAAGATGCAAGAAGAAGAGAATTATTCTACCTCAATATGCATTGGTTCATGCAACAGCTATTAGATCGAAAGGACCGAATGAGTATGGGCGCTTCCCTTGAAGTTAGGGTACCTTTTGCCGATCATCATTTAGTAGAATATGTATGGAATATTCCTTGGGAATTGAAGATGTATAACAATCGAGAAAAAGGAATTCTTCGTAAAGCATTAGAAGGGATTTTACCGGAAGAGATTTTATATCGCAAGAAAAGTCCGTATCCAAAAACATTTCAACCGGAATATACAAAGGCTGTAGTAAATTGGATGGAAGACATTTTAGCAGATAAAGATGCACCTTTATTCGAATTTCTCGATAGGGATAAGGTGGAGGCTATTGTCCGTAGTGAAGGCAAGGAATTTAATGATCCTTGGTATGGTCAGTTAATGAAAGGACCACAGCTAATTGCTCACCTTTGTCAGATTGATCATTGGTTGAGGACTTATCAAGTAAAAGTAAGTGAGTAATTTTAGTAGACAAAGTAAACTATCGTTTTAGATGGTTTAAAGAAGCCACAGCTACAAAGAAGTAAATATTTTTTTGATTTAAATGACAGATTGTTTGAGTATTCGGTTGCTTATTATAATACTGATAATCATTGTTGTTTAGTTAAAAGAATATAAAGAGATGTCCTAACTATTTCAAAAGTGGTTAGGATTTTTTTTGTGAATTTTATCCTCTTTTTCGATTATTTTTTGACAATGTTTATTCTTTATTTATAAATGTGAAAAGAAAGTTCTACGGAATTGTGTCGATTAATAGATTAAATAGACGAAATATAAAATAAATACATAATTTCCTGATTATTGAAAACAATTGTACAAGGTGTTATAGTGAATTTAGAAATTGTAAGTGCTTACAAAAACATCCAAATTTTAAAAAGGAGTGGTTAATGTGAGTAACAAAGCGGTAGTGTATTTGGAACCTGGTAAGGTGGGGGTAAAGGATATAGGTTATCCAGATTTAGTGCTACGAGACGGTCCTGGAGTAAACCCACTAAATGTGGGGAGAAAATGTAATCACGGAGTTATCTTAAAAGTAATTACTACTAACATTTGTGGTAGTGACCAACATATGGTTCGCGGTCGCACTACAGCACCAAGTGGCCTTGTTTTAGGTCATGAAATTACTGGTGAAGTTATTGAAGTTGGTAGTGATGTTGAATTTATTAAGAAGGGCGATATTGTGTCTGTACCGTTTAATATTGCCTGTGGTCGTTGTGTAAACTGTAAGCAACAAGATACACATATTTGTTTAAACGTAAACCCTGATCGTCCTGGTTCTGCATATGGTTATGTAGATATGGGAGGCTGGGTTGGTGGTCAATCTGAATATGTGATGGTTCCATATGCAGATTTCCAATTACTTAAATTCCCTGATCGTGAGCAAGCATTAGATAAAATCTTAGACTTAACAATGTTATCTGATATTTTTCCGACAGGATATCATGGTGCAGTTAGTGCTGGAGTGAAAATGGGATCGACTGTATATGTGGCAGGTGCAGGTCCTGTAGGGCTAGCAGCAGCACATTCCGCTCAATTACTTGGTGCTTCTGTTGTTATTGTCGGGGACTTGAACGAAGCCCGTTTAGAGCAAGCTAGAAGCTTTGGGTGTGAAACAATAAACTTACGTGAACATGATAACCTAGGAGAGCAAATTGCAGAAATCCTCGGCGTTCCTGAAGTTGATTGTGCTATTGATGCAGTTGGCTTTGAAGCAAGTGGTCATGGTAAAAATGCTGGTGAAGCTCCTGCTACTGTTCTTAACTCTATTATGGGTGTTACTAAAGCGGGTGGAAGACTTGGAATTCCTGGCCTATATGTAACAGGTGATCCTGGTGCAGTTGACGAGGATGCGAAGGAAGGAACTTTGAAAATTCGCTTCGGACTTGGATTTGCAAAAGCACACATCTTTGTAACAGGTCAAACACCAGTTATGCGTTACAATCGTGATTTAATGAAAGCAATCCTCAGTGGAAGAGCACAAATTGCTAAAGCTGTAAATGCAACATTAATATCTATTGACGATGCACCGGACGGCTATAAGCAATTTGATGGTGGAGTTTCTCGTAAATTTGTTATTGATCCTCATGGTACAGTAAAAAATAGAATTGCAGCATCTGCTAGTGCACATGCACAATAAAATAATGGATGATCTAATCTAACCATATAAAAGCCTACACGAAAATAAAAGTGTAGGCTTTTTTAAAAGAAATGACATGTTCATAGCTTTAATAGAATATATTGTAATAGAAAATTTGGTACTTGTTTACTCTTTTAAACAGGCCGAATTTCCTAAATTTGGAATCATATTATGAAAAGGGGTGTGGAGTCAGATGTCTGAATTTATGGCGGAATTGATTGGCACGATGATTTTAATTATTTTCGGTGGTGGCGTTGTAGGAGGAGTTGTGTTGAAAAACTCCAAAGCAGAAGGAGCTGGTTGGGTAGTTATCACCATTGGTTGGGGGCTTGCAGTTGCGATGGCGATATATGCTGTCGGTAGTGTTTCTGGAGCCCACATTAACCCAGCAGTTACCATTGGCTTTGCGGCAATAGGTGAATTTGAGTGGGCGAAAGTTCCGTTATTTGTAACAGCACAGATGATAGGAGCAATCATAGGTGGAGCAATTGTTTACTTAACGTATATCGCTCATTGGCGTAAAACGGATGACCCTCAGGCTAAGCTTGGAGTTTTCTCTACTGCACCAGCAGAACGAAGCGTGTTTGCTAACTTTTTAACTGAGACAATTGGTACTTTTGTGTTATTACTAGGATTATTATTTATTGGGGCAAATGAATTTACGGAAGGGTTAAATCCATTAATTGTTGGTTTGTTAATCGTGGCGATTGGTGTTTCCCTAGGTGGGCCAACGGGTTATGCGATTAACCCAGCTCGTGATTTAGGACCAAGAATTGCTCATGCATTATTACCAATTGCCGGAAAAGGTGATTCGGACTGGGGCTATTCCTGGATACCTGTAGTCGGTCCAATATTTGGGGGGATTTACGGAGCGGTATTTTATCAAGCAATATTTGAAGGAAACTACTCAGTTTTATTCTGGATTATGAGTGTTCTCATGCTTCTTGCTATAATCGGAGCTGTAAATGAAGACTTTAAAAGTCAAGGTAGAAGTTCAACTACAAGTCAGACAAACAGAGAAGCTGTATAATAGAATTAAATAGGAAGGGGTGTCTTGATGGAAAATAAGTTTATTTTAGCTTTAGACCAAGGTACAACTAGCTCTAGAGCCATTCTATTCAATCATAAAGGGGAAATTGTAGAAACGGCACAGCAAGAATTTGAACAATTTTTCCCAAAACCAGGATGGGTAGAACATGATGCTAATGAAATTTGGACGTCGATATTAGCATGTATAGCAGAGGTTCTTAGAAAAGGTGATGTAGATCCAACTCAAGTGGCAGGAATCGGGATCACGAATCAGCGTGAAACAACGGTTGTTTGGGATAAAAATACTGGTAAACCTGTCTATAAAGCTATTGTTTGGCAATCACGTCAAACCGCTGATATTTGTAACGAGTTAAATGAAAAGGGTTACAATGATCTGTTCCGTGATAAGACTGGACTTTTAATTGATGCGTATTTCTCTGGAACAAAAGTAAAATGGATATTAGACAATGTGGAAGGTGCTCGTGAGAAGGCAGAAAATGGTGATTTGTTATTTGGAACAATTGATACGTGGTTAGTGTATAAGCTTTCTGGTGGTAAAGCCCATGTGACGGATTATTCGAATGCGTCTCGTACACTTATGTTCAATATTTATGACCTGAAGTGGGATGATGAATTACTAGAAATCTTAACAGTTCCAAAATCAATGCTTCCAGAGGTGCGTCAATCTTCCGAAGTATATGCACATACGGTGGATTATCATTTCTTTGGTCATGAAGTTCCGATTGCAGGGATAGCTGGTGACCAGCAGGCAGCCTTATTTGGTCAGGCTTGCTTTGAAACGGGGATGGCAAAGAATACGTACGGAACAGGCTGTTTCATGTTAATGAACACTGGAGAAGAAGGTGTAAAATCAGAGCATGGATTACTAACAACATTAGCATGGGGGGTTGATGGAAAGGTAGAATATGCCCTGGAAGGAAGTATTTTTGTTGCAGGTTCGGCGATTCAGTGGCTACGAGATGGACTTCGTCTAATCGATAATGCACCAGAAAGTGAAGGGTATGCTGCGAAAGTGGAATCAACGGATGGTGTTTATTTAGTACCAGCATTTGTAGGCCTCGGAACACCGTACTGGGATAGTGATGCTCGTGGTGCTGTATTTGGCCTTACTCGTGGTACATCAAAAGAACATTTTATCCGTGCGACATTAGAATCTCTTGCATACCAAACAAGAGATGTACTAGATGCGATGATAGCTGATTCCGGAATTGAGCTGAAAACATTACGTGTTGATGGTGGAGCGGTTAAGAATGATTTCTTAATGCAATTCCAAAGCGATATTCTAGGAGTGCCGGTTGATCGTCCGGTTGTTCAAGAAACAACGGCACTTGGTGCAGCATATCTTGCAGGTCTAGCTGTTGGATACTGGAAGGACAAAGAAGAAATCGCGAAACAATGGCAAATTGATAAAACATTTGAAAATACAATGAATGCTGATGAGAAGGATAAGTTATATACAGGCTGGCAAAAGGCAGTAGAAGCTACTCGAGCATTCAAACTATAAACTAATAGAACGTACTTAAAGACAAGGCCCTAACGAATTTAACCGGTAGGGCCTTTCATAATATGTTTTAAGGGGGAAGGACATATGAAAAAAATTATTAACAACCCAGAGCAAGTTGTACAGGATATGGTTGAAGGAATAATTGCTGCTAATCCAAACACGCTTAAGCAAGTACCAGGTACATTTGTCATTGCAAGAAAGGATGCGCCTGTTGATGGAAAAGTAGCACTTGTAAGTGGTGGGGGAAGTGGACACGAGCCAGCACATGCTGGATACATCGGAAAAGGAATGTTAGATGCTGCTGTCTGTGGCGAAGTATTCACTTCACCGACACCTGATCAAGTGTTTGAAGCAATTAAAGCAGTAGACGGTGGGGCTGGGGTATTTTTAATCATTAAAAACTACACTGGTGATGTGTTAAATTTTGAAATGGCAGCTGAGCTTGCAGAAGCAGAAGGAATTAAAGTAGAAAAGGTAATTGTGAATGATGATGTAGCGGTAGAGGATAGCTCTTTTACTACAGGGCGTCGGGGGATTGCTGGAACTATATTTGTTCATAAGCTTGCAGGTGCTAAGGCAGAATCTGGAGCAAATATAGAAGAAGTAAAGGCTGTCGCCGATAAAGTAGTAGCCAATGTTCGTTCTATGGGGATGGCTTTAACACCGTGTACCGTACCAGCAGCAGGTAAGCCAAGCTTTGAATTGGCTGATGATGAAATGGAAATTGGTATGGGGATTCATGGAGAGCCTGGGATTAATCGTAGTCCTATTGCAACAGCTGATGAAATTGCAACAACATTAATAGAAAAGATTCTAGAAGACTATAATTTCTCTAGTGAGGTAGCTGTACTCGTAAACGGATTAGGAGCTACTCCTGAAATGGAATTGTATATCTTGAATAAGAAGGTTCATGAGTTGTTAGCAGAAAAAGGGATTTCTGTATATAAAACGTTTGTAGGGGAATATATGACATCACTTGAAATGGCAGGATGTTCAGTATCGCTATTAAAGCTAGATGATGAGTTAAAGGAATTGCTAGATGCAGAGTCACTTGCTCCGGCATTTCGGATGTAAGGAAGGGGAGATTCCATGGAACTAGGAGTATATGAAGTAGTAAAATGGTTCGAATTAGCAAATGAGAAAATCCAACAAAACAAAGAGTACTTAACATCACTTGATCAACCAATAGGGGATGGGGACCATGGAATTAATATGGCTCGAGGTTATCAAGAAGCAGTAAATAAACTACAGGCTAACGAGTACAAGGAGCCCTCTGCGGTATTAAAGGACGCTTCAATGGCGCTATTATCCAAAATTGGAGGCGCTTCTGGCCCTTTGTATGGGACTGCTTTTTTAAAAATGTCAATGGCGGTTAAAGGAAAAAAAGACTTGGCTATCGGTGACCTTGCAGAAGGACTAGAAGCGGCAGTAGAGGGACTTAAGCAGCGTGGGAAATCAGAGGTTGGAGAAAAAACGCTTATCGATGTTTGGGAACCTGTTGCGAATTATTTTTCTAGAGATAATTTTGAACCAAAAGGAATTTCCGAAATCGCAAGAACCGCAATGGAAATGACAAAAGAAACGGTCGCGACTAAAGGAAGGGCAGCATATTTTAAGGAGAAATCAATTGGCCATATTGACCCGGGTTCCGCATCTTCCTATTATATTTTTCAAGCATTAGCAGATGTGATAAAGGAGAAAGAATAAATGAGTTATGTTGGTATGGTACTCATTTCTCATAGTCATAAACTTGTGGAAGGATTACGGGATATTATTCGTCAGGTAATACATGATGTCCCAGTTGAACTAGCTGGTGGAACAGATGAGAACGAAATCGGAACTAGTGTAGAAAAAATAATGTCAGCAATAGAAAAGGCAGACACTGGAAAAGGAGTTCTGCTTTTCTACGACCTTGGTAGTGCTAAGATGAATGCAGAGGTTGCACTGGAAATGGTCACTTCTAATGTGAAGGTTGTAGACGCTCCACTTGTAGAGGGAGCATATGTGGCAGCGGTTGAGTCAAATATGGGAAAAGAGATTGATGAAGTATATCAAGCTGTGGTCAAGGAGTTCTAATTATAGGGGAGTTAGACAATAAAATACAGGTAGGAAGTAATCGTTTGTTAGCGATTACTTCTTTTTTTACCTGTGATTAGTTTTTTATCGTTTTTAAATTTCCTTCATTTTGAATGTCTATAGTAATGTTTAATGTAAAATTTAAATTTGGAAAGTATGCTGTACGCCAGTTTTTTAATTCTTCATACTTCAATTTATTACGAAAAAATCTTCCAGTTCCTAGTGCATCTGCGCCACTTGATTGCAACTTGCTATTCATTTTCTTAAATTTTTCTTGTAATAGTGATTGTAACTGCTGTTGTATCTCCGTCTTTGTGGTATCTCCTTTTGTTTCTAATACCGTGACGGTTAGGTCTAAATTTGCAGTTAAATTTGCTTGTCCATTCGTAAATTCACTAGTATAAAACACGGAATTACCTAATATCATAATACTTGCAACATCTAGTACCTCTATCATTCCGTATGCACTATTTTCCATTAAAGCATTGTAAAGAAGGGTTTCATCTGAGGTAATTTCCCCACTAGCAATCCCTTTTCTAATTACTAGTGACCCTTCTTGCTTTATTCTAGTAGTATCCCCGGGAGAAATGATGGGGATTACTGTATCCTGTGTCAGTGAGTGTATGCTTCTATAAATATGCCATATACGAGTTAAGGCAATATGCGGATTCCAACCTGCATTTTTTTCAAAAAAGTCCATTGTTTTTATTGGAGTTGAATCATAATCCATACTATTGAACAGCTCAAGTAAATTTACCTTTGTTGTAGTGATTAAGGATTTTGAGGATATTTCCCTAGACCTCATGAAACTAGAGATAAGATCTTCTAACCCTTCTTCAGCTAATCGATGATCTATGATAATTACTTTTACATGAAGTAGATCAAGACTACTTTCCATATCAGCACTAATGTTGTCAATTACCTGATTAAGTGTTTTGCCTTTACCAATGATGATTTCTGTTTCTAACGAATCTCCCACTGGTTCCGTAACTTGTAAGATCACCTTATAATTCTCTTCTTCCGAAGTAATCCCTAATACAACAGGCATGATTCGGTGATTAATGTCCTTCACATCCCAACAACCACTCAGGAATATAAAAGGTAAACTCATAGCCATCAGGATACACGTTTTACTTATCTTCTTAACCATTCTTCGCTCTCACCCCGAGTATTAAAACAGAAATTGGAACCATGATGATGATATAAAAACGTAGTGGTGTATTCCATTTGAATAATACATCTAAGTCGCTCCAGTTTGGAATAAAAAAGCCAATAATATAGATGAAAACTGAAATAGTAATTAGTAGGAAAAGGTGGCTTCGTGATGGGATATAATGACTAGCAATTCGAACAGTTTTCCAAAGGACAAGTGAAATAAAAAGCATAATAAAAATTAATATACTCATTAGAAAGAACGTGGTAATACGGTCGAACATGAGCCAGTTTAAGTTAATAGTGTCAGTTGCCATAACAAATGGAAATAAAAAATTTTCTGAAGTAGAAGGACCAAATGTAAGAACAGGAATGTATACGGAAAGGAAGAAACATGGAATTATAGCAACTAATGCTATCCATACCTTACTTGGTCTATAGGTAAAATAAGGCTGTACAAAACCAAGAAATAAAAAGCCTCCACCTACGGCAAAAAAGCTCTTTATATAAGATATACTCGTTAGAAAGGAAAAATCGGAACTCCAAAAGGGAAAGAAATTGTACCAATCAACGTTCTGAAAAGATACAATGAATACAAATAATAGGAGAGGTAAGAAGACAATTGCAAAAATAAAACAAGAACGAAAAATTGCAACCAGCCCTTTTGAGGCTAAATAGGTTGAAAAGCTTAATAATAAAGCCATAACAGCCCACAAGGGTGTATTTGATAAGAATACAATAGTGATAATTTCTGAGTATGCTCGAACGGTGATTATATTAGCCATTAGAAAATATAAAAATATTGGTATTAAAAAGCAAAATGAAATAAATTTACCACTATTGGAATAGATTGTCACAATATCAATTTTAGGGAATAAGCTAAGCCCTTTCATATAGATGATAACAAAAACAAAATGAATAACAATTCCAATACTAATTGGCAGCCAAAACCCTTGATTAGTACTTTGAATAATATTTAGTGGATATAAAAAGAAAATCAGTCCGATGTGAGTTAATATGTACATGAAATTAATGTGTATACTTTTATCCACCTCTTAAATCATCCTTTGCTAACACATTTAAGTAAGGAACACCAAAGGTATCAATGCTTGATAAGTAAGCACAAACGAGAAACAGACCAACTAAAATTCCTAGCATTCCGAAGTTGGCAGAACATATTAAAATCACATATTTTAACAGTCGAATGGATGCATTATTATGAACACCTGGAATAGTGGAATTAGCTATTGTTACGGCAGCCAATATGATAATTAACAAATTACTTACTAATTTTGCTTCGACAACCGCTTGACCAAGAATTATTCCCCCCACCATAGTAATTGTTGGCCCAACACTTTTCGGTAGTCTTACACTAGCTTCAAGTATTAATTCTAAAGTTAATAACATAATGAGGATTTCTACAAATGCAGGGTATGGAACTCCTTCACGACTTTGGGCAACAGATAATGCTAATTCAATTCGTAATACCTCAGGATTAACGGATACTAAAGCAACATAAAGTCCTGGCAAAATTAATGTAAGTAGGAAACCACTGATTCTTAATATGCGTAAGAATAGCATTAAAGGATAAGTGAAATTCCGGTCGTGTTCTAATACAAACATGTCATAAAGCGTATTAGGAATAACAAGAGCAAAAGGTAGCCTGTCTATAAACAACACGATTTTTCCACGCAATAATGACTTACTAGCCTCTTGTGGGAGTTCTGTAGTGTATATTTGTGAAATTACATTCCAACTAGACAGCCCTAAGATTTTCATTATATCTTGCATATGATTAAGTTCCATCTTGTTATTCTTTATTAACATATTCCAAACGGTATCTACAATTTTTTGTTCTACTTTACCGTCATAATAGAGAATCGATACACTCTTGGAATTTTCATTTCCTACTATTATATTTTTAAGTTTTAATTTATCAGATTGTATTTCTTTTCGAATAAGTCCGATATTGACCTCCTTTTCTTCATTGAATGAATACTGTCCACCTTGTAAAACACTTTGGTTTGCAGGAACTTCAATCGATCGTTTTAACTCTTTGTTTATTGGTAGCATACTAATAACAATATTTGTTTCTTCTTTGAAGAAAATAAGTAATTTCCCTTCATAAATAGCGGATACGGCTTCATCTCTATCTTTAATCTTGTCTCCTAACGTTTGTAACCGATACGCAGTCTCATTTAATCCGTCTAATGTAGTTACTTGATGTTCTATTACTTCGTTCGTTTTAGGTAAATCGATAAGAGATTTGAGTCCAAATAGTATGACCCGTACGCCTTTGAAGCTATGTTCGGTCATAAAAAGGTCGTCATTCTGTGTTAGAGAACCTTTAAGATATTGGAGTAAAGAATTCATTTGTTTGCTACCCTTCCATTGTTGGATTCTCTTTACTAGTATATCTCTATTTAATCTTACTATGTGTTTCTCTCGTTACTTCTAAAATATAATAAATGATACGGAATTCAATTACCGTAAAATTTAAGAAGGGTCAGACCCTAATTAGGATCTGACCCTTCTCTCAATATGGAATGTACTCGTCTATGGATTCATCATAGTAATACCACATACCATCATAACTTTCATAGTAAGTCCACGCATCTAATGATTCATCATAGAAATACCACTGGTCTTCAATTGCATCGTAATAACTCCATTCACCAGTCTCTTCGTCGTAATACATATTTTCATCACTATAGCCGTCTTGTGGCAAATTTTCTTCAATGTTTTCTTCAGATTCTTGGTTAGATTCTTCTTCAAAGGAATCATTGTATTCCTTTTCGTACCAGTCTTCGTAATAGGATCCATCCTCACCAAAGTATTCCCAAAGGGCATCTCCAAACTCTGACCAGTATTCTTCATAACCAAATTCCCAGTAATTATAGTAATCTTCATCTTCCGAGTACTCTCCACCATCAAAATATCCACCACTCCAGGAGTTATCATAGGTACCACCGTAATACTGGGCAAGGACATCCTCTTCACTCATTGGCTCGCTTAGCCATGATTCAATAAGAGAATGAACCGTGTATAGTGGAATGCTAAACCCAATAGTAGCATCTTCAAGACTTTCAGCTGAGTTAATCGCAACAATTTTTTCAGAAGTCTTTGAGATTAGTGGGCCACCGCTACTTCCAGGTGAAATAGGTGCAGAGATTTGATATAAGTTTTCATACACATACGGATCTATGACAAAACTACGATTTTTCCCTGTTATATATCCCATTGTAGCAGTATTTTCTAACCCTAATGGACTACCGAGCGCAATAATTTCCTCGCCAATTTTAGCAGAGTCCGAGAATTCTAAGTCGAAAGGTTCGACACCTACTAAATCTGGCACTTGGATTATAGCAACATCGGTCTCATTTGAATAACCAATTACCGTTCCTGGATACTCATTGCCGTTAATCGTTTTTACGTACACTTGGGTCTCGCCTTCCACTACATGGGCATTTGTAATAACCGCACCGTTATTATTATATAAGAAGCCAGAACCTTGACTATATTGGGTGAATACTGTATAAACCGTTTCTTGAGCGGAAGCAATAATGTCGGTAAGTTCCCGCTTTTGTTCGTCCTGTAATTCTTGCTTTTCATTTATAGGGGTAGTAGCCTCCACTACTTCCTCTGGCTCCCCTTGTTCCTTTTCTTGTCGCTGGGTAGCTGGTTCATCTTTAACAAAACCACTTGGAACATTGGAGTAGACCGTTGTTACAATAAAAATACTCAGACCAATAGCACCAAATAAAAGCAAGGATAAAATGATAATGGTAAAAGGACTTAGTTTTTGTTTATGTGATTGTTTCGCACCACAATAAGGGCAGAAATTTGAGTTTGGCCGTCTCTCTTTACCACAAGATTGACAGTACATAATCGAACTCCTTCTTTCTAGATGTAGATACTACTATTATATCACGATAGCTAGGGTCTTAAGCCTGCTATTTTTGTAGATGGGTAGATTCAAGGATTATTAGAATTGAAAAGATAGACCTGAAATTGGAGAGAGCATGAGCCCGAATTGAAATAAGATAGTCCCGGTAATGAAGAGCATGAGCCCGAATTGAAATAAGATAGTCCCGGTAATGAAGAGCATGGGCCCGAATTGAAGTAAGATAGTCTCGGTAATGGAGAACATGAGCCCAAAATGAGATAGGTTAGACCCGAGAAAGGAGAGCTTGAGCCCAATATGAAATAGGATAAACCCGATAAAGGAGAGCATGAGCCCGAATTGAAATAAGATAGTCCCATGCTTGGAGAACATGAGCCCAAAATGAAATAGGATAGTCCCGTCCATGAAGAACATGTTCCCGGTTTAAAAAACAAATAGTCCCAATTCGTGGAAAGATGTACCCTTTGCCAAAACAAGTGCCTTCAATTCTAAATTAAATACACACAAGATAACTTGTAAGTTATAGAAACTGGGGCATCAATTTACAATTTATAACCTGTCCTACTCTTAAACCGTTTTAAAATAACCGAGCTCTCCACACGTGTAATCCCTTCTACTGAATAAAGTTCTTCATTAATAAATGTCTCAAGGTTCTGAAAGTCCTCAACTAAAACATGCATATGTAACGTACTTGGGCCAGTCATTTGATAAATACTTGCCACATTTGGATTGTCGGCTAGGTTTTGTGCAACAGTCTGTAATTGTCTGGGTTCTACATCAACTTCAAAAAACGCTGATACCTTTTTCCCCATCTTTTCTGAATTAATAACTACAGAAAATTTTTCAATAATCCCTTTATCCTTAAGGCTTTGAATTCTATCCTTAACAGCGACCCGTGATAAACCTACTTTTTCTGCAAGTTCTACATAGGACAAGCGCCCATCTTCCATTAATAGGGATAATAACTTTTTATCAATTTCATCGTATTTCATGTAAAGTAACCACCTAGAAAATATTTTGATAACATTATAGTAGAATAATTAACAAAATGAAAGTTAATGTTACATATAATGTTGATTAAGAAAGTGAATTAAATGCCAAACTTAATTTTTGAAGTTTCATAGTTTGACAGATTAATTTTTATTTCGTAATATGAAATATAATTTCGAACATTAACAGGGGAGGCTATGTTATGGTCACATTTAATCATCAATCATACCCATACGCAAATACTAGACATTCTACATATGGAAAAAATGGGATGGTGGCAACTTCTCAGCCACTTGCGGCACAGGCAGGTCTTGAAATCTTAAAGAAAGGTGGAAATGCGATTGACGCTGCTATTGCAACAGCTGCTTGTTTAACAGTTGTAGAACCAACTTCAAATGGAATCGGTGGAGATGCTTTTGCACTTGTTTGGACAAAAGGCGAACTTCATGGATTAAATGCTAGTGGGAAATCACCGAAAAGCATCTCAATTGATGCTGTTAAAGAATCAGGTCATGAAGAAATCCCAACTCATGGGTGGATTCCTGTTACGGTTCCTGGTGTTCCGGGAGCATGGGCTGAGTTGTCCGAACGATTTGGTAAGCTTCCTCTGGAAGAAGTGTTAGAACCAGCGATTCGTTATGCTGAAGAAGGATATCCGGTTTCTCCGACATTAGGGAAGTACTGGAACTTTGCTTTTAATGCTTATAAGCAAAGACTTACAGATGATTTGTATAAGCATTGGTTTGAAACATTTGCTCCTAATGGTAGAGCACCAAAAGTAGGGGAGGTTTGGTCCTCACAAGGGCATGCGTCCACACTTCGCTCCATTGCAAAAACAAAAGCAGAATCATTTTATCGTGGGGAATTAGCCGAAAAAATTGCTAAATTCTCGCAAGATACTGGTGGTTATTTATCTGCTGAAGATCTTGCAGATTTCAAGCCGGAATGGGTAAAGCCAATTAATGTTAACTACCGAGGCTATGATGTATGGGAAATTCCTCCTAACGGTCAAGGAATTGTAGCCTTACAAGCTTTAAACATACTAAAAGGCTTTGATTTTCCAGAGAAAGAATCTGTTGATATGTACCATAAACAAATTGAGGCAATTAAATTAGCCTTTGCCGATGCACAAAAATTTGTAACAGATGAAGCACATATGAACGTAACTTCTGAACAGATACTAAGTGAAGAATATGCGGAAAAACGAAGAAACTTAATTGGTGAGGAAGCCCTCCTTCCAGAAGCAGGTGATCCAAGTTTAAGTGGTACAGTTTACCTTGCTGCAGCAGACGGTGAAGGTAATATGATTTCGTATATTCAGAGTAATTATATGGGATTTGGTTCTGGTATTGTCGTTCCAGGTACGGGAATTGCACTACAAAATCGTGGACATAACTTCTCCATGGATCCGGAACATGCTAATGCATTAGAAGGTGGGAAACGTACCTATCATACGATTATCCCAGGATTCATGACGAAAGGTGACCAACCTGTAGGACCATTTGGTGTAATGGGTGGATTTATGCAGCCACAAGGACATGTGCAAGTGGTTATGAATACAGTTGATTTTGGCTTGAATCCTCAAGCCGCTTTAGATGCACCACGTTGGCAATGGATGAAGGAAAAGCAAGTAGAAGTAGAAAACCGTTTTCCACATCATTTAGCACAAGGTTTGGCAGCCAAAGGGCATCATATAAAAATAGCACTGGAACCTAATAGCTTTGGTCGTGGCCAAATTATTTGGCGTGATCCTGAGACTGGTGTATTAATTGGTGGTACAGAATCAAGAACAGATGGCTCGGTAGCAGCTTGGTAAAAGTTAACGGAAAGGTTGATAGACATTAAATGAAGACTCAATGGCATTTATTTTTAGCTTTTTTCCGTGTGGGAATATTAGGCTATGGTGGAGGGCCTGCTTCCATTCCACTTGTTCATAAAGAAGTAGTGGGGACATATAAGTGGATGACGGATGAGGATTTCGGCGATATGCTAGCATTAGCTAATACGCTTCCAGGTCCAATTGCTACTAAGCTTGCTGGATATATCGGTTATCGGGTATCTGGTGTAATCGGAATGTTAAATGCGCTTATTGCATCAGTATTACCGACGGTCGTTTTATTAATTATTCTTTTAACTACCCTATCATCATTTAAAGATATTGACTGGGTGAAGGGGATGACGGCTGCTGTTATTCCAGTTGTTGGGATGATGATGGTAACACTGACTTGGCAATTTTTCGATAAAGCGAGACAAGGAATGGGATGGGTCCAAACGGTTTTAATGACCCTAGGCGCCTTTTTATTCTTACATGTATTAGGTGTTCACCCTGGCATAATAATTGCAGTCTTAATTATCACAGCACTACTAATTCGTGATAAAAAGCGTGACAAAGGGGGGGATAGCTAATGCTTCTAACCTATTGGCAAATCTTCTTAGCATTTTTTATACCTGGGATTCTTGGATACGGTGGTGGACCTGCTTCCATTCCACTCGTGGAGAATGAGGTTGTTGGTCGATATGAATGGATGTCTGTCCAAGAATTTAGTGAGGTCCTAGCGGTTGCGAATTCTTTACCTGGACCGATTGCAACCAAGATGGCTGGATATATTGGTTATGAGGTAGGCGGGGTACTAGGTGCAGTAATTGGTGTATTTGCTACCGTTGCCCCATCATTGATCATTATGGTCGCGTTACTTGGCTTATTATATAAATTTAAAGATTCTCCAAAAGTGAAACGAATTACATTATATGTACGTCCTGTTATTGCAATTCTGTTGGGGTTAATGGCGTGGAGATTTTTCTTTGAATCATATGAAGGTATTGGCTTGTTACATACAGCTATTATAGGGATAACAAGCTACTTGTTAATTGAACGGATTAAAGTCCACCCTGCATTTGTCATACTCGGTGCATTTGTCTATGGCGGTTTATTGTTATAATTAAAACTACGTATTCCAGTGGAATACGTAGTTTTTACATGATGTTAAGTATGCTTAAGTAGGCCAAAAAGATGATGAGTAAGATTCTCAAGATGTTTTATTAGGCGTAAGTGGCCAAATAAGATGATGAGTAAGATTCTCAAGATGTTTTTTAGTATAGGAAAGTAAAAGAAGATGACGAGCGAGCCTCTCATAATGTTTTTGAACAATAAATACAAAAAAACAGTTGAGAAACCCTATCTAAATATACTACTCCACCAATCCTAACTCCTTCAGCCCATAATAAACCCCTGCATCAGAAACGGTCTTCGTTTTATATTTAGCATATTGAAAGACTTCAGGATTTGCATTACCCATAGCAAAGCTTGTCCCTACTGTCTCGAACATTTCTTTATCATTCATTCCATCTCCGAAAGCTATTGCAGTATCTGTTGGAAGGTTTAAGTGATTTAAAGCTATTTTAACAGCTTCTCCTTTGTTTACAGATTTGCGAATAACATCATAACAATCCTCTGCACCGTTAACATTTACTTGTGAAAGCCTAAT
This sequence comes from Ornithinibacillus jepli, assembly GCF_047228935.1. NCBI lineage: Bacteria > Bacillati > Bacillota > Bacilli > Caryophanales > Bacillaceae > Ornithinibacillus > Ornithinibacillus jepli. The sequence continues at coordinate 187,924 of NZ_JBFEGG010000003.1, forward strand.
ATCCTCATCAATATTATATAAATGGACTTCTTCCGATTTTACGTTTACTAAGGTAGCGCCTAAAACATATTCAACCATATCATCTTGAATTAGTTTAAGGTTAGACAGTGAAAACATTTCGGCAAATTCATCTAACTGTTTCGAGTGTAGTGATAAAACGTAATTATGCTTGCTTGTATATAAAACTAAATCATGTCCATTTTCTTTAGCAATCTCTATATAACTTCTCACAATCGATGCATCCATTGGGGCATCTAAAATATTTTTACCCTGATAAACAGCATAGGCACCATTATAGCCTATGAAGGAATCAATATTTAAATCTAGAGCAAGATCACTTAGTTCATGTGCAGGTCTACCTGTTGCTAGAAAAACTGTGATACCTTTATCTTGTACTTGTTTGATTGCATGTTTTGTCTTTGGATGATACGTGTGGTTAGGCATTAAAATAGTTCCGTCAATATCTAGAAATAAAACTTTATATGTCATGTCAATCTCCTCTATATGTAATGATGAGTTTAGTGTATCATATAAATATGAAAGAATCGAAAGCCGATTGTAAAGATTTATCATTGTAATACTTTTTTAATATCTTTTATAATAGGGATAACTTATTACCAATTTTATTCTCATAAGGTAGGAGATTTAGTTTGATTATACGAAAACTATTAAAAGATGAAGTTCCTCCAATTGATTTATTACTACTTGCGGATCCGTCAGAAGAAATGATCATGGGCTATTTACAGCGTGGAGATTGCTATGTAGGTGAGATTGATACCGAAGTAGTAGGAGTTTTTGTTCTACTTCCAACTAGACCAGGAACGATGGAGATAGTGAACGTTGCTGTGTCAAAAGAATACCAAGGTAAAGGAATTGGGAAAAAGCTTATTCAAGATGCAATTGAAAAGGCAAGAATAGCTGGATATAATGCAATTGAAATTGGTACTGGTAACTCCAGTATTAACCAATTAGCACTTTATCAAAAATGTGGATTTCGAATTTTTGCCATCGATTCGGACTTTTTTATCCGCAATTATTCCGAAGAAATCTACGAATATGGTATTCAATGTAGAGATATGGTGCGACTAAAATTAGATTTATAGAATGAAATCATAAGAAAACCGGAGAATAAATTATCTCCGGTTTTACTATTTATAAAGCTTTATCATCAACACTATCTAACCATGCTTCAATTGCTTGAACAGTTGATTTAACTGTTCCTTCCTCAAATGGCGATTTTAAGTTTGCGGCTTCCACTAAACCTAAGAATGGTTTAGAACCACCTAATTTACAAAGGTTTAAATAATCATTCCATGCTTCTTCGCGATTCTCTCTTGAACGCTTCCAGAATTGGAATGCACAGATTTGAGCTAGTGTGTAATCAATATAGTAGAATGGTGAACCATAAATATGGCCTTGACGCTGCCAAATAGCACCTGACCCCCAGTAAGGAATATCATCATAATCACGATGTGGTAAATATTTTTCTTCGACTTTTTTCCAAGCAGCTTTTCTGTCTTCCGGTGTCCAGTCTGGATTCTCATAAACTAAATGTTGGAACTCATCAACGGCTACTCCATATGGTAAGAAGGTTAGTCCGCTACCTAGATGAGAATATTTATATTTGTCTGTATCTTCTTGGAAGAACAATTCCATCCACGGCCAAGTAAAGAATTCCATACTCATCGAATGAATCTCCGCAGATTCGTAAGTTGGCCAAACGTATTCAGGGATTCCAATACTACGACTTTGGTAAACTTGGAATGCATGACCAGCTTCGTGCGTTAAAACGTCAATATCACCAGAAGTTCCATTAAAGTTTGAGAATATAAATGGTGATTCATAATCCTCGATGAAGGTACAGTAACCACCAGATTCTTTTCCTTTTTTCGCTACAAGGTCCATCAAATTACGTTCAATCATAAAATTGAAAAATTCATTCGTCTCTGGAGAAAGTTCTTCATACATTTTCTTACCATTTTCAATAATCCACTCTGGAGAACCTTTTGGCGTCGCATTTCCTGTTTTGTATTGGAAGTTTTCATCATAAAATTTCAATGAATCAATTCCGATACGCTCCGCTTGTTTTTTATAAAGCTTCGATACAAGGGGAACGATATACTCTTGAACTTGTTTACGATAATTAGCAACCATTTCTGCATTATAATCAATACGCATCATGCGAACATAACCTAGTTCTACAAAGTTTTTATACCCTAAAGTTGTCGCAATTTCATGACGTACCTTAACTAATTGATCATAGATGTCATCGAATTTTTCCGCGTTTGCTTCAAAAAATCCACTAGAAGCGGAAGCAGCTTTCTTACGTACGTCACGGTCTTTATCCTGTAAGAATGGTCCAAGTTGAGCTAACGTATATGTCTCACCATTGAATTCTACTTCTGCAGATGCAACTAATTTAGAGTAATCAGAAGTCAGTTTATTTTCTTTTTGCAACAACTCTATTACTTCAGGAGCAAAGCCCTTTATGGAGTAATCCGCGATTTCAAATAGCTGTGATCCCCATTTTTTCTCCAAGTCTTCACGAAATGGAGTCTTTACTAATTCCTTGTAAAAATCAGTGTTTAGCTTTTGAACTTCAGGTGAAATCTCGTCCCAATAATCACGTTCTTCTTGATAATATTCATCATTTGTATCAATCGAAGCACGAACATAAACTAGATTAAATAGTGTGGAGATATGATTTCGGAATTTGTTAATTTCTTCAATTGCATCATTCTGTTCCTCTACGGAAGAAGCATTTGTAAAAGCGTCTAGTAACTTAGCAAACTTTGCTTTTTCTTGTTCGAAATCAGGTCTTTCATATGTATAATTTTCAAATGTTAACAAGCGTATTCCCCCTTATATTTAGTGAAAAGATTCTATCCATTCTAGTTTACACTATTTTTGTGAAAAGTGAGATAAAGTTGGATGGAGAAAATGAAAATTTATTTGAAAGCTATTCAAGTATTAATTAGGGTGTTATGCTATTAAGATAAGAAATACCAAAGCGGAGGAGAAATACCAATGTTGGATAAGGCTATCCATTTACAATAGCTACTTTTATTACGGTAATTTATTGCATTAGCAATTTCATCTTTAGAAAAAACATTAGTATGAATTAAATAGAGCATATAACGCTAAGGATTCATAAACGAGAGCGTGTATATGCTCTTCAATTACCTAATAATTAAGCAGCGACTGTTTCGCGTTTATTTTCCGATTGATCAACGACGACACTTGCGGTTGCATCCCCCATAACATTAACTGCTGTTCGCATCATATCTAAAATACGGTCTATCCCTGCAATCAGTGCGATAGCCTCTAGCGGAAGGTTGACAGCAGCTAACGTCATCGTTAACATCACCATACCAGCACCTGGAACTCCCGCAGCCCCGATGGAAGCTAGTGTTGCAACTAGTGCGACGATGATAAGTTGACCAATGGAAAGAGACTGGCCAAAATACTGTGCGGTAAACATAACCGCAATACCTTGGTAAATAGCTGTACCGTCCATATTGATTGTTGCTCCTAGAGGTAAGACGAAGCTAGAAGTCTCCTTAGATACGCCAAGGTTTTCTTGCGTATTTTTCATCGTAACTGGAAGAGTTCCAGAACTACTACAAGTTGTAAATGCAACAGTAATAGCTGGAAGTATTCCTTTAAAAAATTGTATTGGATTCATCTTTCCAAGCATTTTTAAAGAAATGGTGTAAATAACTGCGATGTGAATAAGACATGCTAATAGTACTGCAACAATTAACTTCATTAATGGCATTAATACATCAAGTCCATACTCTCCTACAATAGGAGCAAGTAAACCAAAAATACCAAGTGGTACTAACTTCATAACGACAGCAGTAATTTTGTACATTACTTCAGCAAGTCCATCAAAGAATCGCTTAACGGGTACTGCTTTATCACCTACTAATGTAATTCCAAGTCCTAAAAAGATGGCGAAGAAGATAATTTGTAAAACGTTTGCAGTTGCTAGAGATTCAATAGGGTTTGTTGGAATAATATTAAGTAGGGTATCAATTACACTTTGTGTTTCGCCAGAAGGGATGTTCTCCTCCTCTATGCTAACGTTAACACCTGTACCAGGGGATAAAATTATCGCTACAAGTAGTCCAATTGTAACGGCGAAAAAACTAGTAGCAAGGTAAAAGGAAATCGTTTTACCACCAAGCCTTCCAAGTTTTTTCATACTACCAGCACTTGTAATACCAACGATAATTGTCGATAAAATTAATGGAACAATTATGAATTTAATAAGACGTAAGAATAAATCTCCAAGTGGCTGCACATATGTAGCACTATCTCCGAATATCACTCCAACAATAATCGCTAAAACAAGGGCTATGAGAATTTGCCATAAAAAACTCTTTTTCATAAATAAAACTCCTTTCTTTTGGTAAGCTAATCATAACTACCTTTAATATAACTTGAGAAATAGTTTTAAACAAACTATTTCTTATAACTATTCGAATTTTTGTGAAAATATATTAGTGTCTCAAAAAAAATTTGATATACTAATATAAATGATGATGTAAAGCGAGGTGTAATCATGTTAGTTGAAACCATTATAACAATTGGTTCCATCCTGTCTATTGCTGGTATAATATTAGGGTTTATTTTTCTGAAGATTTATGGTGGAGAGGGATATTCCGCTTATTATCCTAGTGCTTTACTAGCTTTAGCTGGAATTGTACTTGCTTGTGCTTCTGCTCCACTAAATGAAATGATTATGGATGTTGGTCTAGGAGGTTGGGCAATAGCAGCATTATTTGCAGCAGGAATTAGCTTTATTGTAACGAGCGTTAGTCATGCTTATCAAATTCACGATGTAGCTTAATTAAAAGTAAAAAACAATCGCTCAGACAGGTTTTGAGCGATTGTTTTTTACATAGGCTATTTTAAATAAGTTTTACCTTCTCGTTGTTCAATTTTACCTTCTTTCATCAATTTACCTAATGCACGTTTAAAGGCAGCTTTACTAATATTAAATGTCCCTCGAATATCCTCAGGGTCGCTTTTATCGCTAAATGGAATGACGCCATCATGCTCTTGTAAGTGTTCTAAAATCAAATCAGCATCTTCCACCATACCATGCTGTTTTAATGGGCGAAGGGAAACATTTAAAGTCCCGTCAAAACGTACCTCGATGACCCGGGCTTGAACAAGCTCTCCTAAACGTGGTTCAGTCTTTCGTTCAGTATGATGAATAAACCCACGATAATGTTCTTCGGTAATTATGGTCGAACCTTCTCTACTCGTATGATAAACCCTTCCAGTTACGGTTTGATTTAGCAATGATTCTGGAGCATGCTCGAATTCACGTTGAATGACACCTTCTGTTGCTGGAATAGCAAGTAGTCTTCCTTTTCGGTCCTTCCCAAGTGTTACGAACAGCATGTCATCTTCTTTTGGCCAAACACTTTCAAATAGGGGAAGGTCATCCTTTGAAACGAGAAATTCTTTAGTAGTACCAATATCTACAAAAACTCCTAAATTAGGAAGAACATCCACTACTTTGGCCCATCCGTACTCGTCCATAACTACTTGCGGAAGCTTAGTAGTTGCTGTTAAATTTCCTTTTTTATCTTGATATAAGAAAACACTCACTTCATCTTCAACTTCTAATTCTCCATCTGTCTCATTATGGTGTAAAAGTGCTTCTGTCAAGTTCTTTTTCAAAACATAACCACTTTCAATTTTTCGATCAACAATCATGGTTTGAATTGTACCTATTTCCATCAACTTGAACCCTCTTTCTTAATATGTATTGGAAAAGGGATACCCAAGTATAGGGTACCCCTTATATTTCTAAAGTAACACATCGTTTTTTTATATTTTATCCCAATATAAATTGGGTGGGAAATTCAATAATTAGTTTGGGTTATCTATTGTTGTCTTATTCGGTAACGGTACCGAATTTTTTAGAATTTCACTTTAACCGCGGTAAATTTTCCACTGGATTGTGATTTAGCTATTGCCAAAGATTGAAATCAATCCGATGTCTTCTAACTTAAGCAACGTAAGCCCTACCTGCTCTTACGTCCTTGCGACCCCTTAGTCGCGCCAGTGTGAATAAGCATCAACAAAAACATTGTAGAATGCCAGATTCGTATGTCACTTTAGTAACTTATTAATTATCGCATGGGTTGGGGTTTTTGTCAAATTGATTAGATACTCGGCACGAATTGTATTTAAATATAAACAATCGATCATAGGAATTTTATAGAAAAGGTAAAAAATAAAATTTAAAAAAAGTATTGTAAAGCGTTTACATTTATTTTATACTTGTCCTAAATCGGTTTAGTAAATCGGTTTAGTGGAATTTTAGTAATTAAAAGAAGTAGGAGCATACTAATGAAGGTAACAATTACAGATGTAGCAAGATATGCTGGGGTCTCAAAGAGTACCGTTTCCCAGTACTTAAATAAACGTTATGATTATATGGCTGAAAAGACGAAAATTAAGATCGAACAAGCAATTAAGGAATTAGGCTATCATCCAAACATTGTTGCTAGAAGTTTAAAGCAAAAGTCAACTACAACAATCGGGGTTATAACAGCAAATATTCTTCATGTCTTTTCAACCCAAGTCATACGTGCCATCGAGGATTTTTGTAATGAATTGGATTTCCATGTTATTGTCTGTAATGCAGATGATGACCCTGAAAAAGAAAAGAAATACATTGATATGCTTCGGGCAAAACAAGTTGATGGAATTATTATTTTTCCGACTGGTGGAAACGTTCCGACATATGAACAAATGATAAAAGAAGAGTTCCCCATAGTTTTTGTTGACCGCTATGTACCGGGGATTATGGGAAGTGCTATTTTACTAGATAATATGAAAGCGGCAACATTAGCAGTTAACGAGTTTACAAGAAAGGGATATGACAGAATTGCTATTATAATGCCGGAGAAGGCAGATAGCATTACACCTAGGATGGAACGGATAAATGGTTATAAAGAAGCCTTACTAGACAATGGGCTAGCAGTAAATCCTTCTTATATCCAGAGCCTAGAAGTTAAAAATATGAAAAAAGGGCTAGAAGAAATGCTAGCTTTACCTGAACCCCCAAATGCAATTATTGCTGGAAATGACTTAACACTCTATGAAGTTCTGAGCTACACAAAAGAAAAAGGAATAACTATACCTGATGAATTAGCAATTATTGCAATTGATGATGTTCCCTTTGCAAATATCTATTACCCAGAAATTACATCGATTGTTCAACCTGCATTTGAAATGGGGACAAAGGCAGCGAATCTATTATTTGAAAAAATAAACAACCATTCCATACCAAACGAGGAAGTATTTCGTTTTGAACCAAAATTAATAGTACGTTCTTCCTGTTAGTAATAAGAATGAAGAAAGCAAAAAAGGAGTTCTAATTAATGAAAGAAATAATTAAAGCGGTTTCAATAGAAATTTCTGAAGTATTAGAGCGAGTCAATGAAAAAGAGGTAGTTAAGTTACATGATATGATTACGTCTGCAAATCGTATTTTTATCGCAGGTACGGGTCGTTCTGGACTAATTGGAAAAGTATTTGGAATGCGTTTGATGCATAATGGCTTCAATGTATTTATTGTTGGTGAAACAACAACTCCAAGCATTGGGAAAGGAGATATGCTCCTACTTGTTTCCGGATCAGGAAATACAGCAACTCTTGTTAATTTTGCAATGAAGGCTAATGAAGTTGGTGCAAATCTTGCATTAGTAACAACCAATCCAAAATCCAAAATTGGAGAACTAGCTGACTGCATTGTCAACATTCCAGCAGCTACTAAGAAGCGTTCTCCAGAGGAACCGAAAACTATCCAGCCACTTGGTAGTCAATTTGATCAATCAGCACATTTGCTACTAGACGCATTAATCGTTTATAACATGAAAATTAACAAGGACAAAGATAATAACCAATTGAAAAGTAGACATGCCAATTTGGAATAGAGGAAAGGAAGGGTTGCTATGAATACATTAAATAGATTAAAGAAAAATCCAATTGTAGCAGTAATTCGGAAAGCGGATGAAAAGAATATCATCCCTATTATTAGAGCATTATCCTTAGGTGGAGTAAAGTCTGTTGAAATAACTGCAGAAACCCCGAGAGTAACTAACTTAATTGAAATGGCGGCAGCTGAATTTGAAGAGGATGTCTTAGTAGGTGTAGGAACAGTTTTAGATCCCGAAACTGCAAGAGCATCCATTATTGCCGGGGCACAGTTCATTGTTTCTCCAACAGTAAATGTAGATACAATTCGTCTAACTAGTCGTTACGGTGTATTAAATATTGCAGGTGCTTTAACTCCAACAGAAATTTTAACCGCTTTTGAAAGCGGTGCCAATATAGTGAAGGTTTTTCCTGCAAATGTATTTGGACCAGATTATATCAAAAATATTCATGGTCCATTGCCTCATATACCGTTAATGGTAACTGGAGGCATCACGTTGGAAAATATGAATGATTATTTTACTAAAGGGGGTGTCGCTGTAGGGATAGGAAGCAATTTGGTTAATGTAAGCAAATTAATAACTGATGAAGATTACCAACAGTTAACGAGTACAGCAAGGCAGTATGTAAACAAATACAAGGAATTAAATTAGTGTAACCATAAAATTATTAGTGGGGGTTAAGTCGAATGACTAAGAATATTAAATTTATTTCATTGATATTAGCATTTATAACATTTACAGTGTTGGCTGCTTGTGGAAATGATGACAGTTCAGATTCATCTAATGAAGATGGCAAAATCAAAATTATAGCGGCACATAACCAGACAGATCAAGAAAATCCTTATCAGGCAGGTTTACTAAAGTTTAAAGAAGTAGCTGAGGCTGAATCTAACGGTAACATTGAAGTAGAAGTTCATGCTGGAACAATAGGTACAGAAGAATCAGAACTAGTTGAAAAACTTAAACTTGGTGCAGCTGACGTAGTACTTGTATCACCTGGCTTTATGACCTCAACAGGTATTAAAGAAGTTGATTTATTTGCTCTGCCGTATTTATTTGAAAGCTATGATCACTGGGAAAAAGTAGTAGACGGTGAAGTTGGTCAAGAGATGGCTGATATTATCAATAACCAATCAAACAATGACTTTAAATTACTAGGCTATTGGTCTGCAGGTGTTCGTCATTATTACGGAAGCAAGCCACTTAATGCAATGGAAGATTTAAAAGGGATGACAATAAGAACACAAACATCTGGAGTTGTTGCTGATTATTGGAAACAGGCTGGTGCTGTACCAACCGACGTAGCATGGGGTGAACTATATCAAGCTTTACAGCAAGATGTTGTTGAATCAGCAGAAAATGCATATCCATATTTTGTACAACAGAATCACCATACTACAAAGAATGGTAAGTACATTACAGAAACAGGACATGACTATACAACTAGATTTTTACTTGTAAATGGTAATAAATTTGATTCCTTAACGGAAGAACAACAAAATATAATTCTTGAAGCAGCAGAAGCGTCTATCGAAGCTGAAAGAGAAGCAGTTTATAAACAAGAGGAAGAGTATAAACAACAAGCAATAGATGCAGGTGCAGAAGTGAACGAAATCGATAGAACACCATTTATCGAATTGGCAAAACCACTACAAGATCAAGCAGCTAAGGATATAGGTGTAGAAGATCTATTAAAACAGATTAGAGAAACAAAATAATCTGGGATGTTTATTTAGCTAAAGGTTGGGGCACATATTGCTCCTCCCTTTAGTTTTAATAGGAGGAATACAATGAATCGCTTTATTAAGATACTTGAGAGAATACAGATAGCGATAGGGCTATTATTTTTATCCCTCTTCTTTATCGTAATATTGTATCAAATTGCCACAAGGCATTTAGGTATTTCAGCCACTTGGACTGTGGAAATGGCAACAAATTCATTTATATGGGCAACGTTTATGGGTGCGGCCATCATGGTAAATCGTAGAGAACACTTCAATTTTGATATTCTTCTGAAAAAACTTACAGGTAAAAAGAAAATTACGTTAACCATCTTTAATGATTTGATCCTCATTCTATTTAACATCGCATTATTCATTTATGGAATCAAAGTTTGTCAACAGTTCTGGAATTATAATTGGACATCAATTCCGGAATTGAAAATGGGTTATGTATGGATTGCTATCCCTATTATGGGGGGCACGATGGTTATATATTCCGTTAGCCATATTATTAACCATTTGAAAGCATGGAAGGGAGGGCAAGCGTAATGGGATTTATTCTTTTAGGTTTATTTCTTGTATTAATGATCATTGGTATACCGATAGCATTTGTTATTGGGATTGTTGCTTTAATTGGAATATTAAATATTCCATATGTTCCAGAAGTTACGGTTCCAATGAAAATGCTTAATGGTTTAGATTCTTTCGTTTTATTGGCAGTACCATTATTTATTTTGGCAGCCAACTTAATGAACTCTGGTAAAATATCAACGAAACTAATTGAACTTGCCCTTGCACTTGTTGGCCCAATTCGTGGTGGATTAGCCCATGCAAATATTTTGGTTTCCATGCTTTTTGCTGGCGTATCCGGTGCATCACAAGCCGATACTGCTGGTGTAGGGAAGATATTAATTCCTAGTATGAAGAAAAATGGCTATGATACAGAAACTGCCGTAGCTGTAACGGCAGCATCATCAACTGTTGGTGTTGTTATTCCGCCTAGTATCCCTATGATTATTTTTGCTGGTATTGCAAATGCATCAGTAGGTGCACTATTCTTAGGTGGGATTGTTCCTGGTATTTTAATTGGCCTTGGAATGATGTTGTTCATATATATTGTCGCTCTAAAACGAAATTATCCTAAAGCAAAACGTGCAGAGTTCCAGAAGATATTCAAGTTATTTTTAGAATCAGCTCCGGCTTTATTTACTATTGTTATTATTATTGGTGGGATTACTAGCGGATTTTTTACCGCTACAGAAGCTGCGGCAATTGCTTCGCTTTATACATTGTTAATCAGTATGTTTTATTATAAAACATTGAAGCTTCGCGATTTGCCGAAAATTTTATTTGATACATTGGCACTTAGTTCGTTATCTCTATTTGCCCTGGCAGCGGCAAGTGCTCTTGGTGAGTTAATGAGTTACTACCAACTAAGTACTATTGCACAGGAATTCTTTTCCAATAATATTGGCTCAACAGCAATGTTTATTCTTATTATAATTGTATTTTTCCTATTTATTGGTACATTTATGGATGCAATACCTGCTATGATTCTTTTTGTACCGGTAATCCTACCTACTGCAACAGCATTTGGTATAGAGCCAGTTCAATTAGGATTGATTGTTGTTATTACATTAGCAATAGGTCTTGTGACACCACCATACGGTTTATGTTTATTACTGGCATCGAAGATAGGTAACTTATCGATAGAGCGATCTTTTGCAGCAGTAATTCCATATATTGCCATAATACTAATTGTTCTATTGTTTATTGCCTTCTTCCCAGATATCGCATTCTTTATACCTAAATTAATTAATCCAGGTTTATTTTAGATAATATTGTGATATGGATGACTCCAGTATATTTGCTGGGGTCGTTTATTTAAAAAGTCTAAAAGGAGACACGAGATGGAACAAATAGATCTTTATAAGAAAGCAGCTGGTGAAAAGGCTGTGGAATATATTGAAAATGGTATGATACTTGGATTAGGATCCGGATCAACTGTCTATTGGATGATGAAAAAATTAGGGGAACTTGTACAAAAAGGCTTGGATATTAAAGGTGTCCCAACCTCTATCCGTACGGAAGGCTGGGCAAAAGAATTGGGTATACCTTTAGTAGACTTTTCAGTAGTCGAAAGAATAGATCTGGCTATTGATGGTGCAGATGAAATCGACTCTAATTTACAGCTTGCTAAAGGTGGAGGAGGTTCCCTTGTTAGGGAAAAAATAGTTGATGCTTTGGCAGAAAAATTAATAGTGATTGCAGATAAAACAAAAATGGTAGAAACGCTCGGGGCTTTTCCATTGCCAGTTGAGGTTGTTCCGTTTGGTTATCAGATTACAGCAAAACGAATTGCCAATCTAGGTGCGATTCCTAGGTTAAGAATGAAGGACGGTAATGTCTTTGTATCTAATAATGGAAATTATATTTTAGATTGTCAATTTACATCAATTGAATATCCAGAACAACTCCATAAACAAATCAAGGCACTTGTTGGGGTAGTGGAGACAGGATTGTTTTTAAATATGACTGATACTATTATTATCGGTAATGAAAAGGGAACAGAAATTATATCGAAAGAGCTTTAACATCAAAGACGTATTTATTGGGGGTACAAAAATGAATGATATCATTACAATAGGCGAAGCAATGATTGTATTCGACCCATCTGCATCCGGACCATTGAGATTTGTAAATAGTTTTGATAGAAAAATAGGTGGTGCTGAGTTAAATTTTGCAATAGGTTGTACAAGACTTGGTTTGAAAACAGGCTGGATTAGTCGATTAGGAAAAGATGAATTCGGTAAACATATCTTCAACTTTGCTAGAGGAGAAGGCATCGATGTATCACAAGTAAGCTTTATTGAAGGACACCCAACCTCATTGAACTTTAAGGAAATTATGGAAGATGGTTCTGTCCGAACATTTTATTACCGTGATAAATCACCGACCTTAACGATTACTCCTGAGGACTTGAAGGAGTCATATTTTAAAAATGCTAAAATACTTCATTTAACTGGTATATATCCAGCAATTAATCCAGTAAATAGACAAGTTTTTGAAAAAGCCATCGAATTGGCTAAAAAGTATAATTTAAAAATTTCCTTTGATCCCAATATCCGTTTAAAATTGTGGAGCAAGGAAGAGGCAAGCAACTATTTATCAAAATTCCTGCCTCAAGTTGATATATTGCTTGCAGGTGATGAGGAGATGGAAATTATCTGGGGTATTAAAGACCCAGAAGCAATAATTAATAAGGCAAAGGAAATTGGCATATCTTATATTGCAATAAAACAAGGGGAAGAGGGTTCTGTTGGCTATTATAATGGTGAAATGGTGACAGTCCCGGCGATGAAAGCGAAGAAAGTGGTTGACACTGTTGGTGCTGGTGATGGGTTTAACGCTGGGGTTATTTATGGTTTTATAAATGGTTGGACATTAAGGAAGTCACTCGAACTTGGCAATACTGTCGGTTCAATGGTTGTTGGTATTAAAGGAGATAATGATGGTCTCCCTTATATGGAAGATGTAAAAATTCGTCTAGGTGAAAAAGAAAATATTGAAAGATAAGTGAGGTGCAATGGACATGAATTTACAATTAGCATTAGATCGATTAACAAGAGAAGAATGCCTTCATATTATTGATGAAACAAGAGGGTCCATAGATTGGATTGAAGTAGGCACAAGTGTTATCAAAGAATATGGAATGGATATTGTCCGCGAAATTAAAGAAAGATATCCTGAGAAACTAATTGTTACGGATATGAAGACTATGGATGCAGGAGGTCATGAGGCTATTCAAGCTTTTAAAGCGGGAGCAGATATTACAACAGTAATGGCTTTATCTTCAAATCTAACTATATTAGATTCTATCGAAGTAGCAAAAGAATATGGTACACGCATTATGGTAGACCTACTAGAGGTATCAAATCATGAACGTATTAAGGAACTTGAAAAACTTGGTGTTGACTTAGTAAGTATTCATATTGGAAAAGATAAGCAACGCGAGGGTAAATTTGATGTAAAGCATTTTTCCCTTGTAGAAAATTGTGACTTTGAAGTGACAGTTGCCGGTGGTATAGACCTAAATACACTTCCAGATGTGTTGGCAAAAGGTCCAGACACTTTGATAGTAGGAAGTGCAATAACAAAAGCAAAAAATCCAGCTGAAGTCGCAGCGAAAATGAAAATAATGATGAATGATGCTTCAAGAAACTAATTAATGTATAAACTACTGTTTTTCTATCGTTACGTGAAAAACAGTAGTTTTAGAATTGGGGATGGAAAATGAAATTTGGAACAATTGGAACTAGCTGGATAACATCATCTTTTATAGATGCATCTAGGAAATCAAATGACTTTATACTAAAAGCGGTTTATTCTCGTTCAGAAACGAGAGCTAAAGAGTTTGCAGAAAAACAACAAGCAGAACATATTTATACTAATCTTGAAGAAATGGCAAAAAGTGATGAGATTGACTGCGTTTATATCGCTTCACCCAATTCATTTCATTTTAATCATGCACTGTTATTTTTAAAACATAAAAAGCATGTTATTTGTGAAAAGCCAATTTTTTCAAACACTGAGGAGTTTAGAGAGGCGTATAGAGTAGCAGATGAAAATGAAGTATTTTTATTTGAAGCAATCCGTAATATTCATTCACCCAATTTTAAAGTATTAAAGAATGCAATTGAAAGAATCGGTCCAATTACATCTACTATTTTACATAGAAATCGCTATTCATCCAAATTTGATGAATTCCTTGCTGGTGGTAGACCTAATGTATTTTCAGCAGATTTTTCAGGTGGTGCTCTAACTGATATGGGGATATATCCTTTGTATCTTTCAGTTGGTTTATTTGGAAAGCCTAAAAAGGTTTCCTATTCCGCCAATTTATTGGAGTCGGGTATTGATGGGAGCGGTACACTTATATTAAGTTATGATGGTTTTACTTCTACTATAATGTGCTCAAAAATCTCCACCTCTTATATTCCATGTGAAATTCAAGGACAGAATGGTACGGTAGTGTTTAATGATGCAGGTGCATTGGTAGAAATGAAATTAGTTGATAATTCAACAAATAAAGTACTTCCAATTGAAACATATGCTACAGAGGATAATATGGCGTTTGAAATACATAATATCAAAAGGATTATCTTAACTAAAAATGAACAGGAATACAAAGAATTAAAGGAATTAAGCTTGCTTACGCTTTCCATAACTGAGGAAGCACGAAGGCAGAACGGGATTATATATGGTTGTGAGAGGTAGGATTTCTTCTATTTTAAGAAGGCACTATTCTTTCGGATTAGAGCATACGAACATTCCTAGCAAAAAAATAGGAAACTGGCATTCTTCAATAAACTAACGAATGCCAGTTTTCCATATTTGAACAGTCTAATGTGGAACAGAAGCTAGACAAAAAGAATAACTTTGGTATCGTTATATTATCTTTTTCGTTCTAATAATAGTTTCTGAAACCTTCATGGAGCAATAATACAAACAAATGCCAAGAGAAGGTAAGATTATAAAGGGATAAACAGGTATAATAGATTCAATTAGCGGAACTGTCCATTGATCCAAGTCATTAAAAATTATCTCTGTACTCATCCCTGAGATGTTAACCAAAGCGTCGATTGAGAAAATGAATCCTATAAAGTAGCAACTAAAAATAATGATAGTTGGAATAATAAAAGAGTTAAACAAGTAATAGAGTGGAACACAAACAGCAAGTATTAATAGCCCTAAACTAAGTATTGCCAATAATTCTTTCCACCCAAATACAAAAACAGGATAAGGGACAAAGTAATCAAAGAAATGTCCCCATAAAAATTGATAAAGAATAATTCCTAACCAAATCATAATCATTATCAGATATCGGCTAATTACTAGTGCACTTCTTTCAATCGGTAAACTAATCATAAATCGATTAACTGATGAGCGATGATCGGAATAAAATACACCAACAAGTAAAACATGTAATAACAAACCTAAACTAATTGCAAACGGTGGAATAGACAGTATAAATCCTAAAGGTATAATTAAAGCTGATGTAACATTAACCGTTTTAAGATTTATATAATCTCGTTTTAATAGGATATTCAATTTTAGTACCTCCTTACAAAATGTCTTTCTTATAAGAAATCCGTACAGATATTAAGAAAGATATAAATAAAGACACTGCTGAGATAATAAGTAGTATGGCTACAGGTTGAATATTAATTATTGTAAATAGAGTCGACAATAATTTGTCATCAATCGTTATAAAATCGTTAAATAAAATCATGTTATAAGTAAAAACAAGTAAAAAATGTACTATCATAAACACGGTAATTCCATAAATAAAATTCTTAACCAAATAAAAAATAGGGGTGTAAATTGCAATTAGGATTGCGGTAATGGTAAAGTTTTTTAGAACATCGTTAATTGTCTGGTTACGAAAGTCTCCTAGAAAATTTAAATGATGTAGAACAAAGTAATCTATTATTCCGATGTAAGTAAAAGCTCCTATTAACAAGAGAATCAAAAAAAGGTATCTCGCCAAAACAATTTGTGTTCGTTTTACTGGTAAACTACCTATAAATTTATAAACCTGATTGTGATAATCATAATAAAATAACAATATAAGGTAGCCTATTATAATAGTCATAAATATATCTAAATTATTTACATGAAAAAAATAGGATGCTAAAACTACAGGAAAGAATAATAATAAGTATAGTCTTGTTACTCGTATATCTTTGTACAATAGTTGTAGCATATCAATCTACCTTTCTAATCATGAAGTACATAATATCTTCTAGTGTTGCTTTTTCTATGACAACCTCTTGATCAAAAGGATCAAATAGTGCAGGATTTCCTTCATACAAGCCCTGGAATCCAGTATCAGCTATTTGTAAACCGACAAATAGTCCCTTAGTATCATCGTCAATCATTTCTTTTTTTCCTTTTACTACATGAAAAGAGTCCTTTATTTCTTCCATACTTTTCTGAAACAGAATTTTTCCTTGATAAATAAAGACAATATAATCGGCAATTCGGTCTAAATCTGCAGTAATGTGTGAGGAAAGAAAAATAGATTTCTTTTCATTTATCATGAGATTTTGTAACAGTTCAAGAAGCTCTCTACGGAAAACTGGATCAAGTCCAGAAGTAGGTTCATCCATTACGATAAGTTCTGGCTCATGACTAAGAGCAAATAGAAGGGAGGTTTTCATTTTCATCCCTTTTGAGAACTTTTTAATTTTCTTCTTTAAAGGAAGATCGAACAGCTCTAAATATTGTTGGAAAAGGTTTTCATTCCATGATTTATAGAGTGGGGCGATAAATGATTTCATATTTTTTATCGTAAAATCTTCATACATAAATAGTTCATCATATACAAAGCCAATGTGTTGCTTGTTTTGGGTCGATTTATGGGAATTTCCAAAAACACGAATATCTCCCTCATCGAATTGTAATAAATCCATCATCATATTTATTGTTGTTGTTTTTCCACTACCATTCGGTCCTATAAATCCTGTAATATAACCTGTAGGAATGTTGAACGATAGATTCTGAATGGAAAAGCCTTTTCTATTTTTGGTTACATTATCGAATTCCACTGCATTCATCATTTCTCCTCCTCAAAGTAAATATCAATCATTTCTTTTAAGTCAACCTTTGTCAGGCCTATATGCTTACTTGCCTTGACGAGCTTTTCTAAATCATTTTCAATTTCTCTAATTTGCCACTCTCGTAAAACCTGAGGCTGTTGGCCAGCAACAAATGTACCTCTTCCAACAGTAGATACTAAATAGCCCTCTTGCTCTAGCTCCTCATAAGCACGTTTTGTAGTAATGACACTAACCTTTAAATTCTTTGCAAGTACTCGCATAGATGGAAGCGCATCCCCTTCTGTAAGCTCGCCCGAATATATATGTTGCTTAATTTGATCTTTTATCTGAAGAAACAATGGTTCCTTATTCGTAGTTGAGATTATTAGATTCATCTTTACACCCCCAAAAATATAATGTTAATATTGTATATATTGTATATATACAATATATAAGATGGATGTTATTCATGTCAAGCATAATTCTGAAAATAATTACAAGATTTACTCGAAGTGCTATACTATTGTACGTAAACCAACGTAATGGAGCTGAATTATGAATATATTTATTAATGTCATCCTTCCGGTTATTTCCGTATTCGTTTTAGGGTTTATATTACAACGGTTTAAACCCATAAATATTAAAGCAGTATCAACAGTGTCCATATACATATTTCTTCCTGCTTTAGTATTTACTAAGCTCTATGAAGCGACATTTGATAAAAGTTATACGGTGTTAATTTTGTTTGCTTTTGTACAATTAGGTGCAATGATTTTATTGAGTAAGCTTGCGAAAAAAGTATTCAAGTGGTCTCGTTCAGTGGAAAGTGCGTCCATTTTAACGTCGGGATTTATGAATGCGGGGAATTATGGGGTTCCGGTAATACTATTTGCAATTGGGGATGAGGCAATTCCTTTTGCCATCTTCTTTATGGTTATCCAAACGATGTTTATGAATTCCTTTGGAGTGTATTATGCATCAAGAAGTTCGAATGGAGTTGGCCAGGCGTTTCTGAAGATTTTTAAAATGCCAGCAACCTATGCAGCTATATTCGCCATTATTCTACAAAATATTTCCTGGGAAATACCAGAAACTATCTATTCTACGTTGACCATGTTAGGTGGAGCAGCAATTCCCATCATGATGGTAGTATTAGGTATGCAATTAGCGACTATTACTTCAATTAAATTCAATTGGCAGGTAATTATATCTACTGTTTTTAATAGAATGGTAATTGGACCTTTATTAGCTATAGGTTTTGTTAGTTTACTAGATGTAGATCCAATAGTGGCTATTGTTATCATTATTGTCGCAGCAATGCCAAGTGCCGCTACAACAACCATGTACGCAATCCAATTTGATTCAGAGCCAGACTTAGTATCTAGTATTACGTTAGTAGCAACGGTATTTAGTGTTGTTTCGTTAACTATCTTATTGAATGTTTTGCCGTATTAGTTTTAGTGTTAAAAATGCACCTATTCAATTATAAGTAGGTGCATTTCTTTATTTATGTAGAATAGCTAAAAAAATATTTTCTGAATATTGACATTATATATTATTTCCTATACTATATTTGTATTATGATAAAAGAAAACAAACAGCAAAAAGTATACCGAATTTTAAAAGGAAGAATAATTGAGCGTGAATATGTACCTGGACAGCGTATTGTTATTGATCAAATAGCGAAAGAGCTAGAGACTAGTTCTATCCCAGTCCGTGAAGCAATACGTCAGCTTGAGGCAGAGCGATTAGTCGTGTACAAACGTAATGTAGGTCCTGTCGTTGCAGAAGTAAATGAATCGGACTATTTGGATACGGTTTTTGTGTTAGCATTGCTAGAAAGTTATGCGACATCACTTGCTGCACAAGATTTCCCCAAAGGAAAAATAGACGAAATAAAAAAGTTAAATCAATTAATGGAGGAGGCTTTGGATGACTTTGATATTATCCAGTTCAGTAGATTAAATGCAGCTTTCCACCGAATTATTTGTGAGCAATGTGGAAATACGTATTTAATAGAAACGATACAACATACGTGGAATAGGATAGATTCGATTCGAGGAACTGGATCAACACTTTATTCTAAACGGGTAAAAGAATCGATAGAAGAACATAAAGAGATTATAAAATTATTGGAACAGGGAGACTCACCGCGAGTTGAAATTGTCGCAAGAGATCATAAAATTAAAACAGCCATCAATTTTGAGAAACGACGGAAAAACTTAATTGAAACCAATACGATAACTTCTTGAGAAAAGGAACTAGAGATTATAAATCTAGTTCTTTTTTTAGATTTTCCTGTATAAAAATCCCAGTGAATTTTCATATTGACATGACATATGAAATCATATATGATTTAACTGTTCAGAAAATTATTATTAATTAAACATTAGGGTTGGAGGTAATCAAATGGCATTTGAAGAGGCAAAAGAAAGATTACGAGGCTCGATTGCACCGGTGATTACACCATTTGATGAAAATGAGCGAATTGATTTTGAAAAGTTCCAGGAATTAATCAATTGGCAGATTGCTAGTGGAAGTCATGGGATATCGGTTACCGGCACTTCAGGTGAACCTAGCTCCATGTCTGTTGAAGAACGGCTCCAAGTAATGGAAGTAGCATATAAAACGGTAAATGGAAGAGTACCGTTTATTCCTGGAACAGGATCAACCAACCATCAAGAAACACTCCGCATGACAATAGCTGCACAAGAAATGGGAGCAGACGCTGCAATGGTCATTGTCCCATACTACAACAAACCTAATCAACTCGCATTATACAAACATTTCAAAGCCATCGCAGATTCCGTTGACATACCTATTATTTTATATAATATACCAGGTCGAACAGCAATAAATTTGGAAGCGGTTACAATATCAAGGCTTGCTGAAGATTGTCCAAATATTATTGGCGTAAAAGAATCTAATAAAGATTTTGAACATGTAAATAAAGTACTGCTCCAATGTGGTCGGAATTTTAACCTGTACTCTGGTATTGAAGTACTATGCTATCCAATGCTAGCTATCGGCGGGGCAGGACATATTAGTGCGACTGCAAACGTTGCTCCGCGGGAAGTAGCAGAAGTTTATAATCGCTGGGTAGCTGGTGATGTAAAAGGTGCACAGAATTTACATTATGAGTTAATGCCTCTAAATGATGTACTTTTCCGTGATACCAATCCAGCTCCAGTTAAAGCGGCACTAGGAATGATGGGGAAAATTAAACCTATCTTGAGAAAACCACTAGATGTTCCATCACTTGAGATTCAAGGGGAAATCAGGAAAGTATTACTAGATTACCAGCTAATAACGGAAGATGTTGAAATTTAGGGAGGGACATGAATTGGAAGAA
Source organism: Ornithinibacillus jepli (assembly GCF_047228935.1). Classification (NCBI taxonomy): domain Bacteria; kingdom Bacillati; phylum Bacillota; class Bacilli; order Caryophanales; family Bacillaceae; genus Ornithinibacillus; species Ornithinibacillus jepli. The sequence goes on from NZ_JBFEGG010000003.1 coordinate 208,565, forward strand.
AGATTAGAAGATGTGAAGCTCTACATAAATGGAGAATTTGTAGACGCAACGAATAATGGAACCTTTGATAATATTAACCCCTTCTCAAATGAGGTAATCAATCGCGTGGCGAAAGGTGAAGAGGTAGATATTGATAAAGCTGTTTCTGCAGCAAAGGAAGCTTTCTCTATCGGACCTTGGGGAAAGATGAAGGTCAAAGATCGGATGAAATATATTGAAAGAATTGCAGATTTAATCGAAGAGGAAGCGGAAACGATTGCTCGGCTTGAATCCCTTGATTCTGGTTTGCCAATTAGCCAAACTCGTAAAATGGCAGCACGTGGGGCTGAAAACTTTCGCTTTTACTCTAGAATGGTTCAAGCAAGAATGCATGGGGACGCATATCAAGTTGATGATGAATTTATAAATTATACAGTTTATCAACCTCTCGGAGTAGTTGGCTTAATTACCCCTTGGAATGCTCCGTTTATGTTATTAACGTGGAAGGTTGCACCAGCTTTAGCAACAGGTAATACAGTCGTATTAAAGCCTGCTGAATTATCCCCACTATCAGCAAATATGTTAGCAAATGTTATTCAAAAAGCTGAATTACCAAAAGGGGTATTTAATGTTGTCCATGGGTTTGGTGAAACAGCAGGGGAAGCTCTTGTAAAGCATCCAACCGTGAAGGCAATTTCTTTCACAGGGGAGACAACTACAGGAAAACGAATTATTAAAAACAGTGCGGATTCATTAAAGAAAACTTCGATGGAATTAGGTGGTAAGTCCCCATTAATTGTCTTTGAAGATGCTGATTTTGAAAATGCACTAGATGCTGCAGTATGGGGGATTTTCTCCTTTAATGGGGAACGGTGTACGGCTAATTCGAGAGTATTTGTCCATAAAGCCATTAAAGAAAAGTTCGTTGCTGCTTTAAAGACTCGCGTTGAGAACATTATGATTGGAGATCCAAAAGCAAACGATACAGAGATTGGCCCACTAATTAATACAGGTCATTATAAAAAAGTTACTAGCTATATAGAACTTGCCAAAGAAGAAGGTTGTGAGGTGTTTCAAGGAACAGTCCCACCTGAATTAAAATCGGGAAACTATGTACCTGCAACACTTCTATTAAATGCTAAAAATGATATGCGAGTTTGTCAGGAAGAAATTTTTGGTCCGGTTATGGCTGTCATTGAATTTGAATCCGAAGAAGAAGTTGTCGCTATGGCTAATGATGTGGAGTATGGTCTAGCTGGTTACGTCTGGACAAAGGATATAAAGCGCGCTCACCGCGTAGCACAAGCAATTGACTCAGGCATGTTATGGGTAAACTCACAAAATGTTCGTGACTTACGCATTCCATTTGGTGGAATGAAAGCGAGTGGTATAGGGCGAGAAGGTGGACATTTTGCGATATTTGAATTTTACACAGAACCGAAAGCGATACATGTAGCAATCGGAGATCACCACATACCAAAATTCGGAATGAATTAATAAGGAGGGAAATAAGATGCCCGCTAAAACAGGAAAAGATTATATCGAAGGATTAAAAAAGGCAAACAACAATGTGTATATCCATGGAGATAGAGTAGACGATGTAACAGAGCATCCAGCTTTTAAAAATGTCATTAAATCAATGGCAAACCTATATGATTTACAATACGAAAAACCTGAAAAAATGTTATATACCTCCCCTACTACTGGAGATAAAGTCGGAATGACTTTTTTACAGCCAAGAACAATTGAGGACTTGATTAAAAGAAGAGAAGCAATGCAAGAATGGGCTAGAACATCTGGTGGGATGATGGGGCGTTCTCCAGACTATTTGAATGCTGAAGTCATGGCGATGGGGGTAAATAATAGTCTATTTGCCGAGGGGAATCCACAGTTTGCAGAAAATGCTCGTAATTATTATGAATTTGCTCGCGAAAATGATATCAGTTTAACCCATACATTAATTCATCCACAAGTTAACCGAGCAAAAGCACAACATCAGCAAAAAGATGCTAATGTTGCACTTCACTTAGTGGAAGAACGACCAGATGGAATTATAGTAGACGGGATTCGTTTACTTGCCACACAAGGTGGAATTACTGATGAAATTTTAGTGTTCCCGTCTACAGTGAAAAAAGCAGGAGAGTTAGACGATCCATATTCGTTAGCATTCGCGATTCCAAATAATACACCTGGTCTGAAATTCATTAGCCGGGAGTCTTTTGATTACGGAAAAAGTGAATGGGATCATCCACTTGGTGCCCGCTTTGAAGAAGGGGATGCAATTGTATCTTTCGAAAATGTATTTGTTCCTTGGGAGCGTATTTTTGTCTGTGGAAACTCGTCCGTATGTAATCGTACATTTAAAGAAACAAATGCAGTCGTCCATATGGCCCATCAAGTCCTTGCTAAAAACATTGTTAAGACGGAATTTGTCCTTGGAGTTGCCCTAAGTATAATGGATGCAATTGGGATTGACGGATTCCAACATGTACAGGATAAAGGGTCCGAAATTATGTTGACTTTAGAAACAATGAAGTCACACCTTTATCGTGCAGAACATAATGCGAAGCTAGATAAATCTGGAACAATGACGCCGGACTTTGCCGCACTTGATGCCGCACGTAACTGGTACCCGCGAGTATATCCTAGATTAACGGAAATTGTCCGGGTTCTTGGAGCATCAGGATTAATGGGAATTCCAACAGAAGCAGACTTTAATCACGATGAAATTGGTCCGATTATTCACCGTGGTTTACAAGGGAAGAACTTAGAAGGTTATGAGCGTGTACAACTATTCCGATTAGCTTGGGATATGACGCTTAGTGCTTTTGGCAGTAGACAAACTCATTACGAGTACTACTTCTTTGGTGACCCAATTCGTATGGGAATGACGTATTTCGATAATTACGATAAGGAACCATTTAAACAATATATAGAGGATTTTTTGAAAAAAACGAGTGGCGTAAATGCTTCCAAATAAGGGAGGGATATTAGTTGGATTATAATGTGATTCGCTGTGCCAGAGCTATTTTGCATGTAACAGATCTTGAAGCTTCGAGAAAGTTTTATGTGGATACACTGGGGTTTATTGAGACTGAATCAGATGAAGAACATATATATCTTCGAGGATTAGAGGAGCATAATCACCATAGCTTATTGTTAAAAAAGGCAGATATGCCTGTGGTGGAGGCACTAGGTTATAAAGTAGCTTCAGATAGTGAATTAGATGCACTAGCACTCATGTTTGAAAAAGAAGGGTATGCGACGAAGTGGATTGATAAAGGTGAGCAGCATGCGATTGGGAGGACGTTACGAGTTAATGATATATCAGGATTGCCATTAGAATTTTTTGCGGAGATGGATTTAGTGGAACGACTCCTGCAACGCTATGATTTATACACAGGATCCCGTATGCAACGGATTGATCACTTTAATTGTTCTGTACCTGATGTGGAAGCGGCATATGATTTTTATAAAGAAAAATTAGGTTTTGCCTGCTCGGAGTATACGGAAACACCTGAAGGAGGAATTTGGGCTGCTTGGCTACACCGTAAACAAAATGTACATGACGTTGCGTTTATGAACGGAAAAGGACCGAGACTTCATCATATAGGGTTCTGGCTACCAGATCAATTGTCCCTTATCCATACGTGTGATGTACTCGCAGCGAGTGGTTATGGAGAATCTATTGAACGTGGACCAGGGAGACACGGCCTATCTAATGCATTCTTCTTATATTTACGAGACCCAGACGGACATCGCATCGAACTATACAGCGGAGATTACCTTACAAGCGATCCGGATTTTGAACCCATTCGCTGGGACATCAACGACCCAATGCGTCAAACCTTCTGGGGCCACGCCGCCCCAGACAAATGGTTCACCGAAGCATCAACAGTCCTAGACATACACACAGCAAAAGAAATAACCCTACAAAACGCCAAACTAAAACAACACAAACCAACTTTTGTGATTTAATTGTATGATTGTTACGAGTGTGGAGGATTTTTTATTGGTTTTCACACAGAGCGTCCAGAATACACGGAGACTCCTGTGGGAAGAAAGGCATCGGTGAGACCCCGAGTATGCACCTGCGTCTGCTAGTAATGCTACGCAGCAGGTTTCCTCGGTGCAAGGCTACAGAGAAGATTATTCAAGTAGCAGCCTGGCTCGCCAGCCGCCCACGGCAAGGTAGACACTGCGAGGTAGTTTCGAGCAGATGTCGCCCCTGTGCTGGAAGTAAAAGCGGAGTGTATTCTGGACGCGGATTCGGCAAGAAATTCATCTTATGGAGCATGGCAAGAAATCAATCCCAAAGGGGGTTAGTAAATGGATGACCGAACGTTCCGCAACGCAATGGGCAAATTCACAACCGGAATCACCATCATCACAACAAAACTAGGAAACGAAATCCACGGCATGACCGCAAACGCCTTCATGTCCGTATCTTTAAACCCAAAACTAATTCTAGTATCAGTCGACCATAAAGCAACCATGAAACACTATATAAATAATGCAGGCAAATTTGCCATAAGCTTTCTAAACCAAGACCAAAAAGATCTATCAGCCTATTTCGCCGGACAAATCGAAGAAACTAGACAAATAGACTTCCATTGGTTTCACGAACTACCAACAATAAAAGAAGCGCTAGTCAACTTAGTATGTGAATTACATGATGCAGTAGATGCTGGAGACCATACACTTTTCATAGGTAAAGTTACCGACTTGGAAATACGAGACGGAGAACCGCTAGCATTTTATGAAGGCAAATACCGAGAGTTAGGGAGTAGTGAACGAGTGAACTAGACTCATAAACTTGCTGATTGGGGGATAAATCATGAAACAGCAATTAGACAAATCATCCGCAATGTCGATGGATATATTTGAAAAAATAAGTGGGCATGAACAAGTCGTATTTTGTAACGACCCTAGTACAGGTTTACAAGCAATTATCGCTATCCACAATACAACACTTGGTCCTGCACTAGGCGGAACAAGAATGTATCCATATGCTACTGTAGAAGATGCGTTAGAAGATGTATTACGGTTATCAGAAGGTATGACATATAAATGTGCCGCAGCAGATATTGATTTTGGTGGTGGAAAGGGGGTCATTATCGGTGACCCGAAAACAGATAAATCACCAGCATTGTTTAGAGCGTACGGCCAATTCGTAGATTCGTTGAATGGGAGATTTTATACCGGAACTGATATGGGAACGACGATGGATGATTTTGTGCAAGCTGCAAAGGAAACGAATTTTATTAATGGAATCCCAGAAGAATTTGGCGGTGGAGGAGATTCTTCAATCCCGACTGCTGAAGGTGTTCTGTATGGATTGAAAGCAACAAATAAATATTTATTTGGTAATGAGTCCTTAACAAGTATTACCTATGCTATCCAGGGGTTAGGTAAAGTCGGGTATAAAGTTGCCAATCACCTTTTACAAATAGGAGCTACTATTATCGTAACGGATATATCAGAAGATGCACTTACTGCCATCCAAGAAAAAGGTGCTAAGTCTCCTGGTACAGTTACGATAGTAGAGAGTGATGAAATCTACGGGGTAGATGCAGACATTTTCGTTCCTTGTGCAATGGGTGGAATTTTAAATGATGAAACGATTGAAAGGCTAAAAGTAAAAGCTATTGTCGGTTCAGCCAATAATCAGTTGAAAGAAGACTATCATGCAAAAGTTCTTCATGAAAAGGGGATACTATATGCCCCAGACTATATCGTTAATGCTGGAGGACTAATTCAGGTTGCTGATGAATTGTATGGGGCTAATAAAGCCCGTGTTCTTCTGAAGACAAAGGCAATCTATCAATCTATTATAGAGGTTTATAAGCAATCAGAGCTGGATGCCGTTACAACACTTGAAGCAGCTAATCGCAAATGTCGAGAGCGCCTAGAGGAACAACGTGGACGTAATAATTTTTTCAGAAGAGAAAGAAGCCCAAAGTGGACATTTTATAAATGAGGTGTAACCAATGGTTGAAGTAAAATTTCATGATATTGGCGAAGGAATGACCGAGGGCGAGGTTGTTAGCTATTTGGTTAAGGTAGGGGATACAGTAAAAGTCGATCAGCCTTTAGTTGAAATGCAGACGGATAAGATGGTTGCAGAAATACCTTCTCCAGCTAATGGTACGGTGAAGCAGATTAATTTTGAAGAAGGAACGACCATTACTATTGGCTCTGTATTATTAGAAATTGACGATGGGAAAGAAGAGGTAATGGAATCGAGCTCAGAGCCTGAGGTAGCAGCAGTCTTAGCTCCAGAGAAAAAAGCTCAAGAAGAGACACAACTAACGAAAAGGCCTCCTAAACGAATTATTGCAGCACCACATACGAGAAGGATTGCTCGGGAACATGATGTTGATATCGAGCAAGTAATTGGTTCTGGACCAGCTGGAAGGGTAACAGATGAGGATATATATCAATTTATTCGCAAGCGTGGTAGTAATGGAAAAGAACAAGTAGAGGTGGCAGTAGAAACTGAGATTACAAGGATGGAAGAACCTGTAATTACAGCTGGAGATACTATTCCGTTTACCGGTATACGAAAGCAAATCGCTTTAAAAATGACGGAATCACTTTCAAAAATTCCACATGTAACCCATTTTGATGAGGTGGATTTAACGAATATAATAGATTTTCGTCAGGAGCTTAAAGATTCGGGTGAGAATATATCAGTTGTGGCATTTTTTCTAAAAGCATTAACAATCACATTACAAGAGTTCCCACTATTTAATGCAAGTCTAGATGAGGAGCATAATGTGATTCGGTTATTAAGGGAATATCATATTGGTCTTGCGACAAATACCGAAAAAGGGTTACTTGTACCAGTACTTCGTGATGCGAATAAGAAATCCATTAAAGAGCTACATGATGAAATGAAGGAATTAACGAAAAAGGCACAGGAGCAAAAACTTACTGCCGGTGAAATGAAGGGCGGCACCTTTACCGTAAGCAACGTAGGACCTCTTGGCGGTATGGCAGCAACTCCAATTATTAATTATCCACAAACAAGTATTATCGCTTTCCATAAAACTAAGAAAATGCCTGTTGTGATGGAAAATGATGAAATAGCTGTTCGTTCTATTATGACGATGTCTCTATCTTTTGATCATCGAATCATTGATGGGGCAGATTCCGTATTATTTACAAATCGTTTTATAGAACTTATCGAGCAACCAAAAAAACTTTTGCTATATTTACACTAATGACTAACGGGCAGACAGTACCAAATGGTTCTACTGCCCGTTAACCTTGGAATAAAATAAGAGTAACGAAAAGTTGTTTAAAACGGTGAGATAGGGGTGATGGCACTCATGATGACACAAATGAAAGCGAAATTTTCTAATACGGTTGGACTGGAGGAGATTTACGTAGGACAGTCTTTCATTGAATGGAAAGGAGAGAAGTATACAGAGGATGCATTTTCGTGGCAATCTCCAGTGACTGGGACAGTATATGGCACATTATTAAATTTTAAGGAACAGGTTGAGGCATTAGAAGGAGAATTTGAAAAGCCACCATATAATAAGGCACCAGTGCGCCCAGTATTATATATCAAGCCTAGAAATACGATAAATGCTCACTTGAACGAAGTAGTAATTCCTCAAGAAATCGAGGAAGTGGAAGTAAATGGAACATTAGGTGTAGTTATCGGAAAAACGGCCACTAATGTAAAGGAAGAAGATGCTTTAGGGTTTGTGGAAGGTTATACGATTGTTAATGATGTCACTATTCCACATCTAAACTATTTTCGCCCAGCCATTAAGGAAAAAGCTCGTGATGGATTTTGCCCAATTGGACCATGGATTGTTCCGAAAGAAAATGTCCCCAATCCTGATAATCTAATGATATGGACATTTAAAAATGATGAATTGATTCAAGTAAGCGGTACGAAAGATTTAGTCCGATCTATACCACGACTTATTCAGGATGTAACGGAATATATGACTTTAGCAAAAGGTGATGTGTTATTAGTTGGTGTGCCACTTAACCCATCTACTGCCAAAGCAGGTGATACGATTCGGATTGAGATTGATTTTATAGGGAGTTTAGAGAATCGATTTGTTTTGGAGAATGTTCAGGTGGCAGGAGGGGAAAAGATATGAAACATGCCAGAGTTGCTTGTTTCGGTAGCATTCACGAAGCGGTTCGAATAGAGGGTAAACTCCAACTTACAGATGGCAGATTAGTAGGCGAAGAAGAAGTGGTCTGGTTACCGCCTTTAGAGGTGGGGACTATTTTTGCTCTTGGTTTGAATTATGCAGACCATGCCAATGAAATAAGTTTTAAGGCACCTGAAGAACCACTTGTTTTCTTAAAAGGACCGAATACGTTAATTGGCCATAATGGAGAAACGAGAAGACCTGTGGACGTGGACATGATGCATTATGAATGTGAATTAGCCGTTATCATTGGTAAAAAAGCGAGAAATGTGAAGCGAGAGGATGCATACAATTATGTTTCTGGATATACGATTGCAAATGATTATGCCATTCGTGATTACCTAGAAAATTACTATCGCCCAAATTTAGCTGTGAAGAATCGAGATACGCTAACACCTATTGGGCCATGGTTTGTCGATAAAGAGGATATTCCAGATCCGATGAATCTTAAGCTTTACACCTATGTAAATGGAGATTTAAAACAGGAAGGCTCTACAAAAGATATGGTATTTGATATTCCATTTTTAATCGAATATTTAAGTAGTTTTATGACTTTAAACGAAAACGATATTATTTTGACTGGAACACCTAAAGGCACGGTTAACGTAGTTGAAGGTGATGAAGTTGTTGTGGAGATCGAAGGAATCGGAAAACTTCGGAACAAAATTGTAAGTGATAAGGTTTTTCAACGGTAAGGAGTGTAGCTATGCCACATATTACAGTAGAGTACACCGATAATTTGAAGGTAGACGGAGATATAAAAGGGTTACTTAAGAAATTGAATGAGGCTTTAATTGATGAAGGCTTTCCTATAGGTGGTATCCGTTCCAGATCGATTGAACTAAAGGATTATATAATAGCCGATGGAACCGGGGAAGATGACAGCTTTGTCCATGTTACCTTAAAAATTGGTGCAGGTAGAACAAACGAGGTAAAGAAATCAGCCTGTGACCGTTTATTCTCTATAATCGAAAGTCACTTTGAAACCCAATTTACCAATCGCTACATTGCTTTATCACTAGAACTATTTGAGTTTATGTTTCCGACTTTTAAGAAGAATAATATTCATCAACGATACAGGTAAGTGTTTCACAGCTGATTCGATATTCGATTAGTATAATTTATGAATCCCGAAATACTTATACATTTCGGGATTCATAAATTTTATATCAAATTCAATACACCAAGTGCAATCAACAATACTGGTGGCAAAAAGTTCATCCGCTCCAAACGTTTATTTCTTGATAATACAATCCCAACCTTTATTCCGTAATGAACAAATACCCCACTCATTACAGCAATCAAAATTGGTGTAACTATTGGAGAGTAACCTAATATCGCAGCTCCTATCCCAGCGCCAAATGCATCTAGTGCAAGGGCAGTACCTAGCAAGATCGCCTCACCTATAGAAATAGTTCCGGATTGGTCAAGGTCAGCTTTGTCTGGTGTGGAAATTACGGTCTTAAAACTTTGAAAATGGTTAGGTGTTGTAACTGGATGTTCACTTTGCTCATCTTTTTTAATTTGTCCTCGAATGGTATTAATTAAAGAAAATAGCCCAATAAAGATTAATATAGATCCTCCAACGGTTTTTGCGAAAGTAACAGATAGAAAAGAATGCAGCATCGTTCCTATTATCATAGAGAGTAATACTACAATTCCAGAGCAAATCATAATGATGGTTAACGCGCTTTTGGGAACTAAGATTTTCCGCATTCCATATGTTACCCCGACTCCGAATCCATCTAAGCTTACTGCAATTACTAGGAATAATAATCCCGTATAAAATAGCATCATCACCATATCCTTTTCATGTTCTAGGGTATTGTATGGTAATAAAGGATGTTGTGTGCTTTCCTAACGGGTGGTAGAAATTTAATGACTTAATTCTGTTCTTGTAAGATAGATTTTGGTATCGTTGGAATAAGGGAAAGATGTTTATTAAAAATCGTCGTCATTTAAATGGAGGAAAAATTATGTTTAGGAAATTTTTAACAGCTATTCTCTCCGCTGTTATCTTTAGTTTTATTTTAGGATTAATGACCTACTTAACTTACACGTCTAATAGTATATGGATTTCAATGGGGTTCTTTCTATTATATTCTGCACCGGTGTATGTAATTAGTGGGATTCCACTTTCTTATCTTATTGATTCTGTCATTAAGAGAATAAATTTTTCATCACCTTTAGCTCGTCATTATAGTAGATATGGGCTATTTATATTAGCTGGGATTGTAGTGGCGTTAATTTATACAGTAATTTTGACGATAGTAGATGAACGTTTTGTGTTCTTGTCACAAGCATCATGGACATACGTAATTGGTGGGATTATTGCAGCATTAGTTTACTACTACGTATCACTAGTAATGGACCGAAAGAACAATAAGCCAGATATGGTATAGTGTTAAGGTAGAAGTTTGAAGAGAGGAATTTACACACATGAGTAAAACATTAGTATTAGCAGAAAAACCTTCCGTAGGTCGGGATATCGCACGAGTATTAAATTGTACGAAAAAAGGCAACGGATTTATGGAAGGATCCAAATATATTGTAACTTGGGCACTTGGGCATTTAGTGACATTAGCTGATCCTGAAACCTATGATGACAAATATAAACAATGGCGTTTAGAAGACTTACCAATGCTTCCTTCTAATTTGAAATTAGTCGTCATGAAGAAAACAGGGAAGCAATTTAGTGCGGTAAAAACACAAATGAATCGTCAGGATGTAAAAGAAATCGTCATTGCAACAGATGCTGGTCGTGAAGGAGAACTTGTTGCTCGGTGGATAATCGAAAAAGCCCGCATTCAAAAACCGGTTAAACGACTATGGATTTCTTCAGTAACAGATAAAGCAATACGTGATGGATTCAAGAAACTAAAGCCAGGGAAAGAATATGAACATTTATATGCATCAGCGGTTGCAAGGTCAGAAGCGGATTGGTATGTTGGACTTAATGCGACAAGAGCACTGACGACTAAATTTAATGCTCAGCTTTCCAGTGGACGTGTACAAACACCAACATTAGGAATGGTGGCAACAAGAGAAGAAGAAATCAAAAACTTTAAACCGCAAACGTACTATGGTATACAAGCGAAAGTACAAGCAGGTGTTACGTATACTTGGCAAGATAATAAAAACAATACGCGTATGTTTTCTAAAGAGAAAGCGGAGAGCCTTTTTGGTAAGCTAAAAGGACAGCCATTAACTATCATTAAAGTGGAGAGAACAGCAAAAAAGAAATTCGCTCCGCAGCTATACGATTTAACAGAATTGCAGCGCGATGCGAACCGTATATTTGGTTTTTCTGGTAAACAAACATTATCCATTATGCAAAAGCTTTACGAACGTCACAAGGTATTAACATATCCACGTACGGACTCTAGGGTTATTTCTACAGATATTGTTCCAACTTTAAAGGACAGATTACAAGCATGTGGAGTAGATCAATATGCCCGTTTTGCACAAGATATTCTTCGTAAAGGAATTAATAAATTGCCCAAGTCTGTTGTAGATGATGCAAAAGTAAGTGATCACCATGCGATTATTCCTACTGAAGAACCGGTTGTGTTAGCAGAATTAGATGATAAAGAACGTAGAATCTATGATTTAGTAGTTAAACGTTTCTTAGCTGTATTAATGGATGCCTATGAGTATGAACAAACAACCATTTATGCTGAAGTCGGACATGAATCGTTTACTGCAAAAGGAAAAGTCGTGAAGAAACAAGGTTGGAAAGCAATTTATGACCGGAATTTTGATGAAGAGGATTCAGATGACCAGCAATTACCTATTGTGAAGCAAGGGGATAAGTTTTCTGATATCAAACTAAGTATTACAACAGGTAACACAAAACCACCTGAACGTTTTACAGAAGGTGCGCTACTTCAAGCGATGGAAAATCCGGTTCGTTATATGAATCCTGATGAAAAACATTTGGCCGGGACCTTGCAAAAAACAGGTGGAATTGGTACCGTTGCAACACGAGCAGACATTATTGATAAGCTTTTCAATGGTGGCTATATGGAGCTAAAGGGTAAGCATATCTTTATTACATCAAAAGGTAAACAATTACTAGATCTCGCTCCAGAAGATTTACGTTCTCCGGCTTTAACAGCAGAATGGGAACAGAAGCTCAGTTTAATTGCAGAAGGAAAACTGAATAAAAATAGGTTTATATCTGAAATCAAAGATTATACGAAGGAAATTGTTCAAGAAATTAAAGGTAACGATAGTAAATTCAAACATGACAATATGACAGGTACGAAATGTCCAGACTGTGGAAAGCTGATGCTTGAAGTAAATAATAAGCATGGTCGGATGTTAGTATGTCAGGACCGTTCTTGTGGTCATAAGAAAAATATCGCCAAAAAGACAAATGCCCGTTGTCCAAATTGTCATAAGCGATTAGAATTGCGCGGTGAAGGGGAAGGGCAAATGTTCACTTGTTCTTGTGGTCATCGAGAAAAACTATCTACTTTTAATAAACGTAAAGAACAAGAGAAAAAGCATAAGGTTTCCAAAAAGGATGTAAATAAATATTTGAAAAAGCAAGACGATGGCTTCACAAATAATGCCTTAGCGGATGCCCTTGCAAAGTTAAAGGAAAAAAACTAATTAATGTAACTACCTAAGTAGAAAACGGCTTAGGTAGTTTTTTATTTAGTAAATTGCCAAATTGGATCATATTTACATAGATGCAGGAAATATCTCGTGTGAAATGGAATTAAATATACATACCAATAAGAAACGGAGTGGAAACATGTTAAAGGTTAGAGAAATAAAACCAGAAATGGCCTATGATCTAAGACATACCATTTTACGACCACATCAACCATTTGAGGCATGTATATATGATACTGACCATGATGAAAATGCATTTCATGTTGGAGCTTATTACGAAGAAACATTAGTCAGTATTGCTTCCTTTTATGAAGAGAATCATCCCGAGCTTTCTAGTAAAAAGCAATATCGTTTACGGGCGATGGCAACACTTCCTAGCCACCGAAAGCTAGGAGCTGGTAGAGCTGTTGTTCAATTTGCAGAAAATCGTATTAGTGAGAAGGAAACGGAAATTTTGTGGTGTATGGGAAGAACGTCTGTACAAGAATACTATGAGAGATTAGGGTTTAAACCTCATGGTGAAGTGTTTGATTATCCGCCCATTGGACCGCATATTGTGATGGTAAAGGAATTGAGTAGATAGGGGATACGAAAAGTTTAGAAATACTTCCGAATTTGCTAAGGTTGATCATCAATAAGGAGAAAAAAATGAATTTTATTTACTTAATCCTAATTATCTCTATTTGAAACGGTTTACTTGAACAATGAGTAGATGTATCATTAAAATGAAGATATACCTTGAATAGATTAGGAGGGTTAACATAGATGGCTTTTGTAATTTTAGATCCATGCAGACAAGAAAAGGCAGCTGAATGTGTCAGTGTCTGCCCGGTTGATTGTATAGAAGAAGGTCCAGATCAATTCTACATAGATCCCGATATTTGTATTGACTGTGGTGCTTGTAAAGCAGCATGTCCAGTAAATGCAATCGAGGAAGAATATGATTTGACACCAGAACAAGAAGTATTCCTAGAAAAAGCAGAAGAATTTTTCGCGAATCGTTAGTATTTCTAAGCAAAATCCCGTTAGTAATCAAACTAACGGGATTTTTTATGTAATGATGACATAATTTAGGTATTGAGTAGAATCTAGTAAATTACTTTTCTTCTACAGCTATTGCTAACTTACTCGCTATCCAGCGCTTTGCTGTTTTTTCATCCACTTCATATACTTTCCCAGCTCGAAAAAGTTCCCCATGGTAAGCAGTTTGAACATTCATCTTTACTTTAATCATAAGCTCTAACCCCTTCCTAATTCTATTATAACGAACTGTCAGTAGCGGTGCTAATGATTTGAGGTGATTTCTATTGGACAAAAATCATTATGAATACCCGGAAATTTTCCATTAGAAACTTGCTATTAGACAAAAGGAAGACGTTAGGTGTTAATCATGTTCATTAGAACGACTCTATCGGACAAAACTGAACGATATTCCTTTAAATCGTCTATTAGGAATCATCTATTAGACAAATTGGCTCTTAATTATAAAAAAGAGTCCAATAGTCTGCCCTATCCACAAGCTATGTACCCTACATACTAACGTAGACTAAATTCTTCCTCCCTTTCAAATCCCTACATAATACGGAATTCTAAACTCCCTCTTCTTCCCGTACTCTTAAATTAAGAACGTTGATAAAAAATAGGAGGAATTGTAATGGAAGAAGTAAAAAGGTTGATTAATGAAATTGATCAAGCGTTAAAAGAGGATTCTACGAAAACCAAGGGAGTTCAAGCAGTTTATCAGTTTAATTTCCATGATGATAACTCGACTGCTTTTCAGCTTGTTTTACGAGGTGAGGAAAGCTATGCAGCTGAGGGAGTACAAGAAAAACCAGACTGTACCCTCATAATGGTAAAAGAAGATTTTCTAGCCATGGCTAATGGAGAACTAAATGGTACAAAAGCATTCATGAGTGGTCGCTTAAAAATTAAAGGAAATATGGGTCTAGCACTAAAATTACAGGATATATTAGCTACTTACAATAAAACGAAAAATTAAGGGAGAATCATCTCCCTTTTTTAGGGGTGGAGAAAATGATTTCATTTCGTGCGACAGAAGATGAAGTAGCATTTGCTAATGTTGTAAAAGAATTCGCTAAAGATAGAATCCGAAAACTTGCAAGAGAAGCAGAAGTAAAGCAAAAAGTAGATGAAATTCTCATCGCAGAAGCAAACGAATTAGGATTTTTGTCATTAGAGTTACCTGAGGAGTGGGGTGGTCTTGAATTACCATTAATCAGTCAGGTTCAAATTATCAAGGAATTGAGCTATGGAGATTTAGGAGTATTACAAGGTTTTACTGGCTCTGGAGATGTCGGTCCTTTATTTCGTCTACAACGAGAACATTCTCAATTCCAAGCTTTGAAAGAACGTTTCCGAAGTCAGGAAAATCCAACAACAGCAATAGTCGATCTCACTAACATAGAGAACATGTTGCGCCATTCCGTATCTATGAAAAAGGAAGGTAACGGCTATCGCTTAAATGGGATAACAGAACCAGTGAGATTAGCTCACTTTGCAGAAGAATTAGTTATATTTGCTAAGGATGAAGCGTGTAATTCGTTGATTTTTTTTCTGGAAAATGACCAGTGGTCTGTTGAAGACGGGGATTACAGGTTAGGACTTTTAGCTTCTGGGTTAGGAAAGATCCGTTTTGAAAATGTACCAGTATCTAAATTATTAGCATTTGGTAAAGAAGCGGACAATCTAATTAAAAAGTTCCAAACACGACATTACATTCTCCAAGCAGCAAAAGAACAGGGGCTAATGGAGGCGGCTTTGGATTATGCTACCGAATATACCGCTACTAGAAAAGCTTTCGGACAAGAGATTGCAAAATTCCAAGGAGTCTCCTTCAAAATTGCTAAGATGGCTATTGAAACAAGAATTGTCCGGTCACTTGTTTGGGACGCAGCCTTAAAAGCGGATGAAGAAACCTCGACCGCTTACGGATCTGCTTTACGTGCATTACATCGAGCCCATAGAAGTGTTCGCTTTGTAACCGATGCGGCAGTACAGCTTCTCGGTGGGCATGGTTTTATTCAAGAATTTCCAGTGGAGAAATGGATGCGGGATGCTCAGGCACAAGTCGCTCTGTATGGGCAAGAACGAGATATATTAACGATACGTGGAGAAGAGCTTTTGAAGGAGAATGTGGAGGTGCCAGTGGAATGATTTCATTTGAACTGTCCGAACAGCAACAGCAAATAAAAGAGATGACACACTGGTTTGCAGAAAATGAAATTCGCCCGATTGCACTAGAGGCAGATAAACTTGGGAAAGTTCCCGATGAATGGCTGGAGCAAGTAAACCAAATGGGAATTCATTTAAATACTTCTTCCTTTGGTAGTGTAAAAGGTTCAGCCAGTGGAAAGAAAAAACAGGAAAGAGAAGGCAATCGTATGGGTGTACTAGCAACTGAGGAAATGGCTTGGGGTGATCCAGCTATAACACTCTCTTTACCTGGTGCAGGACTAGGTGGACCGCCAATTGAAAGTAGTGGTACTCCGGAACAGAAGGAAAGATTTTTATCAATTTTTACAAATGATAAGCCGCGCTGGGGAGCGTATGCCTTAACCGAACCAGAGGCAGGATCAGACGCTTCAGGAGTCCGAACTACCGCAAAAAAAGCAGAAGGTGGTTACATTCTGAACGGGCAAAAAATCTTTATTACGAATGGTGGTCGTGCTTCTTGGGTAGTAGTGTTTGCGACTGTCGATGCAAAGCTTGGTCGAAGTGGGCAAAGAGCCTTTGTCGTGGAAAAAGGTACTCCAGGATTTAGCTGTACCAAACTCGTGAAGAAGATGGGGTTACGAGCAAATGAAACAGCCGAGTTATTGTTCGAGGACTGTTTTGTTCCAGTTGAAAATCTATTAGGTGGAGAGGAACTCTATGAAGCTAGTGGAACAAGGCCATCAGGATTTCAAGTCGCGATGAAAACATTTGACTCGACGAGACCAATTGTTGCGGCAATGGCGATTGGGATTGCAAGAGCCGCTTATGAGTACACGCTAGACATTGTAAAAAGAGAATATCCAAAGCATGGTAAGTATTTTCATTTGGCATCACAATTGCTTGCCGAAGCAGAAGAGGATATACAGGCTGCGAGACTCCTAACTTGGGAGGCTGCTTGGATGGCAGACCTTGGGATACAAAATGCAAAGGAAGCGGCAATGTGTAAAGCTTATGCAGGTCAAATGGCCCTAGATGTATGCTCGAAATCATTAGAACTACTTGGGTCAACAGGGTTAGAAGGGCATTTAGTAGAAAAGTTGTACCGTGATGTAAAGGTGTTTGATATTTTTGAGGGTACAAATGAGATCCAACATCTCGTTATTGCTAGGAGACAATATGCTCCATTTGATATTCGGGTTTAGAAAGGAGAAATAAAATTGTCCTATCACTTATTGGAAATAGAACGAAGAGATAAAGGTGTAACTTGGATTCATATCAATAATCCACCAGCGAATGCAATCGGTTATGAACTAATGCAGGAGCTTGAAGAAGCGGTGGGCGAATTGACTGATGATAAAGCAACTAGAGTGGTAGTCATTGCATCTAAACACCCTAAAATTTTCTTAGCTGGTGCGGATTTAAAAGGCATGATGATGACAAGTGGTGAAGCAGTCGAAGATGATAATTTTATAGAAAAAGAGAGTGCTAGAATGCAAGCATGCTTTCAACGTTTTGCTGAGATGCCAAAACCTGTGATAGCGGCCATTAATGGCTATGCACTAGGAGGAGGCTGTGAATTAGCTCTTGCATGTGACTTTCGGATAATGGGCAGTGGGAAAATTGGACTAACAGAAGTTTCACTTGGTCTAATACCTGGTGCGGGTGGAACCCAACGAATGACAAGAATTTTGGGTCGGGCAATGGCAATGGAGCTCATTTTCTTCGGTAAAAAGTTAGAAGCGAAAGAAGCGGAAGCACTTGGGCTAATCCATAGTGCAGTGCCAAGTGAGCAGTTTGAAGAAGTAGTGACGGCGTTTGCGGAGGAACTTGCTACAGGTGCTGTCCATGCAATGGGGCTAGCCAAAAGAGCAATTAATGCAACCGAAAAAGGGTTAGAGGAAGGGCTAAAAGTAGAAGCACAGGCTTTTGCTGATACGTTTCTATCAGATGAGCCAAGTATCGGGCTAGCAGCATTTTTTCAAAAACAAAAAGCGAACTTTCTAGAAGGTTACTAGTTGGAGGGGAAAATATGTCTTGGAATGAGTTATTAAAGGGAAAAGTTGCAGTGGTAACAGGTGCTTCTAGAGGATTAGGTCGTGCTGATGCATTGGCACTAGCAGAAGCAGGAGCAGATGTCGTCATCACGGATATTTTAATCGAATCAGATGAATCGAATGAGAAGGAAGCGGAAAAATACGGCCCGATGGCACAAATTATGCAAAGCACGAATGTCGTCTATGCCAATAAAACGGCCAACGAAATACTGAAAATGGGACGTCGATCATTCGCAATGAAGATGGATGTAACGGACCGTGCGCAAGTGGAGCAGGTATTTGCCAAAGTAAAGGAGGAGTTTGGCCGAATAGATATTCTCATTAATAATGCAGGGACATTAGATCATATTTCCCAAATTGAAGATCAAAATGATGATTATTGGGAACGGGATTTAAACGTAAATTTAACCGGGGCGTATAACTGTACGAAAGCCGTATGGCCGTACATGAAGGAACAAAAGTACGGAAAAATCATTAATATGGCATCTGTCGCAGGAACCCTCGGTGGTTTTGGGCAAGCAAGTTATTCAACCACTAAAGGTGGATTACTCAGCTTTACGAAAAGTATGGCATTAGAGGGAGCACGCTTTGGTATTAATGTGAATGCCATTGTACCAGGGATAATTGGGACAGAAGCATTTCATTTAGGAAACCCAAAAATGAACGAAAGAATGATTAACCGAACTGCCTTTAAACGACCTGGCGAGCCTGAGGATATTGCCAATGCGATCATATTTTTAGTTTCCGATAAAGCGAAGTATATTACTGGTGTTGGCTTAAATGTATCTGGTGGGATTGAGTTATTTACGTTCTAACTTAAGGAGGTGTAGAAATGCGTGAAGTCGTTATTGTAGATGCCATCCGAACTGCCGTTGGGAAGAAAAATGGTGCATTATCTGATGTCCACCCGGTTGATTTAGTAGTGCCGGTCTTAAGAGGTTTAGTGGAAAGGAATAACTTAGACCCGACATTAGTAGAGGATGTAGTTTGTGGCTGTGTCACGATGACAGAGGAGCAGGGTGGGAATATTGGGAGGATGGCAGTACTAGCTGCTGGTTTTCCTGTAGAGGTCCCAGCCTATTCGCTGAACAGGATGTGTGGCTCTAGTCAGCAAGCTATCCATAATGCAGCGCAAACAATTCTTGCTGGGGATAGTGAAATTGTTATAGCTTGTGGTGTGGAAAATATGAGTCGTGTTCAAATGGGTAGTGATTTAGGGGTTTTTAGTGAACAGTTAATGGATCGTTATAATATCGTTCCTCAAGGATTTTCCGCGGAAATGATTGCATCCCAGTGGGACCTAACGCGTGAGGAATTAGATGAATTTTCGTTATTGAGCCATAAGAAGGCAAGAGAGGCAACAGAACAAGGGCTATTTGAAAGAGAAATTATTCCCATCACGCTAGGTAATGGAGAAACATTTTTTAAAGATGAAGGAATCAGAACGAATACATCCATGGAGAAATTAGCTGAACTCACGCCTTCATTTAATCCAGATGGTGGCGTCGTGACTGCGGGAAATTCAAGCCAGATTAGTGACGGTGCTGCAGGCGTATTAATGATGACAAAGGATAAAGCCTTAAATCTTGGGTTAAAGCCTCGAGCAAGGATTGTTGCTAGAACGGTTGTTGGAGTAGACCCGGTTATGATGTTAACGGGAGTTATACCGGCTACTGAGAAAGTGTTACAAAAGACAGGACTTACTTTAGACCAAATCGATGCCATTGAGATAAATGAAGCTTTTGCCTCAGTTGTTAAGGCGTGGGAGAAGGAACTACAGCCTAACCTGTCGAAAGTAAATAGTAGAGGTGGAGCAATTGCGCTTGGTCATCCACTTGGAGCAAGTGGAGCAAGAATTTTAACCACGTTGTTGCATACATTAGAAGATATAGACGGAAAATTCGGGTTGCAAGTCATGTGTATCGGTTTTGGAATGGCAACTGCCACTATTATAGAGAATCTTTCATAAGGAGGATTTTTGTATGGACTTTGTTAAACCAAAAACAGCAGATGTGTTTGCTATGATTGATGCAGCATTGCATTATGACCCGAATGTAACGAATGGGAAGGAGGGAATATATCAATTTAATTTAACGGGAGACGATGGTGGGACATTCCAAATCATGATTGAGCCAGAAGCTGCTCTTGCAATTAAGGGTGAGGAAAAGAAGGCACATGTCGAGCTCACATTAAACTCGGATGATTTTAAAGATTTAGTTGCAGGTGCATTGAATCCGACTGCAGCATTTATGAGTGGAAAGTTAAAAATTAAAGGGAATATGGGGCTAGCATTGAAACTACAAACCGTACTAAATTCATTTTCTTTTTGATATTACGAAGAAGTATCGAGAGTTAAGAACGATACAAGGAGGTTTTTGAATGAACCCTAGTAATCTAGTAGAAATGCTTTATCAGACGGTTACCAAACATTCGGATAAAGATGTCTATATGTGGAAAGAAAATGGCATTTATCAACATATGACTTATAGGGTGTTTTGGGAAAAAATTTATCATGCAGCTTCAGGATTTAAGGCATTAGGAATTGAACCAGGAGACAAAGTTGCCATACTTTCTAATAGTAACCCGATGTGGGGAATTACCGATTTTGCCCTAGCAAGTATCGAGGCAATTAGTGTACCGGTTTACCCAACATTACCGCCAGATCAGGTTGCCTATATATTAGAGAATTCAGATGCACGAGCAGTTGTAGTCGAAAATGAGGAACAGAGGCAAAAGGTTATTGCCGGTGGCGTACAACTAGACTATGTCATTACGATTTATCCAGAAGCAGAGTTCTCAGTAGGTGGCGAGCTTTCGTTCGAAAATTTTGAAGGAATTGGAAAAGAAAACTTGATTCCTGACTGGGAAGAAATTTGGAAGCAAATTAGTAAGGATCAGCTTGCAACAATTATTTATACATCTGGTACAACTGGTAAACCAAAAGGCACGATGCTCACTCACGGAAACTTTTTATCTAATGTAGAAGCAGTGAAGTTTTGGTTTATTGAGCTGCTTCCTGAAGATTTAGCTCTCTCGTATTTGCCTTTGTCCCACGTTTTTGAACGAATGGCAGGACATTATACTTTACTCTCAGTTGGAACAACAATTGCTTATGCCGAAAGTATTGAAACAATACAAGATAATTTAGTCGAAGTCAAACCAACGATTATGACAAGTGTTCCACGTTTATTTGAGAAGGTATATGCAAAAGTACTGGATGAAATAAACGGTGGATCTGCCTTGAAGAAGAAGATATTCAATTGGGCTGTTGAAGTGGGAAAGGAACGGTATGATTTGTATTTAAATTCTTCTGTTCAGGATCTAGCTTTAGGTGAATCAATGCCAAGAAGCTTTGCTAGAAAATGGCAATTAGCGGACCGTCTAGTTTACCGAAAAGTAAAAGAAAAGCTCGGAGGTCGTCTTCGTGGTTTAGTATCCGGTGGCGGTACATTAAATCCAGATATAGCACGTTTCTTTTGGGCGCTTGATATGCCAATACTTGAAGGGTATGGACTTACAGAAACATCCCCAGTTATTACGTTAAATCCAATGCTCCGTTCTAAAGTAGGTACAGTCGGTAAAGTATTACCAAATTTAGAAGTAAAGCTTGCGGAAGATGGAGAAGTACTAGTAAAAGGACCAAGTGTCATGAAGGGTTACTATAAAAACGACGCTGCCACAGTGGAAACCTTTGAAGGCGAGTGGTTTAAGACTGGAGATATTGGTGAGTGGTCAGAGGATAACTATTTAAAGATCATTGATCGTAAAAAAAGGATTCTCGTTCTATCAACTGGAAAAAATGTTGCTCCTCAACCAATTGAAAACGCTATCAATGAGAGCCCATATATTGAGCAATCGTTAATAGTTGGTGATAATCGAAAGTTTATAATGTGTCTAATTAACCCTGATTATGAAAATCTGCTACCATGGGCAAAGAAAAATGGTGCGCGATCTGAATCATTAGAGGAAATTTGCCGTTATAAAATAGTAAAAGACTTGCTACAGAAAGAAGTTATGGAACGAACGAAGCGATTTGCTAAATTTGAACAACCGAAGAAGATTGTTATTGTTAGTGATCCTTGGACAGTCAATGGTGGGGAGCTAACACCAAAGATGTCGCTTAGGATTAATGTGATCCAGGAAAAATATAAGGATTTGATAGAGGAAAGTTACCAGGAGGCGGAATTGGCTAAGGTGGAGGTAGTGGGTAATTAATTTGTTCGTTTAATAGCATCAACCATTTTGCACGACTTTCAACCGTTCTTGCGAAATCATCAACTATTTTATAAAAACATCAACGGTTTTTACGAAATATCAACCAAAATAAGGAGCTCCTAGAAGCTCCTTATTTCATTCTATCAGCCCTTCTCGTAATGCACGAGCGACTGCTTCCGTTCGGTTTCTAGCATCCATTTTTTGCATAATCGCAGAGACGTAGTCGCGAACCGTATATTCACTTAAATTTAAGAAACTGGCAGCTTCGGTTGTAGAGTATCCCTCAGCCATTAAATGTAAAACTTCAATTTCTCTTGGTGTGAGGTTAATTTCCTCAGTAGGTGGTTTTTCTTCTTGAGATGAAAATTTAGCTAGAATCTCTCCTGCGCTTTGTCCAAACTTGATTAATGCAGTAAAGGTTTCTTGGCCGACTTTAAAGTATTTACTGGGGCCTTGGTCAAGTATAGCAGCACCTAATAGCTTATTGTTGGAAGCTAAAAAGATAGGTGCAATGATGACAGAGCGTAAATTAAATTGTTTTATATAATGGCTTGGAAATCCTACTTCGGCATTTTTTATGTAAATTGGTTGAAGGTAGTCTAGACTTTTTCCGAATAGTTCTAGAATCTGGAGATTGTTTTGGATGATTGGTAAATTACTAATATCTTCGGTAATGTTTTGAATCGCACTATTATCTAAGTGATGCCCAAATAAACCAATGCCCATCTGTTTATCCATGGAGTAAGAGAATAGTGCACATCTTTCAAATGGTAAATAGTTTACAAACCCGGCAGTAATGTTTTCCACTGCTTCAGGATAATTACGGGAGCGAAGGATAGTTTCATTAAACATAATCACAGAGTCTTTCCATTGTTGATCTTGTTTTGTCACACTAAACGATTCTTTCCCATTTTGGAAAACTTGTAACGCATAGGAAACAAACGGTACGACATGGGTACCGTCCTCTTTTTGGACACAAATAAGAATGGTAATATCCTCATATGGTACAGGGAAAACCGTATATTTAAGTCTTTCCTCAGCTGACATTTGGTCAAGCAAAAGTTCAGATAAACCGTAAATCGTATTTGATTTTACATGGTCATTACCATGCAGTAAATCCGGGCTTAAATGATTAAACCACTTCTCAGCAACAAATTGGTGATTTCGTTTTACGGCAATAGCAGTCCAAATAATTGGCAATTGATTTGATGAAACTAGATTTTGTAGGAAAGAATCAATGGCAAAATATTGCTGGTATGGTTGAGCAAGTACTTCCTCACTCAATTTGATAAAGACATATTGGATTGCTTGATGATGTTTGTGAGAAAACTCCTCATTCTGTTGAATTACTTTATGAACCGCATTTTCTAATAATGTAATAATAAATTTATTTGTTTGGAATGAAACTGTTAATGATTTTGTTTTGTTTTTTTCTGGAGAGGAAAAGAGTCTCTTTGAAAAATAGTGAATAGTCTCTTCAATGTTTTTCGGTAATCTGTCTCTAGATAGATTAAGCCTTGCAGTAACTGTATTCCACTCCTCAATAATTTCTTCTTTATGATTTTGGATTAATGTTAAACCATTTTTAAAAATATTATTCATTTGTTCTTGTAATGTATAGGACATTTTATTCACTCCTTTCCCTTATAAGTATTCGTTAATATTGCGTTTTATCCTATATATATATAGTTGTCTGTATTATAATGATTCGGTGTATTTACTCATTTTAAGGGTATTTACGAGTAAAATAGGTTGAATATTGTGAAAGAACGGGTATAAATACTTTTATTCATATATAAATTGCCTATGATTGTAGGGTACTAAATCTAAAAATTCTGAATTAAAATAAAAGCAATAAAAACTTCAATCGCTATTTTTTTGAGATGTATTGTAAGCGTTATCAGGTTGGCCGGGGAGGTGTTCATAAGGGACGAAGCTTTTCTGTTTGGAATTTCTAGATTGCTATAAATGAAAAAATGAGGTGAATTTTTTGAAAAGGGAAGAAAAAATTGTAGTTGGAAAAACGAAGAAAAAGAGGTTTTTGATTGCTTTGGTGTCAGGATTTTTAGCATTCGGTGGATTGATAGCGGGATTTGGATTTACTGGAACGGCATTTGCTTTACCTTTGGGTGGAATAGGGGATTTCTATGTTGAGTTCGATGAATTAAATGGAACAGAGTTTCAATTATTACCGCATGTAGGGGAGACAGGAAATTCAAATGCAGAGCCAATGGTCCGGAATAAGATGGATAAAGTGGTTATAACGAACTTGCATATATATAAAGACTTAGAACTGCCAGGGATCGGGTGGGTAAGATTCCATATTCATTCAACAGGACCCACGAATATTACAGGATTGATCCATGATGCAAGACTAATTGAAGCAGATTTAAGCTTTGATAATTTGGAAATTGAGGAAAAGAACACAGCAGAATTCTCGAAAAACTGGTCACAAAATGCATTAACAATCAATATTAAAGATGCAAAAATCGTAACGGATTACTTATTCCAAACCGTAGTTAGTCTAGAAGGGGCAAAAATATCTGCTGAACGAATTGAAGGGCCAGATATGACAACATTTCCTAGTAGTGAAAAGTAATCCTCAGGGCTTAAGAGGAAGGGGATAGCGATGAGCCGAAAAGAAAAAAAGGAGCTTAAAAAACAGGAGAAACAAGAGAAAAAGTTCGCAAAAGTAATAGAGGGAAGCAAATTTAAGCAGTGGAGAAGTAGACGACCATTTTGGGGGGCAACATTAACGATACTTGCTGGTCTTATGATACTTTACATTCCATTACAGCTATATGCAATAGCATTTATTCCAGGTAGCTTAGTATTTGTTGGTTTTATTTTTGGCGGACTAGTATTGATTATTGGAATTTGTGAATTTCTCTACCCACAGCTTTCTACTTTCTTTGGGATAGCCACGATTTTTTTATCGGTATTATCGATAATGGGAGCATTAGGTGGATTTTTAATCGGTACGCTCATCGGAATAGTTGCCGGTGCTATGAACATTGCTTGGGATAAGGAAGAGATAGATTTGGATACGTGGGAAAGAAATAGGAAGCAAGAAAAAGCGGCTGAAGTATATGAAGCTGTTTAGAGGAGAGCTTTCAGTAGCAAGGAGAATTCAAATGAAAATAAAACGGAAGCATAGGAAAGTTTTTTATTTCAGTTTGATTCCCCTATTATTGGTTAGTCTTGTTTTTTCACCAATTAGCCAAGTTTTTGCTAATAATAAAGGGAGTGCAGTAGAAAATAGTGGTGGCTTTATTATTGAATCTGCTAAAGTAGACGGTTCAATGGATTTAGTTGGTGCATTAACAGGAAATATTACCATTTGGGAAGGAGAAATACACGGTCTGACCATAGTGAAAGTGTTAGAGCGTGGAGAAGGTCATGAACCACTGGTAGTTAAAATTACAGCACCAGGACCGATTCCAGTTAAGAACTTAAATGCTCAAACGGTTAATAATGAGTTACCAAACATTGGAGGATTATGTGAGCCAGGTCAATTAGGCTGGGTTTGTATGGAAAATGTCGTGATGAATGTTGAGGAGCAATTTGTCGAAAATATCTCATTAGCAAATGCTAGTATTCATACGTGTTATCTCAGTGAATGTGGCTCACTTCCAGAATATAATCCTCTACTTAGTATTGAGGAACTAGAAGAACTTCTACATGGCAAAGATGATGAAGGAAAGCTTGAAGAGATAATAGAGCTAATTGAAGAACAGGAAGTAAATTTAGAACGATTAAAAAAACTATTAGCAGGTACCGCAGATATCTTGAATGAGTTAGTAAATCAAGATTATGTTGGGAAGTTGGAGGAGCTTTTGGTAGAAATAGAAGATTCGATCACTAGTAAACTTGGTCTTGATAAAATCCTTCCAGACTATAACAATCTAACTGCTGCGTTAGATTATGTGGAAACCAAATTGGCAACTTCAATAGACTCATTAGCAGATAGCGAAATCGTCATAAAAGAAATGGAAGCTTCCATACCAAAGATTGAGGAAAAATTAACAGATTACGAAAATCAGAATAAAGAACAGATAAAATTGGAGAAGCAATTTGGTGTTTTTTCACAGATAATCCAGCTTGCTGAGCGGCAAAAAGAAGGAGAAGAGATTGCATATGAGTTAGCAGTTCTAAAAGAGTCAAATGAAAATGAAGAAAGCATCAATGGATTAAAATCAAGCCTTAATGTACTGAAAGAACGACTGGATGATCAGAAGGAAATTTTTGAAAAGCTGAGTAGTGATGCTGAGGAATTAGAAGTTGAGGAGCAGAATCTTATTGAAGAGGCAAATCGATTAAAAACGTTGCTAGAACAGCTTGGTCTAAATGAAGATACTGAGGATGGTATGTTGGATACAGTACAGGACGAAATATTAGATCCAGTACTAGATCCGGTGCAAGAAAATGTTCTTGACCCAGTACAGGAAGATGTTTTAAATCCGATATTGGATAACGTAGAAGAAAATATATTGAATCCTGTAAAAGAAAAGGTAGTAGCCCCGATAAAAGAGGAAGTGTTAGACCCAATACTTGACCCAGTAACAGGAAAACTTATTGATCCAGTTACTGGGCAGGTGATTGTTTTAGTGTTAGACCCTGTTACGAATGAATTATTAGATCCAATTACGGAAGAAGTAATTGAACCGATAGTGATGCCGTTAACTGGTAGGATAGTTCACCCAGAAACAGGCGAGGTCGTGAAACACGTATTAGATCCGGTTACCGGTGAACTATTAGATCCAAAGACAGATGGCTTATTGAAGAAGATACTAGGGATACTACTTCCTTAAGTTAATGAAAGAGGTTGGGACATAACAAAATTGTACAAAAGTAAAGCCGAATGATTCACCATACTAGCACCGGAAATATACGGAGACTCCAGCGGGAGGAAAGGCATCGGTGAGACCCCGAGTATGCACCTGCGTCTGCTAGTAATGCTACGCAGCAGGTTTCCTCGGTGCAAGGCTACAGAGAAGATTATTCAAGTAGCAGCCTGGCTCACCAGCCGCCCTCGGCAAAGAAGACACAGCGAGGTTCTTTCGAGCTGATGTCGCACTTGTACTGTGAGGTGCAAAGAAGACACAGCGAGGTCTTTTCGAGCAGATGTCGCACTTGTGCTGGAAGTGAAAGCGCAGTATATTTCCGGTGCGTCGTAGGTGCACTACATTCGGTTATTCGTTTGACTAAAAAACTTTTGTCTCAGCCTCTTATTTTATCCTTAAAATATTTGCAAGTGCTGTATCTACATCCGTTGTAGGCTGCTGGCAAGCAAAATTTTCACATACATAAATAGTTGTTTGACCATCGATTATTTTATAGTCCACTACAAATGGGGCAACATTCTTTAACTGCTCTGGGCTGTTGGCGACTAATAATGCGATGTCCGGTATAAAACTATTCTGCAACTTATTTAATACTTCAGCCTTGGAAGGCTCAGATTGCCCGAGGACTACCACTTCTTTTGTCGGGTTCTCTGTCAGCAGGATACTTTGAAGAAAGAACACGCCTGCAGATGCTTGTTTATTCATATCTTCATAAAAAGTGGCGTACATTTCTTCTACTTTATCTAAATATCGAGTTTCACCAGTTAAGTTAGCCATCTGAACAAGTACATAGGCTGCAATACTATTTCCAGACGGTGTTGCCCCGTCATAAATTTCTTTGTCATTTGATATTAGCCGTTCATTATTTTTACCACTGAAGAAGAATCCACCATGTTCCTCGTCGCCAAACAATTCTATCATCGCTTCCAGTTGATCTTTTGCTTTGGACAAGTATTCTAAATTAAATTCTGCTTGATACAACTCCAAATAAGACCAGACTAAATAGGCATAGTCGTCGAGATAAGCATCATATTTGGTCTCTCCATCACGATAACGTGCCATGAGTGTTCCATCTTTAACAAGTTTCTCCTCAACAAAAGCTATCGCTTTTTGAGCCATTGATAGATAGTCCTTGTTATGAAAAACTTTACTAGCTTTAGCTAAACCAGCAATCATCATTGCATTCCATGAGGTCAATACTTTATCGTCTACATGTGGATAGACTCGTTTCTCTCGTTCGGTGAGAAGCTTTTGTCTTGCTTCGTCCAATTGAACCTCTAGTTCTTCTATGGTTAAATCGAATTCATCAGCAACACTTTCTAAACTCGAGCGAATGAGATTAGGAATATTCTTCCCTTCAAAGTTACCATAAGGGGTGATACCGTAAGCCGTCGTGTAAATATCACCAAGTTCTTCTCCTAAAATATCAAAAATCTCTTCATCTTCCCAAACATAATATTTCCCCTCAACACCCTCTGAATCGGCATCAATTGCAGAATAAAAAGCACCTTCCTCACTCATCATTTCACGCTTCACAAATTCAATAATCTGCACAGCAATCTTTTTATAGAAAGGGTTCTTTGTTACTTGATAACATTCTGTATATGCAATTAGTAATAGGGCGTTATCGTATAGCATTTTTTCAAAATGGGGAATTAACCATTTTTCGTCGGTTGAATATCTAGCAAAACCAAAGCCTATATGATCCCAGATTCCACCAGCAGCCATGTTTTGTAATGTGCTTTCCACCATTTTTAGGGCAGCTGTTTTCCCAGTAAAATGATAATAACGTAGTAAAAACATAACATTCTGAGGCTGTGGAAACTTCGGTGCTTCCCAAAAACCGCCATAGGTAAAATCATAGCCCCGTCCCAACTGCTGGAAAGCTTGATCGGTTATTTCCTTTGTTAATCGGTGCGTGCTTTTTTGACGTGTCGTACTGTCTAAAGCTTGCTTCACACTATCCGTTACTTCTGAAATGTGCTCCGGGTCAGTACTATATTTAATATGCAGTTGTTCCAAAGCTTCTACCAAGCCAGGTCTTCCGTATTTACTTTCTTTTGGAAAATATGTACCCGCGTAAAATGGGATCTTATCTGGTGTCATAAAAATAGTAAGTGGCCACCCACCATGACCAGCCATCATTTGACAAACTTTCATATAGATTGAATCTACATCAGGACGCTCCTCACGATCGACCTTAATGGAGATATAGTGCTCGTTTAACATGTTAGCAACTTCTTCATCCTCGAATGATTCGTGAGCCATAACATGGCACCAATGACAAGTGCTGTAGCCGATAGAGAGGAAGATTGGTTTGTTTTCTTGTTTTGCTTTTACAAACGCTTCTTCTCCCCAAGGATACCAGTTGACTGGGTTGTAGGCGTGCTGGAGCAGGTATGGTGATTTTTCTTCGCTTAATTTATTCGGAATTTGTTTAGATGTCATTCGTATCACCTTCTTTAATATTATCCTTATACTTTACCATAAGTATCCTATTATACTTGATAAGAAATGCAATCTAAGGAAAGCGCTGTATTAATGAAATATAAAGAAACGCATGAATAAGGCAAAAGCCATTATCCATGCGTATATATTATGCAATAACTTGTTCTGTTACTTCTGATTTCGAGCTAAATTGTTTCTTATGCTGCCAAACAAAATAGCAAGCAGTAATGATAATAGCAGCGATAATATAGAGAAATAGAATACCAACATTATGCCACATAAATCCATAATCACCACTGGAAATTATCGCTTTAAATCCTTGAACGGAATATGTCATCGGTAATAAAGGATTAAACCATTGTACGGCTTTTGGAATAACTTCTAGTGGAAATGTTCCTGCACTACTTGTTAACTGTAAAATTAAAATGATGATCGCTACAAATCGCCCAGGGTTATTCCCGACTGTTACTAAAAGTTGAATTAATGTAACAAATGTTAGACTCGTAATAATTGAAAATAGGAAGAACAATGGAATATTTTGAACATGAATATTTAAACCATATAAAATGAGTAAATCGGTAAGAACTGCTTGGATTATCCCGACCGTTGCCATAACACTAAACTTACTCATAAACCAGCTTAATCCTGATTTTGGAATACCGGCTGTGTCTTTTAATGGGAAAATAATCGTAAGTAGTAATGCCCCAACAAATAACCCTAATGAAATAAAGTAAGGTGCAAATCCTGTACCATAGTTGTCTACTTTATTGACATGATGGATATCTAATGAAACAGGACTAGCCATCATATCATACGTTTCTTCATTGACATCAAGATCTCCAACTTGTTCTGAAGCGTCATGAAGTTTGGTATAAAGTTCAGTTGAACCACTTTGTAGTTCGGACGTTCCATCAGCAAGCTTAACTGATCCTTCTGTTAATTGCTCTGTACCATCGCTAAATTGTGATGCACCGTCAATTAACTGATTCATACCGTAAAGCAATTGACTAGAACCATCATCAAGTTGGACAGCTCCGGTTTCGGCATCCGCTAGCTTTTTGGTGAATAACGCCATATTATCAGACCATTCTTTTTCACCTTCACTTAAACGAATCGCTCCAGATTGTAACTGGCTTAAACCAGTTGCTAATTGATGAATGCCTTCTTGAACATTGGATTGTCCTTGTTGTACGGTAGATAATCCGCCAGTAAGCTCATCAAATACTGGATTCACGGCATCAGCAATTTGTTTTTTTATGTTGCTTGCAGTAAGCTGTTCGCTAAGGCTATTTTGGTATTGATTAAAACCATCATCAATATTATTAATGGACTTATCAACGCCAGCTTGAATTCCAGTTGCAAAGCTTGGCTTTAAGGATTGATAAAGCTGATTTTCTACTTCTTGTTTTGATGGCGCGTTCTTTGCAAAATCTGCTAATATAGCATCCTTTTCTGCCACTCCATAAGTAGTCAGCAACTGGTCTAATTGTTCGATTTGCGCTTGTTCGCTTTCAATCATGTTTTCTGCAATTTGTTCAGCAGCACCGTTAGATAATTGTTCTGTTAATTGTGGAGCAAGTTGTTCATTTAACCCTTCATTAATTGTAGCGTTTAATTGATCAATACCAGTATTCATTTCTTCAGAACCACCAGCTAGCTGCTCACTTATATTAGCAGCAAGTTCTTTCGGTAGGGAAGTTTGAAACTGCTTTAGACCATCATATACTTTCGTAGTTCCAGCAAGTAAACTAGGAATTTTCTCATCCAATGAATTGATGCCATTTGCTGCTTCTGATATACCAGAAGTAAGGGTGTCAGTTCCGTTATGAATTTCTTCTGTCCCATTTAACAGTTTTCCACCTGCATCAGCTAATTGACCTAAACCGGTTGCCAGTTCTTTTGAACCAATAGCAAGTTCGCTAGTTCCAGATTGTGCTGTACTAAGCCCGTTTTGAAAATCAATTGATTTTGAAGCTAACAATTGTAGATTCTCTTTTAACTCTACAGAACCTTCGTGTATATCCACAGTTCCATTTGCTAATTGTTCAGAACCATCACTAGCTTGTTTTAAACCATCTCCCATATTTGAGATAGTAGTAAAAATTGTTTCAGCATATGTTTTAGAAACTTCACTAGCCATCGTTGCTTGAATTTTACTAACTGCTGTTTCTCCAATTTGGCTAGCTAGAAAATTATAGCTGTCATTTGGAAAATATTTTAGTTGAAGCTTGTTTGGATGTTCTTTTAGTAATGTTGTTGCGTTTTCTGAGAAATTGTTAGGAATTTCAATAATCATATAATAGGTAAGATCATCTAATCCTTGTTGAGCTTCTTTTTCTGAAATGAAATGGAAATTAAAGGCATTACTTTCCTTCAAATTCTCCACTAAGTCATCCCCGATATGCAAACTTTTCCCTTCGAATACAGCGCCTTCATCAAGATTGACTACTGCTACAGGAAGTTCATCCATTTTCGCGTAAGGATCTAGGAAAGACCATAGAAACATAACGGCGTATATTAAGGGAATAAATAAAATCGCGATTATCGGAATAAGAAGTTTTTTATCCTTACTAATTCGTTGTAATTCTCTTCCGAATAATTTCATACCATTCATAACTTTTTACCTCCTGTTAAAAATAATGACCATATTGGTCAATTGGTCATGAAAAGGAAAAATAAGAGGACTATCACAATGTGACAATCCATCATGTTTAAATCCGATTAAAATGAGAAGTTTTTCGCTATTTTTTGGATAAGCCTTCGAATATATACAACTTAAGCATCTTGGCAATTTCATCTTTAGAAAGAGA
Source organism: Ornithinibacillus jepli (assembly GCF_047228935.1). Classification (NCBI taxonomy): domain Bacteria; kingdom Bacillati; phylum Bacillota; class Bacilli; order Caryophanales; family Bacillaceae; genus Ornithinibacillus; species Ornithinibacillus jepli. The sequence goes on from NZ_JBFEGG010000003.1 coordinate 240,895, forward strand.
AGGGTTATTTCGTTCCCAGTCAAAGATCAATGCAATATACATTTTCAAAATGATAAATGCTGTAATCTTTGGATCACACGGATGAATGTACTCTTTTTCAATAGCTTCTTCAATAATATGACCAATGTAATTCACTATTGCATCTTCGAAGAACTTTAAGGCATCCACAACTTCTGGTGTTCCAAATTTACCTTCCTCAAACAGCTTAATTGCAAGTTGATGCTCTAAACGAAACTCGAGCATTTTATATATTGCTCGATGTACATATTCTTGAAAGGTAAGATTTTCTTCAAACGTTTCTTCCGCTGCTTTCTTCATTTCCTGAATCAAGTCTTCCATTATGAATTGAAGAAGCTCTTCTTTGTTTTTGAAAAATGTATAAATCGTTCCTTTGCCAACATTCGCTAGCTTTGCAATCTGCTCCATTGTTGTTGCCTTATAGCCGAATAAAGCAAAGGATTTTTCTGCAGCTATTACGATTTTCTTCTTCCGATCGATTTCCACCTTATCACCACCTGGGTTGACCAAATGAACATTTCGGTCATTAAGTACAAGTTAATAGTAATACTACTAGGTTTGGAAGTCAAGTTAATATCTTATATAAGTTTCCTAATTAAGAGAAAAAATAGTTTGGAAAATCCTCCGAAAATTTGAGAACATTTAGAAAAGATGACGATGTATATATTGTAAGGGCCTTTATTAACAAAGGAGTTAAAAAGATGAAAATTACTAATGAAAATTTTATTAAACAGTTTAAAAGAGGAAAAGAAGCTGCCTTAGAATATGTGATTGACACCTATATTGGTATCGTAAAAGCAGTAGTATATAAAAACTTTAAGATAAGCAAGGATCAGCATTTAATAGAAGAATGTATTAGTGATACGTTTCTAGGAGCTTTTGAAAATGCTAGACAATTTAAGGGGGAGACAGAGGATTTTCAAAAATGGCTTTGTACGATTGCTAAATTTAAAACGATAGATAAAGTGAGAAAAATCTCTCGGGTTCCGCTTACTTCAGAAATTAATGAAGAGGATTCCACTGTTCACTCGGCTGAAGAAGAGTTTCTATCAAAAGAGACTATTGTAGAACTATTAAAGCTAATGAGCGAATTAGAACAAATAGACCGCGATATTTTTACGATGAAATATTTTCTCGATAAGAGTAATCAGGATATCGCCGATTATTTAGGGTTATCTAAGGCTGCTGTTGATAATCGGTTGTATCGTGGGAAAAAGAAATTAAGAGATTTTGGCATAGGGGGTAAGTTTCATGAAAAAACTGTATAGCCAATTTAATAGAATTGCAATAGATGAAAGTATTGAATCGATGCAGGTAAGTGAACAGGAAATAGAACGGATTAAGCAGAGAGTATTAAAGCAAAAGAAATGTCAATTACCAAGAGGATTATCTGTTGCAGTGATTTCAATAGTAATGGTAATTTTAGCTGGTACTATAACAGGTATCACGAACCCGGCTTTTGCTGCTAATTTACCAATTATCGGCAACATATTTGAGTTATTTAAGGATAATGAGGAAGAATATATTTTTGATAATTATCAGGATTATGCTAGCCAAGTAGGTATTACTCAGGAAAGTAATGGTGTAAGCATGACGATAACAGATGTAGTTTATGATAAAGAAAATATTACGATTGGTTATACATTGGAAACAAAACATGATTTAGGTGAGGATCCATTTATGGAGGGAGATTGGGAGTTAAAAACCTTAACGAAAGACAATCATCTTCTAAATTATCATGGTTCAACCGGCGCAAGCCAACTGATAGAACAGATCGATGAACATACGTATGCAGGAATCTATATGATTCAATTAAAAGCAGGTGACCATCCTGATAAAATAAAACTCAATTGGAATAAACATAAGATTGGCTCTTTTGATAGGGATAATCCACCTTATTCCATGGTAAATCCAGTAGAAGGAAGCTGGAATTTTGAACTAACATTAAAAGCGATTGAAAGGGAAGTACAAAAATTTGATGATCTAGTCAGTAGTAGTGAGGGACTAGAAGTTAGACTGAAAAGTATTTCTAAATCACCAATTACGACCAGCTTTCATTTTACGGAAATAGTAGAAGCAAATTATCGAAATGAAGACTGGGCATCGGTATTCATTAACTATAAAGTTACAGATGATTTAGGAAATGAATACACGGTTGTCTGGAATGGAGCACAAGGAACTAATCCATACGTGATGACATCACGATCTGTTACAACAGCAATTAATAAAGAAGCAAGTTCTTTAATTATTACACCAATTGCAGAAATATATAAAATGAAGGATTCAGATGCATCAAATGGGGAAATGGAGATTGTGAAAGGCCCGTTTCATTTAGATCCGATAGTGGTTCCGTTGGAGAAAGAGTAACGAGTTTATATAAGAAGGATAATAAGGAACATGGTTCTTATTACTTTTTTGGTGACTTGTATCAATTTGGGATGCAAAAGTTAATGGATGACTAACTATAATAGTTAGGATATTAAAAAGGTGATTAAGGTGGCAATAACGGAAACCTATCCAATTTCTCGTATTACAAAGAAACCATAGAAATTTTGAAATTAATATAGAAAGGGGGCTATTTCTATAGTCCCCTCAATCTCTCCTTAGCCTGTTCGTCCCCTTTTAATGCTGCTTTTTGATACCATATCTTTGCTTTTTTCAAATTTACTAGTGTACCTATACCATTTTCATAACAGAGTCCGAGATTAAATTCACCGTAAGAGTCCCCTTGTTCAGCGGCCATTTTATACCATGATATCGCTTCTTCCCCTTTGCCATTTTCCACTGCCTCATGGCCTAGGCGATTCGCTGCAAAAACATCACCCGCTATAGCTGATTTCTTAAACCAATCTTTGGACTTATCCATGTCAACCTCAGTACCAACCCCATTTTCATACATATAACCTAATGTATACATCGCTTCAGGTACCCCTTTTTCAGCTGCTTGCATGAAAAGGTCAAGTGCTTTTCTGTTATCCTTTTCTACATATTCACCACGCAAATACATATCTGCGTAATTATTTATCGCATCTGGATAGCCTAATTCAGCAGACTCTTTATAGCATAAATATGTTTTCTCCAAATCCTGTTTCACTACTTTACCCATATAATAATAATTCCCTAACCAATAGAAGGCTTCTGGATTTTTACCAAGATTAGCAGATGCTTTAAACCATGGAAATGCCCAGGTATCTCGATCAATTAATCGATATAAATGCCCGAGCTGAAGTTGTGCGTCATGATTTCCTTTTACTGCTTCAGCATACAGTACAACGGCTTCTTCTAATTCATCCTCCTCCATATATATAGCAGATTGCTCATCAGAAAGGGTAAAAACTTCAGACAAAATGGTTAGTAAATCATGTATAACAAACGGTTTATATTCCTCATGAACAACGGGTAAATTGCTTATTTGTTTATGTAAAATAAGGACATCGTCAGAAAGCACACTTTTAGGTGTGATGCATTCCTCTAATATTCCTGAGATGTCTTCATTGAATTGGTTACTCTCCAATAAATAATCTAATTTTTCTGCCGTATAGGTAAAACCTCTGTTAATTAATTCTTGCTTCAAGTACGCTTTGTCCACCTAAAAGACACCTTTCTACTTTCATTTTCTAGAGTATCTCACATTTATTTGTTCAAATCACGCGTTTCACATTTGCTGAAATGTTTCCCAAATGCCCAAGTTTTACCAAACAATAAAATTAAGAACATACTAATACTAAAGGATGAACCGATTACATAAAGATGATTCACCATTTTATTATTTTTTAGAACTATTTCACTTCTTTAAAAACCCTTTACGCAAGTTGCGATATGTCCTAAAATGTTTAAGTCGACTTCATTAGAGTTTTCAGTTTATTTACGAAATTTAAAAACATCAGGAGGCTTTTCGTCCATGAAAAAACAAGATAGAGATGCCATCCTAAAATCCATACCACAAAAAGGATTTTTTGGACATCCAAAAGGTTTATCAACGCTATTTTTCACTGAGTTTTGGGAACGTTTTTCTTATTATGGAATGCGTGCCATTTTACTATTTTATATGTACTACGAAGTTTCTGATGGTGGACTTGGTATTGATCAAACAACAGCGAACTCGATTATGGCGATTTATGGATCGCTAGTTTATATGTCTGGTATTATCGGTGGTTGGATTGCCGACAGAATATTAGGTACAGCTCGAACTGTGTTCCACGGTGGAGTACTTATTATGATTGGTCATATCGTTCTTGCCTTACCATTTGGCGCACCTGGTTTGTTTGTATCGATGGGATTCATTATTATCGGTACTGGATTACTTAAACCAAACGTTGGTGGTATGGTAGGGGAGCTATATAGTAAAACCGACCCTCGTCGTGATTCTGGATTTAGTATTTATTACATGGGTATTAACATGGGTGCATTTATTGCTCCTTATATTGTCGGAACATTAGGAGAAGGAGTAAACTTCCACTTAGGTTTTGGAGTTGCTGCAGTAGGGATGTTAGCCGGCTTAATCGTGTATGTGGTTACACGTAAGAAATATCTTGGACTAGCAGGTTCTATTGTACCAAACCCATTGAAGAACGAAGAAAAAAAACGGCTAACGTCAATTTCCTTAACCGTAGTTGCTATATTAGCAATTGTTGGGTGGTTAGGAATTAGTGGTGGTTGGTTAACAGTTGAACGAGTAATTTTCTCTATTAGTATTCTTGGGGTTATCATCCCAACTGCTTACTTTATTTATATGTATCGCAGTCCAAAAACAACCTCTGATGAAAAATCTCGTTTACTAGCTTATATTCCATTATTTGTTGCTGCGATGATGTTCTGGGCAATTCAGGAACAAGGCTCTACCATTCTTGCAACGTATGCTAATGAACGTACAGATTTAAATTTCTTAGGTATTGAATTAAAAGCATCTTGGTTCCAATCACTAAATCCATTATTTATTATTATGCTTGCACCGTTATTTGCTGGCATGTGGACAAAATTAGGGGACAAGCAACCATCTGTCGCTCAGAAATTCTCCTTTGGTTTAATTTTTGCAGGATTATCCTTTATCGTTATGATGTTCCCTGCATACTTCAATGGTACAGAATCTTTAGTAAGCCCTTTATGGTTAGTACTAAGCTTCTTCCTTGTTGTATTAGGTGAATTATTACTATCTCCAGTAGGTTTATCTGCATCAACTAAACTTGCACCTGCTGCCTTTGCAGCGCAAATGATGAGTTTATGGAATCTATCTAACTCTTCAGCACAAGCTATCAATGCACAAGTTGTAAAATTCTACTCTACCGAGACAGAAGTTATGTACTTCGGTGTAATTGGTGGTATTGCTATTGCTTTAGGTATAATTCTATACTTGTTCTCTCCTAAATTGAAAGCATTTATGAGAGGCTTAAACTAAACTTACAAAGCTGCCTTTTCGATTAGAATTATCTAAATCGAGAGGCAGTTTTTTTGACTAAAGGAAATTCTGATAGAAAGTAAGGTTTTAAAATGAGTTATTATAAACGGTTTATGTTACTGTATTCATATGTAATTTATATGTAGGAGAGCGATAATAATGCAACCAACAACACGATATGAAAAGAACTATCATATTGATTTAAGGGATGTTGATTTTCAAAAGGAATTAAGAATAAGTGCACTATTTGGCTATTTTCAGGATATTGCTAATTTGGCATCGGAAAATTTAGGAATAGGAATTAATCAATTAGTTGAAACATATGGGGTAGCTTTTGTATTAATGCGAATTCGCGTTGATATTGTTCGTCACCCTAAACTGGATGAAGAGATTACGATTGAAACTTGGCCACTGAAGCCTGGGAAGCTTGAATTTGAACGTGATTATATTGTTCGTGATCAAGCTGGTGAAGTGATTGTTAAAGCTGTTTCAGTTTGGGTCATCATGGATTTGAAAAAGCGACGTTTAAAGCGAAGTGAAGCAATTAATCTCGAGTATCCAGAATCGATTGAAGAAAGAGCAATTGATGTTGCATTAGAAAAAATAAAAGTTTCTAATAACCTAGAGACTGCTTATTCTAAAATGATAAATTATAGTGATATAGATTTTAATGGTCATTTGAATAATTCACGATATGTCGACTATATTCTGGATTGCTTTACGTTGGAAGAACATCATAACTACCATATTAAATCGATTGAAGTAAATTATCTCAGTGAAGCATTACCAGGAGATACACTAATTGTAAAGAAAGATTTATCAGAAATTGAAGATAACGTAGTAATTGTAGAAGGGGTTCGGGAGGCGGATGAAAGGATCGTATTCCGTTCAGAAGTGAAAATAGAAAGTAATTAATACAGGAATTGGAATGCCACGTATATTGCGGCATTTCAGATTCCTTTTTTTATTATCTTTAGAACTATATACACAAAACTAGATTAATAAGTTAGAATGGTTTAGAAAACAACAAGGGGGTTTACAATGAAGAAAATAATAAGCGCTTTCATTGCGTTACTAGTAATATGTTTTGGAGTTGTACCAATTCAAGCACAACAACAAAGCTGGCAGGATGAAATTATATACTTTATTATGATTGACCGATTTAATAATGGAGATCCATCAAACGATTATGAAGTAAACTTAGATGATCCTAAAGCTTACCATGGTGGAGATATCCAAGGTATTATAGATAAACTCGATTACATTAAAGAATTAGGGTTTACTGCAATTTGGTTAACTCCAATCGTAAAAAATGAGCCTGGTGGGTATCATGGATATTGGACAGAGGACTTTTATGAAGTAGAGGAGCATTTTGGTACTTTAGAAGAATTTAAAAACCTAGTTCAAGAAGCGCACGACAGAGATATAAAAATTATTTTAGATTTAGTTGTTAATCATACGGGATATCATCACCCTTGGATACAGGACCCTGAAAAGCAAGATTGGTTTCATGAAGATATACCAATTATTAGTTGGGATAATCAAGAAAATGTCGAGGATGGACGTCTAGCTGGATTACCAGATTTAGCTCAAGAAAATCCCGAAACGCGTAAGTATTTACTGGACATGGCTAAATGGTGGATTGAGGAAACGGATATTGATGGATATCGACTTGATACAGTAAAACATGTACCAAAGGATTTTTGGGAAGAGTTTGCTAGTGAAGTAAAGTCAGTGAAAGAGAATTTCTTTTTGATTGGTGAAGTGTGGCATAGCGATCCATCGTATGTCGCGGATTATGCTAAAACGGGAATTGACTCCTTCGTTGATTACCCATTTTTCAATGAAGCAACTCGCATATTTAGTCAACCTAATCAAGAGATTGGTAAATATATGAGTGGTATATGGAAACGTAATGTTAGTCTTTATGAAAATCCATATGTATTAGGGAATTTTATAGATAATCATGATAATAAACGTTTCACAAGGCTTGCGATAGAAAAGGACCAAGATACTTTAACACAATTAAAGCAAGCATTAACTTATATGTACTCTGCACCAGGAATTCCCATTATATATTACGGTACCGAGATTGCATTAGATGGTGGTGATGATCCAGACAACCGTAGAATGATGGAGTTTAAGGATCATGAATTAGTAGATTATATCTCTAAATTAGGTGAGATTAGAAATTCACACCGAGCTTTAACATATGGAGAGATGGAAGTATTATTTGAACAAGCTGGTATGGCAATTATTCAAAGAACGTTTGAAGATGAAATAATCATTACTGCCATTAATAATACTACTTCAGACCAAACCGTTTCATTATCAGAAGAAGTACTAGGAGAAAATATCCAGTTACAAGCATTACTTAAAGAAAAAATTGTCACGGAAAAAGATGGATATGAAATTTCTATTCCTAAACAGTCATCAGAAATCTATTTAGTAGAAGAAGGAACAAAGCAAATGAATGCCTTGCCCTGGGGGATAGCAGTTATGTCTATTCTAGTTATTGGTTTAATTGCTTTAATTAGTCGTAAAAAAGTTATAAAAAATAGAAACTAAAAAATGAGGCTGGGACATAACAAAATTGTACAGAAGTAAAGCCGAATGATTCACCATACTAGCACCGGAAATATACGGAGACTCCAGCGGGAGGAAAGGCATCGGTGAGACCCCGCAAGTGCGTTAGCACGAGGAGGCTCACCAGCCGCCCGCGGAAAGCGCAGTATATTTCCGGTGCGTCGTAGGTGCACTACATTCGGTTATTCGTTTGACTAAAAAACTTTTGTCTCAGCCTCATTTACATTAAATTTCAAAAACCCTAAACCCAAGAGGGCTTACGTGTACTGTTGAACCTACCGTAACTTCCTTCTTTTGACCACTTTCAACATCCCATTCCTGTACGGAAGTTGACCCAAGTTCTTGACTTAGAATTTCTAGTGGCTCATTACTATTATTTACAATAAACTGTAAACGCGTATCTTTATTAAATTTTTCATAAACGACATAGTTCTTTTCACTATCTGCATGGATAAATCGGATATCCGCGTGGTTTCCGAAGACTGGTTCCGTTTTTCGCCATTTTAATAACGTTTTGATATAATTAAATAGTTCTCGATCCTGCTTCGTCTCATCCCATTCCATACATGCACGGCATCCTGGGTCTTGACCACCAGCCATTCCAATTTCGTCACCATAATAAATACAAGGAGCACCGATAAAACTTAATTGGAGTAGGTACAGAAGTTTTACACGGTCACGGTTTCCATTTGCAAGGGTTAAAATTCGTGGCGTATCATGGCTATCTAATAAGTTAAATGCCACTTCATTCACATTTTTAGGATACATATGGAGTACCTTCACAATGGAATCGGCAAAATCTTGAGCAGATATACTATTCTTCGCTAGGAAATCGATTGCACTATTTGTGAATGGATAATTCATTACAGCATCGAATTGATCCCCCTGTAACCATGGCATAGAATCGTGCCAAATCTCACCAAGTATATAAGCATCTGGTTTAACTCCTTTGACCACTTTACGGAAGTCTCTCCAAAATGCATGATCGACTTCATTTGCCACATCTAAACGCCAACCATCAATATCAAATTCTTCTACCCAATAACGGGCAACATCTAATAAATACGCTTTGACTTCAGCGTTTTCCGTATTTAGCTTAGGCATGGAACTAACGAAGGCAAATGTATCATAATTTGGCTTTGGTTCTGTTACAACCGGGAAGTCCCATAGATGGAACCAGTTTTTATACTTCGATTTATCCTGATTCTCTAGTACATCCTGAAACTGCGGGAAGTAGAACCCACTATGGTTAAAGACCGCATCTAACATCACACGAATTCCACGCTTATGGCACTCTTGAATAAGTTTGCGGAATGTTTCTTTATCCCCAAACTGCGGATCAATTTCCATATAATCGATGGTGTCATATTTATGATTCGAATGTGCTTTGAAAATAGGTGTAAAGTAGATACCACTTATCCCTAAGTCCACTAGATGGTCTAAATGATCGATTACCCCTTGGAAATCTCCTCCGAAAAAGTTGGATGGAGTAGGATCGGAGCTTCCCCATGGTAATGTACCTTCTGGGTTTATGGAAGCATCACCATTTCCAAAACGTTCTGGGAAAATTTGATACCAAACCGTATCTTTAACCCATTCTGGTGCTCGAAATACATCTATATTGTTTACATACGGGAAACAGAAAAAGTTTGCGATGTCAGTTGGGAGAGAAGTGAAAAATCCCCCCTCCATATAATATAAAGTTTCATTACTATCAGAGCATTTGAAACCATAGCGCATACGGTGAAATTCCGGTTCTACAGCAATAGTCCAGTAATCGTAAAGAGAAGTAGAACCAGATTTAGTCATGGATTTTGTATCGGTTTGCCATAGGTCATTGGCCCAATCATAAGGGTCACCAAATATAAGTTCTACAGAAGTAACGTCATCTTTCTTTGTTTGCAGCATGATGTGCAGTGTATCCTTGTCATATGCATAGGCAAAGTTATTTTTTGGTCTGTGAAAAATCGCTTCTTTAATCATCTTAACTCTCCTTTTGTATTAAAATAACCCCGTTTACAGTTAAGTAAACGGGGTTGTTGTATCAAACAAAGCATTGCCCTTATATTAATTAATAATCTACTGTAAGCATGTTATAATGTCAATCATTATAGTAGAAAAGTAGAAGAAAATAAATCTACTAAAATCTGTCAAAAAAAAATTAGTGAAAACGATTGCATTAATTTTAAAATAAAGGTACAATTTCATTGTAAGGTTGCGCAAACGTTTTCACAAATGTTGTGAACTTTATAGCAGGGGGCAATATAAGTTTGGAACATAGTGGACTTTTAATTGTCGAAAACATTACCTTACAGATTACTAGATAAGTAGTTTTAAAAATAACAATTTTTTTAGTTAGAGATGACTAGAAAAGAAAGAGAGGAATTTCAAATTATGAAATTTAATTGGAAAAAGCTTGCTTTTATTGCAATGTTAACTAGTTTATTAGCATTAGCAGCATGTGGAGGCGACAACGAAGATAGTGGCGACTCTGATTCTGCTGATGGTGGAGAAAGTGCTGGAACACTTGAAATCGGCGTTGAAGCTGGATATATCGACTATGTAAAATCAATTGTCCCTGCATTTGAAGATGAAACTGGTATTAAAGTAACGGTAACGGAGAGAGATTTATTCGAAACTTTGGAAGCCCTTCCACTTGATGGACCTGCTGGAATTGCTCCAGATGTTATGATTGCTCCTTATGATAGAGTTGGTAACTTAGGACAACAAGGTCATTTAGCGGAATATACGTTCCCTGAAGATGGTCGTTATGATGATTTAGATAAGCAACAAGTAACAATCGATGGTAAAACTTATGGAGCACCATTCGTTATTGAATCACTAATTCTTTACTACAACAAAGATTTAATTGATCAAGCTCCTGAAACATTCGCAGACTTAGAAGCATTAGCAGAAGATGAGCGTTTCGCATTTTCTTCTGAATCAGGAAGAACTACAGCGTTCTTAGCTAACTGGTTAGATTTCTATAGCACTTACGGATTACTTTCAGCATATGGTGGATATGTATTCGGTGAAAATGGTACAGACCCGTCTGATATTGGTTTAAACACTGAAGGTGCTATTGAAGGTATTGAATATGCTACAGAATGGTTCAATAAATGGCCACAAGGTATGTTAGATTCTACAACTGCTGGTAACTTCATTGATGAGCAATTTACTACTGGTAAAACTGCTGCAATCATCGGTGGACCATGGTCTGCTTCTAACTATAAAGAAGCAGGTGTAAACTATGGCGTTTCTATGATCCCAACTCTACCAAATGGTGAAGAGTACCAACCATTTGCTGGTGGTAAAGCTTGGATTGCAAGTAACTATGCAAAAGATTCAGAAGCTGCACAAAAATGGTTAGACTTTGTTACTAACGAAGCAAATCAACAAAAGCTTTATGAAGATAAAGGTGAAGTACCTGCAAACCAATTAACTCGAGTAACTGTAGCGGAAGCTGGCGATGAGCTAACAACTGCTGTTATCAACCAGTACAACAATGCAATTCCTATGCCAAACATTCCGCAAATGGCTGAAGTTTGGACAGGTGCAGCAACATTAATGTTCGATGCTGCTTCTGGAAACAAAACAGCAGAACAAGCAGCAAATGACGCAGTAGACGTTATTAGTGAAAATATCTCTCAAAAATACTAATAATGTTAACTTAAACTTTGGCAGAGATACGCTCTCTGCCTCAGTTTATTTATAAAGGGAGTGAGAACTTGTGGAATATAAAGAAACAGAAGATGTAAAGCGTATTAGAAAAGCAACTTTGCTCTCTATAATTCCTGGTATAGGTCAAATCTATAATAAACAGATTTTTAAAGGGATAGCATTCCTTGCTATTTTCGCTTTGTTTATTATAGAGATGATAAACTTTGGAGCGGAAGCGCTAGTAGGCTTAATAACATTAGGTAGTACCCCTGGTACGGACCATTCACTATTTATTTTAATTGAAGGTTCTTTGCAACTATTAATTCTTCTACTATTCCTTCTTTTTTACGTAATAAATTTAAACGATGCTAGAAAAGTTGCTATTACATGGGCAGAAGGCAAAAAAGTAAATACATCTATGAAATCGGTGCTAGCTAATATGGTAGATCGTGGATTCCCTTACTTATTCACTATTCCTGCTTATGTAGCAATGGTATTTGCAATTGTATTTCCTGTATTAGTAACGATATTTATTGCATTTACAAACTATGATTTTTATCATATTCCTCCAGCAAAACTAATTGACTGGGTAGGATTTACTAACTTTACTGATATATTTTTCTTAAGTTCTTATCGTGATACATTCTTTGCAGTATTTGGATGGACAGTAATTTGGACATTGGCAGCAACAACTCTACAAATCGTAATCGGTATTTTTACAGCACTTGTTTTAAACCAGAAGTTTATAAAATTCAAACGTGTATTCGGTATTATTTTCTTATTACCGTGGGCAGTACCGGCATTTATTACGATCATGAGTTTTTCAAATATGTTTAACGATAGTATTGGTGCGATAAACACGCAAGTTATCCCACTAATTGATGCATTAATACCTTTTGTAGACATCGGAAGTCTTCCGTGGAAGACAGATCCATTCTTCACCAAAATTGCAATCATTATGATTCAAGGTTGGCTAGGATTTCCGTTTATATATGTACTTGTATCTGGAATTCTACAATCAATTCCAGAGGAACAATATGAAGCGGCGCGTATTGACGGGGCTGGTATTATTCAGCGTTTCAGACATATTACGATGCCAGCAATCTTCACCATTGCAGCACCTATTTTTATTACACAATATACAGGTAACTTCAATAACTTCTCTATGATCTATCTATTTAATGAAGGTGGACCAGGAAGTATTGGTGCTGGAGCAGGTTCAACTGATATTTTAATTTCTTGGATTTATAAATTGACAACAGGAACGTCACCACAGTATTCTATTGCATCTGCTGTGACATTGTTTATTTCCCTATTTGTCATTATCATTTCGTTAATGATCTTTAAGAAAACGAAAGCATTTGAAATGGAGGATTAGTGATGAACAGAATAACAAAATCCCAAAAAACCTCCCGTATTGTGAATAAATTTTTTACCTATTTTTATTTATTATTACTAGCGGTTATTATTATTTATCCGTTATTAATTACAGCAAGTTCTGCTTTTAAAGCTGGAAACGTGACAGCTTTTAACTTAAACTTTAATGCAGAATGGACGTTAGTGAATTTTCAAAGACTATTTACAGAAACGTTATATGGTAGTTGGTATTTAAATACGTTAATCATTGCAGTCGTTACGATGCTTGTACAAGTAACATTTATTACTTTGGCAGGTTATGTGTATAGTAGATATCGCTTTGTAGGAAGAAAGAAAAGCTTACTATTCTTCCTTATTATCCAAATGGTGCCAACAACTGCTGCTTTAACAGCATTCTATGTAATGGCATTATTAATGGGAGCTCTAGATCAGAGTTGGTTCTTAATGTTCCTTTATATCGGTGGTGGTATTCCGATGAATACATGGCTAATGAAAGGTTATTTCGATACCGTACCTTATGATTTAGATGAATCTGCCAAACTGGATGGTGCAGGTCATTTCCGTATTTTCATTCAAATCGTATTACCATTAGTTAAACCGATGATTGCGGTTCAATCTTTATGGGCATTTATGACACCGTTTGGGGAATATATGTTAGCGAAATTTTTGCTTCGTTCACCAGAAAATTATACGGTAGCAATTGGATTACAAACATTTATTAATAACCCACAAAACCAAAAGGTAGCATTATTTGCAGCTGGTGCGATTCTAATCGCAATTCCGATTACCTTATTATTCTTCATGCTACAAAAACATTTTGTTGCTGGTTTAACATCAGGTGGTACAAAAGGGTAATACTAGCATAATAACGGATTTAACTCTCTAAGAAATGAAGTGAGTAACTTGAGAAAAGATATATTTCCAATCAATTATTTTAAAAGCATCATCTCAACAAAACGCGTATTTACTGGAAGAAAGCAATTAAATTGGTTTCAAATCATCATCGTCTTGTTATTTTTAAATGGGTTAATGATGATTCCATTGTCGATAAATATTGCGAAGATGGATTCATATCCAGTAGAAGAAACATATCCGAATGCATTTTCTCTATTAGATGAATCGGTCGTAACGGAGCTTGTTGATGCGGAATATTCACAAGGACAACTAACATTACCGAATAGCTTCTCTGTACAAACGGAAAATGGAATTGTCGGGGGAAATATATCGACCTCTGAAGAAGATAAGGCATTAGAAGCAGAGAATGCACTAATTTTTAAAGAGAATGAATTCGTCATTAAAGATACGGATAACCAGATTGTAACGGTAGCTTATACGAATGATTTTTCTATTGAAGACGTAAAGACAGCGGAAGAATTAAGGACAGAACTTGCTCGTCAATGGTTTATACAGAATAAAAGCTTTATTGTTGGAAGTTTACTATTTTCGTTATTTATTCTATTGTTTGTCAGCACTTTCGTAATAACGCTGGGATCGTCATTATTTGTTCTGCTTACTAAAAAGGGACAAGTATCAACAATTCAGACATATAAAGAATCCCTTAATCTAGTCGTCAATTCGTTCGGAGTGCCTACGTTAATCGCAATGCTATTAGGATTTATTCAATTTAATATCATTACGATGATTATGGTACAAACTTTTGGATTTATCATGATGCTGCTCATAGTATTCATGAAAACACGATTTAGTGATGATTATATGGAACAGCTAATTACTAGTAAAAAAGAATAGATTGGTATATGCAATAACGGGGGATACAAGCCGATGGTTAATGTGGTGTAGTAAACCCCTGTCTCTATATCGTGGACAACAAGAATAGATTAGCAAGGAGAGTTTCTATGGAAAGAATATGGTGGAAGGAAGCTGTGGCATATCAAGTATATCCACGGAGTTTTATGGATTCTAATGGGGATGGTATAGGGGATATACAAGGTGTCATTTCTAAGCTTGATTACTTAAAAGATTTGGGAATTGATGTTATTTGGATGAGTCCAATTTATAAATCTCCTAATGATGATAATGGTTATGATATTAGTGATTATCAAGATATTATGGATGAATTCGGTACAATGGAAGATTTTGATTTACTACTGTCTGAAGTTCATCGTCGCGATATGAAGTTAATCATGGATTTAGTTATAAACCATACATCAGATGAGCATCCATGGTTTATCGAATCACGGACTTCAAAGGAAAATCCATATAGAGATTTTTATATATGGCATCCGGGAAAAAATGGAAAAGAACCAAATAACTGGGAGTCTATTTTCGGTGGTTCAGCATGGAAATATGATGAGAATACAGATGAGTATTTTCTTCACGTGTTTTCTAGTAAACAACCAGATTTAAACTGGGAAAATCCAACCGTCCGTAATGAATTGTATAAGATGGTAAACTGGTGGCTGGACAAAGGCATAGATGGATTTCGAGTAGATGCAATTTCTCATATTAAAAAGTTACCTGGCTTCCCAGATATGCCAAATCCGGAGAATAAAAAATATGTTCCTTCTTTTGATGGGCATATGAACCAAGATGGTATCCAAGTGTTTCTTAAGGAATTGAAGGAAAAAACGTTTGCCAATTATGATATTATGACCGTTGGAGAAGCGAACGGAGTAAGTATTGACCAAGCTGAAGAATGGGTTGGAGAAAAAAATGGCAAGTTTGATATGATTTTTCAATTTGAACACCTAGATTTATGGGGAAAGAATTCGGATAATGGCCTGGATATACATGCATTAAAAAAGACACTTACTAAGTGGCAAAAAGGACTCGAAGGTGTTGGCTGGAATGCGTTATTCCTAGAAAATCACGATCAACCTCGTTCTATTTCTACATGGGGTAATGATGAAGAATATCGTGTTGAATCTGCCAAATGCTTGGCTACGATGTATTTTCTAATGCAAGGAACTCCGTTTATCTATCAAGGACAGGAAATTGGTATGTCAAATGTACAATTCGCTTCAATTAATGATTACAATGATGTTGGTATGAGGAATTACTATTACAATGAATTAGAAAACGGAACCCCTGTAGAAGACATTATGGAAGTCATTTGGAAAACAGGTAGGGATAATTCAAGAACTCCAATGCAATGGACGAATGAGAAAAATGCGGGCTTTACAACAGGTACTCCTTGGATGAAGGTGAATCCAAATTATCCAGAAATAAATGTAGAAAAAGAAATACATGATCCGGATTCAGTATACCATTATTATAAAAAATTGATTCAATTGCGTAAAAACGAAAGTGTATTCATTTATGGTAACTACGATTTAATTATGGAAGAGCATGACCAAATCTATGCTTATACACGAACTTGGGGAGAAAAAATGTTCTTAGTAGTTACCAATTTATTTGCCGAACAAGCAATGTTTTCTTTTCCGAATCATTTAGTAAACAAAACAAAAAAGATAATTCTAAGTAACTATGTGGAAAATGATGAAAAAGTACTCAAGCCTTATGAAGCTAGAATTTATAAACTAGTAGATTAGTTAATCTTATCAGGTTTAACTGATACAGCTTTAGTACTTATTAAATTTGAAAACCTTAGATCTGTGCAGGAGGTACTTTATGCTTGAAGATACGAGCTTTGCCATACACCCTGGTAAAGAGACTAATGGCAGTGCAGTCGTCTACCAAGATATAGGTAATGTAATGGATTTCTATAAAGAAGGAACTGCCTATCTGTTTACTTGTTCAAATGGGAAGGTAACAATTCAGTTCTATACTCCATCCATTGTTCGGATAACGATGAATTCTAAAGAATGGCCCAATTTAAATCTATCAAAATCTGTTATAGTGACACCTCAGGCAGTAACCATAGGGGAAACAAATACTAAAGAATTACTAGTATTGAAGACAGCAGAATTAGTATTAAAGATTCGTAAGTCACCATTTAGGGTGGCGATAGAGGATCAGAATGGAAGAATTCTTGTGTCTGAGGATAAGCAAGGGATGGCTTATCGTGAAAACGGAGAGGTTATTGCTTTTAAAAAGATGGATAAGGAAGACCATTTCTATGGCTTTGGTGAAAAGTCAGGTCATTTAGATAAACGTGGTGAGAAATTAGAAATGTGGAATACTGATGTATATGCACCACATAACCCAGAAACGAATGCACTTTATGAATCGATTCCTTATTTTATGACATTACGTGATGGAAAAGCTCACGGGATATTCTTTGATAATACGTTTAAGACATATTTTGATATGAAATCATCAGAAGAGTACTATTCCTTCTCAGCTGAAGGTGGACAGCTTGATTATTACGTGATGGCTGGCCCTCATCCTAAACATGTGTTAGAGCAATATACTTATTTAACTGGTAGAATGCCACTACCACCAAAATGGTCACTGGGCTATCATCAGTCGCGTTACAGCTATGAAACAGAAGCGGAAGTAAGAGAACTTGCGAATAACTTTATTGAAAGAGATATTCCGGTCGACGTGATTCATCTAGATATTCACTATATGAATGGCTACCGCGTATTTACTTTCGATAAAGAAAGATTCCCGAATCCTGAAAAGCTTATTGCTGATTTAAAAGAAATGGGGATTCGTGTTGTGCCGATTGTTGACCCTGGCGTGAAAAAGGATTCAGAATATCCGATTTATCAAGAAGGTGTTTTAGAAGACAACTTCTGTAAGTATATCGAGGGTGACATCTACTATGGTGAAGTATGGCCAGGTAATAGTGCATTCCCTGATTTTACAGAAGAAAGAGTTCGTAAGTGGTGGGGAGAAAAGCATGCATTCTATACGTCTATCGGAATTGAAGGTATTTGGAATGATATGAACGAGCCCGCTGTTTTTAATGAAACGAAAACAATGGATTTAGAAGTAATGCATCGAAATGATGGAAATCCTACAACACATCGTGAACTCCACAATGTGTACGGATTATTAATGGGGAAAGCAACATATGAAGGAATGAAAGAAAATCTTCATGGCAAACGCCCATTCTTACTTACTCGGGCAGGTTATGCTGGTGTGCAGCGTTATGGCTCTGTTTGGACAGGAGATAATCGTAGCTTTTGGGAGCATTTACAAATGTCTCTACCAATGGTAATGAATCTAGGATTATCTGGTGTACCATTTACTGGTCCAGATGTTGGTGGATTTGCACATGATACGAATGCAGAATTATTAACACGATGGACTCAAGTCGGGGCTTTTACACCATTCTTCCGTAACCATTCAGCTATTGGATTCCGTTACCAAGAACCATGGCAGTTTGGTGAAAAATATGAATCTATCATGAAAAAATATATTCAAATGCGTTATAAATGGATGCCGCAGCTCTACTCTCTATTCTATCAAGCAAGCAAAAACGGCCTTCCAGTAATGCGACCATTATTAATGGAATATCCAGAAGATGCAAAAACATATAACCTAAATGATCAATTCATGCTTGGGGACAACGTGATCATGGCTCCAATATTAAATCCTTCTGTTACAGATCGTGCTGTATACTTACCTAAAGGGGAATGGATAGAGTATACAACGGGTGTAAGCTATGAAGGCGAAAACGTTCATCTTGTACATGCTGAGTTAGAAGACTTACCGATCTTTGTTCGTAAAGGTACTGCTCTTCTGCAAGGTGAATGGAATTCAAATCAAGATAAACAAACGAAAACTCTTACAATGAAGGTTTATGCTTCTGATTCGGAAGAAAATTATTCCTTCACGTTTTATGATGATGATGGGGAAACATTTGCATATGAAAATGGTGAATATATAAAACTTGATATTGATATTCAATCTTTAAAAGGTAAAATAAATATCAATATAGTAACTATAGAAGGAAATTACAATCCAGCATATAATGAAATAAATGTTGAAGTGGTTGGTACAGAACGAACAGTTTCTGTTAACGGTAAGAATAGTCATACAATTAAACTATAAAAATTAGAGTCAAAGGTAGAGGTGGGAAATGTGGTAACAATCAAAGATGTAGCTAAGATTAGTGGGGTTTCCCCCTCTACAGTTTCTCGTGTCATTGCTAATAATCCACGGATAAGTGAAGACACGAAGAAAAAAGTACGAAAAGCGATGAAGGATCTAGGATATCATCCGAATGTGAATGCACGAAATTTAGTTGTAAAGTCGACTAAAGCAATTGGTGTCATTATGCCTTCAAGTACAAATATTGCTTTACAAAATCCATTCTTTCCAGAAATTTTACGCGGGATTGGTTCGGTAATTCATGAAGCAGAATACTCTATGTATCTATCTACAGGGGAAACAGAAGTAGAGATATTAAGTGAAGTACAACGCATGGTTTATGGGAGCTATGTCGATGGTGTTATCCTTCTTTACTCACGAATTAATGATAAAGTGACAAGCTTTTTGAGGGAACAAGGTTTTCCGTTCGTTATTGTCGGAAAGCCCGATGACTTTGATACTGAGATTACACACGTGGATAATGATAATTTTAAAGCTGGAAAAGAAATTACCCAGCATTTAATTGATATGGGGCATGAGAGAATTGGATTTATTGGTGGTTCAAGGGATTTATTTGTGACACGTGATCGTGAAAGTGGATATGTTGCTGCTTTACAAGAAGCTGGAATAGAAGATTGTGAGCCATATAAAATTCATACGGAATTTCTTAAGTCAGGTGGTCGTGAGGCTGTTGAACATCTTATGTCACTAGCGATTCCTCCGACTGGTTTAGTAGTAAGTGATGATTTAATTAGTTTAGGAATATTAAGTATGCTTGAGAACTATGGGATTCGTATACCACAGGATATTTCTATTGTGAGCTTTAATAATGTTTATCTTTCTGAGATTACTAGACCTGCACTCACAACGGTCGATATTCAAATTTACGAGCTCGGTGCACAAACTGCCCGTGCACTTATTGAAAAAGCGAATAATAAAAATGAACCGACGAAGCGAATTATTATTCCATATAAAATTGTATACCGTGATTCAGTAAGTAAGCTATCTTAGGTCAGCCTGAGATAGCTTTTTTATACGAAAATGAAATAGTATTTCAAAAATTCTAATTGAATACCGTAATGTAGTTGACTATACTTGGAGGAGAAACATAACTTGCTTTGTTTAAAGGTAGGAGGAGGAAAATGAAACTTGGTTTAGAAGTTTTTTTAGAGAATCACGTAGATGAATTTTCAGGAAAGCGTATTGGTTTACTAACGAATTTAACTGGGGTTAATCATAAATTAGAAACAACAATAGATTTATTTCATCAGCATAAAAAGCTTCAATTAACAGCACTATTCGGGCCTGAGCATGGGATACGTGGTGAAGTTCAAGAAGGAAAATTAATAGAGTCTAGTATTGATCCATACACTGGTATCCCGATTTATAGTTTATATAATAAAGAGAAAAAGCCTAATGTGGAGATGTTGAAAGAAGTGGATGTAGTATTTTGTGACTTACAAGATATTGGTGCGCGTTATTATACATTTATTTATTCCTTGGCTAATACGATGCAAATTTGTGGGCAAGAAGGAAAAAAGGTTGTAGTTCTTGATCGGCCAAATCCGATTAATGGGCAGTCTGTAGAAGGAAATATAGTAGAGAAAGATTTTCAATCATTTGTTGGTAAATTTCCTATTTCAGTAAGACATGGCATGACAATTGGTGAACTCGCACTTTTATTTAAACATGAGTTTGGAGTGGATTGTGAATTAGAAGTAATACCAATGGACGGCTGGAGTAGGGAAAAGTATTTTGACCAAACGGATTTATTCTGGGTCTCCCCATCTCCTAATACGACGAATATGGATATGTGTGTCCTTTACCCAGGAACATGTTTAGTGGAAGGAACGAATTTATCAGAAGGAAGAGGGACAACAAGGCCTTTTGAAGTAATAGGTGCTCCTTTTATGGATAGTAGAAAATTAGCGGACAAGTTGAATGGGTTAAATATGGAGGGCGTTCGTTTTCGACCAGCGGTATTTAAACCAATGTATCAAAAGCATGCTGGTGAGGTTTGTGAAGGGGTTCAAATTCATGTTGCTGATCGCATAAATCTTCAGCCGTTTGAAATGGGAATATTAATACTAGAAACGATATATAAACTTTATCCTGACAAACTAGAATTTATCCTTGCAGGTAAACTTAATCGGTATTTCCTAGATCTTTTAGCCGGAACAGACAAATTACGTAAGCAAATTATTAAAGGGGATACGACTCCGTTCCGTGCTCAGTTACAAGATGATATAAATCAATTTGAATTAATTAGAAAAAATTATTTATTGTATTAAGGTGATAGGATGAAGTATGTTGTTGGAATAGATGGTGGTGGAACAAAAACGGCCATTGTTTTGGCTGATTTGGATGGTAATGTTTTAATGAATCGCACATATGGATCAACTAACCCTAATGCTGTTTCCAAAGAAGAGTTAGAAAGGACATTTCAGCAGATCTTTCAACATATTAAGGAAAAGTTAAAGGGAAATATTAACAAAGTGGTAAGTGTTTTTGCTGGAATTTCTGGTGCTGGAAGTAAGGCTTCACTTAAGTTACTAGAAGAAATCATCACTCCAAACTTCTTACCAGCTACTAAGATTACGGTAGTAGTGGACACTATCAATGCATTGTATTCTGGAACATTTGGTAAACCAGGAATTGTACAGATTTGTGGTACCGGTTCAATTACATATGGTATGAATGATCAAAAGAAACAAGATCGAGTTGGAGGCTGGGGTTATCTGCTAGGTGATGAAGGAAGCGGGTACGATGTTGGCCAAAAAGGAATCGCTGCAGCGTTACGGTTTGTCGATGGACGTGGACCGAATACGGTAATATTAGATTTACTATATGAGTATTTTCAAGTAGAGGAAGGAAGAGCACTAATTGATAATATCTATCATTCTCATAATCCTCGGCTAGAAATATCTAAAGTATCTAGAATAGTATTTAAAGCAGTAGATTTACATGATCAAGTAGCTTTAGAAATTATAAACGATGTATCGAAGGAAATAAGTCTCAGTATTTATACGTTGTATCAGAAACTATTTCGTTATGATGAGCAGGTAGAGGTTATCTTATGTGGAGGTCTTTTTTCTAATCAAGAAATACTGCCGGGGTTAATCCAAGAAAACATAAAAGGTTACACGAACAAGCTATCGTTCACACTACCCGAGCTCCCACCAGTCGCAGGGTCGGTTATTGGGGCGTATATAGAATTAGATAGAAGTATTAATGAAATAGTAAAGAAAAAGTTAAGAGAATTTTGGAAGTAGTAAGTCGGAAAACATTTTATTCTAATGATTAGAGAATTTTTTTGAATTTATTTAGTTCATCAAAGGTAATAAGACTTTTTACAAGTATATCATGAACTGGCTAATACTAATCAATAATGCAAATTATGCTCCGAAAATATACGGTGACTCCTGCGGGAAGAGATAGACATAGGTGAGGCCCCGCTGATTCCCCTGTGCTGGAAGTAACCGCAAGTATATTTCCGGAGCGGTTATATGCATTAAACACAAATTTTAGTTACTTTTGCCCCTGCTTTTTATTATTAGTAACGCTCTTCTAATTCAATACCTTGATAATAATGCTTCAAGATTTCCTCATACGTATGACCTTTTGTTGCCATCCCCATAGCTCCAGTTTGGGATAGTCCTACACCGTGGCCCCAGCCACCGCCATATACTTCAAAACCAATAACTTCTTTCGTACTATTATCCTTTACAGGTTCAATATAGAATAATGTACTTAGTAGTACACTTTGTGCACCATTCGCATTAATATATTTAAGAGCCCAACGAATACGGTCTTTATATTCATAAAATGTGCCATTCTCTGTTACAAATTCTATTTCTAGTACTCTTCCGGAATTTGCACGGCCTAATACATTGATTTCATAGACTTGCCCAACATCGGTACTAAAGTAATCACTTAACACTTGGCTAATTTCCTCATTTGTCCATTCAAAATGCCAACGATGATATCTAGACCAATCTGATTCAAAGTCTCCATTTCGCTGTGCACGTAATGATTTAGGGTTTGCGCTATTTTTAAATACATTTAAATTAGGTACATTTTCCATAGACTTACCATGCTGGGAATCTGGGACTCCACGAAGATATGGTATAGGATCGGAATTCCATACATCTTCATTGTTAGCAGTAAATCCTCCACTAGTTGAATGGTATACTGCATCAATTAACTCCCCATTATAAGTTGCTACAACTCCAGCTGTTTCTTGCACTGCTTGAGTTGAGATTGGATGCTCTGCATCGTAACCTCCATACACTTGGTCAGATGTAGTTGGTAGTAAGTCATATCCGTCTGCACTACGCTTGCCAAGTCCTCCAATTGCATACGTTCTTGCAGCTACTGCTTGTGACTTCTGTGCTTCTAATTCATTGTAAGGATTCGGTGGTAATTCTCGAGGAACAACACCATATAAGTATTCCTCTAGTGGCAACTCGTTAATTCCAGCTAATGTACCAGAGCTATTGAAAGCGACTTCACCAATTCCACGATATTGATTACCATTAATCTTGATAACCCCATTTTCAGAGCTTATCTGTACAGCATTAGGTACAATTGTCTCGAATCCATTAGCTACAACACGAATTTCTGTTTCACCTGATGAAACGGTAATTAATCTCCAATAGGAGTCATTTCCAGCAAAACCTTCTGTAATCATTTGTTGACGGAATGCTTCTCGATCACCCCATCCAGCATCTTGTGGGAACTTACCAATTAACAAACGCCATCCACCATTATAGTCTTCGATATAGGTATCATAACCAGCAGCTTCAGCTCTATTTAACCAATCTTGCATGTATGGAACACTGGTTGTCCATGCAGTTTGTAGGCGGTAATTCGTTTCAATCGTAGCACTTGATGCTAACTCCACACTAACTTCATCATTTTCACCAGTATAAATAACCTCACCAGTTTCTTTATCCGTAATCGAGAAATCTTCATTACTTCCTATCCGGATAGATTCAGCTGAAGGAACGACCCCAATCCGAATCATTTGGGTCTCACTTTCTGCAAAACTAGTAAACCCATTTAAAAAGATTCCTGTAAAAGCTAATAAACTAATAAATCCTAACATCCGTAGTTTTTTCAAAACGTCCACCTCCATTATTTTGTAAAAGCGCTTTCAATATAGTTATTCAACATCTAAACTAAGATTCCTTTATTTAAATCATAGGGACAAAGAACTCTTTTTGTTGTTCTAATAGGTCTTTAGACTTAATATAATTGAAATAATAATACAATTTTATTAAAAAAACAGTGAATTACTATTTCAAAAACAATATTTTAATGTATAATGAAAATAAAATAATCATGAAGTTAGGTCGAATTAATAGAAAAAATTATTTTATAATTTTGAAATGTAAGCGATATCAAAGAATCGTAGTATAAATTTCTTAGAAGGGGTGAGAATATGAACGGAAATTATCATGTAATGGTAGTTGGAGCACATTGTGGGGATGCAGAAATTCAAGCCGGAGCAATTGCTCATAAATATGCGAAAGCAGGTCATGAGGTAACTTTTTTACATTTAACCGCCGGAGAAAAAGGGAATCCACCTTACATTTCGGTTGAGGAATACCGAAAACAGAAAATAAAGGAAGCAGAGAATGCTGCAGCAATTTTAGGTGGGAAAAGTATCACCTTAGAATTTAAAGATGCGGAATTAAAAGAAGATAATCAAATTGTAACAAGTGTTGCTAGAATCTTTCGTGAGTTAAAACCAAATATCGTGATTACCCATTGGGAAAACAGTATGCATCCTGATCATGCGTTATGTCCTAGAATTGTTCAGGCCGCGTGGTTAAAAAGTGCACTACCTGGATTTGACATAGATGGGCTACCACCTCATTCCTTAACAAGAATGTTCCACAGTGAGAACTGGGAGGACATGGAAGGATATGTACCAGATGTTTTTGTAGATGTTTCCGAGGAATTTGATACATATTTAGAAGCTTTATCACAATATTGGTTCATCATGAACTCTAGTGATTTTCGTTACTTTGATTACTATAAAGCATTAGGCACAATGAGAGGTTGCTTAGCTAGAACGAGTTATGCACAAACATTGAAATATCCAGTTGGTGCTAACATAAGGAAAGGAAAATCAATCCCTGGTTTTGAACTATAAAAGAACTTGGAGTGATACATAATGAATAAATCGTTACAAGAAAAAATCGGCCAACTCATGGTGTTTGGCTTTAAAGGAAAAACGGCTACTCCAGAAATTAAAAAACTAATTCGTGAACGACATGTAGGTGGAATTATTCTGTTTGGAAGAAATATTGGTACGACAGAAGAGGTTTTAGCTTTAACCACGGAGTTACAACGTGAGGCAAAGGAAGCAGGACATGAGAAACCTTTATTAATTTGTATCGATCAAGAAAATGGTGTTGTTCGAAGACTAGGCGAAGGAGCAACAATTCTTCCAGGAGCGATGCTGTTAGGCGCAACCGGTTATAGTGAAAATGCATATATTACTGGACTTATAACTGGGCGTGAATTAAAGGCACTAGGAATCAATTGGAACTTAGCCCCAGTACTAGATGTAAATAATAACCCCGATAACCCTGTAATAGGAGTTCGCTCGTATGGAGAATCTGCGGAGCTAGTATCCGAATTTGGGAAGCAAGCAGTAAAAGGAATGCAAGATGCAGGTATCATCACAACTTTAAAGCATTTCCCAGGACATGGTGATACGAATATCGATTCACATCTTGATCTGCCTACCATTGCTCATGATATAGAAAGACTTAAACAAATCGAATTAAAGCCTTTTGTTGAAGTTATCGAGCAAGGTGCTGATACGATTATGTCCGCACATGTGTTTTTTCCTGCAATAGAAGACCAAGAAAACGTGCCAGCAACACTTTCTCGCAAAGTAATTACCGGATTACTTCGTGAACAATTAGGCTTTAATGGTGTCGTTACAACGGACTGCATGGAAATGAATGCAATCTCGGAAGGAATCGGAACAGCAGAAGGATCGGTTGAAGCGTTAAAAGCAGGTATCGATTTAATCATGATTTCCCACCTACAATCAAGACAATATGAAGCATTAAATTTAATAGAAGAATCGATAAAAAGCGGAGAGATTTCAGAGGGAATTATAGAAGCTTCTTATAAACGTGTAATGGAATTAAAGGATAAATATTTATCTTGGGATGATATTCCTTTAGATTCTAAACTAGTGGTTTCTACAGATGTAGGAGCCAAGCTACATGAAGTAGAGGCTTATGAGATTTATAAACAAGGAATTACCATCGTGAAAAATGATAATATCATTCCTTTAAACCTTGAAGCTAGTGAACGTATATTAGTTATATATGCCAAAAATAGCTATGCAATGCAGGTAGAAGATAAACGTTATTCTACTTTTTCGTTAGGTGAAGCAGTTGGGAAAATTCATGAGAATACAGAAGTCTTTGAGCTGTCAAATCCTCCGACCGAAAAGGAAATTAAACATTTGAAAATAGTTGCAAAAGATTATGTCGCAGTAATCGTTGGGACGCTATCCGTAAAGGCAGATGACCAACAAGTAAAAATGGTAGAGGAGCTGTTTAAGGAAAATTCTAATGTCATCATCATTGCTACAAGAAGCCCTTACGATATCGCTTATTTACCAAATGTCCCAGCCTATATAGCAACATATGAGTTTACCAACCCAGCATTACAAACAGCTGCAGAAGCAGTATTTGGAAAAGTAAAGGTGAAAGGAAAATTACCAGTTACACTTCCAAAGAAGGGATGATCACCATGCTTTTAGAAGAAAGCGTTATATACGGAGTAGGAATCATGTCTGGTACGTCATTAGACGGGATTGATGTTGCATTAGTAAAAATTGACGAAGTAAATAGTGAGATTCAATTGAAGCTAGAGCACTTTGACTCTATTCCATACGATGACAAGGTAAAGCAGGAAATTCTTCATCTATGTGATCCTAATAAAGCGAGCATCCAGATGATTTCAAGTATGAATATGTTACTTGGAAAGATGTTTGCAGATGCAGCTTTAAAGGTTATTGATGACTCGGGGGTTAGGAGAGAAGACATTTCTTTTATTAGCTCCCACGGTCAAACGATTTTCCATCAGCCGGAAGCAATACATGTTGCAGGACATCTGGTAACTTCAACATTACAAATTGGTGATATAAGTACAATTGCAGAGTTAACAGGAATTACTACTGTTGGGGATTTTCGTACAAGAGATATGGCAGTTGGTGGGCAAGGTGCTCCACTAGTACCATACGCTGATTATCTACTTTTTCGTAATCAAGAGATTGGTAGAGTACTAGTAAATATCGGTGGAATCTCAAACCTAACGATTCTTCCTAAGGATTGCGATGAGTCTCAGGTCAAAGCATATGATACCGGTCCAGGAAATATGATAATCGATTATTTCGCTAGAAGAATTACGAGTGGTAAGCTAACTTACGATAAAGATGGTCAACTTGCAGCTAAAGGAAATATCAACCAAGACTGGCTAGATACATTATTGAAAGAGCCCTACTATCATATCGAGCCACCGAAATCAACTGGTAGAGAGCTTTTTGGTGATTCATATGCTGAAAAACTTTGGAATCAAGCTGATGAACTATCGTTAAGTATGGAAGATAGAATGGCTACTGTTACTAAGTTAACTGCTATTACACTAAAGAATGAGATTAAACGTCATATCGAGTCTGACCATATCGGCGAGGTATACATTAGTGGTGGTGGAAGCTATAACCCTACTTTAATAAATGAAATTAAACAGGGTTTACCTCCTCAAGTTACCTTACGAAAAATGGATGAAATTGGCATGCCTGCTGATGCTAAGGAAGCAATGATTTTTGCTTTACTTGGGTTTCAGTATTTGAAAAAAAGAACCAATAATTTACCACAAGCTACTGGTGCTAAGCGCAAAGTTATGATGGGCAAAGCAGCTTGGGGAAATTTAAGGGGGTGAATTACTTAAAGCAATCATCTATCGTTTTTTCAATTACTTATTAAAAAATTGTTAGGGGGAAGTAAACAATGAAAGGTAAAATGAAGCTATTTTCATTTATGTTATTAGCATTAGCTTTTGTACTAGTGCTAAGTGCATGTGGTGATGATTCAGAAGGTTCAACGGATGACGACGGTAACTGGACTGGAACAATTACAATTTGGGATGGTCCTCGTTGGGCAGAAGAAGGTGACACATCTGGTGAGGATGGTAAAGGTAACCAATACTTCTGGCTACAAGGAAAAATTAAAGAATTTGAAGATGCTCATCCTGGAGTAAAAATTGAGCTAGTACAAGTACCTTGGGCTGAAATGCCAGATAAATTAGGTGTTAATATTGCAGGTCAATCTTGGCCAGACATTGCACCAGTTGACATTAGTGGTAGTGCTGTAAGTATCGATCACATAGAACAAGGTGTAATCGAACCTTTAGATGATTTCTTTACTGAAGAAGAAAAAAGTGATTTCTATGAAAATGCTTTAGATGCATACACATTTGATGGGAAAATGTATGGTATTCCAAACTCATTAACTGTTCACTCTATGTTACTTAACTTAGATCTATTTGAAGAAGCTGGTGTTGAACCACCTGCTAACGGTGAATGGACTTGGGATGAATTCGTTGATGCAGCGGAAAAATTAACATTTGACCGCGATGGCGACGGAACAATCGATGTTTATGGATTCTCAACTTATATACTACCTGGATATTATGAAGCATGGCCATTCTTCTATATCAATGGTGGTCAACCTCTAAGTGATGACTTATCTGAATTTACATTTGACTCACCTGAAGCTATAGAAGCTATTCAACAATTAGCTGACCTTAAGCTTGTAAACGAAGCTGCTCCTGTTTCAATGGGTGGTGCTGATGTAGGTGGTACTTATCAAGCTTGGGCAAATGAAGAACAACGTACTGTAGCGATGGAGCCTTGGGCAACTTGGGCAATTACTTCTGCTCAAGGATCAGAAGTAAACTTCATGGTAGCTAACTACCCAACTGGTTCAAAGGGTGATCCTGTAACAATCGGTGGTGTAGGTGGTTGGACAATGTTTAAACAAGAAAGTGATGCGAAAAAAGAAGTTGTTGCAGAGTTCATGAAGTCTATCTCTAGCACAGATGAACAATACTTAATGTCTAAATCATATGGTATCTTCCCAGCACGTATTAGCGCAGCTGAAATGGATCCATTTGCAGACAATCCAGAAATGGCTCGTGCACAGGAAATGTCTTCACAAGTTGTGATGTTACCTCGTCATCCAGAATGGAAGAAAATCGATGAAATCATCCAACGTGAACTACAACTAGTATTCAACGGAGAGAAAACAGCTGAAGAAGCAATGGCTACAGCGAAACCGGAAGTTGAAGCATTACTAGGAGAATAATTGCAAGTTTGGTAGACTTCGGGATCCCGAAGTCTACCGGATTTTATATGGTTTGTTTGGACTTTTTATAGTTTATGTTGGGAAATGGGCTAACGAAGAGTAGATATGCAGCCTCATCGTGTTTTTTGTGTAAAGATAGCAGAAAAAAATGATGATAAACGATCTCAACTAGCTTTGTTAGGTAAAGTAGGAAAAAAGGATGATGACCCAAGGTATATTCATCTTTTTACCAAAAATTATAAAACTTTAATACGTATTTACATATTCTAGGAGACAGCAGGGAGGGAGAATTTTGGAATTATCAGGTCGTTTAAAAAATGCTGGTAAGAGTTTAAAAAGAACAGGTAAATTGATGCGTAAAAACTATGCAGCCTATCTCTTTTTACTCCCGAAATTAATTCTATTTACATTGTTTATTGCTATACCTGTAGTTTGGGCTTTTGCTTTATCTTTTCAAGAGTATCGTATAATGGATGCGAATAATTTGGTTTGGTTTGATAATTACAAAAAAGTATTTGAAAGTGATGCATTTAAGCAAGCATTACTTAATACAACCATTTATACCGTAGTTACGGTGCCTTTCAATGTTATTACAGCATTAATTGCAGCAACATTAATTCACTCCTTAGGTAAATTTGCACAGAACTTCTTCCGTGCAGCATTTTATTTACCTACCGTTACTTCCATGGTTATTATCGCAATGGTATGGCGTTGGATGTATAACTACGAATTTGGTTTATTTAATCATGTAATGGGTCTATTAGGTATGGAACCAATTAACTGGTTAGGTCAAACGGATTCTGCACTCTGGGCAATCATAATTATGCAAATGTTAATTCCATTTGGTGTTGGAATTATTCTATATATGGCTTCTATGAGTTCTATTTCTGACTCGTTATATGAAGCAGCAACAATAGATGGTGCCAATGCATTTCAGAAATGGATTAAAATTACCATTCCAATGTTAACACCGTCAACTGTTTATTTAACGCTATTAAGTACAATCGGATCATTCCAGGTATTTACACAAATTATCCTTATGACTAATGGGGGACCGGGGTATGCGACCGAGACATTAGTACACTTAATCTATAAAACTGGTTTTAGAGACTTTGAATTTGGTTTAGCTGCGGCGCAATCAGTCGTATTATTCTTTATTATTTTTGTCATATCTGTACTCCAATACAAAGTCTTAAATCGAAAAAGTTAGGAGGGGAAATACATGAAGAAACGATTTACAGTCAATAAATTAATTGTCTACATCCTGTTATCTGCTGCAGCAGTTATTTCCCTTTTACCATTGTATTGGGTATTTAGTACATCGTTACAGCTGAAAAGTTACCAAGATGACGAATTAGAACGACCGACATCTTATGTTAATGCCAATCCCCCTAAAATGTATCCGATTGGTATTACGGAATACTTTGAACACTGGGGGAAAGCTAGAGACGCAGAGAAATCAGGCGATGCTGAGCAAGAAGCCTACCATCGTGAGATTATGTCCTTGATTGTGAAAGATACGTTTTCAGGATTTACTAGCTTGTTCAGTAAAAATCAAATGGGATGGTGGTTCTTCAACAGTTTATACATCGGTATTGTTGTAACCATCGGAATATTACTACTTGATTCCATGGCAGGTTATGTTCTAGCCAAAAAGAGGTTCCCAGGTCGAAATCTCATATTCTGGCTTATCATCTCTACTATGATGATTCCATCACAAGTAACATTAGTACCAATGTTTATCATGGTTCGTGATTTAGGTCTTATGGATACTCACTGGGCATTAATTTTACCAGACTTATCGATGGTATTTGGGGTATTCCTCATGCGTCAGTTTATGATGTCAATTCCGGATGAACTGATCGAAGCAGCAAAAATTGATGGAGCAAGTGAATGGAGAACTTATTGGAGCATTGTTCTCCCACTAGCAAAACCAGGACTTGCAGCACTAGGTATCTTCACATTTATGAATGTGTGGAACTCATTCCTATGGCCAATTATCGTATTAAACAGTGCGAAGCTTTATACATTACCTGTAGGACTGAAAACATTACAAGATGCAAACCTAGCAGACTTCAAACTATTAATGAGTGGTGCAGCAATTGCCGCAATACCAATGATCATTGTATTTATTATATTCCAACGTCACTTTGTGAAAGGCTTGACCTTGGGAGGCGTGAAGGAGTAGTAGAGGGTATTGTAGTGTTGGTTACTAGGATTGTTGTTTGTTAGAGAATTCAACGGTTATGGTCAGATCATCAACCATTATTTTAAGGTACCAACCGAATATCTGGAACATTGACCGTAATCCTGGGATATCGGCCGGAATTAGAAAACAGCACCAAGTTTTGGAAAACATCAACTGTTATCCTAAAACATCAACCAAACCGCCTCTACTAAACCAAACAAAACGAAACAAAATAGGATGGTATGAGAATGAATAAATTATCAGCTTTGGTTACTGAAATGAGAAATGAACATTCGATGACGATTGATAATATGTCCACGTCGGAAATACTATCAGTAATTAATAACGAAGATTTAAAAGTAGCCCTGGCGGTTCAACAAGTGCTGCCAGAAGTCGAGCAGGCTGTGGAGAAAATCTATTACTCCCTAAAAAATGGAGGCAGATTGTTTTATGTCGGGGCAGGTACAAGTGGTAGGTTAGGAATATTAGATGCAGTGGAATGCCCACCAACGTATAGCACACCTCCAGAATTAGTTCAGGCGGTGATGGCTGGTGGCAAGAAGGCAATTGAAAAAGCAGTTGAAGGTGCCGAGGATAGTGAAGAGCTCGGTGCGAATGACTTAGCGGAACGTGGTCTTACAGAGATAGATGTTGTTGTTGGGATTGCCGCTAGTGGGCGGACACCATATGTTGCAGGGGCTTTAAAATATGCTAAGAAAATAGGGGCAGCGACAGTTAGTCTAACCAGTAATAAAAATGCGGTAATTAGTCAAATTGCAGATGTGAAAATTGAAGTGGAAACAGGACCAGAGGTTATTACTGGCTCAACGAGAATGAAGGCAGCAACTGCTCACAAGTTGATTTTAAATATGCTTACAACAACAACGATGATTAAAATTGGTAAAGTCTACGAAAATCTTATGGTAGATGTGAAAGTAAGTAATCTTAAATTGCAAGAACGTGCTATAAGTATTGTTTCTACCATTACAGGTGTATCCTATGAAGTGGCAAAGGAAGCACTAACGAAATCAAATAATGAAGTGAAACCTGCCATCGTCATGCTAAAGGCAAAAGTAACCTTGAAAGAAGCGAAAGATGCTATTGAGGTAGCAAATGGCTTTGTTCGAAAGGCAATTGAAATCGCCGAAGCAAGAGGAGGAGTTTAAATGATAACGTATCGTAGCTATCAATATGGGGATGAAGTGCAAATTGTTAAACTATGGAACAGAAGCTTACCGAAAGACCCAATCACTTCCAATAGATTTCGGAACCTTGTTTTACTTGATGCAAACTTTGACCCAAAAGGATTATGTCTAGCTTTTGACGGTGAAAATCTCGTTGGCTGTGTGTATGGAATAAGAAGATTACTCCCTATGATAGGAACAGAGCTTGAAGAAGAAAATGGCTGGATTACGTATTTCTTTGTTGATCCGGATTATCAAAATCAAGGAATTGGGTTAACATTAATGCAGGAAGTAGAACGATTTTTCCAAGAAAATAACCGAAAAGCCGTGTTTTTTGCATCGTACGCACCGAATTATATCCTTCCAGGTATCGATGAAGATACTTACCAAGGTGGCTATCAATTTTTGCAAAAACAAGGATTTCAAAAGCTGTATTCACCTGTAGCAATGGATCGTAATTTACTAGATTATCAAGTTACAGATGAAATAAAGCAATTAAAAGAAGAACGAGAAGCGGAAGGATATACGTTTTCCATCGCTGAAAATAAAGATTTATATGATGTAATTCAATTTGCAAATAACGTATTTAATCCAGATTGGGGTAGAGCAATTCGCGAAGGCTTGAAAGAAGTTCTACCGATGGAGAGAGTACTAATTGCCAGACATCATGAACAATTAGTAGGTTTTTGCTTGTATGGTGGATATGAAGGAATACCGGAACGATTCGGTCCTTTTGGTGTTGACCCTAATCAACAAGGAAAAGGGTTAGGGAAGCTTTTGCTTCACGAATGTTTATTTCAAATGAAAGCAGAAGGACTTCATAATGCTTGGTTCCTATGGACTGGCGAGAAGAGTCCCGCGGGATATTTATATTTAAAAACTGGATTTGAAATTACGCGTAGGTTCCACGTGATGAAAAAAGATATATAAAAGAAAGTGAGTTGATCGCATGTCATATATGACTGGGGGTTTAACTATGTTAACCGAGATGTTACCAATATTACCCCCCTCGGAAAAAAAGATTGCAACCTATATTATTGGACACCCGGAAGAGGCGATCAAGTTAACTGCGCAAGAACTAGGTAAACGGAGTGATACGAGTGGAGCAGCGGTTATTCGGCTTTGTAAATCGTTAGACTTAAAAGGCTTCCAAGACCTAAAGTTCCGAATTGCTGGCGATTTACAGAAGACCGCAGTAGATGAAGGCTTTCGCGATATTAAGCCGAATGAAGATTTACAATCCATTATTGATAAAATGACGAACAACAGCATCCAAACGATTAAAGAAACTGCAGAACTGCTTCGGATTGATGAAGTGGAGAAAGCTGTACAACTGCTTCTAAACGCGAAAAAGATTCATTTTATAGGTGTTGGTGCATCGGGAATTATTGCTAAAGACGCACAACAAAAATTCCTTCGCATTAATAAGACGGTCTATGCATTTTCCGATATTCATATGGCCGCAACTTTAGTCGCTAATGGAGATGAAGATGACGTCGTAGTTGGTATTTCCTTCTCAGGTGAAACACAAGAAGTGGCAAAGGTTTTAGAACTAGCAAAACAAAAAAATATGAAAACGATAAGCATAACTAGATATGGTAGCTCAAAAGTAACTGAGCAGGCAGATATTAGACTATACACATCAGCAACTCGAGAACCAACTTTCCGTAGTGGAGCGACCTCATCACGTATCGGCCAATTACAAGTTATTGATATTTTATTCATGCGAGTTGCTACATTGAAATATGATGAAACAGTAAACTATATTGATGTGACACGAGATGCAATTGATTTCATAACAAAGAATGGCAAGAAAAAGCAGGATAAAAGCTGACTCCACATGAGTTGGCTTATTTTGTTATACGAGGAGGAAACCGAATGAGATTTGTGCCATGGCAAGAAGAAAGATTAGAGCAATTAGTAGCATTATGGAACAAAGAAATCGGAAAAAAATTCCCTATGCAGACCGAATTATTTAAACAAAATAGCTTTTATGATGAAAATATTTCAATTGAAGGTTCGCGAATTGTTGTCGATACCGAAGATAATGATAATTTAGTGGGATTTGTTATTGTAAAGTATTTAAAAGAAAAGACAGAAGTGAACATGCGTGATGATGTTGGTTGGATTCAGGCTATTTTAGTAGACTCTGCTTATCGAAACAAAGGTATTGGGACACAGCTTTTAAATCATGCAGAAGCAATACTTAAACAAAAAGGATTGACCGAAATATTACTTGGCCGAGATATGTATCAATATTTTCCTGGAATTCCTAGTGAACAGGATGAAACAGCTCACTGGTTCGAAAAACGGGGTTATAAGTATGTTGGAACAGAGGTTGATTTAAGTAAAACATTTGATGAATTAGAGGATGTCCACTTGCCAAATATCCCGAACGTAGAATTTAGCATCCTACAAGAAGAGGAAAAAGAAGATTTCCTAGCCTTTCTACATCGATGCTTCCCTGGTAGATGGGAGCTTGAAGCCATTCATTACTTTAATAAAGGTGGAACTGGAAGGGAGTTTGTCGTGGAAAAGGAAGATGGAAATATCATTGGTTTTTGTCGGATAAATGATGCTAATTCTCCTATTATAATGGGAAATATGAACTGGGCTCCACTTTTTGAAGGAAATGTTGGTGGTGTTGGTCCACTTGGGGTTGATGCGGAGAGAAGGAAGCACGGCTATGGCCTTGCGGTAGTGCAAGCAGGAATAGCCTTTCTTCGAGAGCGTGGAATTGATCATATAGTCATTGATTGGACTGGACTTATAGAGTTTTACCAAAAGTTAGGCTTTGACGTCTGGAAAACTTATAAATCTTATAAAAAGGAGATGTTATAATGCGTGAAAAGGTGCTAGAGTTTTTACAAAAAGAAATAGTGGTAGAACACATTCCGGGGGCGGTGATCCATGTTTCACATAAGGGTAATGTCATTTTACAAGAAGCGGTTGGTAATCGAGTTGTTTATCCCGAGAAAGCACCAATGAAGCTCGATACAGTATTTGACCTTGCTTCTTTAACAAAGGTTGTCGCAACACTTCCAGTCGTTTTGAAACTGATGGATGATGGGGAAGTAAGACTTGATGACCGGGTTGCCTTTTTCTTACCAGACTTTGCGAATGAAGGAAAAGATCATATTACGCTAAGACATTTATTAACCCATACATCGGGACTACCTGCACATATCGAATATTTTAAGGGAAAATTGAATACCGAGCAGGTTTTAGATCGTATATATAATCAGCCATTAGTATATAAAACAGGTGAAAAAGTCGTTTATAGTGACCTTGGGCTAATTACGCTTTATAAAGTAATTGAACAAGTAACCGGAGAGCCGTTTGAACAGTATGTTAAACGAGAATTTTTTACCCCTTTAGAAATGTATGACACAGGCTTTAATCCTACGTTTGGTAGTGAACGGTATGCGGTTACGGAATATAATGAAAATCTACAAGCCTATAAAACTGGTATCGTTCATGATGATAACACCGAATTTATGGGTGGCATAAGTGGTCATGCAGGTCTGTTTGCCCCAGTTAAGGACCTGGCTAATTTTGCAAAAATGATAGAAAATAATGGTTCGTATAATGGAAAGCAACTTATATCCGAATCAGCTCTACATCTATCAAGAAAAAATTACACGCCATTTGATTCGGAGTACCGTGGTTTAGGCTGGATTTTAAAAAGTCCATCATACTCATCTTGTGGGGATTACTTCTCTAATAAAGCATATGGCCATACCGGATTCACCGGCACAAGTATTTGGTTTGACCCGGAAGTAGATTTACAAGTTATTCTACTAACAAATCGAGTGCATTTCGGTAGAAAACTACCTATTCTAAGATTACGTCCTAGATTACATAATATAATTCGTAGCCATTTTTAATAGAGAGGACCTGGTAGCTTGCTGACAAGAAAATATGGTGATCGTTCAAACTGGACTCGTATTGTAGAACGAAGATACGCTCAGCAGTATATAGACGCTAAAGATTTTAAAGGGTATGTAACGTTAATTGATATGGTAAAAGTAATAGAGCCTTTAGTCGTTACATATGAAGACGAGAAGATTTGTATAGTAGAAGATGGGTATACTTGGCTCTTTCAATTTCCTGAAAATAAACATTATGCCGTAACAACTGTCTTTAATGAGGTTGGTAAAGTTGTTCAATGGTACATTGATATTAATCTGGAAAATGGAGTAGAAAATGGTGTCCCATATAATGATGATTTGTTCTTAGATATTGTGGTCCTACCTTCTGGAAAAGTGATAGTGTTAGATGAGGATGAACTGGAAGAAGCATGGGCTAATGGAACCATTACACAGGAAATGTATGATTTAGCATGGAATGAAGCAAATCGATTACTGGAGCTTATAAACAGGAAGGAATTTGCAATATTAGAATTAGCAGATGCCCACAAAGAACTGCTAGAGAAGACTTTCATCTAGTAATGTAAATTTTATGGGCTGAAGAAACATCATCCAGTCTATGAAGGTGAAGGAGGTTCTGATGAAAAAAATATTCTTAGTTTGTTTACTAATTTTAGTGGCTGGTTGCAGTTCAAATTATAATTCTGTTGGTAGTCCACCACCTGTTTCGATGAAGATAGGAGATACGAGTCATAGTATGAAGCGGGGAAGCTATAGCTGGAGTAAACAAGGACTATTTCAGACAGAATCGATTATTGCTGATGCGGCATCACCCTATCAGATTGGGAAGGAAATGGAACCCATTACGGTGGAGAAAAACAGTGTATTAGAAATTGAGACTTCAGGAAATCCTACTCTTTCGGCTTACTTATGGGATTATACGGGTAGGACAAACGACATTCCGATTACTGATCATCAAATAACCGCTCCAGATGAGTCTGGAGAATATATTTACGAAGTCTTCGGTGAATGGGAAAAAGGAGACGGTTCCTATACGATAGTCCTAAAAGTAGAATAAGATAGGAACTTGCAATAAGGAGGGTAATGACAATGGCTAGTATTGGTATTATTGGTTTTTTATTTTCTTTAATCGCATTTATAATTCCATTAGTTCTCATTATCTTTATCTTGATTTGGATACACCAAATTAAAGTAAATAGTGAGAATCAGGTAAAACAAAACAATGAGATTATTAAGCTGTTGGAGGAATTGAATAATAAGTAGAATACTGCCATTTCCAGAATCAGTTGGAAATGGCAGTATTTTTATCGTATAAAAAATTTTCCAGGATATTATTAAACTTTTCTTCATGTTCCCAGAACATCATATGACCACCCAATACTTCTATTTTCGTTTGTGGAGATAGTTTTTTTGTATAGGCTATTGCAGTCTCTGCCCAATGCTCCGCAACTACAGTAAGAGTAGGTAACGCCTTACTTAATTGTTTTGCTGCTTCACGGTAGTCTGAAAACATTCCAGAAGCAAAGAGGTTTCCAGCTATGTAATAAGGAGTTTTCATAGATTGCTCTACTAACCATGTTAGTTCAGCATCAATTAACTCCCGCTGAATCATCACGCCAGTTATATAGGCAGTAATAAACTCCCGCTGCCCTTGTGGAGTTCGCAACGAATTATTGAATATTGCAGCAATGTCATCTAACGATCCCTCTACCCAATCCACGGTTTGAATTGATAACGATTTTGGAGGCATATCTATTAAAACAGCAGATTTAAGCCGATTGGACCCATACTGCTTAAAATACTCCCATGCCGTTAAACAGCCAAATGACCACCCTACTAACGTAACATCAGAAAGATCAAGTTGCACGAATATTTTCTGTAAATCCCTTCCGTGTGTTACATAATCATTACCGTGAACTGTCATAGTAGACCTCCCATGACTCCTTGGATCCACCACAATTACTCGATTTGTTTTGGAAAAGTAGGCAACTTGTTTTTCAAATACTTCTGTTGTAAACGTGAAACCTGGTATAAATACGATTGGCTTACCTTCCCCGATATCTTGTACGAATAACTCAATTCCAGAATCTACTTCCACATACGTTCCTCCCATATAACCCCTCCTAAATTCTTTTATAAAAATATATTCCTAGAATGGTTTAAAAGAACTACTTGGGAATGGTACAAGATTTTTTCTAGCATGTATTTAAAAGCTGTACATATATTTGTAGAAAAAGAAGGGTACCTTTTTTTCTGAAAGACCTGTAGCATGTGCAGGAAACTTAGTCACATCAAAATAGGGCATGATCACATGTGAAGGAGAAATGGTCGCATCAAGTAGAGGCCAGGGTGCATGTAAAGGAGAAATGGTCGCATCAAGTAGAGGTCAGGGAGCATGTGCAGGAAACTTGGTCACATCAAACTAGGGCAAAGGCATATGTGAAGGAGAAAAGGTCACATCAAGTAGAGGTCAGGTCACATGTGAAGGAGAAATGGTCGCATCAAGTAGAGGCCAGGGTACATGTTCCAGAAATTTGATTTCAAGAATGTAAAAAGGGGGGCAATTTAATGAGACTAAGAAATCGTTCTTGGTTGCTGTTATTCGGTGCTTTACTATTGCTGTTTATCGCTGCTTGTTCTGATGATGATGGGGATTCTGGTTCCAATGTCGGAACAAATGGTAAAATTGCTGGAGATTTGGAGATTCAATATTTTGTAGGTGGCTATGGTGACTCTTGGTGGAAGGAAGTCATTGCTGATTTTAAAGATGCATATCCCGACGTAAATGTAATTGAACATGCTGGTCCGAACATTAATGATGAGATGCGTTCGAGATGGGTATCCAATGATCCACCAGATGTCGTGTACATTGATGGAGCTGGGTCTAGTGAAACACAAATGGTAGAAGATGGACAGCTAATGAATTTGACCGAGTGGCTTGAAGGAATCGAGCTGGAGGGTGGCGACAAGCTAGCTGAAAGTTTTATCGTACAACCTGCTACGTATAACGGTGAAATCTATTCCTTACCATTAGTTTTCGATACTTGGGGAACTTGGTATGACAAAGCATTATTTGAAGAAAAAGGCTATGCCGTTCCAACAAATTTTGATGAGTTTATGGAGTCTATGAGTGAAATAAAGTCGGGAGAGGGAATTGACCCTTTCGTTACTTCTGGTCAGCATCCATATTACTTTCTACGCGGAATGCTTTATCCTGCCTTTGCAGCAGCAGGTGGGGAAGCGTTACTAGCGGATGTTATTACTGGTAAGGAAGGGGCATGGTCCAGTGACCAAGTATTAGAGATTATGAAGCGGGTAGAAACAATGGCTTCAGAAGGTATGTTTGACTCTGGTCTTGGTGCACTCAATCACACACAGTCACAAATGAATTTCTTACTTCATGAAAATGCGTTTATTCCGGTAGGATTTTGGTTGCCAAATGAGATGAAAAATGACATTCCAGACGGCTTTGATTTTGGATTTATTCCATCACCGATGAATGCTGCGGACGAGAAGTATGCGATTGTTCCAGATTTGCGCCCGCTAGCAATTGCTGAACAAGCGGAAAATCCGGATGCAGCAAAAGCATTTGTTGAATTTGTTTTCACTCGAGAATATGCAAGTTCCTTCTCCGAACACACTGGAGCAATTATGAACCTAAATGGTGTTGATTTGACACAGAATGAGAACGTTCCAGAATATTTAATGGAAGCAAATGAAATGATTAACAACCCTGATGTCGTGCAAATTTATGAGAAACCACATCCGATGAGTGCTGACTTAGAAACACCAGTTGGCAATGCACTAATTTCCTTAATGCTTGGAAACTTAACTGCTGAACAATTTGTAGAAGAAGCGGAAAAAGCAGCAGCAGAATATCGTGCAGGATTAGAATAAGTTAAGGGGACTGTCTTTAGGCATGGGGGCAGTCCCAATAAGAAATGAGTGATAATATGGTACAGTCTAAAAAGCAAAAATATTGGTTTTTAGCATTTTGCTTACTCCCTACATTTATACTGTTTGCAATTTTTACGTTGTACCCGTTGTTTAGTGGCTTATACTATTCATTTTTTGATTGGTCTGGTTCGTCTAGTAATAAAGAATTTATTGGCATTGATAATTATGTAAAGCTTTTTAATGATGCGATTATCCCTGATTCGATAGTACATGACTATTTTTTAGTAGTGACAAAGATTATCGGGATTATGGTTCTGGCGATGTTTTTCGCAGTAGCACTAACTCAATTGAAAATAAAAGAAGCACCGTTTTACCGAATCGTGTTCTTCTTTCCAAATATAATGTCTGTAGTTGTCATCGGAATTTTATGGATGTTTATTTATAATCCAAGTTTAGGACTTGTGAACTCAGGACTTGAGTTTCTAGGGCTTGAAGAGTGGACAAAACCTTGGCTTGGAGATGAAAAGTGGGCATTACCCAGTTTAGTGATACCAGCCGTTTGGGCTGGTATTGGGTTATTTATGTTAATGTTAATGGGTGGTATTGCGAATATCTCTAAAAGCTATTATGAAGCAGCAAAAATCGATGGTGCTAACGAGTGGCAACAGTTTTGGAAAATCACCTTGCCACTAGTTTGGCCACAAATTAAAGTTTCGATTTTATATATTGTGATTACAACATTAAATGGTTCCTTTATCCTCGTTCAAGTAATGACTGGTGGAGGGCCAAATAACGCTACACATGTAATGGGCTCCTATTTATATCAACAAGCGTTCAAACAATTCAACTTCGGATATGGTGCGACTATTGGGGTAATGATACTCGTTTTATCTTTAATTACAGTATTAGTTTTACAATTTTTAATGCGTCGAGAAAAAATAGAATACTAGGTAAGGAGGGATGAACATGAAGCGAAGTGTAGGGCAAATATTAGGAAGGACAGGCATTCGAATACCGTTAAT
Source organism: Ornithinibacillus jepli (assembly GCF_047228935.1). NCBI lineage: Bacteria > Bacillati > Bacillota > Bacilli > Caryophanales > Bacillaceae > Ornithinibacillus > Ornithinibacillus jepli. The sequence continues at coordinate 282,476 of NZ_JBFEGG010000003.1, forward strand.
TCTATGGACTATTGCAGTATTATACCCAATATTTTGGATGTTTCTTGGTTCGTTTAAATCAAATGCTGAAATTTACAGAAACCCATGGGGCTGGCCGGAAAGCTTTAACTTTGCTAATTTTACCCAAGCATGGACCAACTATAATATCGATGTAAGTGTATTTAATAGTTTAATCGTTACGGTCATTGGGGCAGCGCTTACCCTAGTTTTAGCTATTCCAACTGCCTATGCAATTGAAAGGATCAAATTTCGTGGTAGTAACGTATTGTTTACCCTTTATATATCAGCAATGATGATTCCAATGGTGTTAGGTTGGATTCCGTTATTCTTTTTACTAGCGGAAATGAACCTGTTGGATAACATTTTCGGACTGGCGATTGTCTATGCTGTAAGTCAATTGCCCTTTAGTATCTTTGTCCTCACAAGCTTTATGAGTACTATCCCGAAATCGCTAGAGGAATCCGCTGCGATTGACGGACTTTCTCCATATGGTATATTGTTTAAAATCGTAACGCCGCTTACGATGTCCGGAATAATAACCGTAACCATCATGAACTGTATTCAATTTTGGAATGAATATTTCATGGCACTTATTTTCTTACAAACAGAAACAAATTACACGCTAGCATTGGCAATTGATTATATAAGCAATGAAGCACAATACACAAATGCATGGGGCACGTTATTTGCTAGTCTCGTCATCGCCATAGTCCCAGTAATTATTCTCTATTCTTTATTTCAAAGAAGGATTGCTAAGGGGATGACAGAAGGAGCAATAAAAGGATAGGTGTGGAAATGAACCAGCCCACGCTGTCCCACAAAAGCAAAAACCAGGTCAAATACAAGACCTGGTTTTCATTTTATATATTTTTAGTTATATCAGCATCTGCTTTAAGTTTCTCAACTAATGTTTGATATGTTTTTGATTCCTTTTGGGCTTTTACTTGTGCGATAAGGTCAGCTTCCATTTCCTCATAAGTTGGAATATCTACTTCCTTAGCTTCGCTACTCATTTGTTCTAACTGAGCTTTATACGTATCATAGGCTTCTTGTAATTCTTCTTTAGTTGGTTCAACTTCACCAGACTCACTAGCAATTAGCTTGTCTACTTTTACTTGCGTTTTGACTGCAGTCATTACTTCTTCTTTCGTCATGCCTTGTTCCTCTAACGCAGTAAAAAAGGCATCTTGTGATTCAAGTCCGTTTTGTGCAACTAAATTATCTAATGTTTTATTAATGGCATCTTCAGAGGCTTCATAGCCACCCTTTTCAGCTTCTTGAATGACAAGTTTCTGACCAATCAAAGCGTCTACTATTTGACCTTTTAATTGATCTTGGTCAATTTCTTGCCCAGTCATCTGGGATTGCATCGCTAGTTGTTGGAATTGAGTTTGGTAAGTGGATTCAAACTCTTCTTTTGAAATTTTTTCACCATTAACTTCTGCAACCACATCTGGAAGGTTTTCTAAGTCAGGTTGGGGCATCTCTTGTTCAGTACTTTCGCCTTCTGCTTGTTCTTTCCCTTTATCCTCAGTAGAAGTATCATCATTACATGCCACCATACCAAAAGTCAGTAAGAGAAGAAATAAACTTAATAACCATTTTTTCATCATTATAAAACTCCTTTCCACTTCGTAATGGCTATTCTAACAAATAAAACAGAAAAGAAAACCCCACCTAAAACACCAATCCACCTTCTTTACAGAAATATTAAGCAGTCTAACTACTGGTATGTAAACATTCATCAACCAAGATCAAACCAAATCAACCAAATATGTAAAAACTAAGGAAAAATCAGAACAAGCGGACTTGTTCGTTGTCCTATAAAGGGAATGACTAATGATGAGTATAAATGTATTTTCTAACATGATAGAAATTCTTTACATAATCTACTAGCAACAATATGAAATACCAAATATCCCGGATAAATAGTTCCAAATGAAAAAACTTAAAATAATTCCACCAAAACTATTGAATTACATAATAAAAACTGCTATATTTTTTTTAGCAGAAATCGACTTTTGCATAACTTTGTAAAAATAGTGATACAGAATACATATGTTACATACATTAGTGGGGAAAGGACAGAACGCTAAAGTTTAAAGAATTATAGTCGTTAATTTTAAGTAATATGATATAGATTTGCCGAAACAGTACGCACCCAACGGGGAAGGACAAAGTCAAATAATAGACTCCTTTACCTGGTAGAGAAGGGTGTATTTTTAATGCCAAAAATTATGACTGAATGTCAGTCTTTGCCAAGAAGAGTAGAAAAATAACCTTAAAATCCTAGCAGAAGTATAGTTATAAGTTAGAAGGAAAAAGTAAATAGTATGGCAGAGTCTTGGGGAACAGTGCCCCTTAACTAGTAGAAGGAGGGATGCATGTTGGGTGTTCAAATGGTGCAACTGGAAAACGTAACGAAAGAATTTGATAATACAAATGTAGTAGATGACTTGAACTTAGATATAAAAGCAGGGGAATTTCTAACATTACTTGGCCCGTCTGGATGTGGAAAGACAACTACACTTCGAATGATTGCAGGATTCGAAAAGCCAACATCAGGAAAAATATTGTTAAACGGCAAGCAAGTGGATGAAATGGAGCCATACAAGCGAGAAGTAAATACAGTGTTTCAAAGTTATTCACTTTTTCCACATATGAGTGTGTTTGATAATGTGGCATTTGGCTTAAAAATGAAAAAAGTAGGTAAAGAAGAAATTAAAGAACGTGTCACAAAAGCGTTAAAGCTTGTACAGCTCGAGGAATATGGTAACCGTAAACCAAAGCAATTATCTGGTGGACAGCAACAACGTATTGCTATTGCGCGTGCCATTGTGAATAATCCTAAGGTACTCTTACTAGATGAACCACTTGGCGCATTAGATTTAAAGCTACGCAAGCAAATGCAGCTAGAACTAAAGCACCTCCAACAAACATTGAACATTACGTTCATCTATGTTACCCACGACCAAGAAGAAGCACTAACAATGTCAGATCGAATCGTGGTTATGAATAAAGGAAAAATCGAGCAGATTGGTCTGCCTTATGAAATATATGAAAGACCACAAACGCGTTTTGTAGCCGATTTTATTGGTCAAACTAATATTATGGAAGGTACTGTAAGTGATTTAAATGGTGAAATGGCTACAATGGCATATGCGGATCAATCAATTGAGATCCCGAATACGGCCAATGTGCATAAGGACGAGGAAATATCCATCTCTGTCCGACCTGAAAATTTAAAACTTAGCAGTACACCTATCGAAGGTTCTAATAATCTAAAAGGAACGTTCAAAGAAAAGATTTATATTGGCTCAGTGACAAAAATAGTAGTTTCCATGCCAAACGGCGAGGAACTTACCGTTAATGAATCCCATGATAAAATCGAGGAATTAACGAATACTAACGATGTCTATGTTAACTGGAGCCCCCAAAATTCGGTTGTTCTAAAAAAATAACAAATATTAATTTTAAAGATTGGAGATGGGAAGGATTGAAAAAGTCTTTTGTATTTGCACTATTTAGTTTGTTCATTGTATTATTTCTAGCAGCTTGTGGATCAGATGATTCTGATAATACTGGTGGGGATCAGGAATTAAGTGATGAGTTAATCGTATTTAACTGGAGTGAGTATATTCCACAAGAAGTAATTGATGGTTTTGAAAATGAATATGGTGTAGATGTTGTGTATTCTACATATAACTCAAACCACGAAATGCTTACAAAAGTTCAAAGTGGTACAGTTGCTTATGACTTAGTGTTTCCATCAGATTATTATGTGAAGCAAATGGTTGAAAATGATATGTTGCTTGAAATTGATTTCGATAACATACCAAATTTTGAAAATATCGCAAATGCATGGAGAAACATGCCATTTGACTCTGAGAATAAATATTCCGTTCCATTTATGTATGGGTATGACGGAATTATATATAACAAGAAATACATTAAAGAAGCCCCTACTAGCTGGGAAGACTTATGGAACCCAGAGTATGCAGGGAAAGTAGTACTGTTAGAAGAGTCTAAGGAAATTTCTAATATGGCACAACAATTATTAGGTAACGAAATGAATGACCCAACAGAAGCTCAATTAGAAGAGGGCTTTAAAAAAGTAAAAGAACTTATTCCAAATGTATTAGCATTTGATGCCGCACCATCTAGTCGTTTTGTTCGAGAAGAAGCTTGGATTGGTCATGGTTATTCCGGCTCGGCTGCGACTGCATGGTTAGAAAATGAAAATATTGACTTTGTTCTACCTGAAGAAGGCGGTATTGTTTGGTTGGATGCAATGGTTATTCCAAAAACAGCTAAAAACAAATATACTGCAGAAACATTTATTAACTACCTACTTCGTCCAGAGGTAAGTGTTAAACTTTCAGAATTCATTCCATATGGGAATCCGAATGAAGCGGCTGTCGAGATGTTACCAGAAAATATTAAGAATAGTCCTGGATTAAACTTCCCTGAAGAAGTAATTGAGCGTACAGAGTGGAACTTACCACTAGATTCAGAGCGTACTCAATTTATGAACCGTCTGTTCCAGGAAGCAAAGGTTGAATAGTTAAGTTAATAAAGAGGCTGTCAAAAGTCAATCCCTTATCATTTAATGAAGGATTGGCTTTATAGACAACCTCTTATCCTATGTCTAGCTTATTAGGCGCCAAAACGTGCGATTCCCATTTAATAGGAAGGTAGGTGGAAAATGTTGAGACCTAGAACGAAGAAAATACTATTTTCGTTTTCCCTACTCGTTTTTTTATTCTTTTATATACCAATTATGTTCGTCATCATATTCTCATTTAATGATTCTAAATTAGGAACAGTTTGGACTGGGTTTACGCTAGATTGGTATGGTTCCATTTTACAGAATACACAACTGATTGAAGCGACGATGAATAGTTTGTATTTAGCTGTGATTACAACCATCATCGCAACAATATTAGGTACCCTTGCAGCACTAGCATTACACCGCTATACCTTTATCGGCAAAAAATCTGTGGAGTTTCTATTTTATATTCCCGTAGTTATTCCGGATATCGTAGTCGCGGTAGCGCTACTTGCGATTTATGGGATTCTAAATATGTCACTCGGTTTAAATACAGCAATCCCAGGACATGTGGCAATTACGATTTCTTACGTTATGTTAGTTGTGTTGGCACGGCTTTCTTCTTTTGATAATTCATTGGAGGAAGCGGCAAAAGATCTTGGAGCGAATGAATGGCAAACGTTCTGGAAAGTAACGTTTCCATTAATCTTTCCAGGAATCTTAGCTGGTGCACTACTAGCATTTACCATTTCCCTTGATGAATTTGTTATTTCTTTCTTTACATTAGGACCTGGAGATAACACGTTACCAGTACTCGTTTATTCGATGGTTCGCTTAGGGGTTTCACCTGAAGTAAACGTACTTTCTACTATTATAATAGCCATTATGTTTGTTGTCGTGTTAATTGTTGGTCTAAGAATGAGAAAGCGAGGGGACGCGAAATGATTAAAAGTTTTAAGAAAGCATATGTATTATTATCCCCGAGTTTGTTTTGGCTAACACTGTTCCTAGTGATTCCAGTAATCTTTATTGCAATAATAAGTTTCACAACGAACGGAGACTTTGGTGGAATCATTTATGAGTTTAGCTTAAAAGCCTATTCATCTGCTTTTAGCTCCTTATACGCTAAAGTAATTTGGCAATCGGTTTGGTGGGCATTGATTGCGACGGTCGTTTGTTTATTTATTGCATATCCGTTTGCTTATTTCATCGCTCACGCTGGTAAGTGGAAAAATTTATTATTACTACTTGTCATGGTGCCGTTCTGGACAAACTTATTAATTCGTTTGTATGCGTGGATTATCCTAATGAATAATCAAGGTGTGATTAATAATGTGTTGATAGAACTAGGATTTATTGATGAGCCACTTGCATTAATGTACTCACCTGGTGGGGTAATCTTAGGTTTGGTATACGGTTTCTTACCATTTATGATTTTACCGATTTACTCTTCTATTGAACAGTTGGATAAAACATATTTGGAAGCATCAGAGGATTTAGGTGCGGGTCCAGTGAAGACGTTCTTAAATGTGACGTTACCATTAACGTTCCCAGGAATTCTTGCAGGATTTATTATTACGTTTGTACCAGCAATAAGTGTGTTCGTTGTTACAGACTTATTTACTGGTGGTAAACTACTGATGGTTGGTAATGTCATCAGGGATGCGTTCTTAGTTGAAATGAACTGGCAGCTTGGTGCAGCACTGTCGTTATTATTAATGATTTTAGTGTTGTTGTCCCTTATGATTTTCATGCGGTTTACAAATCGAAAGGATCGAAAGTTGTTGGTATAATATAGGTAATGAAAAGCGTGCTTCGGCATGCTTTTTTATGTTTATCTATAGGACTTTTGACTCAATTATGGTAAAAACGGTGATTTTGTGAGTTTTTAATTAAAAATATGTCGAATTATGGAAAAACTTTTAGTATAATAGGACTAAATATAGAGGTTTTACGAAAAAGGCAAACTTATCGAAAGGTAAGGACGCAAAGCCGAGGGCCTAAAGCACTAGTGCAATGGCAGCCTAGCTACCGAAGAAAACAGGGACTTAAGTTAGAGAGAAGGAGGACCGTTTCTTGGGTTCTCCTTTTATGTGTGATTTTGGACCTAAGGTATTTTCGAAAACCAACTTATCCAATGGGGAGGTGCTTGAAATGACTGAACAAGAGTGGATATATATTCTTATTGCGGTTGCATTTCTATTATTCATGCTATTAATATTTCTTATTAAGAAGTTTACTAGAAGTTCTCACGAAGATGTCGCATCCACTTCGGAACAGAAAGAGACCCCAAGACGTCCATCGTTTTCCGGCGTAAATAATAGAGAAAACTTTCGTGTCGCATTAGATGATGTAAATTGTTTCGTTGAGTTTCTGGATGTAGATAATGATAATCTGAATCCAAAGTTCTTTAATGGTGTGTTAAAGAATATTAGTGTTGGCGGTGTAAAGTTTGTATGCGATTATGAATATCCGATAGAGGAAGAATTGGAGATAAAGGTACGTTTTTCTCTTAATGATAGTAGATTTATCCTCAAAGGAATTATTGTGCGTAAAGAATTGTATCCTGAAAGGAATCGTTTTGGATATGGAGTTAAGTTTACGAATCTATTCGATGAGGATCGTGAGTTGTTGTATCGGTTATTGAATAGAATTATGGTAGAGAAGCGGAAAGAAAAAGTATCGAGTAAGTTGGTTGGTGAGGAGTCTATGGTATAGTGCCATGGGCTTTTTTTGTTGCTTTCATAGGGAGTAAGTAATTTTCTACAAAAATGAATATTTTTTTTCAAAAAACATTAAACATCTATTTTTCATGCCGATATAATAGGTACAACATCATAGATGTTAGTAAATGTTTTGGCCAAACATTTATATGCGAGACATATGGATGTGACTCGCGAAAATAAAAAACAATTACATGGAGGTAATAACATGATTATCAATCACAATATTTCTGCTTTAAACGCACACCGTCAATTAGGTGTAAATACTGGCTCAACTCAAAATTCTTTAGAAAAACTATCTTCTGGTCTTCGTATTAACAAAGCTGGAGATGACGCTGCTGGTCTAGCAATCTCTGAAAAAATGCGTGGACAAATCCGCGGTTTAGAAATGGCTTCTAAAAACGCGCAAGACGGTATTTCTTTAATTCAAACTGCTGAAGGTGCATTGAATGAAACTCATTCAATTCTTCAACGTATGCGTGAACTTGTAGTACAAGCTGGAAACACTGGTACTCAAGATGATACTGATTTACAAGCTATTCAAGATGAAATTGATGCTTTAGTAGAAGAACTAGGTGGAGTAACTGCTTCTGGTTCAAGTAAAGGTATTGCTGATCGTACTCAATTCAACGGTAAAAACTTACTTGATGGTACTTACTCAGCAACAGCTGCTGGTTCAGGTACAGCTCAAGCATTAACATTCCAAATCGGTGCTAATGGTGGACAACAACTTAGCGTTCATATTGAAGATATGAGTGCTTCTGCACTTGGTACTAAAGATTCTGGTGGTAATGTAACATTAAGTATGGAAGCTATTGATGTAACTAGCTTCGCTACAACTGCAGCTGATGCTTCAGGTGGTTTTGATGCACAATTAGCAGCTATTGATGCAGCTACTAACCAAGTTTCAACTCAACGTTCTGCATTAGGTGCTGTTCAGAACCGCTTAGAGCATACTATTAGTAACTTAGGTGCTTCTTCTGAGAATTTAACTGCTGCTGAATCACGTATCCGTGACGTTGATATGGCGAAAGAAATGATGGAATTCACTAAGAATAACATCTTAACTCAAGCAGCACAATCTATGTTAGCTCAAGCTAACCAGCAACCTCAAGGAGTTTTACAACTTCTTCGTTAATTAAGTTTTTTAAGGTTATCACTATTGATTTAGTGATAACCTTATTTTTTATTATAATATACAAGACTTTTAACTTTTGATTCTACTAAGTTGATTTTTGCTTTATCTTCTAATCCCTCCTAAACATAGCTTGATAATTAAACTTAACTGCACATCATATAGTTGTTAGAGATACGATAGTGAATATCCAGAAAGTCTTTTAAACCTATTATTACTTAAATAAATTCCTCTATTTACCATAACATATTCGTAATCCCTCCTTTAAAAATTCTTGTTCAATCCGATAATAATATAGAATACAAAAACTATGTTCGGGGGCAATTACTCATGCAGTTAATCTATAATGAGGAAAATATTTTATTAGAAAACAGTTTAGAATCAATCGATGTAATTTTAAATAAAGTAAATAAGATATTGGAAAATAGTGGAAAGGTTTTTAGCCATTTAGTAATAAATCAAGTGGAAGTTTATGAGAATCATGAACAATATATAAGAGAACGTATTAGTGAAATCGAAACAATAAAAATAATTACTACTACGATGAACGAAATGATATGGAATACGATGAAATCGGTTCATCAATATTTAGTAAGAGCAATACCGGCTCTAAATACGTTGGTTGATGAAAGTTATAACAATTTTACTAGTGAAACTTGGAATGGTATTAACCAGTTGGCTGAAGGGATGCAGTGGATTTTACAATTTAAAGAGGTTGCAAATGCTGCAGTTAAACAACCTACTAACTGGTCTAAGGTTGAAGAAAATCTAAAGGTTTGTGAAGAAAAGTTTGCAGAATTACTAGCTGCGGTCGAGGTGAAAGATACCATACTTATTTCAGATATTTTGTCGTATGAATTAGTACCTGTATTTGAATTAATTAAAGAAAATCTTGAAATTGCATTGAAAGATGAGGTATTTTTACAAGATGTTAATTGATAATAAGTTATTTTTGATGAAAAAGCATCCAACCTTACGGGACTATTTTCGTGACAATGAAACTAGTCTTGAAACAGCTCGAGTGGAAGTAGTCGATTCCAATAAAGGGTTAAAAACCCTACAATACCTTATAGAAGATAAACAAATGATGATTCATAGTAAGTATGATCCAATTCGTGAGGCAGAAAGAATAATTGCGGCACATAAGGATGAGATTACGGATGATACACACGTATTTTTCTATGGAATTGGCTTGGGGTATCATATTGAGAAGTTTTGTGAAGCATTTCCTAAAAATACTTATTCTATTTATGAACCTATTCCTGAGATTTTCTTTACAGCATTAAAAAATGTGGACTTAAAAAGGATAATGAGAAACAACTTGTCTAATTTTTATATGGATACCCATAGTGCAACTGCAAAAGGGTATTTACAAGAATTACAATCTAGAAATCAGCATATCCTTTTTATTATTTTACCAAGTTATAAAAACATCGTTAAAGAAAAAGTGCAACATTTTCAGGATGGTATTAAAAGGATCGTCCAGAATAGAAGGTCAAATTTATCAGTTGATATGAGCTTTCAAAAGTTATGGGTGTTAAATAGTATTTTAAATTTTAAAGCTGTACTTGATACGCCAAATATGCTGAAAGATATTGATAGGAAACAATTTGAGGGGAAACCTGTCATTATTGTCTCAGCAGGACCATCTCTTGCCGAAGATATAGAACATCTGCGTTATATTAAAGAAAATAACTTAGCCTATCTTTTTTCCGTAGGATCTGCCATTAATAGTTTAATTAAGTATGACGTATTGCCAGATGCAGTATGTACATACGATCCTGGTAGGAATAATCATGTAGTTTTTAATAAAATGATTGAAAAAGGGATAAGGGATATTCCGATGATTTTTGGTTCAAGTGTTGGGTATGAAACCATAACACAATATGAAGGACCAAAAGTTCATTTTATAACTTCTCAGGATAAAACTTCAACATATTTATTACAAGGTCAAATTGAACCTCATGATTTAATTATAGATTCACCATCTATTGCAGTAATGATGTTTCAATTGTTGAACAAGTTAAAAGCTGGCCCAATAATATTTGCTGGGCAGAATTTGGGATACTTATATGACCGTAGATATTCAGATGGAATTGAGTATAAACATGTTGAATCCATGGTAGATAAACAAGAAATGGATAACGCAATAACTACAGAGGATGTCTATGGAAATGAGATAAAAACTAATAGTGTATTTAATAGAATGAGAGAAACCATTGAACACTTTGCGAGAGTTTATGCCGTTAATACGTTTATTAATACAACAAAAGGCGGAGCGGCTATTGAAGGAGTTCCATTCTATACGATAGAAGAGGTCATAAAAAATGTGCTTTTAGAACCAATTAATAAACAAGAATGGTGGAAAGTACAGAATCAGTATAATCAAAGTGTTGTTCAAATACAGAATAAAAAAGTGATGCATAGTATAAATGAATTCCAAGAGTTGTTACGGAAGATGTATAAAGTTATTGAATCTATTTCTACTTCGACCAAGGTAAGAAATAAATCGAATATAGAATCGGCTCTTTCTCAATTTGATACTCTATATAATGCAATATTTGAAAACATCTATTATAAAAACTTTTTATCTCTATATATGCGGGTTGATGTGGAATATATAGAGAATGAGATTAGAAGACTGAATAGAGAAAGAGATCCCTTTATTAAGGGGAGAGAGGTTTTCAGCGTTTTTAGTGGATATTTGGAGAAGTGCAAATGTAATAGTCACGAATTAAATGAGATTCTTATTAAGATGAATTTTTAAATAGGGAGACACATTGATTTTTATAACCTATAAACATAAGACTTTAAGTAGAGCGTCCTAGATGATATCCTCCCTTTTAAAGTAGACAGAAAAAATAAATATCTGTTTTACTTTAGGGGGAGTTTTTTATTTCTATTACATAGTGAATTCAATGAGTAACAATAGCTAATTAATAGTTAGATGATGTATTGAATAGATTATATCGAGTGAAAAATACAATCCTATAGACTAAACGACCTTAACCCCTGGGGTTAAGGCCGTAAAAAATGTTATTATTATGCTAGGGAAGTTTTATTTATTTTTTTATAATAAATGAAGGCTTTACATGGCTTAATGTAAGTTTGTTTATTTGATATTCTTTGTCTAGTAAAAACTCATCTACAGCTCGTGTTTCCCCTTCTACAGTACCATAGTCATCGAATACAATTAGTCCGCCCGAAACGACCCTATCGAATAATAACTCTAATGCTAATTTGGAAGGCTCATAAACGTCTGTATCGATATGTAATAAGGATATCTTTGTATGTGAGTTTTCTTCTAAATATTTTGGTAGTGTTTCTAAAATATTCCCTTTTATTAATGAAACATTACCTATCCCTTTTAATTGTAAACTTTTATACAAGTCTTCCTGAGATAAAAAATCACCTTCAAAAATCTTATTCCAATTATTTACAAAGGCTTTATCAGCCGCTATTTTATCCACCTTTGGAAATTCTCCAAACACATCAAAACCAATAATTTTTCTAGACTTCTCGTTTTCTAATAATTCTCTAAAAGATGCAAATTGTAATAATGAATTACCTTTAAATACACCTAACTCAATTACATCTCCAGGTAATCCAATAATTTTTTTATACAATTCATAATGCGATAAAATATTTCCTAATCGGTATACTTCTGAAGTCAATATAAATCCATTTTCATAATCAAATGCTTTACTTTCATCATATTTTAATATCATATCATTGCCTCCTCAATTAATTAAATCTAACACATTAATTCTTATTTAGGTAGTTTGTTTTAATGTATTGAAATCCAATCCAATTACACTGTTCTTATATAAACAAAGATAGGTTTTTAGAAACTTATAGAGGAGGAACGAATAGTTACTTTACGTCCTTATCTATTGTCTGTGTTAATTTGAAATATTCTATATCCATTGGCTCATCAATATCTAAATCATATTTTTTATCCATAATATAAGCAAGTTTGTTATCATTTAAACTTGTACTATGATTTAAGCTAGAAATTAGATTTATATATATTGCCCCATTTACTTTGTATATTTCAGGAAAATCCTGCCGTCTAACTGTACTATTACTGTTTAATAAACTTATTAGAAAACCTTCTTTACTAATTGTACGCATTAAAATTGGATGATCACTTACTTCGGACACACTAACTAGATTCTCCATGCCTTCACTTACTATTTTCTCAATAGCCTCATCAATATGCCAGCTCTTTCTTAATGGTTGAGTTGGTTGTAAAACAACTACATAATCATATTCCTTACCAAGAGTTTTTTGTTTTTCAATGACATGGATAACAGCTTCTATTGTTTTAGAGTAGTCACTTGCTAGTTCAGGAGGTCTTAAGTAAGGAACGTTTGCTCCTAGTTTGATAGATACATTTGCGATTTCCTGGTCATCTGTTGATACAATGATATCATCTAAATATTTCGATTCCAGTGCTTCATCTATCGTATATTGTAGTAAAGGTTTATTATTCACCTTTACTAAGTTTTTTCTTGGAATTCCTTTACTCCCACCTCTAGCTGGTATTACGCATAAAAAGCTTTTATCTTGATACATAATTCCACCTGCTTAATGAAATTTATCAATAAATTTTTTTTGAATTGGCATTTTCCAAAGTGTTTGATCTTCCAAGAGTTTAATAAACATTTGATGGCTAGTGCCATCACCGAAATCGCATTTTATTAAACTAGGTTCTTTTATTTCTCTAATTGCACATAAAATATCTTCTTTATCTTCATGAATTGTAATAATTGTCTCTTTATGTTTGTTTGGATCGTATCTGCCACTTTGTCTCGTACCAATATTAATTGAAGGAATCCCATAGATTCCAGATTCTCTTATACCTGCACTAGAGTTTCCGATTAAGAATTGGGCATTTTTGAGTAATGTTAAGAAATATTCAAAGCGCATGGATGGAAACACTTTAAAATGATGATTATTCTTAAATTTTTCGTAGGCATCTATAATTATAGAATTTCCTTCATCGTTGTTAGGAAAAATAACGACATAATTCCTTTTTGATTCAATTAGTGAGTCAACCAACGTATTTACTTTTATTGGTAGAGAATCTAATTCTGTAGTTACTGGATGATACATCAATATCGCATATGAATTGAATTCAATGTCATACCTCTTTTTTACTTCATCAATAGATGGTAATTCTTCAGATAACATAATATCAATGTCTGGTGAGCCAATTACATGGATGGAATCCTCTTTTTCACCTAATTGAATAACTCTACGTTTTGCTTCTTCATTGCTAACTAAATGTATATGTGAGAATTTTGTAATTGCATGTCTAATAGATTCATCAATAGTACCCGAAACTTCTCCGCCTTCTATGTGTGCTACTTTAATGTTGTTAAAACTTCCTACAATAGCACCAGCTAAAGCTTCAAGTCTATCACCATGTATGACAATCATGTCTGGTTTAAATTCTTGTACATAATTACTTAAGCCTAATATGGTGTTGCTTAATGTAATATCCATGTGGGCATGATTTTTTTGATTGATATATTGATATATATTTTTAAAGCCATCTTTCTTAACTTCTTTCCAGGTTGAACCATACTTTGCAAGCATATGCATCCCAGTTATGAAAACGTAGAGTTCAAATTGATCGCTTTTTTCTACTTCTCTCATTAACGATTTTATTTTTCCGTAATCTGCTCTAGTACCTGTAATGAATAAAATCTTTTTCATAAGTGTTTTACCTTTCAGTTTGATTCAATGTCATTCCAATATAGGTGTTCATCTCTACTAATATCTCTAGTAATTTTTTTACCAATTAAATTATCATAATGTTCAGCTTTGATTTCTCCTATTCCTGGTCTCTTAACCCAAATATTTTCTTCAGTAAGTACGTCACCAGCATGAAGATTTTTTGTGGTTACAACTGTTGCAAATGCGAAATCAATTGTTACCTGTTCTTCCTTTGCGGGCTCTTTTTTTCCGCCGCGCATTTTAAAAATTTCTTTACTCCCAATTATTAGTTGTTTTAATTCAGTAGGATCCATTGAACAAATAATGTCTGGACCAATTCTTGATTTACTATCAGTAAAATGTCTTTCAAGAATAGAAGCCCCAAGAGCGGTTGCAGCTAAACAAGCATTATTATTTACGGTATGATCTGATAACCCTATAACAGCATTTGGAAACTCTTGCTTCAACTGTTCCATTCCACCTAATCTGACTAATTCGGGAGGTGTTGGGTATATATTTGTACAATGAAGTAGTGCGAAAGGTACTTGATGTTTCTCGATAATTGATACTGTCTTTTTAATACTATTAATATCATTCATTCCTGTTGATACAATCATTGGTTTTCCAAAAGAAGCTATATGTTCAATTAAAGGATAATTATTGCATTCACCAGATCCTATTTTATATGCTTTTACCCCCATTTTTTCAAGACGATTAGCTGCAGCCCTTGAGAATGGAGTACTTAAGAATATCATACCTTTCTCTTCAACATACTCTTTTAATTCTATTTCTTCTTCCTCATTTAGAGCGCAACGTTCCATCACTTCGTATATGGAAAGGTCAGTGTTTCCTGGAATTACGTTTTTAGCCGCTTTACTCATTTCATCCTCTACTACATGGGTTTGATGTTTGATGATTTCTGCACCAGCATGATATGCGGCATCTACCATTTCCTTGGCAACATCTAAGCTACCTTCGTGGTTAATACCTATCTCTGCAATTACGATTGGTTCATAATCCAATCCAATCTTTCTTGTATCAATTTGTAAAAATGGGTTATCCATTGATTTATATCCTCCAAATTATTTCTTTACCTTCTTTATCGTCAATTTAGATATATTATAAAATTTTCTTCTCCTTTACTATATTATTACGTAATCCATAGCGACTATCATTGTTCAATAAAAAATATTAAATAACCATTTAAATTTTATGAGAAATCAAATGGTTATACTTCCATTGTAATCAATTAATCTTAGCATTTCACTAGGTAAAAGAAACCTTTCAATAGGTCTCTTTATCTACTTTCAAAACTTCTCCGCTAAAATATTCGCAATTTTTGTGAGGATTTACGTAATTTTTACGTCAAGTTAATATTTTTGATGTAAAATATAGGTAAAAGTACTTATTTTATATACCTATATGGAAAATGTGTCATTTTGAAATTAGTACACTTTTTCCTTATAAACAATCGATACCCTGATAAATAGTTTTAAAAACAGGGTCATTTTTATACAAAAATAATCATGTAAAATAAGAAATTAAGGGGACTTTCTAAATGAAAGTAGTTATCGGAGATATTGCTAGTAATGCTGTATGTGTAAAGCCTTCTACGAAATGTGAGGAGGTTTATTCCATATTTGAAAATAATCCATCATTAGAAGGAATTGTTGTTGAGGTTGATAATAATCCAATAGGAATCGTGATGAGAACGTATTTTTTTCAAAAGCTTTCCACAAAGTACGGGTTCGATTTGTTTATGAATAGGTCAATAGACTTAGTCATGAGTAAAGAATTATTAACTGTTGATCGGTCACTAGCTCTTACGGAGGTCAGTCCACTTGCCATGAATCGTAAGCAGGAAAATCTTTATGACTATGTTATTGTCACATCTAAAGGCAAGTTACATGGAGTTGTAAGTATAAGAGAACTAGTAAACAAATTATCCGAAGTCCAAATCAATATTGCAAAATATTCCAATCCTTTGAGTGGACTTCCTGGTAACCACATTATAGATGAAACCTTAAATGAAGTATTAACATATGAAAAATATACTGTCTTATATATTGATCTAGACTCTTTTAAGGAATTTAACGATACTTATGGCTTCAAAGAGGGTGATGGTGTTATTAAAGAAACTGCAACAATTATCAAAAGCATCATTATGAAAGAAGACGATAACCTTGCATTTGTCGGGCATATTGGTGGGGATGATTTTATTGCAGCTGTACCTTACTTTGAACATGAAGAACTTTGTCATTTAATCATTTCACGATTTGATGAATACATTAAGCGGTTTTATTCAGAAGAGGATATTCAAAGAGGATATGTAAAGGCATATAGTCGGCAAGGGAAATGGGAGAATATCCCTCTACTGAGCATATCTATTGCAGTCATTCAAAATAAGCATTATACCATTGGTACGATTGATGAACTTAGCATGAAAGCTGCAGAGGTAAAAAAATATTGTAAAGAAATTAAGCGAAGCGTATTCCTTGCGTTAGAGGATATAGCAGAAACACATCATTTTGGCTAATCAAAATGATGTGTTTTTTTAGTATAAATCTAAGGTTAGCTGATTAGCTACATTTTTTGTATCTGGTAATATCCCCTTATAAACTTGTGGCATTGGTCTACCTAATGCGTAACCCTGCCCCATTTCAACACCAAGCTGTTGTAAATAACTTAATTCTGATATTTTCTCGATTCCTTCTGCTATTACTTTAGTATTCGATTTGGAAGCAAATTCTATAATAAGCTCCACTAAATTTTGCTTCTCATGATGTTCTTCAATATTTCTAATTAATGATTTATCTATTTTTATAAATTCAGGGTTCAGATATAGAAGTGTTTGTAAACTATTATAGCCCGTTCCCGCATCATCAAGTGCGATTCGTAATCCCTTTTCTCGATAATATTCGATAATTGGTATAAATTGTTCATGATTAATACCGGCATCTCTTTCGGTTAGCTCTAATACAATCTGATTAGGTGTAAGTTGATAGTTGTCTAATAAATTCAAAAGTATATCTCTTTGATAATAAACATCTCCCAATACTTGTGGTTGTATATTTAGAAAAACTAAGATGTCTTTTTGAGCTTTTAGCGATTTAATTTGATTCGTAAATCTACTAAGTGCTAGGTTACAGAGAAAGTGTTCAACCTGAAGCGCACAGCTGCTTTTTCCTACATATTCATAAAACTTATCAGTGGTAGGAAAAAGTGTTGAACTTTCTGGACGATTTAAAATTTCATAAGCAATAGTCGTCCCCTTATCTAAAGTCAAAATTGGCTGAAAGAAAGTCTTAACTTTTTCAGTGTTTAATAACGCCTGTACTTCTTCCCTTTTTTGAAACTCAAGATATAGCGTATTTTTGTTTTCAATTATGTAATCCAGGAATTTTTTCATTTGGTTATTTTTCATATTTCCACCTTTAAGTAGGTATTTAATGTCATCCTATTAATAAGTATAAATAAATAAGTTAGCACTTATATAAATCAAAAGTAAAAAAATTGTAAAAATTTGACGAAATATATTTAGTATACATAATAATTATGTTATGGAGGCTTAAAAAGGTAAGTCTCAATTTTTTTAGAGTCAAAAATTAAATTTTCCTAAACATCTATTCCTACCTGTACGATATAAACGGTAGGTCAAAAGTTACAACTTAATAACTTCTGTCAAAGGCAAACTTACTGAAAGGTAAGGACGCAAAGCTATGGGTCTAAGGTCTAAAGACTAAGATTGCCAGGTTGCCAAGAATAGAATCTATGAAAATTCTATTTGGCTATTCTTATAAAGAATAGTCTTTTTAATTACTAAATGGAGGTCTACAAATGGATAAATCATCATTAATAGGAATTATACTAGGAATTCTTGCCATTGGATTAGGAATGGTATTAAAAGGGGTTGGGTTAGGTGCGTTGATTAACCCTGCGGCTATACTTATTATCCTCGCTGGAACAGTAGCTTCCGTTATGATTGCGTTTCCGATGAGTACGCTTAAAAACATCCCATCTCTTTTAAAAATCCTTTTTACGGAGAAAAAAGAACAAAGTATAGAAGATTTAATAAATCAGTTTTCTGATATGGCAGATATTGCTAGAAAAGAAGGAATACTATCATTAGAAACGAGATTAGATCAAATTGACGATCCCTTCCTATCATCAGGTTTGCAACTAGCTGTAGATGGCCAGACACCTGAATTTATCCGAGATGTCATGATGGAAAAGATTGACGCAATGGAAAAGCGTCATCAGGAGGGTGCGGCAATTTTCTCACAAGCTGGTACATATGCGCCAACACTAGGGGTACTTGGAGCGGTAATCGGATTAATTGCAGCACTTGCTGATATGGAAGACATCACTGCATTAGGTAAAGCAATTTCTGCAGCCTTCGTCGCGACTCTACTCGGTATTTTCACTGGTTATGTGCTATGGCATCCATTTGCGAACAAGTTAAAAGCAAAATCGAAAAGAGAAGTGGAAATTAAGGAAATTATGATAGAAGGGATTGTATCAATTACGATAGGGGAGTCTTCAAAGGTCGTAAGAGATAAGCTAGGTTCTTATCTAACGACAAAGGAATTGCAACAAATCAATCAGGTGAAGAATTATGAAGAAGAATAGAAGGAAGAAGGAAGACCACCATATTGATGAATCTTGGCTACTCCCCTATGCCGATTTATTAACATTATTGGTTGCCTTGTTTATTGTTCTTTTTGCGATGAGTGAAATTGACGTGAAAAAATATGAAGAATTGGCCGCCATTTTCCGGAGTGAATTTTCAAGTGGGGACGATGGATTGATGGAAAATCCTGCTCCTACTCCTGAAATAGAACCCCAAGAGGTAGAAGAAGAGGGAGAGAAGCCGGAAGAGGAATCAGATGAAGGAAAAACGGAACACCAAAATTTACAAGAACTGCAAAGGAAGATTGACAGCTATATACAAGAGAATAATCTAACCGCATCATTAGAAACAAATCTATCAGGTGAAGGATTAATGATTTCCATAAAAAACGACGTCTCCTTCAATCCTGGAAGTGCGGAAGTAAATCCTGAGGGGATGGAGATTGCAACAGAAATTTCTAAGTTATTATATACCGATCCACCACACCAAATAGTCATTAGTGGTCATACAGACAATGTACCGATGAATAACGCAGTATTTGGTTCTAACTGGGAATTGAGTGTAATGCGTGCAGTTAATTTTATGACACTGATTTTAGAGAATGACCAGCTTGATCCAGCTAAATTCAGTGCAAAAGGGTTCGGAGAACATCAGCCAATTGTACCGAATGATAGTGCTGACAATAGGGCGAAAAATAGACGTGTTGAAGTGCTAATTTTGCCTAACTATGATATTACGGAACATGTAGATTAATTAATAAACATCAAGAGGTGGACTGAAATGAAACGATATTTCAATTTTAAGACGATACGAACAAAAATATTATTATTATTCTCAGCAGTATTAGCTATGACTGCTCTGTATGCGGGGTTTTCTATATACTCTATTAATAAAATGAATACACAAACGGAAGAAATATTAGACAAGCAATTAACGTTATTGATATTAGATGAAGATATTGCGTTTGATATGGCTAATCGAGCAGGATTAGTTAGAGCATATATGTTGTATGAGGATCATGAAGCTCGGAAAAAGTTTGAGGATGGGACAGAGTATAGTATTGCGCTTGAGAATCAATTATTGGAATTAAGTGATTCTGACCAAACGAAAGAATTAATAGATAAAAAGTTTCAATGGGGCACATTAACAGATAAAGTATTCCAGGCATATGATCAAGGAGATAAAGAAACTGCTCAAAGAATTATGGAAACAGAAATTGCTCCATTGGAAAATGAAATTATTGCAGGTTTTACTGAAGCATCAACCCATAGAAAAGCGATTATTAATGAGATGGGTCAAGAGGTTATTGAAAATGGCCATCTCATGAGACTTTTAACTATCATATTAAGTATTGCAAGTATAGCGCTAGGTATCCTAATTGCCATTATATCTGCATCGATGATTTCGAAACGAATTAAACGAGTAATGATTCGAATGGAATCTATTGCGGAAGGGGATTTAAGTCAAGAAGCATTACAATCAAATGACCGGGACGAACTGGGACAATTAGTACGCATGACAAATAAGATGAATGATAGTATTCGAGATTTATTACATGATATTAATAGAGTTTCCAATACGGTTGCGAGTCAAAGTGAAGAACTAACTCAATCTGCCAATGAGGTAAAAACTGGTGCAGAGCAAATTGCGACGACCATGGAAGAGTTGGCAACAGGTACAGAATCCCAAGCAAATAGTGCAGGGGACTTATCCTCACTTATGACCTCCTTTACTCGTCAAGTGCAAGAATCAAGTGAGAGTGGAGAGCGTATAGCTTCTAATTCTAAAGATGTGATTAGCTTAACACATAATGGAAGTAATTTAATGAAATCATCTACATCACAAATGCAAAAGGTAGACAAAATTGTTCATGCTGCAGTGATTAAGGTAGAAGGTCTGCATGATCATACGCAAAAGATAACAAGCTTAGTATCTGTCATCAGAGATGTAGCAGAACAAACGAATTTACTAGCACTAAATGCGGCTATCGAAGCAGCAAGAGCTGGTGAGCACGGTAAAGGGTTTGCTGTAGTTGCGGATGAAGTACGAAAATTAGCGGAGCAAGTAGCTTTATCAGTAAATGATATAACGGAAACAGTAACAAGTATTCAAACAGAATCTACTCTTGTAACCGAGTCTCTACAGGATGGTTATAAAGAGGTTCAAGTTGGAACAGAACAAATCATTTCAACAGAAGAAACCTTTAACCAAATAACCGACGCGGTAACTAGCATGGTAGATAATATTACTACTATTACAGAAAACCTATCCAATATTGCAGCTAATAGCCAAGAGATGAGTAGCTCAATTGAGGAGATTGCAGCGATATCGGAGGAATCTGCTGCAGGAGTGGAAGAAACATCAGCATCTGCTGAACAAGTCAGCGGATCCATGGAAGAAGTTGCAGGAAGCTCCGAACAATTAGCAAAACTTGCTGAAGAACTAAACGTATTAATAGCGAAGTTTAAATTGTAATATGATTTATATGAGATAAGTCTCCATCTATGATGGGGGCTTATTTTTTCTAGGAACTATTTTACCAGCAACTAAATTCCTAGAAAATGTCGTATCATGTAACTTGTCTAGTGCGTACGAATTAAATTATTCAGAATTTATTGACTATTGTACTTATTATTTCTATACTCTAAATAAATTACAAATTGTAACACAAAATTAAATAATATTTTATCCTCACGAAAAGAAAACCACCAAATAGAAAAAACTTCCCAATAAAGAATTTTTACATATCGAATCCCGCTTGGTATTAGCAAAAAATAGAGTAGTAGACTTTATCCGCTAGGGAAATATGCAGGGATTCCTTGAAAAAGTAATAACACTTTTGATGTTTGCGATGTTTGACTGTTGTAAGACTTCTTTGTCCTAAGAAGTGCAAGGTAGACATGGTAATGTTTTTTGAGCAGATGTCACCCTGTATTGCAACCAAAGGCGTATATGCACAAATCTGTATAGTTAGGATTTATCATTTATCTATTATAGTTTCACTGAACTATAGATAGAGGCAACAGACATAGTTGTCAATAGAATCTATGAAAGGGAGGCGAATTTTAAAGAATTAAAAATACTAGTTACTAGGAAAGAGGGAGTACGTAATGAAAAGTAAGAGAAAAAGACAAGTCCGACTATTTAGCCTAGTTGCAACTCTATTAATGATCTTTTCATTAATAACACCAGGATTAGCAGGTGCTGCAACTAAAGGGGATATTGTTACAAGCTACAAGGAGTCTAGTAAATCCGTGTCGAATTCAACAGGTTCTAAATTAAGTAAAAGTTTACAAAGTCAATTTGAAAAAAGTGACTTTGTAACCTTCTTAGTCAAATTTAAAGATAAGGCAGACCCAATGGGTGCTGCTAAAAAAGCGTTAACTAATGCAAAAAATCTATCAGCTTATAATAAGGAATTTATACAGCGCTCAGCTGTTATTTCTGAATTAAAAGCAACAGCCACAAAATCTCAGCAAAATGTTATACAATTTCTTGAGCAGGAAGAGCAAAAAGGAAATGTAAAGGATGTAAAATCATTCTATATTGTGAATGGACTATCCGTTACAGCTTCTAAAGAAATTGCCGAAAAAATTGCTTCCTTTGAAGAGGTTGAAAAGGTTTTGCCGAACGAGCAGCGTCAATTGATGGAAGGTGCTGAACAGTCAGGTACTCTTAAAAAAGCTATTGCTGAAAAAGGTAAAACAGAAGTTAAATTAGATAAAGGTGTTTTGGTTGATGTACCAGAGAAAGTAACGGAAGCCGCAAAGAAGGAACTAAATAAAGAAACTCAAAATACTCCTCAAAATGTGGAGTGGAATGTAGACAGAGTAAATGCTCCAGATACTTGGGCGCTTGGGTATGATGGTTCTGGAGTAACCGTTGCGATTATTGATACTGGCGTGGATTGGACACATCCGGCATTAATGAATAAATATCGCGGGTATAATCCAGAAACTGGTGAAGTAGATCATACATACAGTTTCTATGATCCTGTAAATGGACAAACTGAGCCATATGATCAAGAAGGTCATGGTTCCCATGTAACTGGAACAATTGTTGGAAGTGAGCCCGACGGTTCTAACCAAATTGGGGTTGCTCCAGGGGCAGATTGGATTGCCGTTCAAGCATTTGAAGGTCAAAACGCTTACGATGATGATTTAATCGCAGCCGGAGAGTGGATTATGGCTCCAGGTGGAGATTCTTCTAAAGCACCAGATGTAGTAAACAATTCTTGGGGTGGTGGCCCTGGTATTGATGAATGGTATCGGGATATGGTCATTGCTTGGAGAGCAGCTGAGATATTCCCAGTGTTTGCTGCGGGTAATACGACACTAACAAATCCAGGTGGACCAGGATCCGTATCATCTCCGGGTAACTATCCAGAGTCATTTGCAGTTGGTGCAACAGATAGTAATGACAATCGTGCAAGCTTTTCGCTAGAAGGACCTTCTCCATATGAGGAAATCAAGCCAGATATTGCAGCACCAGGAGCTGGAATTCGTTCTGCAGCAGTAGGTGGTGGTTATATTGGTAATAGTGGAACATCGATGGCGGCCCCAGCTGTTACAGGTGTTGTTGCATTACTAAAACAAGCGGGTAGTAACCTATCTGTTGATGAAATGGAACAAGTGCTAATGGATACCGCTGATTCTGAGGCAGGAACTGATAGCCAATATCCGGAGTCACCGAATAATGGCTATGGTCATGGTATCATTGATGCCCTGGCAGCAGTTACTTCAGTTGCTGATGGAATTGGAACTGTAGAAGGTGTCGTATCAATGGATGGTGAAGATACAGAAGCACCTGTATTTACTCACACACCACCGAATGGCATTCTAGAAGGAAGAGATGTAACATTAACTATCTCAGTTAGTGATAATGTTAGCGTTACGTCAGTAGAAGTAAGCTATGCTGGTAATACATTAGAAGCAAGCCGTGTATCTGGTGATTTTAAATCTGGTGATTATTCCGTTACGATTCCAAGTTCAGATATTACAGGTGATACGTTTAGTTATCAATGGATTATCAATGACTTTGGTGGAAATGAAGTAACAAGTGATACGTATGAATTAGGATTAACTGAGCCAATCTATTTCCATAATTTTGAGACAGAACCTACTGACTGGACTTTCCTAGGTGTTGGTACTGGAGCTAATAGCTGGGAGTGGGGAGTGCCTAGCTCTGGTCCAAGTAGTGCTCCATCAGGTGAAAATCTTGTTGGAACAAACTTGGCGGGGAACTATAACAATAATGAAGAGTCTTATTTCGATTCGCCGGCAATATCTGTACCTGAGGGAGAAGCGTATTTGCAATTTGACCATTGGTATGATATTGAAGAAGGTTGGGATTATGGATATCTACTAATTTCAACGGATGCACAAAATTGGTCCATTTTGGATGAACTTACTGGTAGTTCGAATGGTTGGGAAACAGCAACCTATGATATTTCCGAATACAGTGGAGGCGAAGTATACATCTCTTACACATTACTTACTGACGGTAGTGTATTATATCCAGGTTGGTATGTTGATAATGTGACAGTTGCCGATGTTGCATTAGGAGAAGTTACTTCTACAAGTGAAAATAAGACAGACGCACAAGTTGTTAGACCATCTAATATCCCGCTAGATGCAACAGTAAGTATTTTAGAAACGGGAGCATCTACCGCAACAAATCCTGCTGATGGAAGCTATTCCCTACTTCATACTGCAGGAACATTCACAGCAGTAGCAGAGTCCTATGGTTTTGCTTCAGCGGAACAATCCGTTGAAGTTGAAGATGGAGAAGTTACAGCAGCGAATTTTGTACTTGAAGAGTTAGAACGCGCAACAATTAGCGGTACAATTACAAATGAATATTCAGGGGATCCAGTTGCAGATGCAACCGTATTGTTAGTAGAAGATGCTAACGTTGCACCAGTTCAAACCGATGCAGATGGTCATTTTGAATTAACTGCATATCATGGAGACTACACACTGAAGGTTGTTGCGGCAAATTATGAAGGTACAGAGGTTGAGGTTTCATTAGATAGCAATACAACCTTAGATATTGAACTTGAGCCAGCGTTTACGATACCAGCTGGTCAAATCGCATATGATGATGGTACAGCAGAAAATGCTCTTTCCTTAAATGCTGGAGGAGATGGATTAGCGGTGAAAATGTCATTACCTGAAGGTATGGACAGTGCAATTGTAACAGAAGGTGTCTTCCAGTTCTGGGGTACTGATTTCCCATCGCCTGGTGGAACAGCCTTTACGGTTGAAGTATGGTCTGCAGGTGAAGATGGTTTGCCAGATGAGATGATTGCAGGACCAGTTGAAGGGACTGCTATCCGTGATGTAAATCAACAAACTGTTGTAGATTTAAGTGCTCACAACATTGAGGTAACTGGTGACTTCTTTATGGTTTATGTTCAAACTGAAGGGGGTAGTGCAGGACCAGGTATTGCAGTAGATGAGAATAGTCAAAATGCACAAAGAACATATCTCTTCTCTGCAAGGGAGTTTGAATTATTCCCTGATTATGGAAATGCAATGATTAGAGCGAATATTGCAAGTCCGGTAGAAGGTGCTGTACTTGATCCAGCACTTGATGGTTCCTTTACTAATCAATCCGTGCTTACAATAGAAGGTTCTTCAACTCCAGGAGCTACGATAGAATTATTTAATAATGGGGAATCTGCTGGTATACAGGATGTTAATGATGAAGGTGCATTTGCACTTGATGTAGAACTAGTTGAAGGTGCGAATGAGTTAGTTGCCCATACGTTAATTAATGGAGAACTAGCGAAGATTTCTGAACCTATTACGGTTACACTGGATTCACATGCTCCTGAGCTTACCGTAATAAGTCCAGTTGATGGAGATACGACAAATCGTGAAACAGTTACAGTTGAAGGAATGGTTTCGGATGAGTATATTGATTTTGTTACTGTAAATGGTCAACAAGCTGATGTATCAGAAGATGGTACGTTCTCTAAACGAATTCTTCTAGATGAGGGAGAAAATACCATTGAGGTTGTAGCACAAGACCTTGCTGGGAACGTATCGTCTGAGCTAATTACACTTGATGCCGATTATACTGCTCCTGAAATTACGAACCTAACACCAAGCGAGGATGTCCATCTTCAAGTTGGTGAGAGTGTAAGAATTGAATTTGATGCCGAACCTGGCTTAAGAGCAACGTTTTCCATTTTGTTGCCATTAACGAACCTAAACGGGGTAGTTTCCTATAATCCAATTGAACTTCCGATGATGGAAACAACACCTGGTCATTATGTTGGTTATTGGACTGTACCGAGCAACGTACTGGCGGAAGGTGCAGTTATCGAAGTAAAAGTAAGTGACCGCTTCGGTAACGAAACTCGCATGCAAGCAGATGGTAGACTATTTATTACTGATTCTTCTAATGTTGAAGATACTAAAGGTAATAACGGTAAGGGAAAAGGCAGTGGAAATGGTAATACAGGTAAAGGTCAAGAGAAAGAAAAAGTAAAGAATGGTAATTCAGCAGGAAGTAATTAAATAACATTGAAAGGTACTAACATCCATGTTAGTGCCTTTCTTTTTTTAATATATCATTCTTCCATAAATTACACACATAGGTCTAGTATTTTTTAGTTGCTATTTATACTAGATATAGGTTACGATAATCAAGGAAGTTAATTTTCAACTGAAAAAGGCAAACTATCTGAAAGGATAGGACGCAAAGCTAAGGGTCTAAGGTCGAAAGGCTATGATCGCCTGGTTGCCAAAATGGATTGAATGATATTTTGGCTATTCTATTCGAATAGTCTTTTTTAATGGAGTAATTCATATTTGGCAATTTCTACCATTTTTTAAACGTTAATAATTTGATGGGAGAAGTGGCTATGTGTAACATAACAATAATTAAAGAAAAAGATTTAGTACGGGATATAATAGTAGAAAAACTAGAAGAAAATCTACCAGAACATAGTTGGACTGCACTAGATTCAAATCAATTTCAAAAAAAAGAAAATTTTATTCAAAGTGACCTGGTCATTATTGATCTGAATACCAATATTAATATTCAAGCAGCAATTGATAACTTTATAGAGCAAAATATCCGAGTAGCAATTTGGGCATCTGATTTAGATGATAATTTGTTACGAGAGCTTTTCCGTTATGGATTGCATGGATATTTTTATAATGGTATGGAGTTAAGTGAACTTATTTTTGCTACGAAATCGATGTTAAATGATCAGCAGTATATACATCCGAAACTATCAACGGTATTACTAGATGATTATGTTAAATTGACTAGAAACAAGCCGATTAGACCAGCTGGAATTTTAACAGAGCAAGAATGGAAGGTTTTAGAAGAGCTTGGTAAAGGTTTAAACAATTGCAGTATTGCTAAGGAACTATATATCTCAACTAGAACGGTAAACAATCACGTTAGTTCTATTTTAAAAAAACTGCATGTTTCAGACCGTACAAATGCAGTGATTAAAGCGATTAAAAATAATTGGATAACATTATAAAACTAAATGGGTCAGACCTTCTTTTTGGAGGTCCTGACCCTTTTTGGATGAGGGACAAATCTCTCATCCTATTTTTTTTTGCATAAATATGGGAGGTAGCGCGTACTATTTAAAAGAATAGTCTGAAAAATAATATTCACAATGAAAATTGTTACCTAGATTTATTTAACTTAGTTTAAAGGGGGGGAAAGGTTTGCGGAATTTTCGGTTTGCAAGTATGTTGATTATTTTCTTCAGTATGCTTATGGTGTTAGTTGCCTGTGGAGGTGGGGGTAAAAATATTGCGATTGGTCCACCAGCAAGTGAAACGAATACGGTTTCAAAATTAATATTAGAAGCATATGGACTTGAGGAAGGAGATTATACCGCATTCCAGGAAAGTTTTGGGGATGCTGCTAATGGGGTACAGGATGGAAACATAGACATCTCCATTGGGATTTTGGGGCTTCCAGCTGGTAGTATTGAGAGTTTACAAGCTTCTGCTGGTGATGTACGAATGCTTGAATTATCCGATGAAGCAATAGCTTACATTGAA
The DNA here is from genome assembly GCF_047228935.1 of Ornithinibacillus jepli. Taxonomy (NCBI): domain Bacteria; kingdom Bacillati; phylum Bacillota; class Bacilli; order Caryophanales; family Bacillaceae; genus Ornithinibacillus; species Ornithinibacillus jepli. Next base: position 310,278 of record NZ_JBFEGG010000003.1, read on the forward strand.
GAGAACAGTGGCTATAAGCGCCACACGATTCCACAAGATATGTATGATTTTCTAGATAGTGATGTAGAGACAGTTACAGCATATGCAATTTTAATGGCGAATACGAATACGATTAGTGAGGAACTAGGATATCAATTAGCAAAAATAATGGTAGAAAACTCAAGTGAAATTACCCATGCCCAAGGTGTCCAAATGACATTAGAAAACGCATTAAAAGGAGAGGAAGGGTTACCAATTCATCCCGGTGCAGCACGTTATTATAAAGAACAAGGATTAGAGTTTGATAATCCTATTGCTGAGCTAAATATTACAGAAGAAAAAGCTGATCTCATATTAGGTACTGGTAGTTCGGGTGGTACATACTATCCACTTGGTGGCGAAATGGCGACTGTTTGGAATAATAATATTGATGGAATTAACGTAACGAATACGGAAACAGGTGCATCTTTACAAAACTTAGCCGACATACGAGATGGGAACCAGGACATTGGGATGACCGTTCACGTTCCGGCACTTGATGCTGTTAACGGAACAGGCGAATTTGAAGGAGCTAAAGTGGAAAACGTTGCCTTTATCGGTCATATTTATCCAGAAGTTGTGCAAATCGTCACTCGAGAAACAACAGGAATTGAAAGCTTAGATGATTTGAAATAGCCGTTGAAATAGTTAATGAAACATCAGTAAAGGGATCATGGATTCGCCATTTGATCCCTTTCTTCCTATTTTACAGTGAAAGGAAGTGAAATTATGATAGATAAACAGCAAATGACGCAAGAAGAAATCACTGCTCAAAAGATTCTAGAAAAATATGATAAGGAAAGCAATTACCGATTTAATATAGGCAAGTGGGCTTGGGTTGTGACATTCTTAGGTGTCGCGCTAACAATATTTCATCTCTATACAGCATATTTTAGTGTTCTCCCTTCCCAACAACAAGGCGCAATTCATTTAGGGACAGCGTTAGGTTTAATCTTTTTACTTTTCCCAGCTAAGAGGGGACTACAAAAAAAGCAAAAAACTGTTCCATGGTATGATATAATGTTAGCTTTTACTTCCATGTATGTTGCGTATCATAAGATTATTTTTTTTGATGATATATTACGAAGTCGAGTAGCTGGTTATAGTACATTAGATATTATTATTTCCATTGTCGCTATTTTACTATTATTAGAGGCCACTCGTCGTACTGTTGGAGTACCAATTGTCATAGTTGCAAGCATCATGATTTTATATGGAATCTTCGGTAATGTGATTCCAACGCAAATTTTGTCACACCCAGGGTTTGCTGTTGACCGTATCTCTACGAATTTATGGTTTACCGAAAGTGGTGTGTTCGGTACACCAATTCAGATTTCTGCAAAGTTTATTTTCCTCTTTCTATTCTTCGGTGTTATTTTAGTTCATACGAAAATTGGTCAGTTTTTTAATGACTTAGCTTTTGCATTAACAGGTAGGTTTACCGGTGGTACTGCAAAAGCTGCGGTTGCTGCAAGTTCTTTACAAGGAATGGTATCAGGAAGCTCGGTTGGAAATACTGTTGCCTCTGGATCGTTCACTATCCCGATGATGAAAAAGGCAGGTTTCAAGCCAGAATTTGCTGCAGCGACAGAAGCATCTGCATCGACTGGTGGACAAATCATGCCACCTTTAATGGGGGCAGCAGCTTTCATTATGATGGAGTATTTAGGTGTTGATTATGGGGTTATAATGCTTGCTGCAATTATACCAGCAATGCTTTATTTTGCTGGCATATTTATCGGGACACATTTTGAGGCGAAGCGGTTAAGAATACTGGGTTTACCAAGAGCAGATTTACCTAGTTTTCGTAAGCTTATGAAAAAAAATTGGTACATGCTTTTGCCACTTGTGTTGATAGTAGGAACTATTTTAACAGGTTTTTCCCCACAGCGTGCTGCACTAATCGGTATTATCTCGGCATTCATTGTAAGTTTAGTTAGAAAAGAAACTCGTCTGAATTTACACGGAACAATTAATGTACTGGAGCAAGGTGCACGGATAGCACTTCCTGTAATAGCTGCCTGTGCTACTGCAGGAATTATTGCTGGAGTTGTGAGTATTACGGGGTTAGGATCCAAGTTTGCAGCGGGAATTATCGCTTTATCTGGGGGGATACTTCCATTCGCTCTAATATTCACCATGATTGCGTGTATCATTTTAGGAATGGGCCTCCCTACTACTGCCAATTACGTTGTAACAGCGACAATCGCAGCTCCTGTTTTAATTAATGAATTTGGCGTCGCTCCAATAGCTGCTCATATGTTTGTATTTTATTTTGGTATTGTTGCGGACATTACACCGCCAGTATGTTTAGCCGCCTATGCAGGGGCTGGAATTGCTAGAGCAAATCCATTTAAAACTGGGGTGAATGCTGTAAAACTAGCAATCGCAGCTTTCATTATTCCATATATATTTGTTTTCAATCCGATATTAGTATTAGTCGATGTAACTGCTGTGAAATTAATTATTGGAATTTTAACAGCATTGATTGGAATGGCTGGGGTAAGTAGCGCCGTAATCGGGTACTTCATTTGTCATTCAAGAGTATGGGAAAGGGTAATACTCTTAGTGGGTGGATTAATGATGATTATTCCTGAAGTAATAACAAGTATTATAGGATTTGCATTGCTTGTTGTAGTATGGTTTATTCAAAGGCAAAGAGAGGAAGAGTCCGGTCAAGTAGGTGGCCAGATAACGGAATAAGAGTATGTTCTTAGGACACTACTTATTTGTGTAGTGTCTTTTTGATGAGCTTCATTCGACAATATTCTATTATTTCCGAGGAAATATTTGAAGTTAGTTGGGGGAGTTGCTGTAGTGTTGTGGGAAGAGGCATCATGATCGTGAAATGGTGTGTATCAACCGTTACTTAAAAAAATCAACTGAAATTAAGTAAACATCAACCAAATGCCCTTCGCCTTCAACTGACAACCCGCACCAATTAATCCAACTTTTTTCCTTCCTACACTCCCTTATGCTATAGTAATATCAGAATATATTGGAAGGGGCAAAAGGTTTGGAATTTAATCAACATGACTTAAAGAATAATCAGTTATATAAATTCTTGTTACTTACTGGGATAATATTAGTTGCCTTTAACCTTCGTCCGGCGATTACGTCTGTTGGACCGCTTATGAGTACGATTCGTGATGATGTTGGCTTATCAAATTGGAGTGTAGGGTTGTTAACTAGTCTACCGTTAATTGCTTTTGCAATTATGTCGCCTATTGCTGCTAGGCTAGGTAATCGATTTACGAATGAAAGAGTTATATTATGTGGACTTATTTTTCTGTTAATCGGAATAGCAGTCCGGTCCGTATCCATAATACTTTTGATCTTTATCGGGACATTACTAGTTGGTATCGGGATTTCGGTTATTAATGTTCTGTTGCCAGGGGTTGTTAAGGATAAATATCCATTAAAGGTTGGTTTAATGACAAGTGTGTATTCCACTGCTATGGGGATTTTTGCTGCTACTGCGTCTGGTGTAAGTGTTCCAATAGCAGATGGGCTAGGCCTAGGCTGGAAAATAGCTCTTCTAGTATGGGCAATACCAGCTGTAGTCGGTATTATTGTTTGGATTTATTTAGCTAATAATAGTAGGAATGCTAGAGGTAAAACCCCATTTATAACTGATACGGATACAAATATTTGGAAGTCGCCTTTAGCGTGGCAAATTGCTGCCTACATGGGATTACAGTCCTTTTTGTTTTATGTAACGATATCTTGGTTACCTGAAATATTGCATTCCAATGGAATGAGTATGGAGACAGCTGGTTGGATGTTATCGTTAACACAATTTATTGGTCTTCCTGCCAGTTTTATTGTTCCAGTACTCGCTGGGAAATTTGCCTCACAACGTTTAATTGTTGCAACTATGGGGCTAATGTCCATTGTAGGTTATGGCGGGTTGTTACTTGGTTCGACTCATCTTACTTTAATCATTAGCATTACATTAATTGGTCTTGCCTTAAGTGGTACATTCGCATTGGCATTAGCCTTCTTAGGAATGAGGGCAAAAGATGCAAAACAAGCAGCTTCTTTATCCGGAATGGCTCAGGCTTTAGGCTATGTTCTTGCAGCAGTAGGTCCAATCTTTATTGGATATTTATTCGACTTAACACATGCATGGACAGTGCCGATAGTTACTTTAATCATTGTAGCTGTATTAGTCACTTTCTTTGGATTTGGTGCAGGTAGGGATAAATATGTATAAAAAGGAGAGGTGTTAACATGAAGAAACTATTACTTACAGGATTCGAACCATTTTTAGAATTTCCTATTAACCCAACAACTGATATCGCCATCACTTTAAATGGGGAAGTGATTGGTAAGTATGAAGTAATTGGGGAAGTATTATCCGTAGACTTTCACAAATCAGGAAAACAGTTACTAGGTTTAATTGAAAAGCATGACCCGGATGCGGTGGTATCCTTAGGACTGGCTGGTGGAAGAAATTGTATTACTCCAGAAAGAGTTGCTATTAATTGTAATGATGGTCCAGTTGATAATAATGGACACAAACCAAATGGAGAGAAGATTTTTGAAGATGGACCTGATGCGTATTTTTCTAAGCTTCCTATTTATGAAATCGTATCAAGGTTAGAGGAAGCAGGTTATCCTGCAAAAATTTCAAATACTGCGGGAGCTTACCTTTGCAATAATGTCATGTACCATAGTTTACATTATTTAAATGAAAAAGAACTAGATCGTCCATCCGGATTCATCCACATTCCAGCATCCCATGCTTTAGCAGTAAAGAAAAACATGCCCAGCTGGTCACAACAAGACTTAACAGAAGCAGTGAGATTAGCATTGGGTTGTATCGAGTAAATAGTTAATGAAATAATTTATTTAAAGGGTAAATATATAGAAGAATTTACTCTGAGTGGAGAGAATACACGGAGTCTCACGGGTCACCTGATGGAAAGGGTATTGTATTCTCTCCACGTTCATGTTCCAAAGAAGAAACGCTTATTCTTCAGGTGCATAAAAATTTATAAAAATACTACATTAACTCCATTGCTTTCCCCAACTAAATATATTAAAATTACGTAGTTGATGAGAAAATTAGATTGAGAGTTGATGAGATTATGCCAAGATATATTTGGCTTTTAGTTATAGCAACAACCATTAGTGTAACTGGTGGTTCTTTTTTATGGCCGCTTAACACCATATACATGCATAACGAATTAGGGAAAAGCTTAGCATTTGCTGGCTTTATTTTAATGTTCAACCAAGGAGCTAACATCGTTGGTAATTTAGTTGGAGGGATTCTGTTTGATAAATTTAGTGCCTACAAAACTATTCTTTTAGGAACGTTTCTTTCCACCGGTTCATCAATCTTGTTAACATTTAATCATGAGAGTATTTTCGCATATTCTATTTGTCTACTATTGATTGGACTTGGTTCTGGGATAACTTGGCCGGTCATGTTTGCTATGGCAGGTTCGGTATGGCCAGAAGGTGGAAGACGTGCATTTAATGCTATTTATGTAGCTCAAAATCTTGGAGTTGCACTTGGGGCGACTATTGGTGGTTTTGTAGCAAGTATTTCGTTTGATTATATCTTTATGGCAAATGCAGCCTTATTTTTTGTTTTTACTTTGATGGTCGTCTTTGCGTTTAAAGGAATGGACGAAGAACGAAATCGTCAAATGCACACAAGTGTCATTGAACAAAGTGGAAAAATTAAAGATAAATCGAAATTTACTGCGCTTATCATCTTAAGTATAGGTTTCTTTGTTGCTTGGTTTGCTTATAGCCAGTGGCAGTCTACGATTGCATCGTATACACAAGACATTGGTGTTCCATTAGAACAGTATAGTTCATTATGGGCAATTAATGGATTTTTGATCGTATTAGGTCAACCAGTATTAAAGTTATTCACGGATAGAATTACTTCACCTAGAACACATATTTATGTTGGGTCGGTAATCTTTTTAGGTTCATATCTCATTGCAATGTTTGCAGAACAATTTACGATGTTTGCAGTAGGTATGGTAATATTAACTATAGCAGAAATGTTAATTTGGCCAGCTATTCCAACATTAGCTAATGCACTTGCACCACAAGGCCGTGCTGGTTTTTACCAAGGATTTGTGAATAGTATTGCGGCTGCAGGTAGAATGCTCGGACCTTTCATAGGTGGTTTAGTTGTTGATTTCTTTAATATTCAAGTACTATTCTTTGGTTTAATTGTTTTATTATTTATTCCATTCTTTACGACAAAACTTTATGACCGAGGGATAGTAGATTCCGAGCAAGTAATGGAAAAAGAAGCATAAAGGAGTTTTTAGATGTCTGAGATTAAGTTGATTGCACTAGATATGGATGGTACGTTACTAAATTTAGACCACGAAGTTGATAGTCGTACGAAGGAAGCAATACAAAAAGCACTCGCTAAAGGTGTGCATGTTGTATTAAGTACGGGAAGATCGATTGGGACCTGTTATCCGTATGCAGAAGAACTAGGACTGACATCATATTTAGTCACTTGTAATGGTGGACAAATTTGGACTGTGAAGAAAGAGTTACTGGAAGAACATCTTTTAGAAACAGAGATTGTAGAAAAAATCTGGAATCTAGGGGAAGGCCTTGGTCTCCATATGTGGATGACTTCAACAGAAGGATTTTTCATAGGTGAACGACCTGAAAATCTATATGATTACCAATGGTTGAAGTTTGGTGTGGATTCAGATGATAAAGATAAATTAGATCATGTAGTAAAAGAATTATCCTATTTTGCTGATTTAGAGATTACGAATTCGCTACCAACTAATATTGAAATCAATCCAAAAGGTGTTAGCAAGGCAAAAGCTCTGAAACGTGTATGTAAAGAAATTGGTATCACGATGGATGAAGTGATGGCATGTGGTGATAGCTTAAATGATATTAAAATGATTCAAGAAGCAGGTATCGGGGTTGCGATGGGGAATGCACAAGAAGCAATAAAGAAAGTGGCTAATCACGTTACGGATACTCATATAAATTACGGTGTCGCCAAAGCAATCGAGAAGTTTGTCTTATAATGTTGTCGGATAACTAAATCCAAGGTCCCTTTCATTGTGATATAAAAAGAGGTATAATAGATATACAACGCCTGAAAGGGGATGCTGCAATGTCTTTCTCAAGAGGACCAAAAGAGCCAGTCCCGGAAGTTGAAACAAATGTATGGGCATGTTCAAGTGATGATTGTAATGGCTGGATGAGAGAATCATTTAGCTTCGACAAAGAACCAGAGTGCCCACTATGCCAATCCGTCATGACAACAGAAGTAAGAGTATTACCAGAAGTGAAATAGAAATAAATAACGATAAATAACTAGAAAAGCACTCCCAATTTTTGGGGGTGTTTTCTTAGTTTATTGTTAAATTGCTGAATTGATTAAAATAATCACCAAGATAATCGCCTATACATAAATTAATCTATAGAAATTAGTTAAAGGATGTGTCTTTTTGCCAAACAAAATAGGTTATTATGTTAGTGGAAATACAGCAGAAGGCTTTGTAAATTATTTATCATCTAATACATTGGATTTTCATCACCACATCATTCTGAAACACCCTTCCCACACTGTGAAAACAATGATTATTAAGGAAGTCATAAAGGAATATGAAACCGAGGATAATCTTGAAATACTGTACAGCTCATTAGGTGAGGAATTTTTGGAAGGCGTTATTATCCGAGACAAAAAGATAGCTCTAATTGATGAGCGAATAGGTAGTGCTGATTTAAATGGAGCATTTGAAATGGATCTATCTCTTTTTACTGTTGACGACGTTACTACATCGGATTTCTCAATAGAACGTACACAGATTAAATCCTTAACGGAGGATGCCTATACTAATTTTGAAACTGGGTTAAGAATTCATGATCAATTAGAGGATATCTATATTAAGGAGATGGACTTTATAAAGGCAAATAAAATTGCGGAAGAATTTATAGACACGATTTTAAAGTACGGATCGCCTCAAGGAAATAACGCCCAAATATATCACCGGTTATTCGGTACTAACACGAAAGATGGCGTTGTAAATGTCGTTCCGGATATTTTAAGTCAAGTATCTCAAAAATATTTCATTAAAGGTCGTGCTGGAACAGGAAAATCTACGTTTATGAAAAAAATTATGACAGCTTGTAGGGAACATGGTTTTGATGTTGAACTATACCATTGTAGCTTTGATCCGAATAGTATTGATATGGTTTTAGTTAGAGATTTAGATTTCTGTATCTTTGATAGTACAGACCCACATGAATTTTTCCCTAATGGTCCGGGGGAAGAAGTGATTGATATGTATGATAAGGCAGTAACTCCAGGTACTGATGAAAAATATAGTGAGGAAATTAATGAATTAACTAATAGTTATAAATCATACATGAAGAAGGGAGTTATCTGCTTGAAAGAAGCAGGTGATTTATTAAAGAATGTCGAACAAAATTTTGTAATAAACGATCGAGATATTGAAAAGGTTAAATCGTTTATTTTTCGTAAAATTATCGAATAATTAAAAGTCCTGTGAGTATAATGTAAATACTCGCAGGACTTTTCGCACAAATAAAGGACCTTTGTACCAATATTTGTAATTACCCAAAATACTCTTGTTTTTTCTTGTAATATCATGTAAAATTAATTAACTGAAAATTAAGATTAATAATAAATGGGGAGGTGGGATACGTGATATCTGTAAAGATGCTTAAGCCATATTATATTAAGGCAGACGATCAGTATGTACGTATTATTTTAGCGTATCAATACTTTTCGGTAATGATTAATAATAATGTGTATCAATTTATTCCGATTGAAGCTAAAGAGATTCGCATCAACCGCAGAACACGAAAAGTTGAAAATGTCGGAAGTCGTTTTGCTTTTCAAAAAGGAAAAGAAATTATTTATATGACGATGACCGAACTTATAACACTTCCCGAATTTTTAACCCAATTACACAATATTGCAAAACCATATTATGATGAAATTCATGGATTGGATGAAATGGAAACAGAACATAGACTGATTATGGATGAACTGGAGAAATTAAATTTAAAGCGTTTAATAGATAAAGCACTGGACGAACGTGACGAAAAAACGTTCCGAGAACTAGTTGAGTTGTTATGAATCAAAGGGAGTATGCCGGATTACCTAAATGTTTAGGTAGGCATGCTCCTTTTGATTCATTTTTGATTCACGATGTTTAAAAAGTAATAGACGGGGTATTAAGCTTATAAGATTTATTCTTTACTATGAAGCATGGGGGGAATTAACAATGGTAACTGTGAAACTATTAAAGCCCTATTGTATAAAAACGGATTTAGAAAATATATATGTAATTTTGGATGAAGAACATTTTACTATTTCCATTCAAAATGAAACATATCAATTTATCCCTGAAAAATCACGAGAATTTATCATTAACCGAAGAACAAAGAAAATTGAAAACTTAGATGCAACATTTGCATTTAAAAAAGCAGATAAAGTATTTTATTTATCTATGAATGAATTAATTAATATACCAGACTTCCTTATAAAATTATATTTTATTACAAAGTCACATATCGACTATAGGCAAGAGGAAAATCTTAATGATGATATCGATGTTATTATAGATATACTAGAACAGCAAAACATTAAGCGTTTAATCGATAAGGCTTTAGACGAGCGAAATGAAGAAGCGTTTTATGACTTGATTGCTATGTTATAATTTGTACTCTCGTATAGGTAAGCTTCATTCTATCTGTACCGAACTTTATCTCGAAAAAAAAGCACCCTCCTTAATCTTTTCAGTAAGTGGGGTGCTTCGTTAGTTAAATTTGAACTACTTAATCGCTTCTAAAACTTTTGCTACTTTTTCTACAACAAATCCACTTGCTCCATCATCTTGAACCTTCTCCATCATCATTGCAATAAGAATATCTTGATCCTCTGTTGGATATCCTACAAACCAGCCGTTTTGGTCGCCGTTTTCTTCATCTAATGTAAGCTTTAATTCTGCAGTACCGGTTTTACCAGATATCGGGAAGGACATGTCTTTGGCAATGCGGGCAGAACCATCTGTTACAACAGTGCGCAGTGCTTCTTGTATGAAGCTTGCTTGGTCTTCAGTTACAAGATTTTCTTTCCATACTTGTGATGTTTCATCATCCAAAAATAATACAGGTTTTATCATATTTCCATTATTCATAAATGTAGTATAAAGAGTTGCCATGTGTAGTACACTGGTTTCAATTTCGCCTTGGCCATAGCTAGTGTTGGCAACCAATACCTCATCCTCGAGTGTACCAGAAGCTGAAATAGTAGATGTCGAAATCGGATAACTAAATGGGAAGTCTTCCCCAAATCCGAATTTCTTTAGACCTGTTGCTAAGTTGTTACCACCCATTTCTACTCCTTTCATGGCAAAGTATATGTTATCAGAATGAGTAATAGCTGTAAGTAAGTTAACAGGATTAGTCTCTACTACTCGAGTTACTTCATAATTTCCCCATGAATCGCCTTTTCCCCAGGTTAAACCTGAAATTTCCAGTTCTTCTTCTGGTGTAATTGTTCCATTTTGTAACCCAATTGCAGCTGTAATTGGCTTTATGACGGAGCCAGGTGCATAGGTTGCACTGAATCGATTAAATAATGGTTGGTCTGGATTATTTTGAAGTTCATCCCATTCTGTTTGAGAAATACCATATACCATTTTATTTGGATCAAAGGACGGACTGCTAACTAGAGCCAATGTTTCTCCTGTTTTTGGATGGATAGCTGCCGCTGTTCCTGGTGCATTATTAAGTGAGCTAAATATTTCATTTTGTATCTTACTATCAATGGTAGTTTGAATATGTTTACCATCTTGTACAGGCTTCATTGCTAAGGTAGCAACCTCTTCATCACCATTCGTAACATAAATTTTAACACCTTTTTCACCTCTAAGTTCCTTTTCGTACAGTCGTTCCAATCCGGTTCTACCAATAATATCATTTTCTGTATAACCAGTATTCTCTTTGTCTTCTAAATCTTCTGCGGTTATTTTAGTGACATATCCAACTAAGTGTGCAGTAGCTTCACCTAAAGGATAAATTCTTCCGGTCGTTTTTTGAGTCATAACACCTTCTACTTGCCATAATTCTTCTAATAATCCCTGATTGGATTCCGGAACCTGTTTACCTATTGGAACAAAGAAATCTGGCTGAACCCAGCTAGCGTTTAATGCATTGTCAATTGAAGCGGCGGAAATGTTCAATAAGGAAGCAAGTTTTTCCTTACTTGCTTCAGGATTATCACCCAATTTTCCTGGAACAATTCCCACTTCATATACCGTTCCGTTTAGAGCTAGGGGAAGTCTATTCCGATCTAAAATATCCCCACGCTTTGGTTCAACAGTAGATATTCGAATTTCTCCTCCGTCTTTAATTTCAGGAAAGATAAATCCTGGATCCCATTCTAAGTACCAATTTTTCTCTTCTTCTTCGCCTACTTGTTTTAATGTTGCCTCATAATTATATTCAATTGGGCCAGCTATAGTCGTCATACTGGCTGCAAATGGTAATGTTACAGTTCCTTCTTCTAATGCCTTTTTTAACTGTTCTTCCGACAATTTCTCATAAGATAAATGAACATCTGTAATACCCAAATCATTGTATATTTTCTCGTAGCGGTCTATGTACTGATCTGTAGGATAAGCTTGTTTTGATTCCTCTGTAAGCATGTCATACATTTTAGGGAAATTTTGTTCTTCCCAAAGTGTAAAATAGTCATCGAGTCGATCGTGTGGTGTTACTTCATCTTCGGAACATCCAGCTAAAATTAAGATAAAGAATAATGTAAAGAAGATGATGGAAAAGCGTTTCATAATTAATCCCCCTGATTACACGTTATTTTCACTAGTTCCATTATATAATTGAAATAATAGAAAAAGTCACCTTAAATGCATTAGGTGACTTGGACTCTATCGTGCTTCCATATGATTTTTTATCTCAGTTGAAATTCTACTGAATTCGGCTTCTGGTACAATATAATACCATATTCCTCCAATAATTTGCCCGCTTCCGGAGATTTCCATTGTATCAATATTGGCTCTTGTCCCTAGATAGTTTGTAAAGAGATTTTGCATGTTTTTCATTTGGAGGTCCGTATTGACATTATTGCCTAGTATATCAAGAATTTCTCCAACCTTGGTAATACTTGAAAAACTTGCTGCCTCATCCATGGCTGCAGTGATAACAGCACGTTGTCTTTCATTACGGCCCATATCTCCTCTAGGGTCTCCTTTGCGCATACGAATGTAAGCCAAAGCTTCTTTCCCATTTAAATGTAGGTTACCTTTTTCAAAGACTATACCATCTTGAGTAAATTCCATATCATTACTAATGGTTACGCCACCTAAAGAGTCTACACCAAGTTTAAACCCTTCCATATTAACTTTTCCGTAAAAGTGTACTGGAAGATCAAAGGCTTCTTCAACAGTTTGAACTGCTAGCTCTACACCTCCAAAAGCATATGCATGATTAATTTTATCCAAACCACGGCTAGGGATATTAACATATGTATCTCTTGGAATACTAAGCATTTTCATCGAATTAGTTTTAGGATTTAAGGACATGAGAATCATAGTATCTGAGCGTCCTTTGTCACCTTCTCGCTCATCGACACCTAATAGTAGAATATTGATTGACTTTTTATCCGAAAAAATGTTGTTAATCACTTTTTGCCTTTGAGGATCTTTATCCCGTTCTAAAGGTTCATGCATCGTATCAACTGTGTCGTGGATTTTGTCCCATACATACCATGCATATCCCCCACCGACTAGTAAAAGGAATAGAAGTATCCCACCGACCCAGTATAACCATTTACGTTTTTTCTTTTTCTTGAATTCTTTTCGTGAATCGACCACTGTCATTCTCCTCAATTGTTAACTATTGGAAATATTATATCGAATCCTGTCGTTTTAGTCTATTGCAAAATAGGTTTTATTACTCATTATTTTTGGATAGTGGAATGGCAGTAATAATATAGCGTTCTGGTGCATCACCAATAAAGTTGAACGGATAGCATGTCGTAAGCGTTAAAACCTCGTTTGGTGCAGTGGATTTAATTACCGTTCGATCATCAGCACTAACTATTTTAGTATTGATAATTTCATAAGAGAAATCTCCAAAGGGAAGTTGAATAATTAGAGTATCACCGAGCTTTAATTCCCCCATTCTGCGAAAAACTGTTTCTCGATGACCGGATAGCACGATTTGATCTTTTTGGAGTGGATAGGCTGTTCCCTTGTAATGACCAACTCCTTTTGCCAATTCGTCAGGATCGGTTCCTTCAACTATTGGTAGCTCCGCTTCAAGTGAAGGGATGTGAAGAATTCCTACGGTTTCACCCTTTGAAGGATTGAAGTCATTCGGAATGGTTGATTTAAGATTAACATTAACACCCTTTGGCTCATTAGAATTTGTCTTCACTAAGTCTTTAGCTTCAGCAAGTGTTTGGGTTTGAGAAAAGTTTGTCTTTATCATTTCATATGTCCCCATGCTTATTAAAACGAGACCAATTAAAATAATAAGGAAAGCAATTTTATTTATAGGACATTCCCCCTAAATTTTATTTTGCTAAGGTAATTGGAGAAGTAAGTATTAAAAACAGTTTATCAAATTAATTGTGCGTTTTAAAGAACTTATTGAATGTTTTAAAGAATGAAAATGTAAGGAATTTAAAGGTAAATAAAGAATTTCAAAGAAAAACGTTCGCAATAGTGAAAATTTCGCCGATTTTGGGATTTTTGTTTCTAAGCAAAATAGCCTATACTACCAACTAGATTGTTCTTTATAAGAAACAAAATAATCTTACTAAAGAACAACAGTGTTTAACTAGTTAGATACATATGGGAAGAGTCTTCTCGATGACTCTTCTCCGACACTTTTAAATTTGCGCAGGTTTAAAAGTGTTTGTTCTATATTTTGAATTAATTTAGGGAGGAAAACGAGAATGAGTATTAAGAAAAAATTAGGTATGGGTATTGCATCTGCAACTTTAGGGATCGCTTTAATTGGTGGAGGAACTTTTGCTTACTTTAACGATGTGGAAGAAACAACCAATACATTTGCAGCAGGCACTTTGGATCTATCTGTTGATCCTACTACTATTGTCGATGTAGGAAACTTAAAACCAGGAGATACAATTGTTCGTGAATTTGTTCTATCTAATGATGGGTCATTGGATATCTCTTCAATTGATTTATTAACAGACTATATTGTAAACGATGCTCAAGGAGATAATACGGAAGACTTTGGACGTCACATTAAAGTGTTGTTTTTAGAAAATGCAGATAAAACAGGTGATGGATGGATCATTGGTGATTACAACGATGTAATTTCTGAAACAACTTTATATGATTTAAAATCTCAAACACCAGATGCAGTTGAAAACGTTCAAGGCTTCTTTACTTGGCTACTTGGATTAAACGGAGAAAGTAGTGGCTTAGAAGCTGGAACTAGTGACCAAATGTATGTTGCGTTTGAATTCGTAGATAATGGCCAAGATCAAAATCAATTCCAAGGAGATTCTTTAGAGCTTGCTTGGACTTTTAACGCTCATCAAACAGAAGGTGAAATGAAATAATTTTACTTAATTTATAGAGGAGAACGAATTCTTCTCCTCTATAAATTACATAATTATGGATGGAGAAGGTTTATTCACTTTCATCATAACAAAATAATTTTATTTTGTTTTAGTAAACATCACAAATTTGTTTTGCTTACTAAAGCAAAATAATGTTGTCTCAAAGGAGGAAAGGCATTTGGAAATTAGTCGCCTTCAAGTATACAAAAACAAGAGAAAAAAGAAATTAATATTATTTTCCAAGATCGTGATTGTTTTTTATCTAATCATCTTGTCCTTTAGTTATTTAACAAATGGAACCGTTGCTTACTTTAACACAAATGGTAATTTAGGCATTACCTTTGAGGCTGGTAGCTGGTTTGATGGAAGTGAACTTATATTTACTGGAAAGGGAAATCAACATATTAAATCATGTACTGATGTTGAAATCACAGTGAAGATAAAGAATCAAGGTTTTAATATGACAGGTCCTACTAAGTATGAAATTTACTATGTTGAAAACGGAGAACCGCGTATAAATGGTACGTCAGTATATAGTGAGGGTGTGATTGGCCCATTAGGTGCTGGAGAAGAAACATCTTTGTCGTATATAGCAACTAATAGTGGGTTTTATGAGTTTAAGGCTTTTCAACGTAAGGGATATGAAGGGGAAAACGATATAATTTGGAGCGAAAAAATAATCGTTAGTTGTAACGAAAAACAAACGACTAACGATATGGAAGGAGAACTTAATTCAACAGATATAGAAAAGGATGTTAATGAGTCTCCAACTGAGCAAAGTAAAACGAATGAAGTTATAGAAGATTCAGTAGTGGTAGAAGAAGAAACTTCAGATGGATTAATTGAAGATAGTCAAGTACAAGATAGTTCTTCAACCGATACGAATAAAGAGTATCATACTAATTCGCCTGAAAATAATGACAAGACCGATGAAGGAGAGGTAATGAATGAAGAAACAGACTAAACAAATGGTATTAAAAGTATTAAATCATGGAACGACGGTTCTCTTATTCCTTCTGTTAATAAGTATGACATTCTTTGTCATTTCTTCAAAGGCATCTGGAGGTGAACCAGAAATATTTGGATACCAATTAAAAACGGTATTATCTGGTTCGATGGAGCCGGGTATTAAAACGGGTTCTGTTATTGCAGTTAAGCCTGGGGGGGATATGAAGCGATTCCAACCTGGAGATGTCATTACCTTTCAAGAGGAAGATGGGAAGTTAATTACACATAGAGTTACTGAAGTTGTAGATAGTGGTGGCAACATTATGTATAGAACAAAAGGGGATAACAATGATGCAGAGGATCTAAACCCAGTTCTTTCTGAAAATGTGGTGGCGGAATATACAGGTTTTACAATTCCATACCTAGGATACTTTATTAATTTTTCACAGTCCCAAAATGGTGCTTTTCTATTATTAATACCAGGGGTTATTTTACTTGGTTATGCTGCAATAACAATATGGAGAGCAATCAAAGAATTAGATGTGCCAAAAGAAAAAAGCGTAAAAGAAGAGAATAGTAGTTTGACATAATTTCTAAACAACATATAAATCTTGCCTGAAAAGGGGGCAATCAAGTGAAACGGATATTATTTGTAAGTATCTTATGTATGTTTAGTTTTGCAATCGTAATGGGCCCAGTTAATAGCTATGCGAATGTTTCCGCTGGAAATTCCGAGATTGATATTAGTTTATCGCCAACAGATGTTTTATTTGAGGTTAGTAATATGAAACCAGGGGATTGGGCTCCGAGAGAGCTTACTATTAAAAACAATGGAAAGCAGGACTTCTCCTATCAGATGAGCATTAGTAATGAAGGGGACGAAAAATTATTTAACGAACTTCTATTAGAAATTACGGATAAGGACAGTTCCATTTATAATGGAAAACTAGTTGAATTTGACGTACTGCCTAAGAGATTACTTGAAGCAACTGAAAGTGAGAAGTTAACCATTACGCTTCGTTTCCCTGAACATTTAGGTAATGAATTCCAGGGACTTAGTACAAGTTTTAAACTTACGTTTGTTGCAGAAGGTAGTGAAAACTCTATAGATCCAGAAGACCCAAAAAATGGCGATAAGAATCCAGTAGCAAATGATGAGGTAGACGGTGTCATCAATACCGGTGATGATCATACAGGAGGTAAGCAGCTTCCTAATACAGCATCAAATATGTTTAATTATTTAGTTATAGGTGCTTGTTTACTAATTGCGGGAATACTTATCTCATTAATTTCGAAAAGAAAGAGAAAAGCTCGGATTAGTAAGGTATAAATTATCATTAAAAGTATTATTTCTGCAAACTCCTCGTACAAAACTAGTTACATTCTGACAAAACAAGACACACATGAAGTACTAGTTCTTTAGTATAATATAATTAGAATATAATACCATCTATACAAAGGCAAACCCATTGAAAGGTGGGGACGCAAAATCACAGGTCCATTCTTGGATGGCTGGATTGCATAGATAACTATGGGGGATGGGGATTTGAATAAAGTGGAAAAAGAGATCAGTTTAGACTATGAGTGGATCTTGTTAATCAAGGAGGCAAAAAAGCAAGGGATAACTTTAGAAGAAGTTCGTCTATTTCTAGCTGAAGCCAAGAAACATACATAAGACTTTTGGTGTATTTTTGTACTTTATATAGAACTGCTCACCTATTATGTGGTATAATTTCGCTTGAAAGAGGTGAGTCGACTTGATCGGAGAAAAAATTAAACAACTACGTAAAGAAAAGAAAATGTCAATATCGGAACTCGCAGAAAAAGCGAATGTCGCAAAATCTTACTTAAGTTCAATCGAACGTAACCTCCAATCGAATCCATCAATCCAGTTTATTGAGAAAATAAGCGCGGTTTTAGGTGTCTCTGTTAATGAGTTAATTAATACAAATGACGCAGTTGAACTAGAAGATTTAGATGGCGAGTGGCTTAAAATAGTCAAAGAGGCTATGGAGTCCGGTGTTTCTAAAGAGGAATTTAAAAACTTTCTTGAATTTAATAAATGGAGAAAAAATCAAAACTAAGACCGTGGGCCAAACTGCGGTTTTTTATTTTTGTGGTATCATTGTGAAAAAACATTAGACAAGTATGGTGGAATGATGATTCGTAAACTTAAGTACTGGTTTTTACCAATTATATGGATGGCAATTATTTTTATTTCTTCATCAACACCTTATGAGAAACAGGATATAAAACCGTATCTTACAGGTGTAATTGATTTTTCATTTATAAGACCCTATCTTAGTTGGGTTTCTTTTTATTATAATCAGTCAGAAGTTAGTATTGCTGCCTTAGGAGAAAATGGATTTATAGAGTTTTTCATTCGGAAAGGAGCCCATTTCGGTTCTTTCTTTATTTTAACAATTCTTATTACGATAGCTTTACGAAAGACATTAGAATGGAATTTACAAAAAATTCTAGTTGTCTCATTCTCAATCGCATTTGCATATGCTATTATTGATGAAGTACATCAAGGATTCACACCAAATAGAACGCCTTATTATGGAGATGTATTAATTGATGGCTTTGGAGCTATAATAGCTTGCTTCATTCTATTAAATTGGCTAAAAAAACGTTTGTAAAAATTATTTAATAGAATTGTGGTCAAAAAGGCATCGATTTTGTGATAAGATAGGTTTCAATAATATCAAAACACTAGGTCAAGGCGGTAATGTAATGGTTGAACGTGAGTTTTTTAAGAATATGATGAAGAGAGTTATTGATGATACTGAAAAAAATAAAATACGTTCATCTGATGAACTAATTCAAACACTGATTAAAGAGTTAAGTGATCAAGGAGCATTCAAAGAGGAGAAACGTATTGTAAATTAATTGGTGATCAAAGAGGAGCTATTCTTTTGGAATAGCTCCTCTATGCGTAGGCCGTAACATCGCCCTTAACTGGACAACTCTATAGCCTTATGCTACTTTGTAATTGTATTTTGAAGGGTAGGTAATATACAGAATGGATCATACATCACTATTAATAAGAAATGTAAACGTATACTTAGAGAAAGAAGTATTAGTAAATGGTAGTTTATTAATAGAACGAGGTAAGATTAAAGCAATTTTTCGAGAAAAAGAAATACCGAATAGTTATCCAAGTCATTTTAAGATTATGGATGTAGGAGGCTTAAATGCTGTACCGGGATTTATTGATGGCCACATTCATGGTGCAAATGGATCAGATGTTATGGATGGAACAGAAGAATCATTAGATAATATAGCAAAGGTACTGCC
Organism: Ornithinibacillus jepli; assembly: GCF_047228935.1. Taxonomy (NCBI): domain Bacteria; kingdom Bacillati; phylum Bacillota; class Bacilli; order Caryophanales; family Bacillaceae; genus Ornithinibacillus; species Ornithinibacillus jepli. The sequence continues at coordinate 329,140 of NZ_JBFEGG010000003.1, forward strand.
AAAAGAAGGAACCACTAGTTTCTTAGCTACTACAATCACACAGTCTCAAGAGAATATTGAACTGGCACTCCAAAATATAGCAGATTATCAAATAAAAGAAGGCTTTGCTGAGGTTCTCGGTATCCATTTAGAAGGACCATTTATTGAGGAAAGTAGAAAAGGCGCACAACCTTTAGAGCATATTCACAGACCAGATAAAGTATTGTTTGATAAATGGCAGGCGATTGCTAACAATAAAATTAAAACAATTACCATGGCACCAGAACATGATGAGGACGGTTCGTTTATCCGATACTTAGCAGAGCAGGGGATAAATGTTTCTGCGGGTCATACTGCTATAAATTTTAATGGAATGAAAAAAGCAGTATTACATGGGGTAAAGCAAGTTACTCATCTATGTAATGCGATGAACGGTATTCATCACCGTGATATTGGGGTTGTTGGTGCGGCATTTTTGTTGGAAGAATTACGTGCGGAATTAATAGCAGACGGGATTCATGTAGTACCAGAAATGTTAAAATTAATCTATCAAAATATGGGTAGTGAAAGACTACTTTTAATTACGGATGCCATGCGGGCAAAATGCCTCAACGCTGGCACTTATGATCTTGGTGGCCAAATGGTATTCGTTGATGAGGAGAAAGCTGTTTTAGAGGACGGTACCTTGGCTGGTAGTATTTTGAAAATGGACCAGGGGGTACGGCAGCTTCTGAGGTTACCGGGTGTTGGTTTTGAAGATATTATCAAAATGACTAGTGCTAACCCAGCGAAGCAAATTGGTTATTTTGATAGAAAAGGTAGTATTGAAGAAGGAAAAGATGCAGATATCCTATTAGTTGATAGCAAATACAACATACGATATACATTTTGTCGTGGAGTTATGGCGTATAAAGGAGAAGAATGAAATGAATATAATTCCTGTTAAGAATTATCAAGATATGAGTAGAAAAGCCGCAGAGATAGTCTCGGAAACAATTAACACAATGGATAAACCTGTGTTAGGACTTGCAACGGGTTCAACCCCTGAAGGGCTTTATCAGTGTTTAATTAATGAGCATAAAGAAGGTAACATTTCTTTCCGTCACGTGACGACGTTTAATTTAGATGAATATGTTGGATTACATGGGAGTGATCCCAATAGTTACCGATATTATATGTATGATAAGTTATTCCGGCATATTGATATTGAATTAGAAAATACATATGTACCAAATGGAGTAGCAGAGGATTTAGAGAAAGAATGTACTTCCTATGAGAACTTAATTCAAGAACATGCTTCCATTGATTTACAAATACTTGGTATCGGATTAAATGGTCATATTGGTTTTAATGAACCAGGTACTTCGTTCACTAGTCGTACCCATATAGTAGAATTGGATGAAATAACTCGACAAGCAAATGCCCGTTTTTTTAAAAGCTTGGACGACGTGCCAACCCAAGCAATAACAACTGGAATTGGGACCATCATGGAAAGCAAAAAAATAATTTTACTTATTTCAGGAGAAAATAAAGCCGAAACAGTTGCTCGTTTAGTAAACGGGGAAATTTCGGAAACTTTTCCTGCTTCGATTTTAAATGAACATTCAAATGTTACCATTATTGCCGATGTAGCTTCTTTATCAAAACTATCAAAATAACTGAGATTGGAATAGTCGGATTGGTCATTATTGCAAAAATGAATAAACTAGTAGTAATACGATGCTTTCTTCTAGCAAGAGGCGACAACTACCGAAAAATGCCCCGCTGTGTCAACTTATCCATCGGGCGGCAGTTAAGCTAAGCTGCTAAAATAGAGAACTTCAAAGATGTTTTGCCCCTGTATCTGCTTCGAAGCGTTTCTTGCAAATACAGGGGCAACATCTCGGTGTACTCTGTTACTCTTCCTTCGAAGCAATCTCCGCTTATTTCGGTAAGCTGATGGAAGATTCCTTTTATTCTTTAGTACTTTCAACAACTATTTCTATATATTTGTCATTGGTGTGGTTAATAGTAGACTGACCATTTGTTATATCGGTTATCCAATTTTGGAATGCTTTTTCCTTACCAACTTCTACATAAACGATAAATGCCACATTCTCTAAATATTCGATTGTTTCCAAAATATGTTCTGAATTTCGAAGTTCATTTTCTAATTTACCAAGTAAGGAATAGTCTACTGTGATGGAGAATCCTTTCATAAGTTGTCTTTTAACAATTCCGACTGCTTTTAAAGCTTCAGATGTTGAGCTACCATAAGCTCTAATTAATCCACCAGCTCCTAGCTTGATGCCACCGAAATATCTAGTAACAACGACTGCTGTATCCTTTAAATTTTGCTTTTTAAGAACTTCCAGTATCGGTACTCCAGCCGTTCCACTAGGTTCTCCATCATCATTTGCTTTTTGAATATGGTCATGCTCTCCAATAACGTATGCTGAACAATTATGTGTAGCATCATGATATTTTTTCTTCATTTCTTGTATAAAGCTTTGAGCTTCTTCTTCTGTTTCCACACGCTTGATGGTACCAATGAACCTCGACTTTTGAATGACAATCTCGTGGGTTCCACCATCCTTTTTTACAGTATAGTACCTAGATAACACAGGAAAAAATCCTCCCTTGAATACAAATATAGTTAAAAATTTCTAAAAAATGTTTTAGTAAAGAATTGGTTGGGTAGTAGTAACTAGGGAATATGAAAATTTTATAACATTTTTTAAAATATTTTCGATATAACCCTATAAAAAATAATTCCTAACGCGTATAATTATACCATAGGTTGGTGAGTGCTGATGGCAGTAAAAACTAGGGAGAAAGCATTAGATTTTATACTGGATGAAATGGTAGACGTAGTCGAAAATAGTAAGGATGAGATTTTTCATATTAGTGAAGAGGCTCGTTCGGAGTATGAACAATTGCTTGGGGAACTAGAGTACACCAAAGCTAAAGTTTTACAATACATAGATGATGGTGACAAATTAGAGCATAATGTTCGCTATTCTAGAAAACGTTTATCCGAAGTTAGTAAATATTTTGATCGCTATTCAGAAGATGAGATTCGTGAAATCTATGAAACTACTCATGAGCTTCAGACGAAACTAGCAATGCTTCGTCAAGAGGAAAGAGCACTACGTGAAAAACGTGATGACTTAGAACGAAGATTAAAAAACTTAGACCAAACAATTAAGCGCGCAGAAAACCTTGCAAACAAAATTTCCGTTATCCTCACATATTTAACTGATGACTTTAGACAAGTTAACGAAATGCTAGAGGAAGCAAAGGAAAAACAAGAATTTGGTTTAAAAATCATCGAGGCACAAGAAGAAGAGCGTAAACGAATTTCTCGAGAAATCCATGATGGACCAGCACAAATGCTAGCAAATATTCTACTACGATCTGAATTAGTAGATCGTACATTCCGTGAAGGCAGTCCAGAGGATGCAATAGAGGAAATTCGTAGTGTTCGAAAAATGGTCCGTTCTTCCCTATATGAAGTTCGCCGTATCATTTATGATCTAAGGCCAATGGCACTAGATGACCTAGGACTCATCCCTACGATTAAAAAATATATTAATACAACGTCAGAGTATAACAATGTCAAAATCGAATTTACGTCGATTGGTGAAGTTAAACGGATTAATCAAAAATATGAAATTGCATTTTTTAGATTAGCCCAGGAAGCAATCCAAAATGCCGTAAAACACGCGGAAGCAACTCGTATTACAGTTAAAATTGAAATTTGCTCAAGAAATTTAAATTTAATTGTGGAAGATAATGGGAAAGGCTTCGATCCTACTATTAAACGAGATAAATCATTTGGTTTAATGGGGATGAGAGAGCGTGTTGAGATGTTTGATGGTGTAATGGACATTAAATCAGCTATTGGCAAAGGCACAAAAATAGCAATTCGGGTACCTTATCAAAGAGCCCTTATTTAAATAAATAGAGATATAGAAATTGTCTATCGTGTAAACGTAATAGGGGATAAATATTACGTATTGAGGAGGAAAAGACAATGAATTTAGAAAAGACTATTAATATCGTACTAATTGATGATCATAAGCTATTCCGTGAAGGGGTTAAACGTATTTTAGAATTCGAACCATCATTTAATGTTGTAGCAGAGGGTGATGATGGGGCGATGGCAACAAAACTAGTAAAAGAATATAACCCAGATGTTATTTTAATGGATATCAATATGCCACATATGAATGGTGTACAGGCTACAGCTGAATTAGTTCGTAATTATCCAAAATCAAAGGTTATTATTTTATCCATTCATGATGATGAAAGCTATGTCACCCATGCACTAAAGACTGGTGCACAAGGCTATCTCTTAAAAGAGATGGACTCTAATTCTCTAATTGAAGCAATTAAGGTTGTTAGTGAAGGCGGTTCCTATTTACATCCGAAAGTGACACATAATTTAGTACAAGAATATCGTCGTTTAGCGAAAGAAACAGTTGCTGTAGGTATTGGTGCAGGTCGAATGGAATATCACCGCCCATTACACTTGCTTACAAAACGTGAATGTGAAGTACTTCAATTATTAGCGGATGGCAAAAGCAATCGTGCTGTTGCAGAGGCACTATACATTAGTGAAAAAACAGTTAAAAACCATGTAAGTAACATTCTACAAAAAATGAATGTAAATGACCGTACCCAAGCAGTAGTTTCTGCAATAAGAAAAGGTTGGGTTGAGGTTTTATAGTCTACATAAGAGAATCCTTGATGTCTATGATATCAAGGTTTTTTTGTGGGATTATTGCAATGTTTTATTGATTTAGACAAGTGATCCACTAATGTGTTTTATAAAAAAATAAAATTAACTAGGAGATCATCATCTCTTTCAATACTTGACCTAAATATATCATGGTGCATTTTTTATAGCATTCATGTAAAATATAAAGGGCAATCATTTAAGATTATCAAAAATAACTAGGAGAGGAAGGGAAGAGATGAAAGTCGCTGTAATGACAGACAGCACCGCATATATCCCAAAGGATATGCGTAATGCTTACGGAATACATATGGTTCCGTTAAGTGTTATTTTTGGGGATGAGATTTATCAAGAAGAAGTTGATATTTCGACTGAAGAATTTTATCTAAAAATTAAAGATGTAAAGGAACTTCCAACTACTTCTCAGCCAGCGATCGGATTAATTACAGAAAAATTAGAAGAACTGAGTAAAGAGTATGATGCAGTAGTTTCGGTTCATTTATCTAGCGGAATAAGTGGTACGTATCAGGCAATGGTAAGTGCTGGAGATATGGTTGAAGGAATCAAAGTGTATGCGTTTGATTCTGAAATTAGCTGTATGGCACAAGGGTTTTACGCACTTGAAGCAGCAGAGATGGCAAAAGAAAATAGATCTCCCGAAGAAATTCTTGATCGTTTAAATGAAATGAAGGAAACAATGCACGGATACTTTATGGTAGATGACCTAACTAACTTACATCGCGGTGGTAGATTAAATGGAGCTCAAGCATTAGTTGGTAGCTTACTTCAAGTAAAGCCAGTATTACATTTTGTTGATAAAGTTATCGTTCCTTTTGAAAAAATACGAACTCGTAAAAAAGCATTGAATCGAATTCTAGGTATGTTGGAAGACGATGCCAAAGAAGATAAAGTTGCAAAGGTTGTATTTGTTCATGCAAATGATGAGCAAGCTGCCTTGGAATTAAAAGAAGGATTTAATGAAAAATATCCTAATACAGAAGCATTAATTAGCTACTTCGGCCCAGTAATTGGCACTCATGTAGGTGAAGGTGCAATCGGAGTATGCTGGTATTATAAATAAGCAATCATTTTTAATTTTATTGATGACTGCCAGGGAACTGGCAGTCCATACTTTTAATTGAAAGTGAGAGTGACTATGACTAATAAAATATCCTCAGAAATGTTGAGCCACGAAGATTTTTACCGCTATGCAGGAAAATTATTCCTCCAGAATGAGCTTCCTAATGAATATTCCTTATTAACCTTCACCGAAATCTCCTCAATAAGAAAAAAATTTCTAAATTATGTATGCATGCGTTGTGGAAACCAAAACCGAGATTTATTTGGAAGGATTCCTTGTGCAAAGTGTAAGCAATCCCATTTATACTGTAGAAGTTGTATCCAAATGGGACGTGTGATGGAATGTGAACCATTATATTATTATTCTGGTGCAGAACCTGATTGGCCTAGCTATCCACTGTCCTTAACCTGGGAAGGTGAACTTACTTCTGCCCAGCAACATGCATCTGAAAGATTAGTACAAGCTATTAAAGAAGAGTTGCCTGAGTATTTGATTTGGGCTGTATGTGGAGCTGGAAAGACAGAGATGCTTTTTCAAGGAATAGAAGAAGGTCTTAAGGAGGGAAAAAGGATTTGCATTGCGACACCAAGAGCAGATGTCGTAAGAGAATTAAAGCCACGAATTAAATCAGCATTTAAAGACATTCCCATTCAAGCATTATATGGAGGAAGCGGAGATAAGGAAGGCACTACACAAATTATTATCGCCACCACCCATCAATTACTACGCTTCTATAAGACATTTGATATTATAATAATTGATGAGGTCGATGCTTTTCCTTACCATAATGAACCTACTCTTTCTTATGCTGTTAATCAATCGAAAAAGGAGAAAAGCACCACGATTTACTTAACTGCTACCCCACGAAAAGAGCACAGACTTCAAATTGCCCTAAAACAATTACCACATACTTTTGTTCCTGTACGTTATCACGGTAATCCACTGCCTGTTCCTCAATTACAAATAAGTTTTTCACTTAAAAAAAGCTTAAAACAAAAGAAATTGCCAAATTCCTTAAAAGATTGGGTGAAAAATAGAAAAAATCCAAAACGGCAAGTACTACTGTTTGTCCCTACTATCCAATTAGCAGAAGACTTAGTAGATATGGTTAAAGGGAACAATCCATTCTCCTTCCGTTATATTGAATCAGTTCATTCTGAGGATGTCGATAGATTCGAAAAGATAAATCGATTTAGAAATCGAGAAATTGATTTATTGGTGACTACTACTATTCTAGAACGGGGGGTTACCTTTCCATCTGTTGATGTGGTCGTTATAGATGCTGGTCATTCTGTGTTTGATGAAGCTGCACTCGTACAAATAGCAGGTCGTGCAGGAAGAAGTGCGGATGACCCGACTGGAGAAGTTATTTTCCTGCACGAAGGAAAAACCGATGCAATGGTAAATGCAGTCCGCTCTATAAAACAGATGAATAAAAGGGGAGGATTCATATCATGAAATGCCTATGGTGCAATGAAGAAATTTTATTTGAAGTCAATTGGACGAATCTTTTCTATCCAAATAAAGTAGAACTGCTTTGTGATAAATGTCGAGATAATTTAGTGGAACTTTCTGGCGAACGTTGTAGAAAGTGTAGTCGAGTGACAGATGAAACCATATGTAGTGATTGTAAATGGTGGGAAAAATACCATAACGGAGCCGATTTACTTGAGTTTAATTATTCCATCTATCATTACTCACCGTTCATGCAAGACTTTATAGCAAAATGGAAATATCGCGGAGATTATGAACTTGGAAATATCTTTAAGAAAAAAGTAAGCGAGCATTTTCATCATGTCTTTGGACAACTCAAGGATGCAGTTTTAGTTCCAATCCCACTCAGCCCAGAAAGGCTTCAGGAAAGATGCTTTAATCAAGCTGAGATGCTAGCTACGTTTATACCTCTTCCACAAGCTCACATTTTATCCCGTATCCACGGGGAAAAACAATCCAAAAAATCCCGCAAGGAAAGAATTTCTTCTGAAAATCCGTTTATATTACATGAAAAACTAAACAATTCAGTCATTCTTGTCGATGATATATATACAACAGGTACTACATTACGTCATGCCGCCAAGTTATTAAAAGATGCTGGTTGCTCAAGTGTTTACACATATACATTAATTCGAGGCTAAGTTATTATTATGTTAAGATCAGTATGAGGAGAAATGATAAAAATGGTTGAGTTATCCAATTGTAGTCGATGCGGAAAAGTATTTGTAAAAAGTCTTCGGGATGTCTGTCCAGATTGCTATAAAGAAGAGGAAGCCGCATTTAAAAAAGTATATGAATTTTTAAAGCAGCAAAAAAATAGAGAAGCTACATTAATAGAAGTAGTGGAAGCAACAGGAGTAGAAGAAACATTAATAACGAAATTTATTAAAGAAAACAGGTTGCGAACTTCGATGTTTCCAAAGCTTGGTTATCCATGTGAACGTTGTGGCTCCATGATTTCCACTGGTAAGTTATGTACCAATTGTTCATCTGAACTTAAGAGTGAGTTAAACCACATTAATCAAATTCATAAAGTAGCTGAGCGGAATAAAGATACGAAACCAAAAGAAAATATCTATTACACATTGGATAAACATCGCAGATAATACTTCAAACATTTAGAATGATGCCGATAATAAAACTAAGACTCTAATAGATCGGAATAATAATGAGGTGATCTTTATGAAAATTAACGGACCAAATCAAACGAATTTTAATCCATATAAGAACCAGATTCAAAAACAAATGGATTTGAAAAAAGCTGTAAAGCAACAAGATCAATTACAGATCTCATCTCAAGCAATGCAATTACAGGAAAATACGAAAGTGAATGCACAGCGGGATGCATATGTCCAAGAAATTAAAAACCGTGTTGAATCAGGAGAATACGAAATCAATCATGACATTGTAGCAAAAAAAATGATTAATTTCTGGTCGAACCAATAAGAGGGGGACTCATCTAGTGTCCGTACAATCAATTCTTGAAAAACTGAACAAGCTAATCAGTATACATGAAAAGCTGTTAGAGCTTTCTAAGGAAAAAACGAATATCGTTAAAGAAGGAAATGCTGAAAAATTACAAGCTAAATTAATCCAAGAACGTAAAATGGTTCTTCAATTAGCCCAAGTAGAAGAAAGTCGCCAGAAAGAAGTGGATGAATGGTTCTCAGTTCGTGGCTTATCAAACGAAGAGGCAACTGTAACAAATTTAATTAATAATATAGAAAATGATGAAGAGAAAAGACTACTAGCAGAAAAAGCGGTTTATTTAACAGAGGTTGTCGTGAATTTGAAACAACAGGAACAACTTAATATGGCCTTGATTCAACAGTCCATGCAATTTGTTCAGCTTTCTATCGATTTACTTAGTCCTTCTTTGAAAAATATAAACTATAGTAAGGACAAAGAAGGAGAGTCACAAATTAATCGTTCGGTCTTTGATTCAAAAGCATAAAGAAATGAGTAGAGAAGGAGAAATCACATGAGTACATTCCACGGATTGGAAATGGCGAAACGAGCGCTATATACACAACAATCAGCTTTATATACAACTGGTCATAATATTTCAAATGCGAATACAGAAGGTTATTCCAGACAACGAGTTAATTTTGAAACGTTACCAGCATATCCGAGTGGTTCCCGCAATCGACCACAAATACCTGGCCAACTTGGTCAAGGTGTCCAAGCTGGATCTGTGGAACGTATTCGTAATAGTTTTCTAGATTTACAGTATCGTGCAGAGAATAGCAAAGTAGGCTACTGGGAGACGATGTCTAATTCACTTTATCGTATGGAAAGTCTACTAAATGAACCTTCTGAAAGTGGTTTAGCCAATACAATGGATAAATTTTGGCAATCACTCCAAGATCTAGCTGGTAATCCAGAAAATACTGGTGCGAGAAAAGTTGTTATACAGCGTGGTCTTGCAGTATCAGATACGTTTAACTATTTACAACAGAACTTAACAAAAATGAAGTCTGATGTAAGTAACGAAATCGATGTTACGATTAGTGGAGCTAACTCACTGCTAAAACAAATTAATAGTATTAATGAGCAAATTAAAGAATTGGAGCCACATGGTTATTTAACCAATGATCTATATGACCAACGTGATCGTTTAGTCGATCAATTATCAAGTGTTGTTAATATTAAAGTTACCCGTGTTCCAAGTGCAGATAGTGCACCTGATATTGCTGCTGGATTAGCTAAAATAGAATTATTACAGGATAACGGACAGCCATTCGAGAATCCTATCTATCTAATAAATCCAGAGAATCCAGACGAAGAACTAGGTCAGTTTGAAGTAACAGAAGATAAAGAAGTATTTTTTGGTAATACAGAAATTACAGAATTACCTTCAGGCTCTTTAAAAGCTCTTATCGATGTACATGGTAAAAGCACTCCAGATGAAGATACTGTTTCATTTGAGTTAATGCTACAAAACTTGGATAAATTAGCTAAAACCTTCGTTAATGCATTTAATGCTCAGCATCGAGAAGGTACTGGCATGAATGAAGCAGTAGCAGGGGACTTTTTCCAATATAATGAAACTACAGGTGTGATGACAGTAGTTGAAGATATCGTTAATGACCCGAATTTAATTGCGGCTAGTTTAACTAATAAAAACGGTAATGGTGATAACGCATTAGAATTAGGTAAAGTATTCGACCATGTTTTCAACGAAGCAGTTGGACAAGAACCTGCTATTGGTAATGGAAATTCAATTAAAAGCTATTATGAAGGTCTAATAGGTACGTTAGGTGTCGCGGCACAGGAATCAAATCGCATGACAAATAATACGACTGTTCTTCGTTCCCAAGTGGAAGAACAACGGATGTCGATAAGCTCCGTATCATTAGATGAAGAAATGACGAATATGATTAAATTTCAACAAGCATACAATGCTGCAGCGAGAAATATGACAGCTATTGATGAAATGCTTGACCGAATCATTAATAATCTAGGAATTGTAGGAAGGTAGGGGTATAAATGCGCGTAACGCAATCCATGTTATCTAATAATATGCTACGGAATCTATCGAAGAGTTATGCAAATATGGGTAAGTATATGGACCAGTTGAATACGGGTAAAAAGATTAACCGCCCTTCTGATGACCCTGTTGTAGCTGTAAAAGGAATGGATTATCGTAGTCAACTACTTCAAGTAGAACAATACCAACGAAATACTAACGAAGTGCACAATTGGATGGACAATTCAGATGATGCGCTTGATCAAGCAACAAAAGCATTACAACGTATGCGTGAATTGGCTGTTCAAGCAAGTAATGACACATATGATGACGCGGAAAGAAAGCACATTAAAGCAGAGGTTGAACAGTTAAAAGAACATTTAATAGATATTGCTAATACGAATGTAAATGGTAAATATATTTTTAATGGTTCCGATACAGATAAAATGCCAATTGAAGACCCAACTAATATTACCTTAGATGAAAATCCGGTGAATATTGAAGTATCCAGTGGTATTATGATTCAGGCGAATGTAAATGCCAATGAAATATTTGGTAATGAAGCTTTTGAAAAAATAGATAAATTGATTCTAGCTCTCGGTGGCGGTGAAAACGGAGAAATAAATGAAGCGGACATCGAAGCGAGTATTGAAGATATTGATAGCAATATTGATAATATCCTAAACGCTCGTGCTGATCTAGGTGCTAGAATGAACCGTTTAGATTTAATTGAAAATCGTCTTAGCTCACAAAAGATTTCGGCCACTCAGATGATGTCTAAGAATGAAGATGTTGATTATGAAGAAGCTATTACAAAATTAATAACGCAAGAAAGTATTCATCGTGCAGCACTTTCTACTGGTTCAAGAATTATTCAACCATCGTTAATAGATTTTCTACGGTAAACTTAACCCTAACCCGAAATAAGGGTATAGGGTTTTCTTTTATATAGTTTTTTTGAAGAAATGAGGGATTAGAATGGAAATGCCGCAGATTCGCATGCAATCACAATTGGCAAGAATTAGTATGACTTCCAATCCTGCTAGACTAGAAATTCGTCAACCTAAAGCAGATATATCTATAGAACAGCCTCATGCAATGATTTCCATGAAAACGACTCCCGCAAAGTTAACGATAGACCAAACACAGGCATGGGAAGATATGAACCTTAAATCTGCTTCTCGGTCGATAAAAGAATTTGCTCAAGAAGGAATGCAAAGTGCAAGTGAAGGGACAGCTAGAAGGGCTTCCCAAGGTACTGAACTTATGAAAATTGAAAATAAAGGAAACCCTATAAAAACTCAAGCATATCAAAATGGATATAAGTCAGAACGTTCCTTAGCTATAGGTTTTATTCCTTCAGTATTTGCTGTCAAAATAAATTATCAGCCATCCGAATTAGAGATCGATGTGAAAGTAAATAAACCAATCATCGATTCCCGTATTAATAAGCCGGAAATTAACTATATTCCAGGCAAAGTTGATATTTTTATGGCTCAGTATGAAGATTTAGATATTGATTTCGTAAATCTTTTTCCGGATGATAAATAATGTATGAAGGAGATCAAAATGAACATACAAACAAAGTATCTTGATAATGTTGAAATAAAAAATACACAAATTATAAATTTCCCCTCGGGTATTCCTGGATTTATCGATGAGAAGGAATTTGTATTATTAAATATTCCTGGAAATCCTGTATTTCAATTTTTACAGTCGGTTAATACACCTGAATTAGCTTTTGTTGTTGCTAGTCCGTATCATTTTTATAATGACTACACCTTTGAATTAGATAATGCAACGATTGAATCTTTAGAGGTTAATAGTGAAGCGGATGTAACGGTTGTGTCTATTGTTACACTAAAGGATCCATTTGAATCTAGTACGATTAATTTGAAGGCTCCCATAATTGTCAATCAAAAGAAAATGCTTGGAAAACAGTACATATTAAACTCTGACGATTACGAGAGCAAAGCGTTGATTAAACCAACTACAGCTGGAAAAGGGGTGTAGTGATGCTAGTTCTAACTCGTAAGCTTAATGATGTAATTCAGATCGGTGATGATATTGAAATTAAAGTATTAGCGATAGAAGGAGACCAGATAAAACTAGGAATCACTGCACCGAAATCTGTTGAGATATATCGGAAGGAAATATACGTAGATATTCAAAATCAAAACAATGAAGCAGCTAATATATCGATTGATTTATTAAACTTACTAAATCAGAAAAATGACAAATAAGGTAATGCTTAACTTTTTATATATCGATCCGATATAAAAGAAAACAATTGTAAGGAGTTCGAGACGATGCGAGTAGAATCTGTATCAGTTGGAACACAACCCTTGCAAAACAGTGATTACAACAATAGACAAGCAGCAGATGACAAAGCTGTTGAGCAAGTAAACCAATTAAAAGAAGTAAAAGAACCTACAAAGAATCAAGTAGAAACAGTTGTAGACAAACTAAATGATTTTTTTGAACCAGTTACTACAAACCTTAAGTTTCAATTACATGAAGAATTAAATGAATATTACGTTACGGTAATTAACCCGAATACGAATGAAGTAATAAAGGAAATTCCATCAAAAAAAATATTGGATATGTATGCGGCAATGGCCGATTATATGGGGTTTTTAATTGACAAGAAGATTTAGAAGAGGTGATAAAGAATGAATAATATGAGAATCGGTGGATTAGCATCCGGAATTAATACTGATGAGATTATCCAAAAATTAATGACAGCAGAACGTATGCCGCTGGATCGAATGCAACAAGACCGTACATTACTAGAATGGCAACGTGATGGTTATCGTGAAATCTATCAAAAGCTTTATGAAATGGATACCGAATTAATTTTAAATATGAAATACAATAGTACTTATAATTCGAAGTCGGTTAGCTCTTCGAATGATAGTGCAGTTATAGCAACAGCAAATACTGGGGCATCAAATGGTACATACTCCATCCAAGTAAATCAACTAGCAAAATCAGCAGTAAACATTAGTGAAAGCGGTATTGTTGCAGCTGGGAAGACCTTTGACCCTAGTAAGCCAATCAATGACCAACTGGATTCTCTAGTAAATGCAGATGCTTTTAAAACTGGTACTTACGAATTTTTTACCTTCGATGAAAATGGAAACAAACAACAGCATACTTTTGAGGTTAAAGACGGAGATTCCTTAAACGATATATTAAAAAGAATTACAGATGATAAAGGAAACAATGTCCGTGCATTCTATGATTCTACTTCTCAAAAAGTTATTCTAGAAACTACTCGTACAGGTAAGTATAATACGTCTGGAGAATTTTTAGGAGCCGAAATTGGATTTAATTCTTCTACTAATTCTAGCTTTTTCACTGATTTTTTAGGGATTAAAAATGGCGAAAATGTAAATGGGACTTGGCAGAAACGTGAAACAGATGCTCAGGATGCGGAGTTTATCTATAACGGACTTACTTTAACTTCAAAAACCAATAGTTATACTTTAGGTAATGTTAACTTCGAATTTAAGAATGTAACAAAAGGTGAAACGGTAACCCTAACAGTAGACAATAATGTAGATGCAGCCATAGATTCTATTATGGAATTTGTTGATAAATACAATGAAATAGTTGAATTAATTAACAAATCACAAACAGAAGAACGGTACCGAGATTATAAGCCTTTAACAGATCAACAGAAAGCGGAAATGGAGGATAAGCAAGTTGAGCTATGGGAAGAGAGGGCCAAAAGTGGGATTCTTCGTGGCGACTCTATTTTAACTTCTGGTCTATCCTCAATGAGACAGAATTGGTATGAAACGGTTCAAACTGGTGGAGAAATCACTTCATTAACACAAATCGGAATCACTACAACAGCAGATTACATGAACGGTGGAAAGCTTCATGTAGATGAAGAGGAACTGAAAAAGGCTTTAAGAGAAGATCCGAATGGCGTTTACAAGTTATTCTCAAATTCAACTGAATCTAAAGATGACCCTAGCCGTGGTTTAATCAACCGTTTAGAGGATTCTATAGAATCAACAATGAAGCGTATAGAAGAGCGTGCAGGTAAATCAACAAGTACCTTGGATAATTACACATTAGGAAAACGAATTATAGATTTAAATACGAGAATATCGGACTTTGAAGACCGTCTAGTATCTATTGAAAATCGGTACTGGCGACAATTTAGTGCAATGGAGCAAGCGATTTCTCGTCTGAATAATCAATCGGCACAATTGTTATCACAATTTGGCGGTGGAATGTAATTATTTCAATTCTACTAAAAGGAGTTTTACCTTATGGCTTTAAATAAACCATATCAAGCATATCAGAATAATGCTGTTAACACTGCAACTGGTGGCGAATTAACTCTGATGCTTTATAATGGCTGTATAAAATTCATTAAACAAGCGATAAAAGATATACAAGATAATAAAATAGAGTCAAAAAATACGAATATCCAAAAGGCACAAAGAATCATTCAAGAATTAATGATTACATTGGACCAAGAGGTTGAGATTTCTAATCAGATTATGCCTTTATATGACTACATGCATCATCGTTTAATGGAGGCAAATATAAAAAATGATGTTAGTATTCTTCAAGAAGTAGAAGGTTTTGTTGTTGATTTTAGAGATACGTGGAAGCAAGTCATCTTAAAAACAAGACAAAAACAATATGCTCAAGGTGAACATGTATAATGAATCGTGTACAACCAATCTATGACATTACATTAAAGATGCAACAACTACTTCCTTCTACTACTACATCGAATGATCGTGAATCTGTTATTGAAGAGATTAATAAACTTCTTCTTCAGCGAGGAACGATTATGGAAGAAGCGAAAGAGCCATATACTAAAGAAGAGTTAGAGACAGGGAATAAACTTCTTCTGTTAAATAAAGATGTTGAACAAAAGCTTAACCTTCTATTCCAAGGCTTAAAAGCAGAAATGAAACAAGTAAAAAAACAAAAAAACTCCAATCTTAAATACACCAATCCATATGATAAAGTACAGACGAACGATGGAATGTTTATGGATAAGCGTAAATAAATGATTAGGTTGTCCCAATATTAAAAAGTTTGAAATTTTAATCCGAATAATACGCTGAACTAGCTGTTTCAGTGCGAATTATTCGGATATTTTTATTTACCATAATACCACTTGGGACAACTTCTTTTTATTTTGGAATGTACTAAATTATGATGTAGGAGAGGTAAGTCATTAGACCTAGCAACCAGTATATAACGAGATTTTTTAATTGTAAGTAAATAAATTGTAAATACGTCTACACCATATGTATCAAGAGATTTGATTGTATTTGATAAGGCTGTGTTTACAAAATGGACAAGTTTAGGCAGGAATTTTAATGGGAAGTATAGTATAATATATACAAAGGTAGAAAAGGAGTGACACTTTATGAAATTCAACATTCGTGGTGAGAATCTTACGGTAACAGAAGCAATTCGAGAGTACGTAGAAAAGAAGATTGGTAAGCTTGAAAAGTATTTTGAGAGCCCATTAACATCAGATGTACATGTGAATTTAAGTGTCTACAACAATCAACAACGTATCGAGGTAACAGTACCAATGACTAGTCTATTACTAAGAGCGGAAGTCGAGCATATGGATTTATATGCTGCTATTGACTTAGTAGTAGATAAGCTAGAAAGACAAATTCGAAAATATAAAACTAAAGTTAATCGTAAAGTCCGTCAGAACAGTACTCCGAGTTTTGTAGCATCTAGCTTAGCAGAAAAGTTAGATGAGGTGGAAGAATCAGATGAAATTGAAATCGTGAGAACAAAACGATTTGATTTAAAGCCTATGGACTCAGAAGAGGCGGTTCTACAGATGGATATGTTAGGACACGCATTCTATGTTTTCGAAAATGCCGTTACTGGTGATACTAATGTTGTCTACCGCCGTAAAGATGGAAAATACGGTTTAATTGAACCAAATAATTAATAAAATAAAACTACTGGCGATCTCAAATCTTGAGATCGCCTTTTGAATTTAATATAGAATTTTCAAATTAAATGCAATGTGATGTAGTTGGCATAAGCAATTAAGTAGTGTTATTATTTATAATATAAATGGTATTATAGGTACAGTATTGAAGAAAAATGGATAGTGAACCTAATATTAAAAAATTTATAAAATAGTTAAATAAGTGGTGTCTCATTATAAGATTCACACTAGTTCACTATTAGGATCGAGGGGCGTAACGATGGCAGGTTTTCTAAATAAAATTTTTGATGGGAATAAAAAACAATTAAATCGTATTCAAAGTATAGTAGATCAAATTGAATCCATGGAATCTGATATGGAGCAGTTATCAGATAGTCAGTTAAAACAAAAAACAGAAGAATTTAAATCACGATATGCTAATGGTGAAAGCTTGGATGATTTATTAGTTGAAGCGTATGCGGTAGTTCGTGAGGCATCTAAGCGTGTATTAAATATGCGACCATTTCCAGTCCAGTTAATTGGTGCTATTGTACTTCATGAAGGAAATATTGCTGAGATGAAAACTGGGGAAGGGAAAACTTTAGCATCCACAATGCCAGCATACTTAAATGCAATTTCTGGACAAGGTGTTCATGTTATTACGGTAAATGAATACTTGGCTGACCGTGACTCTAAACAAATGGGGCAATTATTTGAATTTCTAGGATTAACCGTTGGATTAAATACAAATGGCCTAACTAAAGAAGAAAAGCGTGAAGCATACCTAGCTGATATTACCTATGGTACGAACAATGAATTTGGTTTTGATTACCTACGTGATAATATGGTTCTTTACAAAGAGCAAATGGTTCAACGTCCATTAAACTTTGCAGTAATTGATGAGGTTGACTCCATTTTAATTGATGAAGCTAGAACACCATTAATTATCTCCGGTTCAGCGCAGAAGTCTGCGTCCCTATATACGCAGGCAAATTCTTTTGTTAGTACATTAAAGCGTGATGAGGATTATACGTATGATGAAAAAACAAAAGGAACACAGCTAACTGAAGAGGGTATAAATAAAGCGGAAAAATATTTTAATGTAGATAACCTTTTTGATTTAAATCATGTAACATTGACACACCATATTGGTCAAGCTTTACGCGCACACGTTGCGATGCACCGTGATACAGACTATGTTGTAGAAGATGGTGAAGTTGTAATCGTTGACCAATTTACAGGTCGTTTGATGAAAGGTCGTCGATATAGTGATGGATTACACCAAGCTATAGAGGCGAAGGAAGGCTTGAAAATTCAAAATGAAAGTATGACACTTGCTTCGATTACTTTCCAGAACTACTTCCGCATGTACAATAAGTTAGCTGGTATGACTGGTACAGCGAAAACGGAAGAAGAGGAATTTCGCAGTATTTACAATATGAATGTTGTAGCAATTCCAACGAATAAACCGGTTGCTCGTGTAGACTATCCGGATAAAATTTACAAAACAATAAATGGTAAGTTTAAAGCAGTAGTAGAAGACATTAAAGAACGTTATCAAAAAGGACAACCGGTACTAGTTGGTACTGTTGCAGTTGAGACGTCAGAATTAATCTCTCAATACTTGAAAAAAGCAGGCGTAAAACATAATGTTTTAAACGCAAAAAACCATTTTCGTGAAGCGGAAATTATTGAACAGGCTGGACAAAAAGGTGCTGTAACTATTGCAACAAACATGGCAGGTCGTGGTACAGACATTAAGCTTGGAGAAGGTGTACTAGAGCTTGGTGGTCTAGCAGTAATTGGTACAGAGCGCCATGAATCAAGACGTATTGATAATCAGTTGCGTGGACGTTCTGGACGTCAAGGTGATCCAGGTATGTCTCAATTCTATTTATCAATGGAAGATGAATTGATGCGTCGTTTTGGTTCAGATAACCTTAGAAATATGATGGATAAAATGGGAATGGATGATTCCCAACCTATTGTGAATAAATTCGTCTCACGTGCTGTTGAATCCGCACAAAAACGTGTAGAAGGGAATAACTATGATGCACGTAAGAATGTTTTAGCATATGATGATGTATTAAGAGAACAACGCGAAATTATTTATAAACAGCGTTTTGAAGTGATTGATGCGGAAGGAAATGAACTCCGCACGATTATTGAAAACATGATTAGTTCTTCTTTAGAACGTGTAATTAATACACATACACAAGATGATGAAGAAAAATGGGATCTGCAAGCTATTGTAGAATATGTACAAGGTAACTTGTTAGAGCAAGATTCACTAACAGTTGATGACTTAAAAGGTAAAGAAACAGAAGAAATTCATGAACTTATTATAGAAAAAGTTCGTGCTCGCTATGATAAGAAAGAGGAAGAACTTTCTGAAGAACAAATGCGTGAATTTGAAAAAGTTATTTTACTTCGAACTGTTGACACGAAATGGATGGATCACATCGACCAAATGGACCAGCTTCGTCAAGGAATCCATTTAAGAGCATATGGTCAAAACGATCCACTACGTGAATATCAGTTAGAAGGATTTGCAATGTTTGAAGCGATGGTGGAAAGCATTGAAGAGGAAGTGTCACGTTATATTATGAAAGCAGAAATTCGTGATAACTTACAACGTCAAGCAGTAGTGAAAAATACACAAGCAGTATCCGGTGGCGGTGAAGAGAAGAAAAAAGCACGCAAACCATATGTGAAAAAAGAAGACGTCGGTAGAAACGACCCATGCCCATGCGGCAGCGGCAAAAAATATAAAAACTGCCACGGCCAATAATCATCCCAAAAACGGTCTGACCCCAACCGGAGTCAGGCCGTTTTGAAGGAATTGAGGCAGCGGAATGTATTCGGACTGCGGTCTTGCCTTAATAGTTGGACAAGAAATAAAATTTATCAATTATATCTTAAGAGGTGAACATTAATGGAATTTAACGAAATCAAAACAGAACTAGACCATATAAACAACCGCATAGCGGAATTTAGGGGGTCTCTTTGACTTAGATGCAAAGAATGCTCGCATCCAAGAACTAGAACATGACATGACTGCCCCGGGATTCTGGGACGACCAAGCATTAGCCCAAACTGTAATAAACGAAGCAAACGGCTTAAAAAACTTCGTAAACAGCTTCGAATCAATAAACAATCGATATGAAGACTTAGAAGTAACATATGAACTAGCAAAAGAAGAAAACGACCAAGAATTACTAACCGAGCTAGAAGAAGAACTTCAATCATTAAAAAAAGACATTAACGATTTTGAATTGCAAATGCTACTTAGTGAGCCATATGATGCAAATAATGCAATTTTAGAACTTCACCCAGGTGCTGGTGGGACTGAATCACAAGATTGGGCAAGCATGCTCCTTCGAATGTATCAACGCTGGGCAGACCAACATAATTTTTCAGTAGAAACTTTAGATTATCTTCCTGGAGAAGAAGCTGGAGTAAAAAGTGTCACTTTACTAATAAAAGGACATAATGCATATGGCTACTTAAAGGCAGAAAAAGGTGTCCATCGTTTAGTTCGTATTTCACCATTTGATTCTTCAGGACGTAGACATACATCATTCGTTTCTTGTGATGTTACTCCGGAAATGAATGATGATGTGGACATTGAAATCCGGAATGAAGATATAAAGGTTGATACGTATAGGGCAAGTGGTGCTGGTGGACAGCATATTAATACCACAGATTCTGCTGTTCGTATTACCCATATACCAACAAATACTGTAGTAACATGTCAAAATGAACGTTCGCAAATTAAAAACCGTGAAGCAGCGATGAAGATGCTAAAATCAAAGCTTTACCAACTAGAAATCGAAAAGCAACAACAAGAACTAGCTCAGATTCGCGGAGAACAAAAAGAAATTGGATGGGGAAGCCAAATACGTTCCTATGTATTCCATCCATATTCCATGGTTAAAGATCACCGTACGAATGTAGAAGTTGGAAATACGCAAGCTGTAATGGATGGAGACTTAGACCCATTTATTGATGCCTATTTACGAGCACAGTTATAAAACCTACGATAATAAAATTTAAAAATTTGTCAAAAAGCGGTATAAAGCTAGATAAATATTGATTTTTACCCAATATGTGGCAATTTTGTGGCTGGTATATTTAGCTTTTAGGGATATACTAAAAACTGTATATGTTAATCGAATTCCATGATTGGGGGATTAAAAAATGAAGAAATGGTTATTTGCAATTTTATTTGGTACTGTCTTAGCACTAGGTGCATGTGGTGGTGAAGACGAAGCAGATGATAATGGTTCAGTAAATGATTCTGGTCAAACTGATGGTGGGGAAGCAGTAGCATCGGCAGAAAGCATTTATGAAGCCAATTGTGCTGCATGTCATGGAGCTAATCTAGCAGGTGGAGCAGGTGCTGATTTAACACAAATCGGTGCAGAATATTCCTCAGAAGAATTGCATGACATTATCGCAAATGGTAAAGATGGTGGAATGCCTGCGTTTTCAGATAGACTTTCTGATGAAGAGATTCAGACACTTTCTGATTGGTTAGCAGAAAAGAAATAAAATGTATTATAAAAAAGCCTAAGCTAAAGGATCTTTAGCTTAGGCTTTTTTATTTGAATTAAAACCCATACTAATTACCTATATTTCCAACTCCTTAGCACTCTTCTACAAAATCCGCTTGTTTTTTACTTTTGAAATATAAATGTAATATTTTTTTGTCAAAAAAAGTTGTTGAATGATGTTATAATGTAAAAGAAACTTGTACAAAATAAGACTTTTTGACTAACTTTAAATATAAAGGTGATAATAAATGATACTAATGAAGGACTTATATAAGACGTATGATAATGGCGTTACAGCTTTAAACGGGATTAATGTCGAAATTGATCAAGGTGAATTTGTATATATCGTAGGACCATCAGGTGCTGGTAAGTCATCTTTTATCAAGTTAATGTACCGTGAGATTAAGCCTACCAAAGGACAAATTTATATCAACAATAAAGATGTAAGTGAAATAAAGGAAAAAGAAGTACCTTTACTTCGTAGAAGCATGGGTGTTATCTTCCAGGATTTCCGCTTACTTCCTAAACTATCTATCTATGAAAATGTCGCTTTTGCGTTAGAGGTTATTGAAGAATCTCCTCGTAATATTCGTAAACGTGTAATGGAAGTATTGGATTTAGTAGGTCTTAAGAATAAAGCAAGATTCTTTCCTAGAGAATTGTCAGGTGGAGAGCAACAACGTGTTTCCATCGCTCGTGCTATTGTTAATCATCCGAAAATTGTTATTGCTGATGAGCCGACAGGTAACTTAGACCCAGAGACTTCTTGGGAAATTATGCGTGTATTTGAAGAAATTAATAACAGTGGAACAACGATTCTAATGGCAACACATAGTAAGGAAATCGTAAATAAGATTAAGAAGCGTGTTATTGCAATTGAAGATGGCATGATTGTGAGAGACGAACATCGAGGTGATTACGGTTATGAAAGCTAGAACAATCAAAAGACATTTTCGTGAAGGTCTAAAAAACATCTACCGTAATGGCTGGATGACCGTTGCTTCAGTTGGTGCTGTAACAGTAACTTTACTTTTAGTTGGTGCATTTTTAGGTTTAATTTTAAACCTTAACCATATGGCAAAGAAAATCGAGGAAGATGTAGTTGTTAAAGTCTTAATTGATTTGGCTGCCGATGATGAACAAGTAATTGCATTACGTGAAGAAATAGAGAAACTTCCTGGTGTTGAGAGTATTGTATTTTCATCTAAAGATGAAGAGCTTGACAGCTTAATTGAAAGCATGGGTGAAGGTGGAGAAGTTTGGGCTTTATATGAACAAGATAACCCATTAAACCATGCTTACATTATTAAAGCGGAAGATCCACATAACACACAGGCAATAGCAGATGCAGTTGGAAAAATGGATTCTGTAGATTCTGTAACCTATGGAGAAGATGTTGCTCAGAATCTGTTTAAGTTTACAGATTACGCAAGAACAATTGGGGTCATTTTAATTGCTGGTTTAGTATTAACTGCTATTTTCTTAATCTCCAATACAATTAAGCTAACTATAATGGCTAGAAGTACAGAGATTGGAATTATGAAATTAGTAGGAGCAACCAATGGTTTTATCCGTGGGCCATTCTTTGTTGAGGGGCTTTTGTTAGGTGTCTTTGGTGCAGTTTTACCAATTGGAGCTGTACTAGGTGGATATAAACTTATTGAATCTAGTATTTCTGGAATGACTTCAATAGGCTTTGTAGAGGTATTGCCGTTTAATCCATTTGCATGGCAATTATCTTTAATTATACTAGTGATTGGTGCTGGTATCGGTATTTGGGGAAGTCTAATGAGTGTCCGTAAGTTCTTAAAAGTTTAAATTATAAGGGACAAGCTATCAGTAAAGGTAGCTGTCTCTTTACGAATTTACATATTTAATTAATAGATTAATAGATTACTTGATGGTAGGGGGAAGATGAATGAGAAGAAAGTTGGGAATCACTGGATTATTTATTGGTCTGTTATCTTTTGCGTTTATCTTGATTGATGGAAACCAAATTTCTGCTCAATCAGAAAAGGAACTTCAGCAAGAAATCGAAGAACTGGAAAAAGAACAATTACAACTTCAGGATCAACAAAAAGAAGTTGAATCCAATAAAAATGAAACAGAAGCAAAAATTGAAGAAAACCTGCATAAGCAGGATTCGGTTCAAGGTCAAATAGACTCACTTGAAGAAGAATTGAAAAATACGGAAGCATCTATTTCTGCTAAACAAGGTGAAATTGACGCTACAAATAGTGAGATTAATAGTTTAACGAATAAAATTAATGACCTGACTAATGAAATTGAACAGCTAAAAGATGAAATAGAAGTGTTACTAGGACGTATAGCCGAACGTGAAGCTTTGCTGGCAGAACGACTTCGTACTATTCAAAGAAGTGGCGGGCCAATGAAGTATTTAGAAGTGATACTTGGTTCTAAAAGCTTTTCTGACTTTATTTCAAGAGCAGCAGCAGTAAATATTATGATGGATCAAGATAAGGCAATTCTTGATTCTTTAGCTAAAGATAAGAAAGACGTAGAAACAAAAAAGATTGCAGTAGAAGACAATAAGAAAGAAATTGAAGCAAAACGAGATGATGTTGAACAGAAGAAGCTAGCTTTAGAAGGCCAAAAGAAAGAGCTTGTTGCATTACAAACTCAACTTGATAATCAAAAAGCGGAAAGACAGCGTCTTTTAGCTCAACTTGAGAAAGAGCATGATGAGCTTGAGCAATACATGTTCACCTTAGAAGATGAGCAAGCAATGATCAAGAAGCAAGAACAAGCAGTTGCTAGAGCAAGAGAGGTTGCAGAGAGCAATCTGAGTCAATTATCTAATAGTGGCGGCGAGGTCAATAGTTCTTCATTTATTTGGCCGGCAAATGGTAGACGTTCATCTAACTGGGGACAACGTGTGGATCCATTTACGAATCAAGTTAGCTATCATCTTGGCATTGATATAGCTGCACCGACTGGTACACCAGTTTATGCTTCAACAAATGGTGTAGCAGTACGAGGAAACCTATCATCCACGTACGGAAACCATATTTTAATTGTAACGAAGATTGATGGTGTGGATTACACTACGTTATATGCACATCTTAACGGTTTTGCTGTTGGTGATGGTGAAGTAGTACAACAAGGTCAGGTTATAGGGTACATTGGTTCTACTGGGCGTTCAACTGGACCTCACTTACACTTTGAAGTTCATAAGGGTGGCTGGAAAGGATTTTATCCACCGAATACAAATAACGTAAATCCAATGGATTATTTACCTTAAATTTATCTTATAAAAGCATTGCACAATAGGTGTGATGCTTTTTCTTTTCCTTTTCAAACAAAAAAGTTTGGCGTACGTTACAGTTTTTCGATATTATTAAACAATAAGTAGTTTTGAATCTTGAACAGATATATAATTGTTTTTGGTGTTTTAAATTACTATCTAACATATAACTAATACTGGGGTGATGACATGAAATGGAATAAAGTACATATTGGATTAATATTGATTGGAGCTTTACTCTTAGGCTTTGCAGGTGCATATATTGGAGTTACACTTGCTCAATCTAATGAAGATACACAACTAATTGGTGATAATAATATCGCCGGTAATAGTCAAGATGAATCAGGTGAAGAGCTAGAAGAAGCAACATTACCTGAATCATGGTCAAAAGTTGCTCAAGCGTATAACTTAATTAAAAACAATTATTTAGAAGGTGCAGAAGAACAGCAACTAATTGAAGGCGCAATCCAAGGGATGCTTGAGACATTAGGTGATCCGTATAGTTCTTATATGGATGTAGAAACAATGGATCAATTCAATGAACAGATTGAATCATCCTTTGAAGGTATTGGTGCCGAGGTGAGTATGGTAAATGGTGTGGTGACCATTGTTTCACCAATTAAGAATTCTCCCGCAGAAAAGGTTGGATTAAGACCAAATGATCAAGTGCTTGAAGTGGATGGGGAATCGTTAGAAGGCTACGATTTGAATGAAGCGGTTGCCAAAATTCGTGGTGAAAAAGGAACAGAAGTTGTTCTTACCATCGTACGTCAAGGTACGTCTGAACCATTTGAGGTGACGATTAAACGTGACACCATCCCAATTGAAACCGTTCATTCAGAAATGAAGACAATTGACGGCCAAAAAACAGGTGTCATTGAAATAACTAATTTTGCTGAAACAACTTCTAAAGAATTTGAAACACAGCTTAAAGCGTTAGAAGAAGATGGCATGGAAGGTTTAGTAATTGATGTTCGTGGCAACCCTGGTGGGCTATTAAGTTCCATTGAAGAAATTTTAAGTCTGTTTGTACCAAAAGATACTCCATACATTCAAATAGAAGATCAAAATGGTAATAAAACCCCATATTACTCAGATTTAGATAAGAAAAAGGATTATCCAATTTCTGTTTTAGTCGATGAAGGTAGTGCATCTGCTTCTGAAATATTAGCAGTTGCTATGAAAGAAATTGGATATGATATTGTTGGAAATACTACTTTTGGAAAAGGTACAGTTCAACAAGCTGTTCCTTTAGGTGATGGAAGTACGGTTAAGCTTACTTTCTTTAAATGGTTATCACCAGAAGGAAATTGGATACATGAAAAGGGCGTTGAGCCAACTGTTAAAGTAGAGCAGCCAAAATATTATTATACAACGCCAATCCAAATAGAAGATGAACTATTAGAATATGACCAATCTGGCAGTAAAATTGAAAATGTGCAAGTAATGCTTGACGGACTTGGCTATGAACCTGGTCGAACTGATGGCTATTTCAATAGGGAAACAGAAGAAGCAGTTAAAGCATTCCAAGAAGATAACGGTCTAAAAGTTACTGGTAAAGTTGACCAAGAAACTGCAGGAATGTTAGAAACAAAAATTATTGAGCATATTCGTAGTGGTGAAGATGACCTTCAGTTAGATAAAGCACTTGAAGTAGTACATCAATAATTTTTAAGGGGTTCACGTTTATCGTGGATTCCTTTTTCTTTATGCTAGAAATAGCAAGAATATAATGATTTTACGTAAAAAGCAGGAAATGAATCGACAAATGTTGAATATATAAAGTTATAATTAAGTTATATGATGGGACTGCAACGTGGAAGGTGACGATTATGATACAGGATTGGTTATTGGAATTAGGAAAAGGGATTGGAAAAGTATTTCTTAATCCACTATTTTATTGGGCTTTTGCACTTATTATTTTAGTAGGCATTAGAAGGGTTAAAGAAGAAAGAAGATTATTTGGAACAAAAGTACTTGATATTTTTACCGAGTGGAAGGATACGTGGGGGTTTTCCATTTTTATAGGACTTTTTTATTCGGTGTTAACGATAGCCATCGGAATGATTGTTTCTTATGAGATGATTTTCATACTTAGCATAGTCACGATTGTATTAAGTCTTACACTACGATTTTCATTACTTTCTCCTAGTTATACATTAGGAATTACATTAATAGTTTTGATGCTACTACCAATAGCAGGAGATTATCTAGACTTTTTACCACAGCTTAGTGAATTTAACTTTTCAGTAATAGCAATAATGCTTGCATTATTTTTATTTGTAGAGGCACATTTTTTAAGCAGAATTAAGGTACATGATACTTTTCCTAGTTTGATAAAAGGAGCTAGGGGGAGTTGGATTGGTCTTCATTATATAAAGAAATTAGCTGTAATACCGTTTTTCACTTTAGTGCCATCTGGCTTGATAGAACCTTTTGCGCCATACTGGCCGTTTCTAACGGTTGGAAATGAAAATTATGCCATAGTGCTAATCCCGTTTGTGTTAGGATTTGAATTTTCTGTTCGAGGAAGTTTGCCACATGAGGCAGCAAACCGTATTGCTATAAAATTATTAGGGCTAGCAGTCATAGTACTAGCAGTTGCAGTAGGAAGTATTTTTCTTTCATGGTTATCTATTGTTACGGTAGCTATTGCAATAGCTGGAAGAGAGATTCTCAATTATCAGCATCGGACAAAGGATCAAGCAAAAGCTTCTTATTTTAATCATACGAATGACGGGTTAAAAGTACTTGGTGTCATCCCAGGTTCCCCAGCTGACCGTTTAAATATTTTAATTGGAGAAACCGTAACAAAGGTAAATGGTACCAGAATTCAATGTGAAGATCATTTATATGAGGCCCTTCAACAGACTGGATCCTTCTTTAAAGTTGAACTAATAGATAATAAAGGGGAAATCCGTTTTGTACAAAGTGCAATGTATGAAGGTGACCACCATGAACTAGGATTAATTTTTGCGGGAGAACCATATCGAAAAAATAAATGATAAATAAACCGTATCTCAAATGTGAGATACGGTTTTCTTATTAGAAAAATATTAAGTAAAACAACTAATATTTTTTCTGTTTTCATCCAAACTAATAACGCAAAATATCTACAGGAAGGATAATTATATGGATGAAAAGCTATTTATTAGGGTTTTGGAATGTATTTGACCCAATATATTATTCATTTACTAGATTACGGTATGTAAAGGACAGAGAAGAGAATAGAACGGTCTTTCGAGTTCGACTAACACGATATAAAGGAAGGAGAACAGTACTGAAAGACGGTACAGTAATTAACAAAAATGATTTACTTATGAAGATTCATCTACATAATGTAAAACTAATGAACGAGTTATATGCAGTGAAACACGATACAAAGCGTGCGGTATACATTTACCATATTGTGAAGAAGGCAATGCCACTTTTAGCGGACTATGTACAAAATCATAAGCGTTATGAGGAATTAAAGGGAATTATTGGGATAACCACATTACACAAAGGGACGAAACGTTTAGGTTTTGATAATGTCCCAATTCAACACCCGATTTATCGAACTTATAAAAAAATTACATTTACACCAATAAATTATTTAGCTAGCTCATCCAGTCATAATAATCCAGTATATTTATTCATGTCGAAGGATGAGCTAGTAAATAGATATAGTAAATAAGACTAAATAGCAACATCGTGTATAGTAATTTCTGGCCTACTACCCACACGGATATTAACACCGGTTTGACCTAATCCTTCACTAATATAGAATGGCGAATCATTATGCGTGTGTAGACCTTTAACCATATTCAAGCGGGGTAATTTCCCCATCTTTACTAAATGATAAGCTTTCGGATACAGGATTTGTCCACCATGAAAATGTCCAGCTAATAAATAATCAAAAGGATAATTATCCATCTCAAGTACCACGTTAGGGTCATGTGTTAAGACAATGTTTAATCCATCTTCAACTTGCTCATAGGATTTTTTCAGATTGCTTCGATTCGTACTATAATCATCGATACCGATAATATTAATCTTTTGCCCATTTATTTCTATAGTTTCAGACGTATTTTCCAAGACAGTACATCCATATTCGGTAAGAATAGATTTTAGTTTTAATAAATTTCCTTCTTTTAGGACATAATCATGATTACCTAGTACTGCATAGATACCATGTGTAGGCTTCATTGTTTGTAGTACTTCTAGATAGGGTACTAATATTGGTATGGAACGCTTACGGTCAAGGAAATCACCGGTAAGTGCAATGATATCTGGTTTTTCATCTTGAAGTTTACTAGCTAATTGAGATGGTGTGATTGAAATATTTTCTAAATGTAGATCAGATAAGTGTAAGATGGAAAGATTTGAGCGGTTCGTTTGTTGCTTTGTTGCAATTTGTATTTTATTAATTTGGATATCTTTTGTGTTTTGGTTTGCTTTATATATGGAAATGCTAATTATGGTTAGCAATATAGCAGATAGAATGATAACGATATAAGTCATTTGAATTCCTCCCCGAATAGGATTATACCATGCTTTATACATGTGAAGCATTGGTAAATCAAGGGATTCATTTGTACAATAAGGGTGAATGAATTGGAATCGAACTCAAAGAGCGATGCACTATTACTACCATTTATGCAAATTCCTACTGGCCATCACCATGTTGCAGATGCAGTTATGGAAGAATTAGACCGAACTGCACAAGAGATTAACTGTGAAAAGGTCGATATTTTATCTTATAGCTATGGGAAGGTAGAAAAGATTGTTTCTACTACATATTTAAATTGGATTAAAATGTTGCCTAAAGCATATGACTTACTCTATAACCGATTAGCTGTAAAGAATCAGTCGAAGCGATCAAGGCAGCTTTTATACGAAGCAATATTTCTATCCTTTTTCAAGAAATTAATGAAAGAAACAGAACCAAGAATTCTTTTTAATACTCATTGCCTTCCTTCAAACATAGCAAGCATTTTGAAGCAAAAAGGAAAACTTCATGCTATAACAGTTAATGTCTATACCGATTTTTTTATCAATCGAGTGTGGGGAATTGAGGGTATCGATTATCATTTAGTTCCTTCTATTACGGTCAAAGAATTTTTATTAAAATTAGGTGTAAATGAAGATAGGATTTTAATTACTGGAATTCCTGTCCATCCTGTCTTTCGAATCGATAGTAAAAGTAAGAGTAGTGAAAAGCTCCATGTGTTAATAACAGGGGGGAGCTTAGGTGTAGGATCGATAGAAAAGATTATTCCAACCCATCCTGAGATTAAATATACTGTCCTTTGTGGTCAAAATGAAAAACTATATCATGATCTACTAGAATGGAACCATCCATATGTTGAACCTATTCAGTATGTGGAGAGTAAAGAGGAAATGAATAGTTGGTATAATAAGGTGGATGCGGTAATAACGAAGCCTGGTGGAGTAACGATAAGTGAATGTTTGATGAAGCGGATTCCAATTTTTACTTGCAACGCTTTACCAGGGCAAGAAAAGGTAAACGAAATGGAATTAACAGATCTAGGTGTTATTAATCCTTTAAATCCATTTTTAAGTATGGAGAAACAAGTAAAAGATTTCTTTCAGGACAAAGATAAACAAAGACTTTATAAAGAAAAATTACACTTGTATCATCAATATTTAGAGGAAAAAACCTTATCTGAGATTTTGTTACGTATATGTAACTAACAAGAATTCAACTGTTCTTTTAGCAGTTGTTTTTCTTTTGTCTAATTTCTTGAATAGTAAGGATAAAATAGTTAGTATGTATATATAACAAAATAATCGAATGTTCGTTCGCATTTATGTTAAAATATATGGTAGATTATGGTACACTTATTTGTAGGTTAAAGGATGGAGGGAGAACATGGAAAATAATAAATTTGAATTAGTTTCAAAATACGAGCCAAAAGGAGACCAACCAAAAGCGATTCAAGAATTAGTCGATAAGGTGCTTGCTGGTCAGCGCCATCAAACATTGCTAGGAGCAACAGGTACTGGTAAGACATTTACTATATCTAATGTAGTAAAAGAAATAAATCGACCGACTTTAGTCATTGCTCATAATAAAACATTGGCAGGTCAATTGTATAGTGAATTCAAGGAATTTTTTCCTAATAATGCTGTAGAATATTTTGTTAGCTATTATGATTATTATCAACCAGAGGCATATGTCCCTTCCACCGATACGTTTATTGAAAAAGATGCCAGTATTAATGATGAAATTGATAAATTAAGGCACTCAGCTACTTCTGCCCTTTTTGAGCGTAATGATGTATTAATTGTGGCGAGTGTTTCTTGTATATATGGCTTAGGTAATCCTGAAGAATATAGTGCACAAGTGCTATCCCTTCGCATGGGAATGGAAAAAGATCGTGACCAACTCCTTCGTGATTTAGTAGATATACAGTATGCACGAAATGATATCGACTTCCAACGCGGGACGTTCCGTGTTCGTGGTGATTCTGTAGAGATTATTCCTGCTTCCCGTGAAGAACACTGTTTACGTATTGAATTTTTTGGTGATGAAATTGATAGGATTCGAGAAGTTGATGCTTTAACTGGTGAAATTATTGGAGACAGAGAGCATGTTGCAATATTTCCTGCTTCCCACTTCGTAACACGTGAAGAAAAGTTAAAGCTAGCTATTGCCAACATTGAAAAGGAATTGGAAGAACGCTTAGAAGAGCTTCGTAGTCAAAATAAATTATTAGAAGCACAACGTTTAGAACAAAGAACAAATTATGATTTAGAAATGATGCGAGAGATGGGTTTTTGCTCTGGAATCGAAAACTATTCAAGACATCTAACTTTACGAGAATCTGGTGCAACACCTTATACTTTATTAGATTATTTTCCTGAAGACTTTTTAGTAGTTGTGGATGAATCTCATGTTACGTTGCCGCAAATTCGTGGGATGTATAATGGCGACCAAGCTCGTAAGCAAGTTTTAGTTGACCACGGTTTCCGCTTACCTTCGGCGTTAGATAACAGACCACTTAAGTTTGACGAATTTGATAAGAAAGTAAAACAAATTATTTTTGTTTCTGCAACACCTGGTCCTTATGAGCTAGAACATACACCACAAATGACCGAGCAAATTATTCGACCTACTGGTTTACTCGATCCGAAAGTAGAAGTTCGTCCAATTGAAGGACAGATTGATGACTTAATCGCTGAAATTAATGCTCGGACAGCGAAAAATGAACGTGTGTTAGTAACTACATTAACGAAGAAAATGTCTGAGGATTTAACAGATTATCTAAAGGAAATAGGAATCAAAGTTGCTTACTTGCATAGTGAAATTAAAACATTAGAGCGAATTGAAGTAATTCGTGACCTTCGTGTAGGTAAATTTGATGTTCTGATTGGAATTAATTTACTACGAGAAGGATTAGATATTCCGGAAGTTTCATTAGTGGCTATTTTAGATGCTGACAAAGAAGGTTTCTTACGCTCAGAACGGTCCCTTATTCAGACGATGGGACGTGCCGCACGTAACGCGAACGGCCAAGTTATTATGTACGCGGATAAGATAACGGATTCCATGCAAAAGGCGATTGAAGAGACGGAACGCCGACGTAAAATTCAAATGGAATACAATGAAAAACATAATATTACGCCGACAACGATTAAGAAGGACGTTCGAGATATTATACGAGCAACCGTTGCTTCTGAAGATGGTGCAGAATATGAGGAAAAATCAAAGAGTCTAGCAAAGCTTACGAAGAAAGAAAGAGAAAAGGTTATCGAAAGTATGGAAAAAGAAATGCGAGAAGCTGCCAAAGCGCTTGACTTTGAAAAGGCTGCGGAACTTAGAGATATATTATTTGAACTTAAAGCGGAAGGATGACCAATAAATGCCAAGTAAAATGATTGATATTAAAGGTGCACGGGCACACAATTTAAAAAATATTGATATATCGATACCCAAAAACAAACTAGTAGTTGTAACAGGTCTATCTGGTTCCGGGAAATCGTCGCTAGCCTTTGATACGATTTACGCTGAAGGGCAAAGACGTTATGTAGAGTCGTTATCTGCATACGCTCGTCAGTTTTTAGGTCAAATGGATAAGGCGGATGTTGATACTATTGATGGGTTATCTCCAGCAATTGCGATTGATCAAAAAACAACAAGTAGAAATCCACGTTCAACAGTTGGAACGGTAACCGAAATATATGATTACTTACGACTTTTATACGCTAGAATTGGGCATCCAGTATGTCCTAACCATGGGATTGAAATTTCCTCACAAACGGTTCAGCAAATGGTTGACCGTATTATGGAATACCCAGAAAGAACGAAAATGCAGCTTCTAGCACCAGTTGTATCTGGTAGAAAAGGAGAACATGTAAAAGTATTAGAAAACCTGAAAAAAGAAGGCTTTGTTCGTATTCGTGTTGATAAAGAAATGCGAGAGGTTACAGAAGATATTAAACTAGAAAAAAATAAAAAACATACAATTGAAGTAGTAGTCGACAGATTGGTTGTGAAACACGGTATTGAAGCAAGACTTAGTGATTCATTAGAGACAGCGCTAAAGCTCGGTGAAGGAAAAGTTGTAGTAGATGTAATGGATGAAGAGGAGCTTATATTTAGTGAGAATCATGCTTGTCCTATATGTGGATTTTCCATTGGCGAACTAGAGCCTAGATTATTCTCTTTTAACAGCCCATTTGGTGCATGTCCAACCTGTGATGGACTTGGAACCAATTTAGAAGTTGATGTGGACTTAGTTATTCCGGATTGGGATAAAACGTTAAATGACAATGCAATTACTGCATGGGAGCCGGTAAGCTCTCAATATTACCCACAGCTTCTAAAAAGTGTATGTGAACATTTTGACATTGATATGGATATACCTGTAAAAGATATCCCGAAAGAACAAATGGACAAAATTTTATATGGGAGTGGTAATGAAAAAATTCATTTCTACTTTAAAAGTGACTTTGGACATACACGCAATGGAATGATTCAATTTGAGGGGGTTGTAAATAATATTGCCCGCCGGTATAAAGAATCATCCTCGGATTACGTTCGTGAAAGTCTGGAAAAATATATGGCTCAAAAACATTGTCCGACATGTAAGGGGCATCGTTTAAAAGAAGAAGCGTTGGCGGTTAAAATTGACGGTCTTCATATTAGCAACGTAACAGATTTTTCCATTACAGATGCTATGAACTTTTTCCAAGAATTAAATCTTAGTGAAAAAGAAAAGCAAATTGCTAAGTTACTAATAAAAGAAATTAATAATCGTTTAGATTTCTTAAATAATGTAGGACTAGATTATCTTACTTTATCCCGTACTGCTGGGACGCTTTCAGGTGGAGAGGCACAACGAATTCGTCTAGCTACCCAAATCGGTTCTGCCTTAACAGGTGTTCTTTATGTGCTAGATGAGCCGTCTATCGGTCTTCATCAACGTGACAATGATAAGTTAATTGAAGCATTAAAAGGAATGCGCGATTTAGATAACTCACTAATTGTCGTGGAACATGATGAAGATACGATGTTAGCAGCAGATTGGCTAATTGATATTGGTCCAGGTGCAGGAGAACATGGGGGACAAATCGTGGCTAGTGGTACACCGGAAGAAGTGATGAAAAGTAAAAAATCACTAACTGGTCAGTACCTTTCTGGCAAAAAATATATACCATTACCTGTTGAGAGAAGAAAACCAGATAAACGTTTTATTGAAGTAGTCGGAGCAAAGGAAAATAACTTGAAAAATGTATCAGTAAAAGTTCCAGTTGGACTGTTTAACGTTGTAACAGGAGTGTCTGGATCAGGTAAAAGCTCTCTCGTTAATGAAATCATCTTTAAATCACTATCAAGAGAACTTAACCGTAGTAAACAAATTCCCGGTGTGCATAAGGAAATTAAAGGATTAGAGCACTTAGAAAAAGTCATCAACATCGATCAATCGCCAATAGGACGTACACCAAGATCAAACCCTGCAACGTATACAGGTGTATTCGATGATATTCGTGACGTATATGCATCTACTAATGAAGCGAAGATCCGTGGATATAAAAAGGGACGTTTTAGCTTTAATGTCAAGGGTGGCCGTTGCGAGGCTTGTAAAGGTGACGGGATAATTAAAATTGAAATGCACTTCTTACCTGATGTCTATGTCCCGTGTGAAGTATGTCATGGGCAGCGTTACAACAGGGAAACATTAGAAGTAAAATATAAAGGGAAAAGTATTGCTGAAGTGTTGAATATGACCATAGAGGAAGCATTAGAGTTCTTTGCCAATATCCCTAAAATCAAGCGTAAGATCCAAACGATTGTGGATGTTGGATTAGGTTATGTTAGACTTGGTCAACCAGCCACAACATTATCTGGTGGGGAAGCGCAACGCGTGAAGCTTGCGAGTGAACTCCATCGCCGGACTAATGGTAAAACAATGTACATTCTAGACGAGCCAACTACTGGTCTTCATGTGGATGATATTAGCAGGTTATTAAAGGTCTTACAAAGATTAGTTGATAATGGTGATACGGTACTCATCATTGAACATAATCTCGATGTTATAAAGACGGCTGACTATCTAATTGATCTAGGTCCTGAAGGTGGTGCTGGTGGCGGTCAAATCATAGCAACAGGAACTCCAGAGCAAATTGCTGAACATCAAGCTTCTTATACTGGTCGATATTTAAAACCAGTACTTGAACGAGATAGAAAAAGACAAGAAGATGAATTAAAATCGAAAGAGAAGGTTAGTACGAAATAATTATGGATGTCTCAGAATCTGTCTGAGACATCCTTTTCCTTATCTAAGCGTTATTTTTGACGTACTATGTTCATTTCGGTAATGTAAAAAGTAGAAATGTACTAGGAGGAAGACTATGAAACCGATTGAGCTTGATAAAGTCCAAGATAAGCTTGAAAGCTTCGTTGGAAAAGATGTTTATGTTCATTTAGAAACGACAAATGGCGCATACGCAAGTCATGTTAATGAGAAAGCATATAATGTAGGAGCTTATATACGCAATGCAAAAGTACGTTTTAATCAAGCTAAAATAGTTGGAGATGGTAAGACCTATCGTGCAGGTTTAAAAATGGATATCGGGTGGATTTACGCGGAAGGATTAACGGATTGGACAATTCACGAAGGTGAGAAACTGTTAATGGCTGGACACGATCGTGAAGGGCGTTTAATGGTTGCTTTACAAATTAGTGAAACACCGTTTAATTACTAATTGGTACGAGAAAGAAGGGTGAACAAAATGGAAAAACATAAACATGTTGTTGTCATCTATCCACATCCAGATGATGAATCATTCGGAGCGGCTGGGACGATTGCAGAATTTCGTGAGCAAGGTGTTCCGGTAACATATCTTTGCGGAACATTAGGTGAAATGGGAAGAAATATGGGTAACCCAACTTTCGCTAACCGTGAAACACTACCAGAAATCAGAAAAAAAGAAATTACCGAAGCTAGTAGAGTGTTAGATATGGAGTTACGTCTTTTAGGATATCGGGACAAGACGTTAGAATATGAAGATCGTAATGAAGTAGCTCTTCATTTAAAAAGTATTTTAGACGAAATAGAACCAACCCTTGTCATTACCCACTATCCAGACCATGCTGTACATCCAGATCATAATGCACTTGGTGCTGCAGCTATTGAAGCAGTTCGCTTAATGAATCCAGAAAAACGTCCTATCGTATGGGCACAGGCGATTACACGTACCCACATTGAGGACTTAGGTAAACCAGATGTTATTAAGGACGTTCGAGATAATTTTGATAAAAAAATGGAAGCAATCCTTTGCCATCAATCTCAAGCTAGTGGTGTTATCCGTAGCTGGAATCAAAGTGAGGACTTGAGCGATGATTTGAAAGAACAAGCAAAAGAACGATTAGGTTTTGAGTCATTTTATATTTGGAAATTTTAAATTGAATCCCCTGCGCTATGTAGTGCAGGGGATTTTTTGGGTTTAGCGTTGCTGCGGGGATGTTGAAGTGGATTGGTACAGTGGGACTGCTTCCACCATTCTGAAGTTACATCAACCTATATTCACGAGCTATCGGGTTCACATGAGTCCAAGCCTGAAGTAGATGCACCCAACCCCCAGTCACATGAACCCAAACACGAAGAGGATGTGCCCACCTCGAATCGGATGAGTCCAAAAGCCAAATAGATGCACCCGCCCCTGAATTACATGAGCCCAAAAGTCTGTTGGATGTGCCCACCTCGAATTGGATGAGTCCAAAAGTCCAAAAGAAGCGCCCACCCCGTAGTCTCATGAGCCCAAAAGACAAAAAGAAGCGCCCGCCCCTGAATAACATGCGCCTAAAAGTCTATTGGATGTGTTCACCTCGAATCGGATGAGCCCAAAAGTCCAAAAGATGCACCCGACCCGTAGTCTCATGAGCCCAAAAGACAAAAAGAAGCGCCCGCCCCTGAATAACATGAGCCCAAAAGTCTATTGGATGTGCCCACCTCGAATCGGATGAGCCCAAAGGTCAAAAAGAAGCGCCCGCCCCTGAATAACATGAGTCCAAAAGTCTAACGGATGGACCCGACCCCAAATAGCATGCGCCCAAACACAAAGTAGATACCCCCACTCAACTATTAAAAAGAGACAACCATAAGAAGGAGAATCTGTTTTTATGTAGAATAGATTATCATGTAAGGATATGAAGGGTGGTGGGTATAATGTTTTTGCGAGGGATATTGTCTCTAGTTTTAAATGCTATTGCGTTAATTGTAGTGGCGCAGCTTTTTGATTCCTTTCATTTGGAGGGATTTGGTACAGCGCTTTTAGCCGCATTCATATTAGCGGTGCTTAATGTAATTGTTAAACCAATTCTAGTGATTTTAACTTTACCTTTTACCATATTAACATTAGGGCTATTCTTGTTTGTCATTAATGCGGTAACATTAATGATTACGCAAGGAGTGATTGGGGATTCTTTTGTGATAGAGGGATTTGGTACAGCACTTCTGGCAGCTGTTATTCTATCTATTCTAAACTTACTACTTAATAGACTAGTTAAAGATACATTAACTTCATAATGTATACGCTAAGCATAGGAGGTACACCCTATGCTTTTTTTCTTTTAACAACCTGAACACTAGTACATCTTTTTTCCTTCCTTTTATAAAAATATGCTACAATGGGAAGCAGTTAGGACTGCTAATGGAGGAAAGGTAAATGACAACAATCGTACGTACTAAAGAATTGCTGGAAAACTTCAATTTAGAGTTAGTAGCTGGTGAGGAAGGCATACATAGAGAAATTACAACAAGTGATATTTCTCGTCCTGGTATTGAAATGACGGGATATTTTAAGTATTACCCAAAAGAAAGATTGCAGTTAATTGGTAAAACAGAAATGACTTATTTTCTGGATTTAAGCCTGGAAGAGCAGCAAGATAGAATGGAAAAAATCTGTACTGATATTACACCGGGTATTGTTGTAACGAGAGGCATGACAATTCCTCAGGTGATGATTGATGCTTCCAATAATTCTGGGGTACCAATTCTCCATTCTCCGAGGAAAACAACAAGGGTTATAAGTAGACTGACAAATTTCCTAGAGGCGAAGTTTGCACCGTTTACAGCAATTCACGGGGTGCTAGTAGATATTTATGGTGTTGGGGTATTAATCACTGGCCAGAGTGGTGTCGGTAAAAGTGAAACGGCACTAGAACTAGTAAAACGTGGTCATCGACTAGTCGCTGATGATAGTGTTGAAATTCGCCAAGAGGATTATGATACATTAATCGGAAATTCTCCACCATTAATTGAGCATTTACTAGAAATCCGTGGTCTTGGGATTATTAATGTCATGACATTATTTGGTGCTGGTGCCGTACGTAGTAATAAGAAGATATCTTTAATTATTAACTTGGAAATTTGGGATCCGAAGAAGCAGTACGATCGATTAGGATTAGATGAAGAAAAAATGAAAATTATGGATGTGGAGCTTCCGAAAGCAACGATTCCGGTTCGCCCAGGGCGTAACTTAGCAGTTATTATTGAGGTGGCAGCGATGAACTTCCGTTTAAAGCGTATGGGTGTCAATGCGGCAGAAGAGTTTTCGGAACGATTATCAAAAATGATTGTACAAGAGAAGGAACAGGAGTGAGAATATGAGTTGTGATGCACCAACTCTTGATCGGGTATTCCTACAAATTGGTTCTTTACCAATCTATTGGTATGGAGTAATCATTGCTACAGGAGCATTTCTTGGTCTTTATATTGCAATGAGGGAATCGGATCGATTGGGACTGAAAAAAGATTTGTTCGTAGATTTAGTAGTTTTTGCAATTCCAATTTCAATACTTTTCGCAAGAATTTACTATGTGACATTTGAGTGGGAACGTTATGCCGGTGGCCCATGGTGGAAGGTATTTGCGGTTTGGGAAGGTGGAATTGCAATACACGGCGCATTAATTGGTGCGGTATTAACAGCTGTAGTGTTTGCTCGTGTGAAAAAAGTACCTTTCTGGCAATTGGCAGATATTGCGGCACCTAGTTTAATTTTAGGTCAAGCAATTGGTCGTTGGGGTAACTTTATGAATCAAGAGGCCCATGGTGGACCAATTACAGATTCTGGTGTGCTCGATATGCACTATACCCTTCTACCTGATTTTATTATGAATCAGATGTGTATAGAGGGAACACACTATTATCCGACGTTCTTATACGAATCTTTATGGAATATTTTAGTACTTATATTACTATTATGGTTACGTCGGAAAAATCTAGTTCGTGGTACAGTATTCTTAATTTACTTAGCAGCATATTCGGTAGGTCGTTTCTTCATTGAAGGGATGCGTACAGATAGCTTATACATTGTAGATAATCTTCGTACTGCGCAATTTATCTCTATATTAATTATCGTGGGTGCTATTGGTCTAATTATATATCGCTATAAAACAGTTAAAATGCGATATGACGATGTAGAAGGGAAGAAAAAGCCAGATAAAAATAAAAAGTCTAAGAAGAAAAAATAGCAGCCTTAGAAAGAGGGAAACGATAGATGTCTGGTATTATTATGCGAGGTTTTAAGCAAGGACTTCAAACAACCTGGACGTTAGGAAAGGTCATTTTTCCAATTACTTTGATCATTACGGTTTTACAATTTACTCCTGTATTACCCTGGATCATTGATAAAATTAGTCCATTAATGGGACTCCTAGGTTTATCAGGGGAAGCCGCTGTACCTCTCGTACTAGGTAATGCATTAAATTTATACGCTAGTATTGGTGCTATTATTTCCTTTGATTTTACGGTGAAAGAAGTTTTTATCATGGCGATCATGCTTTCATTCTCACATAATTTATTTATCGAGTCGGCAGTGGCTTCAAAGGTAGGAATTAAGTGGTGGATTATTATTAGTGTTCGTATTGGGCTTGCCTTAACTGCTGCAACGATTATTAACTTAGTTTGGCAAGGTGGTAGTGAGCAAGCGCAATACGGACTAATCTCTAATAATTCGACCGATTTATCAGGTTGGCTAGAGATTAGCATACACGGAATAACTACAGCATTACTTGCCGTTGCGCAGTTAGCTATAATCGTAATCCCGCTTATGGTCATCATGCAATTTTTAAGGGAAAAAGGATGGTTGACAAAGCTATCCAATGTCTTTGCTCCGATAACAAAAGTATTGGGTATGGAAAAAAATACTTCGATGACATTAGTGGCAGGACTGACTATTGGGCTTGCATATGGAGCAGGTCTGATGATTCAAGCTGTGAAGGAAGACGGTGTTTCAAAGAAAGATATGACGCTAGCTTTAATTTTTCTCGTTTCCTGTCACGCAGTAGTGGAAGATACACTAATATTTATTCCATTAGGCATTCCGGTTTGGCCCTTATTATTAATCAGGTTAGTAACTGCAACAGTTTTAACCATCACTATAGCCTTCATTTGGAAACGAGCAGACGAGCGTAAGAGAAAGGAAATCACCAATGAACATTCATACCATACTATTTGATTTGGACGGAACTTTAATTGATACGAATGAATTAATTAATGAATCCTTTAGACATACTTTTAAACAATTTGGTTTGGAATATACACATGAGGAGATTCTAGCCTTTAATGGTCCACCACTTCAAGCAACGTTTGAAAAAATTGACCTAGATAAAGCGGAAGCTATGATTTCCACATATCGAAAACATAATCTTGCTCATCATGATAGTTATGTTAAAGCCTTTCCAAATGTGAAAGATACATTAGAACTATTGAAAGAAAGTGGATTAAAATTAGGTATCGTTACAACGAAAATGCGTAAGACAGCAATAAGAGGAATGAAGCTAACAGGAATCTATGATTATTTTGATACGATTATTGGTTTAGATGATATTACTAACGCAAAGCCACACCCCGAACCCGTGTTAACTGCAATGAAATATTTAAATGCAGATCCAGAAACAACATTAATGATTGGAGATAATTCTCATGATATAGAGTCAGGTCAAAACGCGGGTGTGAAAACTGCTGGAGTTTCCTGGTCACTTAAGGGTGAGGAAGCGCTAAGAAAATATAATCCTACTTATATGCTACAGGACATGAAGGATTTAATTGAAATCATTGAGGTGTAAGTATGCGAAACACAGAACGCCATCCTGTCCAAGAAAATAATTCACTTTGGCAAATTTATAAAACTGTCTCCTTTTGGAAGGTAGTTAAAAACTTTGTTGTCATTCAAATTGCCAGATATACTCCTTTTTTAAGTATGAAAAATTGGTTATATCGCGTATTTTTGCGTATGAAGGTTGGCAAGAAAACAGCTTTTGCGCTAATGGTGATGCCAGATATCATGTTCCCAGAAAAAATCACCGTCGGGGACAATTCGGTAATCGGTTATAACACGACGATATTAGCTCATGAATATTTAATTAAAGAGTATCGATTAGGAGAAGTCATCATTGGTAATGAAGTAATGATTGGTGCTAATAGCACAATTCTTCCCGGTATTACAATTGGCGATGGTGCAATAGTTTCTGCAGGAACACTAGTCCATAAGGATGTGCCAGCAGGTGCTTTTGTCGGTGGTAATCCAATGAAAATGATTTATACAAAAGAAGAAATGGAGAATCGTGCGAAAGAATTCCTCCAGGATAGAATGAACCGCAATTCAACTAATGATTAGAATTACATTAGTTGGTTGTGGTTTTTTTAATGCATTTTTCCCACATGCATTCTAAAAAGAAAGGACTAACTAATAGATTAGTATTAATAAATATTTTAAGGGGGAACGGTAATGGGGAGTTTTTCAAGTTTCGATCGAAGAAAAATATTGGAAGCGATGAAAAAAGAAGATCTTGATTTACTCATTATTGGTGGAGGAATAACAGGTTCTGGAATTGCATTAGACGCGGTTACTCGAGGACTTAAAACAGCTGTTGTAGAAATGCAGGATTTTGCGGCTGGTACGTCAAGTCGCTCAACTAAACTCGTACATGGTGGTCTTCGTTATTTAAAGCAATTTGAATTTAAGATGGTCGCAGAGGTTGGCAAAGAGAGGGCTATTGTATATGAAAATGGACCTCACGTTACAACACCAGAATGGATGCTTCTGCCTTTCCACAAAGGGGGAACATTTGGCCCGTTAACAACGAATATTGGACTTAGATTTTATGATTATTTAGCTGGAGTTAAGCGATCGGAACGGAGAAAAATGTTATCTGCAAAAGATGCGTTACGGATGGAACCATTGATAAAGAAGGATGGATTAAAAGGTGCCGGTTTTTATGTGGAATATAAGACTGATGACGCACGCTTAACAATAGAAGTCATAAAAAAAGCAGTCGAAGAAGGAGCCTATGCGATTAATTATACAAAAGTGACTTCCTTTATCTACAATGACACTGGAAAGATAATTGGGGTGGAAGTAGAGGACCAATCAAATGGGGAAACCCATAAAATCTATGCGAAAAAAATCGTAAATGCATGTGGACCTTGGGTAGATAAGTTGCGTAAGTTAGATGGTTCCAAACAAGGAAAACATCTTCAATTAACAAAAGGTGTTCACCTAGTATTTTCTCAAGAAAGATTTCCCTTACAACAGGCTATTTACTTTGATACACCTGATGGCAGAATGATTTTTGCCATACCTCGGGATGGAAAGACCTATGTAGGTACAACTGATACGACTTATGAAGGTGACATTTCCCATCCAACGATGAACCGAGAAGACCGAGATTATGTTATAGATGCTATTAATTATATGTTTCCTACTCTTAAAATTAAGGCAGAAGATTTGGAATCAAGCTGGGCTGGATTAAGACCTTTAATTGCTGAAGATGGTAAAAAGCCAGGTGAAATCTCGAGAAAGGACGAAATTTTTATATCTAACTCCGGATTGATTTCTATGGCAGGTGGGAAGCTGACAGGTTATCGGAAAATGGCTGAACAAGCGGTTAATACCGTCGTTAAGCAGTTAAAAGATGTGTATACGGAATCGGTAACGAAACATCTTCCTATATCTGGTGGGGAG
Source organism: Ornithinibacillus jepli (assembly GCF_047228935.1). Taxonomy (NCBI): domain Bacteria; kingdom Bacillati; phylum Bacillota; class Bacilli; order Caryophanales; family Bacillaceae; genus Ornithinibacillus; species Ornithinibacillus jepli. The sequence continues at coordinate 372,119 of NZ_JBFEGG010000003.1, forward strand.
GTGAATGGTTCAAAAGGATTTGAAAAGTTTTTGAAGGAAAAAGTAGATCAAGGAGTGCTGTTAGGTATTGAATATAATGTGGCCAGGCAATTAGTCAAAAGATATGGGGCTAATGTTGAAAAGGTATTTGAGTTGTTTGAAACGAATAAGTTAGAAGCTAGGGAAGAAGGAATTGACCCAGTTGTTTTTGCACAGCTTTGTTATAGCATAGAAAATGAACTTGTTTATAAACCGACCGACTTCTTTATTAGAAGAACGGGTGCTTTATTTTTTAATATTAATTGGGTTAGAGAACATAAAGCAGGTGTGATTAAATACATGAGAAAAAAATTAAATTGGAACGCAGAACGAAACGTCGACTTTGCGAAAGAGTTGGATACTTTACTGAAAGAGGCTGTAGAACCGACTAGTTAATAAAAAGGTCTCCCCACTATGAAATTTTTAGGGGAGGCTTTTTCTAATGACTACTTAGCTATTATGTAACATCCCAAACTTAGTATATAATTTCACCTATAAGTATGGTATACTTCTAGCGATATGTGAAAAAATAGGGGGATATGCATGCAACCAGTAGAAAAAAAGGAAAAACAAGCACAAACTAATAATGTTATCCCTTTTATCCCTACAGGTGATTTCTATTTTGCAAAAGGTGTAGAAGCGTTTCGTAAAAGAAAGTTTGATGTTGCATTAAAATGGTTAACAAAAGCGGTAGAAACCGCCCCAGATAATCCATTATACCAATGTCAAATGTCAATCATCTATACAGAAACCGGTTCTTTTCATAAGGCAAATCAAATTTTAACGAATGTATTACAAGCTACAGGTGACCAATATGTAGATTGTTATTATTTACTTGCAAATAATTATGCCCACTTGGGACTTTTAAATGATGCGAAGAAATTTGCTGTGTCATATTTAGATAAGGAACCTGATGGTGATTTTAGTGACGATGCTAAATCATTATTGCAGTTAATTGAAATAGATGATGACATGGAGGATGATGATTGGGAGCTTGATGAAGAGGATGAACTCTTAGTATATCAAGAGACGGTATTTCATCATTTAGAAAATAGTGAATGGGATAAAGCTTTAGCTTTATTAGAGGAAATGATTTTACTTTTTCCCGAGCATAAAATAGCTCATCATGAATATACATTTGCACTCTTCTTTTCAGGTAGAAAAGAGGAAGCTATTGAAAAAGAGCTTGAATTATTTAAGGAAGATACAAATAATTTATACAGTCATACGAATCTAGCTGTTTTTTATTATGAGACAGGCAATGAAAGAGAATATGAAAAGCATATAGGTGCATTACTAAATATATACCCGATGCATGAACAACAAAAATTACGTATTGCTGTGACGTTAGCTCGAACAGGATTATCTGAAGAAGCATACAATCGTTTTCGTATGCTTGATAAAGGAATCGTGAAAAGTCATATTTCGTACTATCGTTGGTATAGTATGACAGCTTATCGTTTAGGTGAACCTTCAAAGGCATTAAGCTTATGGGAAGAAGGTTGTCGTAGACATCCTAAATTATCAGCTGAAGAAGGTCCTTGGAATTCTTGAGCATTTCAATAGACGGGGAATGATAAATTTTATACCCTTTAGATAGAGTACTAATTGTTTTAGAAAGGGGCGTTAAACATGTCCGAAGAAAAAATATACGATTTAATTATTGCCGGTGCAGGTCCAGCAGGTATGACTGCAGCACTTTACGCATCTAGAGCTAACTTGGATACGTTAATGATTGAACGTGGTATTCCAGGTGGACAAATGGCAAATACAGAAGACGTAGAGAATTATCCGGGCTATGATCATATTCTTGGACCGGATTTATCTAATAAAATGTTTGAGCATGCAAAGAAGTTTGGTGCTGAGTATGCATATGGTGATATAAAAAGTGTTGAGGACGAAGGAGATTATAAAGTAATCAATGCTGGTTCAAAAGTTTTTAAAACGAAAGCACTTATTATTGCTACAGGTGCCCAATATAAAAAACTCGGCATTCCTGGTGAAGAAGAATTAGGCGGTCGCGGTGTTTCGTATTGTGCAGTATGTGACGGTGCTTTCTTTAAGGAAAGAGAACTGATTGTCATTGGTGGAGGAGACTCCGCTGTTGAAGAGGGAGTTTACTTAACTAAATTTGCTAGTAAAGTAACTATTGTACACCGCCGTGAAGAGCTACGTGCACAAAAAATCCTTCAACAACGTGCTTTTGATAATGAAAAAGTTGATTTCATTTGGAATACAACAGCAGAAAAAATCAATGGTCCGGAAGGTAAAGTTTCCAGTGTTACACTAAAAGACTTGGTAACCGGTGAAACTTATGAAAAGCCTGCTGATGGTGTATTTGTTTATATTGGAATGGTACCATTAAGTGAACCATTTAAGTCGTTAGGTATTACAAATGATGAAGGATATGTAGTCACTAACGATAACATGGAAACTGCTATTCCTGGAATCTATGCAGCTGGTGACATTCGCGACAAGAAGCTGAGACAAATCGTAACGGCAACCGGTGATGGATCGATTGCTGCACAAGCAGCTCAAGCATATATAGAGGAATTAGAAGAAAAAATAAAAGCGAAAAATTAAGGTAAATTTTGAAAGTAAAAACATCTTAACGTTGTTGTAACACGCACGAAACATTTATGGGGTACAATATAATTAACTAATTGACCCCCTTTTTAATAGATAGATTAGTTATTGGCGCAGATGTATATCATCTGCGTATTTTTTTTATTTTTCTTACGAGAACTGCGGACCGAGCTGGTGAGCTTCTTCGGAACTAAAGCTCCTGTGGGATCTCACCTCGGCCTGTCCCCCTGCAGGAGTCTCCGTGTATTCGGGCCGCTTAGTACAAAAAAATTTTTCATCTATAATATAATCAACTATTCAATATTTACACTTTATCATCAAAACAGGAAAAATAATCATTTTCTTGTAGCATTAAATTAATTACATGTATAATAGATATAGTAGTGTAAACTTTTGCTACATTCGAGATGTAGCTTTATATACTTTAAGCGAACGGTATGGGGTGAAGGAAATGACAAATGTTGAGCAAGAAACAAAAATGGTCATCATAACTGGAATGTCAGGTGCCGGTAAAACCGTCGCTATTCAAAGTTTTGAAGACTTAGGCTACTACTGTGTAGATAATTTACCACCTGCATTATTGCCGAAGTTTTTAGAATTAATGCGAGATTCTACAAATAATATTCATAAAGTTGCACTTGTTATGGATCTTCGTGGGAGAGAATTTTTTGATTCGTTATTTGAAGCACTTGATATTTTAAGTGAAGAAGAGTGGTTAGATGAGCACATCTTATTCCTTGATGCAAACGATGAAAAGCTTGTTACAAGATATAAAGAAACAAGACGCTCCCATCCTTTGGCTATTGGAGATTTACCACTTAAAGGGATTAAACAAGAACGTCAAATACTCGATGAAATGCGAGGACGTGCACATAAAGTTATCGATACAACTAATTTGAAACCACGTCAATTACGTGAAAAAATCCTTAAATTTTATTCCGAGGAGAAACAGGAGATTTTCTCGGTAAATATGGTATCCTTCGGCTTTAAATATGGAATTCCAATTGATGCTGATCTAGTGTTTGATGTGCGTTTTCTTCCTAATCCACATTATGTTGCCAATTTACAGCCTTTAACAGGTCTTAATCCGGATGTCTCCTCCTATGTTTTCAAGTGGTCAGAAACACAGAAATTCCAGGAAAAAGTGTTGGATTTATTGCAATTCATGCTTCCTCAATATAAAAAAGAAGGGAAGTCACAGCTTGTAATTGGAATTGGTTGTACAGGTGGACAACATCGCTCTGTTGCTTTGGCAGAGTATTTTGCTAAAAAATTAGCAGGTAATTATATTACGCATGTTACCCATCGAGATATCGAAAAAAGAAAGGGCCATTAAATCATGACAGAACAGAATCTACCACGAATTGTGGTTATTGGCGGAGGAACTGGGATGCCAGTTCTTTTGCGTGGTCTTAAAAATCTCCCAATAAAACTTAAAGCGTTAGTGACAGTTGCAGACGATGGTGGTAGCACTGGAAGAATTAGAAATGACTTGGCTATTCCGGCACCCGGCGATATTCGGAATGTTATCGCAGCAATGTCTGAAGTTGAACCGATGTTAGTACAGCTATTTCAACATCGATTTGCAGATGGAAATGATCTATCAGGTCATTCCATGGGAAACCTACTATTAGCTGCAATGACTTCTATCACAGGAGACTTTTATACTGGAATTAAGGAGATTTCAAGGGTTTTAAACGTAAAGGGGAAGATTTATCCTATTTCTAATGAGAATATTTCATTGTGTGCAGAGATGAAGGATGGATCAATTGTGGAAGGGGAATCTAATATACCATTATCAGGTAAAGAAATAAAGCGTGTATTTTTGAATCCTGAAGATGTTTCGCCACTACCAAATGCGATAAAAGCAATTGAAACAGCAGATTTAATTGTCATCTCACCTGGTAGCTTGTTTACTAGTATTATGCCAAACTTAATCATTCCTCAAATTGGTGAAGTTCTACAAAAAGCGAAAGCTAAAATTGTTTATGTTTGTAACGTGATGACTCAAGCTGGGGAAACTACAGGCTTTTCAGCAAGTGATCATGTACAAGCAATTATCAATCATGTAGGAAATAATGTAATTGATGCAGTTGTAGTGAATAGAGAAAAAATCGCTCCCGAAATTCGTGATATTTATGCTGGGGAAAATGCAGAACCAGTTGTTTATGATGTTGAAAGATTATTGGATATGGGACTAGAAATTATAGAGGGCGATATAATTGATTACTCAAGGGGAACAATTCGCCATGATACAGAAAAAATTGCTAACCTTTTATTTTCATTAATTAAAAAATAAGGTAAAGGAGGGTAAATAATGTCCTTTGCTTCTGAAATTAAAAAAGAACTAACTTCTTATGAAAATGAAGATTGTTGTTCCTATGCAGAACTAGCTGCTTTAATTCGGATGAATGGTACAGTTTCCTTATCAAACTTTCGTTATACTTTAGATGTTCAAACAGAAAATGCAGCCATAGCTAGACGTATTTACACGTTAATTAAGGCTAGCTTTTCCCCAATTCCTGTTGAGCTATTAGTTCGGAAGAAAATGAAGCTTAAAAAAAATAATGTCTATATTGTCCGATTAAAGGAAGACGTCCATGAAATGCTAACGGAATTAGGGATTATGAAAGATTCCTATACATTCGTACGAAATATTTCCTCTCAATACTTAGAAAAAGAGTGCTGCAAGAAAGCGTATTTACGTGGAGCCTTTCTTGCTGGCGGTTCAATTAATAACCCAGAAACTTCTTCTTACCACCTGGAAATTTCTAATACGAATGAAGAACATAATGATGCATTAAGTGAACTGTTAAATTCCTTTGGGTTACGTGCAAGAGTATTGGAAAGGAAAAAGGGGTTTATCGTTTACATGAAAGAAGCGGAGAAAATTACCGAGTTCTTAAGTATTATTGGAGCGAATAATGCCCTTTTTAAATTTGAGGATGTACGAATTGTTCGAGATATGCGTAACTCTGTTAACAGATTAGTAAACTGTGAGACAGCTAATCTGAATAAAACGATTGGTGCTGCTTTCCGTCAAATTGAAAATATTAAATTGATTGAAAATACCGTTGGTCTAGAAGCGTTACCTGACAAGCTACGCGAGGTTGCGATATTACGTGTTCAGCACGAGGATGTATCGTTAAAAGAACTTGGCGAGCTAGTAAGTAGTGGTAAAATTTCTAAGTCGGGTATAAATCATCGATTAAAGAAAATAGATGAATTTGCAGAAAAAATTAAACAAGGTGAAATTTTGTCTTAACTTAATTGTCATTTAAAATATTCATGATATAATAGTGTATCATGAATATTTTTTTAATTATGCATCAATTTGGTTTTTGCTTAACATAGGGGAGGATGAGAAGAATATGGTGGAGAGAGTTGTTACAGTTGAGCTTGAGTCGGGGCTGCAGGCAAGACCTGCTGCACAGTTTGTGCAAGAAGCAAATCGATATGCTGCGCATTTATTTCTAGAGAAAGAGGGTAAACGAGTAAATGCAAAAAGCATTATGGGGTTAATGAGTCTGGCAATTACGACTGGGGAGTCCATTAAATTAATTGCTGACGGTTCTGATGAGGAAGTGGCACTAAATCACTTAGTATCATTTGTTAGCAAAAAGTAGTTTTTTAATTAACTTACTATGTGAAGTAGATAACATTATGAATGAAAATGAGGGTGAATCCATTCGGATCCACCCTCTCTTCTCATTATTCAGGCTTACGTTCTAACACTTTATCAATTAAACCATATTCTACTGCACCAGCAGCTGTCATGAAGTTATCACGTTCAGTATCACGATTAATTACTTCAATTGGTTGACCTGTACGTTCTGAAAGAATTTTGTTTAAGTTTTCTCTCATTTGAATGATACGTCTAGCATGGATCTCAATGTCAGTTGCTTGACCTTGAGTACCACCTAATGGTTGGTGAATCATTACTTCACTGTTCGGTAAAGCAAAACGTTTCCCCTTAGCACCAGCTGCAAGCAAGAAAGCACCCATTGATGCAGCCATACCTGTACAAATTGTAGATACATCAGATTTAATAAATTGCATTGTATCATAAATTGCCATACCAGCTGTAATGGATCCACCTGGTGAATTAATGTATAAAGAGATATCTTTCCCAGGATCTTCTGCTTCTAGGAAAAGTAATTGTGCAACGATTGAATTTGCAACATTATCATCAATTGCACTTCCTAACATAATGATTCTGTCTTTTAATAAACGGGAATAAATATCATATGCGCGTTCACCACGATTTGTTTGTTCAATAACTGTAGGTATTAAATTCATTGGAATTCCTCCTTAATCTTTTCTATGGATATATCCAATCTTTGGATAATTTCATCATATAACAATGGTCAATTAAGGTCAAACAAAAACGTTCGACTATTATTTCAAATTATGTATTAGGGAAAAATCATACTTTTCATGATGCCCTTTACCACAACGAAATAAACCTTTTCCAACTAAAATTACTTGTTAATTGTGTTCGCAAACGTTATAATAGCCTATGTGTCAGATTTTCTATTTGACCATCCTATATTGTGCGCCCATAGCTCAGCTGGATAGAGCACTGGTTTCCGGTACCAGGTTTGCCGGGGGTTCGAATCCCTCTGGGCGCGTCTTACAAAATTAATAGTAGCAAGGGATAGAGAGTGATTTCTTCCCTTGCTTTTTTTATCCAATTAGCCGTAGATAAAGAATTTTGTATATAATAGCTGCAATTTATTGTATTCCTGAAATAACATAAGAATACATGTCTACGTTTTTTTGTATTGAACTATACTCCAATCGTTCTTGAACTACTTTCGGAAGCACTCCAGTACCTAAAAAGGTGTGCCACTAGATTTCCATTTAACTCTGCAAAAATCATCTCCAAGCAAAAACTCAATTAAGCTTAATTTTTTCTGAATATGGGGTATACACGTTCTTGTTTTATGATATAATAGGAACAAATGTTCTGTGGGGGTGGTCTGTGATGAAAGGATTATTCTTACGTTCCATCGAAAATAAAGAGAAAATCATTATCTTTTATATGGACTCTAAAAGTCAAGTGACCCAAAGGTTTGTCCGTGTAATTAGCATGCGTGATGAATCTATTGTGGCTTTTTGCTATTGGCGTAAAAAGATTAGAACGTTTAAATTGGAGAATATCCTTTCAGCAGGACCAGTCAGAAAGAAATTGGGGGCATAATATGAATGAACTATCGAGGAAGTTTTAAATGGGCTGCAATGATGATGCGAGAGCACACTCAAATGTTAAACGAGATGTGGAAGCAGCAAATAACAAGGAACAGTTATAAAAATCAATTCTAGAAACATTTTCTTAAAACAAGTTGAATTTTTAACATTTGATTTTCTGAAGTATGGATTTCTGATTGTGATATTATTATTTATTCCTATCAAATTTGCCGCGGGTCTATTCCTCTGGGGGCATTTTACAAAATTAATAGTAGCAAGGGATAGAGAGTGATTTCTACCCTTGCTTTTTTATACAGAAAAGTGGGCAACTAACCAGATTTCAAACCTTACTTAAACGTTACATACTCAAACATATTTTTTCTCCCTCCAATATCATTTTACTCTGATACATTTCCAGCCTCCTGAGTGCAAAATCGAATTCAACATTAAATATGCTTATAATATCCGTAACCGTAGGTGTGTGTAGTTTTTCTAGCATAAAGGTTGGAACGCAAAAGTGATAGGCAAAATGATTCGCTTGCCATTCTTGAAGGTCCATAAAGGATTTTTTCATCGTTAGTTGGTTACCGAAGTGTCTTAAAAAATGACATATTTCATGTCCGAATAATTGCCATTGTTTTTGTTTGGTATCATATTGAAGGATGATACTATTACCATATCTGTAGGTAGAGGAGCTATAATAAAGGTTTATCCCGAGTTTAATGGCAATATCCTCTAGATCTAATTGCTCAGGATGACTAATGGATAAATTATTGTATAAATTGAAAACAAAATCTTCTAAATGCGTATACATTTCCATCCTCCTAAATACGAATATACGTTCTATTTTGTGGTATAAGATGAGGAGTGCAGATTTATGCACCCCTTAAAAGTCCAATCCTGGTTTAACCCTGATAGCTCTCTTTAGATGTGGTATTACTCGAAAATAAAGGTGTTCTTTGTTAGTTGGAATTACCTTTCGTAAAACAAACTAACTCTCCCTGTTCTTACTTAATTTAAATTTTATAAATTCATAAACCTCTTCTAATTGCTCTGATGTCATGTTGGCAAGGTCGTTAAACATTAAATCGGCATCATGGAATTCCCTGGTAATTTTTTCCATGATATTAACTCTCCGATGTTCTTCAGGATCCTGACTAGAAAAAAACAGATCGAATTCACTACCTTTTTTCTCAGGTGCAAATCCAGCCATAATGAAGAGGTCGTCTAATTCTAGTTCAAGCTTTTTTGCTAATAATCTTAAGGTGGGTTTAGATGGATTATGCTCTCCGCGTTCAATTTTACTTAAATGAGAGAAACTGATACCAGTTTTTTCGGAAAGTGCTCGTAAGGACATGCCGTTATTTTCCTTACGATAGTTCCTCAAAAAGTCCCCAATATTATTGTTAGCTACCATATTGATCACCACTGATTCCTAGTCTTACAGTTTATTGTATCGTAAAACAACACAAAAATAAATAAAAATCTAATTTTGTGTTGACATTTAACACGAAATAGATTATCTTAGTGTCAAGTTACAACACAAGACGAGCAACTCATTTCTAAAAGGAGGTGGCCAAGCTATGTTGATTGGTAAAAGTAATAAGTGGCTGCTTATTCGAGCAGGTTAACTATCAATCGGGAGGAGATGGAATGAGATTAGAAGATCTACCTATTAAGAAGGGTGCATTAATTATCGATATCAATGAAAGAGATAAACCATTTGTTGTAGTGTATTGTCAAGGGAAAGCTAGGATAACTTATTTACCTGAACATGGTGAGACGAAGATTATTACACATCAGGGGAAGGTGAAGCGCATCAAGTTTGATGAAGGGGAAGAATTTTGACTGAATTATTATGGCTTCATATTCAATAGAGTGGCTATTGAATGGGTATTAAGTTTATTCTTTGAAGCTAGGATTAATAAAGAAATTATAGAAGAAATGCTTAAATAGTTCTACCAGTAAGCTGGAGGATACTGAATGATAGCTAGTCTATTGTTTGGTGTCCTTATTTTTATGTATTTACAAATATGAAACGTTGTGGAGGAGTTTAGATGAGTCGAAAATCAACGGAAAATTGGACGGATAAATTAATTCTAGAATATGAACAGAGTAAGCAGGCGTTATTCAACATGAAAAACAATTTAGGAGACTCATTACTGGATCAGCTAGATAAGACGCAAATTAATAGCATGATTGAAACAATTCAAGAAGCGATTGAATGGATGTCTACTGGTCGAGAGCCAAATAAAATACGTGGAATCGATAAAAAGGCAGCATATCAACGTATGGCAATAGAGGATATGGACATGTTTCCATCACTGGAAATTATACCCGAAGAACGGAAATTAAACCAAGTAGAGAAGAGTACTATTATCAATATTCTAGCAGAAATGACACCACGACAAAGGCAATGCTTCTTATTGCATACGGTCTATGCGCTATCATACGCAGAAATATCTAATGAATTAAATATTGGTAGAAGTACAGTTCAAAAACATATTGAGCGTGCGAAGGATAAAATTTGTCGTGCAGATGTCGTATGAAGTTCTTAATAAGTGAAAGGAGCTTTTCAGATTTAAGCTCTTTATTTCATAAAAAAAAGATCATACACGAGCCTTATAATCTGATTTAGGATTTATCAAAGTATTGGAGTTTTAATACTATGAAAAGGAATAGTGTTGAACGTGTATGGTGTGAGACGGGAGGGATTGGAATGGTATAAGAGTGTTAGAGGAATCAAAAGAGTTATTCTATTTTTGGACGGAGCTAATGATTTTAAGTAATAAAAGGGGGTACTTATGGATGAAACTTTAATTCAATATTTTCTTACACAGGGGCCATTTGCAGTTCTTTTTGTATGGCTATTTTATACGAGTAGAAAAGAAGCAAATGAAAGAGAAAAAAAACTCTATCAAACAATCAATGATCAAAATGAAATATTAAAAGGATTTAGCACTAAGTATGACATCGTAATTACAAAACTAGATGATATAGAAGAACGTTTGCCACCTAAGTAAGGGCTTTTTATTATATTTCGCTTGTGGAGGTGATTATAGGTTGAAGATTAATGGGAATAAGTATTCCTTTATTCTGTGCTCAGCTAATCCTATAATCCTAGCAGCCATATCTATGATTTAACAACATCGGTAATAGTAGGGGATTTGTACAAGCATTCTCTCACCCTTAAGTTAAGGATAAGCCAGTATCAACATGTTAGTGGATTGTCTTATGACTCACATTCATGTGCTTAAGTAATCATGTAAATATGAAAGAACTAAAAAAATCAACTGATTAAATAAGTGGCTAGTTCAAATGGACAAGTCACTTTTTTAATATAAAAAATTAGGAGGAGATTGTTTATGGTTAAAATCGCATTAGATGCAGGACATGGTATGAATACACCGGGGAAAAGAACTCCGGATGGTGAACGAGAGTGGTATTTTAACAACAAAGTAGTAGTTGCAGCTACCAGATATCTTAATGAATATGAAAATGCAACAATAATTCGCTTAGATGATCCTACTGGAAACACAGATGTATCTTTAACGGCACGAACTAACAAGGCAAATAGTGAAGGTGCTGATATTCTGGTATCTTATCATCATAACGCAAACACAGGTCAATGGGGTACTTGGACTGGAACGGAAACATACTATTATCCAGGTTCATCTTCCGGCTATGCATTAGCTAGTAAAATTCATCCAGCAATTGTAGGGGCAATGGGGTTACGAGATCGTGGTATTAAATCAGAAAACTTCCATATGCTTCGTGAATCCAATATGCCAGCAATACTAATTGAAGGCGGATTTATGGATTCTACTATCGATATTGTCAAAATGCGAAACGATACTGTTATGAATAACACAGGGAAGGCGCTAGCAGATGCAATTGCCTCTCATTTTGGATTAAGAAAAAAAGATAATGGCGGAACAGGTACGTACACAGTTCAGCCTGGTGACACATTGTGGAGTATTGCACAAGCCCATAATATGACAGTACAACAATTAAAGGATTTAAACGGCCTTACGGATGATACTATTTATCCTGGACAAGTTCTGATTGTTAATGGTGGAGCAGTTTATCACGTAGTCCAATCTGGTGAAACATTATGGGGAATTGCACAACAGTATAACACTACGGTTGATACCATCAAAAGCTTAAATGGATTGACAAGCGATGTTATCCAACCAGGGGATCGTTTGAGAGTTAGGTAAAAACAGGTAAATGACTAATGACTAAAGCCCAGCCCGTGACAATGGCTGGGCTTTTTTACTTTAAAGGTATCTGTTATAACAAAGTTGATAACAGAATGGCCATGTTTGTATGTTCAGGTTTAATGAGGTTTCGACTTGTATGAGTCTTTGTTGTAAAAAACTAAAAAACAAGGAAACTTTGGTGCACTAGCTACTGATAATTGCGATTAGGAGGAGAGTTTTGTATACTTAGGACGAAAATGATATATAGAAGGTGCCTTATGGAAAAAGTTTTATTATACACAAAAGAAAACTGTTCTCTTTGTGATAACGCTGAAGCATTACTGGAAATGTTTCAACTTGATTTTGATTTTGAAATTGAAAAGCGCGATATTTACACGAATGATGCGTGGCTAGAAAACTATCATTTATCCATACCAGTAATCGAAATAGGCGGGATTCAGCTGAATTGTGAACAGGTGGACTATAATTCAATTGAAACCACCTTAAGTGAGAATTTACAAAAGAAATAACTAAATTTTACAATCATATTGTTTGTATATTTTACACATTATGGTATGATAATAATGTACATAGAATCTTCTATGTGAATTTTTTTGGGACATGTGGGACACCATAAGAATGTGTGGGACATTTTCGTTCCCGATTCTAAAGGGGTAATGTCATGAAAGAGTTAGTCGACTTACAAAAAAAGCTTATACCTGACTTGTTAGACGTAATGCAATCGAGATTCTCTCTGCTCAGAAGTGTTAACCTCTATCAACCAATTGGAAGAAGAGGGCTTGCAGAAAGTAGCAATTTAACTGAAAGACAAGTTCGAAGTGAGATTGATTTACTTTATGAACAAGGGTTATTAGAAGTTACGACAAAGGGAATGCTTATTACGGAACAAGGTAAAAAAGTTCTAGAACAATTAAGTCAATTTATGGGTGAGATAATGGGCTTAAGTGTTTTAGAAAAAAGAATTAAGGAAACATTACAAGTAGAGAATGTTGTCGTTGTACCAGGTAATAGTGATGATGCAGAATGGGTTAAACAAGAGATGGGCAAGGCTTGTGTTAATTACCTAAAGAAAATCATCATGCCTAACGCAACCATTGCTGTAACAGGTGGTACTACGATGGCTTCGGTTGCTAGTGTGATGACCCCATTTGAAAAAGATAGTAATTACCTGTTTGTGCCAGCAAGAGGTGGCATTGGGGAAAAGATGGAAAATCAAGCAAACACCATCGTTGCACAAATGTCTCGAAAAGCACAAGGAGACTACCGGTTACTCTATGTCCCTGATCCAATTAGTGAAACGTCCTATCAAAACATCATCCAAGAGCCTTCTATTATAGAAGTTTTAAAGCTTATAAAAAATGCAGATATTGTCCTACATGGCATTGGTGATGCGTTTACGATGGCAGACCGCAGGAAGACTCCTGATGAACTAAGAGAAAAACTTGTAGAAAAAAATGCAGTTAGTGAAGCATTTGGCTATTATTTTGATCAACAGGGTAATGTTGTCCATAAAGTACGCACAGTTGGATTGCAACTTGAAGATTTAGAATCAAAGGAATATGTAGTTACCGTTGCTGGCGGAAAGTCAAAAGCAAGAGCAATTGAATCCTATTTCAAGCACGGTACAAGTAATGTGCTCATTACAGATGAGGCAGCAGCAGAACAGATTTTAAGGGATACTTCCCTTTAAATAAATCATATTAGAAGAAATTTTAGGAGGAATATAAAATGGCAGTAAAAGTTGGTATTAATGGTTTTGGACGTATTGGACGTAATGTATTTCGTCAAGCTCTAAAAAGAGACGATGTTGAAATCGTAGCAGTAAATGACTTAACAGATGCAAATATGCTTGCACATCTATTAAAATATGACTCAGTACATGGTGTATTAGAGGAAGAAGTATCTGTAAACGGTTCTAACATTGTTGTTGATGGAAAAGAAATTAAAGTATTAGCTGAGCGTGACCCAGCAAATCTTCCTTGGGGTGAACTTGGTGTTGAAGTGGTAGTCGAATCAACAGGTCGCTTCGTTGATCGTGAATCTTCTCAAAAACATATTGATGCTGGTGCGAAAAAAGTTATTATCTCTGCTCCTGCTAAAAATGAAGATTTAACAATCGTTATGGGTGTTAACCATGACCAATATGATCCTAGTGAGCACCATATCGTATCAAACGCTTCTTGTACTACAAACTGTTTAGCACCATTTGCTAAAGTGCTTAACGATAAATTCGGAATTAAACGTGGTCTAATGACAACTGTTCATGCATATACAAACGACCAACAAATTCTTGATTTACCACATAAAGACTATCGTCGTGCTCGTGCAGCAGCTGAAAATATTATCCCTACAACTACTGGTGCTGCAAAAGCAGTTGCACTAGTATTACCTGAATTAAAAGGTAAATTAAATGGTATGGCTGTTCGTGTACCTGTTCCAGACGGTTCAATGGTAGACTTAGTAGCAGAAGTTGAAAAGGACGTAACTGCTGAAGAAGTTAACCAAGCATTCAAAGAAGCTGCAGAGAACGAATTAAAAGGAATCTTTGAATATAGTGAAGCTCCACTAGTATCTCGTGATATTGTTGGAAATACTCATTCTTCTATCCTAGATGGTCTATCTACTATGGTAATGGAAGGTAACATGGTTAAAGTTCTTTCTTGGTATGACAACGAAATGGGTTACTCTACTCGTGTTGTTGACTTAGTTGCTTACATGGGACAAAAAGGACTATAAAACATACAGAAAAGGTGGAGGAATAATTCTCCTCCTTTTCTCATGTGATTTTTGCAACTTTCTCCCTGAGTAATAGTCAAAGACTAGGGAAACCTATGAAGTAATGCTTACATATTTTTTATTTTGGGAGGGAATCCAAATGAAGAAACAAACAGTAAAAGACCTTGATTTAAAAGGGAAGAAGGTTTTCTGTCGTGTTGATTTTAACGTTCCAATGAATAATGGAGAAGTAACAGATGATACACGTATTAAAGCTGCTTTACCAACGATTACCTATTTATCAGAACAAGGTGCAAAAGTTATTTTAGCTAGTCATCTTGGGCGTCCTAAAGGCCAGGTTGTAGATGAACTACGATTAGATCCAGTTGCAAAACGTTTAAGTGATTTAATTGGAAAAGAAGTTGTGAAAACCGATTCTGTCTATGGACATGAGGTGGATGAAGCGATTTCCGGATTAAATGAAGGAGACTTACTTCTTCTTGAAAATGTTCGTTTTGAAGCTGGCGAAGAAAAAAATGATTCTCAACTAGCAGAAGCTTTTGCTAATATGGCCGATGTTTATGTTAATGATGCTTTTGGAGCAGCACATCGTGCACATGCATCAACTGCAGGTATTGCAGAAAAAATTCCATCTGCTGCTGGTTTCCTGATGGAAAAAGAACTATCTGTATTAGGTAAGGCACTGGAAAACCCTGATCGTCCATTTACTGCTATAATAGGTGGAGCAAAAGTAAAAGATAAAATTGGCGTAATTGATAATCTATTAGATAAAGTTGACAATTTAATAATCGGTGGTGGCTTAGCATACACCTTTGTTAAAGCCCAAGGTCATGAAATAGGTAAATCCCTTCTTGAGGAAGACAAAATTGATTTAGCAAAAGAGTTCATGCAAAAAGCTAAAGATAAAGGCGTTAATTTTGTGTTACCTGAAGATGTAGTCGTTGCAGATGATTTCTCAGAGGATGCAAATAAGAAAGAAGTTGCAATTTCCGAAATACCATCTGATTGGGAAGCACTTGATATTGGTCCAAAAACAAGAGAAAAGTATTCTCAAATTGTTAAAGGTTCTAAACTAGTTATTTGGAATGGCCCTATGGGCGTATTTGAATTAAATGCATTCGCTAATGGTACAAAAGCCGTTGCAGAGGCGTTAGCTGAAACTGATGGTTATACAGTAATTGGCGGTGGAGATTCAGCAGCAGCTGTAGAAAAATTCAATCTAGCTGATAAAATGGACCACGTTTCTACTGGTGGTGGAGCTTCCTTAGAGTTTATGGAAGGAAAGGTACTACCTGGTGTAGAAGCTTTAAGCGATAAGTAAAAATATCAATAGAGGTGATACGATGCGTAAAGTCGTAATTGCAGGGAACTGGAAAATGAATAAAACTCTTTCAGAAGCAAATCAATTTGTAGAAGATGTTGTAAATAAAATTCCTGCTAATGATAAAGTAGAAGCAATTGTTTGTGCACCTTTCCCGTATCTTGCTTCTTTAGTAGAAAAAGCTAAAGGAACTAATCTTAAAGTGAGTGCACAAAATATGCATTTTGAAGATAATGGAGCATACACTGGTGAGGTTAGTCCAGTAATGTTAACAGACTTAGGTGTAACACATGTAGTAATCGGACACTCAGAACGTCGTGAATATTTTGCTGAAACTGATGAATCGGTTAATAAAAAGACCCATGCAGCATTTAATCATGGTTTGACACCAATTGTTTGTGTCGGCGAAACATTAGAACAACGTGAAGCAAATGAAACAATGTCTTTAGTTCAAACACAAGTTACTGAGGCAATTAAAGGGTTATCCAATGATCAAGTAGCGAAAACTATTATTGCTTATGAACCTGTATGGGCCATTGGTACAGGTAAAACTGCTTCATGTCAGGATGCAAATGAAGTATGTGCGCATATTCGTAATGTAGTGAAGTCATTAACCGATGAAGCTACAGCTGAAGCAGTTGTAATTCAATATGGTGGTAGTGTAAAACCTTCTAATGTTGATGAACTATTGGCACAATCTGATATTGATGGCGCATTAGTTGGTGGAGCAAGTCTTGAAGCTGAATCATTCTTACAGCTTGTGGAGGCTGGCGCAAAATGAGTCAAAACAAATTAGCTGCGTTGATTATCTTAGATGGCTTTGCCATTCGTAATGAGGTAAAAGGAAACGCAGTAGAACAAGCAAATAAACCTAATTTTGACCGTTATTGGAAGACCTTTGCTCATAATCAACTTAAGGCTAGCGGTGAAGCGGTTGGATTACCAGAAGGTCAAATGGGTAACTCAGAAGTTGGCCATTTAAATATTGGTGCCGGACGCATCGTTTATCAAAGCTTAACACGTGTTAACTTATCGATTCGTGAAGGTGATTTTTTCGAAAACCAAGCCTTTTTGAAATCAATTAAACGTGCTAAAGAGAAAAACAAAGCGCTCCATATTTTCGGATTACTCTCCGATGGTGGTGTCCATAGTCATATTGATCATTTATTTGCACTGCTGAAGCTTGCAAGTGATCAAGGACTAGAAAAAGTTTATTTACATGCTTTCCTTGATGGTCGTGACGTCGGTCCACAAACAGCAAAAGGCTATATTGAGCAAACTGAGCAAAAAATGCAAGAGCTTGGTGTTGGAAAAATAGCTACTATATCTGGTCGCTATTATTCTATGGATCGCGACAAACGTTGGGATCGTGTCAAAAAGGCCTATGATGCCATGGTTTATGGAGAAGGGCCAAGTTATAAGAGTGCTCTTGAAGTCGTAGAAGACTCTTATGCAAATGGTATCTATGATGAATTTGTTCTTCCATCTGTTATAACTGATGGAACTGGTAATCCAGTTGGTAAAGTAGAAGATGAAGATTCAATTATCTTCTACAATTTCCGTCCAGATAGAGCAATTCAAATTTCACGCACGTTTGCAAATGAAGACTTCCGTGATTTCGATCGAGGCCCAAGCGTACCGAAGGATTTAGATTTTGTTATGCTAACCCAATTTAGTGAATCGATTGACGGTTTTGTTGCTTATAAACCAACGAACCTAGATAATACAATTGGTGAAGTATTAGCACAGAACAATATGAAACAGCTTCGTATTGCGGAAACAGAAAAATATCCACATGTTACTTTCTTTATGAGTGGTGGACGTGAGCAAGAATTTCCTGGTGAAAAACGTATCCTTATTGATTCTCCAAAAGTAGCAACATACGACCTAAAACCGGAAATGAGTGCCTATGAAGTCACGGATGCACTATTAAAAGAGCTAGACGATGGTGAAGTAAATGCCATTATTTTAAATTTTGCAAATCCAGATATGGTTGGACATTCTGGTATGCTTGAGCCTACAATTAAAGCGATAGAAACGGTAGATGAATGTCTTGGAAAAATAGTGGATAAAATAATCGAGTTAGGTGGTCATGCAATCATTACAGCAGACCATGGTAATTCGGATGAAGTGGTTACATTGGAAGGTAATCCAATGACAGCACACACTACAAATCCAGTTCCAGTTATTGTTACAAAAGAAGGCATTGAGTTACGCGATGGCGGTATTTTAGCAGACCTAGCACCGACATTGCTTGATTTATTAGATATTGAAAAACCAAAAGAAATGACAGGCACATCCCTAATTAAAAAGTAAAAGGAGAGAATAACATTATGCCATACATTACAGACGTATATGCACGCGAAGTATTAGATTCACGAGGTAATCCAACAGTTGAGGTAGAGGTTTATACAGAATCAGGAGCATTCGGTTCTGCGATGGTTCCAAGTGGAGCATCTACTGGGGAATATGAAGCAGTAGAACTTCGTGATGGTGATAAAGGGCGCTATTTAGGTAAAGGTGTAGAAAAAGCTGTTCATAACGTAAATGAAATTATTGCACCAGAATTAATCGGTCTTGACGTAACTCGCCAAAACATTATTGATGCATTAATGATTGATCTTGATGGAACAGAAAACAAAGGTAAATTAGGTGCTAATGCTATTCTTGGAGTATCTATGGCAGTTGCACATGCAGCAGCTAACTTCCTAGAAGTACCTTTATACAACTACTTAGGTGGATTTAACGGTAAAACTCTTCCAACTCCAATGATGAACATTGTAAACGGTGGAGAGCATGCTGATAACAATGTGGATATTCAAGAATTCATGATTATGCCAGTTGCAGCACCTACATTCAAAGAGGCACTTCGCACTGGTGCAGAAATTTTCCACTCTCTTAAAAACGTATTAAAATCTAAAGGATATAATACAGCGGTAGGAGATGAAGGTGGATTCGCTCCAAACTTAAGCTCTAACGAAGAAGCGCTTCAAACAATTGTAGAAGCAATTGAAGCTGCAGGTTACAAGCCTGGTGAAGAAGTTAAATTAGCAATGGACGTAGCGTCTTCTGAAATGTATGAAGATGGTAAGTACGTGCTTAAAGGTGAAGGTGTAACCCGTACTTCTGCAGAAATGGTAGATTGGTATGAAGAAATGGTTAATAAATATCCAATTATCTCTATTGAAGATGGATTAGATGAGAACGATTGGGAAGGTCATAAACTTCTTACCGAACGCCTTGGCGGAAAAGTACAGCTTGTTGGAGACGATTTATTCGTTACGAATACGAAAAAGCTTGCTCAAGGTATTGAACAAGGTGTAGGAAACTCCATCCTAATTAAAGTAAACCAAATCGGAACATTAACCGAAACATTTGATGCAATTGAAATGGCGAAACGTGCTGGCTACACTGCTGTAATCTCTCACCGTTCTGGTGAAACGGAAGATGCTACAATTGCTGATATCGCTGTAGCAACAAATGCAGGACAAATTAAGACTGGTGCTCCATCACGTACGGACCGTGTTGCAAAATATAATCAATTACTACGTATTGAAGATGAATTAGCTGGCATGGGTGAATATGCTGGACTGAATGCATTCTATAACTTAAAAAATAAATAAGATAAAAGGCTGCGGTTTCGCAGCCTTTTTCTTTTCTCTTTTCTCCTTTGAACCTCAGAAATAGCTACTTCATATTTACTAGTATGTAGATATTCTCATTGAAAATAAATGTAAGAACATGAAAACTCTTCCAAATACAAAAGTAATTTCTGTAAACTAGTTTGTCACAGGACAAAGCTGTTTCGTAATAGGCTATATAAACAATATTTTTAGAAAGGGCGAGCAAAATTGGCAGACAAGGTATTAGTATTTGGAGATATTGGTGTAGATGATATTACAGCATTACTATATGGTTATTTAAATGATGATATCGATATTGTTGGAGTAGTAACTGACTATGGTAATATTCCACGGGAGAATGCCCTAAGAACTGTAGGTTATTTAAGGACGAAAATTGCAACTGAAGAGGCTCAGAAGGTAGCGATAATAGCAGGTGCTGAAAATCCAATGACATCAGAAGTTCCAGATTTTGTACCAGAAATTCATGGCGAATTTGGGCTTGGACCCATAATTCCGCCAAATTCAGATGAAACACTAATCGAGCTTGAGAATTTCTTTGAAATTATTGGTATTATTGATCAATATGAAGATGAGTTAGTCATCGTTAATATTGGACGATTAACATCACTTGCTACGTTATACCTTTTATATCCTCAAACCATGCAAAAAGTAAAACAAATCTATATAATGGGTGGTGCTTTCTGGGTACCAGGGAATGTAACTGCTGTCTCTGAGGCGAATTTTCATGGCGACCCTGTTGCTGCACAAATTGTTTTAACATATGCAGATCACGTGACCATTATACCGTTAAACGTAACTGAAAAAGCAATAGCTACGCAGCAAATGATAGACTATATTGATCAGATTGGCCCTATTGACATCGTAAAACCGATGATTGATTATTATTATGAATATTATAGGGAACGTAATCCTAATGTGCAAGGTGCACCATTACATGATGTGTTAACGTTAATGGCTGTCAATCGAGAGGATATGTTTACTTTTCAAGAACTTCCTGTTCATATCGTTCAAGCAACCCAAGGTACGGAGAGAGGTCAAAGTATTGCTGATATCCGACCATTTGGTAGCCTAGAAGAAGAAACGGAAAAAGAGATTAAAAGACATCGAATTGCTTTTAATTTTGATTATAGACAGTTTTTTATTGATTTTATGACAACAATGTCAGGGCAACAGTTTCAGTAATTTTGGAGACAGCTACTTAATGTTGGTTTTAGGATGAGTAGAATATAATCCAACCAAAAAACAATTAAAAAAAACGCCCAGATTATTCTGGGCGATTGATCGTTATTCAGTCTTTTCTTTAACAAATGCAACGACTTCTTCAGCGGTAGACATGGATAATAGCTTGTCCTTATAAGAAGCCATTTCTTTCTTAGAAATACCTTTTAGTTGAGTACGTGCCGGTAAAATGGAAGTTGCACTCATACTGAATTCATCTAATCCTAAGCCAAGTAGGATTGGAATAGCTATTGGATCTCCAGCCATTTCTCCACACATTCCTGCCCACTTACCTTCACTATGTGCAGCTTCAATGACGTTGTTAACTAGATTTAAGATAGCTGGATGATACGGTTGGTACAAGTAGGATACTTGTTCGTTCATGCGGTCAGCAGCCATCGTGTATTGAATTAAGTCGTTTGTTCCGATACTGAAGAAATCAACTTCTTTTGCAAATTGTTTTGCAATAACAGCAGTTGAAGGAATTTCAACCATGATTCCAACTTCGATATTGTCAGAAACTTGATGACCTTCATTCTTCAGGTTTGCTTTTTCTTCTAATAGAATTTCTTTCCCTCTACGGAATTCTTCTAATGTTGCAATCATCGGGAACATGATTTTTAAGTTTCCGTATACACTTGCACGAAGTAATGCACGTAATTGTGGGCGGAATACATGTTCATTTTCTAGGCAGAAGCGGATAGCTCTAAATCCTAGGAATGGATTTAATTCCTTCGGTAAGTCCAGATATGGTAGTTCCTTGTCTCCACCTACATCAAGTGTACGAACAACTACAGGCTTGTCTCCCATTTGTTCTAATACGGATTTGTATGCTTCATACTGTTCATCTTCAGTAGGAAGTTCGCTTTTACCCATATATAAAAATTCTGTGCGATAAAGGCCGACACCTTCACCACCATTGTTCATTACACCAACGACGTCATCTGGAGTACCGATATTCGCTACAAGTTCAACTTGTTCTCCGTCAGAAGTAAATGTTGGTTCATCCTTTAATTCAGCCCAAAGTGCCTGCTGTTTTTTGAAGTTTTCACGTTTTCCTTCGAACTCTTTGATTTGTTCATCAGTTGGATTGACAATGACATTTCCATCAATTCCATCAATAATCACGATATCGCCTTGAGAAACTGTTTTGGTAACATCTTTAGTACCGACAACTGCAGGAATCTCAAGAGATCTTGCCATAATTGCTGAGTGTGATGTACGTCCACCGATATCCGTAGCGAATCCTTTAACGAATTGACGATTTAATTGAGCAGTGTCTGATGGAGTTAAATCACTAGCAATAACGATAACTTCTTCATCAATAAGTGCAGGATTAGGGAAGGAAACACCTAATAAATGTGCTAATACACGTTTTGTTACATCACGAATATCTGCTGCACGTTCACGCATATATTCATTATCCATGCTTTCAAACATTTGTATGAACATATTTGCAACTTCTTCTAATGCAGCTTCAGCCATAGTTTTTTCATTTTGTATTTTGTCTTTAATAGGATTAATAAGTTCTGGATCACCTAATACAAGTAAGTGTGCTGAAAAAATCTCTGCATGTTCTGCACCTAGTTCATTTAATGTATGTGCTTTAATCTTTTCTAGCTCTTGTTTAGAAATTGCTAATGCATCTTCTAATCGCTTTATTTCACTTTCTGGATTGTCAATGTTCTTTGATGTATATGTTAAGTCTGGTGTTACTAGCTGAAAAGCTTTTGCAATTGCAATACCAGAAGATGCTGCAATACCTTGGATGTTTGTCATACGATAGTACCAACCCTTCAAAAAAATTTACTATACTTACCTACTTTAACGGTAATATTAGTAGGTTTCAAGCGATTTCACTTTTGTCTACAAATTGTTCATATTGTAAACGTTTTAATTGGTTTTTAGTGGCAAATTTTTTGAAATCCAATGTAAAACTAGCTCATATACTTCTTCTTTATTTATCTCATTTAATACTTCATGACGTGCACCTTCAAAGAGGGTAGTTGTAATATTTTTGATCCCAAGCTGTTCATAACCGTTAGATGTTTTCCAAATTCCCTTTCCGTAGTTACCAACCGGGTCAGCTTCACCGCTAATAAATAGTATAGGTAGACTTTTCCGTATGTTTGCATTTCGTTTTGCATCATGAATGTATTGAAGTCCGGTCATTAAATCATAGAAAAATCGTGCAGTTGGAATGTACCCTGCATATCTATCCTGCATATAGTCTTGGACTACTTTTTCATCTCGTGAAATCCAATCGAAGGGTGACTTCGGATTATTAATTTTCCGGTTAAAAGCTCCAAAGGCGAGTCTATTCATAAGAGGCGATTTTTCTGTAGGGTTTAACTTAGATGATAGTGCTTTACCGAGGGCTGTAGTAAGAGACGGATAAAAGCCTGTTCCCGATAAAATAACGCCTTGAAGAATTTCACTATACTTCTGGATGTAATTTCTAGCTAAAAAGGACCCCATACTATGTCCAAGCAAATAAATAGGTACTTCCGGATGTTCTTCCTTAATTTTCATTGTAAGCATATATAAATCATCTGTTACTCTATCAAATCCATCTGTTTCTGAAAAATAACCCATAAGACCTTGTTTTTGCCCGGTTTTTCCATGTCCGCGGTGATCATTTCCATAGACAAAAATATTATGCTTTAGTAAGTACCTAGCAAAATCATGATATCGTTGGATATGTTCTACCATTCCATGTGCTATTTGAATAATTGCTTTTGGTTGTTTATCAGAATCATGCCATTTTTCTACATATAATTCTACGCCATCATTGGATTCCAACCAGAAAGTAGTTTTCATATAATCACTCCTAAATAAACAATGATTGTTATGATTATCATAGATTAATCTAATTGGAAATGCTATTATTTATAGATAATATATCAACTTTTGTAAAAATAGCTTGATAAAGTATTCGAAATTATGCTAAAGTATGAATAGTTAACTGTCTGCATAAGTTCAGGAGGTGTCATGGAAACATGGCTAGTGTTGTAAATTTTCTATTAGTTCTTGATGCAATCATTATGATTATTTTAGTTCTATTACAAAGTGGAAAAAGTGCGGGCTTGTCTGGGGCGATCTCAGGAGGAGCGGAACAATTATTCGGTAAGCAAAAGGCTAGAGGGATTGACTTAGTTTTACACAGAGCTACAATTGTAACAGGAGTTCTGTTCTTTGTCTTAGCTTTCTTAAGTGCTTACGTATTACAATAGTCAACGATAACCCTTATCACAATTGTGGTAGGGGTTTTTTACTTTAATAAGCTTATAATCAATCCAATAGTTTTTCTACTCAATTTTGTGTAAGTTATAGTATAAAGGGTAAAGTAAGAAATAGAGAAGGGGTTTAAAAAGATGAAAGTAATTCAACCAAAGCCATTTACATTTGAAGCGGGACCACGTGCGGTTTTGTTATTACACGGTTTTACCGGCCACACAGCAGATGTACGTATGCTTGGGCGATTTTTACAGAAAAAAGGATATACTAGTCACGCACCAATTTATAGAGGACATAGTAAACCACCAGAAGAATTGATTGAAACAAGGCCAGATGAGTGGTGGGAAGATGTTCAGAAAGCCTTTCAACATTTAAAGGATTTAGGTTATAACGAAATTGCGGTATGTGGTCTATCACTTGGTGGTGTATTTAGTTTGAAACTAGCATATTCCCAAAATATAAAAGCAGTTATACCGATGTGTGCTCCGATGTTTTTTGATAATGAAAAGCAGCTAACCTCTGGATTCCAAGTTTTTTCTAAGGAGTACAAGCAATTAGAGGGAAAAGATGAGGAAACGATTAATGAAGAGCTAGCTTATTTAGTAGAAAATTCTAGTCCAATGTTTGATGCGCTAGGTGAGCTTATTCAAGAGGTACAAGCTAACGTAGATACTATCTATACACCAACAATGGTCGTTCAAGCTAGACAGGATAAGATGATTAATACCGAAAGTGCTACATATATATATGAAAATGTGGAAGCGGAACGAAAAGAATTGAAATGGTATGAGAATTCTGGCCATGTTATTACCGTTGATAAAGAAAAGGAACAGCTACATGAGGATATTTATCAGTTTTTAGAAACATTAGATTGGGCAGAATAATGATAAAGATAGCAAGTAGAAAGAGAAAGAGGGTGTTAGTATGAGTGAAATAATGCTAGAAAAAGTGAGAAATTATTTTAAAACATATGATTCTAAGCCTTTAGCTGTTGAGGAATTAGAAGAGATATTAGAAATTACTGATGTTGTAGAATTTAAAGAGTTAGTAAAAGCACTAAATGAATTAGAGTATAACGGTGAATTAGTTCGTACTAGAAAGAATCGCTTCGGTTTACCGGAAAAAATGAACTTAATCCGTGGTCGAATTCAAATGCATGCCAAAGGTTTTGCTTTTTTAATTCCTGATGATGAAAACGAAACCGATGTGTATATTCATCATTCGGATTTAGCTTCAGCAATGAACAATGATCGTGTGCTTGTACGTATTGAAAAGCAAGATATATCAGGAAACCGTCCGGAAGGGGTAGTAATACGTATTTTAGAACGTGCTATTACCGAGGTTGTCGGGACATTTGAGGATAATAAAGCGTTTGGTTTTGTTATTGCGGATGATAAAAGGATTCCAAATGATATTTTTATTCCAAAGAGTAAGATGAACGGTGCAGTAGCAGGACATAAAGTTATTGCACGTATTACGAAATACCCAGAGAATCGGATGAGTGCGGAAGGTGAAATCATCCAAATTCTTGGCCATAAAAATGATCCTGGTATTGATATTATTTCAATAATATATAAGCATGGAATTAAAATGGACTTCCCAGAAGAAGTTTTAGACCAAGCAGTGAATACACCAGATGAAATTGATCCGAATGAGCTTGAAAATAGACGAGACCTTCGTGACGAAGTAATTGTTACAATTGACGGAGCGGATGCGAAAGACTTAGATGATGCGGTTACCGTTAAAAAGCTTGAAAATGGTAATTATAAGCTAGGTGTTTATATTGCAGATGTTAGTTACTATGTAAAAGAAGGTACACCAATAGATAAAGAAGCATTTGAACGTGGGACAAGTGTTTATTTAGTGGATCGCGTTATCCCGATGATTCCTCATCGTTTGTCTAATGGAATTTGTTCTTTAAATCCGAAAGTGGACCGATTAACGTTAGGCTGTGAAATGGAAATTGATACTACTGGTAAAGTAGTAAATCATGAAATTTTCCAAAGTGTAATTCGCACAACGGAAAGAATGACATATTCTGATGTAAACAAAATTTTAGTTGATCAAGATGACGAGCTTCGTGAGAAATATCAACCACTTGTCCCGATGTTTGAGCAAATGGAAAAGCTAGCATCTATTTTGCGTTCAAAACGAATGGGTCGTGGTGCGATTGACTTTGATTTTAAAGAGGCAAAAGTGTTAGTGGATGAAGAAGGAAAAGCGACAGACGTTGTGATTAGGGAGCGTTCCGTTGCAGAGCGGTTAATCGAGGAGTTTATGCTAGCAGCTAATGAAACGGTGGCAGAGCATTTCCATTGGATGGATGTACCGTTTATTCACCGGATTCATGAAGATCCGGATCAAAGTAAATTACAGCATTTCTTTGAATTTCTAGGCGGACTTGGCTATAAAGTAAAAGGTACTGCAAATGAAATCCACCCACAGAGCTTACAAAAAGTATTAGAGGATGCCGCGGGTGAACCAGAAGAAATGATTATATCGAAGCTCATGCTCCGTTCCATGAAGCAGGCAAAATATGATCCACAAGGGGTCGGACACTTTGGGCTAGCAACAGAGTTTTATACTCATTTTACATCGCCAATCAGACGATATCCGGATTTAATTGTACATCGTTTAATTCGTACGTATTTAATTGAAAAGACGCTTGATAGCAAAACAATCGGGGCTTGGAAAGAGAAATTACCTGAGATTGCACGACATTCTTCTGAAAAAGAGAGAACCGCAGTCGATGCCGAGAGAGATACGGATGACTTGAAAAAAGCTGAATACATGCAGGAACGAATTGGAGAGGAATTCACTGGAGTTATCAGTTCGGTAACAAGCTTTGGATTATTTGTAGAGCTAGAAAATACCATTGAGGGTCTAGTTCATGTGAGTTATTTAACGGATGACTATTATCACTTTGATGAGCGTCATTATGCAATGATAGGTGAACGGACAGGTAAAGTATATCGAATCGGACAAGAAATCAAGGTGCGTGTTACAGGTGTTAATATGGATGAACATGCGATTGACTTTGAAATCGTTGGAGTAGGAAAAAAGGGAAACAAAGATCTTCCTAAAGTGGATAAGAGCCGTAATGGAAATAATAAAGGAAAAACAGCTGTAAATGAGAAATCTAGTAAGAAATCTGGTAAACATCCCGCCAAATCCAACAAACCGAAAACACGAAAGAGGAAATAGGCGCAAAAACAGTTCGTTGCGCATAGACTAATTCTGTTCCCCAAAAACAGGATTAGTCTTTTTCTTTAGAGGAGAACAGGATTACTAAATTTTAGAATATTTTTATTGCATATTTTTTATCAATCGAATAATATATTGCTATAACCAAAATGTTTCCCTAGGGAAAAACAAATTAGGTAGTCCAACTATGAAGGGAGATCCATCGAATGTCACATGAAGTGATTCTTGCCTTCTTATTCACGCTAATGGCTGGATTAGCAACGGGAATAGGAAGTTTATTAGCATTTTTCGCCAAAACTACAAATACGAAATTTTTATCTTTTGCTTTAGGTTTTTCAGCAGGGGTTATGATTTATGTGTCGATGATTGAAATTTTTGTAAAGGCACAGGACTCACTTGTCTCGGAATTAGGTGAGGATGGTGGTAGATGGTTAACCGTTTCTTCTTTCTTTGCTGGAATGCTTTTAATTGCGTTGATTGACCGTTTTGTTCCATCAGGTTCTAATCCTCATGAACTGAAGAAAGTGGAGGATATGAAAGGCAATGGAGCAATGACAAAAAATCCTGACTTATTGAAAATGGGCGTATTTACTGCACTAGCAATTGGGATACATAATTTCCCAGAAGGTATTGCAACATTTGTTTCCACTATCCAAGATCCAACCTTAGGATTTGCGATTGCCATTGCAATTGCTATACACAACATCCCAGAAGGAATTGCGGTTTCTGTCCCGATTTATTTTGCAACTAATGATAAGAAAAAAGCATTTAAACTATCCTTTCTTTCCGGTCTAGCTGAACCAGTTGGGGCCATTGTAGCATTTTTATTCCTAATGCCTTTCTTATCGGAAACAATGTTCGGTATTATTTTCGCAGCAGTAGCAGGAATCATGGTATTTATTTCTTTAGATGAACTACTTCCAGCAGCAAAGAAATTTGATGAAGCCCATGTTTCTATTTATGGTGTCATCTGTGGTATGGCGCTAATGGCACTAAGTTTATTGATGTTATAAATTTTAGCCCCAATGGTTTAAAAGCTAGCCTTTGGGGTTTCGTTGTATTTAGTTATGTTATGGTTTGAATAATGGTTTCCTATTGGAATAACACATCATTATTTGGTAAAATTGATGCACGGAAGTTTTGGGAGGGCTTAAAAATGCCTAAAGGTGAAGGTAAAGTAATTGCACAAAATAAAAAAGCATCACATGATTATTTTATTGAAGATACGTATGAAGCAGGTATTGTACTTCAAGGTACAGAAATTAAATCCTTACGTGCAGGGCGCGTGAATTTAAAAGATTCCCATGCGAGAATTGATAAACGTGGAGAAGTTCAATTAATTAATTTACATATTTCGGAATACGAGCAAGGTAACCGGTTTAATCATGATCCGACTAGAACAAGAAAGCTATTATTACATCGGAAACAGATTGATAAACTAATTGGTTTAACCCAACAAGAAGGCTTTGCACTTGTTCCGTTGAAAATTTATATCAAAAACGGATATGCGAAAGTATTAATTGGACTTGGTAAAGGGAAGAAGAAATACGATAAACGTGAGGATCTAAAGAAGAAGCAAGTGAAGAGAGATATTGACCGAGCTATAAAAGACTATAATAGATAAACCTTTTCCATCAGCATGATTTATTCTGCTGATGGTTTAGTCTATAAAAGGGGATAAACATAATGGGATATACTATAATAAAGTGCCGTGATGATGTGTTAAACCTTACGAAGCAGCTTGTTTCGATTCGAAGTATTGTCAATACGGAAGGGGAAAGTGTGATAGCCCACTCGTTATATACGATGATCGCTTCTTTCTCGTATTTCCAAACGAATCCCGACCAGTTAATTATCGAGAAAACCAATAACGATGAAATGAATCGCTATAATGTATTAGCTTATGTGAAAGGAAAAGGTAACAGCAATCGAACGGTGATTATGATGGGGCATATGGATACAGTTGGAGTGGAAGATTTCAATCAACAAGGGGATTATGCTTTTCAGCCTGATGAATGGATGGAAATCTTAAAGGAAGAAGATATCCCTTACAAAGCTCGGGAGCAACTGTTACCTAATGAGTGGTTATTTGGGCGCGGAGCTTTAGATATGAAGAGCGGAGTAGCAAGTAACTTATTTTTACTACAATATTTTTCAGAACATCCGGAAAAACTAGATGGTAACCTCGTGTTCCTTGCAGAATGTGATGAAGAGGACGGTTCTCATGGTATTCTCTCTGCTTTAGAGACATTAAAAAAATGGAAAAAGGATCTTGAATTTGAGTATGTTGCAGCGATAAATGCTGATTTTGTATCTCCTTTATATGAAGGAGATCCGAACCGGTATATTTATAAAGGTACAGTAGGAAAATTACTACCATCCTTCTATATTACTGGAGCAGAAACCCATGTTGGTGCTGCTTTTGAGGGAATTGATCCTAATTTTATTGCTTCCGAACTGACAAGACAGATTAGTTATAATTCACAGCTTTGTAATGAATCATATGGTGAGTATACATTACCTCCAGTAGCTTTAAAACAAATGGATCTTAAGACAGCCTATAATGTGCAAACAGCGTTGGGAGCATTTGTGTATTATAACTTTTTCATTCATTCGTGGACGCCGAAAAAAGTACTCTCCATTTTAAAGGAGCAAGCTGAGACTGCTTTTCAGAATGCATTAGATACTTTTGATAAAAGCTATAAAGCATATTGTAAGATGTCTGGGGAAAAGTACGACGGTGTTAAATGGAACCCTAGAGTGTTTACCTACGAGGAAATGGAAGCAATGTTAGTGAAGGCTTATGGAAAGAAGTATTTAGATTCGATGGATACTTTTAAAATGGCATTACTTCATGATGAATCACTAGATACAAGACTATTTGCTTTAAAAGTTGTGGAAGAGGCATGGAAGTGGATGGAGGATAAGGATCCTGCCATTATACTTTTTTACTCATCGTTGTATTACCCAAGAATTGAATTGACTGAAAAGACTCCTAATGAACGCAGGTTGAATGATGCATTAGAAAGAGCAGTGGAAACCATACAGACTATTTATGATAAACCAATAAAGGTTAAGAACTTCTTCCCATATATTTCGGATATGAGTTTTATGGCAATCAGTGATGATGAAGCGGGGATTAATGCTGTTAAGGAAAATAATCCAGCTTGGGGAACAAAGCATTATGTGGATTATGAAGCAATACGTGATATAAATGTTCCGGTAATCAATATTGGACCATATGGGTTTGATGCGCATAAGAAACTTGAACGAGTAGAAATTGATTACTCAATGGAGATTGTGCCGAATATGACGAAGCTCGTCATAGAAAAACTACTAATTGAATAAATGAGTCTACTGGGAAACGAAAGCTTTACTGGGAAAACATCCCACGGTAGTACCCTTGAAAATGTATTTGGATATGTTATAATAGAATATGTCGCCAATGAGCGGCCAACAATTAAATAATAATTTGTGCTCGTATATACCCGAGCGTTTTCCTTTTATGGGGACGTTACGGATTCGACAGGGGTAGGTCGAGCTCAGGTTGCGCGTCGAGGTTACGACTCGTAAAACGTTATCGCCTAAATATAACTGGCAAAGAAAACAATTACTCTTTAGCAGCTGCATAAGCTAGCCTAAAGGATCCTTCCCGCTTTCGCCCGTGAAGCGGATTGAAGGGTCTCAAATTGAGCGGGCTATTACGGCATCCACCGTCTGAGGATGGCCGTAGAAATTAATCAGACTAGCTACTCGGAAGCCTGTTGGTAGGCTGAAGAGATAGCGAAATATAATATACCAACTACACGTGTAGAAGCCTGAGTGTCGTTACCTTTGGACGCGGGTTCGACTCCCGCCGTCTCCACCAATACATATGTTGGTGGTTTTTTTGCGTTATTGTGGTTTAAAGCATAGACTTTCTATTTGGAAAGTCTATGCTTTATTTTTCATTAATTCCAATTGGTACGATACAGAGGATTGTTTTAGAATTGTTAGAAAGATTACTGTTTGGGTTCTAACGATTGAAGTGTTCTTTAATAATATGAGTTTTTTGATTATAAAATTTTAAAGAACCAAAAGAGAAAATATTGGAAAATTCATCTATTATTAAATGATAGTATAATATTCCTAGTGGTTTATTAGATAGATGGCTACAGAAATACTCATCCTATAGAGTGAACTTTAATTTTGTCAGGAAGTAGATTGACAAATTCATGTTTAGAATAGATTGAAAGTCCTACTGTAAGCGCTGTATTATTTGAGTGAAGAACTTATCTAAATTTATATTAAGAATAGGAGAGGGTTAACGATGGCAGAAAATAAAGGATTCCGTGCCAAAGTTCAAAAGTTTGGTAGTTATTTAAGCGGAATGATCATGCCAAATATTGGGGCTTTTATTGCTTGGGGTATTATCACTGCTTTATTTATTCCAGATGGCTGGATTCCCAATGAAGATTTAGCAGCATTAGTAGATCCAATGATTAATTATCTTTTACCATTATTAATAGGTTTTACTGGTGGACGTATGGTCTACGATATTCGTGGAGGTATAGTCGGTGCTACTGCAACCATGGGTGTAATCGTTGGGGCAGATGTTCCAATGTTCTTAGGTGCCATGATTATGGGACCACTTGCTGGTTGGTGTATGAAGAAAATTGATGGAGTGTTTCAATCAAAGATTCGTTCTGGATTTGAAATGTTATATAACAATTTCTCAGCTGGTATTTTAGCAGCAATTTTAGCGGGTATTGCAGTAAAAGTTATTGGTCCTGTTGTTGCAGGATTAAATAAGGTATTAGCTGCTGGTGTTGACTTTATTATCGATGCAGGTTTATTACCACTAGCTAACATTATTATTGAACCTGCAAAAGTATTGTTCTTAAACAACGCGATTAATCACGGAATTTTAAGTCCTATAGGGGTTGAACAAGCTTCTGAAACTGGACGTTCTGTATTATTCCTACTTGAAGCAAACCCAGGTGTCGGACTCGGTATTTTATTAGCGTTTATGGTATTTGGTAAAGGTGCAGCTAGAAGCTCTGCTTCTGGGGCGGCAGTCATTCAATTTTTAGGTGGGATACATGAAATTTACTTCCCATATATCTTAATGAAGCCTGCTTTACTATTAGCTGCTATCGCTGGGGGAGTTAGTGGTGTCTTTACTCTTACAATTTTTGACGCTGGACTTGTCGCACCGGCATCTCCAGGTAGTATTTTTGCTGTTCTAGCTATGACTGCTCAAGGTAGCTATCTTGGCGTAATACTTGCAGTTGTAGTATCAGCTGCTGTTTCCTTCGGTGTTGCTTCACTAATCTTGAAAACAAGTAAAGAAAAAACAGAAGATTTATCAGACGCTACTTCAAAAATGGAAGAATTAAAAGGGAAGAAAAGCTCAGTTGCTAGTGCACTTGCGCAAAGTGATAGTGAAGCTCAAGAAGAACTTGCAGCAGTTGTGCAACAAGATGTCCATAAAATTATCTTTGCCTGTGATGCCGGTATGGGATCAAGTGCAATGGGTGCTTCCTTATTACGAAACAAATTTAAAGAAGGAAATATTGATATCGAGGTTACAAACAGCGCAATAAATGAATTGCCTAGTGATGCGGATATCGTTATTACACAAAAAGAATTAACTGACCGTGCTAAAGTAAAGCTTCCAAATGCGGAGCATATTTCGGTAGATAATTTCTTAAACAGTCCAAAATATGATGAATTAGTTAAGCGATTAAGTAAATAAAGTGAGAAAATCATTGGAGGGGGGTGAACAGCTTGTATATTTCAAGTAGAGAGCGAAAAATAATAGAGATTCTTTTTCAGTCTGAAGAGGATGTCACGGTAAAAGTAATTGCGGAAATGCTGGATGTTAGTGAACGAACCATTCATAGAGATTTAAAAAACATTACTGGAATTTTATCGGATTACGATCTTGAATTAGTAAAACGGTCTGGAATTGGACTTCGAATCATTGGAACGAATCAGAACAAACAAGAATTCCTTAAAGCATTGAATAATCAAACCTTTTCAGAATTTACATCTGAAGAGCGACGAGCTATTATTTTATCCTCTCTTTTAGAGGCGAAGGAACCAACAAAACTGTTCACCCTTGCCAATGAATTAAATGTAACGATTGCAACGATAAGTCATGATTTAGATCAACTTGAAGGAGAACTCGAGTCCTTTAACCTGCAATTAATTCGTAAAAGAGGATATGGGGTAGAAATAAACGGGGAAGAAATTAAAAAGCGAGCTGCCTTAAGTCAGATTATCACAACGTATATTGAGCCATTTAAGATTGTTTCGCTAAATCAAGATATTTCTTCTAAATGGGAATCACCATCAGAAGTAATCTCAAGTCGTTTACTTGGATCTGTTGATCCGAAAAAGCTTTTCATCATACAAAATGTGGTCGAAAAGGTAAGACGAGAATTGCCACATGAATTGGCGGATAATTCTTATATTGGATTGGTCGTTCACTTAGCACTTGCAATGGAACGACTTCAAAAAGGTGAACATATTACATTTGATACAGAGTATATGGATCAAATTAAGGAAACAATAGAATATTCAATTGCCAGAAAGATTATTCAAGACCTTGGCAAGGCATTATCTCTTGATATCCCAACGGATGAAATTGGCTATATTACGATGCATCTAATGGGGGCAAAGCTACAATTAAGCAAGAATTATTTTATTGAAGATTCCACTATGGATATAGCGGTAAAAGCGAATGAGTTAATACAATTTGTAAGCTCCAATTTATCTGTCGATTTAACGGATAATATCTCATTATTAAATGACCTAGTTGCACATTTAAAGCCAACGGTCTACCGGATTAAGCAAGGAATGCCTATTAAAAATCCAATGCTTAAAGTCATTAAAGAAGATTATCTGGAGCTCTTTGATTTGATACGACAAGGTGTTAGTGAAATTTTTAACGAAATGAAAATTCCAGATGCTGAAATTGGCTATCTGGTTTTACACTTTGCAGCGACATTATTGAATAAAAATGATATTCGGATACATGCATTAGTTATTTGTTCTAGCGGAATTGGTACCGCGAAAATATTAGCTTCGAAATTACTTCAAAAAATACCAGAAATAGAACAGGTAGAAAATAAATCGATATTCGATTTAGATGAGCTTAATCTAGATGACTATGAAGTTATTATTTCCACCATTCCATTATCCGGAATTGATCGGGAATATATAGTAACTTCTCCAATGTTGACCGATGTAGAGGTCCAACGTATTCAGAAAATGATTCGAAAAAGAAAATTACAATCTAAACCAAAGCTTTACGAAACACCGTTCACAAGTGGTGGAAATGAGCTTAGGCAGGATTTTATTTATAATTTGAAGGCTACACAACAATATTCGGAAATTATTCTTTCATTATTAGAAGTCTTTCAAGTAAACGCTATATTAGAACCAACTTCGATGGAGGTATTAAACACTATCTGCACAGAACTGGAAGCTTTAGAAATTATTCGGAATAAACGGGTCATCCACGACAAATTGATAAAGCGTGAACAAATAAGCGGTTTGGGTATCCCGAACACGTCGATGTCATTATATCATGCTAGGTCTGATGAGGTTGTTAAACCTTGTTTCCGAGTCTATACATTACCTAACCCTATCCTCGTGCGGGGGATGGATGAAGCAGATATGGAAATTAATACTATATTGCTTATGTTAGCACCTGAAAATACGAGTAAAGAAGTATTAGAAATTTTAAGCTATATTAGTAATTTACTGATCCAAAGAGAAGAGAATATTAGGTTATTTGAATTAGGGGATGAAATAAAAATCAAAGAATTTCTTACTAAGCAATTTCAACGATTCTTAAAGGAAAAAAATCTATTTTAAGGAGTGCATCAAGGGTGACTAAAGAAATTTTAACTCAGGAAAATATTCATTTAAATGAGGCGTTTGATTGCAAAGAGGACGCAATTCGATATACGGGTAAAATTCTTGTGAAGAATGGATATGTAGAAGAAGAATATATAGAAAAAATGCTAGAAAGAGAAGAGCTCTCTTCCACTTATATGGGAAACAACGTCGCTATTCCACATGGTACAGAAGGTGCTAAACAAGATATAAAGGAAACTGGAATATCCGTCGTTACAGTGCCAAGTGGTGTTGAATTTGGACCAGGAAAAATTGCTAAAGTATTAATCGGTATTGCCGGTAAAGGTGATGAACATTTAACCGTATTATCGAAAATTGCAATTGTTCTTTCGGAAGAAGCTAATATTGAGAAAATCCTAGCAGCAAAAACCAAAGATGACATACTACGTCTTTTTAATGAGGTGAACTAAGTGCTAGCTGTACATTTTGGAGCAGGAAATATTGGTAGAGGCTTTATTGGTGCACTATTGTATCAATCTAATTACCACACAACATTTGTCGATGTAAATGGTGCAGTTATTGATGAAATTAATGAGAAACAGGAATATAATGTGGTACTAGCCGGGGAAGAAAAGGAAACATTTAATGTAAAAGATATATCTGGGATTAATAGTATGATAGATTCCGAAAAAGTAATCAATGCTATTACAAAAGCGGATCTAATTACAACTGCAGTTGGTCCAAATATATTGAAATTAATATCTGAGCTCATTGCATCTGGGCTGAGGGCTCGATTACAAACGAATCCAATACCACTTAATATTATTGCATGTGAGAACATGGTAGGTGGTAGTGATCTGTTAAGAGAAAAAGTTTATGAGCATCTGTCAAAAGAGGAAATAGCTCGTATGGATGAACTTATTGGATTTCCGAACGCTGCGGTTGATCGGATAGTCCCTAATCAGAATAATAAAGATCGCTTAGAGGTTATGGTAGAACCATACTTTGAATGGGTGGTCGATAAGTCAGCTGTGAAAGGAGAAATTCCTAAAATTAATGGGGTTACTTATGTGGATGACTTAAAACCATATATTGAACGGAAGCTTTTCACTGTAAATACTGGCCACGCAGTTCCAGCGTATTTAGGTTATAAGCTGGGGTATCGTACTATTGTTGATGCAATGAAGGATGAGACTATCCAGGAAACCTTAACTGGGGCATTATTGGAATCTGGTGAAGCAATTATTCAAACTTACCATTTTGATAGAGATAAACACCATGAATACATCCAAAAAATTATTAAACGATTCCAAAATCCATATATTTCGGATGAGGTTACACGTGTGGCGAGAGGACCAATTCGCAAGCTTGGTCCAAATGATCGGTTAATTCGTCCAGCGCTTATGTATATGGACATAACGGGAAAAAGCCCTTCGAATCTATCTAAGGTTATTGCAGCTGCATTAAATTATGAATATGATGAAGATGCAGAAGCGGTTGAATTAAAGAATATGGTTACAAAAAGAGGTTTTGAAGATACATTGATCAGCATTTCTGGACTTGATGCAGAACATGCATTAGTTTCTATTGTAATGAAAGAGTTAGAAAATATACATGTAAGGTGAACTTGTTAAAATCACACTTAAAGTGTGATTTTTTTGTTTTGATATATCCATGTCAAAATCATCGATATTTTTTTGAATATTGAAACATTTATAACAACCTTTTCGTATTATTAATAGATTAGTTTACAGTAGTAATATTAACTTGCCTTTAATGATTGACATTGGATACCCTTTTTATATAGTCGAATTGCCCATTTTACCTCTGGAGTTTAGCTTGGTTCGCAAGTGATTTAATCATGATTGGAATACGTTAATTACAGTGTAGGTACTGTGATTGGTTATGTCATATTGATGGCTTAACGTCAAAATAGAAGTTAGGATGTAGGATTGTATAGGGGGATATTAGGATGAGAAAGAAAGTTATTATATTTATTGGAATATCTTTGTTCTTTGTTTTATTAATTATTTTAAGTTTAAAAGGCTCATTTCCTCCTAGTTTCAGTATAGGAAACCCCTCAGCAAAAGATATATTAGAAGGAAATCCGGATGTTGACATTTTGATGCTAGATGGACTAATATATTCGGAAGCTACAAATTTGGAATGGTTTAAAGAAAGTAATTATACGAAGGGTTCACTAATTGGTGAAATTAAGAAACAGACCTTTAATCCGTTTTGGTACCAAAACTTTTATGCTACGAACCTACCAGAAGGGTCAAAAATATATTCTGTCAGTGAAAAAGAATATTCAAAAGGTGATGCACCAAGCATAATTATTGTGGAACATAATAATGAGATATTGATTTATCATTCATTAGTAGAAGGTTAGAACCATCGGATCATTACATCGGCGAACTTGAACGGTAACATGAATTTAATGGTTATCATGATAAAAATAATGGAAAAGAGGGGGATAGCATGAATAAAAATACTGGGTTTATACTAGGCTCACTATTCGTTCTAACAGGTGGCGTAATCTATACAATCGAACGGTTAAGTTCTAATATATATTGGTTAGGACAAATTAATTCGGGAGCATATCCGCCTACTCCAGAAAATTCAGTACCTGATAATTTCTTTACGTGGTCTTTTCTTTTAATAGGGATTGTTTTACTAATATATTCTTATATGAAAGCTAAACCTTAAGTTAAACATTAGTACTTAAAAATGGAAAAAATAGGTTTACAACCTAATGAATTTTCTGTATACTGATGGAGTAATAAACATTCAAAATATTATAAAAGGAGGTTGTATATCATGATCAGAGTAAATCAAACACTAAATAAACTAAATAATACGCGAAATACAACCTACTGGTTACGTAAGTCCTTTAATTAACCATTACTGAATTTATACCATGGGATGTATTGTGCATTCTATGGTTTTTTAATTTAAATTATGATTGATTTGTTCATTATGAATAAATCTAATTGGGGAACCATTCTTATTCAGGGTGGTTCTTTTTGTTTTAGTAAGGTGATATTAAAGATTGTAAATCAGGTATTGAATGAAAGGGAGATGAAAGTTTTATGGACATCAAGATCGTAAAGTACGATGAAAGCTATGCAGCTAAAGTTGCAGATATGTGGAACCATAGTCGCGATGGCTGGGGTGGGGCAAACACGGTAGATACAGAAGAGTCAATTTTACATCGGGAGAGGAATTCAACTAATATTCATACTTTCCTTGCTTTAGAAGGAGAAAAGGTTGTTGGGTATTGCGGATTTAGTGAGTATCGCGATGATGAAGGGGCTTTATATATTCCGCTTTTAAATGTACGTGATGATTATCATGGGAAAAAGATTGGGAAGAAATTATTGCTAACTGCACTTGAAGAAGCAATTAGCTTAAAGTGGCCAAGACTAGATTTGTACACATGGCCAGGTAATACGAAGGCTGTTCCATTATATAAAAAATGTGGGTTTTTCTGGGAAGAGCGCGATGATACAACGCATTTAATGAACTTTATGCCAACAGTGTTACATACTGAAGCGGTAGCCGATTTTTTTAAGGACGCTAATTGGTATGATATGAGTACGAGAGAAAT
The DNA here is from genome assembly GCF_047228935.1 of Ornithinibacillus jepli. Classification (NCBI taxonomy): domain Bacteria; kingdom Bacillati; phylum Bacillota; class Bacilli; order Caryophanales; family Bacillaceae; genus Ornithinibacillus; species Ornithinibacillus jepli. The sequence continues at coordinate 410,954 of NZ_JBFEGG010000003.1, forward strand.
TGAAGTAAAGCCTGATGGAAGAGTAGAAAATGATTTCCATTACTATGAATATTCATGGGAAAAAGAGAATCAAACATTGAGAATAGAATTTGAACGAACTGGAAGAGGAATTAGGTTAATCGAAACAGATGATTATTATATTGCAGCATCAGTCCATGAGCATCAACTAGTTTTTGGTGACCAGTACGAAGTTAGGTACACCATTACAAATAAAACTGGTAAACCACTGCAGATTGACTTAAATGGTGTCAGCAATAAAAATATTGAATACTCATTTGAAAAATCAATAGATGTTACTGACGAGGTAGAGGTTATCGGAAGCTTTTATATAAATCCAATAGAAGAAGAACAGAATTCATTCCGAACACATCCTACAGTGAAGACAATTGTTAAAATTAATGGTAAGGAAGCAACCTTTAAACTGGGAATTTTACCGAAATATCCAGCGCAAGTTACAGCCTATTTTCAAGAAGATTTAACATTTAAAGGGAATAAAAACACATTCTACTTAGACTTAATGAATAATTTCTCTGAAAAAATTCATTTTGAAGTAGAGCTTCCAGATTCACCAATCATGGAGATACAAACTAAACAATTACATTTAGAAATGAATCCTAAGGAAAGAAAATCAATAGCTTTCCAGTTTGTAGTAAAAGAATTTGGCTTTTATGAAGCATCTCTACCTATTAAAGCAATCAAAAACAACGGGGAAACTGTCGAATTCACAAGATTAATCGGTATTCCATTACGAGGAATCGGTGCGAAATTCACTGGAGCTGATGAAGAAAAGGTTCAATTGTTTAATGGACAATATTTTGCAAGTTTAAACAAAAAAGGGAATACCATCGATATAGGTAGGAAAAAACAGGATAGCAGCATTCGTCTGATGACACCGAAAGTTGGGAAACCATACTCTGAGGAACTTGCTAAAGCAAAATATAGTAATATAGAGTTTTTTGAAGAGGATGCAATGATTGGCGCGAAAATTACCTATATTCTTAAAGCCCTTCCATCTATTAAACTACATTTTATTATCAAGTTATATCGTGACGGGCTTGTAGTAAACTATTATGAAGTAGAAAATGTGTTAGATGTAAAAACAACTGAATTGATCTGGGTTAATCAGCCTATCTTTTTAGGATTAGACAAGGCTATTATTCCTTACAAAGGGGAAGTAGTGGAGCTAACTGACTCGATTGGTAATTCCTATGAATATTGGGATGATAGTCAAGTAACGGAGAATTGGATATTTTCTAAAGGGGCAATAGATCCAGTCGGTATTTGCTGGGAATCACCTAGTAAAGTACATTTTGATTCATGGTATCACTACTTTGAGCATGAACTAGGGAAAATTGATTCTAGAAGTATCCAAAGAACCAGTCCAATCGTATTCTCTATCGGTGCCTTTCATGAGGTGGAGAGCTTCCGAGCATTTGCGAATCATACGAGCTCTAAAAAAGTGAAACATGTTAATCACTTAAGAGTTTCTTTAGAAAATAACAATCCGTTCGTTCAAGGTGAGAAGGCTATCGTAAAAGTAACAGACTATAAATCAAATCACCTTCATGGAGAATTGTCGGTTTCACTTCCAAATTTAGAAAAGCTTGTAGAAGAAAAAGTAGATCGAGAAAAGAAGAAAACGGAGTGGTCTGCTGAATTACTATTAGGAGAACTATCACCTATTTCAATAGTTAAAGTAAACGCAAGTCTAGATGCAACGGTTCAAGAACTAGAAACACTTGTTATTCAACAAAGGGACGGTAATATCGAGCAAGTTGTTGGAGATGAGCAAGGGATGGATGTATGGAAGTTGAATAATGGGGTGATAGAATTTAAAGCAGCACCAGAGTTTTTCCCGGCACTTCATTCGCTTACCTATCAAGGTCATGAATGGCTAGATACTTCCTTCCCTACGCTTCAACCAAAACTATGGTGGAATCCGTGGTCTGGTGGGATTTCAAGCGGGTTAGCAGAAATTAGACCACATTCATTAGCAAAAGAAACTACAAAGGCTGATTTTGCTAACCTAATAGATAATAAAGGGAATAAATGGCAAGGTATTAAGCTTTCTACGACCATTGAACAGAATGAGGAGTTTAAAGGGCTTACTACACATCAATATTTTCTTACACTTCCAGGAGTACCTATTTTATGCCATGTTTCAGAACTAGATCAACAGACAGGGAAGTTTTTCAATGGTAAAGTCTGGCAGTCAACTGCATTTTTAAAATCTGATGAAGTAATGGAAAACAACTGGGTGAATCTACAGGATAAAACCGGAAAGTGGTTGAAACTTGTGGCTGGGAAAGATGAAAATGATTTGAGTGTCGATCGGAACCTTATTGTTGGTAGCTATAATCGAAAAGAACATCTTCAATTGATTTCTAATGTAGAAAATACGATGAGAGAAGTATATATTAATAAAACGGTGATGCTAACTGGTGCTTGGGAGAAATTAAATGTTCCATCGAATTCTACCCAATTTACCAAGCCGAACTTCTATATCTTTACTGATACGGTAATTGATGATAAAGCACAGTATGACCTACAGGAGATTTGCTTTAAATAAAAGAAGGTACATTCGAATCATTATCATTAACGGTTACGGTTAAATCAGTTGTAAATTAAAATAAAGCGAAGGTAAGTTGTTATTCCTTACCTTCGCTTTATAAATATACTATCTATTAAAAGATAGTATATAGTGCTGTGTTAGCTAGAGTGATTAAGGTCATTAATATAGTGTTCAAGAATGCACCTACATAAACGTTGCCAGTTTTTCTATATAGGAATCTATTAAAGATTGCCGCAATAGCTAAAACAGGTACAAGCCCTATAACGATGATTGAAGATAATGCTTGCTCAGGATAACCCGCTGTTCCGGTAATAAATAGTAGGCCGTAATGATAGATTAAGTAAAGAATCAATCCTCCAACGTAATGTAGGATAGCAATAATATAACCTTTTATTCCCTCATACTTCTCACCATTCGTATTGATATTAACGGAAATACCACTAACAAAATAATAAATAAAGAATAGTGGAGCATATTTCAATAGCGCAATGACATGCTGCATTTCAAAAGTTTTTACTGCAAAAGTCCAAAGACGGAAGTCAGTTTTGAAAATAGCATCAATTGCAAATAGAACAGCATAACCAATTACAATAGCAATAATAGCAGTTAATATGGAAGCTATTACTGATGAAACATTAGCTTTCACTCCATAATTGGCAATGGTTGCACCTTCTGGTTTTTTGGCAATGTAATGATAGCAAACCATAATCATCAACATTACTATTGCAACGTTAATAGCCCAATAAAGTACAGGGTTTGTAGTGGGTGCTCCAAACATTTCAGTTGTAGCGATCAAGGTCGCCTGATTTTTCAAGTAGAAATATTGAACTAGACTTAATAGTAACATAATAAATGAAACGGAACGAATCGATTTGTCAGATTTCTTAACTATAGAATAAATTAAGAAAATAGCTGAAGATATAATAATTACTAGACTAATTTGTCTTAATAACCTCATACCATAAAACGCTTCATTTGCGCTAGAACCATATAATGCTGAGAAGAATAATGCAGGGAATAGTCCACCTACAATCAGCAGAATATATCGAGTCATTTTAGATCCAGCAGTTTTAGGTTCAGATAATGGTTCTGGTATTTTAGTATAAATATTTTTGAAGAATGGTAACTTCGAAATTAACAGTATAATTGGAATAAAGAGTAGGAAAAATCCGATAAGAGCTATAAATTCAAAGTACTCTTTGTAAATCCAGGTTTGGCCATCTTCATCGACAGTAACTAAATTACTATAATCTGCAAATGCCATGCTGTAAAAGTCAATTGCATAAGAAGTAGATTCTTTTGAAAAATGATTCCATGGATGAATTTCATTCGGCTGGTAGATTACTCGTGTTCCACCATCAACTTCATATACTTTACCAACTTCAGGATTTTCTGGATTTCCTAAGAATCCTTTTCCTTCCTCAGTTGCTACATAATCTTTTCGAACAACGGTTTGCCCGGTGGCTCTTGCGTTTTCATCGAAAAAGAATTCATCATAATTTCCGGCAATTTTACCTGAATATCTTGGCCCGTATGCGTTATTAATGTCATCTTGTGAATAGCCAAGTGATAATAACCATTGATAATCTGATCCCATTGTTAGTGAACTATGAATTTTTCTAATTCCAGTCTCTTGGAAATCCATTTCATCAAGTATGACCGCATGTGTTGATGAGAATCCACCCATTGAATGGCCAGATACAGCAATTACACCATTACCAGCTTCGTCTTTTAACACATAGTCTTGTTCATACATATATTGAACTGCATCATACATAGCATTTGGCCAAAATGAGAAAAATGGAATTGGTTTTTCCATAGTACCTGTTGAGTGACCGTGGTCATATTGATCTAATGCTAAAACAACATAACCCCTTTTAGACATTTCTATTGCCTGTGCATCCTGCATTTCCGCAGAATTCAAATAACCATGAGTAGCAATTAGTGTTGGCCTAGGTTCTTCGTCAGCACCGTCAGGCTTATATAGTAGACCTGAAAGCTCTCCTCTTGGAGTGTCAAAGTAGATACGTGACACATCAACTTTTCCACTAGAACTATTAAATTGATTTGCAAATATACTACCTACGATAATTAATAGTAATGAAATAATGACCCATATAACTGGATTTTTAAACCTTCTCAAATTAAATTCCCCCTAAAGTTACTATAATTAATAGTTTAAAATAATGCTTGATAGATATGTAGAACTACGTCTTGTATTATTCATCACCTCGAGTTATTTAAAGAAAAACAAAAAAAGAGAATCACAAACTCTCCTTGAATAATTCAAAGAATAATAAGCGTGAGTCTCCTGTTCTCTTCACAAATATATTAACTTGATAGCTAGTATAGTATGAAGTGAAAACGTTGTCAACAATATTTTACTAGCTGCATAATTGTGTTTTTATTGCAGATGAAGTGTAGTTAATTAAAATATAGAGTTTTCAAAACGCTTTATCCGTGATATAATGAAAATAAGTTAATATCACGGTAGAGAATAAGAGACCGCATAACGTGTCGAAACTAAATTCGACAATGTTTTGTGGTCTCTTTTTATGTATATATGATTTATTATGAATACCTTGATATTACAAATGCTAAGCGGAAAAGGAGAATGTTTTATGAATTTCTCAAATAAAAATCGTAATCAATTCATAGATACTATGAAAAATGAAAAATTTGATGTCCTTATCATTGGTGGTGGAATTACTGGTGCAGGGATTGCTTTAGATGGAACTACTCGTGGTATGAAAGTTGCCTTAGTGGAAATGCAGGATTTTGCAGCTGGGACTTCAAGTCGTTCAACTAAGTTAGTTCATGGTGGGCTTCGCTATTTAAAACAATTTCATGTAAAACAAGTAGCGGAAGTAGGGAAAGAACGTGCCATTGTTTACGAAAATGGGCCACATGTTACTACGCCAGAATGGATGTTACTGCCATTTCATAAAGGTGGTACATTCGGCAAGTTTATGACCTCAATTGGCTTAAGAATGTATGACTTCTTAGCAGGAGTGAAGAAAAATGAAAGAAGATATATGTTAACTGCAGATCAAACTATAGAAAAAGCTCCCCTTGTGAAGAAACAAGATTTACTTGGTGGTGGTATCTATGTAGAATATAGAACGGATGATGCAAGACTAACCATGGAGGTAATGAAGGCTGCTGTACAAAAAGGTGCTACAGCACTGAATTATTCTAAGGTAGTAAACTTAGTTTATGATAATGGTAAAGTGGTTGGAGCTGTTGTGGAGGATCAACTAACAAAAGAGCAATACGAAATTCGTGCTACGAAAGTTGTGAATGCAACAGGCCCTTGGGTAGACACAATTCGTGAAAAAGACAATTCTAAAAAAGGTAAAGTGCTTCGATTAACTAAGGGTGTTCATATTGTCATTGATCAATCTAAATTTCCATTAAAACAGGCAGTATACTTTGACACCCCGGACGGACGGATGATATTTGCGATTCCACGTGACGGAAAAGCGTACGTTGGAACAACAGATACGTTTTATGAAAATGATCCAGTGAGTCCAAAGATGACAACAGAAGATCGTGATTATTTATTAAACGCTATTCACTATATGTTCCCTGAAGTTCATGTTACGAAGAATGATGTAGAGTCTAGCTGGGCTGGAGTGCGTCCATTAATTTGGGAAGAAGGGAAAGATCCATCTGAGATTTCTCGTAAAGATGAAATATGGGAATCAGAATCTGGCTTATTAACTATCGCTGGAGGGAAATTAACTGGTTACCGTAAAATGGCTGAAAGTATTGTAGATTTATTAGCATCTAAATTTAAATTAGAACAGAAAAAATTATTCTCTACTTGTGAAACAAGACATATCCCTATATCAGGTGGGGATGTCGGCGGTTCTGCTAATTTTAAGCCATTTATCGAAAAACAAATTTCAGTAGGAATAGATATCGGTTTAGCGGAAGAAGAGGCAAGACATTTAGCTAACATGTACGGGTCGAATGTACCAGTCCTATTTGAAATTATCAAGGATAGTTCCGAAGTATCAGTGAAATATAATCTTCCATTAACCCTATTTGCTAAATTACAATATGCGTTAGAGCATGAAATGGCGGTAACACCTGTTGACTTTTTCAACCGTAGAACTGGAGCAATCCTGTTTGATATTGCAACTGTGAGAGAATATAAAGAAAATGTGCTAAACTATATGCAAGATTATTTTGGATGGGACCGCAATACTAGTGAAACCTATAAGAAACAATTGGAAATTGCATTAGATGATGCAGCTTTCAAAAATTAATTTTTACCAAGATTAGTATATGATCAAAAACGGAAATGCTATATTCCGTTTTTGATCATTATTATATTATCCATCTGTTGGTAAAATGCAAAGGGGGGAGAGCAATGAACTTTAAAGGGCAAGCAATTATACCAGTAATAGGTGAAATGAAAGATGTGGAAAAGCTAGCATTATATAACTATGAGTATTTTGCGATATTAAATGCACATATATCACGACTGAAATCGATTTTTCAAATGGCTAAGCAATACGATAAAAGGTTATTACTTGATATTGATTTAATCATGGGGTTAAAAGCTGATGAATATGCAACAGAATATATTTGTCAGGAATATAAGCCATTTGGCATTATCTCAACGAAGCCAAATGTTATTATGAAAGCAAAACAAAAAGGGGTTCAGACTTTTCAACGTATTTTTTTATTGGATTCCCAATCAATTGAAAGAAGTAGCAAAATTATCGAAAGAACTAACCCGGATTATATTGAATTACTCCCTGGTGTTGTCCCTAAGATAATACGCCAGTTTAGTCAACAAACGAATAAAGAAATTATCGCAAGTGGATTTATTGAAACCGTGGAAGAGGTTCAGCAGGCTATAGATGCTGGTGCAACTACAATCACAACTTCGGCTAAAGAGCTTTGGGATTATTATGACGAAAAGTAAAAATAGTTTTTAAGTAAAGTGATTTCAAGAGAGATGGGAATAAAGAGAGGATTACATAATGGATACATATATACTAGCAGTTGATCAAGGCACGACTAGTTCACGTGCAATTATTTTTAATAAAAAGGGTGAAATTGTTCATATTGCGCAAAAGGAGTTTACACAGTATTTTCCTAACCAAGGTTGGGTGGAGCATGATGCAAATGAAATTTGGGGTTCCATTTTATCTGTCATAGCGACAGCCCTAGTAGAATCAAACATCAAACCAGAGCAAATAGCTGGAATTGGAATTACTAACCAACGAGAAACAACGGTAGTATGGGATAAAAACACTGGAATTCCGGTATATCATGCGATAGTTTGGCAATCACGTCAAACTGAAGCAATCTGTCAGGACTTAAAGGATAATGGCTACGAGAAGCTAATTAGGGAAAGAACGGGATTATTAGTAGACCCTTATTTTTCTGGGTCTAAAGTTAAGTGGATTCTTGATCATGTAGACGGAGCAAGGGAAAAAGCTGAAAAAGGTAACCTACTATTTGGAACTATCGATACATGGCTAATTTGGAAATTTACTGGTGGTAAAGTTCATGTTACAGATTATTCCAATGCTTCACGCACGATGATGTTCAATATACATGAACTAAAATGGGACGAAGAATTATTAGATATTCTTACCATACCCCAAACGATGCTACCAGAAGTGCGTTCTTCTTCTGAAATTTATGGTACAACAGATAACGATCACTTTTTTGGACAAAAAATACCTTTAGCAGGTGTGGCTGGTGACCAACAAGCGGCATTATTTGGACAGGCTTGCTTCCGAGAAGGCATGGTTAAAAATACTTACGGAACTGGTTGTTTTATGTTGATGAATACAGGTGAGCGAGCGGTACAGTCCGAACATGGCTTATTAACGACTATAGCTTGGGGCATTGATGGAAAGGTAGAATACGCTCTTGAAGGCAGTATCTTTGTTGCAGGATCAGCTATTCAATGGTTACGCGATGGCATGAGAATGTTTCAACATGCTACTGACAGTGAAAAATATGCTACACGAGTAGACTCTACGGAAGGTGTCTATGTGGTGCCAGCATTTGTAGGATTAGGTACACCTTATTGGGATAGTGATGCACGTGGTGCAGTGTTTGGATTAACACGTGGTACGACAAAAGAGCATTTTGTAAGAGCGACTTTAGAGGCATTGGCATATCAAACAAGGGATGTTCTTTCTTCCATGATCAAAGATTCTGGAATATCCTTAAAATCCTTAAGAGTTGATGGTGGAAGTGTAGCGAATAATTTCCTTATGCAATTTCAAAGTGATTTATTAAACGTACCAGTTGAAAGACCTTCTATTAATGAAACTACTGCTCTAGGTGCTGCGTATTTAGCTGGGCTAGCAGTGGGATTCTGGAATAGTAAAGAAGAAATTGCGACCCAAAGGAGTCATGATACAGTATTTGAACCTAAAATGGAAGAATCGAGAAGAACGGATTTGTATAAAGGCTGGAAAAAGGCCGTTCAAGCAACGATGTTATTTAAATAGTTAGGTCAGTACAAAGGTTTGTCTTATAGACAAGCCTTTTTTCGTTTTGTTAAATATATATTTATAAGTCATAAGAATTAGCGAGAGAAAGTTTTAAATAATTACATCAAATAATTTTTAAAAAATTCACAAACATGATATCATAATGATATAGAAGTGATATAAAAATAAAAGGTGGGATATGTAATGAATGGAATGAAAGAGAGAAATGCTTGGGTAGTGAATGGTTACTTCGGGATACTTGTCATTGCCGGATTAATTGCTGGAACAGTATTTAGTTTTGTGGAGCAACAATTTATTCTTGGTGGGATATTTATTGTGTTGGCGATTGTGCTTGGCTCAGGTATAACGATGATTCAGCCAAACCAATCCGTAGTCGTTATTTTTCTTGGTAAATATATGGGAACCATACGCCGTGAAGGAATCGTTCTAACAGTACCATTTTCCGTTAGAAGAACTATTTCTCTTCGTGTTAGAAACTTTAACAGCAATCGATTAAAGGTAAATGATGTAAATGGTAATCCTATTGAGATAGCAGCAGTAATAGTATTTAAAGTAATTGACGCTGCAAAAGCAGTTTTTGATGTAGATCGCTATGAACAATTCGTTGAAATCCAAAGCGAAACTGCTATTCGAGCAGTAGCTACAAAGTATCCTTATGATAACTTCGATGTCGATGAATTAACGTTAAGAGGAAATGCAGAAGAAGTTTCTACGGAATTAACAGAAGAACTACAAGAAAGATTAATGGTTGCAGGTGTCGAGGTAATTGAAGCAAGATTAACGCATTTAGCATACTCCACAGAAATTGCACAAGCGATGCTCCAAAGACAACAGGCAAGTGCTATTATTTCTGCCCGTAAGCAGATTGTCGATGGTGCAGTTGGTATGGTACAGGATGCAATTGAACGTTTAGAAAAAGAAGGGATTGTTGAGTTAGATGATGAGCGTCGAGTTGCAATGATTAATAACCTCCTCGTATCCATTGTATCCGATCACGGGACACAGCCGGTTATAAATACAGGGTCACTATACCAATAAAGAAGTGATAAGATGACGAAAAAAAAGAATTTCCCATTACGCATTGATCCCAAACTGTATGATGCTCTTGAATCGTGGGCTAATGACGAATTCCGTAGCGTCAATAGTCATATCGAATTCCTACTAAGAGAGGCCATGAAAAAGGCGGGAAGACTACCGAAGAAACAGGAAAATAGTGAAGGGGAATAAGGATTTGAAAAGGCTATATTCAGGATCCTTTTCTTAGAGGATAGGGGTATTTCAACCACCACAGTGTTATGTACTGTGGTGGTTTTTTGTATTTACTTTAGAAGTAGAGAGTAGAGTAAAAAGGAATTGTTACCCCCGTTATCTGATACATAATTTGAGAGGGAGATCCTAGAAAAGGTAATAGAATATGGATCTCTGATACCTTAATTAGGAGAAAGCAAGGAATATGGTAAGAGACTCCCTTTGTCTTATCCTAAAAATTAGAAAAAGCGTATAAAAAGGTAACAGAAATTCATTCTCTAATCCCTAAAAGAAGCAAAAGCAGAGGAAAAGGAAATAGAGAATCATCATATAACCACCAACGAGTCTAGTTTTTTTATAAGATATTCCCTTAAAGGTATATAATAGGACTATAGTTTTAAAGAAACCTTAAGAAATTCTTAAGAAATTTATCAAATGAATATTAAGATTTAATGGCTATCATATAGACAAGAAAAAAATAGAAGGTTGGGGGAACAATTGGATCATTATAATGTCTTAGTTGTGGACGATGAGAAGGAAATTAGAGATGCGATTGAGATTTATTTGAAGAATGAAGGAGTAACAGTGCTCAAGGCAAAGGACGGTATTGAGGCATTGGAGATTTTGCATGAGCATGAAGTGCATCTAATCTTACTCGATGTTATGATGCCAAGGCTAGATGGAATTGGAGCTACATATAAGATTCGAGAAAAGAAGAACATTCCTATTATTATTTTAAGTGCTAAAAGTGAAGATACCGATAAAATATTAGGCCTTCAGGTAGGGGCGGATGATTATGTTACAAAGCCATTTAACCCAATGGAGCTAGTGGCAAGAGTAAAATCACAGCTTAGAAGGTATGTAACGCTTGGTACTTTTGAAGGGGCGAATAAAGTCATTGATATAAATGGACTGACTTTAGATCCTTCTTCAAAACAAGTAACGGTACACGGTGAGGAAGTAAAACTTACCCCGATAGAATATAAAATAGTTGAGCTATTGATGAAGAATGCAGGGAGAGTTTTTTCTATAAATGAAATTTATGAACGTGTATGGAAAGAACCGAACTATAATGCGGAAAATACGGTAGCTGTTCATATTCGAAAAATAAGAGAGAAAATAGAAATTGATACAAAAAATCCAAGATATTTAAAGGTGGTGTGGGGAATTGGGTATAAAATGGAAAAGTAGTTTTATTGTATTGATGATATGTTCACTCCTATTTTCGATTGGAATAACCGGAATCGTTCTATTAGCCGATGATGGTTATAACTATGCTCACAAGAATTATTTTTATTCCCCTCAATTTAAATATGAAAAAATAGATGAGATTTCTAGGTATATAGGAATATTTGAAATAAATAAATTGACCTTAGATGAAGCGTTAGAAAACATTACGGTAACCGATGAAGAGGTTGAGGAGCATCGTTATCGCTATGGAGATTTGTCACAACAGATTGCAAGTATCGAGTCACAATATGAAAATTTGATTCAACAGGCATTGGATGAAGATAATCAAAAAGTAGCTGATGCATATATAAGCGAAAGAGATGCCAAAATCGAAGACATAACCAAAAACTTCGAAAGTTATAATCATGTCCGTGATAAAATTGTGAAAGAAAAAGAAGAGGAAATTAAAGACTATTTTAACGAATTAGAAGAACATCGGGATAATTATGAAAGCTATAAGGATAGTATTAATTATTATATTACCGATACAAACACGGGTGAAGTTTATACGAATCTAGAGACTACTGAACAGAGTGAAGCGGTAAATCTAATATCTAACAATTCCTTGTTTTTTATCGATAACTATACATTCAATAATTGGAAATTGGTTCTTGATAACGTTGACGGAAGTGATGACGTTTATGAAATGTTAACCAACGATAATCGCTCATTCAAGGGGGTGTTTTCTGTTCCAAATAATTTGTCAGGGTCAAATCCTTTCATGATGGAATATCAAAGCTATAAAAAAGAGCAAACTCTATTTTTTAGTTTAGTTGCCTTGAGTTTGATTTCATTATTATTATCATTGATTATCATAAAAAGGGCTAAGAAATCACGTGAGGAAGTACGGAAGTTAGATCGTTACTACAATAAACTTCCATTAGATATTAGGATAACGCTATACGGGATAACAGTTATTTCAACTATTTGCATGATACCTATAATCATCTACGGTACCCAATTGACAATGGATGATTATTTCCCCTCTATTGAATTAGTGTTATCTATTCTGTTCTTCTCGGTTGGGTTAGTCCTGACTGGAATTCAATCCAATTTTCTATACCATACCGTTAAAAATTGGAAATCATTCCTAAGCCAATGGAAGAAGAGTTTAACTTATAAAGGGTACTTGCTAACCAAAAAATATAGTATTAAATTCATTCACTTAGGAAAAGAGGCCTTCCTAGATCAAACAACTGGTACTCAAATCGTATTAATGTTTACTGCTGTATTTGTATTAGGATTAATGTCTGTTATGGTCTTAATGCACCCAATCTTTGTACTGTTTTATATCGTAATACTTGCTGGTGTAGGAATTCCACTAGCAATGGCCATTATGAAAAAAATTGGTGATTTTAACGGGATTGTAAAAAATACAACAGAATTAGCTAATGGAAATCTTAGTCACCAACTTAAAGTTGAAGGTGGGTCAGTATTAGCTAAGTTAGCAAATAACATCAATGTACTGAAACAAGGGGTAAAAGAATCACAAACTGAACAAGCGAAAAGTGAGCGACTGAAGACAGAATTAATAACAAATGTTAGTCATGATTTGCGCACACCTTTAACTTCTATTATTACGTACACAGAACTATTAAAAGAGCAAGGAAACGTGGATGAGGAAAGTGCTGCATATGTAGAAATAATTGATCGTAAGTCTAAACGATTAAAAGTATTGATAGATGATTTATTTGAAGTATCTAAAATGGCTAGCGGGAATATTGAATTGAAGAAGGAGAAAGTAGAGTTAGTACAGCTATTGCAGCAGGCATTAGCGGAATATGATGATATGATTAATGACTCTAGCCTGCAGTTTCGAGTAACTCATGATGAACCACCGATCAATGCGGTTGTGGATGGTCAAAAGCTATGGCGCGTCTTTGACAACCTGATTGGTAATATTTTGAAATATTCCTTAGAAAACTCTCGTGTATATATTAATCTAACAGCTAATGAGGGCATGGCAATCATATCGTTTAAAAATGTTTCCAAGTATGAATTAAAAGATAATACCGATGAATTATTTGAACGGTTTAAACGAGGAGATACGTCTAGACATACTGAAGGAAGCGGTCTTGGACTTGCCATTGCTCAGTCAATAGTTGAACTCCATGATGGAATGTTAGACATAGAAACAGATGGTGATTTGTTTAAAGTAACAATTAACTTGAGGATAGAGGTATAGAATTATGTGTAGCATGGATATATCTGATCTATATACAAAACATTATAATCGGTTACTTCATATAAGCTACGCTATCGTTAAGGATATGCAATTAGCAGAAGATGTAGTTCAAGAAACCTTTATAAAAGTATTGCTAAATATGGATACGATTCAAGAAGAGGAGAAAGTTTCAGCTTGGTTATCTGTCATAACTAATCACGCTGCAATCGATATGTTACGTAAAGTGAAAAGCAATAAAGGTATTCCTACAGAACAAGAATTACTTGTTAATATGAAAATGGAAGAAACACCAAATGTGGAAGATGAAGTAGCCTATTATTTGTTATTAAAAGAAGTAAAACAAGAAATACGAAGTTTGAATAGTTCATATCGAGATGTGATGATTTTGAAAATGAAGTACGATTTAAAAGAAAGAGAAATTGCTGACCAGCTTAATATTAAGCTATCCTCCGTCAAGACAAGAATTCATCGTGCAAGAAAGCAATTGAAGGCTCAGTATGAAAAGCGGATTAGTGCTTAAATGTGTAATTGCCCCCTCTTGAAGGGGGCAATTTTTTTCTTAACTACATTCACATATCCTCATTATCTTTGTCGTTATATTTACTGCTGTTTAGTGCTTGTGCGAGGTTGTTAATGAATTGGTCCTTTTCTTTATCGTCATAGCTTTTTATATTTTTTTGATCTTCTTTAGCATGTTTCTTGTTCATTGTATCTCCTCCTTATCCATATTCTTACCGAGGAAATAGAAAGCTATGAAACAGAAACGTAGAAAAAGCTCTTTAAAATCAATTAATTTTATGCCATAATAATAAAAATACTTTTTACCAGCGATGATAAGGAAAGTAAATCAACACACATTTTCTTCCCAGAGAGCTTCGGTAGCTGAAAAGAAGCAGGAAATCGTTGATTGAAAATGGCCTTGGAGCTTCAGAGTCGACTTTTCTATTTAGAAAATAGATTCTGACGAGATTTGGCACTCGTTATAAATGTCAGAGTATAAGAGTGTATAACACTCCGTACTTAGTGAGGCTAATAATGTGAGTTATTAGTGAATTAAGGTGGTAACACGAGTTAACCCTCGTCCTTAGACTTAAGTCTTAAGGATGAGGGTTTTTTATATATTAAAAAGGAGGATAAGAAGATGAGTATTTTTATAGGTGGTGCATGGCCATATGCCAATGGTTCTTTGCACATTGGACATTTATCGAGTTTATTACCAGGAGATGTTTTAGCGCGGTACTTCCGTTTAAAAGGAGAGAAGGTACTGTACGTTTCTGGAAGTGATTGCAATGGAACTCCTATAGCAATTAAAGCGAAACAAGAAGGAGTGACACCTAAAGATATTGCTGACAAGTATCATCAAGAATTTAAAGAGAGCTTTGAAAGATTGGGATTTACGTTTGATTGCTATACCCGAACGGATACAGCATTACATCATGAAGTAGTTCAGAACGTATTTCTTGAATTGCTGGATAATGGAAAGCTTTATAAGAAGAAAGAAGATCAATGCTATTGTGAGTCTTGTGAACAGTTCCTTCCAGACCGATTTGTAGAAGGTACTTGCCCCCACTGCAAATCACAAGCGAGAGGAGATCAATGTGACTACTGTTCACAACTATTAAATCCAATCGAACTTCTTGATAAAATTTGTAAGACTTGTGGTAATGAACCAATCGTTAAAACGACTGAGCATTTTTATTTTAAATTAAGTTCTTTACAAAAGGAGCTTGAGCATTATGTATCTGAAGCTAAAAAGGATGGAAAATGGAGAGAAAATGCAATTCACTTGTCTGAGCGCTATTTAAAAGAAGGGCTAATAGACAGAGCAGTCTCAAGAGATCTACCAAATGGAGTACCAGTACCAGTGGAAGGTTATGAAGAAAAGAAAATTTATGTGTGGATTGAGGCTATAACTGGATATTATTCAGCAAGTAAACAGTGGGCTTTGGATAATGCTCGAGATGAAGCGGAGTTTTGGAACGAAAATACGAAAGCCTATTATGTTCACGGTAAAGATAATGTTCCGTTCCATTCAATTATTTGGCCAGGAATACTAAAGAGTATTAACAAAAAACCACTCCCTACTCATATTGTTTCCAATGAATTCTTAACGATAGAACAGAAAAAATTATCTACAAGTAGAAATTGGGCTATTTGGGTTCCAGACATTTTAACACGATATCATCCGGATTCTATTCGCTATTTTCTAATTGCTAATGCTCCAGAAAGTAGAGATGCGGATTTTTCATGGAGAGAATTTATCTATAGTCATAATAGTGAATTACTTGGGGCTTATGGGAATTTCGTGAATCGGACATTAAAATTTGTTGAAAAGTCATTTGATGGAAAATTGCCAAACGGTGAAGTAGAGGTTCTGTTTAAAGAAAAAATCATTCAGCTTTATGAGGAAGTAGGAGCATTGATTGAGATGGCAGAGTTTAAAACTGCCATAAATAAGATATTTCAATTTGTCCGTTATGCTAATAAATATTTCGATGAACAAAAGCCATGGATAAAAATTAAAGCAAACAAGAATGAGTGTGCTAATATTCTTGCAACCTGTGTGTATATTATTGCAAATTTAGCCCAAGTTTTGAATCCATTTCTCCCTTTTTCATCAGAGAGGATTCAGAAAATGTTAAGAATTACAGAAATAAAATGGAGCTTGATTGAATATAACGACTTATCTTTAGATGAAGTTGAGCCCTTATATGAGAGAATTGATATTATTCGGATTGAGGAAGAGACGATTAAGTTAAAGGAGAGTTCAAAACAAGGGACTGACTAAATGTGTTGTAATTAACTATTAGAAGAGGAAAGACATAAGAAGGAGTATTGAAAAATGAACTATCGAAAAGCGAACTGGGAAGATATTAACAAAATGGTCGAACTAAGAAAAAAACAATTAATTGATGAAGGAATTGAACCTACTGTAGATATTGATAAGGAACTATACGATTTCTTTCAAAATAAACTAAGTGATGGATCTTTAATTCAATGGCTTGTTGAAGAGGAAGAAGAAATAATCGCAACAGGTGCAATTATAATTTATGAATTTCCACCTTCCTATACCAACAAGAGTGGCAGAAAGGCATATATTACCAACATGTATACTAGGGAAGCTTACCGTGGTCAAGGATTGGCAACTCGTCTATTAACAAAACTAGTTGATGAGGCTAAACATTTAGAAATTACTAACATGTGGCTAGGTGCTTCGAAATTAGGAAGGCCAGTATATAAAAGGTTTGGTTTTCAGGAAACGAATGAATGGTTGGAGTTAAATTTATAATAACTACTAGAGGGCTGGGACATAACAAAATAGTACAAATGTAAAGTCGAATAATACTCAGCACTGAAAATATATGGAGACTCCAGCGGGAGGAAAGGCATCGGTGAGACCACATTGATGCCCCTTCGAGCAGATGTCGCACTTGTACTGGAAGTAACCGAAAGTATATTTCCGGTGCGTGGTAGGCGCATTATATTCGGTTATTCGTTTAACTAACATACTTAACTCCCAGCCTTTTAGGAGTAACTTAATTTCTAGACATAGGAAGATAGACCTTTAAAATAAACCATTGATCATCCAATTCCGCGATCATCTTCCCGTTCATCTTTTCCACTAGTTTTTTAGACAAATAAAGTCCTAGCCCACTTGCTTCTGTATTTGTTCTACTACTATTTTCGGTATAAAAGCGTGTAAATACTTTTTCTATGGCAAGCTTGCTATGTGATTTAATATCATTTTTAACGGTAAGGATGACATAATTATTATCAATTTTGTAATGTATCATCACGCGACTTCTAGCATAGCGGAGTATGTTTTGAACGATATTTTGGATAATACGGGCCAGCATTAATTGATCGGCTATAACTTGCCTATCCTGTAATTGATTCGAAAATTCAATTTCAATTTTCTTATCTTCCAGTTGCTCGTAGAAGGATAAGAAAATTTCTTCCACGAAATTAGAAAGAGAAAGCGTAGAAAGCTGAATTTCCTTTTGATTTGTTTCTATCCGTGCAAGGTCATAAAACTGGTCAGTCATTTCAATTAAACGTATCACTGAGCGTTCAATAATTTTTAAGTAGTCTTTTCTTTTATTTTCATCGGTGGCCGCTTGTAATAGTTGTACATAGCCATTAATAGAAGTAAGCGGTGTACGTAAATCATGTGAAAGTCCTGCAATAGATAACTTTACATTTTCCTCCATTTGTTTAGCGTTACGATTTTTTTCTTCAAAAATATCAATCATCTTATTCAATTCATCCACTATTTCCATTAATGCCTTTTCACGGAAATCTAGAGAGAGCCGACTTCCGTAAATAGAACGACTCGGGATTTCGTGCACTTTATGCTTTAACTTATGTAGTTCTCGTTTTAAGAAAAAAATATAAAATAGAAGCGTAAGTGTTAATAAGACAAATATCCAAAGCCACATAACATTTACGCTCCTTTCATTAATCAAATTTAAACCCTATACCCCATACTGTTTTGATATAGTTTGTGTCTTCCAAGTTTAGTTTATTTCGTAAGTTGCTGATATGCATATTAATCGTTTTATCACTATCAAAAAAGACTTCCTTCCAAACACTTTCATAAATATTGGCACGACTGAAAACTTTGTGCGGATTATCTAGAAATAGCAAAAGAATCGCATATTCACGGCCGGTAAGATGAACAGTTTGGTCATTTATCTTAACCTCACGGGTGTCCAAATCCACTCGAATATTCTTGTATACTAGTTCTTTTTTATCATTTATGGAAGCATTTGTTGCATGTCGTAATTGAATGTTAACTCTTGCAATTAATTCTTTCACGTCAAATGGTTTTGTAATATAATCATCAGCCCCACTAGATAAAAGCTCTATTTTCGATTCCTGGTCATTCTTTGCAGAAATTACGATTACTGGTTTATTGGACTTTTCTCTAATATGTTGGAGAAAATGTTCACCATCCATTCCTGGCAGCATTAAGTCCAAGAGAATTAGATCTACTTGATTATGTTCAAACAAAAGTTTCCCTTCTGTACCTGAGTATGCGCTTATAGATTCAAAATCGTGTAATTCCAGAGCCTCTTTAATAAGAGAATGAATGGATATATCATCTTCAATAATTAATATCGTTGTCAATTTAATCAACCTACTTTATATCTGTTCGTTTAAATAGAATGATACCTATAGCTGATGATAACACGATTGTGACAATACTGACTAATACCATTTCAGGAAATCTTGCAATATCAGCTGGATTCGCAAAATCGGAATAAAATAGAAAAGCTTCTGAAAACCAGTATGTTATAAATTTAAAATGTTCTGTTTGCATGAAAATTGGTGCACCAAACCCAGTTCCTATCGTATATAGAAAACTCCAAACAAGGGAAATGCTACTACTTTTCGTAATAAAGCTAATCATGACATAGATAGATACGTTTGCCATCATTAATAGATAGAGAGTAGTAAATGATTTAATAGCATAGCTAACATAATCGTTAATTTCAGCAACTTCACCGAAGCCGAAAACTACTGAAAAACTCCCTATTCCTAGTACAGTTAATAGGATTACACCAATTAACGTAACAATAGCAGCCATTACAAATTTAGATAAATAATAATGCATACGACTCCGCCCTAACGATAGGGCGTTTCGAATCGTCCCATTTTGAAATTCTTCACCGATAAAAAAGCTGATAAAAGCACACATTATCAGTAAAATTGTAAGTCCGTTTTTCTCCATCATCAAAATACCTGTTGCTCCATTGATCACTGTATCTTTTGCTTGTACTAATGTGGTTCCGTAATTCACAGCAATTTTACTATTGATTGCTTGGAGAATAGGAAGTACGGCCAAAATGCCAAGAACAATCCAAAGTTTCTTACTTCGTATTAATTTTATTTTTTCAGCTGTTAATAGATTAAGCATGATTGTTACCTCCTGTTAGTTGTAAGAAATAGTCTTCTAGTTTTTGTCTAGTCGTCCCAATTCTAGATACAGTCACATCATTTAGAACTAATGAGCGGTTGATGCTTGCGACATTATCCAATTGTTCATAGATGTTAATTTCTGTCTTGTTAATTACCTCGTAATCACTAACTCCAATTTCATCTAACACCGTGACAGCCTTTTCTACTTCAGTAGTTTCTAATTCTATATGCTGGCGGGTTTCTCGGGATAAATCTTCTTTGGATAGTTCATTAATTAGTTTGCCATCGTGTAATATACCATAATGGGTAGCCACTTGAGATAGCTCATCTAATAAATGGCTAGATAGTAAAACCGTTATTCCACGCTCCCTTACTAATCGCTGAATAATCTCTCGCATTTCCACAATGCCGGATGGATCGAGACCGTTGGTTGGCTCATCTAGAATTAAAAATTCAGGGTTTGTAATTAGCGTTGAAGCAATTGCTAATCGTTGACGCATTCCCAATGAGAAATTTTTAGCTTTCTTCTTATTTGTAGATTGAAGGTTCATTAGACGAAGTAAATCATCAATTTCCCGTTCGCTAACCCCACCATTTGCAGCCTGTACGCGAAGATTTTCCCGTGCAGTTAGTTCTGGATATAATGCTGGTGTTTCAATGGATTGCCCCATTCTTCTACGTGCATGTTGTAACCCTTTTGCGCCAGTTTCTCCAAACAGTTCGATTTCACCTTCGTTAATGTTGATTAGCCCCATAATTGTACGCATGAATGTTGATTTACCTGCACCGTTTTCTCCAATTAAGCCATAAATCATTCCTCGTTTTATTTCGATCGATACTTTATCTAGTGCTTTATGTTCGCCGTATGTTTTAGAAATATTGGTTGCTTTAAGAATTGTTTCCGACATGATAATTCTTCCTTTCAAAGTTGATAAGTTTAGTATAAGGAGTAGGTATAAATAAATAGACTATAAAAGTATAAAAAAAGTGTAAAGAAATGAATGGGTGCAATGAAGGTAATTTTGCGAATCTCACGATAAATGTATTTTGCATATAGAAACAGAAGATTATTTGGCCATAAGTAATCGAGGCTTTACTAAGATGAGAAAAATAGATTAAGATGGAAATAAGTTACATGGAGCAAGGAGTAGACTAACGATGAAAACCATTAGGGTTAGGGATATAACGATTGGGGAAGGATTACCGAAAATAATTGTACCTTTAGTAAGTAGTTTAGAGCAGGAACTACTTTCTGAAATAAAAAAAGTCTTGGCAATGAATCCGGATATAATTGAATGGCGTGTGGATTCATATAAACTAGTAGAAAATCTAAATTCTGTTTTGAAAACTCTTAAAAAATTAAGAGGGCTAATAAAAAATGTCCCTTTACTTTTTACCTTCCGAACTTTTCAAGAAGGTGGTAAACAGTCACTTTCAATGGAAAACTATGAGCATCTACTAGAAAAAGTAATTCAATCAAAATTAGTTGATTTGATTGATGTTCAGCTGTTTTTAGAAGAGCGTTTATTAAAGAAACTAGTTTCTCTTGCTAATGAAAATGAGGTTTTGGTAGTCATGTCTAATCATGACTTTGAAAAAACACCTGAGAAGGATGAAATCATTTTTCGATTGAGAAAAATGCAAGAGCTTGGCGCTGACATTCCGAAAATAGCTGTTATGCCTAATGGAAATGAAGACGTTCTTACCATATTAGATGCTACTAATACAATGAAAGAAAAATTTTCAGATCGGCCATTTATTACGGTTTCTATGGGACGTGTAGGATTAATTAGTCGACTTACAGGTCATGTGTTTGGTTCTGCAGCAACTTTTGCTTCAGGTGTAAATGATTCAGCTCCAGGTCAAATAACTATCACAGAGTTAAAGAATGTATTAGAGACTATTTATAAATATAGCTAGGACCTAGTTTTTAAATAATATAAACCCTTTAACTCCTCATCTGAAGCTTGTCTAGTTATACGAAATCACCTTTTCCATTTAGAAAGGGTGATTTTTTGTTGCCTGATTTCGGTGAATCTGAACATGTTATAATTTTAACAACTAAATCAAATCTTTTTGCAACTTTTTTAACGAATGGACGCATCTATGTATTAGAAAGGGGGGGCCAGCTTGCAACTTGTTGAGAGATTAATAGATAAACAGGAAAGTGCACTACTAGAATTAATGAATACATATGGTGATTATTTAGTGCGAACAGCTTTTCTGTTACTGAAGGATCATCAAACTGCAGAAGAAGCGGTTCAAGATACTTTCGTCATTGCTTTTGAAAAGATTAGGCAATTAGAAGACCCGATGAAACTTAAAAGCTGGCTTACCGCTATCGTAACGAACTGTTGTCGATCTCGAATGCGTAAATGGAGTTGGAAAAATATATTACTAGCAATTGAGAATAACCATATCCATGACGATGAAGCGACACCGTCGGCTGAAGAGGAATTAATGGAATGGATATGGAACTCAAGCTTAAGTGAAGCGATACATGAATTAGATTACAAATATCGAGAAGTCTTAACATTATATTATTTTAATGAAATGAAAATTAGTGAGATTGCTGAGCTAACACAAGAAAAGGAAAACACGATAAAATCGAGGCTAAAGCGGGCACGAATAAAATTGAAGGATATATTGGTGAAGGGAGAGGAATTTCTTGATGAAAGCGAAAGAGCAATTAAAAGTCAACCTCGATAAAGAAGTGGAGAGCATTCAATTTACTAAGCATCAGGAAGTACTTGAGCAAGTTTATCCAACTACTTGGAAACAAAAACTTCATAAGCTTTGGAACAAAGAGATTTCTATACCTTTAATACCAGTTAGTACCGTCTTTGCCTTAATGGTTATCGCAATAGGATATGTTGAAATTAATACATCTGAGAAGATAAATAACCCGAATCAAGAAAAGGTAATAATTCAGGTTGCTGGTAATTATTATTGGAAGGACGAATTTGAAAGGGCGTTGTTAAAAAATGAGAATTAAGATGAAAGTAAAACATCTTGTATTGCTGGTTTTAGGTTTTTTAATTCTAGTCCCTTTGATTTTAAATGTTTTGTTTCCAAGAGTTGAGTTGTATTTAGCGGAAAAGAACATAACGGAAGGCAATGAAAAAGAGAAGCAGGAAATTTTAGAGTTACTAAATACAACTAAAATAGAATCAAAAAAATGGGAAATAATCCAAAAGTACATGATAGAAGATGGATTATCACGACAATTTGATATTTACATCAGTCCTTCCTTTACCATGGGTGGTAGTCCGATAGATGATTCAACCATTTACTTTACAAGTGATGAGAAAATTCCTTTTTTGAAAGAGTATATTAAAGAGGCACCTGTCGATGGATATTTACATAGTGCTGCTATGGTTTTATCTTCTATTTTTCAAAGTGAAGGAGAGGTTGAAAAAGCGAAAAGGGTTTTACATGATACTTCTCATCGGTTTACTGCTCAAGATTCATATTTTCGAGAGGAACTGTTAATAGAGCGTATTCGAATTGCTAAAAATTACAGGGAGTTTGATGAGGCGAATCAATATATAGAAGAATTACTAGACTCACTTGATGAAAGTCATCATGATATAATCGCACAAATTGCTCAACTAAAAGCAGAGATAATTCTCCAACAAGGTGATATAGAAAAAGCATTAGTAGAAGTAGAGAAAGCTATTAAAAATTATGAGGAAAAATACCAAGAAGATATAGAAGAAGTACCAGATTCTGAAAAGGATAATTTTCCTTCAATCGAAAATCATGTTTATTATCAAAGTTTGAAAACATTGGAGAGATCATTGAAGGTATCAAATAACACTGGGAAACCGGTTAGTATATCAGGAAAAGTAGTTCGTAGTGATGGCACACCTATGAGAGGGGTGGGAGTATTCTTACGAGATAAACAAAATGCTAATCGAAGTGTTAGTCCAGAAGATTCCTTCCAAGTGATTACGGATAGCGAAGGTCGATATGTGTTTAATGGAGTTATTCCTAAAGACTATCAAATAACTTTAGGTTTTTACTATTCTCAGATTAGTGGTTGGAACTGGTCGGTGAATATGGATGAATGGATTGCAGTAGATGGTAGTAAAAATATTACGTACAATATTGTACTTCAAAAATTAATTAAGATAAGGGAACCGGTTAATGAGAAGATTATTAAGGATAAGATTGTTCACTTTGAGTGGGAAGCAGTAGAAGGTGCTAGTTATTATAATATTGGATTTGGATTTGATATTGAGGGTGGATCAATTGGCACAGGATCAATTAATCGAATTAGCAGCACAGAGATTGACATACCGATTGATGATATCTACAACATAAACGGTGGTATATCTATAGATGAAGAGGGAGTAGTAGATCCTGTATCATTATTGGCATACACTAATCCAGAAAATCGTTTTAACTGGAATGTATCAGCTTTTGATGAAGATGGAAATCTGATTACAAAAAGTAACGGTTATCGATTAGATGATAAATCAATTGGAGATTTACCATTCTTTTATTTGAAAGAGCGAGAATTGACTAATGCTGATAAATTATTATTAGATAATCAAAAGGATGAAGCATTAAAAGAATATATTATAAATTACGAGAACGATTCAAACGATCTTCATAGTCTCAGGATGATTACAAGGCTAATTGGGGTGGAAGACGTAGGTTATGGTAAGAAGGAAGATGAAAAAGTAGTCTCATACTTAGAAGATTTAGCTATAAAATCTCCTTCTGAATCTACTCTATTTCGTTTAATGCATTATTACTATGATGAAAATAAATGGGAAGATTTTCAAAAGTGGTTTGATAAATACATTGATATAGTTAAAGAACTTAATGAATATACTCAGTCCATCTATGCAAGTGCATTAATGAAACAAGGTTATCATGAAGATGCTGACCATGAGTTTAAAGAAGCTATGAAAAAGGATGGAAGTAACCGCTTTGTTGGTCATTGGATTGCTAATGAATTGTATCGGAAAGGGCTCACGGAATATGTCACCCAAATTGCAAAAGATAATCCTTTTCATTCCTATAGCGGTAATGAAGCCAACTGGTTAGTGATATTAAATAACTGTATTGAAGAAAGTAAAAGCTTTTCTGATTATGAAAAAGAATTAACTAAAGTATTAGAAATTTTCTTTGCCGGAGATACTGAAGAATTAGATAATTGGTTAGCCTATACTAATAAACCTCAAATGAAAAAGTTAATTGAGGCAATTAAATCAGTAAAATAAAAATCAGAGCTATTCATAATTAGAATAGCTCTGATTTTTTACGTTGACTTAAGACAATATTTAAATTAGGATAAAAAACGAATAAAACGGAAACAACATTGACAAAACGGAACAAAAAAGCATAGTATGAAAATAACTTATACTTGGTAAAATGGGTGGTGTGATCATATGTTAGCTGAAGAGCGCAGGCAGATAATACTTGAAATTCTTCAAAAAGATGGTAGAGTAATTGCTAAAGAACTTTCCGATTTATTCCATATCTCTGTTGATTCGGTAAGAAGAGATCTTGCCATTATGGAAAATCAAGGATTGTTGCAAAAAACATATGGTGGAGCTATAGCAATAAAACCACTTCAAAAGGTAAGAACATTACCTTCTTCAGAGGGTAAACGATACGGCGAACCAGAACCTCACCAAGATGCCATTTCCAAACTTGCAGCCTCTTATATCCAAGAGCATGATACCGTATTTATTGGAGGAGCGGGAATTCAATATGGGATGTTAAGACATCTTCCGAAAGATTTTTCGTTTACGTTAGTGACGAACTCCATGAAGATTGCAGAAATAGTACGGAAACAAGAAAATATTACCTCTTATTTAATTGGAGGAAAATTAAGAGCAGAATCAGCAGGTAGTATTATCGATACACTTGCAGTAGAAATGATGAGCAAATTTTCTTTAGATATAGGATTTATCACAGGTGGCGGGATTACAGCGACGGGAATCAGCACAGCCACACCTGAAGGAGCAGCTTTTGCTAGAAAAGTAGCAGAAGTATCAAGAAAGAATATATGTTTAGCTCCTCATGAAAAAATTGGACAGCAAATGTTTATATCCTCTATTCCAATAATAAATATTGATACAATTATAACTGATGAAGCAGCTTCTGAAAAAGTCATACATGAAATTGAAAAGACAAAAACTGAAATAATTTTTGCAGATGCTCTTCCATCCAAGGAGTGAAACTTTTGAAAGCTATTCGTGTAGATTATTCACCTAATATAAATGGTGTTGTACAAGTTCCAGGTTCTAAAAATAGTTCACTTGCTTTACTTGCAGCAGCTTGTCTTTCTGATGAAACCATTACATTTGAAGGTATTCCAAATATAGCTGATTTTCGTGTTATTTGTGAAATGGGTGAAGAAGTAGGACTCAAAATAAAACGAGAAATAACAGGGGATATTTCAATTGATCCTAGATCTATTTCATCTACAGATTTTGATCCGCAAAAATCTTCCTCTTTTAGAACGGCTTATTATTTTATAGGAGCATTATTAGCTAAATACGGAAGAGTATCCGTTGGGTATCCAGGTGGCGATGATTTTGTTAGTAGGCCAATTGATCAGCATATTAAGGCATTAGAAATGTTGGGAGCAACCTTTACGTATCATAAAGATTATTATGTTGTAGAGGCTAAAGAATTACGTGGTACTACTATTTATTTTGATACGATTACTTCAGGTGCTACTATAAACGCGATACTTACTGCAGTACGAGCTAAAGGTGAAACGATTTTACTTAATGCAGCACGTGACCCAGAAGTAATTGATACTGTTATTTTCTTAAACAAAATAGGAGCTCATATAAGTGGTGCAGGGACTGACACCATTCGTATTACTGGAGTAAATCATTTAACAGGTGGGACACATCGTGTTATCCCGGATCGATTAATTGCTGGTTCATTTTTAATTGCTGCGGGTGTAGCAGGTGGTAGTGTAACGGTGCAAGATGTTATCCCAGAGCATTTAGGCTCTTGTATTGCGAAGCTTAAGGAAATTGGGGTAGAACTAGACATAATGGATAATGCGATAACTGCCCATTCAACTGGAAAATTAAAAGCATCACGTATTCGAACAGGTATGTATCCAGGTTTTGCAACAGATTTGCAGCAACCAATGACTACACTATTAACACAAGCTTCCGGAAAAAGCATCATTGCAGAGAAAATTTATCCGAATCGCTTCAAGCATGTTGCACAACTAAATAAAATGGGAGCAGACATCCGGGTACGTTCTGGTGTTGCTTTTGTTAAAGGAAAAAGCAATTTGAAAGGTGCTATAGTTTCAACTTCCGATATTCGAGCT
Organism: Ornithinibacillus jepli; assembly: GCF_047228935.1. NCBI lineage: Bacteria > Bacillati > Bacillota > Bacilli > Caryophanales > Bacillaceae > Ornithinibacillus > Ornithinibacillus jepli. The sequence goes on from NZ_JBFEGG010000003.1 coordinate 437,920, forward strand.
GGAATTTCATTAATTTTAGCAGGAATGGTAGCGGAAGGAACTACGTATATTACTGGCGTAGAGCATATCGAACGCGGTTATGAGGATGCAGTAAAAGCATTCCAATCTTTAGGAGTAAAAATAACTAAAGAATCGATTCCGTTTGGATATAGCGGTCAGTTTCTTGATGAGGTACAATAATGAGTAGGAAGTGCAGGAGTATAAGGCACTTCCTTTTTTGTATTTACTCTGAAACTTTTAGAGGGACTATATCGTATGTACTAGTACAGCATAAAAGGGGGAATAGTGATGATCAGTGATTTAAATAACCAAATTATTCAAGTGAAAGGTAAAATCCGTCAGAAAAATAAACTTGATTCACAGCTTCAAGATTATAACAATGAACTAACTCATATTGAAAATACGATTAGACAGCTAAAAGGTAAATTGGCTGAAGAAAAGGCAGACGTTAAAAAGCTAGAAGGCTTTCATATTACTAATTTTTTCTCTACTATCACAGGAACAAAATATGAAAAGCTAGATAAGGAAAATAGAGAAGTTTTAGCGGTTCAATTGCAATTAGAAGAAGCTGAAAAGACGAGGGATGAGATTTCCGTATCTATTTTAGATTTACGTAAAAAGCTAAATGAGGTTAAGAGTAATGAACAACTGTATGAAGAATTATTAGAGAAAAAAGAGTTACTTATTAAGAATAGTGACTCGCGTTATGCTGATGAATTATATCGGTTGAGTGAACAAGAAGGAGAAATTCAAGCCTATTTAAAAGAAATCGATGAGGCGATAAATGCTGGAGAAAATGCACAACAAGCACTTACAAATGCTGCAGAATCACTGAACTCTGCTTCTAATTGGGGAACTTTTGATATGTTAGGGGGAGGTATGATTTCTAGTGCCATTAAACATAGTAGAATGGATGATGCATCGAATCATATCCATATCGCTCAAAGTAGAATGAGAAATTTTCAAAAGGAGTTACTGGATATTGATGAAATGATTCATGTTGACATGGATGTATCAGGTTTATTGAAATTCGCAGACTTTTTCTTTGATGGATTAATAGTAGATTGGATGGTTCAAGGTCGTATTAATAGTTCACTAGATCAAGTACAAGATCAACTTGCTAAAGTTAGAAATATATTAAGGAATTTAATAAAAGAGAAAACTAATCTACAAAATAAGTTAGTGGAAATCACTGAAAAGAGGCAAGAAATACTTGAAAGTATATAAGGTATATGAATGTTAAACTAAGGGTAATCCAGAATACTTTTTGAAAATTTGAATAATTCCTTCGTGTAATAAATTGATATTTCTGTTCAAGAATTTCAATAAACAGTAAGATATAACTAAGAATTTTAAAGAGGAGCGGAGTAACATGACTACATATCCAAATGTCCAAGAAACAAAAGATCTTATTAAACAACTAGTATCTATTCCTAGTCCGACCGGATTTACTACTAATGTTATCCAGTTTGCAGAAGAATTCCTGCAAAAATTAAACGTAGAAACAAAGCGTAATCGTAAAGGCGGATTAATTGCAACATTACCCGGGACAAATCAAGATGAGCACCGTATGCTTACTGCCCATGTTGATACGTTAGGAGCCATGGTGAAGGAAGTAAAAAGCAATGGTCGTCTAAAGCTAGATTTAATTGGTGGATTCCGTTATAACTCTATCGAAGGAGAATATTGTGAAATTCATACATCAAGTGGCAAAGTCTATTCTGGTACTATTCTGATGCATCAGACTTCAGTCCATGTGTATAAAGATGCTGGAAAAGCAGAGAGAAACCAAGACAATATGGAAGTTCGGATTGATGCATTAGTAGATAATGCTGATGATGTACGAAACCTTGGAATTGAAGTAGGAGATTTTGTTTCCTTCGATCCACGTGTTCAAATAACAGATAATGGATTTATTAAGTCCCGTCATTTAGACGATAAGGCAAGTGTAGCAATATTATTACAACTAATTAAAAGGCTAAAGGAAGAAGATACTACTCTTCCATACACTACTCATTTTCTTATTTCTAATAATGAAGAAATCGGCTACGGTGGTAATTCCAATATAACGCCAGAAACAGTGGAATATTTAGCTGTTGATATGGGGGCGATGGGAGATGGCCAGTCCACAGATGAGTATACGGTATCGATTTGTGTGAAAGATTCTACTGGTCCATATCATTATGGCTTGCGTAAACGATTAGTAGAGCTAGCAGAAGCAAATAGTATAGGATATAAGCTCGATATATATCCATTTTATGGTTCGGATGCATCGGCAGCAATTAAATCAGGACATGATATTGTTCATGGTTTAATTGGTCCGGGAATTGATTCTTCTCATGCTTACGAGCGTACGCATGAAAAGTCATTAATTAATACGGAAAAATTAGTCTACCATTATGTTTTATCTGATATGATATCTTATTAAGGAAGAATGGCGTACTTTATATAGTACGCCATTTTTTTAGTAGTTGAACAGAAGTTGGAAAATGTGTTGAAAATATCTTGATTCGTACTATTAATGGCATTAACTTATAAGGAACAGGCTATAATGTTATACTTTATTTCACTAAGTAGTATGAATCCTAAGGAGAGCATTTCAAAATGAAAGTTAGACTTACAGGTTATTGTGCAGAATGGTTGAAAATGTATCAGTCGGAGGCCGATTTTTTGAAAACAATATTTAACGATGAAATTATCCGTTGTGAACATTTTGGTAGTACTTCAGTCCCTGGAATGAAAGCTAAGCCCGTTATTGACATGCTCTGTATTGTAAAAGACATAGGGAAGATAGATTTGTATAATAGTAAAATGTCTTCATTTGGTTATGATGTTGCTTTAGAATGGGGAATTAGTGGTAGAAGGCTATTTCGAAAGGGCGGGGAAAATAGAACACATCATATTCATTTTTATCAATATGATAACCCTGAGATTGAACGTCATTTAATACTTCGTGATTATTTAAGGTCATGTCCTGATGAAGTAGAAAAGTATAGTCAATATAAACAAGAATTAGCCTCGCGATTTGAAGATACAAGGGAATATAGCAAAGCTAAAAAGCAATTTGTAACTGAGTTGGAACAAAGAGCCGTATTGTGGGCGAAAGATAGTAAAAAGTAGGTAATAGATACAATGATTTTAATGCTATGTTATAAAGAAAAGGAGCTGCTATGCTCCTTTTTCTATGGCTATTTATCAATTTTTACTTTCCAAGCATCTATCATTTCTTTTAAAGACAGATCTGAAGTTGTTTTAACTATATAGTCTGCTCCCTGTAAATAGATAGGATCACCAACTCCTACAGAAAACATACCTGCGTTTATAATGGCTTCGATACCGCTTTTAGCATCCTCGATAGCAATACATTCTGCTGGACTTACTTCTAGGATGGAAGCTGCTTTTAAAAATAGATCGGGAGCAGGTTTCCCTTTTTCTACGGTGTTGGGGTCCGCAATTGCATCAAACAAATCATCTATTTTAAGTGCCCTCAGAACAGTGGGGGCATTTTTACTAGCTGAAGCTAATCCTAATTTATATCCCTCTTTCTTAATGGTTATTAATAAATCGTGAATTCCAGGTAGTAAATGGTCAGGTGTTAACTGTGAGAGTAATTTTATATAGTAGTTGTTTTTCTCAGTTGCTAATTTGACTTTTTCTTCTTCTGTAAAGTCTTGTTGTTTTTGACCAAAAATTAGAATTCGCTCTAAGGATTCCATTCGAGATATTCCTTTTAACTGATCATTGAATGTAGTATCTAAAGAGATGTTAATTTGGTGGGCGCATTGTTGCCAAGCTTGAAAATGTAATTCAGCAGTATCTGTAATCACACCGTCTAAATCAAAAATAAATGCTTTTATCACCAAGAAAACTCCAATCTAAATTTATTAAACGGTTAGAACTACTGGTTGATTCTTTGTTAAGGTGTAATGTTCTTTCCAAATATACAAACTAATAGGTTCTCCTGATAATAGTTCAACTCTGAATTCCTTATGTGTTTTAGTAACTAGCAGTAAACGACCTCTATATCGGATGTGGAATGCAAAGCCTTCCCATTGTTTTGGTAATCTTGGACGGAAATGTAATCCACTTTCCTTTAAGCGTAAACCGGCAAATCCTGCAACAATTGCCATCCAAGTACCGCCCATATTAGCCATATGAAGTCCATCTTTTGTGTTGCCATGTAGATTATCTAAATCTAATCTAGCAGTCTCAAGAAAGTAATTGTATGCTTTCTCAAGATAACCAATTCTAGCTGCCATCATGCTAAATACGCATGAAGATAATGAAGAGTCATGAGTCGTTACCTTTTCATAGTATTGATAAGACGCCTTTATGACATCTTCTGGCTGTTCATCCTCTACTAGAAAATGAGCAAGCACGGTATCTGCTTGTTTACAAACTTGATAGCGATAGATGGTTAATGGATGATAATGAAGTAATAATGGATAATGGTCATCAGGTGTTCCTTCAAAATCCCAAACTTCCTTCTGTAAGAACGTATCATCTTGTGGATTAATATTTAAATCTCTATCGACTGGTAAGTACATGTTTTCTGCTGCCATTTGAAAGCTTTTTAATTCTTTATCATTTAGTGAGATTCTATTCTTTAGATATTCCCAGTGTACTGAATCTTCATGTTTCAATATATTTGCTATCTTGAGAGCCCATTGTAAATTATATTTAGCCATTACATTCGTATAATAATTATTATTGACAATGGCTGTATATTCGTCTGGGCCAGTAATAGTATTGATTTTAAAGTTCCCATCATGATAATGACCGATGTCTAACCAAAGTCTAGCTGTTTCTATTAGTACCTCTGCTCCGAATTCCTTCATAAATTCTAAATCCTCTGTAGCAAGATAATATTGAACATAGCTATATGCAATATCTGCGCTAATATGGTATTGCGCAGTTCCTGCAGGATAATAGGACGAGCATTCCGTACCTGAAATCGTTCTCCATGGATATAGAGCGCCCTGTTTATGTCCCATTTCTTTTGCTCTATCTCTAGCAAAATCCAGTATAGAGTATCGGTAGATTAATAATTTTTTTGCAAGCTCGGGATTAGTCATAATGAACATAGGCAAAAGATAAATTTCCGTATCCCAGAAGTAATGACCTTCGTATCCTTCACCTGATAATCCTTTAGCAGCTATACTTGTTTTTCCATCTTGGCCAGCAGACTGAAGTAAATGGAATAGATTAAACCGAATTGCTTCTTGTATTTTGTCATCACCGTAAATACAAACATCTGTATTTTTCCAAAATGAAGCCAAGTATTCTTCTTGTAGATGTAACAAATCATGAAAAGAAAGATTTGTTATCTTTTTCTTTAGAGATAACAGAGCTTCTTGTAAATCTTCATATTTAGTTGAATCGGTAATAAGTGTTCTTTTATCAATAAAAGTTTTCTCTGTTAAAGTAAAATCTACTTTAGTCTCAATATCTAGTTCGTTCATTTTATAACGGTAGGATGCGTTAGAATCAGAAACATTTACATGAGAAAGTACAGCAGCACGTAATTTAGACGTTTCGGTTTCTACATCTACATAACTACTATCCTCAATCCAAGATAGGTTAATAATGGATAATCGTTTAGAATCATCACTAGCAACTCGGGGATCATCCTTATCTGCAAAGTTCTTCACATCACCATTTATTCGAGAGATAACGCTTATAGGAACGTTACCATTCATCGGAGTAAGCGTAATATATTGTTGGAAAAGTTCGCGAGTATGAAATGAAACAAGACGTTTGAAATTGACGTTTATTTCAATTCCATTACTTGACCTCCAATGTAAAACACGTTCTGTTATCCCTTGATCTAAATGAAGAATACGCTCGTAGTGAAGTACTTCCCCAGAAAATAGGGATATTTTTTCCTGATTTCCTTCTTCGCCAACCCATATTTCTATAGATTGCGTGTCAATAACATTAAGAAGTTTTTGTTGATTCTCAGGAAAACCATATAATTTTTCACCATATGGTATTGTTACAATGTCATGAAACCCATTAATATAGGAGCCTTGAATCGTTTTTGTATGTGGTGGTAATCCTTCTTCTAAATTTCCACGAATGCCAATGTAACCATTGCCGTTAAAATACAAGCTTTCTTCAATATGTAATGATTCGATATCTACTGCAGTAGATTTTACCTTCCACGACAAGATGTATCACTCCTTGACCATTAAAATAATAGATAATATTTCCAACTTATTCTTTAACGCCACCAGATGTCAGTCCAGAAACAATCTGTCTTTGAAAAATTAATACGATAATTAGGGTCGGTATTGTTACAATCGTAGTCGCAGCAGCAACTTCTCCCCATAGGATGGAAAATTGATCGCGTAAAAATGAGATTGCTACTGGAACAGTATGAAATTTGGATTCAGTATTTAATGTTATTGTTAATAAAAATTCATTCCAAGCAGCTATAAAAGTAATGATAGCAGTTGTGAAAACTCCAGGTGCTGCTAATGGGAATACAATTTTGGTCAGTGTTTGGACTCTCGTTGCGCCATCAATTTTCGCTGATTCTTCTAGGGCAAGCGGTATTTGATTAAAGTGTGTAACTAAAATCCATACTGCCATAGGTAATGTGATTGTAGAATAAGGCAAAATAATAAAATAACTGTTTAGCCAACCTAAATCATAGAATAAATTATATACAGGACCTGTAATAATCATTTGTGGAAACATAGAAACGGCTAGCACTAGCCCAAGTAAAATGCTCTTTCCTTTAAAATGAAAACGCGAGATAGCATAAGCGCAAAGTGAAGCAACCAGAATGACATATATAGTTGTCGATGTTGCAACAACGAAACTATTAAAAATAGCACGTAGAATTCCTTTCTCAAACAAAATCGTGATATAGTTTTTCAGAGTTGGTTCTTCTGGAATGATATTGAAAGCACCGGTACCAAAAATCTCACCATTCGTTTTAAAGGAAGTAATGAAAATCCATAAAAAAGGAAAAACCATTATAAATAAATAGCCAGTGACAACAATGCCAAACAGTAAGAGTAACTTTCTTTTAGATGTTTTCAATTAACTCCCTCCTTATTTTCGGTCAAGTAAATTTGTACCGAGTAGTCGAACGAAAATGATCGCGATAATCGCAACACATACAAACATAATCATTACTACAACTGATCCATAACCGAAGTTTGTTTGACCAAACATCGTTTTATAAGCATAGATAGACATCGTTTCGGTTGAACCACCAGGTCCACCACCAGTTAATACAAATATTAAGTCAAATACTCGGAAAGCATCGAGTGTTCGAAATAACAAAGCTACTAAAATAGAAGACTTTAATAACGGTAGTGTGACAGAGAAGAAACTCTTGAACTTCGATGCACCGTCAATTGATGCAGCCTCATACAAGCTACCAGGAATAGTCTGAAGCCCTGCGAGTAGTAGTAAGGCCATATATGGGGTTGTTTTCCAAACGTCTGCAAGAATAGTAGCAACCATTGCCCCGCCCTGGCTAAGTAATAAATCTTGAGATTGGCTAATAAGTCCTAGATTTTCAAAGAAGTGTGCAACAATGCCACTAGTGCCATCATATAAATAGCTCCACATTAATGCGGCAACTGCGGTAGGTATTGCCCACGGTATAAGGGAAGTAGTCCGAACCAATCCTTGCCCTTTAATAGCTTTATTAAGTATTAAAGCAAGTCCTAATCCAAGAACAAGTTCAAGAGAAACGGAAACAACCGTAAACAAAATCGTATTCCATAATGCAATGTGAACCCGTTTATCTCCTAATGCATCCTTATAAGCCTGTAATCCGATAAAGTTAGATGGAATGATGCTTTTATTTAAATCTTCAACGAGAAGAGGAAGACTGTCTTTGTGTGTTAAGGTATAATTTGATGTTAAGTCTTGGATCAAGCGCTTAGTGTTTTCATAGAGTTGGACAATCTCTGTTCGTTCTTCATTTGTAATTTGAATTACACCTTTTAATTCCTTATATGGTTGCGTAACACTTTTTACTTGGTCTAATATTTCCTCTGTCCTTTGTTTATCTTGATTATTGGTTATATTATGAAGGTCTTCAGAAAGAAATAAATCAATATATAATGCGGTTTCGTTAAATAAGTCGGTATTAAATCTTTCGTTTACAAATAAACCGGCTTTCTGTTGATCATTCAACTTATAATCAAATAATGTGTAGGTCACAGATTGGATAACTGGCCACAAAGAGAATACCCCGATAAGGATTAATGTAGGTAATAAATATAACCAACCGGTAAATCCCAATTTATGTTTCAATGCTTTCACCTCTCAAAGGTCAAATGTGAGCTTGCTATTAAAGGGAAACTCCTTATGAAAGTAGCTCATAAGGAGTTTCTATCAAAATAATATTTAGACGTATTATTCTGCTTTGGTAGCTTCTTCAATTGCGCTGGCCGCTGCATCAATTCCTTCACCAGAGCTTAAATATTTATGAGCTTCCACTTGGATAGTGTCAGATACAGCATTATATTCAGGTGAAACAGGTCGAGCAAGGGTATTTGCTAATGCATTCTGGAATCCAGGATAAGAAAGTAATTCATTTCCAGCTATTACTTCATCATCTTCTAGTAATGCATTAAAGCCAGGTAAATATCCACCTTCAGTAGCCATAATTTTTTGTCCTTCTTCACCAGCTGCAAATTTGATAAATTCCCAAGCACCTTCAATATTTTTAGAGTTTTTATTAATACTTAGTAACCAACCACCGACAGATCCACCATTTGGTAGTGGGGCAATTCCTACTTGATCAAGTGAAATCGTTACGCCATCTTCTTGGCCACTGATACGACCAAATTGGTATGGCCAGTTACGAGAGAATACGGCATTTCCTTGCTCGAAGTTAGTATGGGTTTCTGCTTCTGTATAGTTTAATAGGTCACTAGGCGAGAACTCCGCTGTTGTAAATTTATACATTGCTTCTAAACCAGCCTGAATATCAGAGAAGGAATTAGTAAATTCGGTAACATTTACAGTTAGACCTTCATATTGTTGGGATTGGTATAGAAAACCATATTTTGTATCGGCTTCACCTGTATATTTTTCAGCCATCGCATATAAGTCATCATATGTGTACTCTCCACTGTCTAAAATTGCAGCATCTTCTTCACTGACAATATCACTACGGTAATATAATAGCCCTAGGTCAGGGAAGAAAGGTAATGTATATTGCTTACCTGTATAATTACCAGAAGCCATAGATCCAGCATTAAACTGGTCCTTACTAAATCCTGCCTCATTCATCATTACATCAATCGGTTCTAAAAAGCCTGCACCTGCAAACTCTCCAGCCCATACTACATCAAGTGAAAGAACATCATATTCACTAGACCCACTATTTAACGAATTTAAAAGTTGGTCATGCATTTGTGCAGAATCATTCGTTAAAGCATCCCACTCAGCAACATACTTATCTTGACTAGCATTAAACGCATCGATTAATGCTTGTGTAGCAGGTGTGTTATCGTTTTGTAAACCTAGCTTAAGTGTAATTTTTTCATCGGTTGTTGTATCAGTATCATGAGTAGAGTCATTATTCGAGTCTGTATTAGTATTATCATTGTCCTCACCAGAGCAAGCAGCTAAAGTTAATACCACTGATAAAATACATAAAAAGAAAAACGATTTTAGGATTTTCATTCTTGTCCCCCCTAATTATTAGTATTACGGTCATTACAAAATAGAATGCCGTATTACTTTAATTTGTATTGTAAAGGCTTACATAATATAATTATATTTAAATATTAAGATTTTTATAAATATATTAAGGTGTTGGGAGGCAGTTGATGAAAAAGGTATCGACTATTCAACACGATGTAATTAAACAGTTCTTTGTAACAAGGAAAGAAAATGAGGAATCATTTTTTGCACATCCTTCTTATCAACTTGAACAAGAATTGCTTCATTGGATAACACAGGCAGATGAGGAGAAGGCAAAAGATGTTCTATTAAAAATAAATAATTTAGAGAAAGCAAAGCTTTCGCCTAACCCTGTTCGATCACTAAAAAACTCATTAATTTGTTCCTGTACATTATTCACTAGAGCGACTATTAAGGCGGGAGTTACTCCTGAATACGCCTTTGATTTAAGTGATATTTATATACGAGAGATTGAAAAGGTTGATTTGCCAGAGGAGTTACAGGCTATTGAATATGAAATGGTCATAACATTTATTAAAGCTGTTAGAGATTATAGAAAAGATCCGTATCAAAATGAGATTGTCGATAAGGCAATTCATTATATCCATGATCATATTTTGCAGTCTATTTCTTTATCTGAAGTAGCAGATGCAGCAAATGTTAGTGCAAATTATTTATCATCCCTGTTTCATAAAGTCGTTGGGATTCCATTGAAAGAATATATTAATAGGAAAAAAATTGAGGAATCAAAGTATTTTTTAGAGCATACTAATTCTTCGTTACTTGACATCGCTCTTTTATTTGGATTTAGTGACCAAAGCTACTATACAGTATTGTTTCGAAAATATAATGGGATAACACCGAAAAAGTACAGACAATTAGGAAACCAAACTTATAGCAAAAAATAACGAGTGGCAATTGAGCCACTCGTTAATCTTATAATACATAATAATAGATACACAAGAAATGAAATAAACTACCAACCAATATAAAAATATGAAAAATCTCATGAAATCCCATATGTTTAAATTCAAGAAACTTTGGTTTTAACCAATAGATAACAGCTCCAACTGTATATGATATACCACCCAGTATAAGTAAAGTCATCCCAACTGGAGACATGATGTCGACTAAGGAAGGACTAAAGAAAATGATAAGCCATCCCATGACAACATATATAGCGGTAGATAACCATCGAGGTGCTTTGAACCAAATTAATTTATATAAAACACCTAATATAGCCAGTCCATTTACGATAGCAAAAACTACCCATCCCATAGTCCCGCCAAGTCCTATTAAACAAATTGGTGTATACGTTCCTGCGATTAAGACAAATATCATCGAGTGGTCTATTTTCCTTAAGAAAGCAATAATATGATCTTTTGCTACTACCATATGATAGGTAGCAGATGCCGAATAAAGTAAAATTAAGCTTATTCCAAAGATGATCACCGCAGTAATTGCTAATACGGAACCTGTGTCGATAGAAGCTTTAATTACTAAAGCTAATAGTCCGGCAAAAGAAAGTAATGCTCCAAATAAATGTGTAAAACCATTAATTGGTTCGCGAATATAGGTTTTCATGTTAATAACACCTCTTAATGTAGTTTTAATAACTACATATAACAATACATGTATTTCATCATGTAGTCAAGGTTTACTTTCTGGGAAAAGTTAAAGTATAATGAAGAAAAATAAACATAGAGGATTTTGACATTGAAAAATATAGATAATTTAATAGAAGAGTTACATTTAGATAATCAATTATTATTAGAAGAAATGCCTGATTTAGGATTGTATATGGACCAAGTAATACAAATTTTTGAGAATAAATTACAACAGTCTAAACGAAATGAAGAGGACAAAGTCTTAACCAAGACTATGATCAATAACTATGCGAAAGGTAAACTATTTTTTCCTATTCAGAACAAGAAATATTCTAAAAAGCATTTAGTGTTAATTAGTCTTATTTATCAATTAAAAGGGGCTCTTTCCATTAATGATATTAAGATAACCCTTGATAAGTTAAATGGGAAAATTACTAATGACGATTTTAACGTAGAGAAAATATATAGTAGTTATTTGAAGCTATCAGAATTTAATATAGAACGATTTACTGGTGATACTAAGGATGCACGAGAAGAAGTAGCTAGAGAAGTAAGCGAATTACAAGATGAGGATTCGGAGTACTTAGAGCAACTTCTACTAATTGCCTCATTAGTTAATATGAGTAATCTCTACCGTAAATTAGCCGAGAAGCTAGTGGATAATCTCCCTAGAGAAATAGAAGTAAAAGAAAAGGTAAAAGAGAATAAGAAAAAGGATTCGTAGGTGATATATTTTGAAACTCAGTATATTAGATCAAGCACCAATTGTAAAAGGGAAATCAGCAAAAGATGCTCTAGAAGAGTCTGTTAATTTAGCGCAGCTAGGGGAAAGGTTAGGGTATCATCGTTACTGGATTGCAGAACATCATGACTTAAATGGACTTGCTTGTCCAGCACCAGAGGTAATGCTTGGTGCAATCGGAATAAAGACAACGAGTATACGAATAGGAGCAGGTGCGATATTGCTTCCGCATTATAAACCATACAAAGTGGCTGAGACCTTTAATCTACTAGCAACTTTGTATCCAGGTAGAGTAGATTTAGGATTAGGAAGGTCCCCGGGAGGTTCTGCTGAAGCATCAGTTGCTTTGTCAGGGAATTTTTTAGAAAATGTCAGAAACATGCCAGAGGCAATGGATGAATTGCTGCATTTTTTTCATCAAGATTTTAATGAGGATAATTTGTTTTCCAAAATTAAACCAACTCCAGTGCCTGATATTTTACCAGTACCATGGCTTTTAGGAACAAGCGGAAAAAGTGCAGTATTAGCAGCAGAAAAAGGAATGAATTATGCATTTGGACATTTTATGAGTGATCAAGACGTAAAACCTACTATTTCTACATATAGACAGTTGATGAAAGAAAATCATCCTAACAAAAATCCTAACATAATTCTTGCGGTAAATATCTATTGTGCACAATCATCAGAGGAAGCTGAAAGGCTTGCATATGAAAGCTTTAAGTGGAGTGTAAATAAAGATTCACAGTTATCGAAGGAACAAGAAGATGAATTTAATGAACTACGTAATAAAATGATCATTGGTAATCCGACAGAAGTAAAAGCGACATTATATGAATTCGAACAAAATTATCAAGTTAGTGAGTTCATGGTGCTAACCAATACACCTACCTATGAATCAAGAAATAAATCTTATGAACTATTAGCAGAAGCAATACTAATGGAACAGTAGCCACTCTTTATGAGAGTGGCTACTTTTTTGAAGAAAATTATATTATAGTGTAAATGATATAATTATTAATTTTAGAAAGCGTATTTTCCATTAGGGTAAATTTACTTTAAAAATGCCATTTTACACTAGACTACTTGTTCATAGTTCAGATATAGTAAAGTGTGCATATATAACCTAAAACAAGATTATATTTATATGGACAAACAATATTAAAGTGTAATATGTCTTATGGAGGTACTATATGCAAGAGTGGATAACGAGTATTATGGAACAATTCGGCTATCTTGGTATTTTCTTTATGATGGCATTAGAAAATGTATTTCCCCCAATACCATCTGAAATTGTTTTACCATTTGGGGGATTTATGACGACAAACTCAGCACTAACAGTTTCCGGAGTAATTGTAACTGCCACTACTGGATCAATACTTGGGGCAATAATTCTTTATGGTATAGGCTTACTAATTGATGTAAAACGATTGGAAAAAATCATAGATAGATGGGGACACCTTATTCGAATAAATAAAGAGGATATACATAAAGCAGATCGTTGGTTTGATAAATATGGTTATTGGACTGTATTATTTTGTCGTATGATACCATTAGTCAGAAGTTTAATATCGATACCAGCTGGTATGTCTAATATGAGTTTTACTTTGTTCATATTGTTTACTTTGATCGGTACATTAATTTGGAATGTCATTTTAATCATGATTGGTGTTGTATTAGGGGAAAACTGGCAAGATATATTAGGGTTTATGGATATGTATTCAACCATAACTTATGCATTTATTACTGGAGTCGTGATAATAGTTGTTATCTTGTTTATTGTAAAGAGGATTCGAAAATAAAGGAGAAATTAAAATGGAGTTTTATGAAATTCTAAAAGCTATTATTTTAGGTTTAGTAGAAGGTTTAACGGAATTTGCCCCGGTATCATCAACCGGTCATATGATTATAGTGGATGATATGTGGCTAAAATCAGAGGAATTTCTCGGGAAATACCCTGCGAATACATTCAAAATTGTAATCCAACTAGGATCTATATTAGCAGTTGTAGTAGTTTTTTGGAGACGATTTGTTGATTTATTAGGGATTAATCGACTTATAAATAAACGAGCCGTACCAAACAAACAACGTCTTAAGTTATCTCAAGTCATTGTAGGTCTTATTCCTGCAGGGGTATTTGGTGTATTATTTGAAGATTATATTGATGAATATTTGTTCTCAACAGAAACTGTATTAATTGGTTTACTTCTTGGTGCTATATTAATGATTGTTGCCGACCGATATGCTTCACCTAAGCCACCGGCGGAATCAGTTGATCAAATTACCTATAAACAAGCACTTACTGTAGGGTTAATTCAATGTTTCTCACTATGGCCTGGTTTTTCAAGGTCAGGAGCAACCATTTCTGGCGGGGTGTTAATGGGGATGAGTCATAGAGCTGCTGCAGATTTTACTTTTATTATGGCGGTACCGATTATGGCAGGTGCAAGTTTCCTTTCCTTGCTTAAGAACTGGCAATACTTTACTGTTGATGCATTACCATTCTTTATAGTTGGATTCATAAGTGCTTTTGTATTTGCCTTAATTTCGATTAAATTTTTCTTAAAACTGATTAATCGAATTAAATTAGTACCGTTTGCGGTTTATCGTATTATATTAGTTGTGATTATCTTTGTGTTTTTCTTATAAGATGAAAAGAGGATATATCTAGTGGTAAACTCATTAGATATATCCTCTTTGGTCTAATTGAAAGTATCGTTTTACTAATCCACTACTTGTTAGTAACTCAAATAAACTAATTAGCTCAGGTTGGAAAGTAGTTGGATGCTTTTCACTATTCTTCGTAATTTCCTCATTATCTTCCCAAAACAACTGAAATCTTAATTTGTTGTTATAACTGCAAAAAACGGAGGTGAATTTAATTTTTTACATATATTGCTGTAAAAAAATCGCAACAGAAGTTATTATTCTAATTCCTAATACGGGTTTCTTAAATATAGCCTTATCCCCTCTATACTTTCTGTAGTTCTATTTATGTATATTTAAGAGCAAGATCAAAAAGATAGTATCAAAAAAGGAATAACATCATATTGTGTATCATAACAATTTTATAATATTATTAACTGTTATATAAAAGGTGGTGTATTCGTTGAAAAAACAAACTGAAAGATGCCCCGAATGTGGTACTTACGTTGAAAACTTAGGTTTTACGCTTGAGTGTGAATATTGCTTATCAAAAAAAGAAGAGTAATTTTTTTTGGATACCCTGTTATATAACATATTTTCGCGTATAATCGTGTATTACAACAATTGGGAGGGGTTGCATGAATCATCAACTAGAAGTTTCTGGTTATGTAATCAATCAGGAACAAATATTGACTGATGAAGCTTTACTTTTTCTAAAAGAGCTTCACTTTCGTTTTGATAATCTGAGAAAAGAACTGTTAGGAAAGAGAAAAGAATTGCAAGAAACACTTAACCAGGGGAACACGCTGAATTTCTTAGAAGAAACAGCTACTATCCGAAACAGTGAATGGACTATTGCACCACTTCCGGAAGACTTACAGGATAGAAGAGTGGAAATTACAGGGCCAGTTCAGAGGAAAATGATTATCCATGCGTTAAATTCTGGTGCAAATGTATTTATGGCTGACTTCGAGGATGCAACATCGCCAACCTGGGAAAATATGGTCCATGGCCAACTAAATTTACGTGATGCCATTCGTCGAGAAATAGATTTTGTTGCTGAAAACGGGAAGGAATATAAATTAAATAAAGAAACAGCAGTCCTAATAGTAAGACCTAGAGGATGGCATTTAGAAGAAAAACATTTGACCGTAAATGGTGAGGCGATGTCTGGTAGTTTATTTGATTTTGGTCTTTACTTTTTTCATAATGCCAAACAACTAATTGAAAATGGCACCGGGCCATATTTTTATCTGCCAAAGCTAGAACATTATAAAGAAGCTCGTCTGTGGAATGAGGTTTTCTTATTTGCAGAGGAATGGCTAGGTATTCCAAGTGGGACGATTAAAGCTACCGTATTAATAGAAACGATAACTGCTGCATTTCAAATGGATGAGATTTTATATGAGTTAAAGGAACATTCGGCAGGCTTAAATTGTGGAAGATGGGATTACATCTTCAGTTTTATAAAGAAATTCCACCAGCATGATAGTGTAATTTTTCCAAACCGTGCTTCTGTTACAATGGAGACTCCATTTATGAGAGCCTATTCTTTACAGCTCATCAAAACCTGTCATAAACGAAATGCACCAGCAATAGGAGGGATGTCAGCACAAATTCCAGTAAAGAATGATGCTGCTCTCAATAAAGTTGCTTTTAACAAAGTGCGTATTGACAAAGAAAGAGAAGTTCGAGACGGACATGATGGTACATGGGTTGCTCATCCGGGAATGGTTTCACTTGTAAAAGAAGTATTTAATAAAGGAATGTCTAGTTCTAATCAAATTGATAGAAAATTAGAATATCATATTACAAGCAAGGAATTACTAGAAATACCACAAGGGAAAATAACTTTTGACGGCTTGAGGATTAACATTAGTGTTAGTATCGAATATATTGCTGCTTGGTTAAGGGGTATAGGCGCGGTCCCTATAAATAACCAAATGGAAGATGCTGCCACAGCTGAAATTTCGAGAGCACAAGTTTGGCAGTGGGTTAAGCACCCTAAAGGAAAACTAGAAGATAATACGAAGATTACGATTGAACTCGTAGATAAGATTGTTAAATCGGAGTTAGAAAATATTCGAACAAAAATTGGGGAAGATTTCGACACAAGTAAATACGTAGAGGCCTCTGAAATTTTTACTAAGTTACTAAAGAGTGATGTGTTTATCGAATTTTTAACTTTACCTGCCTATGAGGTGTTATTAAAAGAAGGGAGAAGATTGCGATGACCAATTTACGTGTTGAACAATTACAAGAAGATTGGGAGAATAACAGTAGATGGGAAGGTGTAGAAAGACCTTATAAAGCAGAAGATGTGGTTCGGTTACGGGGATCAATAGATATAGAATATACGTTGGCAAAGATCGGTGCAAAAAAACTATGGGAAATGCTACGTAGTGATTTTTATGTCAAAGCATTGGGGGCGTTAACTGGGAATCAGGCGGTACAACAAGTTAAAGCGGGATTAAAAGCAATTTACTTAAGCGGGTGGCAAGTGGCAGCAGATGCAAATGTCGCAGGACAAATGTATCCAGACCAAAGCTTATACCCAGTAAATAGCGTACCAACAGTAGTAAAGCGTATTAATCAGGCATTACAACGTGCAGATCAAATACATTTTTTAGAAGGAAAAGAAGACATTGACTGGATAGTCCCAATAGTTGCTGACGCAGAAGCTGGGTTTGGTGGGCAATTAAATGTGTTTGAGCTTATGAAGTCAATGATTGAGGCGGGAGCAGCAGCAGTTCACTTTGAAGATCAGCTGTCTTCAGAAAAGAAATGTGGTCATCTTGGTGGAAAGGTATTACTTCCAACTCAAACAGCAATAAGAAATTTAATTGCAGCTCGATTTGCGGCAGATGTAATGGGAACATCAACAATTATAATTGCTAGAACCGATGCTAATGCAGCCGATTTAATCACAAGTGATATCGATCCTGGTGATGCAGATTTTATAACTAATGAAAGGACTACAGAGGGATTTTTCAGAACGAGAGCGGGAATTGAGCAGGCAATTGCTAGGGGAATATCGTATGCTCCATATGCTGATTTAATTTGGTGTGAAACATCTGAACCTAATCTAGAAGAAGCGAGGCAATTTGCTAATGCTATTCATGAGAAATATCCAAGTAAACTACTGGCATATAACTGTTCTCCATCATTTAACTGGAAGCAAAAGCTTTCTGATGAAGAGATTGCGAGTTTCCAAGATGAGCTTGCGAACATGGGATATAAATTCCAGTTTGTAACATTAGCAGGTTTCCATGCTTTAAATCATAGTATGTTTCAATTAGCAAGAGAATATAGTGAGTCGGGAATGGTTGCATATTCCGAGCTACAACAAAAAGAATTTGCCAGTGAGGAATTTGGTTATACTGCGACAAGGCATCAAAGAGAGGTCGGAACAGGGTACTTTGATGAAATTGCTCAAGTCATTTCAGGAGGAACATCATCTACGGTAGCGTTAAAAGGATCAACAGAAGAGGCACAATTTTAATATAATAGATTTATAGAAATTTATGAAAAACATCGTGAGTATGAGTCTCATGATGTTTTTCTTTTTGTAGGACACATAGTGTAATGAAGGAATAATGGACTGAGAATACTTCATCACAACCAGAAGAATTTATTCAACAAAACTAGCACCACCGATAAAAAAATTATTACCCTGAGAGATCTGTTAACTCCTAAGTAAATTGCCCTATTACTCTTCCTCTCATTAGAAATCTCCCCTGTCTTAGTACCTACTACTATCTTTTGAAATCTTTTTGTAACAGAACAATAATATTCATGAAATTAAGTAATGATATACTTCTAATTAACTAATAATAGACTTAATAGATTTGGAAAATAGATACATAGATTTAGTAGACTAGTTGGATGTCTAGAAAGCGGGGAAAGAAATTGAAAAAGTCTTTCATTACCATTACCACAGTTGCCATCATTGGTTTAACAAGTAATTTTGCTATTGATTCGGTACATGCAGAAAAAAGTTTATCAACTATTCAAAGTGAGCGATCTGATATTCAAAATAAACTTTCTAGCACCGAGGAAGAAATTGCCAATGTTTTGGTAGAGTTAGAAGAATTAAATGAAGAAATCAAGCAAGTAGATAGTGCATTAAAATCAAACCAAAACATGATTGATGATACAAATGCCCAAATTAAGACGACAGAAGAAGAAATTGCTGAATTAGAAGAGCAAATTGATACTCGATATGATATTTTGGGTAATAGAATGGTAAATTATCAAAAGAATGGTGGAAACCTTGGGTTTCTAGATGTAATCTTTGGATCGAATAGTTTTGCCGATTTTATTAGTCGCTTAACAGCAGTTAATAAGATTACTTCTTCTGATGCAGATTTAGTTAACCAATTAGAAGAAGATAAAGAAACCGTAGCTAAAAAGTTAGTAGAGTTATCTGACCTTCAAATCGAGCTTGAAGGAATGCAAGAAACTATTTTGGCGCAAAAAGAGCAAAATGAAGCGAAGAAAAAAGAACTAAGCGAAAAAGAAAACAGTCTCCAAGCAAAAATTAAAGACTTACAATTAAAAGATAGTCAATTAGCATCCATTGAAGCTCAAGTTAATCGTCAATTAGCTGCAAATCGTACTGCTTCAAATCCAGTAGCTTCAAGTGGAAATAATAATACATCGAATTCTAATGGTACGTTAACTCAATTAAGCAAGAATAATTCGCAAAGTGCACCAGTTGTTTCAAGTAATGTAGTTCAAACTGCAATCAATGCAGGGTATCCTCATTTAGGAACACCTTATGTATGGGCTGGTAAAGGTCCTGGTGGATTTGATTGTTCAGGGTTTGTTTCATGGGCTTACGCACAAGCGGGTATTTCACTACCATCAAGTACGGCTGCAATGCAATATTCCGGAACAAAGGTTTCATACAGTGATATTAGACCTGGCGATTTAGTATTCTTTAACACATATAAGACAAATGGTCACGTAGGAATTTACATAGGTAATGGTAAATTCATCGGTGCACAAAATTCGACAGGGTTGGCAATTGCTAATATGACATCCGGATATTGGAAAAATCATTTTAGTGGTCATGTAAGAAGAGTAGTAAACTAAATATTTTAAAATCCATTGATATAAGGGCCAAACTTTTCAATTTATTTGAGGAGTTTGGCCCTTATTTATTTTTTAACATGGAAACCCTTAACCCGTGCAAAGTATAAAATATGTTAGTTGTAGAATAATAACCCTTGTCTTTTGAAATTTTTATAGGGAAAGGATTTAGTATGAAAAAACAATCCTATAATAATCCTGTATTTTATATATCGGGTTCAATCATTTTATTACTCGTAATTATAGGAGCAATATTACCAGTACAGTTTGGTGAAGTGGCTCAAACGCTATTTAGCTTTACTACAGTTAATTTTGGTTGGCTATACTTATTAGCTGTTTTTATGTTTGTAATATTCTTAATCGCGCTTTCTGTTAGTAAACATGGAAAGACAAGACTTGGGCCACAAAATTCTCGTCCAGAGTATCCTTTTTTCACTTGGATTGGGATGCTGTTCTCAGCTGGGTTTGGATCTGGTTTAGTATTTTGGGGTGTTGCTGAACCAATGTCACACTTTTTTGAGACTCCTTTTCCAGAACTAGGGAGTAAGACAGAAGAAGCTGCTAGAGTCGCGATGGGTTATGCCTTTTTCCATTGGGGTATAAGCCAGTGGTCTGTATTTGCTGTAGTAGGATTGATTATTGCGTACAATCAATTTAAAAAGGAAAAAAATGGACTTATTTCCACAGCGATAAAGCCAGTTGTAGGGAAAAATATAATTATTAAGAACACGATTGATTCATTAGCGGTCATTGCAACTGTAATGGGGGTTGCCACATCATTAGGGCTTGGTATATTGCAGATGACTGGAGGATTATCGAGTATATTTGGATTTCAAAATTCTACATTTCTCCAGATTATTATAGCAGTCGTAATACTTATATTGTATCTACTCTCTACTAGTACAGGACTTAATAAAGGTATTAAGTGGCTAAGTAATCTTAATCTTGGACTAGCATTACTTTTATTATTGTTCGTTTTCTTTGTAGGTCCTACCGTTTTTATTTTAAACTCTTTAGTACTCGGTCTAGGAGATTATCTTACTAATTTTATTGAATACAGCCTTCGGTTAACACCGTATCAAGGAGGAAGCTGGGTTCGTGATTGGACGATATTTTACTGGGCATGGGCTATTGCGTGGTCTCCATTTGTAGGAGCTTTTGTCGCAAGGGTTTCTAGAGGAAGAACAATACGAGAATTTGTTATTGGAGTATTAATAGTACCACCAGCTATTGCTTGTTTATGGGTTGCAGCCTTTGGTGGTGCAGCACTTCATAGTGACCTTATGAATGGAACTAAGATTGCTGAAGCGGTAAATCGCGATGTGGCAGTTGCGCTATTTGAAACGTTCGGCGTTATGCCACTAACAATTTTAATGTCTATTTTATCAATCTTACTAATATTTACGTTTTTAGTTACTTCTGCTGATTCTGCAACGTATATTCTAAGTAGTATGACATCTAAGGGAAGTTTGAATCCTGCATTAATGGTAAAGATTATATGGGGAGTATTAATTACAGCAATAGCAGTAGTATTATTACTAGCTGGCGGGTTAGATGCTCTTCAAACTGCTTCCCTCATCTCCGCATTACCTTTTACAATCATATTAATTATTATTGTAATTGCCTTTATTAAGCTTCTAAAAGTAAACTATGCCGCAAAGAAAGAATGAAAGGATGCATGAACAGTTACTCCTTGGGGGTAACTGTTTTTCTATGTTCCCAAATACTTGTTATGAAAAAAGTAGTAAAACCGACAACTATAATTAATATGGCAGAGTATAAAATTTTAGATTCTGGAATAACGATGGATCCAATTAATATTACAAGACTATCAATAACAAGAATAATTAAAGCGACATTTATGGAAGTGATTTTAGAAAAAATCAAAGCTATTAAATCTGAACCACCGGTACTGATATGATTTAGTAGCATAATGCTCATCCCAATACCTATCGTCAATCCCGCTAAGATACTACTAATAACTATAGGAGTGTATGAATAGAACGATAAAGGGCGAAATAAATCAATAAAAAAGGAAGATACCAATAAGCCATGAATGCCATTATAAAAATAATTACGATTATAATAGAATGCAATAATATAAAGTGGAATACTTAATATAATAATCGTTAAACCAGGCGGGAAATTAAATGCATATTTCCCAATTAAGCCAAGTCCAATCATCCCACCATCGAGTAAATGATGTGGAATAGCAAATAAATTAATTCCAAACGCAATAAATAGACTTCCAACTAAAATTGCCAACGATTTTTGTACCAAGTTATTAACCACCTTGTCATATGTCTCATCCTATTGTATGAAGGACTTGTCCATATGATGAAAGGGACTAGAAAAATTTTGTAGACTGAATGTTTTAGATAGAATATAATTAAGTTAGGAAGGTAGGTGATTCTGATGGGAAGGCAATAGTTTTGTTAAATAAAATTAATTTCGCTGATGTTTTAATATCCCAATGGATAGAATCATCTACGAAATGGATCGGTTTATCACATGATACGTTTTAAGTTTGATAAAAATCAGGAGGTGAAATCCTACGTATCACATGATGCGAGGATATTAATTGGATATAGTTAACTTACTTTGGGTTGTTGCATTGATTGTCTTAAGTGCATTCTTTGTAGCAACCGAATTCGCCATTGTAAAGGTCCGTTCTAGCCGGATAGATCAATTAATTGAAGAAGGAAATTCAAGAGCGGTAAGCTTAAAGAAAATTGATGATAATTTGGATGCATTTATTAATGTATGTCAAATAGGTATCACGATTACTGCATTAGGACTTGGCTGGTTAGGGAAAAGCTCCATAGAGCAAGCCCTACATCCAATATTTGATCATATGGATTCTTCCAGTTTATCTAGCTTTTTATATTTTATCGTAGCCTTTTTCATTATTATGTTTATACGAGTTGTAGTCGGTGAATTGGTTCCGAAAGCAGTTGCTACAAATAAAGCAGAGGCAATCGCTTTAAATTTAGCAAAACCTTTAATTTTCGTTCGTATTATTTTATTTCCTATTACAATCATTTTAAATGGTGCAGCAAAAGTGTTCGTTCGATTGCTTGGATTTAAATCCATACAAGAAAACGATGCTCATTCAGAAGAAGAGCTAAGGTTAATCCTTTCCGAAAGTTATAAAAATGGTGAGATTAATAAAGCGGAAATGATGTATGTGAACAATATTTTCGAATTTGACGAACGTGTTGCTAGGGAAATCATGGTTCCACGTACGGAGATGGTTTGCTTTTTTAAGGAAGATAGCTATGAAACGAATATAAATGTTATTCGCGAAGGTCAATATACTCGCTACCCGGTAGCGGATGGAGATAAAGATCATATAATCGGATTAATAAATATTAAAGAATTATTTACTGGTCATATAACGAGTGAAAAAGAATCTATTGAGCCTCATATTCGACCTATCCTTCATGTTTCCGAATCAACGCCAATTAAGCAAGTGCTATTAAGAATGCAGAAGGAACGAATTCATATGGCAATAGTTGTGGATGAATATGGTGGTACTGCTGGCTTGATAACGGTAGAGGACATTCTGGAGGAAATTGTTGGTGAAATTCGCGATGAATTTGATGCGAATGAAACACCGATGATTGAAGAACAAGAAGATGGATCTATTTTAGTCGATGGGAAAGTCTTATTGTATGAAATCAATGAGTACTTTGACCTTGATTTGGATGAAGATGAAGTAGATACAATTGCTGGTTGGATCATTAATCACAATGTTGAAGCAAATCAAGGAACAACAGTAGAACATGATGGTTATCAGTTTATTGTAGAAGAAATTGATGGTTATCAAGTTAAAAAAATTCGCATTGTTAAACCCGAAGAATTAAGCGAACATGATGAAGATACTGAAGAATAGAAATAATATTGTGTATAGGCACTGTGCATTCTGATAAGAATCGCAGTGTCTTTCTTTATATATTCCATTCAGGCATTGTTGAATAACGCTATCTTGTGTTTTTTATGTCGATTCAGTTCATAAAGATATGTTATAATTGCATTAATTATCTAATTTTTAAAATTATTAGGGGGAATAGAGAGAAATGGAAAATATAAGACTAGCTAAAGAAGCATTAAATCGTGTTATCTATGGAAAAGAAGAAGTAGTAGATTTATTGTTTACAGCACTGTTTGCACAAGGGCATGTGTTACTAGAGAGTGTACCTGGAACTGGAAAAACTAAACTTGCCAAGAGCTTTGCAAAAGTAATGGACGGCAAGTTTAATCGTGTCCAATTTACACCAGATGTATTACCAAGTGATGTAACAGGGATTAGATTTTTTAATCCTAAAACACAGGAATTTGAGCTACGTGTAGGACCTGTTGTGTCTAACGTGTTGCTTGCGGACGAGATTAACCGCGCAACTCCAAAAACGCAATCAAGTCTATTGGAAGTAATGGAAGAATATCAATCTACTATTGATGGTGAGACAATTAAAATCAAGACTCCATTTATCGTAATCGCTACTCAAAACCCAGTAGAAAGTAATTATGGTACCTTCCCACTACCAGAAGCTCAATTAGACCGATTCTTATTTAAAGTGGATATTGGCTATCCAACGAAAGAAGAAGAAAAGCAAATCCTATCAACATACCGTATGAATGATCCATATGAAGAAATTAAAGCTGTATTATCGTTAGAAGAAATTCGTTCTATCCAAGAGGATATTAAGGAGATTATGATTTCTGAAGTAGTTTATGATTATTTACTAGATTTAGTTCATGCTTCAAGAAATCATCATGAAGTTGAGTTAGGAATTTCACCGCGTGGGATGTTGGCATTAATGCGTGCTAGTCAAGCTAGTGCATTATTACAAGGAAGAGAATATGTAACGCCAAATGATATTAAGACTCTTACTCCATATGTGTTTGAGCATCGTTTAATATTGACAATGGAAGGATCGATTAAGAAGACTTCCGAACAAGTCGTGAAGGAAATTCTAGAAGCAGTTCCAGTACCTGTTGAAGAAGGGGCCGTTTCACAATGATGTGGAGAAAGGAAGAAGGAACAGGAGATTCTAGAAGCTTTGACTATATCCTCTTAGCTTTATTTGTGTTCTTTATCATTGGAGTCATTTTCCGATCTTCGGTTGTTTTTATTGCAGTTGGTATATTTGCTGCCTATTTAATCGGATATAAAATTTATGACAACAGTATTTTAAAAAGCCTTTCTTTAAAGAACCAAAAGAGAACAATTAAACTCTTTCCAGGGGAGGAAGAAAGCTTTAAATTTGAAATAGAAAATAAATCGATGTTTCCCCTCATTAATGGGGAGTTCACATTTCAAATTGGCTCTGCCATTAAAGCATATACGATTGCGAAAGATGAGGATTATTGGAAAGAGCTAAAGCTTCCATTATCTATCATTCAGAAAAAGAAAACCGTATTAGAGTTTCCCATTAGAGCAGAGCAACGTGGTGTTGCAAGAGTTAAAAACATATCGTATGATTTTCCACATTTACTGAATTTTAGTAGGCTTCGACTGCGATATTACGATTTTTTTCAAACGGAATTTATCGTTTATCCGAAGTTATTACCAGTTCAAGGAGTGAATGCCGTATTTCATATGATGCCAGGTGATAGTAGGCTAAATTATTCTCCATTTGAAGAGGTACAAAGCCCTTTAGGGACACGCGATTATAATTATAGTGATCCTTTTCATAAAATAAACTGGAAAGCAACAGTCAAAACACAAAAAATGCAGACGAATATTTACGAAAAGGTTGTAGATAGGACCTTTGTATTTATTATTAACTTAAGCACGGAAAACGATAAAAACATGGTCAGCTTTAATAAAAACTTAGAAAATCTATTATCCTATACGGCATATCTAAGTGAATATGCTACGAAAATGCGGATACCTTTTGAGATTTATATTAATGCACGGAAACCCGGTAAAGTTCCTTATGTTCATTTACACGAAGGGGAAGGGAAAACACATTATATGCATGCCTTAGAGATGTTAGCTAGAGTACATAAGCAGGCACCTATCCTACCATTTAATAAAATGATGTTCCATATTGGAAAACAATTTATTAAACCGAAGACGATTATATTTATTGGAGATCTTCCAAGTGGTTCTATGGAAATGATGAATTCTTGGAAGCAGACACAAAATAGTGTCTATCACTTGGTGGAAGGAGAAGGAGGAGCGGCAATAAGGCCTGCTGCTTTGAGGGGGGCTGTAAGGAATGCAACGTAATCATCCACTTATAGCTTACTCCTATCACTTCTTATGTGAAGCAATCCTTATCTTTATGATTTTTGTACCAGTACTATATCATCGCTACTTATTCGTTCCGTATTGGAGTTATTTGGTAGTAATCGGATTAACAAGTTTACTATTTACTTTTTGCACGAAATTTAAGGTGAACAAATATATTTATATGCTGATTACACCTTTATTGTTTGTAGTGTTTTTTCTCTTAGAATATCCCATCCTTATCGGCATTTTATTTTCGCCATTACTTGTTTGGCGCTATCTAAATATAAGAAAGCAAGAAGTAGTGAAGAGAGAATCGCTTTATATTTTACTAACTGTTATAGCAACAATTTATGTAAGTATTTTTGTGCATGATAGTGTTGTGATGATTTATCCATTTTTACAATTTGTCCTATTGTCATTTGGGTATATCGCAAGTCATCTAGTTCACGTCAGGAAAAATGATTTGAAAGCAATTGATCGCAAGATTCCATTCTATTTTGTTGGTTTACTTGTTGCTTCTGCTGGATTATTTTTCTTGGCATATCCAGTTCTGCGCCAAATCACTTCTAGTTTATGGAAGGGAATTATAAACTTTACAGGCAACTCTATACTTGGCGTGTCAAACTTTTTAAGTTTTTTTCAAGTAGAAAAACGTGGGTGGCCAGAGCAGACTCCAGAAGAGGCAAAGCATGGGGATGGCTATTGGGATGAGCTTCAAGAGTATAATTTGATGGAAGAAATTTCAGGACTTGTTGTTTTAGGGGTAATATTAGTATTACTAGTTGTACTTATTCTTCTTATTATTTCAGTTGTAAAAAAACAAGTGAAGAAGCGGATGACATTGGTGGAAATAAATCATTCTAAACCACAAAGTCCTATTTCAACTTATCGTGAAGATGCAGTGGTTGAATCTACAAAGAAATCGTTATTTAAGCGTAACCAACATATTCCTAACAACCCTATAAGAAAAATGGTCTATCAATTTGAGCGGAAGGCTGTTAAATATAAGAAGGGCAGAAAACCGTCTGAAACGGTGGAGGACTGGTTTCAACGGGTTGGTATAAAAGCTAATCTCAATATTTATCAAAGTGTCCGTTATGGTAATCAAGAAGTAAGTGACCAAGAACAGCAACAATTAAAAAGGGAATTAAAACATATGGAAGATGTTTTATTTGGTAAATAGAAGGGGTTTAAATTTAAAAACTACCCTCTTATTCTTAAAATCTAGGCGTATTGTTAAAGTAATACGAATAATTAATCACATGGAGATGAAAGTCATGCATTTAAAATTATATTACATAACGCATGCTTACCATTTTATAAACGAAGCTATCATTATCTATTTGGCATTATTGCCTATTTCATTTACTTACTATGAGAATGTTTCGATATGGAAGTATATGGCGTTAGTTATTGGAATTTCGTTAGCATATTCTTTTATCTCTAAGTATGCAAAAAATTATGTCCTATATGTTATATCGATTCCTATTCTAGTGATTTTGTTTTATACAGTAGGGTATACATTATTGTTAAGTATGTTGTTTTCTGGATTACTAGCTTGGAGGTTTATCTCTATTCGAGGCAATACGTTTATTGGAAATGAAGCAACTTACTTAGGAGCGACGATACTACTTACTATATTAGCATTATTTATTGCGCGTGATTTTGAAGTTGTTATTTATCTTATACTACAAATAGCGATTATTCTTTTAGGGCATACATTTAGCCATTTGTTTGTCATTGAGCCTGAAAAGCGAAGAGTTATTAATCGTTTTGAATGGTTTAAATGGGGAGGCTTTTTTGCTACGGTTATCTTATTCATTTATTTGTTTTCCAATACAATAACAAGCATGACAGCCAAAGTTTGGAGTGCAATCGGTGGTATTATAACCCTCTTTGCAGGAGGGATTGCTAGATTTTTTGAATTCTTAGGTATTAGTGATTTCTTTAAATCAGGAGTGGATGAGTTAGAACCAATTGAAATGGGTGGTTTTGAGGAAGCGGAACAAGCAGAGATGCCTAGCTTTGAATATACTGAAGGTGTAGATGTCAATATTATTTTGTTTGCTATATTTGGATTACTTTTAGTAGCCTTTATAATTATCTTGTATAAGGCGATGAAGGAGAAGGGGAAAGAAGTAGTCCAAGATGACTCACGTGGTTTTGAATTACGAGAAGAAGAGATTGTCGGTAATCAATCTTTTACAAAAAAATCGTCTAGGAAGAGAGGGAAAAAGCCAACTAATCCTATTCGAAGGTTAGTTTATGATTTTGAAAAGAAAGCAGCAAAATTAGAACTTGGTAGATTAAGCCACGAATCAATCGAGAATTGGTTTAAGCGGCTTGGCCTAGAAGCAGATCTACAAATTTATCAAAAGGTACGATATGGTGAAATGAATTCGTCCCCTGAAGAAGAAGTAGAATTTAGAAATATGTTAAAGGACTTCGAAAAGGAATTGGTAAAATATAAGGAAAATGAATCTAAGTAGTAATTGATTGTTTTTTATGTAATAATAGGTACTAGAATGTTTTCTAGGGTTCCGCAATTTTTTGGTCTGGACCGAGAGAAAACGCACGAGAGTGTACACGGAGGGATAAAAGCCCGGGAGGATATCTGTAAATGATGATATCTCTCCTGGGCTTTTTTTAATGAATTTTTGAGGTGAAGTTATGAAAAAGTATTGGAATTTAGTTTGGTTAGGTGTTTTATTTGAAGTTTGCTGGGTTGTTGGCTTAAAGCATGCTGATAGTATGTTGACATGGGGGTTAACAATAATAGCTATTTACGTTAGTATGCATGCATTGCTAGTTGCATCTAGTAAATTACCAACCGGTACAACTTACGCAGTATTTACAGGTAGCGGAACTGCAGGAACTGTGTTGGTTGAGATGGTTGTTTTTGGAGAACCTTTTCAACTGATGAAGATTGCATTAATTCTATTACTTTTAGTTGGTGTAATTGGGTTGAAAGTTGTTACTAAGAAAGTGGAACAGGAAGGGGTACAGGAATAATGGATTGGATTTATCTAATTATAGCTGGGATTGGCGAAATATTAGGGGTGATGGGAATTAGTCAAGTTAACAAGAGGAAAAGCATTTGGAGCTTTTCGTTGTTAATTGGTGGTTTTAGCTTAAGTTTTATCTTTTTAGCCATCTCTATGCAAACCATTGCTATGGGAACAGCATATGCAGTTTGGACTGGTATTGGCACTGTTGGTAGTGTGATTATAGGAATGGTGTTGTATAATGAGTCAAAAGATTTATTACGAATTCTATTTATTTGTATGGTATTAACCGCAGCAATCGGATTAAAACTTATATCCTAGTAAAAAGAATGTTATAAGTACAACTAGAGTAGCAGTTATAATAGAAGTTGTAACATAGACTACTGCTTCTTTGTAGTTTCTATGCAAAAGTGATTGTATGACTTCATTTCCAAACGTTGAAAAGGTAGTATAAGCACCACAAAACCCTATACCTAAAATTGCCCAAAGTCGTTCATAGATTACTCCATTAGCATATAAGTATACAGTTATCGCTAGTAAGAAGGATCCAGTAATATTTGCAATCCAAGTACTAATTAATCGTTTATTTAGTATTCGAGAAATATAAAAGCGGAGGATACTACCAATAAATCCTCCTACACTAATTAATAATATGTTCATGTCTTTTCTGTCCTTTTAAAGCAAATTTATAGCCAATAAAACATACGAGAAGTCCACCAAAAAGACTAACGAAAACATAAACTATAGCTAGAACGAAATTTTGATAACCTAGCTGGATTGTTTCTACTGCAAAGGTCGAAAAAGTGGTAAAAGCCCCAATTAAACCAGTACTAATTCCTGTAAACACTGGAGTTGAAACTTTATTTTTAAGAAGGGGCTGATTTATTATAAAACTTAATAAGAAGCAGCCTATTAAATTTGCAAGTAACGTCCCAAATGGAAATATATATCCACTATGAAAAAAAACTGATAATAGATATCGGCCGGTTGCACCTAACATACCACCGACTCCAACAGCTAAATATATTGCTAAACTGTTTGACATGAAGGACATAATCCATAAATTTCAAATTTATGGTCCTCTATTTCATAGTTAGATAAAGATCTTTTTACCTCTTCCATAGGACAAACTTCTATTTCTTTCGTTTTCCCACAATCTTTACAAATAAAGTGGTGGTGGTGATGGCTTGTGCAATTCATACGAAAATGTTTTTCACCATTTAACTCGGTCACTTCTAAAATACCAACTTCATTATAAAGGTGTAGATTTCGATAAATCGTATCAAAGCTGATACCTTCGTAAGTCTCTTCTAAATGCTGGATAAGATCCTTAGCAGTTCGGTAACCATCAGCATTCTCGAAAAATGTTAAAATATCTTTTCTTTTTCCAGTAGTTTTATAGCCTTTTTTCTTTAATAATTCAATTGCTTCTTGGGTTTTCATGATTTAGCCCCCAGTTTTGATTCTTTAAGTCGTCTATAGCCAATAGTAATCAATAAAATAATGATTGCTACAACTACAATTGTTCCTCCAGGTGGAATATTTAAATAATAACCTGAGATTAATCCTATCATAACAGCTAATTCACCAAATGCAATAGCTAAAAACATCATTTGTTTGAAACCTTTTGCGATTCGCATACTAGCTGCAACAGGTAATGTCATTAATGCAGACACTAATAGTACCCCTACAATTTGAATCGAAGCAGCGATTACTAGAGCAGTTAAGATGATAAACAAAAGATGTATTTGCTTCGAATGAATGCCTGACACTTTCGAATGCTCTTCATCAAAAGATAACGTAAACAACTCTTTGTAAAACATCGTTATAATAAATAAAACAAAGACAGTAATAATTAATATCGTGATAAAGTCAGTTTTACTAACAGCTGAAGCAGAGCCGAAAAGATAATTCATTAGTTCGGTATTAAAGCCGTCAGCTAGTGCGATAAAGATTACACTGAGACCAACTCCGCCAGATAGAATAATTGGTATCGCTATTTCTTGGTATGCTTTATAGACACTACGCAGTTTTTCAATAAATATGGAACCTAGTACAGAAAATAGTAATCCACCATATAAAGGTGGAAACATATAGAAAGCAAACTTTTTTTCTACAAATAGTCCAAATGCAATCCCTGCTAACGTGACATGGGATAATGCATCGGCTATTAATGAGAGTCTTCTAACTACTATAAATGTCCCAAGCAATGGAGCAATAATTCCTATTAATATCCCTGTTAAAAATGTTTGCCTTAAAAAATCAAATGCTAATAAATCTGCTATCATTAGTTCTCCTCCAACATTAATGGTCGTGGGATACGATATTCACCGGGTGACCATAAAGTTTTGACATCTCTTTTTCTGTTAAGCGTGCATATTCTTCCGGTTTACCATGAAAATGAAGTGTTCTATTTAGACAAACAATATCGGTAGCATACTTTGTCATCGTTCCAGTGTCATGTGTAACTAAAAGTAAGGTAATACCATTATGTTTATTCAAATCATGTAATAATTCATAGAAACGTTGGACATTCTCTGAATCAATACCAACTGTCGGTTCATCCAGAATAATTAACTCAGGTTCACTTACTAATGCTCGGGCGATGAATATACGCTGCTGCTGTCCGCCTGATAAGTTACCTATATTTTGGTTTGTATATTCGCTCATGCCTACAGCGTCAATCGCACTTAGAATTTTTTCTTTATCTTTTTGTTTGAAAAATTTAAAGTAACCAACCTTACTCGTTAATCCAGTAGAAACTACTTCATACACGGTTGCAGGAAAACCTTTATTAAAGGAATTTGATTTTTGAGAAACAAACCCTATTTTATTCCAATCTTTAAATTCATTTATCGGCTTATTAAAGAGGGTGACTGTTCCTTGGTCAGGTCGTGCCATACCTAGAATGATTTTAATTAGAGTTGTTTTCCCGCCACCATTTGGACCTAGTAATCCTACAAAGGCACCTTTAGGTAACTCAAAATTAACATGCTGAAGTACGGGTTTCTTGTCATAGGAATAACTAATATCGTTTAATGAAATAATCGAATTCATGCCTAGCTTCCTTTCATTTGGTTGCTTTATCTAATACGTTAAGGTTTTTCTTCATTAAAGAAAAATAATCTTCATGATTATGAATATCTTTATCTGTTAAAACAGAAAGATTGTGAATGTTAAGTAGTTCTGCATCTATATATTCTTGAATAATTTCCGATACGTTATTTTTAGTATTTTGTTCCAAAATTATATAGTGAAGATTACTTGTGTTTGCTTGTTCTATGATATCTACTAAATCTTTTTGAGATGGTTCAGATGAGGAAGAAATTCCATTTATAGAGATTTGTTCGATTCCATAACGTTCTTCCCAATAGCCATAAGCAGCATGTGAGACAAGAATTTTTTTATTAATCTTTGAATCCAATGTATTCACAAAAAGTTTATCTAACTTTAAAAGCTCTTCTTTTAATGAGTTAAAGTTTGTTATATACGAATCTTTATTTGTTGGGTTAAGTTCTATTAAAAAGCTTGCTATAATATGTCCCATTTCAATCATCCGTAATGGATCAATCCATACATGTGGATCTTCGCCGCTATGATTATGACCTTCATGCCCAAAAGGGTCTATCTGATTTAAGTTTGTTTGGTTTGTTTCCTTATTTTTATCTGTATGTTGCTGTTTAACAGCTTGAAAAACATCCCCATCGTGGGAATGCCTTATTCCGTGAAACAGTTCTTCGTATTCCCCTAGAGCTAGAAGTTTAATATCCTGTAATTCTAAAGCATTCGCTATATTTTCTGTAAATCCTTCCATTCCTTTTCCCATATATATGAACGCATCACTTCTTGCTAGATGGGTAATTGCTTTGATAGTTGGCTCAAATGCATGTGCGTCTACTCCAGGGGGAAGGACTGATTTAGTTACAGCTGTCTCAGCCCCGATACGATTAACTAAATAGTTAATCGGGTATAAAGACGTATAGATAGTTAGCTTATGATTTTGATCTATATTACTGGTTTCACTTTGGCAACCGAAAAATAGTATACTCAATAATATAATCGTAAGAAGGACGGAAATAGGTTTCATTTTATTCCTCACTAAGTCATAAAATTATATTACCGTATATCATATAATATCGTAATGATTACGGTCTTGTAAATAGGAATGATTACGATTTTTCTTTAGTTATCCTATATCGTAATTTTCCACTATTTCAGATAATGTATACGAATGATCCTTGTTAATTGTAAATAAATAAGATTTTATAATAAATTGTATTTGGTTATTGCGAAATGTCTGAATATAATTTATAGTAAATATAGATGGATAGGAGACTGTCCTTAATTTTTTACCAAAAAAATGAATGAGTATTCATTCAAGTGTGATTGGGGGACAAAACATGAAGCGAACAATCAAGCGTGCTGCTGTCTTAGGCTCAGGAGTAATGGGGTCCGGAATTGCTGCTCACTTAGCCAATATAGGGATTCCAACTTTAATGCTTGATATAGTACCAAGAGCATTAACAGAGGAAGAGGAGAAAAAAGGACTTACTCTTGAGGATAAGGCTGTACGGAACAAAATTGCAGCGGAAAGTAAAAAGGCTTTATTAAAGCAAAAACCATCACCTATCACATCCAAATCAAACCTTGACTTAATTGAAGTTGGAAATATGGATGATGATATGGAGAAGTTATCAGAAGTTGATTGGATTATCGAAGTAGTAGTGGAACGACTAGATATTAAGAAAATAGTGTTTGAAAAGGTGGATCAATATCGAAAGCAAGGTTCCATCGTGAGCTCAAATACTTCTGGTATTTCTGTGGAAGCTATGGTTGAAGGACGTTCAGAAGATTTCCAAAGGCATTTCTTAGGAACACATTTCTTCAATCCACCTAGATATTTAAAGCTGCTTGAAGTAATACCAACAAAGCATACAGATCCAGAAGTGCTAAGCTTTATGAAGCAGTTCGGGGAGGATGTTTTAGGAAAAGGTGTTGTAGAAGCAAAAGACACACCGAACTTTATTGCTAACCGTATTGGAACTTATGGACTGTTAGTAACGGTTAGAGAAATGCTCAAAGGTGGTTATAGTGTTGGGGAAGTTGATTCCGTAACAGGACCATTAATTGGTAGACCGAAAAGTGCAACTTTCCGTACGTTAGATGTTGTAGGATTAGATACTTTTGTCCATGTTGCTCGCAATGTTTATGAACAAGTAGGTGGTATGGAGAAGGAAGTATTCGATATTCCAGAATTTATGCATAAGATGCAAGAACGAGGCTATCTTGGAGCAAAAAGTGGCCAAGGATTTTTCTTGAAGAAAAAAGGTAAAGACGGAAGTGCGATTTATGAATTAAATCCCGAAACATTAGAATATGAAGACCGTAAGAAATTAAAATCTCCTGCTATAGAAATGGCAAAGCAGGCTAAAGGTTCTCGAAATAAATTGAAAGCGCTTGTATCCGCAAAAGGTGACCGTGCTGGTGATTTAATTTGGAACATTTTAAAGCCAGCATTAATATACTCGGCAGAGCTAGTTGGCGAAATTGCTGATGATATCGTTGCAATTGACCAAGCAATGAAGTGGGGCTTCGGTTGGGAAATCGGTCCATTTGAGACGTGGGATGCAATTGGACTTAAATCGTCAGTAGAAAGAATGAAACAAGAAGGAGAAACCGTTCCTAATTGGGTACTAGAAATGCTTGAAGCAGGAAATGAATCTTTCTATAAATACGATAATGGAAATGTTTTTTACTTTGAAAAAGGCGAATATAAACAACAAGATTTTAATCCAAAAGAAATTAATATTAAGCGACTAAAAGATGTAAATGGTGTTATTAAGAAAAATTCTGGTGCAAGTTTAATTGATATCGGAGATGGTGTTGCTTTACTAGAGTTCCATTCGAAAAGTAATGCTATTGGGTTCGATACCATTCAAATGGTAAATTACGCTATTGAAGAAGTAAGCAAAAATTATAAAGGTCTTGTTATTGGTAACCAAGGGAAGAACTTTAGTGTTGGTGCAAACTTAGCATTAATGTTGATGGAAGCTCAAGATGATAACTTCTTCGAGCTAGATATGGTTGTCAAAATGTTCCAAGATATGGGAACAACCATTAAGTATTCAGACAAACCAGTTGTTGTTGCGCCATTTAATATGACCCTAGGTGGCGGTGCTGAGGTTTCACTACCAGCTGCAGCACTTCAAGCATCAACTGAGACCTATATGGGCCTCGTTGAATTCGGGGTAGGATTAATCCCTGGCGGAGGCGGTACGAAAGAGCTTTATATGAAAAAACTTCGTAATCTTCCGAAGGGTATTGACTTTGATTTAACGAAGGTTGCAAATGACGTATTCGAAAAGGTTGCCATGGCTCAAGTTTCAACATCTGCTGAGGAAGCAAGAGAAAATGGTTTCTTAGATGCAAATGACCGTATTAGTGTTAATCCAGATCACTTAATATATGACGCTAAGCAACGGGTACTTGAATTAGCAAATGCAGGATATCGTGCACCAAAGCGTGAGAAGATTCCTGTTGTTGGTGAAGCTGGATATGCAGCGATGTTATTAGGAGCAAAAACGTTACAATTTGGCGGTTATGCATCAGAACATGATGTAAAAATCGCTGAAAAATTAGCATATGTATTATCAGGTGGACGTATTAAAGAAGGTACATTAATTGATGAGCAAGTGATGCTTGATTTAGAGCGTGAAGCATTCTTAAGCTTAATCGCAGAACCGAAGACACAAGCTCGTATGCAACACATGCTATTAAAAGGAAAACCATTAAGGAATTAGATAGGGGGAAGTAAGGATGAGAGAAGCAGTAATTGTAGCAGGTGCTAGAACCCCTGTAGGCAAGGCAAAAAAAGGCTCGTTAAGGGATACTCGTCCAGATGATCTAGCGGCATTAACGATTAAAGAAACGTTAAAACGTGCCGGTGGCTATGATGGAAATATCGATGATGTCATTATTGGCTGTGCTATTCCTGAAGCAGAGCAAGGAATGAATATGGCGCGTAATATTGCTGGGCTAGCAGGTCTAAAGCATGACGTTCCAGGTATTACAATAAACCGTTATTGTTCTTCGGGATTACAAAGTATTGCTTATGCCTCAGAACGTATCATGCTTGGAGCTAGTGACACGATAATAGCTGGTGGTGCAGAATCTATGAGTCTAGTACCAATGCCGGGTCACGTTATTAAACCAAACCCTACCTTAGTTGAAAGTGCACCAGGTTATTACATGGGAATGGGGCATACCGCTGAAGAAGTAGCAAATCGCTTTGGAATTTCCCGTGAAGATCAAGATGCGTTTGCTGTAGAAAGTCATAAGCGTGCTGCGAAAGCAATTGCAGAAGGTAAATTTAAAGATGAAATTGTTCCAGTTGAAGTAACAGAACGCTTCATAGGAAAAAACAACAAAGTAGAAGAAAAGACCTTCCTCTTTGATACGGACGAAGGTGTAAGGGCAGATACAACATTGGAAGTACTAGCAAAGTTGCGACCAGCATTTCATGTAAAGGGTACAGTAACAGCAGGTAATTCATCGCAAATGAGTGATGGAGCAGCATCCGTACTGGTAATGGATCGTGAAAAGGCGGAGGCAGAAGGTCTTAAGCCTTTAGTAAAATTCCGTTCATTTGCAGTAGCGGGTGTGGAACCAGAAATAATGGGAGTAGGTCCAGTAAAAGCAATTCCAAAAGCTTTAGAAATAGCAGGACTGAGCCTATCTGATATCGGATTGTTCGAGTTAAATGAGGCATTTGCTTCTCAATCTGTTCGAGTAATTCAAGCACTAGATTTAGAC
Organism: Ornithinibacillus jepli; assembly: GCF_047228935.1. Classification (NCBI taxonomy): domain Bacteria; kingdom Bacillati; phylum Bacillota; class Bacilli; order Caryophanales; family Bacillaceae; genus Ornithinibacillus; species Ornithinibacillus jepli. The sequence goes on from NZ_JBFEGG010000003.1 coordinate 474,724, forward strand.
ACTTCCATTGTAAATGTTAACGGCGGAGCAATCGCCCTAGGTCACCCATTAGGCATGACTGGAACAAAGCTAACCCTGAGTTTAGCCTACGAAATGAAACGCCGTAACATCCAATTCGGCGTAGTCACCATGTGTATCGGTGGCGGAATGGGAGCAGCAGGAGTATTTGAACTTTTGTAGGTTAGTAGTTGATTAATCATGAAAATACGTATTTATAAGCTTGGTAGATTAGTATGGAAGAAAGACTATCAATGTTGCTCTAAGCGAAGTGTATTCGACTCGCGGATTAGGTGCTATAACTAATTTTTATTTTAAGAGAGGATGTTAATAAATGAGCGAAACAAAAGAAAAATTATTCAAAGGCGGATCCTTCTTAGTAGAAGATCTTAAAGGCGAAGACATCATCACACCAGAAGACTTTACAGACGAACACAAAATGATTGCCAAAACTACTGAAGACTTCGTAATAGGAGAAGTACTACCATTAACCGAAAAACTAGAGAATCATGAATTCGAACATTCCGTAGACCTGCTGAAAAAAGCCGGAGAACTAGGGCTATTAGGAGCTGACGTGCCAGAAGAATACGGAGGTCTTGCATTAGATAAAATCAGCTCATCTCTAATCACAGAAAAATTTTCACGAGCAGGTGGATTCTCCATCTCTCACGGAGCACATGTAGGTATTGGTTCTCTACCAATCGTATTTTTCGGTAACGAAGAGCAAAAAGAAAAATATTTACCTAAACTTGCAACAGGTGAACTAATTGCTGCATACGCATTAACAGAACCTGGATCAGGTTCAGATGCTTTAGGAGCGAAAACAACTGCTAAATTAAATGAAGCTGGAACACACTACATTCTAAATGGTGAAAAGCAATGGATTACAAACTCTGCATTTGCAGATGTATTCGTTGTATATGCAAAAATTGATGGCGAGCATTTTACAGCATTTATCGTAGAACGTGACTTCCCAGGAGTTTCTACAGGTCCAGAAGAAAAGAAAATGGGTATTAAATCATCTTCTACTCGTACGTTAATTTTGGAAGATGCAGAAGTTCCAGTTGAAAACCTACTAGGTGAAAAAGGTCGCGGTCACGTAATCGCATTTAACATCTTAAACGTTGGTCGTTATAAGTTAGCAATTGGTGGTGTTGGTGGAGCAAAACGTGCACTAGAAGTTGCCACACAATACGTCAACCAACGCAAACAATTCAATACACCTATTTCAAAGTTTTCACTTACACAAGAAAAATTAGCAACTATCGCATCTGAAATCTATGCAAATGAAAGTGCAGTTTACCGTACAGTTGGTTTATTTGAACAACGTATGGGATCATTGACAGATGAACAATTAAAGGATGGACGTGAAATTGCACGTGCTATCGCTGAATACCAAATCGAGTGCTCTATGAACAAGTATATGGCAACAGAATTATTAGACCATGCTGCGGATGAAGCAGTTCAAATGCACGGTGGATATGGTTTCATGCAAGAATACGAAGTAGAACGTATCTATCGCGACTCTCGTATCAACCGTATCTTTGAAGGTACAAACGAAATTAACCGTTTATTAGTCCCAGGTACACTTCTCAAGAAAGCAATGAAGGGTGAATTACCTCTATTCCAAAAAGCAATGAGCTTACAAGAAGAATTAATGATGTTAATGCCAGAAGAACCAGGTACAGAACCTCTTGAGCAAGAAAAGTATCTATTGAAAAACGCTAAGAAAATCGTATTACTTGGTGCTGGATTAGCTGCGCAAAAGTACATGCAAAAGATTGATCAAGAACAAGAAATTTTGGTAAATCTTGCAGATATGGTTGCAGAGGTATACAACATGGAAAGTGCAATTCTTCGTACAGAAAAAGCAATCAATGCTACTGGCGCAGAAAAGAATAAGCAAAAACTTCTTTATACACAAGTATATGTACAAGAGGCGTTTAACCGAATTGAAGCTGATGCGAAAGAAACGTTGATCGCAGTAGAAGAAGGAGATACTTTACGTATGATGCTTTCATCACTTCGTAAGCTTACTCGCCACACTCCTACGAATGTAATCGCGAAAAAGCGTGAAATTGCAGCAGGCATTATTGAAGCTGAGAAATATACTGTTTAATTAATTGGGTAAGGTTATAGTATAAATTAAAGTTTAACTAATATTGTAAAGTACTCTAAAAGTGGCTTGAAAGCTACTTTTAGGGTACTTATTTTTTCTATCAAGTAGGAATATTTTATAGTATTGATTTAGTTTAACCTAATCGATTACACAGACTGCTCCAGTATTATGCTAAAATGAAATACAATAAATGTAGGTTATCTTATTTTTTTGAATAATATGTTAGTATTAAAGATAAGTATAAGACTAGTTGTTTTCATGTCTTTTAAAATACCATTTATGGTAAATATGTGATAAATAATAAGTTAGCCATACTGTAATGAAGCTGTAATACCAAGTCCATTTTTTGTAATTTATTAAATTTGTGTACTTTACTGCTAATGCCTCAAACACTGTAATAATGGACGTGTGTAATAGGTAGTAAAGTATTTTGATAATGTTAGACCTTTCTAAAGGGTAATACAAATTAAATAGTGTACATAAACCTGGATAAACAAAATATTCAAATGTGAAGCTTGTTTTATTCGCGTGTTTAAAGAACATGCGGTTAGGGTAGGAGATGAATTTTTTCTCGACTACAAGTAAACCAAATAGCCAAGTAATAAATTGTTTAAAGAAAAAGGAAGTATGAGCTTCTCGTATTTTATCTCTAGGTATAAATTTGATCAATAATATGGTAACGATAATCCAAGAGGATATTTCGATTCGTTTATCTAATTTTTTTTTCAAATTACTTTCACCTCTATTATTAGTTGAGTAATTTTCTATGTTTTGGGATTAGTATTCGTTGTGTAGTAAAAAAAATGTATGTATTGATTTTTTAAAGAACAAAGTGTATGGGGGAGAGAATCATAAAGAAAATCATCCTTAGAATAGTTTGGAGTTTAATATTTTTATGTTTAGTTTTCATTTTAGTTAAAAACTTAACGCTATTGACAACTTCTAAGAGTAGTATTCCTTTTCCTGAACTAGATAATGTACCTGACTTTACTTTAAATACTTTAGATGGTAAAGAAGTTGCATTAAGCAATTATAAAGGGAATGGAATGATGATTAATTTCTGGGCAAGCTGGTGTAGTCCTTGTAAAAAGGAGATGCCAGCAATAGAGAATGTATACAACTCATTTAAGGAAAAAGGATTTGAAGTATTAGCAATCAATCTAGGGGAAAAAGAAGAAAGGATAGTTGATTTCTTAGAAAAGTATCCTTTAAGTTTCCCGATACTTCTAGATGATGATATTGTTAGTACGGATTATATGGTTCACTCTTTACCTACTTCCTATTTTGTGGAACCTGATGGCTCACTTAATAAAATTCATATAGGAGAGCTAAGTGAGGAAGAACTTTACAAGATTGTAAGTGAACTACTTACAACGGATTAACTATCGCTTGAAAAATATGAATGAGGTCCTATAAATAGATGGATCCTCATTCATATTTTTTATATAATTTTAAAGCCAAATGACTAGAATAAAAGTCTAATAAATATAAAGAAAAGTTCGAAGGGGGGTATTTAGTATTTGGTGGAACTCGTGAAAAAAGCACAAAAAGGTAGTAAACAAGCATTTTTAAGCCTGTTTCAAAAGTATGAAGAAGATATTTATAGGATGGCCTTTGTCTATGTGAAAAATCAAAATGATGCACTCGATGTAGTACAGGAAACGGCTTATCGTTCTTTCTCGACGATAAAAAAATTGAAAGAGCCTAAATACTTTAAAACATGGATAATTAAAATCGCTATTAACTGCTCCTTAGACTTACTAAAGAAAAAGCGAAAAGATCTTCAGTTGAAATATGAGTTCGAGGAATACATAGCAGTTGAAATTAGGGAAGATGTTGAATTAGAAATAACGTTACATGACTTAATGGAGAATTTAGATGAAATGGAGAAAAGTGTAATCCTATTAAGATTTTACGAGGACCTTACCTTTAAAGAAATCGCAGAGACTCTCGATATTCCATTAGGTTCCGCTAAAACCATTCTTTATAGGGCTTTGGAAAAGCTTCGGGAAAAGATAAGGGTAGGTGATGACTTTTGAGTAATAAAATTAAACAAGAATTAAATAAAATTATGATTCCGAAAGAGTTAAGTGAGAGAAGCGCACTAGGAATTAATCAAGTGAAAGCAAAGACATTGTATATTATATTTTTTATTATCCTTTTTATTGTAAGTCTTTATCTTTTTAAATATATGTATAAATTTGTAATTAACTATATTATAACGTGGAGAGATTATTCGATTGATATTTTGATGATATTATTTTATCTCATAGTTTTTATACCTTTAACAGCTTTTTTTGCTGAAAAACTTGCTTCATTAGCAGCACGTAAGGGATTAGGAAAGGATAAGAACTTTAAGATTTTTATTGTTTCAGTAATTATTATTCCAATTCTTCTATTCTCTTTTTATAATTATAATGATTATAGAGAAAAGAGCTTAAACGAAGTAATTCGTATTAATACCAACAAAGTGGATTACATAATTATTAACGATAAATTGATGTCAGATAATAAAGAGTATGTAGAAGAATTAAATGAATTCTTAAGCCAGTATCGCGTGGAAAAGATGAAAGATCATGAGTGGAATAGTGATGTTTCAAAGGAAAGAGGCTTTAAACTTACTATTTATTCGAATGATAAACCGTTTATGGCCAATATTTATGAAAATCGCTTAAACTATCTTAATAGTGGAGAGTATTATAAAGTGTTAAATGGACCAATCGATATGGAATGGGTAGAAGAAATGTATGAGAAGCTAGAAAAAATAGAACGTCCTGATAGACCAAAGTAATAGATTGAGTGGTGGGGGAAAATGGATCAGCATTTAAAAATTAGGATAACCGAATTTATAGGGAAAATTAAAAGCATTGAGCTCTTAGCTGAACAAGGATGTACTTCTCAAGTACAGAAAGTAATTTCGGAAAAGAATATTTATATTTTAAAAAGTTCATTTAAAGAAAAGTATAGAGAGTGGTTAAGGAACGAGGCAGCTGTATTGCAAAAGTTATCTTGTCAAACCCATATACTTGTACCAAAATATTACGGATTTATGGAAGAAGCAGCTAGCAGTCACTTAATTATGTCATTCGAACCAGGTACAACATTAACGACTGCATTAAAAGGGGCTGATAATCTAACAGAAAAGAAGGCGTTAGTTAAAAGTTTTGGACAAATGTTGCAGACACTTCACGAAGTGGAACTGATAGATACATTCCAATCTCCTAGTGATTGGTTAGCTGGACAATTGGAGAAAGCAAGAGAATATTTAGAGATGGGGGAGGCTGAAGGAGATGCAGAGCTTTTAGAAAAACTAAAAGTAACGAAACCTCAACCTGTCAAACAGACTATCATTCATGGTGATTGTACAACCGATAATGTACTTGTTGTAGATGGTAAAGTAAAGTTGTTTATCGATGTGGCCGGTATGACTATTGGTGACCCTCGTTATGATGAAGCATTAGCAATCGGCAGATTTATTGATGATGCAGAGCTAATAAACTCCTTTTATGAAGGATATACACGATATAAGGTCTCAAAGGAAGAGTATACATATTTTGATGAAGGGTTATATGAGTTTTTTTAATCTAATAGTAAGCAGAAAAAGCTTGGAACAGATTTCAAGCTTTTTCTAATGTCTATTATGTGGAAATAGTTTTTTTATTACTAATCCAATCAAATAACCAATTAGCACACCTATAGTATTCAACATAAGATCATCTACATCAAAACTTCTAGCAATGACCTCATTGATTGACAAGATTAATTGCATCACTTCAATAAATAGAGTACTACCAAATCCGATTAGTATCATGGTGAAAAAGGATACCCGTTCCATTAAAATCAATGCAAAAATCCCTATGGGAACAAAAACCACGACATTGCCAAACAAGTTAATTATTTGTAGCAATGTATCACCTTGAAAATTTATGTACAAATTAATTGTTTTAAATGGAACTAGATTAATAGAAACATTGTTAGTTAATATTGGAGTAGATGGGTATAGTGTTAAATATAGGATTGTCTCTACATAGGCGATTAATAATATTATCGTTATCTCCCGTATGTATTGATCTTTAATAAAATGACGTTTACGATAAATTAACCGTAGAGGCACGTAAATCATTAAAGTAATAGCTATCAGCAAAATGGGAATATCGTTTATATATTTCATTAGCTCTCCTTAAAAAATTCATTCATTAAGAATAGTATAGCAGTAATTTTACTCATTTTAATAGATAACCCGAACAATCTTATTATTCACGCGAAGTTTTCACAATTTGACACAAAGTTCCATGGTTTTTACCTGAAGTTTTCACAAATTGACCCGAAGTTATCAAAGTTTTAAATAGAGGTAGCTCTTCTTCTATCAAATCCATTACCCTTATATTTCCTATTAATTCATGATAAAATATACGTAGAAAAAGGAGGGGTAATGATGGCATTAACTTTTTATTGGTATCCAAACTGTGGAACTTGTAAAAATGCGAAGAAATGGTTTGATGAGCATAACGTTGAGTATGAAAGCATACATATTGTGGAAGAAACGCCTTCCAAGGAAGAGCTATTAAAACTTATTGAAAAAAGCGAACTTCCTGCTAAAAAATTCTTTAATACAAGCGGTAAAAAGTATCGCGAATTAAATATAAAAGACAAAATAAAAAATGCTACCACGGAAGAAATGGCAGAGATTTTAGCTACTGATGGTATGTTAATTAAACGACCAATTGCAACAGATGGCAAGAGAGTCACCGTTGGTTTTAAAGAAGATGAGTTCCAAACTATTTGGGTGGATTAATAAATACTAGCGTAAAAGTATGTTAGGTTGTATAGTTAATGTACAACCAATTATTCGGAGGGATTGTAATGAGCTTACCAAACGACTTATTATATTCAAAAGAACATGAATGGGTAAAAAAGGAAGGTAACACAGTACGTGTTGGTATAACTGATTTTGCTCAAGATGAATTAGGAGATATTGTATTCGTTGAGCTGCCAGAGGTTGGAGATGAAATTAAAGTTGATGAACCATTTGGTAGTGTAGAGTCTGTCAAAACAGTATCTGAGTTATATGCGCCAATTAGTGGGAAAATTGTCGAAGTGAATACAGAATTAGAAGACAGCCCTGAGCTAGTAAACGAATCTCCATACGAAGGTGCGTGGATGATTATTATCGAACCTAGTGATGAGTCTGAACTTGATAATCTATTATCTCCAGAAGCATATAAAGAATTAATTGAGCAAGACTAATTTCATATAAATCAAATACTGACTTTTTTCCTTTATGGAAAAGAGTCAGTTTCACTTTCAAAGATATCAAGCTCCTGCTATTCTTTCTAGCTTTTTATAATGTGAGGGGGATCTATCATGATTTCACAACAATCTGAACGTGTTATCATTGTTGAAGGTTTAACTGACAAAAGGCAACTCGAGAAAGTTATTGATGATCAAATTACGATTATTTGTACGAATGGAACGTTTGATATAGAAAGATTTGATGAAATGTTAGAAACTTATCAATTGGATGAGAAAGATGTTTATATCTTTGTTGATGAAGATCAATCCGGAATGAAGCTGCGTAAACGGTTATCGTTAGAGCTACCACATGCAGAGCATATTTACGTAAGTAGTGAGTACCGAGAAGTAGCAGCGACACCAGAACGAATTTTGGCAATGCTTTTACTTGGTAAGCATATTGCGGTTCATCCTCATTATTTAGTATAGCTTACAAGTAGGTGATGATTTGAGAAAGATTTCTCACGAAATACTCGAAGAACACGAATTTTTACTTTACATTTATACTCCATTTTGTGGTACATGTCATGTAGCGAGAACAATGCTAGATAAAATAGAATCGGTACATAATGAGACTATTTTCTATGAAATGAATGCTTCTCTTTTTCCTGATTTTATGCAAGAAAATAAAATAGAGAGTGTTCCCTGTCTGGTTATAAAAAAGGAAAATGAATTGAAAGAAAAAATATACGCATTCAAGTCAATTGCGAATATTTATAGCTATCTTTTAAAATATGAACCTGGGTTATTTTACGATAAAAAATAAAAAAATATAGTTTTTTATGTTGACACATTTCTGTACTGGTGATATAGTAATTTCTATCGGAAAAATGAATGATAAATTTATCTCTTATCCAGAGCGGTGGAGGGAAAGGCCCTACGAAACCGCGGCAACCTTCAAACTTCGTGTTTGAAAAAGGTGCCAAGTCCTACAAAGCATCATGCTTTGAAAGATGAGAGAACGTTAGGATTTAATATTGCTTAATATTACGTCTTTCTGTTCTCTTGCAGAAAGGCGTTTTTTATTTGTTTTTGCACATTATAAAAAGAGGAGGGATATTGCATGATATCAATAAAGGATTTAACAAAAATATTTCGCTTCGATCAGAAAGAAATAACAGCAGTAGATAAATTAAACTTAACAATTGAAGATGGAGAAATATTTGGTGTTATAGGATATAGTGGTGCGGGAAAAAGTACATTCATACGTTTATTGAATCGATTAGAAGAGCCTACTTCAGGAAAGGTCGCGATACAGAATAAAGATATTACTGCGATGAATAAGAAGGAGCTTCGAATAGCAAGACAGGATATTGGGATGATATTCCAACATTTTAACTTGCTTTGGTCTCGAACAGTCAGTGAAAATATCGCATTTCCTCTTGAAATTGCAGGGGTACCTGCTAATGAAAGAGAAGTACGAGTTAAAGAACTGATCGAACTAGTTGGTTTAAATGGAAGGGAAAGTGCCTATCCGGCTCAACTAAGTGGTGGTCAGAAACAAAGAGTAGGAATTGCTAGAGCTCTTGCTAACAATCCGAAAGTGTTACTATGTGATGAGGCTACGTCTGCTTTGGATCCAGAAACAACCGATTCCATATTGGATTTACTAGTTGATATCAACGAACGTTTAAAATTAACAATTATTTTAATTACACATGAAATGCATGTAATTAAAAAAATCTGTAATCGAGTTGCTGTTATGGAAAATGGGAAAATTGTGGAACAAGGTGATGTAATAGATGTTTTCTTAAAACCAAAACAACCTGTTACAAAGAAATTTGTAGAGCAGGTTATGGGGGACCCGGATGGTGATTTTGATCAGCTCTTAAAGGTTTATCCAGGTGGAGAAGTGGTCAAGTTACACTTCGTCGGGGAGTCCGCTAACCAAGCATTAATTAGCAAATTATCAAAGGCGTTTGACGTTGAAGTGAATATCCTTCAAGGGAAAATAACACAAACGAAGCTTGGTGCATATGGAACAATCGTCGTCCAACTTATTGGAAGCGAAAATGAGATTAAAAGTACCCTTCAATATATTGCCGAAAAAACCTCGGTAGAAGCGGAGGTTTTAACAAATGCTTAATGAATTATTTCCTAATGTTGTGATAGAAGATTTACTTGTAGCAACGGGAGAGACTTTTTATATGACACTACTTGCGTTAGTAGGAACAGTCATTATTGGAGTATTGCTAGGACTTTTACTTTACTTAACATCTAATGGTGGTCTTTGGGAAAATAAAATATTGAACTTTATCGTAGCAACTATCGTGAATGTTTTTCGTGCGATTCCTTTCATTATATTAATTCTACTTTTAATTCCTTTTACGAATTTCTTGATAGGAACGATAAGAGGTCCAAACGCTGCACTACCTGCATTAATAGTTGGTTCTGCGCCATTTTATGCAAGATTAGTTGAAATAGGTTTACGTGAAGTAAACAAAGGAGTAGTAGAGGCTGCCGAATCCATGGGTGCCAAAACGAAAACGATTATTTTTAAAGTGTTACTTCCAGAATCCATGCCTGCATTAGTTTCTGGCATAACCGTAACAGCCATTGCATTAATTGGGTATACAGCAGTTGCTGGTGTTATTGGAGCAGGCGGTCTAGGAGATTTTGCTTACTACCACGGATTTGTACGACGAGACTTTGATGTCGTGTTTGTATGTACGGTATTAATTATTATTATTGTGTTCATATTCCAATTCATTGGTGATTTTATTACTAATAAATTGGATAAAAGATAAAAATAAAAAACAAAAGGGAGATTACAAAATGAAGAAATTATTATTTGTTTTATCTATTTTACTTATTGCGTTATTAGCTGCTTGTGGAAATGATGAGGATGTTATTAAAATTGGTGCGACAAGTACACCGCATGCCGAAGTGCTAGAAAAAGCTAAGCCAATATTGGAAGAAGAAGGTATAAAAATAGAAATTGAAGAGTATTCCGATTATAACCTATTGAATGTTGATTTAAATGAAGGAACTATTGATGCTAACTATTTTCAACATATTCCGTTTTTTGAAAATGATATAAATGACCCAGAAAAAGGATATGATCTTGTTAATTTAGGTGGTATTCATATCGAGCCAATGGGAGTGTACTCAAAAAATATTGCAAGTTTAGATGAAATTCCAGAAGGAACTGAGGTTATTATTAGCCGAAATGATCCAGACCATTATCGCATTCTTCAATTATTTGAAGCACAAGGATTAATTAAAATTTCAGATGATGTTGACACAGCTCATCCTAGCCAAGATGATATTATTGAAAACCCATTAAATCTACAGTTCTTATTTGGAGAAGTGAACGCAGAATTTTTAATTGAAGCGTATAATAATGAGCAAGATGCATTAGTAGCGATTAATACAAACTATGCAATAGAAGCAGGATTATCGCCTTTAGAGGATGCATTATTTATTGAAGGTGAAGAATCTGATTATGTAAATATTATTGCTGCACGTGCAGAAGATAAAGAAAATGAAGATTTAAAGAGACTAGTTGAAGTATTACAGTCTGAAGAAATTCAAGACTTTATTGTTGAAAATTATAATGGTGCAGTAGTGCCTGTAGGTGGTAATAACTAATTTTGAGTAAGGCCAATAAATGTTTATACATTTATTGGCTTCATTTATTTTTTCTTTGATATGTGTAGAAATAAAAAGACCAATTCCCAATTGGAAATTTGGTCATTTACCTAGAAGTATCTTTTCATTGCTTAGATGACTGCTTCTTTTCCTTTTTATCTAACATACTTCTCAATTCGTTAATTTCCTCTTCTGTTAAGGAATCCTCTTTAATGAATTGGACCAACATGGATTTTAGTGTGCCTCCATAGATTCTTTTAATAAAAGATTGAGCTTCTGCTCGTTGGCATTCATCTTGTGAATAGAGCGGATAAAAAGTATATATTTTTTGGTCTTTATTTACACCGACAACCTTTTTATGGACGAGACGATCTAACAGTGTACGAATTGTTTTAGGCTTCCAATCGGTTTGATCCTGTAAAGATAAAATAACTTCATTTGCTGTTTGAGGACTATTTTTCCAAAGTGTAAGCATTACTTCCCATTCCGCTTCAGAGATACTTGGTACATTATTTGACATATATAATCTCCTCCTTATAGAGCTTTGCAACTGTCTTATTTGTAAATGCCAAAATCGTTTAAGATGGATAACGTAATATCTGCCGCCTTACTTCCAAAGGTACTGTGATCTCGTTGAATATTTGTTGCGAAAAAGTAGGTGTTATTTTTTGTTTCGACAAATCCTATAAACCAACCATTAATATCTTTGCCGTTTACATTTCCAGTACCTGTTTTTCCATAGAGTGAAGCTTCTCCTTTTTCCTCTAATTTTATTGCAGATTTAACGGTTTGTATATTCCCCTCATTAAATCCAAATCGGTTGTAATAAAAGGCATCCAATAATTTGACCTGTTCTACAGGTGATATCTTTAAGGATGACTCCAACCAGTAAGGTTCGTTATCACTAGACAGATTTTGATTACCATAATTTATGCGTTCGATAAATGCTTGAATGGTATTGATTGGGACTTCACTATCAATAGTTTGGAAGTACCAATTAACTGAGTTTGCCATTGCAGTTGACAAATCTTGATCCTGATTCCAAGCATCATAACTATACTTGGTACCATCCCATTCGATAAACGTATTATCTGAGGATATGACATTCGTTTCCAGACCTAACAAAGCACTATAAATCTTATATGTAGAATCTGGAGATATTCTTGTAGTACTTAATTCTTTATTATAAATTTTATATTGTTTCGCTTGACTATCATATAAAACAAAGCTTCCATTATACCCTGTGAAATAATCCTTTAAATCAATATACTCAGTTCGGTTGTTTTCAAAATGATAATGGCTTTCATCTGCGGTCATGGCAGAAATAAATGGTATCTGACTTAAAACGAGTGCTCCAACTAATAAAAATATGACTATACTTTTCAGTTGCAATATTGTTGGTTCGGCCTTAAAGGATGCAATTTTTTCAATACGTTTTTTTAGTTGCTTTTTAGAGCCATTCAGTTCCGTTACGAATTTTATAGACTTTTGCTTGGAAGAAATGTCTATAAAATGTAGAATGGTTTTTCCATAATCTAAGTATTGTACATGGTTCACCGATTTTAATACAGCTATATCACAAGCTATTTCCCTGTCTAATCTCATCTCTCTAAATGCATACCAAACAAGGGGGTTAAACCAATAAAGAATTTGAAAAAATACAATACAGTAATTGGAAACAATGTCTTTACATTTATAATGGTTCAGCTCATGTAAAAAAATATGGTAAATATCTTCCTTAGTAAGATATTTATCAAAATGAGATGGTAACACGACATAAGTCTTGAATAGTCCAAAAGTCATCGGAGATTTTATGAGCGAGGATTCTCCAACAATCAAATGCTCCGAAATATTTAATACTTGCTTGGATTGCTCAAATATTTTTATATATTCTTTGTTGTTTAAAACAGAGACACTCCGTTTTATTTTCCTTAAATGAAACCATGCTATAGACACTAGTATAGTTGAAACAAATATTCCAACTATCCATATACTCCCGATTAACATATTTAAGGTCTCCGAAGTTCTACGGTTAACAGAAATTGTAAAATCCTTTATCCAATTTTGATTCCCTTGTAAAAGCTCATCCCCAGAATTTATGGGAGTCGTACTTATTTCCTCATGATAATCCCAATCTAATGAAATAAAATTCTCACTAAAGTTAATAACATGACTTGGGATAAATGGTAGTAGCATCGCGATTAACAAGAGAAACCAAATATTGTATTGCCATTTTGCTGATAATTGGTTTCGGAAAACTTTTTTAATGCACATTATGATGGCTATGGTAAAGGAAGAAACGATGAAGCATATGGTAAGTTGAGTAAGGAACATAGCACCCGTCTCCATTTCTTGAGATTTCATTTGTAATACATAAATAGTAGCACTTCGTTCAAGCATTATCAATCTCATTCTAATATTTAAGATTTAATGATTATTAAGAAAGCAATTGACTTTTTCAGATTACGCTTGTAGTATAATACTACGAATGTAATCTGAAATTATTTGACTATGAGAAGGAGATAGATGACGTGATGAAGAATATGATTGTTTTTATACTAATTGGACTAATTGTAACAACTATTACGGGATGTTCTGAGGATGAAAATCCTGAAGATATATTCACTGCATATCTCTCTAGTTGGGAGGAAATGGATTTTGAAGCTATGTATGGATATCTCTCTCAGCAATCAATTGAAGCTATAGATAAACAGAACTTTATAGAACGATATGAAAATATCTATTCTGGAATGAGAGTAAGTAGTTTACAAGTCAAGAGTTTGAAAGAGAAGAAGGAAAAGGAGTCGCAAGATCAGGATTCGATTACTTTGGACTATCAGGTAAGCATGGAAACATTAGCAGGTCCAATAGAATTTACCAACCAAGCAACATTAGTGAAAGAGGAAAATGATGCCGGAAAAGGCTGGTATATTGATTGGGGACCATCACTTATTTTTCCATCTATGGAAGAGGGTGAACAAGTATCTGTACAAATTTTAAAAGCATCACGAGGTGAAATTAGAGACAGGCATGGAAGTGGTTTAGCTATTAATGCTAAGGCAAATGTTATTGGTATTGTACCTAATAAACTTGGAGAAAATCCAGAAGAATCTAAGAGAAGACTAGCTAAATTACTTGAGGTCTCTGTTGAGGAGATTGATGGAAAACTAAACGATTCCTGGGTGAAGCCCGAATTATTTGTCCCTATTCGTACACTTCCAATAGGAGAGCAAGATTTACAGGAATATGTAACAATTCCTGGTGTAGCCATTCAAGAAAAAATTGTAAGAACATACCCTTTTGGAGAATCAGCTGCACATTTGACTGGTTATGTACGTGAAATTAACGCAGAACAGCTTTCGGAACTTCGAGATGATGGCTATGCGGTTGGGGATTTATTAGGGCAGATGGGTCTCGAAGCTATTTTTGAGGAGAAGTTACGCGGAAAAAATGGAGGACATATTTTTATTAAGAATCCTGATGGGACCTTCAAAGAAACATTAGCTAAATTGGACCCAGTACATGGTGAGAACATACAATTGACAATTGATGCGATTTTACAGGAGGAAATATATAAGCAACTGGCTGAAGATGCAGGAACTGCAGTAGCTCTTAATCCTAATACTGGTTCAGTCTTATCGTTAGTCAGCACACCTTCATTCGATCCGAATGCATTTGTTCGGGGGCTAACGGAAGAACGTTGGGAGGAGTGGAGCAATGACCCAGACAGTCCTTTTTTAAATCGTTTTACAAACCGTTATACACCAGGGTCGGTATTTAAGTCCATTACAGCTGCAATTGGCTTAAAAACAGGGGTAACCAGCTATGACGAAGTTAGACGAATTGAAGGATTGTATTGGGCAAAGGATGAGTCGTGGGGCGATTATTACATAACACGTGTTCATGAAAAAACATCTGTCGATTTAAAAGATGCCTTTGTTTACTCTGATAATATTTATTTTGCTCAAGAAGCGTTAGAAATGGGAACAGAAGCATTTTTAAAAGAAGCGAATATGTTCGGATTTGATGAGGAAATACAGTTTCCATTTCCTATTACACCTTCTGCCCTTTCCAATGATGGAATCAAAAGTGAGATACAATTGGCGGATACTGCATATGGTCAAGGGGAAGTGATGATGAGCCCAATCCATCTTGCGGCAATATATACGACGTTTTCTAATAATGGAGATTTATTATATCCATTTATTTTAGAAGAAGGTCAGCGACAGGTGTGGAAGAAAAATTTGATAAAACCTGATATCGTTGATCAATTAAATGATTACTTGATACAAGTAGTAGAAGTCCCTGCTGGAACAGCTCATGGTGTGTTTATTCCAGGAATCTCCATTGCGGGTAAAACAGGGACTGCAGAAATAAAATCTAGTAAGGACGATCAAAACGGGACGGAAAATGGATGGTTTATAGGGTTTAATTCTGATAATCCGGAACTTCTTTTAACGATGATGATAGAGGATGTAAAACAAAGAGGTGGAAGTAGTTACACAATCCCTAAAGTAAGAGATATTTTTGAATTCTATAAGCAGTAAGTAAGGGAAGATTTGGGAATGGAAAAGAAAAAACAAACTGTACTACTAACTCGCCTTAATATCCTTTATCTTATTATATTTATCCTATTTTCCGTATTAATTATCCAATTAGGCGTTATTCAAATTTTACATGGAGAGAAATTTCAAGCTGATATAGACCGAACCAATCTGGAAACTATAAAGGTGCAAACTCCTAGAGGTAAAATATATGATAGGAAATTTCGAGTAATGGTAGATAACCAACCAGTTAAGGTAATTACCTACACACCATCCAAAGGTACGATAGCTGAGGAAAGATTACTAGTCGCAAAAAGATTATCGGAATTAATAAATATGGTTCCAAAAGGAGCGGATCCGGAAACGTATTTTGATAAAGAGCTGACAAATCGGGACTTAAGAGAGTATTGGTATCTCTTAAATAAACAAGAAGCGAACAATAGATTATCTGTAAATAAGCGGATTAATTTGGACGATGCAGAGCAATATAATGCCACATTGGAATTGATTACTGAGGAAGAAATAAGTAATTTCACGATAAAAGAGAAGGAAATTATTAAAATCAAAAAAGAATTAGACAAAGCAATGGAATTAACCCGTCAAGTCATCAAAAATGAAGGTGTAACAATGGAAGAATATGCGAAGGTAGCTGAAAACTTAGCGATGCTTCCAGGTGTTAATGTTGAGATAGATTGGAATCGCACATATCCGTTCAATTCTACAATGAAGAGCATACTCGGAACCGTTACATCCTATCAAGAAGGTATACCAGCTGATAAAGAGGATTATTATTTATCACTTGGGTATAGTCTCAATGATCGGATAGGGAAAAGCGGATTAGAACAACAGTATGAATCTGTTTTACGAGGAAGAAAACAACAAATTCAATATAAAACAGATAGACAAGGTAATGTTATTGAGACAGAGATACTCGTAGAAGGGCAACGTGGCAAAGATTTAATCCTAACCATTGATATCGAATTACAGCAGAATGTGGATAGGATTATACAAGAAGAATTAAGAAGAATTATTAAAAAACATCCGCATGAAAATAGGCATATTGATGAGGCATTAGCAGTTGTCATACAACCTAAAACAGGAGAATTATTAGCTGTTTCCGGTCAGCGCTATAATAGAGAAAAGGATACGTTTCAGAATGTGGCATACAAAACTATCTATGATCAACATATTCCAGGCTCAGCAATAAAAGGAGCAACTGTGTTAGCAGGTCTACAATCAGGTGTAATTACACAAGGTGACATGTTTTATGATACACCAATGAAAATTAAAGGGACCCCGGAAAAAAGCTCCTATACGGATAGCACCCTAGGTTGGTTAAATGACATAGATGCACTGAAGGAATCTTCTAATATATATATGTTTTATATTGCATTACGGATGGGTGGAGAATATAACTATCAATATAACAAGCCAGTTACTTTTAATTTTGATGCATTTCAAGAGATGCGTAATTACTTTTATCAATTTGGACTAGGTGTCGAGACAGGAATTGATTTCCCGAATGAGGCAATTGGCTATAAGGGAACGGATCCAGTAGCAGGAAATCTTATGGATTACGCAATTGGACAATATGATACCTATACAACAATGCAGCTTGCACAGTATGTTTCCACAATTGCCAATGATGGATTACGTGTTAAGCCCCACTTTCTAAAAGAAGTTCGGAATCCGACTAGTTCAGAAGAAAAAATTGGGTCTATATTTCAGACTATTAATACTAAGGCACTGAATCGAATTGAAATGGACCAAACAAATATTGAACGTGTTCAAGAAGGATTTCGTCGAGTATTTCAAGAACCGCGTGGAACAGCCTTCTCAGAGTTTCATGATAAGACGTATAATCCGGTTGGAAAGACAGGTACTGCAGAGAATGTGTCTGATGGAGATTATACAGAAAACTTAACCTTAATTAGCTATGCACCAATGGAGAATCCAGAAGTAGCACTTGCTATAGTTGTACCACATACGGGAAAGGGAGAACATGTTAGTGCTAAAATTGGTGAACGAATTATGGATGTGTATTTTGAATTGAATCATAAGGTAATGATAAAGGATGAATAAGAAAGCTTTTAATATACCTAGCTTCCCGCGGGAGCAACTACCAGTTAACATTGTGGATTTGATTAAAATTAAGCAATTGTTAGTATATGCGAGGAATTATCCAAATGTTTATGTAAAGGATATTTATATTTAATAAGAGAGTATATTTGTGGTTAGAAATGATCTAACGGAATCATTTCGAGTTTGGTGTCCTTTCAAGTTTCTTGTAACATTAGAATTGTTAATAAAACGAAAGGATGATTCGCTATTAATAGTGGAATAAAGATGAATTACACTTCCGAAATGGAAAAAGCGATGCAAACATCACACCACATAGGATACGCCGAATACTGCCGTAACTTAGACAAACGACTCGAAGTAGAAAAGAAAAGACAACAAGAATACCACCAATGCAAACAAATGATAGCCGAAATTGATAATACTAATTTAAAATAATGAATAAAAAAACTGAGGATATTCAAATGAGTATCCTCAGTTTTTTAGTTAAGTACGTTATTTTAGAGGATATATTAATGGGTTTAATTCTGAGTGGCCGAATACACGTAGACTCCGGTGGGAGGAATGGCATCGGTGAGACCCCAGTGATGCTCCAGTGTCTGCAAGAATCGCTACGCAGTAGGCTTCCACGGGGTGAGGCTACAAAGAAGTATTTTCAAGTAGTAGCCTGGCTCACCAGCAGGCCGTGGCAAAGAAGACACAGCGAGGTTCTTACGAGCAGATGTTGCACTTGTGCTGTGAAGTGAAAGCGAAGTGTATTCGGGCCACAGGTATGGCCAGAAGACTAAGTGAATCACTATAAATTATAATTAAAACGATTATAAAATGGACAAATTTAAACAACCTAAAAAAGTTGATAATCAATTCGAAATGCTATAAGATTGTAATGAGAATAAATTGAGAATGGATATCATTATTTAACATATCCAAATAAGATAACAATATATGGAGGTATCGATATGGCAGGATCTACATTAGAAATTAAAAATCTTCATGTTTCGATTGAAGGTAAAGAAATATTAAAAGGCGTTGATTTAACAATTAAGGGCGGCGAATTCCATGCAATCATGGGTCCAAACGGAACAGGTAAATCAACATTAGCTTCTGCAATTATGGGACATCCAAAGTATGAAATTACTGAAGGAGAAGTTCTATTAAATGGAGAAGACGTACTAGAAATGGAAGTAGATGAGCGTGCACGTGCTGGTCTATTCTTAGCTATGCAATATCCTAGTGAAATTAGCGGTGTAACAACTTCTGATTTTTTACGTTCTGCAATTAACGCTCGTCGTGAGGAAGGCGATGAAATTCCTCTAATGAAGTTCATTAAAGATTTAGATAAAGATTTAGATTTCCTAGAAATCGATCAAAGCATGGCAACTAGATATTTAAACGAAGGCTTCTCTGGTGGAGAAAAGAAGCGTAATGAAATTCTACAATTAATGCAAATTAAGCCTGATATTGCAATTCTAGATGAGATTGACTCTGGGTTAGACATCGATGCATTAAAAGTAGTTTCAAAAGGTATAAACAAAATGCGCGGCGAAAACTTCGGTTGCTTAATCATTACACACTACCAACGTCTATTAAATTATATTACTCCAGACTTTGTACACGTTATGATGCAAGGTCGCGTTGTGAAATCTGGTGGTCCTGAATTAGCTCATCGCTTAGAAGCAGAAGGATATGACTGGATTAAAGAGGAATTAGGTATCGAAGACGAAACAGTTGGGCAAAACGCTTAATAGTTAGGAGGGGTAATATGACTGTAGACACAAAGCTACCTTATGATAGAAGTTATATTGAACAGTATTCTAGCGAACGTAATGAGCCTACATGGATGAAAGAATTACGTCTGACTGCGCTAGAACAAGCTGAATCTTTAGAATTACCAAAACCTGATAAGACTAAGATTGGTAATTGGAATTTTACTCGATTTAAGCATGTCGCTACAGGAGAAACAATTTCATCTTTAACAGATTTACCTACCGAAATTCAAGATTTCTTTGATGTAGAAGATTTACCAGAAAATCTTGTAATTCAACGTAACCATACTGTAGCATTTGCTAAATTAAACGAAGAATTAGCTAATAAAGGTGTTATTTTTACTGATATTTTTACAGCGTTGAAAGAACATGAAGATTTAGTAAAACGTTACTATATGAAAGATGCTGTTTCAGTTGATGAACATAAGCTTACAGCTTTACATGCAGCTTTAATGAACGGTGGAATTTTTGTCTATGTTCCAAAGAACGTACAAATTGAACAACCACTTCAAGTGGTATTTTGGCAAGAAGATCCAGAAGTAGCTTTAGTGAACCATGTATTAGTAGTAGCTGATGAAAATAGTGAACTAACTTATGTGGAAAACTATATTTCAAACAATAAAGAGGAAACAACAGTTGCTAATATTGTTACCGAAGTAATTGCACAAGATAATGCAAAAATTTCGTTCGGTGCTGTTGATAACTTTGCTGCTGGTACGACTACCTATATAAACCGTCGTGGTGTTGCATACCGTCACGCTACAATTGACTGGGCTCTTGGTCAAATGAACGATGGAAATACAGTTTCAGAAAATGTTACTCATTTAATTGGAGATGGTTCGGTTTCTAATGCCAATGCAGTAACAGTTGGACGCGGTAAACAAATTCAAAACTTTACTGCAAAAATAGCACAGTGGGGCAAAAATTCTGATGCACAAATTTTACAACGTGGTGTAATGAAAGAAAGTGCAACTTCTATCTTTAATGCAATTGGTAAAATTGAGCATGGTGCATCTGGTGCTAATAACGAGCAAACCTCACGTGTACTCATGTTAAGTGAGAAAGCTCGTGGAGATGCTAATCCTATCTTACTTATTGATGAAGATGATGTAACTGCGGGTCACGCAGCTTCTGTAGGGCGTGTTGATCCAATGCAACTTTATTACCTAATGAGTCGTGGTATTACGCAAGAAGAGGCAGAGCGTTTAATCATTCATGGATTCCTTGATCCAGTGGTTTCTCAGTTACCAATTGAAGCGGTTCAGAAGCAATTGAAACAAGTAATTGAAAGGAAAGTTAACTAATGGATGTAAAAGCCATCAGGCAAATGTTTCCGATTCTTGATCAGGAAGTCAATGGTCATCCGTTAGTTTATTTGGATTCTTCTGCGACATCTCAAAAGCCAATTTCCGTAATTGAAGCTGTAGAGAACTACTATCGTTTTGATAATGCTAACGTTCATCGGGGTGTTCATACACTTGGTTCACGTGCTACTGATCAATATGAAGGTGCACGTGAAAAGGTTCGCAGATTCATTAATGCTAAAAGTACAGGAGAAATTATCTTTAATCGTGGTACAACAACAGGAATTAATTCAGTTGCATTAAGCTACGCACGAGCAAATTTAAAGCCAGGTAATGAAATTTTAATTACACCAATGGAGCATCATAGTAATATTATTCCTTGGCAACAGGCAGCAAAAGCTACTGGTGCAACATTAAAATATGTACCCCTACAAGAGGATGGGACAGTAAATCTCGAGGATTACAAGAAGCTAGTTACTGATAATACAAAGATTGTAGCGATTGCACATGTTTCAAACGTATTGGGAACAATAAACCCAGTGAAAGAAATAGCAAAAATTGCCCATAGCAAAGGTGCTATACTTCTTGTAGATGGAGCACAAGGTGTTCCTCATATGAAGGTTGATGTACAAGACCTAGACTGTGACTTTTATGCTTTTTCTGGACATAAGATGCTTGCTCCAACAGGTATCGGTGTTCTTTACGGGAAAAGGGAATTACTCGAAAATATGGAGCCGGTTGAATTTGGTGGCGAAATGATCGATTTTGTTGATTTACAAGATTCAACATGGAAAGAGCTACCATGGAAATTCGAAGGTGGTACACCTATAATTGGTGGTGCAATTGGTCTAGCTGCTGCGATAGACTTCTTAGAAGAAGTTGGAATGGATAACATTCTAGAACATGAACAAAAATTAGCAGACTATGTGATGGACCGTTTACGTACTGTTGAAGGCATTAAAATATATGGACCAGAACATAGAGCTGCTCTTGTAACATTTAATCTAGGAGATGTTCATCCACATGATGTCGCTACCGCTTTAGATTCCTTTGGTATTGCAGTTCGTGCTGGTCATCATTGTGCACAGCCATTAATGAAATGGTTAAATGTTACAGCTACTGCAAGAGCTAGTTTCTACTTATATAATACGGAAGACGATGTAGAAAAATTAGTAGACGGACTCTTGAAGACGAAGGAGTTTTTCGGTCATGTCTTTTAATAACTTGGAAACACTTTACAGACAAGTCATCATGGATCACTATAAAAATCCTCGAAATCGTGGCGAACTTGAAGGTGACGCACTTACAGTGGATATGAATAATCCTACTTGCGGAGATCGAATTCAACTTCAATTACAAGTAGAAGATGGGATCGTCCAAGATGCGAAGTTTCAAGGAGAAGGATGTTCTATCAGCATGTCATCTGCCTCTATGATGACTCAAGCAATAAAAGGAAAGAAAGTTTCCGATGCATTACAAATGTCTAAGCTCTTTTCTGAGATGATGCTTGGGGAAGAATTTGATTCGGATTTAGATTTAGGAGATGCACAAGCACTAAGTGGTGTATCACAATTCCCAGCCCGAATTAAATGTGCGACCTTAGCTTGGAAAGCAATGGAAAAGGGAGTTAATGAGAAATAGTAGTTGAGTACGATACTATAAGGAGGGTATACAATGGCTAAGAAAGCGCCTGAAATAGAAGAGTATAAATATGGCTTTCGTGATAAAGACGTTTCTATTTTCCGTACAGAACGTGGTTTAACACGAAGAGTCGTGGAAGAAATTTCTAAAATGAAAGAAGAACCTCAGTGGATGCTAGATTACCGCCTAAA
Source organism: Ornithinibacillus jepli (assembly GCF_047228935.1). Classification (NCBI taxonomy): domain Bacteria; kingdom Bacillati; phylum Bacillota; class Bacilli; order Caryophanales; family Bacillaceae; genus Ornithinibacillus; species Ornithinibacillus jepli. Next base: position 497,248 of record NZ_JBFEGG010000003.1, read on the forward strand.
AGCATTAGAGCATTTCTATGAGCGTCCAATGCCACAATGGGGTGGAGATTTATCTGGACTTGATTTCGATGAGATTGTTTACTATGTTAAGCCTTCTGAAAAACAAGGAAGAACTTGGGATGAAGTTCCTGCAGAAATCAAGCAAACATTTGACCGTCTAGGTATTCCAGAAGCAGAGCAAAAATACTTGGCAGGGGTTTCTGCACAGTATGAATCAGAAGTTGTATACCATAGCTTAAAAGAAGATCTAGAGGAACTTGGAATCGTATTTAAAGATACGGATACTGCTCTTAAAGAAAATGAAGAGCTATTCAAAGAATATTTCGGTACAGTAATTCCATATTCTGATAATAAATTTTCTGCATTAAACTCTGCAGTGTGGTCTGGTGGATCATTCATCTATGTTCCAAAAGGTGTGAAAACTAATACACCTCTTCAAGCTTATTTCCGTATTAACTCTGAGAATATGGGACAGTTTGAAAGAACATTAATTATCGTTGACGAAGGTGCATCTGTACACTATGTAGAAGGATGTACTGCACCAGTTTATACTACTAACTCACTTCACAGTGCGGTTGTAGAAATTATTGTTAAGAAAGATGCATATTGTCGTTACACTACTATTCAAAACTGGGCAAATAACGTATATAACCTAGTAACAAAGCGTGCCGTATGTGACGCGAATGCTACAATGGAATGGATTGATGGTAACATCGGTTCTAAATTAACCATGAAATATCCTGCAATTCTCCTAAAAGGTGAAGGAGCTCGTGGTAACACGATTTCTATCGCTATTGCAGGTAAAGGTCAAGTGCAAGATGCTGGTGCGAAAATGCATCACTTAGCACCAAACACGTCTTCTACAATTGTGTCGAAGTCATTCTCGAAACAAGGTGGTAAAGTATCTTACCGTGGAATCGTACACTTCGGACGTAAAGCAGATGGTGCACGTGCCAATATCGAGTGTGACACACTTATCCTCGATAACGAGTCAACATCTGATACTATTCCGTACAATGAGATTCTAAATGACAATATCTCATTAGAACACGAAGCAAAGGTTTCTAAAGTATCTGAAGAGCAACTATTCTACCTAATGAGTAGAGGTCTTACTGAAGAGGAAGCTACCGAAATGATCGTTATGGGCTTCATCGAACCATTTACTAAAGAGCTTCCAATGGAATATGCAGTAGAGATGAACCGTCTTATCAAGTTTGAAATGGAAGGTTCAATCGGATAATCTTTTCATCAAACTCCAGTACAAGATAATTTGTACTGGAGTTTTTTTGCTTATGAAGATTTAATATTGTTCATAAGTAGAAAACAAGCATAACTGACGAAGTTATCTAAAATACAGCTTCATTTAAACTTCACCATTTAGTAAAGATTTCCTAAAATAGCTTTATAGGAATCTTTACAAAACAATGCTAAAATGGACATTAGAAAATGAAAATAGACAGAGGGTTTTAACTTGCTATTTATATTTTGTATACTTATTGGGATATTAACTGCTTTTGTTGGTAGCTTAGTTGGGCTTGGTGGAGGTGTGATATTAATACCAATCCTTATTCTATTCTATCAATTTGTACCAGGATTTGAATGGGCCACACCACAAGCAATTGTCGGCATATCATTAATAACGATGATTTTTACTTCGTTAGCATCGACCTTAACTTATCTCAAGAAAGGTAGAGTGGATTATAAGACTGGGTTACTCTTTCTAATTGGAAGTATACCGGGGAGTGTATTTGGTTCTTGGTTAAATCAATTTATGGAGACAGATGCTTTTTTACTTTATTTTGGAATCTTAATTATTGGAATCTCCATTTTATTTTTCCTAAAACAACGGCCAGATAATAATAGGCAATTAGATGGGGAAAATCTTAGAACATTTCACATTGATGGAGAGATTTATCAATATTCCTTTTCTACTTGGTTTGCATGTTCCCTATCCATTATTGTAGGAACATTGTCCGGACTATTTGGAATCGGTGGTGGCTCTATAATGGTGCCAGCCATGATTTTACTATTTGGATTTCCAGTACATATCGCAACTGCAACATCGATGTTTATGATCTTTTTTGTTAGTATTATCGGAGCATCAACTCATATCGCACTTGGGCACATTGAATGGGAGTATGTTCTATTCTTTATACCTGGAGCCTGGATTGGTGGAAAGCTTGGTGCAAAAACAAGTCAGTTATTGAAAAGTAATACATTAGAGTGGATATTAAGAATAACGTTAGTGCTTATCGGATTACGAATGATTATAAATGGGTTAACAAGTTAAGGAGTTTTATAAGTGCAAGAAAAAATATATTTCTATTATACAAATGACTTACATAGTAATTTTGAACAGTGGCCAAAGGTAGCTACATTTATGAAAGAAGCAAGACGAAAGCGCGAAAATGCAAATGAATCCTACTGGTTGGTTGATATTGGAGATCATGTAGACCGCGTGCACCCGATTTCTGAAGCATTAAAGGGAAAGGGAAATGTTTCGTTATTAAATGAGCTTGGCTATGACTTGGTAACGATAGGGAATAATGAAGGGATTACTTTCTCACATGATGATCTGTTTCAACTTTATGACGAGGCAGATTTTCAAGTGGTTTGCGCAAATTTACAGAGCCTTTATAATCAATTGCCTAAATGGCTATATCCATCGGTTGAAATCAAAACAATTCATGGGGTGAGAATAGGCGTAATAGGTCTTACTGCACCGTTCAATGATTATTATGAGTTGTTAGGTTGGCATGTAGCTGACCAGTATGAAGTATTAAAGAATGTAATGCAAGAGCTTAATGATAAAACGGATGTCGTTGTATTGTTGTCTCACTTAGGTATTAGTGAGGACCAGGAAATAGCTAGAAGGTTTCCTGATATTGATGCCATTATAGGTGGCCATACTCATCATCTATTACGTACGGGTGAAGAGGTAAATCAAGCCATCCTTACTGCTGCAGGAAAGCATTGTTATTATGTTGGCGAGGTTATTTTAACATGGGACCATGAACAACATAAATTAATTCATAAAGAAGCCTATACTACCGATATATCGGGTTTTCCTAATGATATAGAAACGAAAATAAGGTTAGAGAGTTTACAGGCAGAAGCAGACATTATTTTAAATGAAAAAGTAATAACACTAGCTGAATCCATTGAAATAAATTGGTATAAACACTCCCTATTAATGCAACTTTTGACAGATAAAATCAAACAGGTTACTGATGCAGATTGTGCGATGTTTAATACAGGATTATTATTAGAGGGTTTTCCAAAAGGTGAAATTACTAAAGCTGACATTCACCGAGTTTGCCCACATCCAATTAATCCTTGTATTGTTGAACTTACTGGTGCCGAACTAATTGAAGTTGTTCGAGCTACGTTGACAAAAGAGTTTATGGAATTTCCATTAAAGGGTTTTGGTTTCAGAGGAAAAGTACTAGGGAGAATGGTGTTTTCTGGGGTGGAAATTGAAACAGGCGTGCATCAAAATGGGCAAGAATATGTAGTGAAGGTACTTATGAATCATGAACCTGTAGATATTCAACGTGTTTATCGTGTTGTAACAGCTGACTCATTTACCTTTGGTAGATTATTACCAGAAGTTGCAAAATCTGAGAAAAAGTCATATATTTTACCAGAATTTATCCGTGATTTCTTAGCTGATACGTTGAAGGAACACTTTGGAGCGTAATCAATTTTCGTGACATATGACCTTCCTTTTGCATAGTGTATAGTAGCACTCAAAAGGAGGCAACATTGTTTATGATTACGATAAATCCTCTCGAAGTAAATGGTATTATGTTCACTGCCATTAAAGTTGAACTTCCCAAAACGAACCTTTTAATGATTACAAATGAAATTGGTTATATCATGTGTGGGGCATTAGATGTAGATTTATTAAGTGAAAAATTAAAGGAACGTCAAATAATTGCTGCAAGAGCAGTAGGCGTAAGAACAATTGAAGATTTACTAGAGGCTCCTCTTGAAAAAGTAACGCAAGCTTCCAAAGAACAATATGGATGGGAAGTTGGAATGATTGGAAAAGAAGCTCTGAAGCGAATTTCGTAAAGTAAAATGTCTCCATCGTGAGGCATTTTTATTTAGAATTCTTTCAGGTAGCTTTTTAAAAATAGATTTGATAGTATTATTATATAAAATTGTCGAATAATGCCGTTTTTTACAAAGGCTGGTTAGGAGTACTTCAATGAGATTAGTCGCTACAGCAACCATTCAACCAGGAGATATACTAGGGCAAACTATACATCGTGATAATGGTACCATTTTACTCCATAACGGTGTGCCTCTTACAAAAAGGCTAATAGAACGTTTAGAAGAGCAAGGAATTACATATGTTTATATTGAAGATGAAGAGACTAAGGATATAGATATCGAGCCAGCTATATCGGAACGTTTAAGGCAGGATGCTACGTCATCTATGAAGAAACTGTTTGGAAATATTCAACAAAGTAAATTGAAAGCGAATACTTCTGTAATAGCTGACGAGACACGGAATCTAAGCGATATTATTTCTAGAATTATGGGAGAAATTGATAGTCATGAGGAATCTATTTCTCTATTAACGGATATTTATTTAACAGATGACTATATTTTCCAGCATTCATTAAATGTAGCCATTTATTCTTTAGCAATAGGGGCACAATTGAAATTGAATGCAAAAGAATTATCAGAGCTAGGTAAAGGTGCTATTCTACATGATATTGGAAAGCTTTTTATTGATCCAGATATTGTACAAAAACCAGATCAATTGACCGATGAAGAATATGAAATGATGAAAACACACACTACACTAGGATATGATTACCTACGCAAAAATCGCCATTATTCTTCTGTAATTGCTCATTGTGCATTTCAACATCATGAGCGTATTAATGGGACAGGGTACCCAAGAGGATTAAAGGGAAGTGAGATACATCTATTTGCTCAAATTATAGGTGCTGCTGATGTATTTGATGCGGTTACGAGTAATCGAGTATATCGTAAGGCAATGCTTCCTCATGAAGGACTTGAGCTCCTATATAGTAGTGCCGTTAACCAATTTGATATCCGTATTATCGAAGCATTTAAAAATAGTGTCGCTGTTTATCCTAATGGAATCTCGGTAGAGTTGAATGATAACCGACAAGGTGTTGTGTTGAAACAGAATAAGCACATTTGTGATCGTCCAGTGGTTCGTATATTGAAAGAAAGAGGGCAAAAAGTGGAACCATATACGATTGATCTTTCCAAACAACTGAATGTAATTATTACAAAATGTAATTTAGTCTAATTTTTAGTCCTACCCTTCTTGGAACAAGCATAGATTGTACTGAGGAGGGGTTTTCTATGAGAAGGCATCGAATGGGATTTAAAGGAGCAAGAACTGCACCTCCATCGAGATATATTTTAATGATTTCATTTATTTTAGTGATTGTTATTACTTATTTTAGTTTAGAGTTTATTGATGAAGAAATTACCCCGACAATAGAAGAAATTGCCGAGACAAAAACAAGAGAGTTTGCTACAAGGGGTATCAATTCTGCTGTCAAGTTTGCAGAAGAATATACTTATGACGATATCGCCCTAACGGAAAAAACGGAAGCAGGTTATATCTCGATAGTCGGTTGGGATAACTCTGTTGTAAACAAGATTAATCGGGCAGCAACTGATCGAGTGGAGGAATTTTTTCATAGTATGAATCGTGGAACACCGCCACAGTACAGTGATCCACTTGGAGAACCAGAGGTATACGGAGATACTGTTGAGGAATTAGTTTATCGTGATCCAACGGTGATTGAAATTCCATTAGGGCAAGCAACTGGAAACTCCATACTAGCAAATCTAGGACCTAAAATACCGGTAAATCTAGAATTAGTAGGTAGTGTAGAAACAGAATTGGTAGATGAAACAGAGCAGTACGGGATTAATAGTGTCTTAGTCTCACTATATGTAAAAGTAGAAGCTGATGTTCAAATTGTCATCCCATTTACGACTGACGTTACGCATGTCAGTACTAAAATATTGATCGATAAAGTTCTCGTAATGGGAGAAGTACCAGATTTTTATGGTGGCACAGGTGCTGATCCAAATATTGCAGTTCCGAAAGATGACTTGCAAGAAGAGTAAAAACATAGTATAGTATATTCATAATTTAATATATAACCTTATCAGATCGGTGAGGTAGAGGTGCGAACAAGATGAGTAATCAATAGGAGGATGACAACTATGATTATTGATGAAAGGCTTGTTTGCCGAAGCATAATAAGGGTCAAACTTATTACTTGCTGGGGTGTCTTTGAATAAAAGGCAAACTGTCATGCTGGAAGTGGGCATGGAGGACTACAGATCGAGATGGAGGATAACGTATATGCAGAAGCAATGATAGGTTATTTTCTATCGTTGCTTTTTTGTGTGGAAAAATCTTTTCTGTTACGTATCTCCATGGTCTTACAGCATAAACTATAAATAACATGGAGGTAGAAACAATGGAAGGAACAATTTATTCTCTTATTCCCGCAATTCTAATGCTTGTTTTAGTCTTATTAACAAGAAGAGTACTCCTATCTTTAGGAGTAGGGATTGTTTTAGGGGCTTTATTTATTCATGATTTTAATGTATGGAACAGTTTAATGGAAATATGGAATACATTTTATGGTATTTTCATTTCGGATGGGGCACTTAATACTGGGGATCTCCAATTGATTGGATTCCTATTGCTATTAGGCATTATGACCGCATTTCTTCAGGCTTCTGGGGGTAGTAAAGCATTCGGAGACTGGATGATAAAAAAAATCACGACACGTAGAAGGGCACAGCTAATGGCTCCTATATTAGGAATTATTATTTTTATTGATGATTACTTCAATGCCTTAGCTGTTGGTCAAATTGCAAGACCTTTAACAGACAGACATCGAATCTCTCGGGCTAAACTAGCTTATTATATTGATTCAACTTCTGCACCTGTAACAGTAATATCTCCAATATCAAGTTGGGGAGCTTACTTGATTGGATTAGTCGGTGGTTTAGTTGCAATGACAGGATTACAACCATTAGAAGCATTTGTAAAAATGATACCATACAATCTATATGCTCTTGGAGCAATGTTACTAGTCTTCCTGACTGCATTTCTTAATCTTAATATTGGACCAATGAAAAAACACGAGAGTTTAGCTACTTCAACAGGTGAAGTTATCCCTAAGGGTACAACGGTTCCAGGAGACTTAACTAATTCATTTGAACCAAGTTCAAAGGGAAGAGTTTATCACCTTATAGTTCCTATTATAGTATTAATAGGAACAACTATTAGCTCTATGTTCATTACTGGTGCAAAAGCAAGTGGAGATACGGTTTCTTTATTATCTATTTTTGAGAATACAAATGTAAACTTTTCCCTGTTTATTGGTGGTATTACAGCAGTGGTAGTCGCTTTAATTTTATACCTAATACAACGTAACCCAGAAGCAAAAAATGGTTTAGTATTTATCGAAGGTATTAAAGCAATGCTTCCTGCCATATATATTTTATTACTTGCCTGGATGATTGGGACGATTATCTCTACTTTACAAACAGGTGAATATTTAGCTGGGGTTGTTGAAAATGTAAATATTAGTTCTAGTATATTACCAGTTATTTTCTTTGTACTTTCTGGTTTTATGGCACTAGCGACTGGAACTTCCTGGGGAACGTTCGGAATTATGTTACCAATTGCAGCTGAAGTAATGGCGATTGCAGATCCGTCATTAATTATTCCTTCACTTGCTGCAGTACTAGCAGGTGCTGTATTTGGAGATCATGTATCACCAATCTCTGATACAACCGTTCTATCTTCTACTGGAGCAGGAGCTAATCATATTGATCACGTTATAACACAACTTCCTTATGCACTAATTGTTGCGCTTTCTTCTGTTATTGGGTACCTAATTATTGGATTAACTAGTAACGCTTTATTAGGTCTATTAGCAACAGTTATCATCATTATTATAGTGGCATTACTATTACACATGCTAAACAAAAATCAATAAAAATATTTTGTTAGGGTCAAACCGAAAGTATCACATTTCGTTGTGTTTACTGGGGTTTGACCCTATATTTTTTATTGAATGAAAATTATAAAAAATACTTTGACATAAGAAAAAAGTACCGTTATAATACAGACAAGTTCAGTAATTTCTGAAAAATATAATATAATTTAATTTTAAAGAAATTACCGAAAATGGGTATTTATACCAAACTTATTACTTAGTGTAATGGGAAAAACTTTATGAGGAGGTCTTTTCATGGAAACACGTTCTCAATGGGGGACAAGAGCAGGGTTTATATTGGCTGCAGTGGGATCTGCTGTTGGGCTAGGAAATATCTGGCGTTTCCCTGCTGTAGCCTATGAAAATGGTGGAGGAGCATTCTTAATTCCTTACTTATTCGCTCTTTTAACTGCAGGGATTCCAATTTTGATCATGGAATTTACAATTGGTCATAAGTACAAAGGTTCTGCTCCATTATCTTTTAGAAGGATGAATAAGAAGGCAGAAGGTATTGGCTGGTGGGCTGTATTAGTTGCATTCGTTATTTCTACATACTATTCAGTTATTATTGCCTGGGCAATGTCTTATTCGGTTTTTTCGTTTAATTTAAATTGGGGAGAAGATACAGAAGCATTTTTATTCGGTGACTATCTACAAACATCAGCAGCGGGTGAGGTCGGTAGTTTTGTACCAGGAGTATTAATTCCACTTATACTAGTATGGGTAGTTGTATTAGGAATCTTATTTAAAGGTATTAAAAAAGGTATTGAAATTGCAAACCGAATTTTTATTCCAGCATTGGTTGTTATTTTTCTAATTATAGTTATTCGTGCAATTACACTACCTGGAGCAATTGATGGGTTACAAGCTTTCTTTACACCGGACTTTGGAAGTATTTTAAATCCAGATGTATGGGTAGCTGCTTATGGGCAAATTTTCTTTAGTTTATCAATCGCATTTGCGATTATGATTACGTATTCAAGCTACTTACCGAAAAAATCAGATATAACGAATAATGCGTTCATTACTGGGTTTGGTAACTCAAGTTTTGAAATTTTAGCAGGTATTGGAGTATTTGGAGTTCTAGGTTACATGGCAGGTCAATTAGGTGTACCTGTTAGTGAAGTTGTATCAGATGGGGTCGGATTAGCATTTGTCGTATTCCCGCAAATTATTAATGAATTTCCTGTACTAAATGAATTGTTTGGATTCTTATTCTTTGCATCCTTAGTATTAGCGGGTTTAACTTCATTAATGTCCATTACAGAGACATATGTAGCTGGTTTAATGGATAAATTTAAAATTTCTCGTGGTAAGGCAGTAGCATTTGGTGGAGGTTTGGCAGCATTAATTTCACTTTTATTTGCTACACAAGGAGGATTAAATTTCCTAGACGTTGCTGACTACTTTATAAATCAGTTTGGTGTAGCATTAATTGGATTAGTTGAAGTTATTCTTATTGCATGGGTTTTAAGACAATTACAAGATCTTAAGGGTCATGCCAATGAGATTTCTGATATTAAATTAGGAGCTTGGTGGACAATTAGCTTGTCAATTATAACGCCAATCGTTTTAGGCTATATGATGTATGGTTTATTGGTACAAAACATATTTAAGCAATTTGAAACGGATTCTGGTAACTATGGAAACTACGCTGATTCGTTTATCCTTTGGAGTGGCTGGGCAGTAGCCATTGGTGCCTTAGTAATCGGTATAATTCTAGCAACGACAAAATGGAAAAAGTCCTCAGTAGAAGAAGAATCTCTCAAGAAGGAGGCGCAATAAGATGAGTTGGATTATTTTTATGATACTATCTATTGTGATTGTTTGGGGAGGTTTAGCAGCAAGTATTTGGTGGGCTGTGAAAAAAGCAAAAGAAGCAAATTAAACATGAAACTGTCCTAGAAAATTCTAGGACAGTTTTTTACTTGCATTATTTTTTGCTTTTAGCCATCCTTTCCCACCTTTTTAAATAAGGATATGGATCAAAGGACCATTCACTATACCCATTATCTTTGTACATCCCATAATGTAAGTGGGGTGGGAATTTTCCTGATGTGCCAGGTGGACCATATCCAGTTGAACCAACACTACCTAGTACATCCCCAGGTTTCACAATCTGTCCAACTTCTATTCCATCTTGATAGCCACTTAAATGAGCATAATAATGATATATATTGAATATGTCGCGAATACCAATTCTCCAACCACCATATAAATTCCAACCTTTAAGCTCAACAACTCCATAAGTAGTAGAATGGACAGGTGTACCATAGTCGGCAAAAATGTCAGTTCCCTCATGAATCCGATTTCCGCCAAATCCTCGGCGATCACCCCAAGTATTTCGGTAGCTGTAATTATATTTTATCGCAACAGGAAAATCTCGATCAGTTAAATTGATACCATTATACTTCTTGAACACTCTTGCAGTATTCTTTATCGTTTGGACAGTTAGATCCCTTTTATAATAGTTCCATAATGCAATTTTAAAGTCATCTTCATTGTAACCATATTTCTGAATAAAGGAGGCCATAGTTAATAACGCATCTTCACCGTTATTAGGATCGGCTTTTTTATCCCCATTTCCATCTTTCCCAATCCCACCAAATATTTGAATAGCTTTTATGTCCACAGAAGTATTTCCTGGTCCAAACCATAATTCAGGTGGGATTCGAATAGAAATAACCTGGTCGTCTTTAATATCTTTGTAAATTTGTCTTTCATATTGGTCCACTGCTGCAATGTAATACCAAGGAATTTCTGTCAGTGCTTCGGTTTTTTTATACAAAGCCATCCTCTTGTCATAAATCGACTCTTCTTTCTTTTCTTCTGCGAGTACTGATATAGGCAAGAGACAAAAAAAGACAAGTAATAGGAGAACGTGAGAGGACCTTTTATAATTCATTTTTTCACCTCTTTTTTTGAAAGGGAATCGGACTAACTTGTTCGTTAGTCCGCATCTTCCTCATTATTTGGATTCCCTTGTGGTGATTTTTTCATCTCAGTAATTATCTGGTCAATAGTATTATGATAATCTTGATTTTGACTAGATGAATTATGCAAGCTTTGGATATCTTGTATTAATGATGGATTATCTGATACATATACATGGTAAAAACCTGGCATTATCGATTTAGCGGATTTGCTTGCAATGTCCGATGCAATTACTTGATCCATTTCTGCGTCGCGTTCATAAGCAATTAGTACCTCTTCATCTGTTACTAGAGCAGCTACTCTGTTAAACCCTTCATTTCGAAGGATGATTCTGGCAATCATATCCGCCATTTGTGTACGGTTTATTGCCCCCATATGATCAGTCTCTGTATCCATATCTAGCTGGTCTTTTGTATAATTTACATATCCTAATTTATCATCCACATTAGATGTGTTCTCTGTTTTATTTTCTCTATTTGGATCTAGTTCATCTAACATTTGATCACGTTCACCTGACGAGTTATCTGTATGGGCACAAGCTGTTAGGACTATCCCTAGTGCTAGAATAGTTAGTATTCTCATCATTTCTTATTCCTCCTAATAAGTTACAAATAGCATTACTTGTAGTTTGTTGAAAAAATAAGAAATCATGCAATGAAAAACAGAATAGATGATATAGCCAAAAGTATGGTAAACTATAACTAATTATGAGGGGTGAGTATGCTTGATCGAACTATTTGGAAAAAATTACGAGCTAATTGAAAATGTAAAAGATGGTTTTCAACAAAAAGCCTTAGAAGATCGTTATTCTGACATATTAAAAAAATACGATTTTATTGTTGGTGATTGGGGCTATGAGCAGCTACGACTTAGAGGCTTTTATCATGATAGTAATACGAAGGCACCTGAGGATTCTAAAATTAGCTCATTAGATGACTATTTATATGAATACTGCAACTTTGGTTGTGCTTACTTCGTTTTACAGAAAAAGGATTAATCTTTTGAAAATGGACAGCCTTAAGCATTTACAGCTTAAAGGCTGTCTTTGTTGAATAAAGAATTACTCCTCTTGTTCGGGATTTACATCATCTGGATGGTCATGAATAGGATGAGCTCCTTCAACTTGTCTCGGTAAATCTTCGTGTAACTGTTTATAAGGATAAACAAATGCACTAAGTCTCCGTTGACCATCTTGCCATGGAGTTGATTTACTGTATACTTGCTCGTTCTTATTTATACTAGAACCAAATGCCCCTTCTGGAAATTCCTCAGGGATTAGATAATTTTTCTGGTCTCGAACGTTGGAGAAATCAGAGAATTGTTTTTTATCGTGTTTACCCATTTTCCTCAACCCCTTCATGTCATTATCCTTTCCGTTGTGACTGTATATTAATTTTCCATTTATTAACAAATCCCTACTCAGAATGTTAAAGGTAATACATCTAATTTATTTGTGCTATCATTACTATGTAGAATAAAGCTGGAGGTTATTGATATGTATTTTGTAGATAGAAAAAAGGTAGAAGAAACATTACAATTTATTGAAATGCTATTAGAAGAATATAAAGAAACTCCTTTTGAGTCTTACCGAGAAAAGCTTGCATTAGAAAGACTAATGCAATTATTAATTGAATCGATAATTGATGTTGGGAATATGATGATTGACGGGTTTATCATGCGTGACCCAGGTAGTTATGAAGATATTATTGATATTTTAGAGGATGAAAAAGTCATTCCTGAATCAGAAAGTAAAGCTTATAAAGCAGTTGTCGAACTTCGGAAAATGCTCGTAAAGGATTATTTACATGTGGATCATGAAAAAATATATCATGTTTTATCGGAAAATAAATTAGTTTTGGACCAATTTTCTTTTAGAATTCGTGAGTATTTAAAAAATGAACTTGACGTAGCAAATGCATTTACAAAAGAGTAAGGAGATTTCGCATTGAATAATTATGAAGGGTATTTAATTGATTTAGATGGAACGGTGTATCGGGGTAATGAAGTGATTGAAGAAGCACCGGAATTTATTAAAGAGCTAAAAAAAAGAAATATTCCCTATTTATTTCTCACGAACAATTCTTCTAAATCACAGGATCAAATATCAGTGAAGTTAAATCAATTGGGAGTAGAATCAACTCCTGAAAATGTATTTACAAGTAGTATGGCTACAGCAAAATATATTAAGCAAATGTATCCAGGTGCTCGTTGTTATTGTATTGGTGAAGTAGGTTTATTTGATGCATTAGAACGAGAGGGTATAACGGTTACAGAAGAAATAGATTGCGATGTAGTAGTCATGGGAATAGATCGCCATATTACGTATGAAAAGCTAGCGAAGGCAACGTTAGCTGTAAGGAATGGAGCTACCTTTATTTCAACAAATAGTGATAATGCTCTACCTACGGAACGTGGCCTAATGCCTGGAAACGGAGCTTTTACATCAGTAGTATCAGTTAGTACTGGAGTAGATCCACAATTTATCGGGAAGCCTGAAACCATTATCGTGAAAGAGGCACTTCAAGTTCTAGGCACAAAACCAGATAAAACTATCTTAGTTGGTGATAATTATAATACAGATATAAAAGCTGGGATTAATTCTGGTATGGATACATTGATGGTATTTACTGGAGTAACAAAATTTGAAGAATATGAATCATTACCAATTAAACCAACTTATTTTATTCAAAACTTAAGTAAGTGGTTTAAAAAATAGGGTGGAAGGGCAATTAGCCCCTTCACCCTATGTTACTTAGCATCTTCTGCAGCATGCGCTAGCCTACTAGAAGCAGCAGCTGCAATTGCACCAACAATGTCGTCTAAAAATGTATGACATTCTCCAGTTGATTTATCATTTAACTTTTGAAGAATACCAGGCTTTTGTTTATCAATAAAACCGTAATTCGTAAATCCAATTGAACCATATACATTTACAATCGAGAACGCGATTATTTCATCTACACCATATAATCCCTCATCAATTTCGATAGTTGTTTGTAATGGTTCCTCTAACATTTTCTTTTCTGCAAGCTTATCTAGTTGAATACCAGTAAGAATTGCATTTTGCACTTCTCGTTTTTCCAATACACGGTCAACATTGTATAGACAATCATCCATACTTAAATTATCGTGATACTTGGATTGTAAGTAATAAACGAGTTCTGCAATATCCTTTAAGGTAACTCCTCTTTCTTCTAATAATTCTCTAGCTTTTTGCTCTAATACATCATGTTTAATTTTTTTATCCATGTTTATCACCGATTCTCCTTTTATTGGTTAAAATTAGCTAAGTTTCTCATACATTTATAGTAATGGTGTGTGGGAGGGAAATATGATGAAAGAAATATTGTTAGTGAATTACAATGTTCACGTAAAGGAACAGGTTATGATAAATGGTAGAGAAGGATTCCGAGATCAAGATTATATTTATTTTATCATTTCTGCGAACAACAAGGAAATGATTCATTTAGAACAAGCAGCACTTGCCTATTATCTTTCCGAACTTGGTTACAAACATACAGCAGTTCCTATTCCAACTATGGGAAATAGCTGGTTTGTAGAGAAAGATAATAACCATTATTTTGTATTACGAGTTTCCAACATCCAAGAGCAGATTGCAAAATCACACGGTAGATTGTTGGCTGAGTTTCATAATCAAACAGCTACATATAGCTATGAACCGCAAGAAATATCAAGCTATGGGCAGTGGAAAGATTTGTGGATAAAAAAATTAATAGCCTATGAGCAAAAGATTAAACATGACTCTTTATCGATTCAAAATAATTATTATCGATTGTTAGTGGATATCTTTCCTTATATTATTGGTTTAAGCGAAAATGCAATTCAATACATGCAAGAAAGTGAAACAGATAAGCGATTTCATCAAAGTGATCAAGGTGTTTTTGCCTTCCGCAGATATAAGGAGCATTTAGCTAGTCCAGTTATTTGGACAGATGAGCTTGTATATGACCATCCTACTCGAGACTTAGCAGAATATATTCGTTATAAGCTGTTAGAAGATGACGTTGATAAAAAAGACATCATTTCGTTTATTAATGATTATCAAGAACAACGAGCATTATCTGTTTTTAGCTGGAGATTATTATATGCAAGGCTTTTATATCCAATTCATTTTTATGATTTATTTGAAGAGAGTTTTAAGGGGAAAGAATATGAACGATATTATGCTGATTTAAAGAAGATGATAAAAAAACAGGAAGCTTATGAGAAACGGCTGGCATCTTTTTTTGAAGTAGTTAATGTTGATTATAAAAGATATGAATTACCAGTTTTGAATTGGCTAAAACAATAAAAAAGCAGGCAACGAACTTTGTTGTCTGCTTTATCTATATTAGTTTAAAATACTTGTTCGATTTCCTTTACACCTGGTACTTCAGCCATTAATGCACGCTCGATACCTGCTTTTAACGTAATTGTTGAGCTCGGGCAGTTTCCACATGCACCCATGAGACGAAGAAGTACAATGCCATTATCATCCACATCTATTAATTCCACATCTCCACCATCACGTAGTAAAAATGGGCGTAGTTTATTTAATACTTCTTGAACTTGTTCACGCATCATCCATCTTCTCCTTTCCTAAACTTATTATATATTTGTTTAGCCGAAAAATCTATTCTTTCAATTATTACGATTAAATTAGATACTATCATTTTATCTTTATATAAAGATTTTGTAAAATAAAAGTAACTGCAAGAACCTGGGGAAAGGGGAGGTTGGAATGAGTAGCAATAAAGTGTTAATTACGGTTTATGGGGCTGAACAAATCTGTGCTAGTTGTGTAGGTGCTCCAGGCTCTAAAGATACGTATGAATGGTTGCAAGCGGCAATTGCAAGAAAATATGAAGCAGACAAGATTCGCTATGAATATGTTGATATAAATACGTCACAAGAAGAGGAAAAACATCAACAATTTGTGGAACGAATATTTGAGGAAGATTTATTTTATCCTATTGTGTTCGTCAATGATGAAATGGTAGCAGAGGGTATCCCTAGATTAAGAACAATCTATGAAGCATTGGAACAACATAATGTAAAATTACTAGACGAATTGAAATGAGGGTAAAAGATGAAGATTCCTTTTATCAAAATGCATGGCTTAGGTAATAATTATATTTATCTTGATTTGTTTAAACAGGAAATAGATGAGGGGCTATTACCTGATATTGCCCAAAAGGTTTCTAATATTAATACTGGAATTGGTTCTGATGGTTTAATCTTAATCCATCCTAGTGAAAAAGCAGAAGTAGGGATGCGGATATTTAACAAGGATGGATCTGAAGGAAAGAGCTGTGGAAATGGATTAAGATGTACCGCTAAGTATGCTTACGAAGAAGGACTTGTTCAAAATACTAATTTTCAAATAGAAACGAAAGCTGGTAATGTGGAGGCAGAGGTTAAGTTAAATGGCGAAGTGGTTAATGAAATTACGATAAACATGGGGAAACCTATTCTGAAGCGTTCTTTGATTCCTATGATAGGCGAAGAACAAGAAAGAATTGTAAATGAAACATTCATTATCAATGGAGAAGAATTAAAGCTTACCGCAGTATCAATGGGGAATCCTCATGCAGTATTTTTTGTAGATGATATTAAGAATGCTCCTTTATATGAGCTGGGTGAAATGGTTGAGAAAGATCCACGTTTTCCAGAAGGAGTAAATGTGGAATTTGTAGAAGTTGTAAATGATACGGAATTGAATTTCCGTGTATGGGAGAGAGGATCTGGTGTTACACTTGCATGTGGTACTGGAGCTTGTGCAGCTGTAGTTGCCGCAACACTAAATCAATTAATTCCTAAAAATAAGTCCATCACGGTTCACTTAGAGGGAGGGGATTTATTCATCACTTGGGATGAAGATAATTATGTTTGGATGAATGGTGGAGCCGATGTCATTGCAACTGGTATCTATCATTATAAGTAATTGGAAAAACTTATTATTTGAAAACTTGCTATTTTTGTATGTATACTTAATATAAGTATTTTATTTAGGAGGAATAAAGATGATTTTAACCCTAACAGAAAGTGCAAGTCTCCAAATTCAAGAGATGATGAAAAATGAAACCGAAAATGTTCGGCTTCGTTTTGGTGTAAAGGGTGGCGGCTGTAGCGGATTGTCTTATTCACTCGGATTCGATCAAGATGTAAATGAAGAGTTAGATCTTATTGAGGAAATAAATGGTATTCCGGTCGTTATTACGAAGCAAGATATACCAATCATTGAAGGTACTACAATTGATTATAAGCAAAATTTAATGGGTGGCGGATTTAGTATTGATAATCCGAATGCAATTCTTTCTTGTGGATGTGGGTCTTCTTTCCGTACGAAGGAAACTGTTGGAGCACCTGAAAAATGTTAATGAAAAAGCATGAAGAGGAATATTCCTTTCCATGCTTTTTTTAGTTCTTGCTATACCTATTCAAACATACTTGTTGAATGTTTCGGTTGTACTCTTGCTTTTGGATCGATGTATTGTTTGGCGTTGTTGATGGCGGTTGGACCCTCACCGAACCCTGTTGCGATTAGTTTGATTTTTCCAGGATATGTACAAATGTCTCCAGCTGCATAGATACCTGGGATATTGGTTTCCATTTTTGTATTAACAACAATGCTGTTTTTCTCAATTTCTAGACCCCAGTCTTTAATCGGACCTAACGTTGAAATAAATCCATAGTTACAAATTACATCATCTACAACAAGCTCTAATTTACGTTCACCTTTTACCTCTTCTAGTAGTATTTTCTCAATTGTATTAGAGGCAACAATATCACTAGGAGTAAAAGGTGTTAATATTTCCACTTTGGAATTTTTTAACTGTTCCACACTATGTTCATGTGCTCTAAATTCATCACGTCGATGAATTAAAGAAACTTTTTCAGCAATGGGCTCAAGCATTAATGCCCAGTCTACCGCAGAGTCTCCACCACCCAGAATGGCAACTTTTTTATCCTTGAATCGATTCATATCTTTTACATAATAATGTAAATTAATGCCTTCAAAATCCTCCGAATTATGGACGTTCAACCGTCGTGGTTGGAATGCTCCATTTCCAGCCGTTATAATCATTGTTTTTGTATAGTGGATTTCGCCAGTATTTGAGGTGAGTTTAAATGTTTCATCCTCTAAGCGTTCTACGGTTTCAATAGATTGCCCTAAAACAATTGTAGGGTCAAACATTCTAGCTTGTTTTTCTAGATTGTCCACTAGTTCTTGTGCGCGAACTTTTGGAAACCCAGCAACATCATATATATATTTTTCTGGATAAAGTGCAGATAATTGCCCACCAGTATGAGGTAAACTTTCAATAATTTTAACACTAGCTTGGCGCATTCCACCATAAAAAGCAGTAAATAACCCACAAGGGCCAGCACCAATAATCGTAACGTCAAATACTTTGTCAGACATATTCTATTGCCTCCTTTTTCAAAAATACCAATAACATAGTAACACATATTAAGAATACTTGTAATGGAACTGACTTTTCACTTAATAACTAACATTTCATTTTATGCTTGAAAATTATAAGGAAAAGGTCTAATATATAGGTTGGACAATATATTACGAATATGTGACATCCACTTTTAGTATAGTTATTATCTTTTTTTATTTTATTAAGTGAAAAATGTCACATTCTTAAAGTAATAGGTTAATAATATGAAAATTGGATGTGATGATGAATGAAAAAGCCTAACATTGTTGTTTTAGGTGCAGGTTATGGTGGAATAATGACAACTGTGAAATTACAGAAGTCTCTAGGCGCGAACGAAGCAAACATTACTCTAGTAAACAAGAACGACTATCATTACCAAACAACTTGGTTACATGAAGTATCAGCCGGTACGGTTCATCAAGATCAAGCTAGAATTTCTATTAAAGATGTTATTAATGAACATAAGGTTAACTTTGTTCAAGACTCTGTTGTTGAGATTAAGCCACAAGAAAATATAGTTAAACTAGAAAATGGCGAATTAGAATATGATTATCTTGTAATTGGTTTAGGATTTGAATCAGCAACATTCGGTATTCCTGGACTTGAAGAAAATGCATTAATGATTAATGATATTAATTCATCTCGTTTAATTAGAGAACATCTTGATTTTAATTTTGCAGAATATCATAAAGATAAAAACCCAGCTCGTCTAAACATTGTTGTAGGTGGCGGCGGATTTACTGGAATTGAATTTGTTGGAGAATTAGCTAATAAAGTTCCAGAATTATGTAAAGAGTATGATATTGATAAATCACAAGTTCGTATTATTAATGTAGAAGGCGCACCTACTGTATTACCTGGATTTGATCCAGAATTAGTAGAATATGCAATGAATTCTCTTGAGGCTCGTGGAGTTGAATTTATTACAGGTGCTTTGCTTAAAGAAAGTAAGCCAGATGCTGTTGTCTATGAAAAAGATGGTAAGCTAAACGAAATCCCGACTCTTACAACTGTATGGGCTGCTGGGGTAAAAGCAAACTCTATCGTTGAAAAATCCGGATTTGAAACAAACCGTGGTAAGATTCAAGTACGTCCAGACATGCGCTCTCCAGAATATGACAATGTCTTCGTTATCGGAGATTGTGCGTTAATTATGGATGAAAATAGTGGAAGACCATTCCCTCCAACTGCTCAGATTGCGATTCAACAATCTGCAACAGTAGCCCATAATGTGGAATCACTTGTTAAAGGTCACAAGGAGCTTGAAGGGTTTGAATACAAACCACTTGGTACTTTAGCATCTCTTGGTCACAATGATGGTATGGGTGTTGTGTTCGGAGATAAAAAATTATTCGGTTGGAAAGCAACATTCATGAAGAAGATGAGTGATAACCGTTACCTATTGAAATTAGGCGGAATCAGTCTATTACTTAAAAAAGGAAAATTTAATTTCTTTTATTAATTCCATAACTTAAAGTCAATAAAGCAAAGGCGCAACCTCGTCTTTGCTTTTTTTATGAAATGCTAATAGAATTAGTGTGTATAGTTAGTGTTTAAAAGGAAAGGGAGATTACATAAATTGATCCAATTAATTGTTTCTGTTATCTTATTTTTTGTTATATTTTTTGGAATAGCTTTTATCTTAAACATGTTACTGAGAAGAACATGGTTGATGGCATTTATTTATCCGTTTATCGTACTATTCATTGTAGATAAAATAGCTATTGGGGATTACTTTTCCTCTCCAGGACAGGCGTTTTCGAAGGCGTTTACAGAGTTAGTTTCTATAAATGGCTGGGATGTGGTTATATTATCATCTGGATTTTTAGGTACAATTGTATCTGGATTTGTTATTAAATTTTTGCGAAAAAATGGTTACCAAATGTTTTAATAGTGATGTCCTATATATTACCTTTTGAATAAAATCTTACTAGATTGGAAAAGATGACACCCAGAGAGGTGTTGTTATTTGAAAATCAGTAAAATATATAGAAGAATTGGCATGACAGTTTTATTTCTGCTTGCATTTTGGACAACATTATCCAGTATTTCCAATGTGACTTATGCAGATTTAGCGATTATGCTACGGAAAGATCATTCCGTATCGGCAAATTATGATGAAGTTAAGCCAGCGGAACATAGAAAGATAGCTTTACAAGAAAAAGATTTAATCCTACTAGCAAAACAAGAGCGGTACATTTCTAGTGAACAGATTGAAGGACCTAAAACTGTAGAAGAGGCAATTAATATAGATAATTATCCGAAGGCAACCGTAATTGCTACCGGTTATACAGCAGGAGTGGAATCGACTGGTAAAACTCCAGACCACCCACAATATGGGATTACGTATTCAGGTGTTAAAGTAAAGCGGGATTTATATTCTACGATTGCAGCAGATTTATCCATTTATCCAATCGGGACGGTTTTGTGGATTCCAGATTATGGATTTGGCGTAGTTGCAGATAAAGGTGGAGCAATAAATGGTAATAAAATAGACTTGTATTTTGACTCTGTAGAAGATGTATATTCAGAGTGGGGAAAACGTGAAGTTGAAGTCTATATTATTAAAAAAGGTTCAGGTGAACTTTCAGAAGAAGTATTACAAAAACTGAATGAAAACAAAGCACTACAAGTGTTTCGGGAACAGATTAATAAAAGCTAGTGAAAGAGAGGAGACTTCAACATGTCTCCTCTCTTTCTGCTAATAAAAGATATTAAGAATTAGTGCAACAACAATTCCGGTTATAGCTCCAAAAAATACTTCGATAGGTTTATGACCAAGTAATTCTTTTAAATCTTCTCGTTTCTCATATGTTCCTTTACTTTCCCAGTTTTTAGCTCCTTCAACTAGTACTTGAATATCTTTTACTAATTGATTAAGTAATGTAGCATGTTTTCCAGCGTGCCTTCTTACACCCGAAGCGTCATACATCGTGATGATACTAAATACAGCTGCTACAGCGAATATTGTTGAACTAAACCCTTCAATTATTCCAATAGCTGTAGATAGCGAGGTTACTGCTGCAGAATGACTACTAGGCATCCCACCAGTGCTAAACGCGAGTCCGGGAACAAACTCTCTTGTTGCAATAAAATGAATAGGAATTTTAATAAGTTGGGCAAATACAATAGCCAATAGTGCTGCAGTAATCGGGAAATTAGAAAATAGATCCATGATGTCGTTCCTTTCAGACATATTTATATGATTGTTATTTTATCATAGTCTTTGGTTATGGTGATAAGAATTATGCGAAAGAACTAAAAGAGGAGATTCCAAGAAGAATCTCCTCATTATATTATGCTTTTACTGTTTTCCACTTTAAAGGTATGCGATTAGCTATTCGAACGGTAAAGACCGCTGCTAAACAGGATAAAGCAATATCCTTAATGAAAAATGGAATCATACCAATCCATGCAATTTGGTAACTAATCTCTAAGTTTAACCACATATTCATTGCAAAGTACATAAATGTTACTCCGATTAAATAATTTAGAGTTAGACCTACAAGTGAAGCGATAACAAATCTAGGTATTGAAGGATTAGAGCCTTCCGTAATCCAGCCTGAAATAAAGGCAACAATTATAAAGGATAGTAAGAATCCACCTGTTGGTGTTATAAGTTGCATTGGTCCTGCTTCCATTCCTGCAAAAACAGGTATACCACAAATCCCGACTAAAACATATGTAATCATTGCTAAGCTTCCCAATCTTTTACCTAACATTAGACCTGCTAAAATGGAGAAGA
Organism: Ornithinibacillus jepli; assembly: GCF_047228935.1. Taxonomy (NCBI): domain Bacteria; kingdom Bacillati; phylum Bacillota; class Bacilli; order Caryophanales; family Bacillaceae; genus Ornithinibacillus; species Ornithinibacillus jepli. The sequence continues at coordinate 519,405 of NZ_JBFEGG010000003.1, forward strand.
AAGTTTGCAATGACAAAGGTACTGAAGTCCCGCCAATTGGTATTGCTAAAAACGGAAACCATACCGCAATATTAGCTCCAATCGCCATCAAACAAACAAATAATGCCCCAACCGTAATTTCAATAGGCTTAATATTTTTCATCGATTAACCACTCTCCTATATAACTAGAATAATGAGAATCAACTTAATTGTCAACTTAAATTTACAAGCGGTTAACAATGGGTGTAAGGAGTGATCAATACTAGATAAATTAAATGTTAATTTTTGTATAAAAAAGCATGGGCATTCAGTAATAACCAAGTACCCATGCAAAATGTAATAATCTTTTATTGTATTGCTGCTTCTAAGGCAATTTCCATCATTTCATTAAAAGTTGTTTGGCGTTCTTCTGCAGTTGTTTCTTCGCCAGTAATAATGTGGTCAGAAACCGTTAATACAGATAGTGCTTGACGATCGAATTTCGCTGCTAGTGTATATAAAGCAGTTGTTTCCATCTCAATTGCTAATACTTTATATTTTGCAAGCAATTCGTTTACTTCTTTTGCATTATCACGATAGAACGTATCACTTGTAAATACGTTTCCAACTCGAAGATTCATTCCTTTTGCAGTTCCAACCTCATAAGCTGTTCGTAATAGATCAAAGTCCGCAAGTGGAGCATAATCAATTCCGTTAAATATAAGCTGGTTCATCCGAGAATCCGTTGTAGAACCTTGTGCTAAAATAACATCTCTTACTTTAACATCTTTTTGAATAGCACCACATGTACCAACACGGATTAATTTTTGAACGTCATAACTTTGAATTAATTCATTAACATATATAGAAATCGAGGGAACTCCCATTCCAGTACCTTGAACAGATACTCTTTCTCCTTTATATGTACCAGTATACCCATACATACCTCGAACTTGGTTATATTGTGTTACATCTTCTAAAAATGTTTCTGCAATATACTTTGCTCTTAATGGGTCACCAGGAAGTAATATTTTTTCTGCGATTTCACCTTTTTTGGCGCCAATGTGTACACTCATGTCATTTCCTCCTAATATTGACTAGTCAAAAATAAAGGTATCATAACCATTGTGTAAAAACAATCTATTCCATACTACTTTTTAGTTTTCATACGTATTAAAATTGTATATAATGGGTTTAAGTTCAATTATTCACGAAGTAATTTCGTATAATTGAGATCAAAAGTACATAAAATTTGTACAAGCTAATATCAAGTTGGAAGGATGAAAATCATGAAAGAACAATCTTTTAAAATTACTGCAGATACTGGTGTACATGCTCGCCCTGCTACATTATTAGTCAATAAAGCTGGTCAATATCAATCAGAAATTGAGTTAACATATAATGATAAAACTGTTAACTTAAAGTCTATTATGGGTGTCATGTCATTAGGAATTCCTAAAGATGCTGAAATTAAAGTTACAGCTAACGGTAGTGATGAAGAAGAGGCAATCCAAGGAATTACTGAATTAATTAAAGAAAACTTAGGTGAATGATGAAAAGAAGGCTGTCTACTTAGGCAGCCTTCTTTAATAGTATTTTCCAAGGTAATAACTTTTTTCAACTGACTCTAATGCTTTTAAGGCCTCTTGATTATATGATGATTCTTTACTTGTGAGTTTTTCTCGGTATTTATCTACTGCTTGTTTTAAAGACTCTCCGTAATCTAATATCTCATCTTCATAACGAGTTACCACATCTTTTAGAACATTAACTTTTTCAAACTCGCTAAGTGCCTTTCGCTCATGAAAAAGAACATTCTCCACTTGTTTTGGATGATGTAGATCCCCTTGCATTGGATGTTTAAGTATAGCTAATGTTTTAACTAAATATTTATCATTTCGATCTTCTATTATTTCTCCTATATAAATTCCCGATTTATACGGTATTTGGACTTTGTCTCCTAATGAAAGATGATTCATTTATAACAACTCCTTTCTAATTTCATTGTGCCAAATTTTCTACAAATTAGCGAACATTAATTTTTAATTTTTTATTTCATCCTTAAATTTGATATACTAATTATCAGAAGGAAGTGATACATATGATGCCGTTTTTATACTTTCCTGAGGATAAATCAGAATATATACCTGCAATAATCACGCTTGTCATTTTTATGATTTTAGCTGTATTGGCTTTTTATTTTTTTTATAAACATTCTAAAAAACAAGAGAAAAAATTTAATACAGACTATCAAAGTCGTTTAAACGATGGATTTGACCATCAGAAGAAAAATTAACGGGGGTAAGTGGAAGCTTACTCTTTTTTTATGGTCAAAATGATTCTTACAAAGTGTAAAAGTCATTAGATGTTTATACTCACCTTTTTTGCAAATACTATCTTTATCATGCGAAAAAGGAGTAGTGTAAATTGAGATTCGTACTTTTATTCCTTTTATCTACTTTGTTATTAATTGGTTGTCAAAGTAAGGTTGAAACGTCAAAAAACGTAGAAATGTATAATCAATCAGGAGATATGGTTGGGACTGCTCAATTTTTAGAGTCACCAGATGGAGTTCAGGTAAAGCTTAAGTTGGAAGGACTTAGCCCAGGCTTTCACGGTCTTGCTGTTCATGAGTTTGCAAAATGTGAGGGTCCAGATTTCAAATCAGCAGGAAATCATTTAGATCCAGAAGGAAAGGAGCATGGTTTGATGCATCCTGATGGGCCACATTTAGGCGATTTACCAAATGTTGAAGCGGATAGTGGTGGTCTTGTAGATGCGGAATTAATGCTTCCAGGTGCAACTTTAAAGGATGGTAAAAAGTCTATATTGAGAGGGGAAGGTACCTCTCTTGTTATTATGGAATCACAAGATGATGGTGTATCTCAACCAAGTGGAAATTCAGGTGCGAGAATTATATGTGGTGAAATAAAGTCAGGAAAAGGTACTGAAGCTACAAAGTCACCAACTGATCCAACTGAATTTAATGAAAAGCAAGAAGAATAGAAGCGCAATATTTGCGCTTCTTAAGGTTTAATTAGAAATGGCTTCTATTATACGATTTATTCCTTCTACTAATGTTTGACGAGGACAGGCTATATTCATTCTCATAAACTGTGCACCTTCTTCTCCGTAATCAATACCAGGGTTTAACCCGACCTTTGCTTTTTCTACAAAAAACTTTCGTAATTCTTTTGGATTTAACTTTAACGAACTACAATCAATCCAAACTAAATATGTTCCTTCTGCAATGGTTACTTTTAAATCTGTATATTTTTCCAATTGTTCTTTCACGTAATGATAATGACCTTGGAGAATTTCCTTTAAACCGTCCAGCCATTCTTCTCCGTAAGTATAAGCTGCTTCTAGTGCGGTATTTCCCATTGTATTTAAACCGTGAAATCCTTGAATCATAAACTGTTGATCTAATTTTTTCCTGTATTCATTATTAGAAGTAATGGCATATGAAGCTTGTAGTCCAGCTAGATTAAACGTTTTAGATGGAGCCATGCATGTTATTGTTCTAACAGCAACCTCTTCAGACAAGGAGGCAATCGATGTATGCTCGACATTAGGAAATGTTAAATCACAGTGAATTTCATCCGATAAAATTAACACATCATATTTTTCGCAAAGATTTGCGATACTTTGTAATTCATCTTTTGTCCAAACTCTTCCTACAGGGTTATGTGGATTACATAAAATAAATGCTTTAACCCCTGTTTTCATTTTCTCCTCTAAATCTTGAAAATTAATGTGATATTGATTTTCTGAATAAACGAGTTGGCTTTTTACAATTTGTCGGTTATGTGCTTCAATTACTTTATAGAAAGGTGTATAGACTGGCGTTTGGATTAATATTTTATCATCCGGTTCTGTTAAAGCTTGAATTGCCATGTGAAGCGTCGTTACAACACCTGGGCTAAATGACAACCATTCAGATTTAATATTCCAATGATGTCTTTTGGAAATCCAATTGACGATAGAGGATTTTACTTTTTCATCAACAATGGTATATCCATAAATTCCATGTTTTGCTCGCTCAATCAAAGCTTGATTCACAGCATCTGGGGCTTTAAAGTCCATATCAGCAACCCACATTGGTAATACATCTTCTGATTGAAATAAATCTTTCACTAAATCCCACTTAACAGAGCGAGTATTTTTACGATTATGTACTGTTTCAAAAATATCCATTCAATAATCCTCCTATTCCCTTATTACTGTCATTATAACGTAAAAAAGCTCAAAAAAAGAGCAAAGCGTTTTTATACGCCTTGCCTACAGGGGGAATACGAGAAAGTCTTACGTTAATAGTTATACCCGGTTACAATAAATTTAAACATGTTTCTAAAAAAAATTCGATTTTGAAACTTTTTATTAAAACAAACGTTTACATATATAGGGGAACTTAAGGGGGATGAATATGCAAGAAGAACAAATTATTCAAATAATGAAAGATGATAATCAGGCAGGGTTTAAACTATTTGTTGATCACTATAAGTCTACTGTAGAGCAGTTTGCTTTTCAGTATGGGATCGAAAATGAAGATTTGCAATCAATTGTTCAAGATGTTTTTATTAAGTTATTTAGAAAAATAAATCGAATTGAAGTTCATAACGCGTCCATATTACTTCATCAATCAATGGTTGATTCATTGAAAGGTTTACACAAAAAAGAGTCTATTGAAACTTATAAACGTTATGGCTATTACTTTGATAAAAAAGAACATATGATAATCCAACATTGCCTACAAGGATTGGATGATAAATATAAACTACCGATCATTTTATATTACTTTCATAAGTGTACTTTGGAAGATATATCCTTGATTCTTAAAGTTAAATCAGAGCTTTTAAAAACTAGATTAGATCAAGGGATTAAAGTACTTGAAGAGAAATGTAGAAAAATAATGTCTAAGGAGACAACAGGTTTTCCTAATGTGAAAATGGAAGAGTTTCTTATTTTAATGATATATAACTATGAACGCTTACCTAGGTTCACTGATACAGCACAAATTATGTTACAAGTTAACCAAGTTGGAAAAACAAAGAAATGGAGAAAAAATTTCCCTATCCTTGCGGGTGTAGTTGGTTTAATTGTTTTCTCTGTTTTTGCAATTACATACATACAAGCAGAGAGAGAACGGCAAGTATCCTTGGAGCAAGAAAAGGCTGATGACAAAGTTGAAAATAATCAAGGAGAAATAGCAACTTCTAATGGGAATCAAGATTTAGATCCAGAAATACTAGCCAATTTTGAAGAGGCTAAAGTAAAACTATCGAAAGAGCTGGGGATTGAGGATGTGGACAGACTATCTACTGTTACTATGGTAGAAGGTATTCTAAATGAAGTTAAAAGTAATCCATCGTCTTACGGTAGTGATGATACGAAATACTTTATAGACACATATCTTACACCACCATCCAAGATAAAAGAGCAATTGAACCCATCTTCCCAAGATGTTGGGGATACTTTAATGACATATCTCTATCGAGTAGTAGAATATCAATGGGCTTTTCAAGATTATTTAGACCAACTTTTAATGGCGAATGCAATAGATGTAGATGATTATGATACTATTTTGTTGTTACAAGAGGACCCTTCAAGTTATGAAGGACCTGAAAAAATAATAGAATTGTTTCAAGCATTGGAAAAACAAGGTTATACGATATCCAGAGAGACAAAATACGATAAACTGACAGTAACGTTTGACTATGACAACCTAATTAACTACATGGAGGAACTTGGATTTGAGGAAGGTTATACTTCATATGTTCTTGTGAAATCCAAACATGCTAATGTGAATTGGTCTGAATGGGAGAAACTTGATGAGTACGCGCTTGAATTAGAAGAGCTACTCATCAAGTATGGGGATTCATACAGAGCAGACATGAGAAATATGCTAATTAGTGATATTGAGAATTTTTTATATAATTATTTAAAAGTCTGGGAAGGAAATAGCGTGACCAATATAGAAAGGGAAGAATACTTTGATTTTCTTGCGAATCATAAAGGTTCTACAATTTGGGAAGTAGTTAATAGTACAGTATTGCTTTGGGAAAAAAATGATTGGGATAGAATACAGGATGGACTTATAATTGAAAGCTTAAGATTCCTTTATCAAGATAGATACCAAAATGTCGACGTTCAAAATATTCTTCGACTCGATAGATGGCCTTATACATCTGGAACGAGCACTGTTTATGATAATTATTCCACCGAATTAAATATAAAATTTTTACTTGAACTAACTCCATCGGAATTGGTTTCACTATATGCTTATTCGACTGTAAAGGATGATGATACGACTGCATCTTCTTTATTATCCTTAGAAGGTTCTATGGATATCGATGATTTGTATGATGACTGGTTGGAACTTAGAAATATGGGGGCTTATGTATTAACTGAATTCTTTTCCGAAAACGAATCCAAAGTATATTATGTGGACTGGGAAGGACTTCCAATCATTACAATCGATTTAGAAATTGTCGATGGGGTCTGGAAAATATCTCATATACAATAGTAAAAGACAGCTTACCTTTTATGGTGAGCTGTCTTTCCATTTATTTTAATCGTTTTTCAAGTTCTGCTTTTTCAGTCTCGAACCCTGGCTTACCAAGTAATGCAAACATGTTCTTCTTATATGCTTCCACACCTGGTTGATTAAATGGATTCACTCCTAATAAGTATCCACTTAATGCACAAGCTTTTTCAAAGAAGTAAACAAGGTAACCAAAAGTATAAGCATTCAGTTCAGGTACATCAATGATTAAGTTTGGAACACCACCATCTGTATGCGCAAGTAATGTACCTTGAAATGCTTTATCATTAATTTCATGAATGGTTTTTCCGGCAAGGTAATTAAGTCCGTCTGAATTGGTGTCCTCCTCTTCCAGTGTCATATCTAATTTCGATTTGTTCACATGTAGAACGGTTTCAAATAGATCACGACGACCTTCTTGAATGTATTGACCTAATGAATGAAGGTCGGTTGAGAAGTTAGCAGATGTAGGGAAGATACCTTTTTGGTCCTTACCTTCACTCTCACCGTAAAGCTGTTTCCACCATTCCGAGAAGTATTGTAGACCTGGCTCATAATTAATAAGCATTTCTATCGTTTTTCCTTTGTTATATAAAACATTTCTTACAGCAGCATATTGATATGCGATGTTATTCTCAAGGGAAGGTTCATTGAAATCCTGCATTGCATCAAGTGCCCCTTGCATCATATCATCTATATTAATACCACTAGCTGCAATTGGTAGTAATCCAACAGCAGTTAATACGGAAAAGCGTCCCCCAACATCATCAGGAATAACAAACGTTTCATACCCTGCTTCATCCGCTACACCTTTAAGTGCACCCTTTTCTTTATCAGTTGTAGCAAAAATGCGTGACTTTGCTTCTTCTTTACCATATTTCTCTTCTAAGTATTTCTTGAAAATACGGAAAGCAATTGCTGGTTCAGTAGTTGTTCCGCTTTTAGAAATTACATTAATGGAGAAATCTTTTCCTTCCAATACATCGAATAATTCTTTCATATAAGTTGAGCTCATATGATGACCGACAAAAATAATTTGTGGAACTTTACGTTGCTGTTTAGATAATAAGTTCTGGAAAGAATGATTTAACATTTCAAGCGCAGCTTTAGCACCTAAATAAGAACCACCAATACCGATAACAAGAAGTATATCAGAATCGTTAATAATCTTCTTAGCACTAGCTTTAATTCTCTTGTATTCCTCTTTGTCATAATTTTGGGGTAGGTCAACCCATCCTAAAAAATCATTTCCAGGACCGGTCTTATTATGTATTGCTTGATGGGCAACCTTTACATATTCAGATAAGTTATCTACTTCCTCTTTATGTATAAAGTCCAATGCATGTTGATATGAAAATCGTATATGTGTCATGTTATCCTCCTAAGTTAGATTTTTAAACATTAGTTTCTACTTTTATAATATCAAAAATACATAAGAAGAGGCTCCTCCTATCAATATTAACATGTTAGGTAATGTTGATGGGAGAAGCCTCTAGCTATCAAGTATTAGTTTTTAAATTCGGATTGTTCAATCCATTCTTCTAGTTTTTCTTTTAACGTATTGAAACCAGAAGTGTTTTCTTCAAGTTTAACTGATTGCTTAGCTGGAGCTTGAGGCTTAGCTTGTTTCTTTGGTGGCTCTTCCGTCGCACGAATTGAAAGAGAAATTTTATTTTTACTCTCGTCAATATTTAAAACTTTTACTTTTACTTCGTCTCCAACAGAAAGGTGTTCGTTAATATCTTTAACAAAACCATGAGTTACTTCAGAAATATGAACTAATCCTTGTACCTCATCATTAAGTGCCACGAATGCACCATATGGTTGAATACCTGTTACTTTACCATCAATAATTTGTCCTACTTCAATCTTATCTGTCATGCTGAACATCTCCTATACCTTCGTTTCTTTTCACACAATAAAATATTATACCATAGATTTTGGTTTAGGGCAAAAGTTAAAGGACCCAAGTGCTTGACGTAATTAGTATATCGTTTTCTTTGAGAAGGAATTCATTGCTTGGATTGAACATCCACTCACCATCTCGCTTAATTCCTAATAATAGTTGATCATTTGATTTAAGCTTTTTTAATGCTTCTAGATAAGAGGTATCCACTAATTCCTCAGGTATTAATACATGATGAAATTGTTGTTTGTTTAATAAATGAATGACAGTTTCAAATGGCTTTGACTTCCCTCTAAATACTTCTTGAAATAATAACATACTCATGAAGTCATTTGGGCGAAGTATCGTATTCGCACCTGCTCTTTTGGCATTATCAATTTGATTCACGGTCATAATCTCTACAATTATAGGGATGGTACTATGATTCCCTCGAACAGCAACAACGGTTAAAATGGACTGAATGTCTGCTTGCTTTTCACTTTTATGGCCATCCGCAGTTATAACAACCCTCTCTGCTTGTTCAATATTTGATTTCTGTAAAAAATAATCGTCTGTAGGGTCTCCTTGAATAAAGTGAACTGGAAATTCACGATAAGACATTTGGGATACGGTTTGATCCATAAGAACAATTTCTGCCTTTGGATTGTGATTTAAAATTCTGTTCATTAAAATTCGGGAGCGTTCATTCCAACCTACTATAATAATATGACCGTTTCCTCTATAAGCTACTTTCCCTCGAGATAAATCATTCTCGTGTTGCACAGTACTAGCTGCAATTTGTGTAATATAAAAGGTGAGGAGTCCTCCACCGGTGAAGATTAATATTATCCCAAGTATACGTCCGAGTGGAGTAAGTGGTACATAATCACCGTAACCAACAGTAGCTCCTGTTACAACTGCCCACCAGATTCCGTCAAAGATGGTTGGAAATTCTTGCGGTTCAATAACATGTATGACTGTCCCGAAAAAAAGGATTATGAGTACTATCGTTAAGAACAGGCGAATTAGTATTGGAAGACGAAAGTACATATGTTTAAAGACTTCAATGTTCATTTTCTCACCCTATTAATTACAATGTTTCTTTAGTATATGCATATTCTTAGTTATCTATTGAAAAAGAACCTATACAACGTATAGGTTCTTCAAGTTAAATTGTATTTAAAGTGTTCTTAAGGCTGTTATATACTTCGTTCCATAGTTTCTCATCCGATATAAATGTTTGGGTCATTGTCTTAATCATGTCATTAAATTTCTCTTTGTAATCATCAGCTTCTTTGTCTGGAAGATCTTTTCTAATATTATCTACAAATTGTTGAATATATTCTGCGCGAGGTCCCCATTTAGCAACTTCTTTTCCTGTTTCATCGATAAAGATGAATATTGGAATTGAGCGAGATTTACCATTCGTTAAATATTGATCCATTAATTCTAAGTTTTGATCACGTAGTATCATGCGTACTTCCATATTTGTTTTTTCTGCTAGGTGAAGTAGTATCGGGTTGTTCATCATCGCATCCCCACACCAGTCTTCTGTAATAACAATAACTCGAAGGTTTTTTTTCTTCAGTTTGGAAAAGAACTCTTCATCATCTGGAAGTGAAAAAGAATCATATATATGTAGAAGATTTTCCTTATGTGTTTCCATTGCACCAATATAATCTTGAGAGGGAATTGCTTTGGTGAACCAATCGTTTAATGTCATATAATTGCCTCCTTAAAGGTTTCTTATATAAATTTTAATAATTAATAGTGTTATAAGTAAATAAAAGTGCTCGACAAAGGATAAATTTGGTATGATGAAATTATTCGATACATATAAAGGAGTTGATTGGTTTGGAAAAAACGAACCAAGAATTTTTGCTTGAGCTTCTTCGCACACCATCTCCATCCAGTGATGAAGTGGCTATACAACGTAAAATGCGTGATTATTATAAGGGATTTGCTGATGAAGTTATGACAGATAATGCAGGAAATGTAATCGGAGTATTGAATCCACAATCCAATTTTAAAGTACTACTAGCAGGACATTGTGATGAAATTGCTTTAGTAATTAAACGAATTGATGAAAATGGATTTTTACATTTTGATAAAATGGGTGGTATTAATCCAAAAGCTGCAGTTGGAATGAAGACGACAGTTTTAGGTTATGGGAAAACAGTAACTGGTGTAATCGGCGTAAATGCGCAGCATCACGGTGGCTTGAAAAACGATTTTGATTTAGAGGATTTGTTCATAGACTGTGGCTTCCGAACAAAAGGGGAGGCGGAACAATATGTTCGAATCGGTGACCTAGTTGTTTATCAAACGGAGCCAGAGATATTAATGGGTCGTTATGTTTCTGGAAGAGGTCTTGATAATCGTACTGGAGCATTTATCGTGGCGGAGGTATTACGTCAGTTAAAGAAAAAAGGATGTAAGGTTGGCGTGTATGCTGCAAGTACGGTGAATGAAGAAACGAATATGGGTGGGGCTTATTTTGCTGCAGCAGGTATTGAACCAACGATGGCTATCGCATGTGATGTGACATTTGCAACGGATTACCCTGGGGTGAACACAAATAAACATGGGGATGTTCGCCTGGAAAAAGGCCCTGTTCTGGCAAAAGGTGCACCTATCAATCGTAAAATTAATGCGTTATTAGAGAAAACGGCTCAAAAGTTAAATATGAATGTTCAATATGAATTAACACCACGTAGTACCGGAACAGATGCTGATAAAATGCGTTATACAGGTAAAGGTGTCCCAGTATCGCTAGTTTCCTTACCGTTACGGTATATGCATTCACCGGTAGAAACCGCAAGTCTTGAGGATATAGATCAGGAGATTACATTACTAGTTGAGATGATTGCTAATTTAAGCGGGGAAGAGAGTTTGAATCCATTAGATTAACTCCTAAATAAGCATAACCCTTTTCAAAACAGAAAATCATATGTATAATGATAGATGACAAAAAAATAATATCGATTCCACTTCGGGGCAGGGTGTAATTCCCGACCGACGGTAATGAACATTAGTTCTAAGTCCGTGAGCCATTTGTGTTTTTTCATATGGTTGACCTGGTGAAAATCCAGGACCGACAGTTAAAGTCTGGATGGGAGAAGAGGTCGAGCCGAATCATGGTACATGGTAATGTGCCTTTATTTTCTATTGATTATTAAGAACCCTAAAGCCCCGATTAGGTCTAGCTTTAGGGTTTTTCGTATGTAGGAATAGGCTATCCTTCATCACGATTGGAATCGATAACTAGATGAAGGAGGAATGATGATGCAAACAAATATGCAATCATCTAAACTTGCAAGACTTATTATTTTATCTTTACTTGGGGCACTATCTTTATTATTATTCTTTATTAATTTCCCACTCCCACTACTACCTAGTTACTTGAAAATTGATTTCAGTGATGTACCAGCCATTATGGCATCGCTAATCTTTTCACCATTAGCTGGAGTAATCGTGGTTGCAATTAAAAATGTACTTTATTTAGCTATTGGTGGTGGAGAAATTGTTGGGGTAACGGCAAACTTCCTAGCGGGTGTTTTACTCGTTTTACCGATTGGAATTCTTTATCATAAGTTTAAAAATGTAAAGAGTATCGTTTCTGGCTTAATTACTGGAACAATCATTATGGCAATTGGGTTAAGTGTCTTTAATTACTTTGTTCTTTTACCAGCTTACGGATTAATGATGGGCTGGGGAGAGATGACTCATTCTGTAAAACTAAGTACGATCTTTGTAGGTATCATACCATTTAATATTGTTAAGGGAATTATTGTTGGGGCATTATTCGTTCCTATATTTATAAAAATGCGACGTTGGATAGAACAACAACAAGCTAAATTTGTATAAAGAAAAAGGCTGATCCATAAGGGATTAGCCTTTTTTTGGTACGACACCTACTGTACATCTGGATATACATATTAAATTTTCTTCTTCATCCACAATATTAACTTCCCATACCATAAAGGATTTTCCTACATGTACAGGCTTTGCCTTTGCGGTTACGACGCCCTCGCGCTTACTTTTAACGTGATTGGCATTAATTTCAATTCCAAATACATGGAATTTTTCCAAGTCAACATGTAAACATGCCCCCAGACTTGCTGCTGATTCGGCTAATGCTACACTAGCTCCTCCATGAAGATAACCTAAAGGTTGATGTGTTCGTTTATCGACTGGCATAGTCATGACGACTAAGTCTTTCTCCATTGATACAGTTTCAATGCCAAGCGACTCCATTAGTGTATTCTTTAATTCCATCTGAACTTTCCCCCTAAATTTATTTTAAGTCGTTCTTAGATGAAATAATATATTAATAAAGATAGACCTAATAAAAATCCATAGATAGTATTCGTCTTTCCGGTTAATTTCATTGCAGGCATCATTTCTAAAGGTTCTGTTTTACCTTTAAATCCTTTGATAACTTTTGCAGCTGGAATAACAGCAATGAAGGTTACTAGGGACCATAGTGGTAAAATTCGAACAATAATGAAATAAGCAGTAAAGAAGAATGCAATTATAAATAGTAATCCAAGAAAACGAACAGCGTTTCTTCTACCAAGTAGAATAGCTAAAGTCCTTCTTCCGCCCTTTTTGTCACCATCTAAGTCTCGTATATTATTTGCTAGCATGATACATCCAATGAAAATGGCAATCGGTATAGAAATAAAGATAACTAGACTGTTTATTTCTCCTGTTTGGATATAGTAACTTATTCCAATAATAACAGTACCCATGAAAAATCCAGAGAAAATCTCTCCAAATGGTGTAGTTGAAATTGGAAGAGGTCCACCAGTATATAGATAACCTAATAACATACACACGAGTCCAATTACTGCAATCCACCAGCTAGATACCATACAAATATAAATTCCAAGTAAGAGTGCGATACCATAAAAAAATAAAGCTAATCGTAATACAGTTTTTGGTTGAATACCGTCTCGTACAATGGTACCACCTATACCAACTGATTCTTCGGAGTCAAGTCCACGAACGTAATCATAGTATTCATTAAACATATTCGTTGCAGATTGAATTAACATAGATGCAACCAACATTGCTAGGAATATAACAATATTTATTCCATCTGTATTTAATGCAATCATCGTTCCAACAAAAACAGGAACAAAAGAAGCTGTTAATGTATGTGGTCTTAGTAATCTCCACCATACTTGAAAACCTTCACGTTCATTTAAGGCTTTTTTAATATAATCTTTATCTGCTTTCATAGAATGTATCCCCTTATCTTTCAATATCATTATAAGTTTAGGCAAAAAGCAGTGGAGTGTCAACGAAGTAGGAAGGATATGACAGATTTCCAAGTTTTATTAGACGATAACGGGAAGATATGACAGAATTGTCTAATAGATAGCTGCTATTAGACATAGGAGATGAAAATCAAGCAGGAATGTCCAATAGAACGCTTCTATTAGATAAAACCAAGAGATAAATGTTAGTAATGTCCAATAGTCAGGTTATATTGGACAAAATAAAAAAACGTATAACTAAGTTGTCTAATATAACTTTAAATTAATGTAACGTCCGACTTCATATTGTCATGAGGTTAATTCTACATAGGTTAAGCACTAGATTTCTTGAGAAACTAGTCAAAAAGGAATAGAATATAGTTGGACTATGATGTATTTACGGAGGGTAATCAAATGATTGAGATAAAAGAGGATACACTTGAATCTACTTTAATTAAAGCAATTCAAGGATTGAATCCCTCTGAAACTAAGCTAGTTAGTTATACTAAAAAAATCGCTAATGTTGATCCACTTCTGTTTTTTGAAGCGGGTAAATATTTACATATGAATCGTTCATTTTGGAAGAGTACTATTGATCAATTTACTTTAGTTGGAATTGGTACTGCTTATTCTATTCGGGAAGAGCATTCTAATCTTTTAAAAGAGAGATGGAATACATTACAAAATCAGGCGATAATTAATAATCCTTTTAAAATTTCAGGAACTGGAATTGCTGCGATTGGGGGAATGGATTTTGATTCCCATAAACCGAGAACAGCATTATGGGAAAGCTTTGCGTCCAATGAGTTAAGAGTTCCTACGTATATGTTAACGGTATGTGAAGAGGATACTTATTTGACCGTAAACGTTTACGTGGGTAGAGAAGAAGATCCTTTATCTTTAGCAGAAAAGCTTTCCGAAAATGAAACATTTTTATTATCACATACTGATATAGAAACGTATCAGCCAACAATAAAGCAACAATTTGAAATCAATCCGGAAGAGTGGAAAAGGACTGTGAAGGCGGCCACTGAACATATATCCGCAGGGTCTACAAACAAAATTGTTTTAGCGCGAGAATTACAGTTGCAATTAGCAAATAAGATACAACTTACTGGTGTAATTCGTGAGTTGATAGAGTCTCAGCCAACTAGCTATATTTTTGCTTTTGAACAAGGGGATGATTGCTTTATTGGCGCTAGTCCTGAGCGTTTGGTAAAAGTGGAGAAAAACGACTTATTATCTACATGTTTAGCAGGTACTGCACCAAGAGGAAGTAATGATTCAGAGGATGAAGAATTTGGCCATCAATTACTACATGATCAGAAAAATCTAGAAGAACATGATTTTGTAGTGCAGATGATAAGAACATCGTTAGAGGAATTTTGCAAGGAAATACAAGTACCTAATCAACCAGTTCTTTATAAACTAAGAAATTTACAGCACTTATATACACCGGTCCGAGGAAAGTTCAAACAGGGAAAAAGTATTTTGGATGTAATTGAAAAATTACATCCAACTCCTGCATTAGGAGGAGAACCACGTGAAGCAGCTATAGATTTTATTCGAGAAAATGAAATGCTTGATCGAGGTTGGTATGGTGCTCCTATAGGGTGGATTGATAGTAATGAGCACGGAGAATTTGCGGTCGCTATCCGCTCTGGTCTAATGAAAGGGAATAAAGCTTCCTTATTCGCTGGTTGTGGTGTCGTGAAGGATTCAGATCCGGAAGCAGAATATATAGAAACTGGAATAAAATTTTTACCGATGTTAAAAGTCCTAGGGGGATAACTTTGAATGAACCATGTTGAGAACTTAACCAGATATATTACTAACTTTGTAGATGAGCTTTCGAAAAGCGGCCTAACCGATGTCGTTATCTCACCGGGCTCCCGCTCAACACCATTAGCAATGACGTTTGCAGAGCATCCGGACATTAAAGAATGGATTGTTCTAGATGAACGTTCTGCGGCATTCTTTGGATTAGGGTTAGCAAAACAAACGAAACGTCCAGTTGCCTTAGTTTGTTCATCAGGAACCGCTGCTGCTAACTATTTTCCAGCCATTGTTGAAGCACATCAAAGTAGGGTACCTTTAATAGCTTTAACAGCAGATAGACCGCATGAATTACGGGATGTCGGTGCACCACAAGCCATTGATCAAATTAAACTATATGGTGATTATGTAAAGAGCTTCCATGAGATGGCATTACCTGATGGATCTCCTAATTTGGTGCACTATGTTCGTACAAGAGCGGCCCGAGCAGTAAACGAATCACTTTCTGGAAATTCGGGTCCCGTTCATTTGAATTTTCCCTTCCGTGAACCGTTAATACCTGATTTTACCCTAGAGAATCTATGGGGAGAGCCAATACGTGAACCATTCACACTATTGCATGAGGGAATAAAGAAACTTCCAGATGGATTCATAAAGTACTTCGCAGAAAAAATATCCACAAGTAAAAAAGGGGTTATTGTATGCGGGCCACAAGTGGATGAGGAAATTGCTGAAGCGATAGCCATACTAGCTGAATCGTTAGGGTTACCAGTTTTAGCGGATCCTCTTTCACAAGTAAGAACTGGAACTCATTCTACAAGCAATATTATTGATGGTTACGATGCATTTTTAAGAAATGAAAAAATAAGGAAAGCACTAAAGCCAGATTATATTCTTCGCTTTGGAGCAATGCCTGTTTCAAAAGCTTATTTATTTTATTTAAAAGATAATCCAGATGTAAATCAATATGTGGTAGAACATCATGAGGGATATAGAGAACCGGTGGGAAACCCAACGGAATTTATTCTAACTGACCCTATCTCGTTTTGTACTGATTTAGTAGAAGTAGGTTCAATAATAAAGTCGGATGAATCAGAATGGCTAAATCAATGGAAAACGATAAATAATATAGCTACAACGCATATTGAAAATATTTCGGATGGGGCTCTAACAGAAGGGGAAGCGGTTAAACAGCTAGTTGAAGTAATCCCTGAACATAGTAGCTTATTTGTAGGAAATAGTATGGCTATACGAGATGTAGATACCTTTTTATTAACAGGTAAGAAAAAACTTACCCTATTAGCTAATCGTGGAGCAAATGGAATTGATGGAATCGTATCAAGTGGAGCTGGGGCAGCAGCATCAGGACAATCGGTGACCTTATTATTAGGTGATCTTTCCTTTTATCATGATATGAATGGTTTACTAGCTGTAAAGCATTATAACTTAAATATGACGATACTAGTAGTAAATAATAATGGTGGTGGCATCTTTTCGTTCTTACCACAAGCTTCTAATGAAAAACATTTTGAGGCATTGTTTGGAACCCCATTAAACATTGAATTCAAAAAAGCAATAGACATGTACGGAGGTTTCTATCATCATCCGACAACTGCCGCTGAATTAAAAGAAGCGTTAATGACAAGTTATCGCGAAGAAGGACTATCTGTTGTGGAAGTGAAAACAGACAGAACAGAAAATCTCCACTGGCATAGAAAACTGTGGAATGAAATTGAAGAAGAAATAATAAAGTCGGTGGTTAAGTGAGAGCCGAGATAAGAAATGCTAGTTATTGGTATGAAGTATATGGTGAAGGTGAAACAATCGTTTTGTTGCATGGATTCACCGGTAGTACAAAGACTTGGAGCAAGTTTATAGACACCTATCAATCCCAATTTAAAATTATTGTCATTGATTTACCTGGCCATGGTAAAACCGTTACACCTTCCATTATTTCAATGGAACAGTGCTGTCATGATATTCATGCTATTTTAACTGAAATAGGTGTGGAAGCTTTTCATTTAGTAGGCTATTCCATGGGTGGAAGAACTGCGCTTTCCTATGGTATGCTTTATCCGGACAGGATTAAATCACTCGTATTAGAAAGTGCATCACCAGGCTTAAAAACAAAGGAAGAGCGAAATACTCGAATAGCTAATGATGAAAATTTAGCAAGGATGATTGAGCAAGACGGAATAGAAGCCTTTATTAATTTTTGGGAAAACATTCCGTTATTCCAGTCACAACAAAAATTATCCGATGCTAAAAAAGAGGCACTTCGAATTGAGAGACTATCTCATACGAAAGAAGGTCTAATAATATCTTTAAAAGGCATGGGGACAGGCAGCCAGACTAGTTGGTGGAATGCTTTATCCAATTTTGAAAAGCCAGTATTATTAATTGTTGGTGAGATGGATAAAAAATTTATGAGTATAAATAAAGAAATGAATAAAGCCTTTCAGAATAGTGATATATTTGTCTGTAATAATGTCGGACATGCAATTCATGTGGAAGTACCAGAGTTTTTTGGTAAAATAGTAGAGGAGTTTGTTTTAAAGATTTCCAATACATAGCAATTAAAGGAGGAGTACCATGACTGTACAATGGGAAAAAGTTAGAGATTACGAAGAAATAATCTATGAAAAATATAATGGTATTGCGAAAGTTACCATTAATAGACCAGAAAAGCGTAATGCATTTACGCCACTTACTGTAAATGAAATGATTGATGCTTTTGCAGATGCTCGTGATGATTCATCTGTAGGTGTAATTATTTTAACTGGTGCAGGAGATTTAGCATTTTGTTCTGGTGGGGACCAATCAGTTCGTGGACATGGAGGATACGTTGGTAATGACCAAATTCCACGTTTAAACGTACTAGATTTACAACGATTAATCCGTACGATTCCAAAACCAGTAATCGCAATGGTTGCAGGTTACGCTATTGGCGGTGGACATGTTCTTCATGTCGTATGTGATTTAACAATCGCTGCAGATAATGCAAGATTTGGACAAACTGGTCCAAAAGTAGGAAGCTTTGATGCGGGTTACGGTGCTGGATTATTGGCTGAAATGGTTGGCCAAAAACGTGCTCGTGAAATTTGGTACTTATGCCGTCAGTATAATGCGGAAGAAGCTTATGAAATGGGATTAGTTAACAAAGTAGTTCCATTAGAAAATTTAGAGGAAGAAACTTTACAATGGTGTTATGAAATTCTAGAAAAATCACCAACTGCATTACGTTTCCTAAAGGCTTCATTCAATGCTGCGACAGATGGTTTAGCAGGGTTACAACAAATGGGTGGAGATGCAACACTTCTTTACTATACAACAGATGAAGCAAAAGAAGGAAGAGACGCTTTCAAAGAAAAAAGAAAGCCAGACTTCGGTCAATTCCCACGTTTCCCTTGATTTAGTAAGGAATATGATCTTATGAGATAAGTTTACTTAAAAACCTTTGCTTTAAAGAGCAAAGGTTTTTCTTTCAAGAGGTGATTGTATGGCGGAAATAATTCCACACTGGTTAACGAAGCAAGCATATCTTTCTCCAAACCAACCGGCAATTGAAACGGTCAACGGTTCGACTTTAACCTTTTCTGAATTAATGAGACAAAGTCAAGACCTTGCTAAACGTTTAGCAAATCTTGGAATCAGTAATGGAACTCATGTAGGAGTATTATCTAATAATAATACTACGATGATTTTAGTCATTCATGCGCTTAGCTATCTCGGTGCTGTTTGCGTACTATTAAACACAAGACTAACCCCAGATGAATTAAACTACCAAATTCATGACGCAGAAGTGGAAATGGTTATTAGTCAAGATGAATTATTGGATAAGGCTAATCAGTTAAAGGTAAAACAAGTAAAAGGATTTTCAGAAGTAAGGAAGGAAGCCCAGTTAGAGGTCCAACTTGTTTCTGAAATTAATTTAGATGACCCGTTTACTATCATTTATACTTCAGGAACAACAGGGTTTCCAAAAGGGGTCATACATACATATGGTAATCATTGGTGGAGTGCTATTGGTTCTGTATTAAACTTAGGGTTATCAAATAAAGATAAATGGTTAGCAGTACTTCCGTATTTTCATGTTGGAGGACTATCTATTTTCATGAAAAGTGTTATTTATGGTATGCCAGTATACTTAGTGGAAAAGTTCAATGAACAAATAGTACTTGATGCCATTATGAATCGTGGTGTTACGATTGCTTCCGTTGTAACAGTGATGGTTCAACGCATATTGGAAGTTCTTGGACAAAATCACTTTCCAACCCATTTTCGTTGTATGTTACTTGGTGGCGGACCAGCTCCAGTTCCGTTATTAGAACAAGCGAATGATAGAAGGATTCCGATTTTTCAATCGTTTGGAATGACAGAAACCTCTTCCCAAATTGTGACATTGAGCCCAAGGGATGCACTGAAAAAGATAGGTTCAGCTGGTAAACCATTATTCCCTGCGCAAGTTCAGATAATGGGTGCTGATTCAAGCGGGATTGGTGAAATCTTCGTTAAAGGACCAATGGTCACGAATGGATATTTTAATAACCAAGAAGCGAATGAACGAAGCTTTCAAGAAGGTTGGCTAGCTACTGGTGATTTAGGTTACCTAGATGAAGAAGGTTTTCTTTATGTCGTAGACCGTAGAAAAGATTTAATTATTTCTGGTGGGGAAAATATATATCCATCTGAAATTGAAAGTGTTTTATCTGCTTGTAACGGAGTGAGAGAAGTAGGGGTTACGGGTAAACCAGATGTATATTGGGGAGAAATTCCAATTGCTTTTATTGTACGATCCACGGAAAAAATAAACGAAGAAGATATATTACAATTCGCAGAGAAACATTTAGCCCGATATAAACTACCCAAGGAAATTTATTTTGTCGGTGAATTACCTAGAAATGCTTCGAATAAGCTAGTGCGAAGTATGTTATTGGACTTACTGGAGAAATAAAGATTTTCTTCATACATGCTTTTCTAATTTTAAGACAGATTAAAGTTAGGAGGTGTTTGTTATGGAGAAGAAGACTTATTATGTTGAAATTGGCAGTGGTGAAATATCGCAAATTAAGTACCAAAATAATGATAGTTTTACGATTCATGCAACAGATGAAGAGGTAGCGTTGTTACGTGCTAAATTAGCGAATATGCATGATGCTTCTTATAATAGTTTCTGGAGAGCACATGTACCAATTATGCCGTATCATAATGATAAAGCAAACGATAGCTATGATTCGGAAATGGTGGAAGTCTATCAGATGTTACATGATTTAGGTGATGAAACCACGAAAAATCATATTGAAAATATCGGAATTTTAGATGATAATCATATATAAAATAGAGTAGGAATAGGATATATTATCTTATTCCTTTTTCATTGTTTACGACAGGTAGATTAAAGGGAATAGTAATACTAGAAGTTAGTAGGAGGTAATAGAACTATGAAAATAAGGTTTATTCTAGTTGCAATTTGTATATTCATCGCTTTAATCCTACCAACAGTGGCAAATTCAGAAAAGGAAATACTAGAAGTCGGACAAGAGCAGAAGGAAATACCCCGAGATATTTCATACAATGAAATCGTACAGTTGACGGATGGATTTCTCAGTACACTTATTCAAGAAACAGATAAAGATTATCGAGTATTAAAGTATCAGGATAAAGCTTCTATCATAGACGCTTTCAAACATATAACTACTGAAGATGTTGTAAAAGCATATGTCGATTATTATTTTTATGAAGAGAATGGGGGGCTATATTTAGTTCCAACAGAAACTCCACCATGGTTTAATAAACAGAATGAGTATGATGTGGTACAATTAGAAAAGAATAAGTTCTTGGTGAAGCAGGAGAATGAATCCGAACTTTATGGTGAGTACCGAATTGAAATGGAATTTACTTATACAGGCCAAGACTGGAAAATTACAAAAATAACACATCTATGAAGAATAGGTTAAAGGTAGCTGACATATGTTTACATTTCGAGATTTTTATCATAATGAGATTCGCTTCTCATTCCAAGACCATCCTTTCTCAAAGGAACCAAAGCATGTTTGGGTCATTTGTAGATATGAAGAGAAATGGCTTTTGACTAAACATAAAGATAGGGGATTGGAGTTTCCAGGTGGAAAGGTAGAAGAAGGAGAATCTGCTGAAGAAGCGGCTCATCGTGAGGTAATGGAAGAAACGGGAGGCATTATAGAATGCCTAGAATATTTAGGGCAATTTCATGTTGCGGGTAAGGCGGATCATGTAATTAAAAATGTTTATTTTGCTGAAGTAAAGACACTTGAAAAGCAAACTAGCTATTACGAAACAGAAGGGCCAGTACTCTTAGATGAAATACCTAAAAATGTGAAATCAAATAAAAAATATAGTTTTATTATGAAAGATGATGTATTGACTTATTGTTTAAAAAAATTATCTGAAAACGAATAACACCTCAGTTTTGAGGTGTTATTTTATAAGTATATACATTGATTATTACTATTGTTTGATATCTTAATTAAGATGATATTTCTTAAGGTGGTACATAAAATGCCAATTATAAAAACAAATGTCTATATTCATGCACCAATTAATTGTTGCTTTGACCTTGCACGGAATGTGGAAGCTCATACTAAAACAACACTAGGCACAAAAGAAAAGGCGATAGGTGGGGTCACCAGTGGCTTGTTGAATGAAGGGGATATTGTAACTTGGGAAGCAACCCATTTCTGGATTCGTCACAAGTTAACAGCCAAAATAATACATATGGAATACCCATATAAATTTACAGATACCATGGTAAGAGGTATTTTTAAATCCTTTACACACACCCATGAATTTGTTGAGGTAAATCAAAATGAAACGATTATGATTGATATATTCGAATATAGAAGTCCTTTTGGTATAGTTGGAAATATTGCAGATTATTTGTTCTTGGAGAAATATATGAGGAAGTTTTTAGAGAACCGAGGGAAAGAACTAAAGAAACTTGCAGAGAATATTCAGATGTAAATGGGTGACGAATTTATAAAGAAAGGGAGTGGGGAATATCACACATTTAACCAAGCTTGCAGTTGGAAATACAGCCACCATTTATCTGCATAATAACCAGATTGTTAAAGTCTTTCATGATTACTTTACAGTTAGTGATGCGAAATATGAAGCGTCAAAACAAATGGAAGCATATTCAAATGGATTGCCTGTACCAAAAATAATCGAAGTGACATCTCTAGACGGGAAGCCAGCTATTATGATGGAATATATAAGTGGAAAGACCTTAGGTGAATTAATGCTTGCAGATACAGGAAATGCAGCTCATTTTATAGAAAGTGCAGTAGATATACAACTTAAGATTCATTCTATAAAAGCAGATTCCCTTGAACTAATGACGTCTAAGTTACGACGACAAATCTTATCGGCTGAGAAGTTAAACGATTATCAGAAGACAAATCTAATAGAAAAAATGAACGACATGACATTTGATAATAGACTTTGTCATGGGGATTTTCATGTTTTTAACTTAATTCAAAAGGATGATCGCGTAGTTATTATTGACTGGGTAGACTCTAGTTCAGGGGACATTAGAGCGGATGTCTACCGTACTTATTTACTTTATTCGCAGCATTATCCAGAAATAGCAGAGTTATATGTAAAACTTTACTGTGAGAAAAGCGGGGTTAGTAAGGAGGAAATCTTTGCATGGGCTCCAATCGTGGCTGGAGCTAGACTAGCAGAAATTGTTCCTACAGAAGATGCGAATCGATTACTGGAAATTGTTGGGCATTCAACGAACTAAAATAGTTAAACAATAAGGAATAGCGTAGCCCAAACAGGACTACCTATTCCTTATTAAGTTGTATGCTTAATGAGCCAGCTTTCAATTTTTTCAACGACCTTATACATAATCGCAGCAAAGATAGCGATTAGGATTAGAGCTGCCATAACCAAAGTAAAGTCAAAGACTTGGAATCCATATACAATCAAGTAACCTAATCCTTCTTTTGATACGAGAAATTCTCCAACAATGACACCTACCCATGATAAACCAACATTTACCTTCAAAGTGGAAATCATGACGGGTAAATTAGCTGGAAACACTGCTGATTTAAAACACTGCCAGCGTGTTGCCCCAAAACTTCTTAATACTTTTTCATAATTTGGATCTATTTCTCTAAAGCCTGTGTAGACAACAATTGTTGTAATGATAACAGAAATAATTGCTCCCATAGCAATGATAGAAAAATAGCCAGGTCCTAAAGCTACAATAATAATTGGCCCCAAGGCAACTTTAGGCATAGCATTTAAAATGACCAAATAAGGGTCCATTACTTTAGAAAACCTTGTAGATGACCAAAGTAATGAAGCGAGCA
This sequence comes from Ornithinibacillus jepli, assembly GCF_047228935.1. NCBI lineage: Bacteria > Bacillati > Bacillota > Bacilli > Caryophanales > Bacillaceae > Ornithinibacillus > Ornithinibacillus jepli. The sequence continues at coordinate 543,190 of NZ_JBFEGG010000003.1, forward strand.
CTATGCCTAGTATTGTACCGATAATAAAACCTAGTAAGGTTTCAAATAGTGTTACATACGTGTGTGAAATCATGGATCCATCCGATAACTTCTCCATTAGCAGATTAATTACCCTTGTTGGAGAACTGAATAATAGTGGATCTATCCACCTCAATTTACTTGCAAGCTCCCACAACCCAAAAAATCCAACTAGAATGAGAGCTTGCCAAATGAATATAATTCTTTTCTCTCGCTTCAGATTATTTTTATATTTTTGGTACAGCTGCTTATCTTCATGTTGTAACATTATGACATCCCCTTTCTATAAGAGGTGCTAAACATTTTCGGTATCATTTTTGTTTAACTCCTCCCATACTTTATCGAAAATAGACTGGTATTTAGGATGTCTTCGAACTAAAAAGGGCATTTCATTTCTTAGTTCAATAGGTACCTCAAATGTTTTCGCTATTTTTCCAGGGTTTGCACTCATAACGATAATTCTATCACTCATTGCGATTGCTTCCCCTATATCGTGTGTTACTAGAATGGCAGTTTTGTGGTAAGCATGTAATAGTTTATAAACTAGGTCTTCTAATTTCAGCTTCGTTTGAAAGTCTAGAGCGGAAAATGGTTCATCTAACAGTAGAATTTTTGGATCAGTGATTAATGTTCTAACAAGTGCAACACGTTGTCTCATCCCGCCAGATAGGGAAGAAGGGTATTGATTTTCTACATTTTTTAAGCCGACTTCGTTTAACAGTTCAACTGCTTTTTCTTTTAAATCGACATGAATATTTTCTTGTATTTTTGGACCGATTAATACATTATCTAAAATAGTTTTCCAAGGGAATAAATAATCTTGCTGTAACATGTAGCCTATCGCTAATTCAGATTCATCAATTGGCTTATTGTCTAAATGAACTTTCCCTAAAGTTTGATCCATTATCCCTGATACAATAGATAAAATAGTTGATTTACCACAACCACTTGGCCCTAGCAACGAGACAAACTCCCCTTCTTTAACCGAGAAGGAGATATCGTCCAAGGCTTTTGTATAACCGTCTTTAGTAAAATAGTGATGGGTTACATTTTCTAAGGTTAGAAAGGGCATGTTTTCCCTCCTTACTGATTGATTACTTCCTCTGCAATCTCTGTATTTACTAGTTCTTCGTAAGAAATCTCGCCATCAGGTAATTCCCCTGCTTCCTCCATGATGTCGGTTAAATTATTCCACTCTTCTTCATCAAGGACCGGATCGGTTGCAAAGGAACCTTGACTCTTATAACGTTCAATAGAAGAAATTAAAATGTCTAAATCTACATCTTCAAAATACCCTTGAATCGTTTTAGCAATTTCAGCAGAATCAGTTTCTTGCACCCAGCTTTGAGCTTTATAAATTGCTCTTGTGAATTTTTCGATATTTTCTTTATTCTCTTCAATATAGCTTTGTTTTGCCATGAATACAGTATATGGTACATGACCAGATTCTTCACCAAAAGAAGCTATTACATGGCCATTTCCTTCTTTTTCAAAAACACTAGCGGTAGGTTCAAATAATTGAACGTATTCATAATCTCCAGAAAGGAAAGCACCTGGGATATTTGCAAAGTCAATATTTTGATGTAAGGTTAAGTCATTATGTGGATCAATTCCATGTTGTTTTAAAACAAACTCCCCAACCATCTGTGGCATACCGCCTTTACGTTGTCCGAGGAAATTAGAGTCTTTTAAGTCTTTCCAATTAAAATTTGGATGTTCTTCCTTCGCTACTAGAAAGGTTCCATCGGTTTGGGTTAATTGAGCGAAGTTGACAGCATAGTCATTGGAATCTTGTGCATAAACATAAATGGATGTTTCTGACCCAACTAATGCGACATCAATTCCATCTGATAATAAGGCGGTCATTGTTTTATCTCCACCCCAAGTTGTTTGCAATTCTACATTTAATCCTTCCTCTTCAAAGAATCCTTTTTCTATAGCGACATATTGTGGAGCATAGAAAAGAGAACGAGTTACTTCTCCTAACTGAATGGTTGTATCTTCATTACTAGAACTACATGCAGAAAGGAATAACAGTACAATCAATGATACAACCGCAAGATACTTTATTTTTCTCATTCCATTCGACCCTTTCAACAACGAGAATTTTTATGCAAAAATTGAGAGCATTCTCTCTGTTTTGACTAAAGATTTAGAGATGGGAGTTCTCAGGTAAAAACAAGTTATTTACAACCACATAATATGCTCTGTGCAAAAATTGTGTGAATGCCTAGAAAATAATCCTTTTTTACAAAGAAAAAACCGACCTATAGGTTAGGTCGGTTTAAACTAGGACAGCTAGAAAAGTAGATTCCAGCCTTAAATTATAAGTTATAATTTAGTATATAAACCCTCTTGGGATGAGGACAAGATAATATTATTTAAAGAATGGCCCAGCAGCAGCAATTTCAGGACTAACATGTGTGAATTTCTTGAAATTATCATGGAATTTTTTAGCAAGGTCTTTAGCAGCAGCCTCATATGCTACTTTATCTTCCCATGTATTTTTAGGAACGAGTACTTCGTCGGGTACACCTGCAACATGAGCAGGGATATCTAAGCCGAATATTTCATCTTTAATCGTTTCTACACTATTTAGTTCCCCTTCTAATGCGGCATGAACCATTGCTCTCGTGTAGGAAAGTTTAATTCGGCTGCCAACTCCATAAGATCCACCAGTCCATCCTGTGTTAATGAGAAATACATTTGTATTATATAAATCTATCTTTTCCCCTAACATCGTGGCATATGTTGCTGGTGATAACGGAAGGAAAGGTGCACCGAAACAAGCAGAGAATGTTGCTTGAGGTTCCGTAACTCCGCGTTCAGTACCAGCTAGCTTACTAGTATAACCACTTAAGAAGTGATACATTGCCTGTTCTTTAGATAGCTTGCTAATAGGTGGTAACGTACCAGATGCATCTGCAGTTAAGAAAATAATGGTGTTTGGATGTCCTGCGATGCTTGGATTGACAATGTTATCAATATGTTCTAATGGATACGCAGCTCTGGTGTTTTCAGTTAAGGATGTATTATCATAATCCGGTTTACCTGATTCATCATCTAATACGACATTTTCTAATACAGAACCAAATTTGATTGCATTATATATTTGTGGTTCTTTTTCTTCGGATAGGTTGATACATTTAGCGTAACAACCACCTTCAATATTAAACACGCCGCTTGAACTCCATGCATGCTCATCATCGCCAATAAGTTTACGATATGGATCTGCCGATAACGTTGTTTTACCTGTTCCGGATAATCCGAAAAATAACGCAACATCACCTTCATTACCAACGTTTGCTGAGCAGTGCATGGACAGAATATTTTGTTCTGGTAATAAGAAGTTCATGATAGAGAAAATAGACTTTTTAATTTCTCCTGCATATTCTGTACCACCGATTAAAATAACTTTATGTTTAAAGGAAATAAGTATAAATGCTTCTGAATTTGTCCCATCTACTTTTGGATCTGCTTTGAAAGTTGGCGCAGAGATTACCGTAAAGGACGGATCATGAGAAGCTAGCTGTTCTTTTGTTGGTCGAATAAATAATTGCTTCGCAAATAAATTATGCCATGCAAATTCATTAATAACTTGTATTGGTAATTGATAGTTTTTATCCGCTCCAGCGTAACCGTCGAATACAAAAACCTCATCTTTTTGTTTTAAATGATTAATTACTTTTGTGTATAATTTTTCAAATATTTCTTCTTCGATTGGCTGGTTTACATTACCCCAATCTACTTTACTTTCAGATACGGAATCCTTTACAATGAACTTATCTTCTGGAGAACGGCCAGTATATTTTCCAGTAGTAGCGAGTACAGCACCTGTATTCGATAATATACCTTCATTTCGTGAAAGTACTTTTTCAACTAATCGAGCAACAGATAAATTTTTCTTTATACTTTGCTGCGTTAGAAGTTCTTCCAATAATGAGGTTTTCATTACTGTATTCATTAAAATTACCTACCTTTATTTAAGAGATTCAATACATTTGTTTCTTGAAATTAATTATTAGTATAACACATTCAATTAAATAGTCCATACTATTTGTTTATTTTTTATTGTATTATTTTATTAAAGTTTCGTGACAGTGGATTATACTGTTGACATAGGACAATTGATTCAGTTAATCTACAATAGAGCGGATACTCTCTTATTCAGAGTCGGTGGAGGGACAGACCCAGTGAAGCCCGGCAACCATCACTACGGTGAAAAGGTGCTAACCTGAGGCAAGGAAATTTCCTTGAACAATAAGAGCGAAAGGCTAGTAACCCCTTTCCTCATGTAATAAGGAAAGGCTTTTTTTATTGATTAAGGATATACTATCTGATAGATATTTGAGTTCCGTACCAAAGATATAGAGGGAGGATTTAGCCTAATGGCTAAGAATCGTCGATTATTTACTTCTGAGTCTGTAACAGAAGGTCACCCAGATAAAATATGTGACCAAATTTCGGACGCTATTTTAGATGAAATATTAAAAAAGGACCCATTAGCTAGAGTTGCATGTGAAACTACAGTAACAACTGGGTTAGTCTTAGTTGCTGGCGAAATTACGACAACTACTTATGTGGATATTCCGCAAGTTGTTAGACAAACAATTAAAGATATTGGTTATACTCGTGCAAAGTATGGGTTTGATGCTGATACTTGTGCGGTTTTAACTGCAATTGATGAGCAATCACCGGATATTGCAAGTGGTGTAAATAAGGCATTAGAAGCTCGGCTTGGCAAAATGACAGAAAGCGAAATTGATGCAATCGGAGCTGGCGACCAAGGATTAATGTTTGGTTTTGCATGTAATGAAACGAAAGAATTAATGCCATTACCAATTTCCTTAGCTCATAAGCTTTCCAAACGGTTAAGTGATGTACGTAAAGATGGAACTGTTGCTTATCTTCGTCCGGATGGAAAAACACAAGTAACCATTGAATATGATGAAGAAGATCAACCAGTTCGTGTAGACACAATTGTTATCTCTACCCAGCATTCACAAAGTGCCACATTAGAACAAATTGAAAAAGACATAATGGAACATGTGATTAAGCCAGTTGTTCCAGTTGAATTATTAGATGAGAAGACAAAATACTTTATTAACCCGACAGGACGCTTTGTGATTGGTGGACCACAAGGGGATGCTGGATTAACAGGAAGAAAAATTATTGTAGATACGTATGGTGGATATGCTCGCCACGGTGGAGGAGCGTTTAGTGGTAAGGATCCAACTAAAGTTGACCGTTCAGCTGCATATGCTGCTCGTTACGTAGCAAAAAACATAGTAGCAGCAAAACTGGCTGATTCATGTGAAGTCCAACTTGCCTATGCAATCGGAGTAGCGGAACCGGTTTCCATTGCAATCAATACATTCGGTACTGGTGAAGTCAGTGAAGAAGAGCTAGTAAATGCTGTTCGAGACATTTTTGACCTACGACCTGCTGGCATTATTCGTATGCTTGACTTGCAAAATCCAATTTACAAGCAAACAGCTGCTTATGGGCATTTTGGAAGAACTGATGTAGAATTTCCGTGGGAAAAAACAGATAAAGTAGAAGCGTTATTAGAACTAACAAAATAAAGTATAAAAAGCTTAGAACTGATAACTACAAGTTCTAAGCTTTTTTCTAGTTTTAATATTCCAGCCCTAAATTAGTATGTTTTTTATAAAAATGTCCCTTTTCAACATAAGAGGTACGAACACGTTCCATTTCTTTATAATCAGCTCCATTTAGTTCTCGTACTACTTTTGCTGGTCTTCCCATAACTAATGTATGTGGTGGAATCTTTTTACCAGGTGGAACTAAACTCCCCGCACCAACAAAAGCGCTTTCGCCAATTTCAGCCCCATCTAATATAATAGACCCCATACCGATTAAAGCATTTTTTCTTATGATAGAAGAATGAAGTGTTACTTGGTGCCCAACTGTAACATCATCTTCAATAATTAGAGGATTATTGGGACTTTGATGAAGCATGGATAAATCTTGAATACTAACACGTTTACCAATTCTTGTTGGAGCAACATCTCCACGTATTACAGTTTTAAACCATATACTAGATTCTTCTTCAATAGTTACATCCCCAACAATAACAGCATCCTTGGCTACAAAAACAGTTGGATGAATAGAAGGTGATATGTTTTTATAATGATGAATCAATTTAAAACCACTCCTTGATTATTTTTTCTGTATCGCGATTATAAATGGAGGATTATTCTTTTGATTGATAAAACCATATTGAAGTACACTATACTGCTTTTGATCTAGCGAGATGACATGCTTTAAAATAGTATTTTTTTCTTCCTGTCCACCTTCATGTCCATAGTAAACTACTAGAATAATCCGTCCATTTTTCTTGAGATGTTTTAATATAGTATCAATTGCTCTTACGGTGGACTCACCTTTTGTAATAATAGATTTATCGCTTTTTGGTAGATAACCGAGATTAAATATGGCACCTCCGATTTCTATATCCTTAAATAAATAGTTTTCAATATTCTCATGGCTATCTAAAACTAGTGAAACGTTCGTACAATGATGTTCCACTAATAATTGATCAGTATTATCAATCGCTTGTTCTTGAATATCTAATGCTATTACTTCCCCAGTTTCTCCAACTAATTTACTTAAAAATAATGTGTCATTACCGTTACCACATGTAGCATCAATAACTGTCTCTCCTGGAGAAATAATTTCTTCTAATAAATGGTGTGAATAGTTTAATATGCTTTTCATCCTAAGTACCCCTTATGCAAAATTCAATCTGTTTTTAGAATAGCATGTTAAAACATTTTTATGAACTAAAAAAACATGTGCAAATTTGGAAGAAGTTCATATAGTAATTATAAAAAAGGAATATCTTGACAAAGCTAGTAGTATTGATTAAAATTCAATTTAAATATGGAAATGCGATGCGAAGGAGTAGTAGTAATGTAACTCAGGTAAAGAGAGACAATGGTTGGTGTGAATTGTCCCTGAGAAGTTGCGAACTCGCCTTTAATGCTGCAGGAGTGAAGCGAAGTAGTTTCTGCCGTTAATCCGCGTTAAGGATACAAGTGAACGAACTTTTCGTTAATTTGGGTGGTACCGCGGGAAATATAGCTTCTCGTCCCTTTTATTGGGATGAGAGGCTTTTTTGTTTTTACAATATATTAAGTATTAGGTACTTTTTGTAAGGCTTATGTTCCGGGCACGGGCAAGGTTAGTATTTAACAATCTAACAATAAATACCTAAATAAAAAGGAGGAAAAAGAAATGAGCTTTCATCATCATGAAATCGAAAAAAAGTGGCAAAAATACTGGCTTGAAAATAAAACCTTCAAGACCAATACGAAATCTGACAAAGAGAAATTTTATGCGCTAGATATGTTTCCATATCCATCGGGTGCAGGACTACACGTTGGACACCCAGAAGGCTATACTGCAACAGATATTCTATCTCGAATGAAGCGAATGCAAGGTTATGAGGTACTTCATCCAATGGGCTGGGATGCATTTGGACTACCAGCAGAACAGTATGCTCTTGACACTGGCAACAGCCCTGCAGAATTCACGCAACATAATATCAATACATTTAAAAGACAGATTCAAGAACTAGGATTTTCTTATGACTGGGATCGTGAAATAAATACAACCGATCCGAATTATTATAAATGGACCCAGTGGATTTTTACGAAACTTTATGAAAAAGGTCTAGCATATATTGACGAAGTTGCGGTGAATTGGTGCCCAGCTCTTGGCACTGTCCTTGCTAATGAAGAAGTTATTGATGGAAAAAGTGAACGTGGTGGTCATCCTGTAATTCGTAAACCGATGAAACAATGGATGTTAAAAATTACTGCATATGCCGATAGACTTCTTGAAGACTTGGATGAAGTAGATTGGCCAGAAAGTATTAAAGACATGCAACGAAACTGGATTGGACGTTCTGAAGGTGCAGAAGTCACCTTTAATATTGAAGGTCATGAAGAAACGTTTACAGTCTTTACTACTCGTCCGGATACATTGTTTGGTGCAACATATGCAGTTCTAGCACCAGAACATCCAATTGTGGAGAAAATCACTACTCCAAATCAAAAGGAAGCTGTTCAAAAATATTTGAATGAAGTACAAACGAAATCAGATCTTGAAAGAACAGATCTAGCAAAAGATAAAACAGGTGTATTTAGTGGAGCATATGCAATAAACCCAGTAAATCAAGAAAAAATGCCAATTTGGATAGCGGATTATGTGCTAATGTCTTATGGCACGGGTGCAATTATGGCAGTACCTGCACATGATGAAAGAGATTATGAGTTTGCAACGAAATTTGAACTTCCAATCCTTGAAGTAGTAGCAGGTGGAGATATTTCTAAAGAAGCATACACAGGAGACGGGGATCATGTAAATTCTGGATTCCTAAATGGTTTGAATAAGGAAGAAGCCATCTCAAAAATGATTAGCTGGTTAGAAGAGAATGGAGTAGGTACAAAGAAAATCACATACCGTCTACGTGATTGGTTATTCTCGAGACAACGTTATTGGGGAGAACCAATTCCAGTGATTCATTGGGAAGATGGTACAATGACAACTGTTCCAGAGGAAGAGCTTCCATTAGAACTTCCTGTCATGAAGGAAATTAAACCATCTGGTACAGGTGAATCACCACTTGCTAATAGTGATTGGGTCAATGTAGTAGATCCAATAACTGGTAAGAAAGGTCGTCGTGAAACGAATACAATGCCACAATGGGCAGGAAGCTGTTGGTATTTCCTACGTTATATTGATCCGAAAAACAGTGAAAAACTAGCTGATCCGGAACTTCTAGAAAAATGGCTACCAGTTGACATTTATATCGGTGGAGCAGAGCATGCAGTACTTCACTTACTATATGCACGTTTCTGGCATAAATTTCTTTATGATATCGGAGTAGTACCTACTAAAGAACCTTTTATGAAGCTATTTAACCAAGGAATGATTCTTGGTGAAGGTAATGAGAAAATGAGTAAATCAAAAGGAAATGTAGTAAATCCTGATGATATTATTTCTTCTCATGGTGCTGATACACTACGCCTTTATGAAATGTTTATGGGTCCATTAGAGGCTTCTGTAGCATGGTCAACAAATGGTTTAGACGGCGCACGTCGTTTCCTAGACCGTGTGTGGCGACTGTTTATAAATGAAGATGGAAGCCTATCTAATAAAATTGTTGATGGTACTGTACAAAATCTAGAAAAGGTTTACCATGAAACAGTTAAGAAAGTGACCGAAGACTTTGAAAATCTTCATTTTAATACAGGAATCTCGCAAATGATGGTATTTATTAATGAAGGTTATAAAGCAGAGGAACTTCCTAAAGAATATGTGGAAGGATTTGTAAAACTACTTTCGCCGGTTGCTCCTCACCTAGCAGAAGAACTTTGGAGTCGACTAGGACATGAAGGAACAATTAGTTATGAAGCATGGCCAACTTATGATGAATCAAAACTAGTTGAAGATGAAGTGGAGATTGTTATTCAAGTAATGGGTAAAGTCCGTTCGAAAATAAATGTTTCTAAAGATATCGGGAAAGATGATCTTGAAAAACTTGCTTTAGAAGATGAGGCAATTCAAGAATGGATTGCAGGTAAGACAATAAGGAAAGTTGTTGTCGTTCCTGGTAAGCTAGTGAATATAGTAGCAAATTAATAAAAAATGCTCCTAACAGTTGAAGCTGACAGGAGCATTTTTTATTTTTATTATTTACTTGGCATCCATTTAGTCTGAAGTAAAATCCATTTATCTCTATCGAAATACCACAGCGATTCTACTGTTCCTAATTGATCAGCATGGTATGCACCACTAACTTGTTGATAGCTCTTCAAGCCATAGCCTTTGCTCTTACTGATAAACTTAGGTTCAAGAAATGCAATTGGATCTACCATTGCGGAAGTCTTTTGTAAAAGTTTTCCTTCCTTATTATAGATTCCTAATCGAACGTATTCATCTTCTTTATCCTTTACGTTTACTATTGTTGGTTCCAAATCAGGAGAAATCGTTACTTCCACTTTAAACCCATCCTGGAATTTCCCTTTAACAAAAGGTTGTTCTGGAAGCGGTAATTCGGCAAGTTTATTATGAATTAGAGTATGAAGATGGTATTGATATAATCCACCGCTACCACCGGTTGCGCTTTGAAAAAAGATGTCATTAACTTTATCATGGTTCAAATCAATGAATGTTAGGTTTGGATTATATCCACCCATGTAAGGAATTTCCCAAACATTATTTTCACTTGTAGTAATGACTGCAACTAAGTCTCGGTAATAATTTGAATCAGGAGAGAAGAGCATTCCCTTTAGTTCAATTACTTCTTTTACGCCATTACCAGTTAAATCTTCTTCATATGTTTTTATTACTTCAAATTCAGGGTTTTCATTATTTTCTTGTCCATTTATGGAATAAATATCCAAGCTAAGAAATAATAATAGTAGTAATGGATAAGCTATCTTTTTCATAGGCAACCCCTTTTCTTAAGTTATAGTAATGCAAGGTTATCGTGTGTAAAAAAAATGAAGCTATACAGTGTAACAAATGAAAGTCTAATTGAGTATAATGAATTCGTATTAAAAGTTTTATGTGAAAAAATGGAAATAACAATTCTCTTATATTCCATTGACTAGTATGCCAAACAGGTATAATATGTATTCTACTGTTGTTGCTTCATCTTTAAATTTATGGATGAAATAACAGCTATAGAAATCAAAATTTCTAGTTGACATAATTCGTTGTCGGTGGTATAGTATTGTTTATCGTCAAGATATTGATTTTAAATCAATTCAATATAGTTTATAAAAAAACTTGTTGACATAAACTTGGCGTTGTGATAAGATATAAAAGTTGTCGCTAATAAACGACAACAAAGATTTGCTCCTTGAAAACTGAACAAAACAACCAGTATGTCAAG
>NZ_JBFEGG010000004.1:0-260257 GCF_047228935.1 Ornithinibacillus jepli
TCCGGTAGTTCAGTTGGTTAGAATGCCTGCCTGTCACGCAGGAGGTCGCGGGTTCGAGTCCCGTCCGGACCGCCATTTAAATTTTATACATAAGCACACATGATTTCTACGGAGATCATGTTTTTTTGTTTTCAAAGGAGTGTAAAATAGTATCTAAACCATCTTTTTGCTATCATGGATGTAGTGTTAAAGAAAGTATGGTGAGCACTATGGATGAATTTTCATTTATACAATCAATTCAGCAAACCTATTATAGGCAACCTTCTTTGATTAAAGGTGTAGGAGATGATGCGGCAGTTATCCGTCCAACTGGCGAGGATATCGTGATTGCAAAGGATATGTTTGTAGAAAATGTTCATTTCAATAGAAGAACAATGACACCGTACCATATTGGATATAAGGCGCTTGCAGCAAACTTAAGTGATTTAGCTGCAATGGGAGCAAGACCTGCCTTTTATCTTGTAGGTATTTCTATTTCAAATGATTGGACTAAGGAAGAATTGGCTGATATTTATAATGGTATGAAATACCTTGCTGATCGATATAAAGTGGACTTAATTGGTGGAGACACTGTATCTGGAAAAGAATTAGTCATTTCCATAACAGTAATGGGGCTTACTAATAAGGATAATTCAAGGTTGAGAAGTTCAGCTAGAGAAGGTGACATTGTATTTGTTACAGGGACACTTGGTGATTCTCAAGCGGGGCTACATTTATTATTGAATCCTAATACTACTATACATACTGATGAACAATATTTTAAAGAGAGACATCAATTACCTAATCCTAGGGTTAAGTTTTCTTTAGATTTACAAGAGATAAACAGAGTGGCTTTGAATGACATAAGCGATGGAATTGCCAGTGAGGCACATGAAATTGCTGAAGCATCAAAAGTAGGTCTTGTATTAATAGAAGATAAGTTACCAATTCATCCTGCACTCAATCAATTCGATGCAGAACTTCAATATAGATGGAAGTTATTTGGTGGAGAAGACTATGAACTTCTTGGTACGGTTTCTCCGAGAGATTGGGAACTGGTCAAACAGAGTGCAGAACGACATCAAGTACCTATTACAGAAATCGGTTACGTAACAGATGATTCCGGTAAGGTGTTTTTACAAAAGGAAAATGGTAAAATGGAGCGGTTAGAGAAAAAAGGATATAACCATTTAAGTAGGTGACATAATGAGTACATATAAAGTGGAAACTAATACGGCAGATGAAACAATAGCATTAGCTGAAAGACTAGTTTCCTTATTACAACCTGGTGATGTATTGACCCTTGAGGGGGACTTAGGAGCAGGTAAAACAACCTTTACGAAAGGTATTGCTACTGGGCTTGGAATTAAAAGAACGTTAAGTAGTCCAACCTTTACGATTATTAAGGAATATGAAGGAACAATACCATTATATCATATGGATGTTTATCGATTAGAAAATTCGGATGAGGATATTGGTTTTGATGAGTATTTTAATGGGAATGGAATAACCGTTGTAGAATGGGCACAGTTTATTGAGGATTATCTACCTGAAGAGCGCTTAGACATTACGATAAAATATTTGGACGAGCAGTCCCGGGGGATAGAATTTAACCCAATTGGTGCACATTTTGAAAAGGTAGTAAAAGCTGTAGTCGGTTAATGATTGGTTATGAGAGAAGGAGTTACAAAATGTATATACTTGCAATGGACACATCTAATCAGGCATTAGGTGTCGCAATATTAAAGGACAAGGAAATAGTTGGGGAAGTCGTAACAAACATTGCGAAAAATCATTCGGTTAGACTGATGCCGGCAATTGAACACTTAATGAAAGAAGTTAATCTAACGCCGAAGGAGCTTGGGAAAGTTGTAGTAGCAAAAGGTCCTGGATCCTACACTGGGGTTCGGATTGGGCTTACGACAGCGAAAACTTTAGCATGGTCTTTAAATATTCCAGTAGTAGGAGTGTCTAGCTTAGAAGCATTAGCATACCGCGCGATGTTTTCTGATACGCTAATTTGTCCATTTTTTGATGCTAGACGCGGCTTAGTCTATACAGGATTATATGAAACTAGAGAAGGTAAGCTTGAGCTAATAAAAGACGAACAAAATACTATTTTTGCTGAATGGCTAGATAAACTTGCTTCTTTAAATAAAAAAGTAATTTTCTTAAGTCCAGATATTGAGAAAAATAAAGATATTATAGTAGAGAAGCTTGGAAGTTACGCGGTAATACCGGAAACTGCTTACCACATACCTAAGCCATCAGATTTAGTATTGGCTGCTGAGGATAAGGAAATAGGCGATACCCATGCACTGACACCAAATTATTTACGCTTAGCAGAGGCGGAAGCGAATTGGCTAAAATCCCAGAAGGACCAACAAAATGGCTGAATTAACAATTAGAAAAATGGAAGTAGAAGATATTGGACAAGTAATGTGGGTAGAGGTAGCGTCTTTTTCCTCTCCGTGGAACGAGCAGATCTTCATACAGGAAATAACTCAAAATCAACATGCTTATTATTTTGTTATGGAGATTGATAAAAAAATAGTTGGCTATGTTGGAATGTGGATTGTTTTAGATGATGCACAGATAACAAATATAGCTATCCTACCAGGATTCAGAGGTCAAAAGCTTGGTCAAAAGCTATTTCGGTTTGCTTTACAAAAAGCGATTAGTTTAGGTGCTTCGAGATTATCCTTAGAGGTACGTGTAACGAATATTGTGGCACAGAAATTGTACCGCAAGTTTGGACTTGTTCCTGGTGGAATTCGAAAAAATTATTATACAGACAATCATGAAGATGCTGTGGTAATGTGGGTGAACTTATTATGAATGATACGTATATACTCGGAATTGAAACGAGCTGTGATGAAACAGCCGTTGCAATCGTAAAAAATGGTAGAGAGATCCTCTCTAATGTGGTGGCTTCACAAATTGAAAGTCATAAGCGCTTTGGAGGAGTTGTACCTGAGATAGCTTCTAGACATCATGTGGAGCAAATTACAATCGTGTTAGAGGAAGCGTTTAATGAGTCTGGACTAACTTGGGATGATATAGATGCAATAGCCGTTACAGAAGGTCCTGGTTTGGTAGGAGCGCTTTTAATTGGGGTAAATGCAGCTAAGGCATTAGCTTTTGCAAAAAATAAACCACTTGTAGGGGTACACCATATTGCGGGACATATTTATGCGAACCGTCTAGAAGAAGAGTTCCAATTTCCACTCTTAGCTTTAATCGTCTCAGGAGGACACACAGAGCTTGTTTTAATGAAAGATCATGGGAGCTATGAAGTAATTGGTGAAACAAGGGATGATGCAGCGGGTGAAGCTTATGATAAGGTTGCAAGAATGTTACATCTCCCTTATCCAGGCGGACCTCATATTGACCGACTAGCAGCAGAGGGAGAAGCTGTTATCGATTTTCCAAGAGCATGGCTAGAGGAAGATAGCTTTGATTTTAGTTTTAGTGGATTAAAGTCAGCAGTTATTAACAAAATCCACAATGCAAAGCAAAAAGGGGAAACCTTAAAGAACGAGGATATTGCAGCAAGCTTCCAAGCGAGTGTGATTGATGTACTAGCAACGAAAACAGTGAAAGCGGCAAAACAATATGATGTAAAACAAGTTATTGTTGCAGGTGGGGTTGCAGCAAATAAAGGATTACGTGCAGAGCTTGAGGCTAAGTTTGCGGAGACTACTATACCATTATTGATTCCACCATTAAAATTATGTACCGATAATGCAGCAATGATTGCAGCAGCGGGAACGATTAACTATGAACAGGGAAGGCGTTCAGGTATGGATTTGAATGCAAATCCTTCCTTAATATTACGATGAGAAAATATCCACAAGCTTGTGGATATTTTTTTGTTTCCGTGTAAAGTTATAGCCTTTCTTTTGTTGATAATAATTGTGGATAACTGTATTATTTTATGTGGATAATGTGAATAAGTTTGTTGATAATGGTTATATTAGCTATTTTTTGGTGGATATCATTGTGGATAGTAATCCTCAACTTTTTTCAATGAAGTAAAATAGTTTGACCAAAAAAAGCACCTCATAATTCGAGGTGCCTCTCATCTATTAATCCTGAAGTCTGGTCCATTCTTCCATCAATTTTTCAATTTCATGTTTGACCTCATTTGTTTTAGTTGTAAATTCCAAAGCTTTTTCATGGTTTTCATATACTTCTGGTTTTGTCATTTCTTCTTCAAGTGATGCGAGCTGTTCTTCTAACGCTTCGATATCTTCTTCTAGTTTTGCTATTTGTCGTTCACGTTTACGTTCTTCACTTTGACGTTTCTTTACTTCTTTAAAACTTAATTTCTTATCATTTGTTTCTTTCGGTTTTTCCTTTTCTGCTTGAAGACGTTCTAGCTCTTCTTCTTCCAGTTTTTTCTCAACATAGTAATCATAATCACCAAGATATACAGTAGCACCATCGCGCTGCATTTCAACCACTTTATCAGCAATCTTATTAATGAAGTAACGGTCATGGGATACGAAAACAATCGTACCTGGAAAATCAATGAGTGCAGCTTCTAACACTTCTTTACTATCAATATCAAGATGGTTGGTAGGCTCATCTAGAATTAACAGATTAGCCTTTTGCATACGAAGCTTAGCAAGAGCTAGTCGTGCCTTTTCCCCACCACTGAGAGATTGAACTGGCTTAAGAACGTCATCTCCTGAAAATAAAAAATTACCTAATACAGTCCGAATATCTTTTTCATTCACATGTGGATACTCATCCCATAATTCATTTAATACCGTTTTATGAGAGCTTAAATTAGCTTGTTCCTGATCATAATAACCGATTTGAACATTGGTTCCGATTTGAATTTGCCCATCACTAGGGGAAAGCTTGCCAAGAATATTTTTAAGAAGTGTCGTTTTTCCTACACCATTTGGTCCAACAAGTGCAATACTTTCCCCTCGGGATACATCAAAATCAACGTCTTTAAAGATTGGCTCTCCTTCTTCATCATAACGGAAGGCTAAGTCTTTGATTTTCAATACATCATTACCAGTTCGTTTTGTAATTTCAAATGTAATCGAAGCGGATGATTCATCGCCTAGTGGTCTATCGATTCGATCCATTTTTTCAAGTTGCTTTCTTCTACTTTGAGCACGTTTAGTTGTAGATGCTCGTACAAGATTTCGTTGGATGAAATCTTCCATTTTCTTTATTTCTGTTTGCTGCTTCTCGAACTCTTTCATTTCCTGTTCAAAATTCAGTGCCTTCTGATGTAGGAAGTCACTATATGATCCATGATATTTCTTTGTTCGATGGCGTGAAATTTCATAAACGATAGAGACCGTTTTATCAAGAAAGTAACGGTCATGGGATACAATTACTACTGCACCTGGATAACCGGTTAAATATTTCTCCAGCCAAGAGAGAGTTTCAATATCTAAATGGTTTGTCGGTTCATCCAGGATTAACAAATTAGGTTTCTTTAATAATAGCTTACCTAATGCAAGACGAGTCTTTTGCCCACCACTTAATTCATTAATTGGCGTTTGGTCATCGAAATCTAGAAAGTTAAGTCCTGCTAATACGGCTTTAATTTCAGATTCATAGCTATACCCACCGTTCGTTTCAAAGTCTTGTTGTAGGCGGTCATATTCGGCTAACAGCTTTTGTGCTTCCGGTGGATCTAGTTGATGCACATCAGCCATTTTTGCTTCCAGTGAACGTAATTTCTTTTCTTGTTGAATTAAGTCTTGAAACACTTCTAGCATTTCATTCCAAATGGTGTTTGTGGATTCTAATCCTGTATGCTGTGATAAATAACCAATCGTTAGATCTTTCGGTTTAATTAATTCACCTGTATCATATGTCATTTCACCAGCCATAATTTTAAGAAGAGTAGATTTTCCCGCTCCATTACGGCCGACGATGGCAATTCTATCTTTATCTTTTATTTCTATTTTTATATTCGCTAATATTTCTTCAGCCCCAAATGATTTGGATAAATCATTTAATTGCATAATTATCATAATGGTCACCTCTAGTAGTTTAAGTTTATCCAAATATAAGCGTTGGGGCAATAATATTGTCAATTTGTGAAATTAATCACGACTTATCAGGAAAAATCTGATAAAATAGAAATCAGTATGAATAGAGAAACAGTTATAATCGTTTTGGATGAGATACATGGATAGATAGTAAGGAGGAAATCAGCTTGGATCAAAACAAAATACCTCAAGCAACTGCAAAAAGACTCCCGTTATATTATCGTTTTTTAAATAACTTACAAATGCAAGGAAAAACACGAGTTTCCTCAAAAGAATTAAGTGATGCGGTTAAAGTAGACTCTGCCACAATCAGAAGAGATTTTTCCTATTTTGGAGCACTTGGTAAGAAGGGTTACGGCTACAATGTGGAGTACTTATTAGGTTTCTTTCGTAAGACGTTAGACCAAGATGAGATTACAGAGGTTGCATTAATTGGGGTTGGTAATTTAGGAACAGCCTTTTTAAACTATAATTTCACCAAAAATAACAGTACGAAAATTATGCTAGCATTTGATACAGACCCGAACAAAGTAGGTAAGGAAATTGGTGGCGTGCCAATTTATCATATTGATGATTTAGAAGAAAAGTTAGGTAATGTAAGAGTTGCGATTTTAACGATACCAGCTCAAGAAGCGGATCGTGTAACAGAGCGATTAATCAATAAAGGAATTAAAGCTATTTTAAACTTTACGCCTGCTCGTATTTCGGTGCCAGATGATGTTCGTGTGCATCATATTGATTTAGCAATCGAATTACAGGCATTAGTTTATTTCTTAAAGCATTATCCTTTAGAGAAAGTAGAGAACGTGGAAGAAGAGGCACGATAAGCTTCTTCTTTTTTTGTATAGAAAAAGCTCCTATTATAGGAGCTTCCTTCGTTATTTTTTCTTTAACTTTTTCAATTTATTATGTAATCGCATATACCGAATTCCTGCCCCGAAATCTAATGTGGCAATTAGGGCAAGTAGTATCGTCATGAAATTCCAAATTGTATCTTCTGCAAAGGTAATAGCGACATATATAAATAAGGCACCCATAGCAAAATAGATAAATGCCATGGTTCTTGCGGTAATTCTCATAAATTTTTAACCTCCGATTAGAATCATTTGTACCTGATTCCATTGCTGTTCGATTTTTTCGATTTGCTCCGGTGTAAGTGAATATTGGGCGATAACGGAAATAGAATTCAACGTCATATGAACAATAATCGGAACAATGATTTTTTTCGTCTTCACATAAAGAAAAGCAAATACAAATCCCATTGATGCATATATTAAGATATGTTCTGGTTCACCGTGAATAATCCCGAAAATAAACGCAGAAAGTAACGCAGCGATAAAGAAGTTTGTACGTTTATATAATGAAGCAAATATAATTTTCCGGAAAATAACCTCTTCTAAAATGGGTGCAATGACAGCTGGAATTATCGCGAATAGTGGAATCGTGCGAGTAATCTCCATGATCATCTGCGTATTTTCAGATCCAGCTTTAATCCCGAAGATGTTAATCTCCACCATGGTCGCAATTGCTTGTGCGAAATAAGCCATGAAGACCCCTAAGATAGACCAGCCCACAACATTACTCGTTAACCAGTTACTTCTAGTTTGGGACAATTCCATATCAGGTTTCATTAATATTAAAACAATAATTAAACCGATTGTAAAACTAATAATGGAATAATAAATGGATGCTTCTACTTGATGATTAGGAAATATGTGAACAAGAATCGGTACAAAAATTGCACCAGAAAGTTGCATCGCTATATAAGTAAGAATTACCCACCAGTATCGATTAGGCAATGAATTCAACTCCTTAAAGTCTACATAGTTTACCGTAAATAGGCTAAAAACGATTCCTGTGTATTTTATCATATTCAGGCAATGTATAATAATAGAATCAACTTGGACAAGAAAAATTAAAAATTTAGTAACTCTATACTTGCAAAACAAAACAAAATTATTTATTATATTAATTGGAATTAGCACTCAAATAAAGAGAGTGCTAACAAATCATTAAAATAAATCAAAAAGGAATTAAGGAGGTTATCTTCATGATTAAACCACTAGGAGATCGTGTTGTTATCGAGCTTGTTGAGCAAGAAGAAAAGACTGCAAGCGGAATCGTACTTCCAGACTCTGCAAAGGAAAAACCACAAGAAGGTCGCGTAGTTGCAGTAGGTTCTGGCCGTGTAACTGACAGTGGAGAAAGAATTGCACTTGAAGTTTCAGAAGGAGACCGCATTATCTTCTCTAAATTTGCTGGAACTGAAGTAAAGTACGATGGAACTGAATACTTAATTCTTCGTGAAAGTGACATTTTAGCTGTAGTTAACTAATTAAACATAATCAATAAATAAATGAATCTTAAGGAGGGCATTTCAAATGGCTAAAGAAATTAAATTTAGTGAAGACGCACGTAGCGCAATGCTTCGCGGTGTAGATACATTAGCAAATGCTGTAAAAGTAACATTAGGTCCAAAAGGTCGTAACGTTGTTTTAGATAAAAAATTCGGTTCACCACTAATCACGAATGATGGTGTAACTATCGCAAAAGAAATTGAATTAGAAGATGCATTCGAAAACATGGGTGCAAAACTTGTATCTGAAGTTGCTTCTAAAACAAATGATGTTGCTGGTGACGGTACAACAACTGCAACAGTACTTGCACAAGCAATGATTCGTGAAGGTCTTAAAAACGTAACTTCTGGTGCAAACCCTGTAGGTATTCGCCGTGGTATTGAAAAAGCTGTAGCAACTGCTGTAGAAGAGTTAAAAGCTATTTCAAAACCAATCGAAGGTAAAGAATCTATCGCACAAGTTGCTGCTATTTCTGCTGCAGACGATGAAGTAGGTCACTTAATCGCTGAAGCTATGGAACGTGTTGGTAATGATGGTGTTATCACAATTGAAGAATCTAAAGGATTCACTACTGAGCTTGAAGTAGTAGAAGGTATGCAATTTGACCGTGGATATGCTTCTCCTTACATGGTAACGGACCAAGATAAAATGGAAGCTGTTCTAGAAAATCCTTATATCCTAATTACAGATAAGAAAATCAGCAATATCCAAGAAATCCTACCAGTGCTTGAGCAAGTTGTTCAACAAGGTAAACCACTTCTACTAATTGCTGAAGATGTTGAAGGGGAAGCTCTTGCAACATTAGTATTAAACAAACTTCGCGGTTCATTCAATGCTGTAGCCGTTAAAGCTCCAGGATTCGGTGATCGTCGTAAAGCAATGCTAGAAGATATTGCTATTTTAACTGGTGGTCAAGTAATCACAGAAGACCTTGGCTTAGAGCTTAAGAGCGCATCTATCGAGCAATTAGGTACTGCTTCTAAAGTTGTTGTAACGAAAGAGCATACTACTATTGTAGAAGGTTCTGGTAACCCAGAAGCAATCTCTGCACGTGTATCTCAAATCCGCGCACAAGCAGAAGAAACTACTTCTGAATTCGATAAAGAAAAATTACAAGAACGTCTTGCTAAATTAGCTGGCGGTGTAGCAGTAATCAAAGTTGGTGCTGCAACGGAAACAGAATTAAAAGAACGTAAACTACGTATCGAAGACGCACTTAACTCAACTCGCGCTGCAGTTGAAGAAGGTATCGTTTCTGGTGGTGGTACTGCATTAGTGAACGTATACAACAAAGTTGCTGGTCTAGACCTTGAAGGCGACGAAGCAACTGGTGCGAAAATCGTTCTTCGTTCTCTAGAAGAGCCAGTTCGTCAAATCGCTCACAATGCTGGTCTAGAAGGATCTGTTATTGTAGAACGTCTAAAAGGCGAAGAAGTTGGCATTGGTTACAACGCTGCAACTGGCGAATGGGTAAACATGTTCAACGCTGGTATCGTTGACCCAACTAAAGTAACTCGTTCTGCATTACAAAACGCTGCATCTGTAGCAGCTATGTTCTTAACTACTGAAGCGGTAGTTGCGGACATTCCTGAAGAAAACCCAGGTGGCGGCGGAATGCCGGATATGGGTGGAATGGGCGGCATGATGTAATATCGCCCTCAAATCCTTGATATGATTAGGTTATTAAGTAAAATGAGAGTAATGCTAACATTTTACTAACGTTGAGGTAAATTAACAGAAGCTTCTCATAAGTTGTTCAAACTTGTGGGAAGCCTCTTTTTTGCTGGAATAAAAAGCTTAGACTGCTAAAGCTCTTCCTGTCGCACAAAGAAAAGGTCATGATCGACGTTTCCGATTTCGTAAGATATACACTTTACCCTCAAGCTAAGCTACGAGGCCTTAGGATATAATCGATCAAGGATGTAAATATTCAAGTACATTCCCCAAATACTTATAGAGGTTAAGAGAAAAAACCAACCATCTGCGCTCATTAACACATTATATTTTTCTGCAAAGAAATGAGCAATATATAGAATGGCTATACCCACAACTTTCGATTTCCAGTTGATATTCGTAAAATACAGGATCATGGTGCTAACAGCCAAGAGTAGATGATAGATCGCGGCGATAATAGCAATACTACAATCAATATCTGGACACAGATTCTCATTGAAACTACGAATTCCAACAGCCTTGGATGCCCAATTTACTACATGTAAGTGCAAAGTACACAGTCCAAAGAAGATAAAAATGTAACGCCAAATACGTCCAATGTGTTTGGATAAGGTAGCATTTACTATTTTCGCAATGCGGAATAAAATGAGAAGACTGATTATAGTCATCCATGTCCGATACCAGTTTTGTTCATATATACCCAATAGAAGAAACAGTTCTTCAATAACACCGTAAATTAGAGCGATGATTAGTTGCCAGTGAAATTTTAGATTAAAGACAGCAATGAGGACGGCAGATGCGGATACGGAAGTTTGCGAAAACAAATTCCCTACAACCGAATCATCGTGCTGATTAGTGAAGATCTTTGGAAAATATATGTACGCTTTCAAACACATTAAAATAATCAATTCGAATGCAAAAAAAGTGATTCCACATATAGTAAAATATAGAGAGAGTGCGTGTTTACGGTCGGGTGTTTTGATGAAAACAATGACCAACACAAGGATTGTCATAATCCCAAGGAGAATATACCATATCGTATTGGTCCAAAATGTAGTACCCATAAATTACAGTTCCTTCCTTTATTCACTTATTCTATGCTATTTATTGGTTACATTATATTGTCCCGTGCTTTTAAAAATATTCAGTGTAGTCAATTGTTAGGAGAGGACTTTGGTTCATGTAGATGCCTTTGTAGGATGGGCATTAACAAATCTTGATGTTACAGTATAGAATCCCTTGACTTCGGCTTTTATCTTTCACATAATTTATTCCAAACCAGCACAAATAAAGGATCCCCTTATTTCTACAAGAAGATCCTTATTTGTTAAATAGAAATTAACATTTATTGAACTTTTTTACCGTAGTCTTCTAATTTAGTATCCATACCCCACATAAGAAGCCCCAATGATAATTAAAAGTATGAATAATACAACAAGTAGAGCGAACCCTCCACCATAGCCTACACCTTCAACACCTTCGCCCATAAGCATAACACCTCCATAATGATATAAAACCACTATATGAAAGATGTGTAGAATGGTTTTGGACGGATATCCCTAAAAATAAACTATTAATGAATTTATCTCAATTTGTCATCTTCTAAAATTCCAAAAAGTGGTGCTAAATCCACTTTTGCCCTATGGTATATGCCATTTTAATTGGTAGCATATGATGCATACAATGTTATGTGTCTATGGATATTTGGTAGGAGGTGAATACCTTGTCAATTGAACATCATTATCATATGTGTAATCGATATAAAGGTCGTGCGGTTAGAATAAGATGTCATGACGGAAGTGTGCATACTGGGATAATCCACCATGTTTCGAGAACTAGGGTTTATTTGCAACCTCTTGGTTTCAATAGAGGCCTTGGTGGCTTTGGTATTGGCTTTTTCGGTTTTGGGGCTGGCATTGCACTTGGTGCAATTGCTACATTAGCATTAATCCCATTTTTTCTTTGGTAATCTATAAGAACAAATGGTATTAAACTTACAACCATTTGTTCTTTTTTATTGTTTATGTTTATTCAGTTGGGCAATCGTATTTGTCTCCATACTTAGTACATCTTTACTAGAAATGTTGAATTCTTTTAAAAATTTTTTCACTAGGTAATTACCCACACAATATCCACCCATCTTAGGAAATTCATCTATTCCATATAAGAGCATGTGATGTAAGAAGTCGGATTTGGAAATATTTCTGTTTGGGAAAATCAAGTCATTCCATATTTCATTCAGGTCACTTTCAGAGTAGTAACTGGCCCAAGACCCTACGTATTCTACTCCCATCCTTTCTAGAACCGAATTCTCTGCGATACCCTCTAATATGATCGTATCAAGTAATACGTAGTCTTTCTCATTCTTTTTCCATTTTGTTAATCTACACACATGATTATATTCATGTGTAAATAGTGCTTGTAATTCCTTTTCTGTGTTACCTTCCGAGACAAATAAAAACAGTTTATCCTTAAAGGACAATCCAGATTTACCTTGAAAGATTTCCTTTAATTCATCATTTGTCGAGTCAGATGGAAATATATAAATTGGGATATCGGGGCCATCCCATTCTTGTTGAAGTAATTGAAATTCCTTATTTAACGTATTCCATACATCATTCTCTAGTAATGTTTCTACTTGTACTTTTCCATGAGGAGTGGGTTGATACATCCCATGTAATTTCAAGTGTTGATATAATTCGTGAGCAGAAACGTTATTAAAATATTTCGTTATCCTACTGCAGAGCAGAATTGGATTATCATAATCAGCTTGAAGCCACTTGTCTGTTGCGATTACACTCACTTCGTCTCCTCCTTAATGAAAGGATATTTTCTTTATATTATGTTTGGGATATATAAATATTGCAGATTCTCATTTTGAATAAAACGAACGATATATAGCCATTTACCTTTCCGGATTTTTCCAGCCCAGAATACTATATAACAACAAATTAAACTGTACAGGAGGTGATAAAAGATGAATACTAACAGACCATCCAGAAGACCGATTCCAATACTTCCAGAAAAACGCAAACAAATAAGACAGAGTTCTGTTAACCCCAATTTATTATCTAGTTTTCAAAATACTGAGGGGAATATTGATTTAGAAAAAATTATGACAACTGGAAAGCAAGTGATGAATGTTTATAACCAAGTAAGTCCATACATTACTAAATTTTTAAAAAAGTAGTGAGAAATAGAAAGGGGAGAAAATGGGATCTATTTATTGGTTTAAAAACTAATGGTTTCCTAGGTGAAATGGAGAGACACATTTCAGTTGTAAAGTATCGATTTGTAATTGATATTAGCACAATGTGAGATGTGAAATATACGAAACGGGGGACGGCATAATGTAATAAGCTCACAACCCTATAAGAACGATGGATTTTAGTTGTGGTGAGAGTAAAATCCTAACATAGATGGTGAAAGGAGGCTTCATTTAAGTTGGTTAAACTTTAAGAAGCCTCCTTATTTTTTCTGTAAAATACAGTGATACACTTTTTTTACAAATTGTTAAAAATAACTAGCATATCAGGAGAATCTTTAATAGTTACGTTTTGTCCAGCCGTCGCTGATTAGATTTAACGGAATTTCTGTGTCAGCAGAATCCGTCAACTTCAGATTCGCAACATACCACCCACGTCCATGATAATACGTGTCTGTATCATAGCGGAAACGGATATGCGTGGTCCCAGCTGGAATCGTTACTTCATTAGATAACCAGTCAATACTTGTGCCTGTGAATGGTTCCGTAAGCTGCGTCCAATTTTCTCCGTCATTTGATATTTCTACGAATCCTAAGTCATAATCTTGTTCTGTTCGATACCATGTATCAAATGAAAGGATTGCATCTGTATCTAAATTCACTTCAGCAGTTAAAGTCCGATCTAAAAGGTCACCATATCCTGCGAACCATGCTCCTTCTTTTTTATTCGGTATCGTAACAGGAATTGCATCTGCAACTAGTTCAGCAAATTTACGTCTGGCTGGATTCGTGGAAACTGTATTTCGGGTTGGATGAACACGATTCGTTAGCAATATAGCGATAGTGTCATTGTTTTGGTTGATTACGATCGATGTTCCAGTGTATCCAGTATGTCCTAGCGAGGATGCTTCTGTTAGCCCTTCCATATACCACATTTGGGATAGTTCCCATCCTAGACCATGATCATCTCCAGGGAACTCTGGTATTTGGTTTTCTACTAGTAAAGCAACCGTTTCTGGCTTTAATATCTGTTTTCCGCCATAGCTACCTTCATTAAGGAACATATGGGCAAGAATGGCTAAGTCATAGGCGGTAGAGAAGACACCAGCATGACCTGCAACACCATCAAGAGCCCACGCCTTTTCATCGTGAACTTGTCCCCATACAATCCCTCTATCTGTCCATGGCATATACTCTGTTGCTGCAATTCGGTGTCTTAATGATTCTGGTGGATTATACATCGTATCGTTCATGTTGAGAGGATCTGTAATGTTTTCCTCCACATAGTGATCTAGTCTTTGACCAGATAATCGCTCAATTAAAATTCCTAACGTTATCATATTTAAATCGCTATAGGTATAAACGGTTCCAGGTTCATTGGTGAGTGGATATTGGAGTACATACTGGTGGCGATCTTCACGGTCACCTTCTACATCATAGACAGGAGCGCTCGGTGGAAAACCGGATGTATGGGTCATTAGTTGACGAATTGTCACATCTTCCTTCCCATTCGTTGCGAATTCGGGAAGGTGTTGTGCAACAGAATCATCAAGCTGAAAATAGCCATCTTCATATAGCTTCATTGCTGCAGTGGTTGTGAAAATCTTACTAATGGAAGCAAGATCGAAAATCGTGTCTTTCTTCATTTCTATTTGGTTTTCAGCTTCGGTAAAATTATCATCTTCATAAAGATAAGCATGTCCATATGCTTCATGCTGAACAATATGTCCACCACGAGCAACGAAAGTTACTGCACCAGGGAATAACCCATCTTCAATCATAGTTTCCATCATCGAATCAATATTCGATAACGGTTCCGCCATCATGCCAGCACCTTTTATGGAACCGGGATGCAGAACAGGTGAAGATGGTGCAGGGGTTCCCCAAGAAAATTCCGGGTGGGGCTTTAATGATGTTTTCTTGTTATTTTGCTTTTCCATCTCTGGGCCATTAAAATGATCGAACTTCGCTATTGATGTCGTTTCAGTACTAAATAACATCATGGTGAATAAAGCAATTGATAACATTGTATAGACTAGTTTACGTAGCATGTTTCTCCTCCTTAACTGAATTTTTATTAGAAGTTATGGACTCGGATGAAAACGCTATCATAACTTGATTATAGAAAAAGAATTGCAACGGGTATATACAACTTATGAATCAAAAATGATGGGAATTATATAATTCTTACTACTAAAGGAATAGGTGATTGGACTGGCTATTTATACCGGTTTTTTGTTACATTATATTTATTTACTGAGATAGTGAAATATATTTTATAATAAAATTAAGTTATCGTGATTAGAGATGGTACTAGGGGAAGCAAAACATTGCGGAGCCTCAATTAATAGAAATTAGTTATTGGAAATCTATTTTCGATAAACTTAATGATGAGAATATAAAGGAGTAACCTATGCTACGTCCCATTCGAAAGATCTATCAGTTTATTGTTGATAAACCTATTCAAGCAGAAGAAATATTAAAAGATCGCTACCAGATTATCGATATGATTGGAACTGGAAGTTTTGGAATGGTTTATGTTTGTATTGATTTGCATACGAAAGAAACTAAAGTAATCAAGCAACTAAGACCAAGTAAGAGCAAAAATAAGAATGAAATTAAACTATTTCATAAAGAGATATTGATTATGGGGAAACTAGAACATAAGCGCATGCCAAGGCTTTATGATTCCTTTTCGGAAAACGGTCATTATTTTTATGTAATGGGTCATATCGATGGGATAAACTTGGAGGATGAAATTTTTCTAAATAAGAAGACGTTTAATGAGAAAGAATCATTACTATTTATTGCTGAATTAATTAAATTTGTTGATTACCTTCATCAAAAGGATATTTACCATCTTGATTTACGGATACCAAACATTTTATTACAAGACCATGAGCCTTATTTAATTGACTTTGGTTTGGCGAAGCAAGCGACACCTAATCAATCTCAGATAAAAAGGGAGTGGAGGCTTCAAGATTATTATGATGTAGGAGATATCCTGTTATATTTGCTTTATACAACGTATCCTTCGAAAACAAAAAAAGCTCTTCCATGGACAGAAGAACTTTCATTAAACAAGGAAACTGTCTTTTTATTGAAGAAACTTCTTAGAATAGATGAACCATATTCTACAATTGAGACAATTTTACAAGATCTTTCTGTAGCAGTGGAAGCTATCTAGAAAGCGAGTTTAACTGCTGCTTCCCCAGCTTTTACGTTTATAACGTTTACTACCGCTCATTGGATTATATTTATGACGTTTGCTACTACCGCTATGGTGATGGTAACCATGTTTTCTGTGCCCACTACTCCCGCCGTAATAACGGTGTCTTCTAGCACTGCTTCCCCGTGCAATATTCTTTAATTGTTTTTTAATTTTATCAAACATATTTTCACCTCTTTTCATTATGATATGTTTAATTTAGCTTATTCTAACATATCAAGATGTTTAGTTGCTATTTTAAGGTCGGCAATAAAGATTACGATATAAAAATAATTTCTAACCATTGGTAGCCTTGGATTTGCCGAAAGACAACGAATGGTTAGAAATTATAGTTTTTTTATTCAACTATGGCTTTTTATCAGCCAACAGTTCATAAACATAAATAGCTTCGTAAATATATATTTACTTAATACCTATACAACATTGTAATAAACTCATGCCCTCCACCAATCGTCCAGAATAACACTAAATCTCCACGCTTAATTCTACCTGATTCAATTCCTTCATGAAGGGCAATGAATGGACTGCTTGTACCAGTGTATCCATACTCGTCACCTACATAAATGATTTTTTCATCCGTAATATCAAAATGTTCTTGAATCTTATCAATGTTTACCTTAGCAAACTGGGATAAGCAGAACACATCTACATCATCTATTGTAAGTTGATTTCTTTTTAGAATGGCTTCAAACATTTCATATGTATAAGGAAGTGACATCGCTCCATCAAATGGAAGCCAAAGCATGGAATCTGCGCTTTCACCAGCTTTAATTGCTTGAGATAATCCTTTTGCTGGATATAAAATGTTGTTTCGGTTGCTTGAATCTACTTCAAACATTGCATCGATAAAGCCTGTATCCTCTTCTGTTTTTTCTAAAATAATTGCTGCAGAGGCATCCCCGAAGTTAGCGTATGTCATGGCATCATTTGGGTCAGCAACTAATGATAGATAATCAGATCCTATGACAAGTGCGGTATTAACATGTGGATTTGATTTCATATATCGTGAAGCTTGTTCTACACCTATAGTCATACCAGCACAATTTGCATTCATATCAAAGATAACAGTATCTTTTCGAGCATGAATAGCATGATGAACAAACATAGCGTTGGTCGGAACAGTCATTTCAGGTACTTGGCTAGAAAAAACAATCATATCGATATCCTTGCCCTCTAACCCCGCTTTATTTAACACACGATTAGTTGCTTCAATCGCCATCGTATTGGTGTTTTCTTCAAGATTATCAATAACATAGCGCTTTTTTCTACCCATAATGTTTAAGAAATTGGTTATGTCTTTTCCTTGTTTCTGAAAGTGTTCAAGATAAACTTCATTGTCAACTTGTTTTTTTGCATGGTAAACATCCACTGCCTTAATCTTAATGTTAGTCATTTTCGTTATAGTCCTCTCGAATGATAAATTTGTATTCTAATGATTGTTCTTGTTATTTTAAACAAAAAAGGCAGGACCCTGTGACAGCTCCGTACCTTTGTGTGAAGATTAATATTTTTGGATTACTTCAAAATTGGTTAACCCTACATTATTTGCCAAGCGTTTTAACTGCATGGAAATAATAGCACTTTTACTAATCCCTACTTCTACTTTCTTAAATCCAGAAGACTTGTAAAGTTGTAAACAGTTTTCTAAAGTAGGTATCATTGCTTTTGTTACGACATCCAAATCTCTGCAATCAAACTCTAAAACGAATTCACTTGCATTTATTGATGCTACCTTACTTTGATAATCATCAATAAATTGTTGTGCTTTTTCAGGAGTGAAAGTTCCACTCACTGTCATTTCGATTGTTTTCTTTGCAGGGTTTACTTTCATTGTATAAGTTCCATCTGCCATCGTTTGAAACACTTCCTTTTAAAAAAATTCTGTGAAGAAGTTGCATTTCGTCATTAGTTTATAATGGCACTTATAAACGTAGATGACGAACAACTCGTCCTACTTCATTTATCGTCATTTCACGAAATATTTTAATATCCATTCCTTATTTTAGAGATATTTTTATTAATAAAAGAGTATGGTTAATCCTGCATTAGGAATGAATAACCAAAATAAAATAGACAAGCCCTAAGTTTTCACTAAAGGACCTGTCTATTCACAATATCAATTATTTGATATTCTAGGTACAAAATTCATTAATCATCTGTTTTTTAACTTCTTCAATAGGGAACTGCTCCGGATAAGTCGATATCATTAACATGATTCCTTGTAGGGTTGATGAAAAGTATAACGATCGTTTACGAGGTTCTTCTACCCCTAGATTTTCAAATATTTTGCACTGCAAATCGAATTGTCTAGCGTTCTCATCAATTAACCATTTACTATATTTGTTGAGCTCATGATCGTCTTCTGGTTGTGTTTGGAGATTTAGATAGAATCGATACACCTTTGGATCTTGATAAACACTATCAATTGCTTGATTTATTATATAACTAAGCTTTTCCGAGGGTGTAGCATATTCGGTCGCACTTTTCATTACCTCCATAATCTGGCTAATTCTAACCTCTACCATTGATGCCAGTAGTTCTTCTTTACCTTTGTAATAATTATATAACAAGCCTCTTGATATCTCTGCTTCTTCAGATATATCACTAATAGAAGTCGCATGGTACCCCTTTTTTATGAATAATTTCATAGCTGCTTTATGAATATTCTCTTTAGCTAATTTACGGATTCTATCATTCTCTTCCTGAGTTCGTGGCATCTAAATTCATTCCTTTAAAAAATTTATAATGTGGTGATGTAATTCTTCCGTGTGTGTTAATGGTAGCATGTGGTCTGCATCAGGGATTTCAACGAAATTAACTTTTGGAGCTCGTTTAAAACATTCTCCTACACGATGATTATCTAGGAAGTCCTCCTTACCAATAATAAAGAGTGTTTCTATCGATAAATCCTCTAATCTATCGATAGCGGTTGGTTGTGGCCAAACCATTTCAAAAGCCGGCCATGTTAATATACGTTCAAAGTAAAGGCGATGCATTTCTACCATTAATTCCCGATTAATACTTGTCATAACAATTTTATACAAAGAACCATTAAGTGATAGCTCTAACATCTTTTCTAAATCTGGGGCTGCATGATTAATAGTATTCATAAAAGTATTATAATCCTTTGAATATTGAAAGCCTGATAAAGAAGGGCCAATTAAAACTAGTTTCTTTACCCTCTCAGGATAATTAAGAGCAAATTCAGTAGCAATCTGCCCGCCTATAGAGTGACCGATAAGAGTTGCTTTATCTAATTTTAAATGATTAAGAATCGATAGTAAGTCTTCCACATAATTAACTTGATTCAAAGGGGAAGGTGATTTCCCAATTCCACGTGCATCAAAAGTAACGACCTTATAGTGCTCGGCTAGAAGTGGTGTAATATAAGTCCATTCTCGTAAATCTACACCTCCACTGTGAAGAAGTACAACAGGATTTCCTTCGCCCTTTACCTCATAATACAAATCCATTGCAAACCCTCCATTCCAATTATATAGTCATTTTATTATTGAATGAACGTTTAGTCAATAGAAAATTCTGGCTATTCATGATGTAAATTGTCACATTGAGTTAGGAAGGGCCATTACTTTTGTTTCTTATATTAGCTTGAAACAGGACAAAAAAGCTGTCTTATAGGTTATACCTAAAGACAGCTATTATTAACAGTAGAAAAGTGAACTTCTATTTTATACTACTTTACCTGGGTCTGTTGCAATTTCAACGCCTTCTTTACGCTTTTTAGCAAACTCCGCTGTAGCAGTAAAGAGTACATCAGTAGATGAATTCAATGCAGTTTCACAAGAGTCCTGTAAAACACCAATAATAAAACCGACAGCGACGACTTGCATGGCAACATCATTTGATATTCCGAACAAGCTACATGCAAGGGGAATGAGTAATAAAGATCCACCAGCAACACCAGAAGCACCAGAAGCGGAAATAGCCGATAGGACAATCAGAATAACTGCTGTAAATATATCCACTTCGATGTTCAGGGTATGGACTGCTGCTAGTGTTAATACGGAAATCGTAACAGCTGCTCCGGCCATATTAATGGTAGCTCCTAATGGAATCGATAACGAATACGTATTTTTATCTAAATTTAGCCTTTCAGATAACTTCATATTAACTGGAATATTTGCAGCCGAACTACGCGTGAAGAATGCTGTAATACCACTTTCCTTTAGGCAGGTGAAGACAAGTGGATATGGGTTTTTACGTATGTTTATAAACACAATTAGTGGATTAATAACTAGAGCAACGAAAATCATACATCCTAATAGAACTGCTAGCAGTTTTCCGTAGTCTAGTAATGCTGATAGCCCACTAGAAACAATAGCGGCATAGACAAGTCCCATGATTCCAAGTGGTGCTAAATTAATGACCCATTTCACAACGGTCGAAATAGCATTCGAGAAACTTTCCAGCACATTTTTAGTAGAGTCGGATGCACTTCTTAATGCAATTCCTAGCAAAATCGCCCAAACTAGTATACCAATATAGTTTGCATTTATTAGCGCATTTACCGGGTTATCAACAATGTTATATAGTAATGTTTCAATAACTTCTAAAATGCCACTAGGCGGAGTCAAATCTTCGGCACTAGATGTAAGGGACAGCGTAACGGGAAAAAGAAAGCTTGCTATAACTCCTGCTAATCCGGCTAACAATGTACCTACGGCGTATAAGACAATAATAGATTTCATGTTTGTCTTATTTCCTTTTTTATGTTTCGAGATGGCATGCATAACTAGGAAAAAGACTAATATCGGTGCAACAGCCTTTAAGGCACCTACAAATAAATCACCAAAAATAATGATTCCACTTGCAGAATCGGGAATGGTTAATGCTAGTATAATACCAACAACGATACCTAAAAGAATCCGTTTGACAAGACTTACTTTGTTCCACTTCAGTACTAAATTTTTCATTTTTTCCCCTCCGTTTAAAGAAAGATTACAATATACCCGCAGGCTTAGTGAGATATTGATATAGAAAGATATATAAGTTCCTTTCTGAGATTTTTTCCTATTTGAAAATAAAAAAACACACTAATCCCTATAAAGGGACGAGTATGTTTACCCGTGGTTCCACCCAACTTCCCATAAGTTGTAACTTTATGGCTCCAATGCTTTAACGCAGCAAACGGTATTGGATACTTTAGTTCCCCAACACAGCTCCAAGGTGGTAAGTTACTTCCATAAGTAAGGAAGGTTCCAGCAAAATCCTTCCCTCTCTGTATACTGTAAAAGTAACTCATGTCCTTATCGTTGCTTTTGTAATCTGTACATATAATAATTAGTTGTTATAATATATCATCTAGTATCTTATTTCAACATTTTTTTAGAATTTTTTCAAATAGGATTGTAGCCCCTTTGAGCAAAGGGAGTTGAATAAAGTTAATTGTATTAATTTCCTCAATATTAATTTGATATGTAGGGAAGAAATTGTTATTATGTTCTTTGTCCCAGTAAATTATTGGGGTTAAATTTATGAAGTATAAAGGCATAATGCATTCCTTTTTCTTATTAATCTGAATTTTCATAAATTAGTTTAATTTACAACAACAGATTTCACTTATAGGAGGACTATTTTTATGGCAAAAAGAAGAAAGGGGCTATTTCAAAGCTCTTTAGATAGGATTGAACTAGTTGGGAATAAACTGCCTCATCCGGCAACATTGTTTGCGATTTTGGCTCTATTTGTTATCCTACTTTCGGCAGCTTTACAACCATTAAACATTAGTGTTGAACACCCTGGTGAAGAAGGAACAACAGTAGAAATCAAAAACCTTTTAAGTGCAGAGGGGATTCAATATATTTTCACAAGCATGACAGATAACTTTATCGGCTTTGCTCCACTTGGCGTTGTCCTGTTGACGATGTTAGGGATAGGAGTAGCGGAACGTACCGGGCTCATAAGCGCACTTCTTAGAGGTTTTGTATTGTCTGTACCTAATAGATTTATTACGTTAGGGTTAGTCTTTGCTGGTATTATGTCTAGTGTGGCATCAGATGCAGGGTATGTTGTTTTACCACCACTAGGAGCACTAATTTTTGCTGCAATTGGCAGGCATCCGCTAGCTGGTCTTGCAGCAGCGTTTGCTGGTGTTTCCGGAGGATTTAGTGCTAACCTATTACTTTCTGGTACGGATGCGATGTTAGGGGAGCTGACTATTGCAGCGGCTGCGATTATTGACCCAGCATATGCCGAGACAATGAACATCGCAATGAACTGGTTGTTTATTTCTGTTTCGGTATTCGTATTAACAATTGTCGGTGCCTGGGTAACAGAACGCATTGTAGAACCCCGACTTGGCACATATAAAGGTGATCAAAAAGAAGAATTAGAAGGTCTTCAAGCTATTGAGAAAAAAGGTCTAATCTGGTCTGGTATTACAGTAGCAATCAGTCTTGTTCTGGCGTTGTTACTTGTCGTTCTACCAAACTCTCCGATGCGCGGTACAGAAGGTGATGCAATGGCGCAAATCATTCAATCGCCATTTATGAGTTCATTAGTACCGATTATCGCTATATTATTCTTTATTCCTGGTCTAACGTATGGAATAGTTACGAAATCCATTCGAAGTGATAAGGATGTTGCTAGCCAAATGTCAGATACCATGGCATCTATGGGAACATTTATTGTTTTGGCATTTACTGCTGGACAGTTTGTAGCATATTTTAATGAAACCAATATCGGCCTAGTTCTAGGTGTTTATGGAGCGGATTTTCTAGGGAGTGTTAATTTAACTGGTATTCCGCTAATTATTCTATTTATCTTAATTACAGCATTTATTAACTTGTTTATTGGAAGTGCTTCTGCAAAATGGGCGATGATGGCTCCGGTATTTGTACCGATTATGATGCGGCTTGGGTATTCACCAGAGCTAACACAAATGGCATATCGTATTGCAGACTCTTCTACAAATATCATTTCACCATTGATGACGTATTTTGCAATAATTATTGCATTTGCACAGAAATATGATAAAAAGATGGGTATTGGTACGTTAATCTCCACGATGGTTCCATATTCTATATTCTTCCTAATTAGCTGGACGATAATGCTTATTATCTGGATGCTGTTTGGACTACCACTTGGACCAGGTGGACCATTGGAATATCACCGGTAATAATTTCAAAAAGTATTGCTTCATAGGAAGCAATGCTTTTTTTGTTACAAAACTAGTGGGAAAGGGGATGGACATTGAGGAATAGACTATTATTTAAGTGTTTTGCATTAATAATTCGGATAAACTCCTAATCTATTGGGTTTACAATTCCAAGAAATTTTCATATACTTACAATATTAATTAAATAATCACTGGATGAGGTGCAAATGTCATCAGTAACTTACTATGTAAATCTGCAAATTGTAGTAAGCGAAAGGGGCCTTTGCCGAAATAAAGTTCTGTTTGCAGATAGGACTTTGTTGGATTGTATATTAAGAGTATGCAGTCTGTCATTATTCTTTGGCAGGTAGGAAAGTATAATAATCTTTCCCGTCTGCATAAGAAAAACTAATACATTCGCCAAAAGGCAAGCGAATGAGAGTTTTTCTAATAATAATGGAGTGCTTCCACTTGTATATAGGACAGATCTTGAAACAAGTCGGAATACTCGGCTTGTTTTTTTATGGTTGGGATAATCCTATTCCTAATTTCTGGCCCATCTAGCAAGTCGCATCATCCGTAGAAAGAAGGAAGATTATGAAAAGAAATGTACTTAAATTTGGCGGCACGAGTGTAGGCAGTTTAGAGAAAATTAAGGATATTGCAGACTACTTGAAGGGTCGTGTAAGACAGGGGGAACAGCTAGTAGTTGTTGTTAGTGCTATGGGGAAAACAACAGATGAACTATTGCGACAGGTGAGCTCGATTACCCAATCACCTAACGAACAGGATTTGGCTGTCCTCCTGACAACCGGTGAGCAGCAGACTATCTCCTATCTATCTATTATTCTGAATGATCTTGGAGTAAAATCTAAGCCTCTTACAGGTTATCAAGCTGGTATCGAAACGGTTGGCCATCATTTAAAGAGCAAGATTTCAAGGATAAATACAAAGCTTTTTGAACAACTTTTCGATACATATGATGTTCTTATCGTAGCAGGTTTCCAAGGATTTAATACGGACAATGAAATAACAACACTTGGCCGTGGAGGCTCTGATACGACAGCTGTAGCACTTGCAGCAGCAATCCAATGCCCATGCGAAATTTATACAGATGTTGCTGGGGTTTATAGTACTGACCCACGAATCTATCCTGATGCAAAACGCCTCCAAGTTGTTTCATATGAGGAAATGATGGAGATGAGTGCGCTGGGGTCAGGAGTTCTCGTATCTCGAAGCGTAGAAATTGCAAAGAATTTCAATATTCCTATTTATTTAGCTAAAACACTATCAGAGGAGAAAGGAACTTGGGTTATGGCTACTGTTGAAATGATAGAGAAAAAAGCAATCACAGGTGTTGCGATTGATCCGGATATGATTCATGTGACATTGAATTATCCTGAAAATGATACACACCTACTTGATAAATTATTTATTCATTTGGAGCAAGAGGAAATTAATGTCGATATGATTTCACAGATTACGAATAACGAAGGGTTACAATTATCATTTACGATGAAGGACACGGAAGAATACCAAATCCAGAAAATCTTCTTCAATCTAAAAGAAGAATACCCTGAACTCTATTTCAAAATAGAAAACCGATTTGCTAAAGTATCCGTTATTGGTTCAGGGATGCGTGACATGACGGGTGTTGCTTCGAAAGTATTTCGCACATTAATTGAATCAAATACTCCATTTTATCAAGTCACGACATCAGAAATCAGTATTTCCTATGTTGTAGATATTGAAAATGGTGAAAAAGCAGTTCAACTCTTGTGCAAAAGGTTTGAACTATAAGTTTCCTCTAAAACTTGTGTATCTTATCTCACTATATAACGAAAAAACTATGAACCCACATGGCAAATAAGATGATGAAAAATATTAATCTATCAAATAATCAAAATCAGCAACAAAGTCAAAGTGGTCAGCAAGCACAACCTGCAGAGCAAATCTCCAATCAACTGGTCATGGCGAAACCTCTGTTCAAACTGTGGGAATAAATTAAATGGAGCTAACTTCTGTTCAAATTTGTCGTCAGAAGTTAGTATAAAAAGAGAGACTGTAACATTCTTTATCCGAATGTTTACAGTCTCTTTCTAACTTTTATAGGAAAATAGGAAGTGTATCCAGGTGTATTCCGGGTGCTTAAGCGATGTAAGTAGTAGAATTGTAGATATCGCTTTAAAAAATGAAGGGATGTTACTTTACCTATGATCTGTACTGTTTCCAGCTGCAGCCACAGCTCTTTCTTTTGATTGAAATGCCTTTTAGGGTTCTCCGTTGACTAGTATTAAGGATGAGTTTAGAATATTGTACTTCTTTGATCCTCCTAGGTCTTTCTATATTTGTAGCCTTCATCTTATTCGCACTCCTTTCTCTGTTTACTATAATTTATTTCTACTCTGTTAAGAAGGAATGGACGAATAATTCTATATTATTAAAAAAGGGCGTTCCCGATAGGATGAATCATCTATGGTGTACCATTTCATCATAGGTACATGATACTTAAAAGAAATGATAACCATATCCACACTCTCATCATGGTGATTCATGATATCAATAGTAGATGGTATGGCTGCTGTATTAGGGTGAGTGTGATAAATTGCGAAGATTTCCTGTTTCAGGCTGTTAATTTTTTTCATTGTGTCTTCCACAACATATTTACTCACAAAAAATCGATTTGTTGATCTCAACTCATTTTTCATTGGCCAGAGTGATTTGATTTGGTTAGATGTACCGGCTAATAATCCACATGCTTCGTAAGGTAACTCCGAGCGACAGGTGTTTAATAATTTACTATAAAGACCTTTAGGGATTACAATTTCTGTTTGGTTCATATTATTTTGACTTAAAGAAGGAGAAAAAGGAAGAGCGTTTACTCGTAGCATTTATTTCTGTTTGTTCTTTTGGATGGTTAGGTGATTCTTTCGTTTTATCGTGGCTCATTACTTGTTGTGTCGCATTTATTGCTTTACTTTCAGTTGGATTTGCTAAAGCTTCATTCTCCATTTTAGATACTTCTGGTACTTTGGGTTCTGATTTATTTTCGATTGGGGTAGCAGGAAGGGAGTCTGTATTCACTACTTTATTGGTACTAATAGGTTCTGGAGTGATGATTTTCTGAGTCTCCTCTTTTGTTATTGGCTCTTGTACAGGAGATGGTGTATTCTTTTTCTTAATAATGTTTTTGTTCAACTCATACTGCGAATTAACGAAACTTTTTCTACTTTGGCTTATAGATAATGTGTTATTTCTACTATTTGGCCGGGTAGGAATTCTATTTATGCTGGGATTTTTAGACTGTGCTGGTTTTTTTCTAGTTGTTTTATTACTTTGTATTAGGGCTCCTTTGCTAGTTGTAATGGAATGAAGAATATTTTGCACTCGACGATATTCTGATTGTGCTGAAACAGACTTTGGTTCTTCTTTTGGTGTCAGTCTCTCTCTGATTTGAGAGAAGTCTTGATTTTGAAGTTCTATATCATTTTTTATTTTTGCTAGGTTATCATCGGTTTTTTCAATAACCTGGTCCAGTTTACCAATTACTTCCTGTAAATGAAAGCTGTTTACCTCCCCTTTTATTAAGGAGATATCTTGTTTTAATTGATTGATAGAATCATCAATTGATTCTAATTTGGTAATGATATGTTGAGCTTGTTGTTCATAACGGTTAATTTGTTCCTCATATTGCGTTTCCATCCGTTTTAATTCCCCTTTTAACTGTATATTTTTTTCTTTTGACTCTTTTAAAGCCTGATGTAACTCAGGAAATTTATTACTTTTTTTATATGAGCTTATAGGTATGCGTTTTTGTTCGTAATCCTCCAGTTTTTGTTTTAAGTTTTCAATTTCCGTTACATTATATAATTTAAATTGATACATTATTGTCACCCTTTACACAGCACATTAATAGTTTATTTATATGTATTTAAATGGTTACAAAAGCACATGATTTTGAAATGCTTGTAAAATAGGAATGTATAATCGTATAACTATTAAATGATATGCACCTATATTCCTAAATATCATGATAATTCCGCTTTTTAATCAAACCATTTGACATACATTCACATAGGTTATCAGTGTAAAGATTGAAATAATTTGGAGGTGTATTCTTAATGAAGTCAGGAAACTTATCAGGAGGGCAGGAGTTACTCTGTATTAACACGGAGAAAGTATATGACTGGATTGTAAACGAAGCAAACTTTGATCTAGCTATTGACGACTTGCCATTACCTGTGAACCCTATAACTGGTGTTCAATTAGAGTGTGATGATATTGACATCGATTCCGTAACTTGTACAGT
Organism: Ornithinibacillus jepli; assembly: GCF_047228935.1. Lineage (NCBI taxonomy): Bacteria > Bacillati > Bacillota > Bacilli > Caryophanales > Bacillaceae > Ornithinibacillus > Ornithinibacillus jepli. The sequence continues at coordinate 27,897 of NZ_JBFEGG010000004.1, forward strand.
TGAACCTGCTGCTGTTGACCCAGTAGTTATCTTAGATCGAGTTGATCAAGAATTTGTTGTAGACGGTGCAGAAGTTACATTACAAATAGTTAACATTCGTAAAACCTTCGATGTAACTATATTTGTAGATTTAGTACCGGAATTAGGTGGAGTGACTGTTGAGGTTGGGACAGTAGAATTCTCACGCTGTGAACAAGTGATTCTTTGCGCACCTGAGGACACAGATATAGATGTAGATTTTACCGATTTATCTTGTTTTGTTTGTACAGCGGCATGTGATGCAGGAACAACTACAGGAATTGACGTCCTTGATGTAACAGTTGATGTCCGTTTATGTCAGAGTATCCAATCTACTTTTGATGTAACGTTAGAAATTGTTGCTGAGTTCTGCCAGCCAAGGGATATTCTGCCATTCCCACCTTGCCCTGCACCTACTATCCCACCACAATGCCCAGTAGTATTTCCTAGCTCTGTAGATGTTGGTCCAGCTAAACGTTCCAGTACTAATGAGGCATAATGAAGCATAAGCTTAAAGAGAGGAGTTTTCCTCTCTTTATTTTTTGTGGAGGTGCTTTCTAATGGTCCAAAATCGTAAATATGAAGAGTGGAAAGAGCTAAATAACAAATATATACGTGAGATCAATGCCCTCATACAATCTATGAAATCTAATAATGCTTTACAAGTGATTAGTTATTTTACCCACTCATTTAATATTTTTCCTTCTGGGGATTTCGATAATTTTTGTATAGGGACATTTCATCTTAAAAACATAGGGACACAAGCTTTGAATAACCCTTTTATCTGTATCCGAGTTGAATCGGAAAATGAGTTTGACTTTTCTGGTAAGTACATATATCAAGATTCTCTACGAAAGAATCGGGTTACGCAAGCTTGGGAAAGGTTCAATGATTCAAAAGTCAAACATGAATATTGGTTAAGACCAGTTGATATAGGAAAGCTAGCTAAAGGTGAAGAGATCTCCTTTTCCAACTTTCAACTAAAATGGAAGTCACATTCTTCGTATTCCTTCCGGGTAAATGCGTTCGTATATGGTGATGAGATACAGGAAGGGCAACATGCATTGAATGATATTCATATTAAAGGAACAATAGCTAAGGAGGATGATACAGATGGATGAACAGCAAGAATTAACGATTAAACACTTAGTTGACCGTTATTTACAAGAGCAGATGCAACAGATGTTAAAAACAGAACAAAAAATTAATAATAACGCTAGTTTCATATTTTTAGATAACCATACCATTGACATGATTATGATGTATTTATTTTTACGATCAGATCAACAGGCTTCTGTAAAAGGAAGCGCAACGAATAGTGAGAGTCTGGACATCGATCGATTGATGTCGGAAAATAAGCATGCCTTTGAGGAAATCATTCAGCAGTTAAAAGAAAAAAATAATGAATGAAAGGTTGGAAAAAATTGCGGGAATATAAGAGCTGGCTATATTTACCGATCGAGGTTAAAGTAAGAGAGCTCGATGCGAAGCTGTTATTAGCATACCATGCGGCTAGAAAGGGTTACCTAGTGGTAATCGGAGACCATTACATGGTAGAAAATGCTTCAGACCAATTGCCAGAAGGAATTTTCTTTTCCAAAGGATATCCGCATGGTTTTAGAAAACGAGTAATTACAAGAGCAAGTCAAAACGGTCACCGTATAGTAGAGCTTGATGAAGAAGGACTACTTATACAAGCGGATAGATATATTCAAGATCGAATGAAAAGAGATATGTTGAAATTGATTGATAAAGAGTTATGCTGGGGTGAATTCCAACACGATGTGATTTCGAAGGCTTATCCTGATTTAGCTAGTAAATGCCATATAGTAGGAAACCCACGATTTGATCTATTAACACCTAGATACCGACAACTTTATGAACCGGATGTTCAAGTCTTAAAGGAGAAACATAAAGAATTCATCTTAATTAATACTCGTTTTTCGCTATACAATACCCCTAGAGGTAAAGTTGATAGTCCACATTTTAAATCTATTAAACAACTCTATTACTATTTTATTGATTTAGTTAAGGACCTTTCCGAGCGATTTCCAAATGAAACATTTATTATTCGGCCCCATCCGGGAGAGGACATGCAATCTTACCGGAAAAGTTTTTCTACAGCTAATAATGTAAAGGTGGTTCATGAAGGAAATATAATTAAGTGGTTACTTGCCACGAAGCTTATTATTCATAATGGGTGTACTTCCGCAATCGAGGGATTTTATTTAAATAAACCGGTTATTTCATATCTACCAGTAGAATCAACATCAAAGGAAGTGCCAAATCAATTAGGCGAAAGACTGAGAACTGTAGATGAAGTAAGTAAAGTAATGAAGGAACTAAACGTAAAAACGGGTAGGGTGAATAGTCCAAAAGTAATGGCACCATATTGCAGATGGAAAGAGGGAGAGTATGCATATGATATTATTATTCACCATTGTAATGAAATAGCAATACCTGCTCAAGATATACCAGTAAGACAAAAGCTTATTATAGACCGTGGGATTATGACAAAGCAAAAACGTAAACGGCGTTTTTCTTTAACCCAACAAGAGATCCAAGATTTCTTTCTTAAGATAAACCAGGTAGAAAATCTCAATAGTAATTTAGATATCGAACCAATAGGGCAAAACCTATTTAAAATAAAAGCCTTATAAATGTATTATACAAACTACGATTAGTAGGTTAAATCATTCATCGATGATTTAGCCTACTAATCGTAGTTTGATTTTTATTAGGAATTAGTTTAACTGTACAAGCCCTCCCCTAATTCTTTAGAGCACAGAATGAAATAATATATTCTTTAATAGGCAGCGGTCTTTAACCAATTACCCTGTAGTTAATATACATATAGAAGTATAGCTCCTCCTGACAACAACGATATGAGGGAAGGAATGAATCAAGATGTATTTTAAAGAAAAGCATATTTTAGTAATAGGTGGAACGGGTACTATTGGGAAGAGCATTATTAATACTATTCTCCCCGAAAAGCCTAGAAGAATTACTATTTTAAGTCGTGATGAGCACAAACAACAGCTTTTACAACAGGAATTAGGAGAAGAGGAGACTTTACACTATATTATCGGGGACATTCGAGATTATGATACCGTTAATGAGGCCATGCGAAGTGTAGATTTAGTATTCCATTTGGCTGCCATGAAACGAGTGGACTTTAGTGAAGCAAACCCATTCGAGACTGTGAAGACAAATATACTAGGAACGCAAAATGTAATTCAAGCAGCAATTAGTCAACAAGTAGAAAAAGTAATTTTTACTAGTTCAGATAAAGCGATTTCTCCAACTAACGCATATGGGGCAAGTAAGCTTATTGCCGAACGTTTAATTATTCAAGCAAACAGAAGTGGGTTAATCGATACGACTTTTGCTTGTGTTCGCTTTGGAAATGTAATGGGGTCAAGAGGTTCCGTAATTCCATTATTTATAGAGAGCATTTTGAATGAACGTAAAATCACCATTACAGATCCTACTATGACACGATTTATGATGACTTTAGACCAAGCGACGAAACTAACCATTCAGGCAATGAAAGAGGCGAAGGGTAGGGAAGTATTTGTGTTAAAAATGCCAGTTGTTCGAATAGGTTTACTTGCTGAAGTTGTGCTAGAAGAAATATGTCAACGTGAACAAATAGACAAAGATAATGTAGAGATTCAGGTGGTTGGAAAGCGGATAGGGGAAAAAATGTATGAAGAATTGATGACAGAAGATGAGGCAAAGAAGGCATGGGAAACATCGGATATGTTTATCATACCCAGAAGTGCTACGATTAGTTATCCTAATGTAAACAAAGCAGAAGCAACATATTACAACTCCCATTCCCAAACCCCATTATCTAAGGAAAAGCTTCGGTCGTTATTATTAAGTGAAAAACTAATCTAGTTAAGGTTGTGAGAATTAATGGATACTTTCACTAAAAACTATTGGTCTATGTATCTTGATTTTTTAAATGACTATAAAGAACTAACCTATCGTGGATATTCCTTACCTTATTTATGTCATTTCCGAAGCTTAGTTAGAGAAATAGAGCCAAATTTCTATAAAAAGGATTTTATTCATCATTGCAAACATATCATTACAGATTCCCGTGAAATTCAGGAAGAATTTAATCGTTACCTAAATACGATGGAACAAAAAAGCTCAAAACCGAAAAAAGGAAAAATAGTCTTCCATGATGTTTATAATCTCCTAAGAATGCCCATGCAAACCTTTACGATGAATTTTAAGGGTTACCCAATCATTCGGTTAAGTGAGGGCCCATCCCCTTCACTTATGGACAGTTCTAAACAAATAGTGAAAGGGAAACCAGCCCAACAAATGAAAGGATTGGTATTTAAGAAAATTAAAAATGCCAAAACAGCTAACCAAACTGCAATTGCCATACCTGTTGACTATTTTGACAAATATACTATTGATACGAGTGGATCTATAGGCAAGGTTAAAAGTATGGCCAAAAAGATTTTTCAAAGATATGAAAATCATATTCTCTATTCGAATAGCAAGTTTCGCTCTGTATTTTTTATGCAACTTACGAAGATAATTAATCGTTTTGAAGAAGCAGAAAATTTTTTAACGAAGAATAATGTTGCTTGTGTAGTTGTTCCGTCAACTCATTACTTGGAAAGTCGTGTATTAGTTATAGTTGCAAAAACGAAAGGCATTCCAACAATATGTATGCAACACGGTATTATTTCTAGTGAAATTGGGTATCTGCCTAAAATTGCTAGGGTGGACGCTGTGCACGGGGTTTATGAACGGGAATGGTTTTACAAGAATGGGGCACCAGATGGATCGATTGAGGTTATTGGTCACCCACGGTTTGATTTAATGAGGCATCCACCAAAAATAAGTAGAGAAGTGTTCCATCAACAATTAGGTATTGATCCTTCAAAGAAGACACTTTTAATAGCCGTCCGTGGAAATAAAAATTTGAAAGGCTGGAAACGTTTTATTAAAGCATTATCCAGTAATACCGATTTGAATATTATTTTAAAGGATTATCCCACTAAAAAGTCACATTCCTTAACGGAAATATTCCCATTTGTTAAATCAATCACGAAGTATAAGCTTTACGACATTCTGCATAATGTAGATATTGTAGCGACTTATTCTTCTACTGTAGGTTTAGAAGCAATGATCTTAGGTAAACCAGTATTCATATTTGGAACTAATTTTGAGGGTAATACAGGTTATTTCTCACCAGATTATGAATTTGTTGAAAAAAAACCAGAGGCATTAGCAGACAAGGTGCGACAGTATATGACAAATATTAGAAGAGAACAAATTGTAGCAAGTCAGCAGGAATTTCTAAAGCATGCATATCCGATGAAATTCTCATCTGGAAATAGGCTAAGGAAGCTCGTAGACAAATTAATGAAAGAATAATAGGAGGATGAAGCATGAGTAAACAGGAGAGAAAGTCATTAAACGATATTCATGATTATTGGAAGCACAAAAGTGAACCAGAAACCTATATTAAACCTAAAAAGAGAAGTGAATTTTTAGGGGAATATGTAAAAAAATACGCAAAATCACCAGATAGTATTTTGGAAATTGGCTGTAATGTTGGCAGAAATCTAAATCATTTATATCAAGAAGGCTATCACAATCTGACCGGGATTGAGATTAGCGAAGAAGCTGTTAAATTATTAAAAAAAACGTATCCAGCAATGGCTAAACAGGCAGAAATAATTTGCTCTCCAATAGAGGAAATCATACAAACCATTCCAGAATCTAATTATCATCTGACCTTTACTATGGCAGTTCTTGAGCATATCCACCCTGACAGTGAGTGGGTATTTGAAGAGATTGCTAGAGTTACGGGGAAGTATCTCATTACGATTGAAGCTGAAGAAGCAGAAAACTGGCGATTATTCCCTCGAAATTATCGTAAAGTCTTTGAACAATATGGTTTGAAACAAATAGAAGAGTCCAACTGTAAAGATGCAGGTTTGGAACTTTATACGTTAAGAATATTTTCGAAGTAAAGGAATTTTTATAGAAAATCGTGTCCATGTAGAAAGGGTGAAAAATGTGAATGTACTAGTTACTGGTGGAGCGGGATTTATCGGGAGATGGGTAGTAAAATGTCTTCTGGAGGATGGACATCAAATAACGGTGTTGGATAACCTAACCAACGGTAGAAAACAAAACCTAACAGAATTTGAGAAATTCCCGAATTACCAGGGATTAATTATTGGAGATATAAAAGATCGAACACTATTGGAAGATGTGTTTAAGCAATCATTTGACATTTGTTATCATTTAGCAGCAAGTATTAATGTTCAGGACAGTATCGATCATCCAAGGACAACTTTCGATAATGATGTGGTAGGTACTTTTCATTTATTAGAGTGCTGCCGAAAACAAAAGGTTAAACTTATTTTCATGAGTACTTGTATGGTGTATGACCGTGCATTAGGGGGAGAAGGTATACAAGAAATAGATCCTATAAAGCCAGCTTCCCCTTATGCAGGCTCTAAATTGGCAGCTGAACAGTTAGTTCTATCATACTATTATGCGTATAATCTCCCAGTAACCATACTGCGGCCATTTAACACGTATGGACCATTTCAAAAGACCACAGGAGAAGGAGGAGTAGTCTCGATATTCATTAAGAAAAAGTTAGCTAATCAAGATTTACAAATATATGGAGATGGGAAGCAAACCAGGGATTTGTTGTATGTGGAAGACTGTGCACGATTTGTTGTAGAAGCTGGATACAATGAAAGTGTAGAGGGTGAAGTGATTCATGCGGGTCTTGGAAAAGATATTTCAATAGAAGAGTTAGCGAAACTGATAGAAAGTGATCATACGAAAATAAAATATGTTCCCCATATTCATCCGCAAAGCGAGATACCCAAATTGTTATGCGACTATTCAAAGGCAAAGGATCTATTAGGCTGGGAGCCAACCTATACGCTGGAACAAGGAATAAAAAAAACAGAGGAATGGATTCGTTTGAATTCCTAGAAGAAAAAGGTGTACTTGATGGCAAAAGGTGAAAAATTAGCAATCTATGGTGGGAAACCAGTACGAGACATGTATTTACCTTATGGTAGTCAATGGGTTGATGAATCAGATATGCAAGCAGTTATTCATGTTTTAAAAGGAGATTGGTTGACCACAGGTCCGCATATTACGGCTTTTGAAAGAAAGGTTGCGGGTTACGTTGGAACCAACTATGCGGTAGCATTTTCTAATGGAACAGCAGCTCTGCATGCTGCCTGTTTTGCAGCAGGAATTACTTCTGGTGATGAGGTGCTAACTACTCCTATAACATTCGCCGCAACAGCTAATTGTATTCTTTATTGCGGTGCAAAGCCAGTGTTTGTTGATATTGATCCAGAAACCTATTTAATATCCCCGGAACAACTAACCACAAAAATTAATCATAAGACGAAAGCTATTATTCCCGTAGACTATACTGGTAACCCGGTTGATTATCAAGAGATTATGAGAATTGCAAAAGGACATGGATTAGTTGTGATTGCAGATGCAGCTCATGCGCTTGGTGCTACCTATCATGGAGATAAGGTAGGATCTATTGCTGATATGACGATGTTTAGCTTCCACCCTGTTAAGCATATAACTACTGGAGAGGGTGGCATCATTACAACTAATGACAAATCTTATTATGAGAAACTAATCTTATTCCGTAGTCATGGAATTACAAGAGATAAGCACTTATTAACGAATCATAATGAACCATGGTATTACGAGATGCATGAGCTTGGATATAATTATCGAATGACGGATATCCAAGCTGCACTAGGCATTAGTCAACTAGCTAAATTAGAAGATTTTCTACTAAAGCGAAAAGCAATTGCAACTACTTATACAGAAGCCTTCCAAACATTAAATCCAATAATTGTACCCAAAGTTCATGACGATAGAGAGTCTAGCTGGCATTTGTATGTGATAAGACTAGATTTGTCCAAACTACGCGATAACCGCCAAGCTATATTTAAAGCATTAATTGAAGAGAATATTGGTGTGAATGTCCACTACATCCCTGTTTATTTCCATCCTTACTATCAAAAACTTGGATATCAAAAAGGACTTTGTCCTCACGCGGAAGCCATATATAAAACCATTATTACACTACCACTATTTCCAAAAATGAATCCGTCTGATGTGGAGGATGTCATTTCTGCTGTAAAAAAAGTCATTTCCTATTATGAGGTGTAACAATGATTCTAGCGATCATTCAAGCTCGAATGGGTTCAACAAGATTGCCTGGTAAAGTATTAAAACCAATACTTGATAAGCCTATCATTGACTATCAAGTGGAACGTGTGAAACAGTCAAAAGCTCTTGATCAAGTGATTATTGCAACAAGTAATAATGTAAAAGATGATGCTATTATCTATTGGTGTGAAGCTAATTCAATTCCTTACTATCGTGGTGATGAAGCGGATGTTCTAGGGAGATACTATGAAGCTGCAAAGCAGTTCTCTGCTAGTACAATAGTTAGACTAACCGGTGATTGTCCAATTATAGATTCGAATATAATAGATCGTGTCATAATAGATTATTTAAAAGAAGGCACTTCCTATTGTTCGAATACGATTAAACGGTCTTTTCCGAGAGGTATGGACACGGAGGTGTTTTCAATGGATGCACTGGAAAGAGCCAATTTTGAAGCTGAATCACCATTAGATAGAGAGCATGTCACTCCATATATTCGAAATCACTTCTCAACTTTTAATGTCTTAAATAATACGGATTATAGTAATTATCGCTGGACGGTCGATACGAAAGAAGATTTTCAACTTATTAAGAAGATTATTACCGAGTTATATCCAAGTAATCCCCTTTTTACAATGGAAGATGCAGTCAAATTATTAGCAAATAATCCGGATTGGATGTTGATAAATAAAGATGTAAAACAAAAGGACGGATAGTTAATGCATATCGTATTTCGAGTGGATGCATCACGTCAATTAGGTACGGGTCATGTAAAGAGATGTCTAATATTAGCAAATGAATTACTTGAAAGAAGTGTAAAAGTAACCTTTATTAGTCGAAATTTACCCGGTAATATACTGGAAGAGATGAAAGAGTTCACCTCTTCCGTAATTGTTCTACCAAAATTAGACTCAAAGTTAAGTCAGTTAGACTGGTATAGGCGATATTGGGAGATAGATATAGCACAGTGTATAGAGAGAATGAAGGATATGGAAGAGATTGACTGGCTCGTAGTAGATCATTACGGGCTGGATTTTCATTGGGAGCAAAGGATGCGTCAACGGGTAAAGAAAATAATGGTTATTGACGATTTAGCCAATCGAAATCATGATTGTGAGCTATTACTCGATCAGAACTTAGTAGCAAATATGGAAAACCGCTATGATGGACTATTACCTAAGCGGGCGGTTCAATTATTAGGTCCTTCCTATCTATTACTAGATAAAGTATATCGGCATAGTCAAACTCCACCTCGCTCACATACTGTAAAAAGGATACTTATCTCATTTGGAGGAAGCGATCCTACAGGTGAGACGAAGAAGGTTCTTCAGGCAATTACCATAGTAAGGAAAAAGGAAATTCTTTACGACGTTGTGATAGGGAGTTCCAATCCGGATAAACCTCTTATTCTAGAGCATTTTGGTCATCTCGACGGTATTAGGCTTTTCCCGCAAGTTCCTTCTTTAGCTCCTTTGATGCTAAAGGCTGATTTAGCAATAGGGGCAGGTGGTGTTACGACTTGGGAGAGAATTGCTATGGATCTACCCTCCATCACGATTGAAACCGCTGATAATCAACGCGAAGTTCTTAACCATCTGCTACAGTCTGGTGTTATCTATCATTTAGGGAAAGGTGAAGAGGTAACAGTAAAGCAAATAGCTGTCGTATTGAATAAACTATTAACCGACCCATCGATTGTTCAACGAATGATAGAGAGAATTAGTTTGTTTAAAGATGATTTTATGTTAACTACTGAGAATCCAGTAGTAAAACTTCTAGTAGGAGAAGAGGATGATGTCAGAAATTAGAGATTATGAGCTACGAGTCATAAAGGAAGATGATCTAAAACAAGTGTTAGAGTGGCGGAATTCCCCCAGGGTAAAAAATGTAATGTATTCCAATCATCATATTACATGGGCGGATCACCTTCGCTGGTTTCAAAGTATTAAAGAAACCGCAGATAAAGAGGTATATGTATTAACTTATAAAGGGAAACCAATTGGTGTAGTAAGCTTACAAGAAATAAGTAAAGAACATAATCGCTGCGAATGGGGACTTTATATAGGAGATGAGAAAGCACCGAAAGGATCAGGTACTGTAATGGGTATACTTGCTTTAAATAAAGCCTTTCATGAGATGGATTTGCATAAAGTCTGTGCACAGGTTTTATTAACTAATGAGGTTAGTTTCAAGTTCCATAAAAAGTTAGGCTTTGAATATGAAGGAAGATTAGTTGATCATATTAAGAAGGAAAATAACTATATTGATGTGTTGCAATTGGCATTATTTCAATCAAAATGGAAAGAGATTAGGTATAGATTAATGTACAAAAAGGAGGGATGATATGAGTCCAATAAAGCTTGGGAATCATTTGGTTGGTAAAGGGTATCCACCTTTTATTGTGGCGGAAATTTCCGGTAATCATAATCAATCTATTGATAGAGCAATTCAAATCGTTGAGGAAGCAGCAAAAGCAGGTGCACATGCTATTAAACTACAAACCTATACCCCTGATACTATGACATTAGATCTAAATGAAAAGGACTTTAAAATAAGTGACGAAGCAAGTATATGGGATAACAAATCGTTGTATAATCTGTATCAAGAAGCTTACACACCTTGGGAATGGCATGAAGCTATATTTAATCGGTGTAAGGAGTTAGGCATCTTAGCCTTCAGCACCCCTTTTGACAACTCCGCAGTCGATTTTCTTGAATCGCTTGATGTACCTTGTTATAAAATTGCTTCCTTCGAATGTACCGATTTACCGTTAATAAGAAGGGTAGCTGAAACCAAAAAACCAATGGTTATTTCAACAGGGATGTGTACATCAGCAGAAATATTTGAAGCAGTCAACGCGGCTAAAGATGCGGGGTGTGAGGATATTATTCTATTAAAATGCACCAGTACCTATCCGGCCTCACCTATTCATACAAATATAAAAACAATTCCTCATATGAAAGAGTTATTTCAATGCCAGGTAGGACTATCAGATCATACGATGGGAGTTGGAGTAGCTGTTGCAAGTGTTGCCTTAGGTGCTGTACTTATTGAAAAGCATCTTACCTTATCAAGGGAAGACGGTGGTGTAGATGCAAGCTTCTCCATGGAACCAGATGAGCTAAAGGTACTAGTGTCTGAGACTAAAAAGGCATGGGAATCTCTCGGAAAGGTTCATTATGGCCCAACAGATGTGGAGCAAGCATCTTTGAAATTCCGTAGATCCTTATATGTTGTGGAGGATTTAAAAGAAGGGGATCTATTAACAGAACAAAATTTAAAGGCAATCCGACCGGGCCATGGTTTATCTCCTAAATATTTTCCGATTTTATTAGGAAAGCGAGTGAATCGCGATATTAAAAAAGGTTCTCCTGTGACATGGGAGATATTTTAAAAGCTTCTAAAAAAAGCTGGTTAGTATTTATAGTCGAGAGAAAAGAAAGGATACTAACCAGCAACATAAAATAAAACGATATTTAAAAATGTTTATTTCATTTCTGAAACCCACCATAGATGGGTATTGTTATACATAGAAAATGGCAATGGTTGCACACCCTGCAATCTATTGTTGTAAGCCCAAAGGCTATTTTGTGCATAAAGAATAAAGGCAGGTAAGTCTTCAGAGTATAGTTTTTGCCACTTACGATACATATCTGCACGGTACTCTTGTTTAAAAGCCTCTGGTGTTTGGCGTGCTTGGTCTAATAATTCATCAGATTCCGGATTATTCCAACGTGAAAAATTATACGAAGCTGTAGTTTCCCACAGACTAGATGGATCTGGGTCTGTACTAGGTAAATTCCAACCTAACAAATGCAAATCTAAATTGTTGTTATCGTTCGTTAATTCTTGTATTAACGTAAACATTTCTTTAGGCTCTCGAAGCTTAACCTTAATTCCGATTTCTTCTAGCATTTCCACTATTAATGGAGCGGTTTTTTCGCGAATTTTATTTCCAGTTGGATAATCGAAATTTAGTACCCAATTGTCTCCATCTGGGTCTTCACGAAATCCATCATCATCTATATCGACATACCCTAATCCTTCTAATATATCTTTTGCTTTTTCTGGGGCAAATGGGTAAGATTCTGTCACACTATCATCAAATGCCCAGAATTGTTTGGCAATCGGTGAGTTAAGTATTTCCCCGTGACCGTTTAATATTTCTTTAATTAGTTTCTCACGGTTAATACCATAAGCAATTGCCTGACGTACTTTAGGGTCAGATAATTTCTTGTTAGGCTGCCAGTTATCAGGATTAAGAACTCCATTTTCCACATCTTCTTTTGTTTGATGATGAAGCTTAAAACCTAGTAGTTGATAACCGAAATCGGGTTGTTCAATAATACTCATGTTTTCTAACTTTGTAACGGATTCATAATCATCTGGAGTAATGCCATCAGGATCACCGATAAAATCGATCTCGCCATTCTCTAATAAAGATGTTATTACTGGTTTGGCAACGACTTTCCAGATAATTTGTTCAAGGTATGGTGTGCCTTGCCAGTAGTCATCATGGCGCTCTAAAGTATATTCCTCACCTTCCACCATACGTACAAATTTAAATGGTCCAGTACCGATTACCTTTTCTGGATATATGGATGCTTCTGCACTAGGCATATCAGGTATTGGTATATCTTTAAATATGTGTTCAGGAATAATAGGAAAACTTGCGAAATATAGTGGATTTATGTTCGGCTCTGCGAATGTAAACGTTACGGTATAGTCATCTTCTGCGATAACTCCTTGAAACTCATCAGTTTCCCCATTAACATAATCTTCATAACCAAGTAGAGGTTTAACAAAAGCAGTTCGAATCCCACCAGCGTTTATGTAATCGGGATCAGCGATTGCTTGATACGTAAATACTACATCATTTGCTGTAAATTCTTCTCCATCATGCCACTTTACCCCTTCTTGAAGATGAAGGGTCAGTTTGGTTTGCTCCTCGTTTAGATCCCAACTCTTGGCAAGCTTTGGGACATATTCCATGCTTTTGTTTTGACTTACTAGACTTTCGTGAGTAAATGATAAGATATTTGCTTCATATGGATCGTCTTGAAAAATAGGATTGAACATTCCAGCAGGTGCTGAGTATAGCGCACCGGTAATCGAACCTCCTGGTATTGGCTCTTTTGGTATATTATTTTCTTCTTGAGCATCTTCACCTTCTGATGATTCGTTTGCTTTTTTATCATCACATGCAACAAGTAGGACAGAAAGGAATAAAAGGATAACATATACAAAGATATAACGTTTCTGTATGAACAACTGATTTCCTCCTTTTTAGTGCTGATAAAAAATTAAAAGTATAATCCAAACTTTTGGTAATAACGGATACTATTTTTTGGACAGTACATTCGTAACATATTATGAAAGGTTGTTTTGTTTTATTACTTTTCAAAAGGTGGGGTTTAACTAAAGCAAGCTCGATATTGCTTCGAATGCTCGAAATTTTATATTATTCATTTTGGTGATACACTAGTAGAAACAATTAAATTCGAGGTGTAAAACATGGATTTACGTACCTATATAACTTTAGATGCAACGGAAATGGCAGATTTAGTTCGTAAAAAAGAAGTAACCGCAAAAGAGCTTGTCAAGCTAAGCTACGAGCAGTTAGAAAAGGTTAATCCCGTACTGAATGCAGTTATTCATGACCGGAAGGAAAAGGCACTTCAAGAAGTGGAGAATATTAATATAAAAGGCTCGGGGTTCCATGGGGTTCCATTTTTATTAAAAAATATATCGCAAAGGTTAAAGGGAGAGCCGATTACTTCAGGTTCGCGACTTTTGCGTTCTAATTTCGCTAAAGAAAATTCGAACTTAGTGGACAAGCTTCAGCAATCAGGATTTATCTTCTTAGGACATACAAATACACCGGAATTTGGTCTGAAAAATATATCCGAACCAGTATTGTATGGTCCGTCAAGAAACCCTTGGAATATAGAGCATTCTCCTGGAGGATCTAGTGGTGGGACGGCTGCTGCGATTGCTGCGGGGATTGTCCCAATGGCTGGTGCTAGTGATGGTGGAGGATCGATACGTATCCCTGCATCGTTTTCCGGTTTATTTGGGTTAAAGCCAACAAGGGGACGTACTCCAGTTGGGCCTGGTGCCGGTCGACAGTGGCAAGGGGCATCGATTGACTTTGCTTTATCTAGAACAGTAAGAGATAGTGCTTCATTACTTGATATTCTACAGATTGTTCAACCTGAGGCTGCTTTTCAAACACCACTTTTCCCAGGTAGCTTCCATGATGAGATGACAAAGCCTTTTGAAAAGCCGTTACGAATTGCTTTTTCCACTAACTCACCTGTTGGTACACCAGTATCAGAGGATGCGAAAATAGCAGTAAAGCAAGTAGTTTCATGGCTTGAGAGTGAAGGTCATATTGTAGAAGAAAAGGAAAATGGTGTAGACGGTATTCAGTTAATGCGGAATTATTATTTAATGAATAGTGGAGAGATGGCTTCGTTAGTCCAAGAGCTGGAAGCGGCATTTGGAAGGGAGCTTACGGCTGATGATATGGAGGTTGAATCTTGGCTATTAAGTGTTGCTGGGAAGTCTGTTACAGCTGCAGTATTTTCTGAGAGTCTTTCCTCTTGGGATGTTGCTGCAGCACAAATGGCTAAACTTCATAGTGAGTATGATTTCTTTATTACTCCAGCTACCGCTTATACGGCTCCAAAGGTGGGGGAACTTACCCACTCAGAAGAAAAACAAGCGGAACTTAGAGAGCGTATTATGAAACTTGATAAAACAGGTCAGCAGGAGCTCATATATGAAATGTTCCTACCAAGTTTAACGTATACACCATTTACCCAACTGGCTAACTTAACCGGTCAACCAGCGATATCTGTTCCTGTTTATTTATCAGATCAAGGCTTACCACTGGGTGTACAAGTGATGGCAACAAAAGGTGAAGAACATCGTCTTTTACAGTTAGCATATCAACTAGAACAGACATCACTCTGGATAGACATTTTCAAAAATCCTTTCTTGAAAGAAATAAGTGAAAAAGGCAAATTGCCACGTATATAAAAATAAGGACGGGTCTTTAAGAATAAAAGGATCTGTCCTTTTATATTTCAATCTTATTACTTTCCACAAATCAGGTTTGAAACAAGTTTTCCACGGTGTATATAGGTAGAGTGCCATATTATTTACTCAAATATTAATAGTTTATAAATGATATTTTTTGAAAATAATGTATATTAAGTAACCTTTTACTAACGAACTAATTTTTAGTATAGTTAAAGGGTACAGTATTTTATGCAGAGGGGCGTTAGTAGATGCAGGAAACAATAATATATAACGAAAAAATAGGAAAAGTCATCGAGAATATTAATAAAGTAATGATTGGGAAAGAAGATGTAGCTGTTTTAAGTTTAGTGGCTTTACTTGCAGAGGGGCATGTATTACTTGAAGATGTTCCTGGTGTTGGGAAAACAATGCTAGTTCGTACATTAGCTAAATCACTAGATTGCGATTTTAAAAGAATTCAATTTACCCCAGATTTATTACCTTCCGATGTAACCGGTGTATCCATCTATAATCCGAAAGAAATGGAATTTGAATTTCGTGGTGGGCCGATTTTAGGAAATATTGTATTAGCAGATGAAATTAATCGTACTTCGCCTAAAACACAGTCTGCATTACTTGAAGGAATGGAAGAAAAAAGTGTAACAGTTGATGGGAAGACCATTCCACTTCAAAGACCTTTTTTCGTTATGGCCACTCAGAATCCGATTGAATATGAAGGAACATACCCACTACCGGAAGCTCAGTTAGACCGTTTCATTTTAAAACTTACGATGGGCTATCCATCTTTAAAAGACGAGTTAGAAATGCTAGAAAGAACATCTAAAGAGCACCCCATAGAAACTATTTCACCTGTCATATCAAAAGAAGAATTAGTATTAATACAAGAAGAAGTTCGCAATGTTTATATAGAGAAAAATGTTCAACAATATATTGTTAATCTAGTAAGAGAAACAAGAAATCATGAATCTATCTTTCTAGGGGTAAGTCCACGTGGATCAATTGGCTTAATGAAGGCTGCGAAAGCATATGCATATGTCATGGGGAGAGACTTTGTTCTTCCTGATGATGTGAAGTATTTAGCTCCTTACGTCCTTCCTCATCGTATTATATTAACTTCGGAAGCGAAATATGATGGGATGACAGCAAGACAAATAGTAGAGCGTGTAGTCAAACAAACATTTGTACCTATTCGAAAGGACTTTTAAGTAATGAAACGGGCTTTTCGTTTAGTACGTAATGTAATATTTGTCTTCCTATTATTTGCTGTATTGTATGCTTATGCCATGTTTCAAGGAGGATTTACTAGCTGGTTTCTATTTTATAGTTTTTTACCAATATTTCTTTATCTCGTTGGTTTTGCTTTTTATCCGATTTCTAAGTGGCAAGTGGAGAGGAATATGGTAAAACATGTTGTTGCAACGGGGGACCGGATAACTGTGTCGCTAGAGATTAAAAGGAAGATTCCCTTTCCAATTTACTATATTATCGTGGAGGAAGTCTTTCCAGATACGATTAATCGAATCGACTTGAGGCATGCAAAATTTCAATATCTAGACCAACCAAATAAATTGTTTAAAGCTCGCCAAGTAAAAAAGATTATTTTCCCTTTGCTTAAGCGTAAATTTACCGTTGCTTACGATTTAGAGCAACTTCCAAGAGGGGTACATTTATTACCAGCAATTCGTGTAAGAACTGGTGATATTTTTGGCTTAATTAAAAAGGAGTTTGTTTATCCTGTAACGAGTGAGCTGATTGTTTATCCAATCGAACGAGAGCTTCATATGAGGGAAAGGATGAACAGTTATGAGCAAGGATCGATTTCTTCCTTTGCGATGAATTTAAAGAATACTAATGTTGCAACAGGAGTTCGCGAATATATGCCTGGAGATAAGTTCTCTTGGATTGACTGGAAGCAAACTGCTAAGAAAAATGATGTGATGACGAAAGAATTTGAACAGGAAAGAAGTACAGATACTCTGATTATTTTAGATAACTGCTATTACGATGGGATGAATCTGTTAGCTTATGAAGCAACCATAGAAATGAGTATTTCTTTAATGGAGACAATTCGTAAACAAGCTTCACAGGTTGGCTTTCTTTCGGTTGGGTCTGACACTGTATTTTTCCCGGTAAGACAGGACCCGATGAAAATGGAATTGATTCGAAAACATTTAACACAAGTACAGCCTAGTTCAACATTTCAATTTGCTAGGAAGCTTAAAGAAGAAATGCAAAAGATTACAAATAGCTATTATGTCATAATAGCAATCACTCATCTGGATGAAATGTTAAGGGAAACATTACAGAAGATGAGGCTCCGAGAGAAGAAGCTACTCATCATATTTATCCAAGCAGAGAACCGTATTTCGATGGAAGAACACCGGGTCATTCAAGAGCTTCGGAATGAAGGGATTGGAGTTAGTCTATTAACAGAAAAAGACCTAGTCGTAGATCCAATTGAGGTGAATGCCTGATGAATAAAGTAAATAAAACGAGAATCCCATTTATTTATACCTCAACCTTATATCTCGCTGGCCTGTTACTATTTTTAGAATGGCTCTATCCAGTTGACCAAGTTACAGATACTACTTTTATCGGTGTTTTTATCATTTACGCGTTTTTCTGTTTCTTTATTACGTTGCTCCAAGTTAAATGGTGGCTTTCCATTTTATTAAAAGGATTCGGGATATTTTTCATCTTGAATGGATTGTATTCTGTGAATAGTTTTTGGAGTGTATTGTGGTTTCAGGAAATTTATACGGAATTGATTTATAACATTCAGGTACTATTTGCAAGACAATGGTTTGATCTATCGAATATGTTCCGTACACTGATGTTTTTATTCATTATTTGGTTAATGAGTTATTTAGTTTACTATTGGTTTGTCCAAGTAAAAAGAGTATTAATATTTAGTGTATTGACGTTTATTTACATTACATTATTAGATACGTTTACCGTTTATAATGCAGACTGGGCAATATTCCGCACCTTTGTAATTGCATTTTTAGCACTTGGGCTAGCTAATGTGTTAAAGGAAATTCAAAACGAGAATATTCAAACCTATCGTTTAAATACCAGACCACTTTGGATTTTACCACTTGTAGCGGTTGTGTTATTTTCTTCCATGGTTGGTTACGCTGCACCAAAACTTGAACCACAATGGGCAGATCCGGTTCCTTACTTTGAGGGTGTAATAAACGGAAATGGCAGTGGAGGCGCAGGATTAATTCAGAAAGTTGGATATGGTGAAAATGATTCCCGACTAGGCGGCTCTTTTGTTCAGGATTATACGCCTGTCTTTAATGCTTATATGCAAGAGGATAACTATTTCCGTATAGAATCGAAGGATTATTACACTGGAAAAGGCTGGGTTAATTCAGAACAAATAGACCATTTGGAACAAGTGGATTGGGATATTCAATTTGAAACTTTTACTGATCGTGTCGAAACCGAAGAACGGAGCATGACACTAGAATTTGATGAAAAAGCATATATATCAAAGCTCTTATATCCATACGGAATTAAAAATGTTATAGCTCCAGATGGGGAAGTGCAATTAAAGTTACGCGAAGATAATGGTGAAATCTTAACTGTTGTAGATGATCAAAATATCATCTTATCTAATTATATGATTACCTATGACAAACCATCATATCCGATTGAGTTAATGCGCCAAAGTGCACAACCAACTGATGAAAAGTTGATGGAACAATATACCCGAATCCCAGCGACACTTCCAAGTAGAGTAGGAGATTTAGCGAGAGAGATTACGGATAGCTACGATAACCAATATGACAAAGTCCGAGCAATTGAACGCTACTTTAGTGCAAACGGCTTTGAGTATCAAATTGAAGATGTGGCTGTGCCATCAGAGGATCAAGATTACGTTGATCAGTTTTTATTTGAAACAAAAGTTGGATATTGTGATAACTTTTCGACTTCCATGGTAGTCATGCTGAGAACACTTGATATCCCAGCTCGTTGGGTAAAAGGTTTTTCAAGCGGGGTAAAGGTTGAAGACAATGTAAATAGTGAAGGTCAAGATTTATACGAAATTACCAATGCCAATGCCCATTCATGGGTTGAAGTATATTTTGAAGGTGTTGGTTGGGTACCGTTTGAACCAACTCAAGGCTTTAACGTACCAAATAGTTATTCGGTGGACACTTCTACAGATGATGCTATAGAGGTACCAGATGTAGAGACACCAACGCCGCCTGAACAAGATTTACAAACTCCAGAGGAAGTAGAAGACGCGTTTAGTCCAAGTGGGGCAGAAGAAGGTAATCCGTTTTTTGAGTTTAAACTCGTTCACTTTATTATTCTAGTAGTTATTCTCGTGATTGGAATACTATTAACATATTGGAAGAGAAATCAAATAAGAAGTTATTTGATAGAAAGAAGATTGATAAAAAGGAAAGACGCAGAGTCTTATCAAGACGCGTTTCATTTTGTATTAAAGTTATTAAAAAATAAAGGTTTCAAAAAAGAACCTGATCAAACATTAAGAGAATTTGCGGTAAGGATAGACAATTGGTATGGTTCTGATGAAATGGGCAAATTAACAGCCAACTATGAGAAACTAATCTATCAACATAACATCACCCATACTGTCGATGATGAAATATCTAATTTGTGGAAAAATTTAATTAAACGTATATTGGGTTGACTAGAGTTTCCTTTCACTAGTAAAATAGGTTTAACTTAATAAGACTCGCTTTCATATATCCTCGATAATATGGTTCGAAAGTCTCTACCGGGGTACCGTAAAAACCCTGACTATGAAGGCGGAAACTCTAGAAAACAACACTAATGTTCTGGATTTCTGCCTTTTTCTATACCCAAACATGCTCAGGAAAGCGTGTATAGAAAAAGTAGGAGTCCGGATTTTTTTATTATTTTTAAAGTTTTTTTGGAAGGTAATATGACTAAAGTTGAAGCTCTGAGCGACCCGAATACACGGAGACTCCCGCGGGAATAGTGGCCAGAGTGAGACCCCGCAAGAGCCTTGGCTCTGAGGAGGCTCACGGGTCACCCGCAGGAGAGCGGAGTGTATTCGGGTCGCGGGTTTGGTAGTTAGTAAATAATTTTAATAAAACTTGAGGGAGAATAAAATATGGACAACGAAATGATTCTAGTATTAGACTTTGGCAGCCAATATAACCAATTAATTACAAGAAGAATCCGAGAATTCGGTGTATACAGTGAACTACACTCACACAAAATCACAATAGAAGAAATCAAAAAAATAAATCCAAAAGGTATCATTCTTTCCGGTGGACCACATAGTGTATACGATGAAAACAGCTTCCGCCCAGACGAAAGAATCTTTGAATTAGATATACCAGTACTAGGAATTTGCTATGGTATGCAATTAATGGCTCTACATTACGGTGGAAGAGTAGAAAAATCAAAGAACCGTGAGTATGGAAAAGCAACCATTTCACTACAAAACAATCCAGTATTATTCAGTGAAACCCCAGAAGAGCAAACAGTTTGGATGAGTCACGGAGACAAAGTAGTTGAAGCTCCAGAAATGTTTACAGTTGATGCTATCAATCCTTCTACACCAATTGCTGCTTTTAGTATGAAAGAAAAGAATATGTACGGTGTTCAATTCCACCCAGAAGTACGCCATTCGGAATTCGGTAATCAATTATTACGAAATTTCGTGTTTGATGTTTGTAGGGCTAATGGTGATTGGACGATTGAAAACTTTATCGAACAAGAAGTTAAAGCAATTAGGGAAAAAGTCGGTGACCGTCACGTACTTTGTGCCCTAAGTGGTGGTGTGGATTCCTCTGTTGTAGCGGCATTAATTCATAAAGCAATTGGCGACCAACTAACTTGTATATTTGTTGACCATGGTTTGTTACGTAAGAACGAAGCAGATGATGTTATGAAGGTTTTCGCTGATGATTTTGATATGAATGTGATCAAAGTCGACGCTTCAGAGCGCTTCCTATCAAAACTTAAAGGTGTCGATGATCCAGAGAAAAAACGCAAAATCATCGGTAATGAGTTTATTTATGTTTTTGATGATGAAGCCGCAAAACTTAAAAATATGGACTTTCTAGCACAAGGAACGCTTTATACAGATATCATTGAAAGCGGAACGGATACAGCTCAAACGATAAAATCGCACCATAACGTAGGTGGACTTCCTGAAGATATGCAATTTGAACTAATTGAACCACTTAACACTTTATTTAAAGATGAAGTTCGTGAACTCGGTTCCCAATTAGGATTACCAGACCGTATTGTATGGCGTCAACCGTTCCCAGGACCAGGACTTGCAATTCGTGTGCTAGGCGAAGTGACGGAGGAAAAGCTTGAAATTGTTCGTGAGTCAGACGCTATTCTTCGTGAAGAAATCGCTAATGCAGGACTAGAACGCGATATTTGGCAATATTTCACCGTGTTACCGAATATTCGAAGTGTCGGTGTAATGGGAGATGCTCGTACGTATGATTACACAATTGGTATTCGTGCGGTTACTTCTATCGACGGAATGACTTCAGATTGGGCTAGAATACCTTTTGATGTATTAGAAAAAGTCTCCACTAGAATTGTAAACGAGGTTGCACATATTAATCGAGTAGTGTATGACATTACGAGTAAGCCACCAGCAACAATTGAGTGGGAATAAAAATACGAACAATAATTTCCTTTTATAAAAAAACGTTCGGAAATAGTTGACATTTATCTAGTGAAATAGTAATATACTATCAGGAACAAGGTAAAAGAATATACTATGCGTATAATTTAGGGGATATGGCCCGAAGTTTCTACCAGACCGCCGTAAATGGTCTGACTACGCAGATTAGTAATGAACTAGATGATAGTTTACTATTTACTATGATCAGATTACTTTTCTCACGTAGTTTTTTGGTAGCAAGCTTAGATCCCCCATTTTGGTGGAATTAAGCTTGCTTTTTTTCTTTGCAATCATACTTGTTATTTTTAGGAGGAAAAGTAATGAAGAAGTTTTTTCAATTTGAACAATTAGGAACAAATTTCCGCACTGAATTTACTGCTGGATTAACAACTTTCCTAGCAATGGCTTATATTTTATTTGTTAACCCAGATATTTTAAGTGCTGCTGGAATGGATCAAGGGGCAGTATTTACTGCAACTGCAATCGCTGCAGCAATTGGTACGCTATTAATGGGTCTTTTAGCTAAGTACCCAATCGCACTTGCTCCTGGTATGGGATTAAATGCATTCTTTGCCTTCTCCGTTGTAATTGGAATGGATATTCCTTGGGAAACAGCTTTAGCTGGCGTATTAGCATCTGGACTTATCTTTATTGTTTTAACATTAACTGGTCTTCGTGAATTAGTTATTAACGCCATCCCTGCTGAATTGAAAAAAGCAGTTGGAGCTGGTATTGGATTATTTATTGCATTTGTTGGTCTTCAAAATGCAGGAATTGTCGTAAATGATGATTCAACATTATTGGCTATTGGAGATGTTACTTCTCCTGCTGTATTACTTGCTATTTTTGGTCTTGTTATTTCTGTTATCCTGTTAGCAATGAGAATAAAAGCAGGAATTTTTTATGGAATGGTAATTACAGCAATCGTAGGGTTAATTTTTGGATTAGCTGAATTTAATGGAATCGTTGGAAGTGTACCAAGTCTTGCTCCAACTTTCGGTGAAGCATTTACACACTTTGGTGATATTTTTACAATTCAAATGTTAGTTGTTATTTTAACCTTCTTATTTGTGGATTTCTTTGATACTGCAGGAACATTAGTAGCAGTCTCTTCACAAGCAGGATTAATGAAGGATAATAAATTACCACGTGCAGGTAAAGCATTATTTGCTGACTCAGCTGCAACAGTAGTAGGTGCCGCAGTTGGTACTTCCACAACTACTTCATATATCGAGTCTTCATCAGGAGTTGCAGTTGGTGGACGTTCTGGATTTACTTCAGTTGTTACAGCAGGATTTTTCTTACTAGCATTATTCTTCTCGCCATTATTAAGTATCGTTACTTCAGCAGTTACAGCACCAGCATTAATTATTGTGGGAGTTTTAATGGCAACTGCACTTAAGGATATTGATTGGAATGACTTTACAATCGCTGTTCCGGCATTTCTAACGGTTATCATGATGCCATTAACATACAGTATCGCAACTGGTATTGCTATTGGATTTATTTTCTACCCAATTACGATGCTTGTAACTGGAAAAGCGAAACAAATTCATCCGGTAATGTACTTCTTGTTTGTGATATTCGTTCTTTATTTCATTTTCTTATAAGATAGTAAAGCAAAATCACTTATGTGGTTTTGCTTTTTTATATATTGGGGAGTTGTGAGTGGCCGAAGTTAGAAGATAAGTAACCGAACGCGTAGAAAAAATCGCCGAACATCAGTGATTCGCCGAAATTAATTGGAAATTAGCCGAAGCATTGCACATAATCGCCGGACTTTTGCCAGAAATCGGCGAACCCCAGTAAATATTCACCGAACCAGAGGGAAAAATACTACTATAACCACATTCATCTATCTACCCTCAGTACCAAACTCCTATTCCAAACAAAAAAACACCCTCCCAAGAGGATGCTCATTCAACCTACTGCCAATTCTCCGCAATGAACTCATCACGGCCAGACTTGGCACGGTCTTCTTTATATTCTTTTTCACTTTTTTTATAAAAGTCTTGATGATAGTCTTCAGCTGGATAGAATGTAACGGCTGGTAATATTTCGGTTACGATAGGCTTAGAGAATTTACCACTATCGGCTAATGCTTGTTTAGAAGCTTCGGCTTGTTCTTTTTGCTCGTCGTCATGATAGAAAATAGCTGTACGGTATTGGTCGCCTCGGTCTTGGAATTGACCACCTGCATCGGTTGGGTCAATTTGGCGCCAGTATACTTCTAGTATTTCTTTATAGGAAATAATACTTGGATCGAAGGTGATTTCAACTGCTTCATAATGTCCAGTTGTACCTGTTTTTACTTCATTATAAGTAGGGTTTTCAAGATGTCCCCCAGTATAGCCTGACACTACAGCATGAACCCCGTCCCACTGGTCGAAAGGTTTTACCATACACCAGAAACAGCCACCAGCAAATGTTGCTTTCTTTAATGTTGTCATTTATAAATCCCCCATATTGAACTGTAGCCGAGCTACATCATAATTTACTTAGATTAAGAATATATAAAACTATATCATATTTTATATAAACTATCATAAGGAAATATTCCAGAAAATAAAAATTGTGATAAAATGTATAGAAGATTATGACTTTACTAGCAACTAGCAAGAAAGGAGTGAATGTGATGCGAAATATCCCTATCATCCAAAGTCAGTACGCTCCACCACCAATACGTGAGCGTTTTATACGTCGTGGAAATTTGAATCGTAAATTATCGGCTATTTCCAATCACACGTTAACCCTTCTTTATGCTGGGGCAGGCTATGGGAAAAGTACTGCACTTGCTTTATACGTACATGATTCCAATGTAAAGGCATGCTGGTATACGATATCAGCAGCAGATGATGATATACTACCTTTCTTTACTAAAATAGTAGCAGCAATTAAAATGCACTATCCTAAGTTCGGAAAAAATATTGATAAGAAATATGAAGAACTTGGGAGTTATATAGATACAGAACAAATCTATGCTTTGGCATCAATGTTTATTAATGAACTAATGGAGTTAAAAGAAGATATCACAATCATATTGGATGACTATCATCACGTGAATTCTTCTTATGAAATTGAGAAATGGATATTATTTTTACTAGAGCATTCCCCCTCAAATGTACATATTGTGATATCTAGCCGAAAGAAACCGAAGTGGGAGATACTCCCGAAAATGAAAGTGCAGGGCGATTTACTGGAAATTACGCAGGACGATTTAATTTTATCAGCTAATGAAATGTACTTTGTTTTAGAAGATTTATTAAATATAGAACTTAGCGATGAAAAAGTAGACAAAATCTATGAGCTTACAGAGGGCTGGGCAATTGCTTTTCATATGATCACCCAACAGTTAGTAGATGAGTCATCAATCGATACGATTTTTAAGAATCGCCAACCATCGCTTGAGGACTTGTTTGAATACCTAGCATCTGAAGTGCTAACGAAACAATCCTTAATTATTCAGCAGTTCTTATTGCAATCTAGCATTATGGATGTTTTAGTTCCAGATGCTTGTGATCATGTACTACAGATTAACGGATCTGGGGATATATTAAATGGTTTATTTGAGCAAAATTTATTTATTGTAGAAGGGGAAGAGAATTATTTCCGCTATCATGCATTGTTTAAAGCATTTTTAGAAAATCGTTTGCAGAAAAATTATCCATCTGAATATAGCAACCTTCATGTTAGGGCAGCACAATACTTTGAAAGACAAGAAAATGTGGAAGGTGCGATTTATCATTACCGGAAAGTAGAGAAATATGCGCAAGTTTCTGCTTTAGTACATGAATATGGGGTTATGATGCTACGGTCTGGCAGGCTACAAAGTTTATATGATATTTTAACCGTTATTCCGGATACGTATAAAGAAATATATCCTGTGCTTTATTTTTACCAAGGAGAAATTGAACGGTATCGCTCGCAGTATGATAAAGCAGAAACGAATTTTGACCGGATTATTAGTATTATTCCAGGCTATGACCAGGAGAATTATAATTTGATTGGGCTAGCTTTTGAGGGGAAAGCACGGATTTATTTAGATACGATTCAACCAGATCAGGCTGAACGCTTTGTAAAGCAAGCAATTAATATGCGGGAAAAAGAGAATACCCCTAACGAAGAGATGGCTCAGCTTTATCAACTATTAGCAGAGAATCTATTAAACCTAGGACAGGCAAACAAGGCAGAGGCATGGTTTGATCGTGCGAAATCTCTCAATATACCGATTGAGGACGGGAATTTAGAAGGAAGAATTCTTCTTCGAACAGGTAGGTTGGCAAGAGCGAAGGAAGTATTATGGAGACGGAAAAAAGCAACCAGTGAAACATTTTCAAAGCACTTGCCACAATCCCATCGTGAAACAGACTTACTATTATCTATTATTGAAGCGTTTATGGGAAATGCGGAAGAGAGTAAACAACTAGCTTCAGATGGAATACAACTAGGACTAAGAACGCAATCCCCATTTGTGGAAGCGTGTGGATGGATGAGGATGGGACATGCTGTTCAATTATCCGAATATGATTCCAATCTTGCCTTAGAATGCTATGAGACAGCATTAGAAATAATGGAGAAGATAAATATTTCAAGAGGAAAGGCAGAACCTTACATGGGGATGTCGATTCTTTTTGGGAAAAACCAAGATTATGAACGAGCGGTAGAGTCAGCAAGAAAAGGGCTTGCTGAAACAGAAAAGGTAAAGGACAAATGGTTGAGTGCACTAATAAAGGTGGGACTACTGTTAACAGAAATTTATAATTTTCATTATGACAAAGCAAAAACGATTCTAAAGGAAGTCCGTGATGATTTCCAAAGTTGCGGGGATCGGTATGGGTTGATGGTAGCTGCTTTTTGGGGGGCATTTATTGCTGATCGGGAAGACGATGATGAGAACTTTATAGAGCATATGACATATTTTATACAGGAAATCCAAACAGAGGGCTATGACTTTTTCCTAAAGAAAAAGACTGTATTCGGCCCAACTGACTTACAAAATATTGCCCCACTCTTATTAAAAGCAAATCATCTAGGAATTGAAACACAGCTTGTTTCGAAATACATGGCTGAGCTTCAATTAAATGAACACAGTAATCACCCTGGATATACGTTAACAATTAAGGCGTTAGGTATTTTTCAAGTGACGATTGGTTCTAGAGTCTTAGAGGATCGAGATTGGCAACGAGGTAAAGCTAAGGAGCTATTTGAACTATTTGTTACCAATCGCAGTAAGCTTTTATCAAAAGAAGAGATTTTTACAAGCCTTTGGCCTGAACTGGACCCGGATACGGCAGGGAAGAATTTCAAAGTTTCATTTAATGCATTATTGAAAGCACTTGAACCAAAACGGAAGGCTAGAGAAGAATCTTTCTTCATTATTCGAAAAGGTAGCTATTATGGCTTAAATCCAGAATCAGGCTATGAGTTAGATATTCATAATTTTGAGACGTTAATTGCAAAAGGCTTAGAAGAAAAAGAGGCAAAAAAAGCAAAAGAACTACTGGAAAAGGGATTAACTCTATATCGTGGAGGTTATCTAGAAGACCTCCGTTACACCACTTGGTGTGAATCGGAAAGAGAAAGATTAGAAACGCTGTTCTTACGTGGATCAGAAAGACTTGCACAAGTTAATGTAAGAATACTAGATTTCCATGCAACTATAAAACTTTGTGAAAAAATTATAAGCGTAGACCCAACCTGGGAGGAAGCGTATCGACTATTAATGTATAGTTATTATCAATTAAATAATCGACCACAAGCAATAAAATGGTATGAAAAATGCTGCCATGTTCTCGATGAAGAATTAGGTGTTGAGCCAATGGCACCAACAAGGGAGATGTATGATTTAATTATTGAGTCGGAGGAATTAAGTTCATATTAATAAATGTATAATGTAACTCTATCTCAGATAACGGAGATGGAGTTTTATTTTTTCATAAAAAAGTTATTGATATTTTTCTGAATACTTTTTATAATATAAAAAGTGAGAGGTGATTCATATGTCAGAAATTAAATTAACAAGAAAAGGGCTAATGACGAGGCAAAAGATATTAGATACAGCAGAGGATATCTTTGGAGAGAAAGGATATTTTGAAACATCCATTGCTGAAATAACGTTAAGAGCTGGTGTAGCGCAAGGGACTTATTATAACTATTTTTCAACAAAAAAAGAAGTGTTTGAAGAATTAATTCGGCAACTAAGCTCCAGTTTTCGTCACCAAATTAAAGTAGCAATGGAAAAGGAAACTTCCTTTGAAGCGAAACAACGTGCAGGATATGTTGCATTCTTTGAATGGCTAACCAATCATCGCAATTTATATAGTATCGTACAACAATCTGTTTTAGTCGATATGAACCTTTATCGTTGGTATTATGAAAAGATTGCCGAAGGATTTATAAAAGCAATAGAAGAGGCGATTGATAAGAAAGAATGTAAACCATTAAATCCAGAAACGGTTGCGTATTGCTTCATGGGGATTGGTCAATTTATTGGAATGCGTTGGGTTTTCTGGGAGAAAGAAACTGTACCAGATCATGTTTTTGATGAAGCAATGGAAATTATATTTAACGGTATCAATAATTAGGAGGGGTTATTGGAATGAAGCCTATTTCCTACTGGGTTCATAAAAGGGCTTTTATTACACCAGATAGAATTGCATTAATAGGAGAAAAAGAGAGTTATACGTACAAAGCATTATCAAATAAAGTCAATCAAATGGCAACATTACTTCAACACCACTTTCATTTACAAAAGGGAGACCGGGTAGCAATCCTTTCTCAAAATCGAGTAGAGTACATGATTACATATTTTGCAATTGCCCAGCTAGGTCTTGTTGCAGTTCCACTGAATGTTAGGTTGACTGCAAAGGAATTAGAATTCCAAATAAAAGATAGTGGTGCTACTATCATTCTTTACGAAAGTAGAACTGCTAAGCTATACGATGAGGTGTGTAACTATGTTAATTTTGAAAACGCTTACTATTTTGATGAGCCCTTTGAAATAGTTGAGCAACCATTGATAGAAGCTAGTGTGAACACATCAGAGGACCCATTTATCATTTGTTATACATCAGGAACTACTGGGAGACCTAAGGGAGCGGTTTTAACCCAGGATAATATGTTTTGGAATGCGTTAAACAATCAATACGCTATCGATATTACTTCTAATGATAATGTAATTGTGCTTTTACCGTTATTTCATATTGGAGGTATTGGACTATTTGCATTCCCAGCTCTTTTGGCGGGGGGGACAGTAGTAGTTCCGTCTAAATTTGATCCTAAACAGGCTATTGAGATGATAGAAGAATATGAGGTTACCATCGTGATGGGTGTTCCTACAATACATGATGCCATCCGAAAACATCCATTATTTGAATCAGCAAATTTTAAAACGGTTCGCTGGTTTTATAGTGGAGGTGCTCCGTGCCCTAAGGAATTGATTGAAGCATATTTGGATAAGGGCTTACCATTTGGACAAGGAATGGGCATGACGGAAACTTCCCCTACTATTTTTATGCTAGTTCAAGAAGATTATAAGAGAAAAATAGGCTCAATAGGCAAACCAGTTATGTTTTGTGATATTGCCATTGTTGATGATAATGGGAATCCTGTTCCAAGAGGAGAAATAGGAGAGTTACTCATCAAGGGGCCACATGTTATGAAAGAGTACTGGGGTTTACCAGAAAAAACGAAAGAGGCTATACGTGATGGTTGGTTTTATTCCGGTGATTTAATGAGACAGGATAAGGAAGGTTTTGTATATGTAGCTGGTCGCAAGAAAGACATGATTATTTCTGGTGGGGAAAATATTTATCCTTTAGAGATCGAACAAGTGCTAAAGGAGCTAACTGCAATTAATGAAGCAGCAGTTGTTGGCATGCAGAATGAAAAATGGGGAGAAGTCCCCGTAGCTTTTGTCTCTCTCAATATTGATATAGATATTACTGAAAATGAGATTATAAACTACTGTTCTACTAAACTAGCAAGATACAAGATACCGAAACAAATTACGATACTTGAAGATTTACCGAAAAACGCTACGGGAAAGATTGATAAAAAAGCTCTACTAAATCTTCTAACAAGAGAGGGAAGAATATGAAATATAAAATTGGCCAGAAAGCTGAATTCACAAGAACAGTAACAGAAACGGATATTGTCTTATTTGCAGGTTTAAGTGGAGATTATAACCCAATCCATGTCGATAAGGAATATGCTAAACAAACATTTTTCCGCGAACGAATTAGTCATGGTATTTTAACCGCAAGCTTTCTGTCTAGGTTACTCGGTATGCACCTTCCTGGGCCTGGTTCTGTTTATGTATCACAAACTTTGAATTTTACTAAGCCGGTATACATTGGTGATACGATTACTACTCGTGGTGAGGTAATAAAACTTGATGAGGATAGACGACTAATTACCGTTCAAACAACTTGTATGAACCAAAATGGAGAAATAGTTCTGGATGGAGAAGGAGTCATGAAACTATCAAAGGAGATGATAAAACGTGATAGGGATTGAGAAGGTAAGCATTTATGAGCCTGAAATAATTGAAACAGCAAGGGCATTAGAAGAGAAGACAACTATTCCAGAACATGTTATTAAAGAGAAGTTTGGTCTATATGAAAAGAGGATAGCACCAAATGATTTGCACGCTTCTGATTTAGCAATTGCTGCCGGAAAGGAAATTTTACAAGAGATTGATCCAGCATCCATTGATGTTGTGATTTATTTTGGTAGTCCCTATAAGGATTATCAAGTATGGACGGCTTCATCTAAAATACAACACGAGCTTGGTACGAAGAATGCTTATTCCTTTGAAATGATGAATGTAAGCTCTTGTTTTCCATTAGCAGTAAAAGTAGCTAAAGACATGTTAGTATCCGATTCTAGTATTCAAAACATTTTACTGGTAGGTGGATCGAAGGAATCGCAAATTGTTAATTACAAGAACCCAAGATCTCGTTTTATGTTTAATTTTGCGGATGGGGGAGCAGCAGCACTAATAACGAGAAATGCAACGAAAAGTGAAATACTAGGTTCCTCCATTATGACAGACGGATCTTTTAGTAAGGATGTCTTAGTTCCAGGAGGAGGTTCTGTAAATCCAACAAGTTATGATGTTGTAGAAAAAGAAATGCACTATATTGATGTACCTGACCCACTCAGCATGAAAGAACGGTTAGATCCAGTTTCCGTCCCCAACTTTGTAAAAGTCATTAAGGAATCCTTAGAAAAAAGTGGAGCCTCTCTTCAAGATTTAAAACTACTTCTACCACTACATACAAAAAAATCAATGTTCACCGAGATTATGCAACAAGTAGGATTAACAGAAAATCAAGCAATCTATTTAACACATCATGGACATATGTCAGCACTAGATCCCTGTTATGGACTATATTTTGCGGGAAAAAGGGGGTTACTGAAAAAGGGTGAACTAGCTGTTCTTGTATCTGCAGGAACAGGCTATACATGGGCTGCAACGGCTGTTAGATGGCAAAATTAGAGTTTGTAACTTTACTGTAACTACATGAAGTTATGATTTGTTTTAAGTAATATTTCCAAATTATGAGGGGGAACATGTTTATGAATTTGAAACGAACAATTGGCATTATGGTTACATTGCTTTTAGTCGGATTTTTAGCTGCTTGTGGTAACGGTGCATCTGGAGATTCTGACGATACAATTAAAATTGGCGTACTAGCTTCCATGACAGGGGCACTAGAATCCTATGGAAAGCAAACGACAAGAGGATTTGAATTAGGCCTTGAATATGCAACAGATGGAACAATGGAGGTTGCTGGGAAGAAAATTGAATTTATTATTGAGGATACAGAAACAGATCCACAAATAGCTCGCCAAAAAGCGCTAGCATTACTTGATGACGAGAAAGTCGATATCCTAATGGGCTCTTCAAGTTCAGGTGATACTTTAGCCGTTACACCGCTCGCGGAAGAGTATGAAAAAATTATGGTTGTAGAGCCAGCAGCGGCAGACAGTATTACAGGCTCTGAATACAATGATTATATTTTTAGAACAGCTAGAAACTCATCCCAAGATGCAGCAGCAGCGGCTGCAGCAGTTGCTGGAGAAGGAGTTAAAATTGCGACATTAGCTCCAGATTATTCATTCGGACATGATGGTGCAAAAGCATTTATTGCAGCGGCAGAAGAATTAGGAGCGGAATTAGTTTTAGAAGAATACGCAGATCAAGCTGCGACTGATTTTACAGCGAACATACAGAAGATTATTGAAGCGGAACCAGACTATCTCTATGTCGTTTGGGCAGGTGCTAATACACCATGGAATCAAATCGTTGATATGAAAGTACAAGATCATGGAATTATGGTAACAACTGGAGTGGCCGATTTAGCAACACTACCTTCTATGACTCCACTACTAGGTATGGAAGGATTTACATTATATTATCATTCTCTACCAGACAATGATGTAAATGATTGGTTAATTGAAGCTCATCAAGAAGAGTATGGGGAAGTTCCAGACCTATTTACCGCTGGAGGAATGAGTGCAGCAATCGCAATTGTGGAAGCGCTTAAAAAGACAGACGGAGATACAACGGCAGATGTCTTAATTGAAACCATGGAAGGCATGAGTTTCGAAACGCCTAAGGGTACGATGACTTTCCGTGAAGAGGATCATCAAGCATTACAAGAAATGTATTCTGTAACATTAGAGGAAAGTGACGAATTTGACTTTCCTGTACCAGTATTAAAACGTGTATTAACACCAGAAGAAACAGCACCACCAATATTGAATCAATAGAGAGTGTGTAGGGTAGCCAAACTCAGTCCGCGAATCGCCGAACACTGAGTTGAAATCGCCGAATCAGGTGGGATTCGCCGAACTAGGTATGAAAGTCGCTGAACCTTGGCCAGGAATTATCGGACCCGGTTCACGAACCGCGAACCCTGAGCCGAACTCGCCGAACCAGGTGAGTGTCGCGGAATTAAGCTTGAGAAACGCCGAACCTTGGTTAGAAATTACCGAACGCAGTTCACGAAACGCCGAACACTGAGTTGAAATCGCCGAATCAGGTGGGGTTCGCCGAACTAGGTATGAAAGTCGCTGAACCCTGGCCAGAAATTACCGAACCGAGTTGGAGAAATGCCGAATATCAGCCCGAACTCGCCGAACTAGGTGGGGTTCGCCGAACTAAGATTGAAACTCGCCGAACCTTGGTTAGAAATTACCGAACCCAGTTCACGAAACGCCGAACATCAGAGAGTACTCACCGGACCAGGTGGGTGTCGCCGTACTAAACTTGAGAATCGCGAGGACCCACCGCATCCAATGCAACATAAAAAAATCATGGGATACCCTTGCCACTTGGCGAGGGTTGTTCCCTTATCAACAGTAAAGGAGGAGCTATATGACGTTCATACTAGAAACAAAGGACCTTACGATTAATTTTGGCGGTCATGTTGCCGTTAATCATGTAACCGTTCAAATCCCAGAAAAAAAATTCACATCCATTATCGGCCCAAATGGTGCTGGCAAAACTACTTTTTTCAATCTACTAAGTGGTCAACTATCTCCATCCGAGGGCTCCATATTCTTTAAAAATCAAGATATTACGAAAAAATCCGCAACGGATAGAACGAGACTTGGAATTGGGAGATCCTTTCAAATTACCAATGTATTTCCTAATTTAACCGTACTAGAAAATGTTCGTCTAGCTGTTCAATCTCAAGCAAACGTGCGGTACCAAATGTTTAAACACTTCTTGCGTTATAAGAAATTTGAAGAAAAGGCTCATGCCATATTGGATTTAGTGTTACTTAACGATAGGGCGGACTATGTAGCAGCTAATCTAGCACATGGGGAAAAAAGAAAGCTAGAAATTGCGATGTTGTTGGCGTTAGAAACAGAAATTCTATTACTCGATGAGCCGACAGCAGGTATGTCTCTTGAGGAAGTACCGGCCATTATTGAGGTGATTAAACATATTAAGGCAGAAGAGAATCGAACAATTGTATTAATTGAACACAAGATGGATATGATTATGGACTTATCCGATGAAGTCCTTGTACTATTCCACGGAGAATTAATTGCCAAAGGTACTCCAGATGAAATAGTAGAAAACGAAACGGTCCAATCCGCATATCTAGGAGGAATGTACGATGAGCAGTTTACTTAAGCTTTCTCAGGTGGAGGCATTTATACAACAATTTCATATTTTACATGATATTAGCTTCGAAGTACCAAAAGGAGAAGTTACCGTTCTACTTGGAAGGAATGGTGCTGGAAAGACGACTACATTAAGAACAATTATGGGTTTAAACCCTGTATCAAAAGGTTCCATAACATTTAAGGATGAGGATATACCCAATTTGAAGCCTCATTTAATTGCCAATAAAGGAATTGGATACGTACCTGAAGACCAAGGGATTTTTGAGGATTTAACTGTTGGGGAAAATTTACGAGTTGCGATGAAGCGTGAGGACGAGGAAACAACAGAGCGATTAGAGTGGATTCTTCAATTGTTTCCAGATTTAAAGAAGTTTTGGAAAAAGCCGGGTGGTCAGTTAAGTGGTGGGCAAAAGCAAATGCTAGCTATAGCGCGTGCTTATGTGAATGAAAATGATTTACTCCTGATTGATGAACCTAGTAAAGGGCTAGCGCCAATTATAGTAGAAAAGGTAATGGAAACGATTCTCCAAATGAAAGAAAAAACGACTATTCTACTAGTGGAGCAAAATTTTATGATGGCAAGTAAAATTGGCGATCAGTTTTACATTATTGATGATGGCCAAACAGTTCACAATGGCTTGATGGGAGAATTAAAGGAAGACAAAGCATTAATGAAAAAATACCTTGGTGTATCTTAAGGAGGAAATGACATGGACTTAATTGTTAGCTTAACAGTCAATGGACTTGCAACAGGTATGTTAATATTCCTCCTTGCTGCGGGATTAACACTAATATTTGGTTTGATGAGCGTGTTGAACTTTGCACACGGAGGATTATTTATCTGGGGTGCGTATACTGGAGTTTGGATCTATCTATTAACAGATAGTTTCTTTTTAGGAATTATTTTAGCTATTTTAACAGGGTTAGTGCTAGGACTTATAACGGAACGACTTATTATTAGACCGGTCTATGGGAATCATATTCAACAAATATTGATTACGTTAGGATTTATGCTCGTTTTACAAGAGTTAATTAAGGTTGTTTTCGGACCAGATCAAAAAGCGGTTTATCCTCCAGCATGGTTAGAAGGGAGTTTTCAACTAGGTGATATAACACTAATAAAATACCGTTTGTTCATAATAGTGGTGGGAATCGTTCTTTTTCTAGCCATATTCCTGATTCTGAGGAAAACACGTATTGGTTTAATTGTTAGGGCAGGTGT
The DNA here is from genome assembly GCF_047228935.1 of Ornithinibacillus jepli. Lineage (NCBI taxonomy): Bacteria > Bacillati > Bacillota > Bacilli > Caryophanales > Bacillaceae > Ornithinibacillus > Ornithinibacillus jepli. The sequence continues at coordinate 63,200 of NZ_JBFEGG010000004.1, forward strand.
TATGAATCGTGAAATGGTTCAAACACTTGGAATTAATATACGTTTTGTCTTCATGGCAGTCTTCATGGTAGGAGCTGCACTTGCTGCACTAAGTGGTATGTTACATGCTGGATACTCAAGTGTAATTTATGCAGAAATGGGACTAGAGTTTTCTATCCTTGCCTTTATTGTAGTTGTAATCGGTGGTATGGGAAGCTTTACAGGTTCATTATTTGCAGCATTATTAGTCGGTTTGGCACAAGCATATATGGCTTATTATGTGCCTGCATTATCACTTGCAGTAAACATGCTAATTATGACCATAGTACTAATCTTTAGACCACAGGGATTATTTAAGGTGAAGGGGTGAGGGGCATGGTATTACGAAGTATGTCAAAAAGTAATTTAATCTATCTTGGTGTTACAGCAATCTTGCTCATTTTACCATTTATTTTAACAGGTCGAAGTGTCCAATTCATGATTACCCAAATCTTTATCTTCGCAATTTTTGCGATGAGCTATGATCTTCTACTCGGTTATACAGGAATCATTTCATTTGGTCATGCGATGTTCTTTGGAATTGGTGCTTATACAACGGCTATTTTTATGGATCGTTTTGATGCTAGTTTTGGAGCGTTACTATTAGCGATTGTAGTTTCGGTATTGTTTGCTGGAATAGTGAGCTTTATCGTTGGCGTGTTAACTTTAAGATTGAAGAGTCATTTCTATGCGATGCTAACCCTAGCTTTTGCTGGATTATTCTTAGTAGCAGCAGAAAAATGGCGTTCACTTACAAAAGGAAATGACGGGTTTACGATTAAAGTGCCGGAATTGATAAGGGATTCTACGACTCTATATATTGTAAGTTTAATTTGTTTAGTATTAATTTTCTTTGGACTAAGAAGATTAACCAATTCACCGTTCGGAAGAGTTTTAGTTGCAATTCGGGAAAATGAAAATCGTACCGAGTCCTTAGGATTTAAAGTACTCCACTATAAAGTGTTAGTCAGTATCGTAGCTGGTGTTGTAGCAAGCTTCGCTGGGGTTTTATATATGCTGTCACTTCGTTTTGTTAATACAAGTGTGTTTCATACAGATATGACAATTGATGTTCTATTGATGACAATCATTGGTGGTGTCGGTACACTTGTTGGTCCAATTCTTGGTGCAGCACTTATTGAGTTAGCACATCATTGGATATCAGGACTTGCGAATGTTCACTGGGTTTTTGAGCGTTGGATTATTCTTTACGGAACAGTCTATATTCTAGTTGTAATTTTCTTCCCGCTAGGAATTGTTGGAACACTTAGGCAGAAGTTTGCAGGACGTTCGAAAAAGAAAGTGACTATTGAGGAGAAGGCTAGTTAAGTAGGGGGTGAAGTGATGGCGTCGATAGGAATTGTTAGTACAGGTGTTTATCTTCCAGAAAATAGAATGACGGCAAAAGAAATATCAGATCAGGCAGGAATTCCTGTTGAAGTTGTAGAACAAAAGATGGGAATAAAAGAAAAGCCTATTCCTAGTAAAGATGATCATACAGCCGAAATGGGGATCCTTGCCGCCAAACGTGCAATTGAAAAAGCGGGTATAAACCCGAAAGAAATTGATCTTGTCATTTATATCGGTGAAGAGCATAAGGAATATCCTTTATGGACAGCTGGAATTAAGCTTCAGCATGAAGTTGGTGCTGTACATGCATGGGCATTTGATACAGCATTAAGATGTGGAACGACGATTATGGGGCTAAAGGTTGCAAAAGATATGATGAAATCAGACCCTAGCATAAATACAGTACTTCTTGCAGGCGGGTATCGCAATGTTGACTTCATAAATTACAAGAATCCTAGAACTCGATTTATGTTCAATTTAGCAGCTGGTGGTGGTGCTATAATTTTGCAAAAAGGCCATCATGCCAATCAACTACTAGATTCGCATATCATTACTGACGGTTCCTTTTCTGAAGATGTCTATGTCACAACTGGTGGGACGAAAAATCCAATCACAAAAGAAACATTAGAGGCTGGGTTGTATCAGTTAGATGTTCTCAATCCCTCTGGTATGAAGGAACGGCTTGAGCTTAAATCGATGAAAAATTTTATAACATGTATTGAACGTGCGCTTGATAAAAGCGGCTATACAAAAGAAGATATCGGTTATGTTGCGATGCTTCATATGAAAAAGTCAGCGCATTTATATGTGCTAAACCAACTTGGGGTGGATCATGATAAATCTATATATCTAGAAGATTATGGTCACATTGGGCAGATGGACCAAATATTATCACTAGAATTAGCGGAAGAGCAAGGCAAGTTGAAGCAAGGAGATATTGTGGTGTTAGTCTCTGCAGGCATTGGCTATGCTTGGGGGGCAAATATTATAAAGTGGGGAGAATAAGGAGGATCACTAATGGCAAATGTCGTGCTCAAAAAAGTAAGTCTACCAAATGGTGAGGAATTTGCTTATCGGGAACGTGACGGTGGAGAGGACATCGTTGTGTTAGTACATGGAAATATGACCTCTTCTGTTCATTGGGATTTAGTAATCGAAAATTTATCAGAACAGTATAAAGTTTATGCAGTGGATTTAAGAGGGTTCGGTGAATCTAGCTATCACAATCAGATTACTGCTATTAAAGATTTCTCACATGATGTAAAACAGTGGGTAGATATTATTGGGATTAAAGATTTTGCCCTTGTAGGATGGTCGTTAGGTGGAACGGTTTGTATGCAATTTTGTGTTGATCATCCAGGGTTATGTAATCGATTATTCCTTCTTGCCTCTGGCTCTACCCGTGGTTATGCTTATTACCCATTAGGTGAAGACGGTATGCCCGACGTTAACAACCGAATTCAAACATTAGATGATATGTTTAAGGACAGTAAGCGTCTCGCTGTTCAAGGAGCATATGATTCGAAAAACTATGATTTGCTTCGTCAAACTTGGGATATGGTCATTTATACGGATAATAAGCCAGATGAAGAACGCTATCAGAAGTATTTAGAGGATATGACAACACAGCGTAATCTAGCAGAAGTTTACCATGCACTTAACATCTTTAACATCAGCTCAGTTCATAATGGGTTAACAGAAGGGGAAGACCGTGTGAAAGATATCGACATTCCGGTCCTTATTGCCTGGGGTGAGAATGATTTAGTCGTTACGAAACAAATGACGGAAGAAATCCGGGAAGACTTTGGTGACAAGGCAGTTTATAAAGAGTTAAAAGGGTGTGGACATTCTCCATTAATTGATGATTTAAATCTGTTAATCGGTGTTATGGAAGAGTTTTTCTCTAGTGTTACTAGTGTGAATTAAAACAGTAAAAGGAGTTTAATAAATGAGTAGATTACAAGATAAGGTAGCGATTATTACTGGAGCAGCAGGTGGAATAGGGTTTGAGGCAGCACGTAAATTTGGTCATGAAGGCGCGAAAGTTATTATTGCTGATTTTGATGAAGCTAAGGGTATAGAAAGTGAAAAGAATTTACTTGAAGAAGGGATTACGTGTAAGTTTGTCCAAGTAAACGTTGCTGATCGTGAAAGTGTCGATACGATGGTGGATAAAGCTTTAGCTGAATACGGTAAGATTGATATTTTAATTAATAATGCCGGAATTACGAGAGATGCGATGCTATCAAAAATGACACTAGAGCAGTTTCAACAAGTAATCGATGTAAACCTTACTGGGGTATTTAATTGTACCCAGGCGGTATTACCATCCATGGTTGAACAAGGGAAGGGTAAAATTGTCAATACCTCCTCTGTGACAGGGACATATGGAAATGTCGGGCAAACGAATTATGCAGCAGCGAAGGCAGGACTAATTGGGATGACGAAAACATGGGCGAAAGAATTAGGGCGAAAGGGAATTAATGTAAATGCCGTTGCACCAGGTTTTACTATGACTGCAATGGTATCTGCAATGCCTGATAAAGTGATTGATAAGATGAAGGAAATGGTACCGATGCAGCGACTAGGGAAACCTGAAGATATCGCAAATGCGTATCTATTTCTAGCATCAGATGAGTCGGATTATGTGAATGGACATGTGTTGCATGTGGATGGCGGAATTATGATGTAATTGGACTTATGGTTTAAGGCGTTTGGATGAGAATCCTACGCCTTTTTTGCTGTTTAAGAAAGTGCAGAGGAGTATCTTCATGGGTAATTGTGAAAACTTCGGGTCATATCGATTCAACTTCGGGTGAAGCAACAAAAACTTCGGGTCAAATCCAACAAACTTCGGGTCTTTAGCCTCAAAAGGGAATCTGTAACCGTCATGTAACTCCAATTTCCTAAACTATTAATAGAATGTGGAGGGATACGGATGCATGCGAATTTGGACTGGTTACAGAGTAGAGTCAATATATCTCCAGAAAAGCAAGCAGTTGTAGATGCTATGACGGATGATTCTTGGACTTATAAAGAACTTCATGAAAGAACGAATATAATAGCAAATTTCTTTTTAACAAAGGGAGTTAAAAAAGGTGATCGAGTTGCTATTTTAGCGCCGAATCATATTGGGTATTTAGATTTCTTTTTTGCTTGTATGCGGATAGGGGCGATTTTTATCCCATTAAACTGGCGATTAAGTACGGATGAATTGACCTATGTCATAGAAGATTCTAAGCCTAAAATAATAGGAACGGCACCGTCGTTTTTGGATAAATTACAACAAACTGGATTGGATGCAGATATCATTCATATCGATGACAATCATTATTATAGAACGCTGAACTATGAACAACATATTTTTGAAGTGGCAATGAAGGAAGAGGATCCACTTGCCATGATTTATACTGGGGGAACGACAGGGCGCCCAAAGGGTGTTGTTTTATCTCATCGCTCAATATTATGGAATGCTTTAAATACAATTGTAAGCTGGGACCTCGGTGCAGATGATGTATCGTTAATTACCACTCCGATGTTCCACACAGGCGGACTAAATGTGTATACGCTGCCTTTATTATTAGCTGGGGGAAAGGTAGTTCTATCTCCTGATTTTCAGCCAAAAAAAGCGGTCGAAGACTTAATGAAATATCAATGTACGGTCGTGCTATTTGTCCCAACGATGTACCATATGATTATTCAAACGAAGGAATTTCAAGAAGCGAGTTTTCCGAATATGAAAGTGTTTGTTTCTGGTGGAGCTCCTTGTCCACATAAGATTTATGATGCCTTTTGGGAAAAGGGGATTGCTTTTAAAGAAGGTTATGGATTAACAGAGGCAGGGCCGAATAATTTTTTCATTGATCCAAAAGATACCATTCGTAAAATTGGTTCAGTCGGTAAGCCGATGCTATTTAATACTATTAAAATTGTGAAGGATGATGGTTCACTTGCAGGAGAAAATGAAGTTGGGGAACTTATCCTAAAGGGTCACCATTCATTTGAATATTACTGGAATAAGCCGGAGGAAACGAAAGAAGTCTTGAAGGACGGTTGGGTCCATACAGGTGACCTTGCTAAGCAAGATGAAGAAGGCTATGTGTACATCGTAGGGCGCAAGAAAGAAATGATTATTTCCGGTGGAGAGAATGTGTATCCACTAGAAATTGAACATTGGCTAGAAGCTCATGACTTAATTGATGAGGCAGCTGTTATTGGTTTACCTGATGAAAAATGGGGTGAAATCGTGACGGGATTTGTTTCATTAAAGGGGGACTTAACGGAGGAAGAGTTAATAGCATATTGTAATCAAAAACTAACTCGGTATAAAGTTCCTAAGAAGTTTTATTTCCTAAGTGAACTACCGAAAACACATGTTGGAAAAATAGATAAAGGATTATTGAGGAAAAAGGTTATTAAAAATAGCACAACCTTGTAATAGATTGGAGCTTTGTTGTATTAGTCCTTACTCTTACTAATAAACTCACACAGTATAACTATTGCTGTGTGAGTTTCCATTTAATTAAACTTTTTGCTGGACATGCACCATAATTTTTGTGACATATTCTCCCTCATGATTTTTCACAATCGAATCGTATATGTATTCTTCAAACACATAATCACCTAAAGTTAAATTTAAACGCTCCATTTCGGTAAGAAGCCGTTTGTATGTGAGGTTGACCGTTGAGACATCCCCAACATGGTAGCCGATAAGAAAATCCCCCTTAACAGCTTTAAAATATGGGTGACCTTCCTTAGGGGTAGGCTGCTCAATATATAAATAACTATAATTTGTATATTCTCCCTTTAAGATGTGCTCCTTTTTCGTTATGACTCCGATTGGATATCCGGAATCTAGATTGGATATGTATAACTCATCGATGAAATCAGAAACAACTTCTACAAATTCTTCATTTGATATGTTTTCAATATTTCTACTTAAATAAAGTGTTGCTTCTGGTAATGGTGTTAACGTTATTCGATTAAAATCGGTTTTCGCTGCTTCTTCCATTAATTCTATTTTCGCTTCAATAATTTTTTCCTTCATTTCTATCTCTTGACGCTTCTTTACAACTTCTTCTTTCTTTTGATACATCAAATCCAAAAAACGTTCAGGTGATTTGTTGTTCATGTAGTTTTGTATATCTTTAAGTGGCATATCTAAATCTTTTAACAAGTCAATCACCATAAACAATTCTAATTGGTGAATGGAATAAAAACGATATCCTTTATCATTTTTCAATACAGGGGATAAAAGCCCAATCTGATCATAATAAAAAAGGGTTTGTTTATTTACTTTACAAAGTTTGGCAAACTCACCTGAACTCAAATATTTCTTTTTTTTACTCATTATTTTCATCTCCACTCTTGACTATATAGTTACTATATACATTAGGATATTTAGTTGTAAACAGATAAAGCATGATGAATATGACTATGAGAAATAAGGTTAGGGAGATTATAAACATGCGAACAAATAAAGTCACCTTATGGTTATTATTATTAAATTTATTTATCGCCTTTTTAGGTATAGGATTAGTTATTCCAGTATTGCCTTCATTAATGAATGAATTGGGGATTACAGGTAAGACAGTTGGCTATCTTACTGCAGCATTTGCGATAGCACAATTAGCAGTATCCCCATTCGCAGGAAAAGCAGTTGATAAATTCGGTAGAAAAATAATGATTGTTATCGGGTTATTTATTTTCGGTTTTTCAGAATTTTTATTTGGTATGGGAAAGGAAATAGAAGTATTATTCGTTTCTCGTATATTAGGTGGAATTAGTGCTGCTTTCATTATGCCGGCTGTAACCGCGTTTATTGTAGATATTACGACAAAAGATACGCGTCCGAAAGCATTAGGGTATATGTCTGCAGCTATTAGTACAGGATTTATCATCGGTCCAGGAATTGGGGGATTTCTTGCTGACTTCGGAATTCGAGTACCATTTTTCTTTGCAGGAGGGCTAGGTACGTTTGCGGCTATACTATCTATAATATTATTAACTGAGCCGAAACGCGTGGAAGAGTTTGAGGAAGAGCAAGAATTTGAACAAAAAGTTGGCTTCAAACGTTTATTTACACCGATGTATTTCATTTCGTTTGTGCTAATTTTTATTACTTCATTTGGTCTAGCAGCTTTCGAATCCTTCTTTAGCTTATTCGTAGATCATAAATTTCAATTTACTCCAACAGATATTGCTATTGTTATTACCGGGGGTGCAATATTCGGGGCAATATCACAAATTGTACTATTTGATAGACTAACTAGGATGTTAGGAGAAATTAGGCTAATTCAATACAGTTTACTGTTATCTGGGGTACTTGTTTACATGATGACGGTTGTCCAATCATATCTTTCCATTTTACTTGTAACCTTTATTGTGTTTGTAGGGTTCGATTTATTCCGTCCAGCAATAACATCATATCTCTCCAATATCGCAGGGAAGGAACAAGGCTTTGTTGGAGGAATGAACTCCATGTTTACTAGCTTAGGGAATATATTTGGTCCAATTGTTGGCGGCTTTTTATTTGATATCGATATTGATTATCCATATTATTTCGCTACTATCATAATGGCAATTGGAATCGTATTATCATTATTTTGGAAACAACCAGAAAAGAGAATAGTTAGTGGGGTTTCGAAATGATGAAAATTATGATAATGTATCTAACCGCTCCGGAATTTACTATGATTTCTGGAGCGGTTATGATTCAATCAGTTATCTTAGATGAAAGAAGTTTCGGGCTAATTAGAACTATTTTTCCTCCAACAACTCCACCTTCACCCGATTTTTCCGACTAGAATCAGAAATTAACCGATGCAATTGCACATAAAGTAATCCATTACTATAAGTAGCTTTTATTTTATCCGAACGAACTGGGAAAGGAAGGGATATTTTCCGTTCAAAAACCCCCTGTAAAATTTCTTCTTTTACTACAGTACCACTACTTTGACCAATATCAATCGTTCCGCGAAGTTCTAATGTAGCATAATCTACGTAGATATCTACTTTCTCCATATTCATTAAACCTGGTATACTCGCAATACATAATAGTTCATTGTCCGTTTGATATAGATTGATTTGGGGAATGGTTGGTTTAAGGATCCCTTCAAACTGATCCCAAAACTGCTCGCCAAAGAAGTGATCCAAATTTCGCTTCCAATCTGACATTTGTTGAAATGGATCCATGACAACACCTCATTTTTTACAGTATGATAGTCATACTATATGCAAATTCTAATAAATGGGTGTATGCCTAATGATAAGAAACTAGGAGGTTATTTGATTGCTTGAAAACGCACTAATGATGGTAGCTATCATTCTGATTATTAATATTATATACGTGTCTATGTTTACGATTCGAATGATTCTAACGTTAAAAGGACGGCGCTATGTTGCGGGTTTTGTTAGTATGTTTGAAATCGTTGTGTATATTTTTGGGTTAGGCCTTGTCTTAGATAACTTAAATGAGATTCAAAATGTAATTGCCTATGCCCTTGGTTATGGAATTGGGGTAGTAGTTGGTTCAATCATTGAAGAAAAGCTTGCCCTCGGTTACATCACGGTGAATGTTATTTCTGGTAATCCAGATTTAAACTTTACTCGAAGACTTAGGGAAAAAGGATATGGGGTAACGAGTTGGTCTGCTTACGGAATGGACGGGGACCGGTTATCTATGCAAATTTTAACCCCAAGAAAGTATGAGCTTAGATTGTATGAAGAAATAAAAACAATTGACCCAAAAGCCTTTATCATATCGTATGAACCGAAGCAAATTCATGGAGGATTCTGGGTGAAGCAAGTTAGAAAAGGACGCTTACTTAATCCGAGGAAAAAACCAGTTACTCAATCAGAAAATGCTACTGGGAATGATGGTGTCTCTGATTCTAAATATGAGTAAAACGTTCAATATAAGAAAGGGATTGTCCGTATTTATACGAAATAACGCATAAAACCGAACATTAATTATTTATATTGAAAAAACGTTCGATTTTTTAATTGACCATCGATAGTATCTTTGTTATGCTAAAAGCGACAAATGAATACGGACCCTCATATATTTCTTGGAATATGGCCTTGAAGTCTCTACCCGGCACCGTAAATGCTGGACTATGAGGGAAGATGAGTCATTGGTATTCAATGATATATTTCGTGACCTTATATTATGGTCTATTCATCTTCTCTCATCCGAGGAGAGGGTGAATAGACCTTTTTCTTGGTATAAAAAAAGGAATCATATCCACTGAAAAGAAAGGGGAAATATAATGGCTTTAGTTGGAGTAATTATGGGAAGTATATCAGATTGGGAAACAATGAAACATACTTGTTCTGTATTAGATGATTTAACTATTAGTTATGAAAAAGATGTGATTAGTGCACATCGAACACCTGATGAGATGTTTATGTATGCGAAAACGGCTCGCGAGCGTGGTCTTAAAGTAATTATTGCTGGCGCAGGTGGTGCTGCGCATTTACCAGGGATGGTGGCTTCACAAACAACGTTACCTGTTATTGGGGTACCCGTTCAAAGCCGAGCACTGAATGGATTAGATTCATTACTTTCCATCGTACAGATGCCAGGAGGAGTACCTACTGCAACAGTTGCAATCGGAAAAGCAGGGGCTACTAATGCAGGAATACTTGCGGCACAGGTTCTAGGTGCTTTTCAGGAAGATATTGCAGAAAGATTAGCAATCTATCGAAAAGAAATGATAGCAAAAGTGGAAGAAATGAGGGAAGACCTTGCAAAGCAATAATGTAATTTTACCACCACAAACTATCGGTATTATTGGTGGCGGACAGCTTGGTCGCATGATGGCCATGGCTGCAAAATACATGGGCTATCGCGTTATCGTATTAGATCCGGCACCAAATTGCCCAACAGCACAAGTAGCAGATGAGCAAATTATCGCTCCATATGATGATTTAGCTGCCATTAAAGAATTAACAGCTAAAAGTGATGTTGTCACGTATGAATTTGAAAATGTGGATTTACAGGCTGCCACTTATATTGAAAAAGAAGGAAAGCTGCCACAAGGAGCTTATGCACTAGAGGTAACACAGAATCGTGAAAAAGAAAAGACGTTAATGAAAGAATTACATTTGCCAGTTCCAGAATTCTTTATTGTTCGTAACGGTGTGGAATGTCAGGAAGCACTAAAGAAGGTATCTTTTCCTGTCGTAATTAAAACGTGTCGTGGTGGATACGATGGCAAAGGACAGTTCAAACTAAACTCAAAAGCGGATATACCAGAAGCTATTCAATTTGCAGAGAAAAATAATCACTGCATTATCGAATCTTGGATTTCCTTTGATAGAGAGATTTCTATTGTATTTACTCGAACAGCTACAGGTATCATAGAGTTTTTCCCAGTTGCGGAAAATGTACATAAGAATCATATTTTGTTTCAAACGACAGCTCCAGCGAATGTCTCTGAAGAAGTTCAGCAAAAAGCACGAAAAGCTGCAACACTACTTGCAAATAAGATGAATGTCGTTGGTACATTCGCTATTGAAATGTTTGTTTCAGGAGAAGAAATCTATTTAAATGAAATGGCACCCCGCCCGCACAATTCCGGGCATTACACCATTGAGGCATGTAATATTTCACAGTTTGCCCAGCATATTCGTGCAATTTGTGGGTTGCCATTAATTCCAGTAAACTTACTCGAGCCTTCTTTGATGATAAATATATTAGGGGAAGATGTAGTACCTACCCTAAGAGCAATGGCAAAAGTAAATCAAGGATTCGTTCATTTATATGGAAAAGACGAAGCGAAAGCAAAGCGGAAAATGGGGCATATTACCTTTATTGGAGAAAACAACATAGAACAGGTTAAACAGTTTGAGGAGGCAAAACAATGATAGGACGTTATACAAGAGAAGAAATGGGATCCATTTGGACGGAAGAAAATAAATTTAAAGCATGGCTTGAGGTTGAAATTTTAGCATGTGAAGCGTGGAGTGAGCTTGGTATTATTCCGAAAGAAGATGTAGTGGAGCTACGTAAAAACGCTTCCTTTGATATAAATCGCATCTACGAAATTGAACAGGAAACAAGACATGATGTTGTCGCATTCACTCGCGCAGTATCCGAAACGTTAGGTGAAGAACGGAAATGGGTCCATTACGGATTAACCTCTACAGATGTTGTCGATACGGCACTTTCTTACCTATTAAAACAAGCAAATGAGATTATCCGTAAAGACTTAACTAATTTCATTGAAATCTTAAAAAACAAAGCTATTGAACATAAGCATACGGTTATGATGGGAAGAACTCATGGTGTTCATGCAGAGCCGACGACATTTGGACTGAAGCTTGCTCTTTGGTATGAGGAAATGAAACGTAATCTAGAGCGTTTTGAGCTAGCGGCAAAAAATATAGAGTTCGGTAAGCTTTCAGGAGCAGTTGGTACATATGCGAATATCGATCCATTTGTTGAACAATATGTTTGTGAAAAGTTAGGACTATCTCCAGATCCAGTATCAACGCAAACGTTGCAACGTGATCGTCACGCTGCATACATTTCAACGTTAGCACTTATCGCAACTTCAGTTGAAAAGTTTGCAACCGAAATTCGTGGGCTACAAAAAACAGAAACTCGTGAAGTAGAAGAGTTTTTCGCAAAAGGTCAAAAAGGATCTTCAGCAATGCCACATAAACGTAACCCAATTGGCTCTGAAAATATGACCGGAATGGCGCGAGTGATACGTGGTTACATGGTAACGGCATATGAAAATGTCTCCCTTTGGCATGAACGTGATATCTCACACTCTTCAGCAGAACGCGTTATATTACCAGATGCAACAATTGCACTGAACTATATGTTAAATCGTTTCAGCAATATCGTGAAAAACTTAACGGTATTCCCGGAAAACATGAAGCGTAACATTGATAAGACTCATGGCGTTATTTTTTCACAACGAGTGCTACTTGCACTAATTGAAAAAGGAATGAGCCGTGAGGAAGCATATGACATCGTACAACCAAAAGCGATGGAAGCTTGGGAAACAGAAGTTCATTTCCGAGAGCTAGTGAAAAAGGAAGACCGCATTACGACTTTACTAAGTGAAGAAGAGATAGAGGATTGCTTTGATTATACGTACCATTTAAAAAATGTTGATGTGATCTTTGAACGCATCGGCCTAAATTGAGGTGAACGTCATGAAGGCAGAGCTATTATATGAGGGGAAGGCGAAGAAGGTTTATCGCTCCTCCACGGATTCGGAAAAGCTAGTGTTATCTTATAAAAATGATGCAACAGCTTTTAATGGTAAGAAGAAGGAAAACTTTCCAGGAAAAGGGAGATTAAACAATGTTATATCTTCCTTAATCTTCCCTTATTTACATGAAAGAGGCATCAAGAGTCATTTTGTTAAACGGTTGAATGAAACGGAGCAGCTCGTAATGGAAACAAACATTATTCCATTAGAAGTAGTTGTTCGTAACTTGGCAACAGGAAGTATTACAAAGCGTTTAGGGTTCGAGGAGAAAACTCCTTTTATTCCTAGCCTTGTAGAACTTTATTATAAAAATGATACACTCGATGATCCAATCATTAATGATGAGCACGCTCTGCTTTTAACGGACGTAACCCATAAAGAATTACGTGAAATAAAAGCACAAGCACTAGAAATCAATACAGTTTTAAAAGAATTCTTCCAATCTATTCATTTAAAATTAGTAGACTTTAAATTAGAATTTGGTCGTCTTCCCAATGGAAGTATCGTCTTATCCGATGAGATTTCACCAGATACATGTAGACTGTGGGATTTAGAGACAGACGCCAAGATGGATAAAGATGTTTTTCGTCAAGGTACAGGTGATTTAATTACGGTTTATGAACAAATTTTACAGCGACTGGAGCGAAGAGTATGAGAAACGTAACGGTGTATATTACATTGAAGCAAGGTGTACTTGATCCACAAGGTAAAGCAATTCAAGAATCTTTAAATTCGCTTGGGTTTAACGAAGTGGCAGAAGCTCGTGTTGGGAAATATATCAAGATGCAAGTTGAAGATGGACCGAACTTGGAAGCGCGTGTAAAAGAAATGTGCGATAAGCTTCTTGCTAATCCTGTAATCGAGGATTATCAGTTCAACGTGGAGGAGGCTGTACACTCGTGAAATTCGCTGTAATCGTTTTTCCAGGTTCTAACTGTGACCGTGATATGTACCATGCGGTAAAGGATGTACTAGGTGCGGAAGCGGATTTAGTTTGGTATCAAACTAGTAATTTAGAAAATTATGATGGGATTCTACTTCCTGGTGGCTTTTCGTACGGTGACTATCTTCGTTCCGGCGCAGTCGCTGCTACATCGGATGTTATGAATCAAGTGAGAGAGCAAGCTGCTAAAGGAAAGCCTGTACTTGGAGTTTGTAATGGATTTCAAATATTAACCGAGTCTAGGCTTCTTCCGGGAGCTTTAATGCGGAACAAAGGTCTATCCTTTATGTGCCACCAAGAGGAACTAATTGTAGAAAATAACGAGACAATGTTTACAAGTGGCTATGAAAAGGGAGAAGTTGTTCGCTTTCCAATAGCTCATGGAGAGGGAAACTATTTCTGTGATTCGGATACGCTTAAAGATTTAAAAGAAAATAATCAAATCGTATTTACTTATAAAAACAATCCTAATGGTTCGGTAGAGAATATAGCTGGAATCATTAATAAAGATGGAAATGTGTTAGGCATGATGCCGCATCCTGAGCGTGCAGTGGAAGCACTTCTAGGTAGTGATGATGGGTTAAAGCTGTTCCAATCAATCGTGAAAAAATGGAGGGAGTCCTATTATGTTACAAACGCATGAAATCAGCCCAGAGCAAATTGAACGTGAAAAATTATACCAAGAAATAGGACTCAGCAGTTCAGAATTTGAAATGGTTAAAACTATTTTAGGACGTCTTCCAAACTTTACGGAAACTGGAATCTTCTCGGTGATGTGGTCAGAGCATTGTAGCTATAAGACTTCAAAGCCATTACTTAAGAAATTCCCTACGAAAGCACCTCATGTACTGCAAGGTCCAGGTGAAGGTGCGGGGATTATCGATATTGGCGACAATCAAGCTGTTGTATTTAAAATGGAAAGTCATAACCATCCGTCAGCAGTTGAACCTTATCAAGGTGCGGCAACTGGGGTTGGTGGAATTATCCGTGATGTCTTTTCGATGGGTGCTCGTCCGATTGCATTAATGAACTCGCTTAGGTTCGGTAATTTAAAAACGGATCGTGTGAAATATTTATTTTCTGAAGTCGTAAGTGGTATTGCTGGTTATGGGAACTGTGTAGGGATACCAACTGTTGGTGGCGAAGTACAATTCGATGATTCCTATGAGGATAATCCATTAGTCAATGCGATGTGCATCGGCTTAATTAATCATGATGAAATTCAAAAAGGGATTGCAGCAGGGATTGGTAATACCGTTCTTTATGCTGGTGCACCTACTGGCCGTGATGGTATTCATGGGGCAACGTTTGCTTCTGATGATTTAGCAGAGGATGCGGCTAAAGATCGTCCAGCAGTACAAGTAGGCGATCCTTTTATGGAAAAATTACTAATCGAAGCTTGTTTAGAAGTCATTCAGTCTGATGCACTTGTTGGAATGCAAGATATGGGTGCAGCTGGATTAACTTCATCTGCAAGTGAAATGGCTAGTAAAGCGGGAACAGGAATGGAAATGGATTTAGATCTAGTTCCACAACGTGAGCAAAATATGACTGCTTATGAATTAATGCTTTCTGAATCACAGGAGCGAATGCTTTTAGTTGTGAAAAAGGGAAGAGAGCAAGAGATTATAGATGTGTTTACACGCTATGGCCTTAACGCTGTAGCAGTAGGTCACGTTATTGAGGAAAAAGTATTTCGTATTAAGCAACATGGTGAAGTGCAGGCAGAAATTCCCGTTGATGCATTAGCGGAGGAGGCACCTGTCTATTATTTACCAGCTCAAGAGGCATCGTATTACCAAGAATTTCAGAAGATTGGGAATAAAATACCGACTGTTGAGGACTGCGGTGCAGTTTTAAAACAATTACTACAGCAACCAACAATCGCTAGTAAAGAGTGGGTCTATGATCAGTATGATTCTATGGTACAAACGAATACCGTCACAGGCCCGGGTTCAGATGCAGCAGTAGTCCGAATTAAGGGAACGAATAAGTCTCTTGCTATTACAACGGATTGTAATTCACGTTATATCTATTTAGATCCAGAAACAGGTGGAAAGATTGCGGTAGCAGAAGCTGCACGAAACATAATTTGCTCCGGTGCAAGACCTCTTGGCTTAACGGACGGATTAAACTATGGTAATCCAACTAATCCAGAAGTTTTTTGGCAAATGGAGAAAAGTGTAGAAGGTATGAGTGCAGCTTGTGAAGTGCTAGGAACTCCTGTTATTAGCGGAAACGTGTCTTTATATAACCAATCAAAAGCAAAAGCAATATTCCCTACGCCAATTGTTGGTATGGTTGGTTTACACGAGTCACTTGAGCATATTACTCCGAGCTTTTTCCAACATACTGGTGATGTTATCTATGTTATTGGCGAAAGTAGACAAGAATTCGGTGGAAGTGAACTGCAAAATTTATTACAAGGAATATATGAAGGGAAAGCTCCTGAGATAGACCTTGACGTGGAAGCAAAACGTCAGGCTAAAGTTTTAGAAGCTATTCAAAACGGATTAGTCGTTTCAGCTCATGATCTTGCAGAGGGTGGATTAGGTGTGGCCCTTGCAGAATGTCTATTTTATGATACGTCATTAGGTGCTGATGTTCAGGTATCTGGAAATGCGGTAGTGGAATTATTCAGCGAAACCCAATCTCGTTTTCTAGTAAGTGTAAAACCAGAAATGAAAGAAGCTTTTGAAAAAGTGGTGGAAGATGCTGTAGAAATTGGTCTAGTAACAGCTGACGGTCAATTAACCATTAGAAGTAATGAAGGCGAAATACTATCGGAAAATGTTGAGGAAATGCACCGACTTTGGAAAGGAGCAATCCCATGCTTGCTGAAATAAGAGGCTTGAATGAAGAATGTGGTGTCTTTGGAATTTGGGGACATGAGAAAGCAGCAGAATTAACTTACTATGGTCTTCATGCCTTGCAACACCGAGGTCAGGAAGGTGCTGGTGTCGTCACTTCGAATGGGCTTGAGCTAAAGCTTCATAAAGGGCAAGGATTAGTAAATGATGTATTTAAGCGAGTGGACTTTTCCAAGCTAAATGGGCGTGCAGCAATTGGACACGTACGTTATGCAACACAAGGAGAAAGAACGATTGATAATGTTCAACCATTACTTTTTAGGTCGCAATCAGGAAGTATGGCACTTGCTCATAATGGGAACATCATGAACGCTTACGAGCTTCGTGGGGAGTTAGAAGCGGCAGGTAGCATTTTACAGACATCCTCGGACACAGAAGTACTAGCGCATTTGTTAAAGCGAAATGGTTATATGGATTCGCTAGATGGGTTAAAGGATGCCTTGCGTCAACTGGTTGGAGCGTATGCATTTATTCTCTTAATGGAAGATAGAATGCATATAGCCTTAGATCCTAAAGGGTTACGCCCTTTATCGATAGGTAGATTAGGAGATGCGTATGTAGTAGCTTCGGAGACTTCTGCATTTGATATTATCGGTGCCACTTACGAGAGAGACGTTATACCAGGTGAGTTAATTACAATTTCGAATGAGGGATTAGAGTCAACGCGCTTTGCAGTGCAGGAGAAACGTGCCTTATGTGCGATGGAATATGTTTATTTTTCTCGACCAGATAGTAATTTAAATGAGGTAAATGTCCATGCGTCCCGTAAGCGAATGGGGATTGAACTTGCTAAGGAAGCACCTGTTGAGGCAGATATTGTAACAGGTGTACCGGATTCCAGTATTTCAGCAGCAATTGGTTACGCTGAGCAAAGTGGGATTCCATATGAAATGGGTTTAATTAAAAATCGTTATACAGGAAGAACGTTCATTCAACCTTCACAAGAGCTTCGTGAACAAGGGGTAAAAATGAAGCTTTCCCCTGTACGTGCCATAGTTGAGGGGAAACGTGTCATTATGATCGATGATTCCATCGTTCGTGGAACGACTTGTAAACGAATCGTCCGTATGTTGAAGGAAGCAGGAGCGAAGGAAGTCCACGTTCGAATCGCTTCACCTTCTATTACCAATCCGTGTTATTACGGAATCGATATGTCTACGAAAGAGGAATTAATTGCAGCTAATTATTCGATTGAAAAAATTAGTGAAATGATTGGCGCAGATAGTTTAGCTTATTTATCTAGTGATGGTTTGGAAAGAGCAATCGTTTCAGATGATTCGATAAACCAAGGGGTTTGTATGGCGTGTATGACCGGTAATTACCCGGTAACGAAAAAAGGTCAATTGGAAATTTCCTATACGAAATGCTAAGGAGCGTGTCATAGTGTCAAATGTATATAAGGCAGCAGGTGTCGATGTAGAAGCAGGATACGTGGCAGTAGAACGAATGAAAAAGCATATTGCCAAAACGACAAGACCAGAAGTACTTGGCGGAATTGGTGCTTTTGCCGGATTGTTTGAACTAACATCATTCCAATATAAAGAGCCTGTATTAGTTTCTGGAACAGATGGTGTAGGAACGAAGCTGAAACTTGCTTTTGAGTTAGATAAACATGACACAGTTGGTATCGACTTAGTTGCCATGTGTGTAAATGATATCGTTGCGCAGGGTGCAAAGAGCCTATTCTTCCTTGATTACATTGCTTGTGGCAAAAATGATCCAGCTCGAATTGAGCAGATTGTTTCCGGAATTGCAGAGGGCTGCGTGAGTGCTGGAGCAGCTTTAATTGGTGGAGAAACGGCAGAAATGCCAGGTATGTACGGGGAAAATGAATATGATTTAGCTGGATTTGTCGTTGGTATTGCTGATAAGTCGGCGCTTGTTACTGGGGAATCGATACAAGCAGGTGATGTTGTCATTGGGCTACCTTCTAGTGGTATTCACTCTAATGGCTATTCATTAGTGCGCAAACTGGTTGAAGGATTGGATTTGCGTGGGACTCCAGCTGGACTATCCAAGCCACTTGGCGAGTGGTTGATGGAGCCGACGAAGATTTATGCGAAACCAGTAAATCGACTGTTGCGTGATGTATCGGTAAAAGGAATCTCTCACATTACCGGTGGAGGTTTCTATGAAAATATTCCAAGGATCCTACCGGCTGGATTAGGTGTTGATTTAGTTGTTGGAAGCTGGGAGATACTAGAGATTTTTACATTCCTTCAAGAAAATGGCGAGATGACAATGGAGGACATGTTTGGAGTATTCAATATGGGAATTGGTATGGCCATTGTTGTTTCCCAAGAAGATGTAGACCGTGCTTTAAATCTGTTAGCAGATTCTGGAGAAAATGCATCAGTTATCGGGCAAGTAGTGGCAAATGAGGGAGTACATTTCCGTTATGAGTAAAGTAAAAGCAGCAGTGTTTGCCTCAGGAACTGGAAGCAACTTTGAAGCGATAATGAAAAGTGAAAACTTAGCTTGTGAAATTGTCCTTCTAGTTTGTGACAAACCGGGTGCTAAAGTGATTGAAAAGGCGGAGCAATTTGGTGTACAAACGTTTGTTTTAAATCCTAAGGACTTTAGTTCTAAAACGGAGTATGAAGCAGAGGTATTGCAAGCTGTTCGTAGTCATGATGTGGAATGGATCTTTTTAGCAGGATATATGCGGTTAGTAGGTAAGTCACTATTAGAAGCATACGAAGGGAAAATGTTAAATATCCATCCATCGCTTTTACCAGCTTTCCCTGGTAAAGACGCTATTGGTCAAGCATTTCAAGCAGGTGCGAACGTTACAGGAGTTACCGTTCATTATATTGATGAGGGGATGGATACAGGTCCAATTATTGCACAAGAAAAAGTGCCTGTGTTCCCTGGGGATACAGAAACTTCCTTGAAAGCCCGAATACAGGCAGTGGAGCATGTGTTGTATCCGCGGGTGATTAATGAGGTAGTGTGTTTGAGTGAATTCAATACGGTGGATTAATAACTTTATCCTTTGAAGATGCTCCCAAGCAGGTGCAGATGAGCCCGGAAAACGTGAAGATGCTCCCAAGCAGGAACAGATGAGCCCGGAAAACGTGAAGATGCTCCCAAGCAGGAACAGATGAGCCCGATAGACGTGATGATGCTCCCAAGTAGGAACAGATGCGCCCGAAAAACGTGAAGATGCTCCCAAGCAGGAACAGATGAGCCCGAAAAACGTGAAGATGCTCCCAACCAAAAACAGATGAGCCTGAAAAGTGTGAAGATGCTCCCAAGCAGGAGCAAGATGAGCCCGAAAAACGCGAGGATGCTCCCAAACTGAAAAGAGATGAGCCCGAAAAGCGGGAGCATGAACCCCGAACCGAGAAAATATCAAAAGAGTTTCAATACCTGAAATAAGCTAGGAGTGTAACTATGAAAAAACGTGCATTAATTAGTGTTTCTGATAAACAGAATATCGTTGAATTTGCCCAAGGTTTAGTAGAACTAGATTATGAGATTGTTTCTACAGGTGGTACGTTAAAGGCATTACAGAATGCTAGTATTCCAGCTGTCTCCATTGATCAAGTAACTGGATTTCCGGAAATTTTAGATGGTCGTTTAAAGACACTTCACCCTAAGGTACATGGGGGATTACTAGGGAAGCGTTCGAATCCTAATCATCTGGAGCAAATGGAAGCTAATGAAATAGGGCCAATCGATATTGTAGTTGTTAATCTTTATCCATTCAAACAAACGCTTGTTTCAGAAGGGGTTACGAGAGAGGATATTATCGAAAATATTGATATTGGTGGACCTACTATGTTACGCTCTGCTGCTAAGAATTTTGAGGATGTCATCGTTGTAGTCGACCCTGGAGATTATAACGCTATTCTAGAAGGATTAAAAACAACCACGATTAATCTAGATTTCCGTCAAAAGCTTGCTGCAAAAGTGTTCCGTCATACGGCAAACTATGATGCAATTATAGCAAACTACTTTTTATCACAAACAGGTGAGAAGTTCCCTGAGACTTATACTGTTACATATGAAAAAGTTCAGACCTTAAGATATGGAGAGAACCCACATCAAGAAGCTGCGTTTTACAAAAATCCAGTCCAAAATGGCATGAGTCTTGCTACGGCTAAGCAGTTACATGGTAAAGAGCTTTCTTACAACAATATCCAAGACGCCAATGCAGCGGTAGAGATATTAGCGGAATATGACCTGCCAACAGCTGTTGCGGTGAAGCATATGAATCCTTGTGGAGTTGGAATGGGTGAATCGATTGCGGATGCTTTTCAGCTAGCATTTGATGCTGACGCTGTTTCCATTTTCGGCGGTATTGTTGCTTTAAATAGAGAGGTAGATTCCGATACCGCAGAAAAATTAAGTGAGATTTTTCTTGAAATCGTGATTGCACCGAGCTTTTCCGAAAAAGCGCTGGAAATCTTAACTCGCAAAAAGAATATTCGTCTGTTAACAATGGAAATGGCACAGAAAGATGAGAGCTTTAAGTTAACAACAGTTGATGGCGGAGTACTAATTCAAACGAAAGATATTGCTAGTGTTAGTAAAGGTGACCTAGAAGTTGTGACGGAAAGAGCTCCATCAGAAGAAGAACTTGAAAATCTTTTATTTGCTTGGAAGGCTGTGAAACACGTGAAGTCCAATGCGATTGTGTTAGCAAAAAATAACCAAACCATTGGTGTTGGAGCAGGACAGATGAATCGTGTCGGGGCTGCTCGAATTGCGATTGAGCAAGCTGGTGATAAAGTAGTTGGTTCAGTACTTGCATCGGATGCCTTTTTCCCAATGCCTGATACGGTGGAAGAAGCGATCAAAGCAGGAGTAACGGCAATTATTCAGCCTGGTGGATCGAAGGGTGACCAAGATTCGATTGATGTATGTAACGAGCATGGAATAGCCATGGTTTATACACGTATGCGTCATTTCAAACATTAATGAGGGGGCCAAATGATGAACGTTCTTGTAATTGGTCGTGGTGGCCGTGAGCATAGTATTGTAATGAAGCTTTCAGAAAGTAATTTAATCGATAATCTTTTTGTTGCACCTGGAAATGCTGGGATGGAGAGTGTTGCAACATGTGTGCCGATTAATGAGACCGAGATAGAAAAACTAATCCATTTTGCACAAGATAATGAAATTGGTCTTACAGTAGTTGGTCCAGAAAATCCATTATTAGAAGGAATAGCTAACGGGTTCCATGAGGTTGGTTTAAGTGTTTTTGCTCCTAGTAAAGAGGCGGCATTAATCGAAGGAAGTAAGAGCTTTGCAAAGGAACTAATGAAAAAATACAAAATCCCTACGGCAAGCTATGAAACATTTACTGATGCAAATAAAGCAAAAGCATATATTATCGAAAAAGGTGCTCCTATCGTGATTAAGGCAGACGGACTAGCTGCAGGCAAAGGGGTCGTAGTTGCGGAAACGACCGAGCAAGCATTCCAGGCTATCGATGATATGCTAATTTCAAAGGCTTTCTCTGAGGCAGGCGCGAAGGTAGTTATTGAGGAATTTCTAGCAGGAAATGAATTTTCGTTAATGGCATTTGTTCACGGAGAACATGTTTATCCGATGATTCCTGCTCGTGATCATAAGCGTGCATTTGATCATGATGAGGGTCCGAATACGGGTGGAATGGGAGCGTATGCCCCAGTTCCTGATATTACAGATGAAGTTATTCAATATGCTACCAAAGAGATTTTGCAAAAGGCCGCAAGTGGGTTAGTCACAGAAGGTCGTTCCTTTACGGGGATTTTATATGCGGGTCTTATTATGACAGAGGCTGGGCCAAAGGTTATCGAGTTTAATGCAAGATTTGGTGATCCAGAAACACAAGTCGTGTTACCACTTCTGAAAAATGATTTACTACAAGTATTCCTTGATGTATTAGATGGGAAAAATCCAGAGCTTACTTGGGAAGAACAGTCGTGTTTAGGAGTAGTTCTCGCTTCAGAAGGATATCCAGGTCCATATCAAAAGAATACCCCACTACCTGCCTTGGCTGGGGAATCATTTGTTGTGTATGCGGGTGTAAATAAAACGGAAACGGCCTTTGTCTCAAACGGGGGTAGGGTGCTCTTAGTAGGTGCTAAACGTACATCATTAGAGGATGCTGGTAAATTAGTATATTCTACGTTACCTCCAAATGAAGAACTAAAAGGATTTTTTTACCGAACAGATATCGGTAAGTTGAAGGAAGATACTCTTAAATAGGAGTGTCTTTTTTTGTGGAAATGATAATATATATACATCCATCCATCCGGGAAAATACAAACTTTTCCAATAGACGAGTAAATATGAGTTTTTTAAATTTATACTCCTACTTTATCCAAAATTTGTCACAAAAATGTCACTGCAATTGACAAAAACTTTACAGTAATAAAGCGCGAATTGTGATACAATTGGAAAAAGAAAAAATTTGGAGAGTTGCCTATGTTAGAAAATGGACATTGGAGAAATATTGAACTTCGTAAACATGTAAAAGTACTAGAAGAAAGCATCGCCCCAACACTAGTACTTAAAAATGCTACTTATTTAAATATGTACTTAAATCAATGGTTAACAGCCAACATTTGGGTTTACAATGAGCGGATCATTTATGTTGGGGATAAACTTCCTGAACAAGCTAAAGAAACAATGGATTGTACAGGGAAATTTCTTGTTCCTGGTTATATGGAGCCCCATGCACATCCTTTTCAATTATACAATCCAGAAAATTTAGCGAAACATGCCGCAAAATTCGGAACAACCACATTAGTTAATGATAATTTATCATGGCTTTTTTTATTAAATAAAAAGAAAGCGTTTTCGATTATCTCGGAATTTGATAAACTTCCTATCTCGATGTATTGGTGGTGCCGACTTGACCCGCAAACTGCGTTAGTTGATGAGGATAAATTGTTCAATACAGAAGATATACTAGAATGGTTGGATCATCCATCCGTTATCCAAGGTGGGGAATTAACAGGTTGGCCAAGTCTATTAAATGGTGATGATAGATTATTATATTGGATTCAAGAAACCAAGAGAAAAGGTAAACGTGTAGAAGGACATCTCCCGGGGGCATCGGAAAACACGTTAACAAAGCTAAAGCTACTAGGCGTGTCTGCTGATCATGAATCGATAAGTGGTAAGGATGTCATGAATCGACTTAAGCTTGGATATCAGGTGGGGCTACGGTATTCTTCGATTCGCCCAGATCTCCCGCATTTATTAGAGGAAATACTAGAAGCGGGATTAACGAATTTTGATCAGCTTACAATGACAACAGATGGAGGAACACCTGGCTTTTATGAGAATGGATTAATGAACGTGTGTATTGATATTGCTATTCAAAAAGGAGTACCGATTGAAGATGCATATCGGATGGCTTCATTTAATGTGGCAAAGCATTTCCATTTAGAAGAAAAGCTAGGGTGTATAGCTCCAGGCAGAATTGCAAATATTAACATATTACAAAGTAAGGATAATCCGCACCCGGAAAGTGTATTAGCAAAAGGGAAGTGGATTGTAAGAGATGGTGAAGTTCAAAAACTACCTTCGTATATTAACTGGAAAAAATATAAAATAGAGCCACTTACATTTGATTGGGAGATGAGTATTAATGATTTACAGTTTTCGATACCGATTGGGCTTGATATGATAAACGATGTCATTATTAAACCTTATCCGATTCAAACTGATATTACAGTTAACAAGTTACCAGATTCACGTAATGACGCGTTTTTATTACTATTAGACAGAAATGGCGAGTGGCGAGTTAATACAACGATTCGAGGATTTACGAAGAACCTAGGAGGTTTAGTCAGCTCATTTTCACAAACGGGTGACTTAGTATTTATTGGAAAGAATAAGAACGATATGCTTCTTGCATGGAATCGGTTAAAGGAATTAGGTGGTGGAATCGTTCTAGTACACGATGGTGAAATCGTGACGGAGCTTCCTTTATTATTAGGTGGAAAACTGTTTAGTGGTAGTATGGATGAGTTAATTGAAAAGGAGAAACAGTTAAAAGAAAAATTACTTGAATTCGGCTATCAATTTAATGATCCGATATATAGTATTCTCTTTTTATCGTCCACCCATTTACCATATATTCGTATAACGCAAGAAGGAGTCTTGGATATTAAGAAACGAGAAGTACTCTTCCCAGCAACAATGCGTTAACATATAATGGAATAAGTGATACTAAAAAGATTAGACAAAGGTGTTGGGAACATGAGAAAACTAATGCTAATACTGTTTTTATCAATAGCAGTGTTGTTAGTTGCTTGCGATACAGAGCAAGAATCCGTTGGAAATAGAACGGAAGAGGAAATGGAAGATGTGAATATCGGTCAAGAGGAAGAAGTTGAAGAGCCAGCGCAATTCGCCAATGTTTATCCATTAACTGGTATTGGTACGAATGAAAGTGTTGACCATCGCATTGTTGGTATTATGGTAAATAACCATGGCAACGCTAGACCACAAACCGGGCTATCTCAAGCAGATGTAGTATTCGAAATTTTAGCTGAAGGTATGATCACCCGTTTTCTAGCACTATACCATAGTGATCTTCCTGATGTTGTTGGACCTGTTCGTAGTGCTCGTGAATACTATTTCGATTTAGCTAATCGATATGGTGCGTTATATGTCTATCATGGAGCTGCTGGTATTGTAAATGATATGCTTGATAACCGAGGAATTGATCATATCGATGGTGCAATCTATGACAATGATGGTAAATTATTTAAGCGGGAATCATTCCGTGTGGCTCCACATAATTCGTACCTTTTATTTCATAATGTGTACAATGTAGCTAGTGACCTTGGTTATGAGGTAACTGCAGAACACAGTCCAATGCCTTTTTTAACAGAGGATAAAATAGAATCTATAGATGGAAGTGCAGCAAACTCTGTCGAAATTGTATACTCGAATAATCCAATGGAAATTGTTGAATATGAATATAATACTACAACAGAGAAATATACGCGTTATAATGATAGTGAGATGACAGTAGAGCTCAATACTGGTGATCCGATTAAAGTAGATAATATATTCATTGTGGAAACCTATCATGAAGTAATTGATGATTCAGGGCGTAGAGCAATTGACTTTTATGCTGGTGGAGATGCTTATCTAATTCAAAAAGGAAAAGTTCAACAGCTTAAATGGGAGAATCGCAGTGGAAAGATAGTTCCAGTTAAAAATGGTGAGGTTGTTGGCTTTGTACCAGGTAAAACATGGATTAATGTAGTTCCAATTAGCCCAGGTATGGAAGAGTCCGTTACGATTAAGTAGGGAATAGGAGGTTGCGTAATGCAAATTGATAAACTACGTGGGGAAGCGCTGGACAATTTATTTGATGCCATTCTTTCTTTAAAGGATAGAGAAGAATGTTATAAATTCTTTGACGACATCGCAACAATGGGTGAAATTCAGTCCCTTGCACAACGACTCCAAGTTGCCAAAATGCTGACCGAGGGCTTTACGTATAAAACGATTGAAAAAGAAACAAAAGCATCAACAGCTACGATATCAAGAGTTAGAAGATGTATTGATTATGGTAGTGACGGGTATAAGTTGGTACTAGAACGGACGATGGAAAAAGAATAAACTAGAGTTTTAGCCTGTATTCTTTAGTTCGCATAAAGGATACGGGCTATTTATTTTTATTTACACTTCCGAATTATAAGGATGTAAATATTTGAAAATACTATATGGTACAATTAATTTTCTAACAAAAAAACTTGAATGGATTGAATGTAATGACACACACCGTAAGTTTAAAAGTAAAACCTAATTTTACGAGGAAGTATCGTAGTGGGTTCCCGCTTATATTAGCTGATGCAATTAGTAATCTAAAAGTTTTAAAAGAAGAAGGTACTATCGTAAATTTAATAGACGAAAAGAATGCATTTATAGCTAAAGGCTACTACGGGAAGCAAAACAAAGGATACGGGTGGCTATTGAGTAAAAATGAGCATGAAAAGTTTGATATCCCATTCTTTAAAAATAAAATAACTGCAGCACTACATAGAAGAGAGCATTTATTTTCGGATGATGCAACGACTGCATTTCGTATTTTTAATGGCGAAGGAGATGGAGTTGGCGGAATTACGATTGACTATTTCGATGGCTTTTATCTCATTAATTGGTACAGCAAAGGGATATATGAATTTCGCCATGCAATCATTGGAGCTTTAAAAGAGGCAGTAGATTATAAAGGAATCTATCAGAAAAAACGTTTTGATGCTAAGGGTCAGTATATGGAAGATGATGATTTCGTTACAGGTGAGCGCGGGGAGTTTCCGTTAATTATAAAAGAAAATGGCGTTAATTTTGCGGTATATTTAAATGAAGGAGCAATGGTCGGAGTATTTTTAGATCAACGTGAAGTTAGAAAAACAATTCGCGATAAATATGCAAAAGGTACGAATATGTTAAATACTTTTTCCTATACTGGTGCGTTTTCTATATTTGCTTCTTTAGGTGGAGCGGTAAAAACGACAAGTGTTGACCTTGCTAACCGTAGTAAGCCTAAAACGATTGAACAATTTAGTTTAAATGGCATTGATTATGAAGCACAAGATATTATCGTGGAAGACGTGTTCAAATATTTTAAATATGCCGGACGGAAACAATTAAAATTTGATCTAGTCGTACTTGATCCACCGAGCTTTGCTAGATCAAAAAAGAATGTGTTTAGTGCGGATAAAGACTATAAAGACTTACTGAAAGAAGCAATCGCGATAACAGAGGATAATGGTGTAATCGTTGCATCTACGAATAGTAGTGCGTTTGGTATGGACAAGTTCAAAGGGTTTATACAAAAGGCATTTCAGGAAACAGGTTTTAAATATAAAGAGTTAGAACAATTTTCGCTTCCAGAAGATTTTAGGACGATTAAAGAATTTCCTGAAGGTAACTATTTAAAGGTAGTGTTTGTGAGAAAAGTACAATAAGCGAATCTCCCCTTACGTTTGGCCAAGAAGTGGTGACTTAAGGGGTTTTTCATTTTAAGTAAAATCGAATAATGCAAAATATCTGTAATTCCAAGAATTTAATAGCTTTTAACCATTCCAAAAAAACTTATCATATCACTCAATTGGTAGTCTATTTTTTGCTATAATGAATTCATGGAAAAATAGTGATGGAGGATTAGACTCTTGTATACAAATATGAAAGAATGGAAGCATGTATTTAAGCTTGATCCAGCAAAAGAAATTGATGATGAGGATTTAGAGTTAATCTGTGAATCTGGTACGGACGCAATTATTGTTGGAGGAACAGATGACGTAACCCTTGATGGCGTATTGGATTTATTATCCAGTATACGGAGATATACTGTTCCTGTTATCCTAGAAATTTCTACTATGGATGCTATTACACCAGGATTTGATTATTACTACATTCCGATGGTTATGAATAGTACAGAGAAAAAATGGATGATGGATATTCAGCATGAGGCGATTAAAGAATATAAAGATGTTATGAATTGGGATGAAATTTTTGTAGAAGGTTATTGTGTCTTGAACGAGGAAGCAAAGGTATTTCACCATACAAACTGTAAGCTTCCAAGTGATGAGGATGTAATTGCTTATGCTTACATGGCAGAAAATGTATTTCATCTTCCAATTTTTTATGTAGAATATAGCGGAAAATACGGCACCCCCGAACTCGTAAAAAAGGTTAGTGCAGAACTAAAAAACACGCTCCTATTCTACGGCGGAGGCATCGAAACAGCCGAACAAGCAAAAGAAATGAAACAACACGCAGACATCATCGTCATAGGTAACAGCATCTACACCAATCTAAAACAAGCCCTAAAAACAGTAGAGGCTGTTAAGGGTAGTTGAATTAAGCTTCTTCATTTAATAATTGTAACAAAAATATAGCACTGAGTGGCTTGTATACACGAAGACTCCTGCGGGATGACCCCACAGGAGCTTTAGCTCCGAGGAGGCTTACCAGCCGCCCGCGGCAAAGAAGACACTGTGAGGTACTTTCGAGCAGATGTCGCACTTGTACTGGAAGTGAAAGCGAAGTGTATACAAGCCACGGGTATGGCCAGAAGGATTGTAAAAAAGGAAGGTGTTTTAACATGAGTCGAACAATAGACGACTTAATAAAAGGACTAAACAAACAGCAACAAGAAGCTGTTAAACATACAGAAGGCCCCTTACTAATTATGGCCGGCGCAGGTAGTGGAAAGACTCGTGTACTAACACACCGAATTGCCTACCTAATGGAGGAAAAAGGTATTTCACCACGTAATATCCTTGCAATTACCTTCACCAATAAAGCTGCCCGCGAAATGAAAGACCGCGTTAGTAAATTAGTAGGACCAGAAGCAATTAATATGTGGGTATCTACATTCCACTCCATGTGTGTACGAATATTACGTAGAGACATTGACCGAATTGGATATAGCCGAAACTTCACCATCTTAGATAGTGGGGATCAATTATCCGTTGTTAAACAAGTATTAAAAGACTTAAATATCGATACGAAACAATTTGAGCCACGTGCGATGCAAGGGCAAATTAGTAGTGCCAAAAATGAACTGGTTACAGCAGAAGAGTTTTCCAATAAAGCAGGTAATTTCTACGACAGACAGGTAGCACGTGTATATGAAGGCTATGAAAAAGTGCTTCGTAAAAACCAGTCATTAGACTTTGATGATTTAATAATGCAGACGATCCATTTATTTAAGCGTGTTCCAGAAGTACTTGAATACTACCAACGTAGATTTCAGTACATTCACGTGGACGAGTATCAAGATACGAACCGTGCGCAATACACGCTTGTAAAACAACTCGCAAATCGTTTCCAGAACTTATGTGTTGTTGGGGACTCAGACCAGTCCATTTACCGTTGGCGTGGTGCGGATATTACCAATATCCTTACCTTTGAAAAAGATTATCCTGCCGCAAAAACGGTATTTCTTGAACAAAATTATCGCTCTACTAAATCTATTTTAGAAGCGGCAAATAAAGTTATTGCGAATAACCCTGGACGTAAGCCGAAGAATCTTTGGACAGAAAATCCAGATGGACAGAAGATTAATTATTATCAAGGTGCTACAGAGCAAGATGAGGCATTATTTATAACCGATAAAATTCGTGAGCTTATTCGTGAAGAAGGCTATTCACCTAGTGATATCGCTATATTATATCGTACGAATGCACAGTCCCGTGCAGTCGAGGATACGTTAATGAAGTCTGGAGTTTCATATCAAATGGTTGGTGGTATGCGATTCTATGATCGAAAAGAAATTAAAGATATGATTGCTTACCTTCGATTAATTACGAATCCAGATGATGATTTAAGTTTCGAACGTGTTGTTAATGAGCCGAAGCGAGGAATAGGTAAAACTTCTATCGAACGTTTAAGAGCATATGCTGCTGAAAACGGGATGTCCTTCTACCAAGCTGTAGAAGTTGTTGATTTTACAGGAGTTCCGAAAAAAGCAGCACAAGCACTAGCTCAATTTGGTGACTTAATTAAATCTTTAAATCAGCAACAAGAATTTTTAACCGCAACTGATATGGTACAGCAAGTATTGGAACGTTCCGGTTATGAAGAAATGTTAAAAAATGAACGTACGATTGAATCACAAAGCAGATTAGAGAACTTAGAAGAGTTCATGACTGTAACGAAAGATTTTGAAGCAACAAGCGAAGATAAAACATTAATAGCGTTCTTAACAGATTTAGCATTGATTGCAGATATCGACCGTGTGGATGAAGAAGATCCTGATAATCAGGAAAAAGTAACCCTAATGACGCTGCACGCAGCTAAAGGACTTGAATTCCCGGTTGTGTTTTTAATCGGGATGGAAGAAAATGTATTCCCGCATAGTCGTGCGATGTTTGACGATGAGGAAATGGAAGAAGAACGCAGGCTTGCGTATGTAGGAATTACTCGAGCAGAGAAGCAGTTATTCTTAACAAATGCGAAAATGCGTACCCTTTATGGTCGTACAAATATGAACCCAGTAAGTCGATTTATTAATGAGATCCCGGAAGAACTAATTGATGGGTTAGAACAAATAAGGCAATCAATGTTTGGTTCAAGCTCATTTGGCAATGATTTTAATAGACAAGAAAGAACGCCATTTGGAAATCCATCTAGGAATAGACCAACTCCTGGTCAACCACTAGGTCAGCCGAAAGAGAAGCGTAGAGCTGAACGACTGCAAACTACTACTGGAGCGGAAACAGAAACATGGAATGCAGGAGATAAGGCCGAGCATAAAAAGTGGGGAGTTGGAACGGTTGTAAAGGTACAAGGTGAAGGGGATAAGATGGAATTAGATGTTGCCTTCCCAGCACCTGTAGGTATTAAACGATTACTTGCAAAATTTGCACCAATTACGAAACAATAGGAGGTGCTTGTGAAATGGATAAGGCCCAGGCACAGGAAAAAATTGAATCCTTAAAAGAATTATTAAATCAGTATGCACATGAATATTATGTGCTAGATAAGCCATCGGTTCCAGATTCGGAATATGACCAAAAATTAGAAGAACTACGCAGATTAGAAGAGGAATTCCCAGAATTGATTACGAGTGACTCGCCAACCCAGCGAATTGGTGGAGAGCCACTCGAAGGGTTTCAAAAGGTACAGCATTCAATTCCAATGCTTAGTCTTGGCAATGCATTCAACGAGCAAGATCTTCGCGATTTTGCTCGGCGTGCAAGCCAAGGTACTGATAAGCCACTTTCCTTTGTATGTGAGTTGAAAATTGATGGACTTGCTATTGCGCTTACCTATGAAGATGGAAAGTTTGTCCGTGGGGCAACTCGTGGAGATGGTACTACTGGGGAAGACATTACCAGTAATTTACGTACCATAAAAAGTATCCCACTTTCCATAAAGGAAAAGCGGAAAATTGAAGTTCGTGGGGAAGCATACATGCCACATAAATCATTCCTATCGTTAAATAAGCAACGTGAGGAAGAGGGGTTAGAACTTTTTGCTAATCCTAGAAATGCTGCAGCTGGTTCGTTAAGACAACTAGATCCGAAGATTGCTGCATCCCGCAATTTAGATATTTTCTTATACGGCATTGGTGAATGGGAAGCAGATCCGGTTACATCTCATAGTGAACGTTTAACCCAGCTTAAAGAACTAGGATTTAGAACGAATCCAGAGTGGAAGAAATGTGATTCTGTTGAGGAAATTCTAGAGTATGTAGAATATTGGACAGCGGAACGTCCTAATTTACCATATGAAATAGATGGTATTGTCATTAAAGTGGATGATTTGCAAACCCAGGAAGAACTTGGTTTTACAGTAAAAAGTCCACGTTGGGCAATTGCCTATAAGTTTCCAGCTGAAGAGGTTGTTACAAAGCTAAAAGATATCGAATTAAGTGTTGGTCGTACAGGTGTTGTAACTCCAACTGCCATACTAGAGCCGGTAAAAGTAGCAGGCACAACCGTACAGCGAGCTTCCTTACATAATGAAGACTTAATCCGTGCGAAGGATATCCGCATAGGTGATTCGGTTGTCATAAAAAAAGCAGGGGATATTATTCCTGAAGTAGTTCGAGTACTACTTGAACAACGAACAGGTAAAGAAGAGCCATTTGCTATGCCAGATGAGTGTCCTGCATGTGGAAGTGAGTTAGTTCGTTTAGAGGAAGAAGTTGCCTTGCGCTGTATTAACCCGAACTGTCCAGCACAACTTCAAGAAGGACTTATTCACTTTGTATCCAGAAATGCGATGAATATTGATGGACTAGGTGAAAAAGTTATTAATCAGTTATTTAGCGAAGGATTAATTCATACCATTGCAGACCTTTATCGCTTAGAGCGTGATGAGCTACTGAAATTAGAGCGAATGGGTGAAAAGTCAGTTGATAATCTATTACTAGCGATAGAAGCTTCCAAAGAAAACTCGTTAGAAAGATTACTATTTGGTTTAGGTATTCGCTTTATTGGTGCAAAAGCAGCGAAAACGTTAGCAACAGAATTTGAAACAATGGATAAATTACAGCAAGCTACCTATGAGGATTTAATCGCTGTCGATGAGATTGGTGATAAAATGGCGGACTCTGTTGTACAATATTTTGCTGAAGAGAAAGTAAATGATTTAATTAATGAATTAAAAGAGCTTAAGTTAAATATGGAATATAAAGGTCCAAAACGAGTAGAAGTAGATCAAGACTCTAATCCATTTGCCGGGAAAACAGTTGTCCTAACTGGTAAAATGGAGAAACTTTCACGTCCAGAAGCTAAGGAGCGCATTGAAGCCTTAGGTGGTAAAGTGACAGGAAGTGTTAGTAAGAAAACAGATATCGTCATTGCCGGTGAAGACGCAGGTTCGAAATATGATAAAGCGGTTGAATTAGGTATTACGATTTGGAATGAAGATGAGTTTATGAACATGTTAGAAGGCGAATAAGGAGGTGCTAACCGTTGCGAAAAATTAATATCTTATTTCTTAGCACTCTCCTATTACTTGCGAGTTGTGCACCTAGTTTGAATGATGAAGATGATGAAGTATTACAAACAGAAGAGCAGCCAACAGGACAGCCATCTATCGTCCCAACATATAAGCTATCCGATGAGGACTATCCTATTATCCTTCCATACAGAACGAGTAAAGCAAGAGGGGTTACAATGAACCAGATGGGAGCTAACCGTCTTGATATTGATGAAATGGAACAAGGATTAATGAGACATTCGAAAGAACATTTTGATCCTAATAAATATTACTTTGAAGAAGGGCAATATTTGGATAGCTCTACAGTGTACAGTTGGATAGATGAATTGAATCCAGAAGTTGAGTCAGGTGCTGATGTTGAAACATATCGGGAAAATCCGAGATATTTAACTCATATTCTAGAGCAGAACTTCATTAAAAGGAATGAAGATAATTCAGTTGAGTTAGTTGGATTATCAATCGGATTAGCATTGAAATCTCAGTATCGCTTCCAAACAGAAATTGGTGGGCCATATTATTATGAGTCTATATCTAAAAGTGAGATGTTAGAACAAGGTGAAGAAATTGCTCAAAAGGTTTTAGAAAAGATTAGAGGAATTGATGGACTGCAAAATGTTCCAATTATGTTTGCTCTCTATCGTGAGGAAAAAGTAGGTTCTGCTGTTCCGGGTAATTTTGTTGCGAAGACATATGTTGAAGCAAGCGATATGATGATTGACGATTGGCAACCTATTAAAGAAGATTATATTTTATTCCCATCCAATGAAGCGGAAGAAAAATATTTTGATGATGCTCAAATTGTGAATACATTTGGTGTGGAAATCGCAGAGTTTTTTCCGAATTATGTAGGGTATATCGGAGAAGGCTTTTATGTAAATGAAGAATTACAAAAGCTTACGATTGAAGTACCAGTTGAATTTAATGGTAAAGCTGAAATAATAGGTTTTGCCCAGTATACATTAGGATTAGTTAAGGATAAATTCCCTAATAATTATGATATTGAAATTAAAATAACGTCAAGCCATCAATTAGAAGGTTATATTTATCGTGAGGCAGGCGAAGAGGATCCTATCGTACATCTTTTCGATTAATAACTAGAATGTTTGAAGAGAAGTTAATATTACGTTAGAATAAGGAGTGGATATATTCCACTCCGTTTTTTGCGATATATTGTATATTAGACTCCTAGATTATTAATAAAACGGTAGGAATAAATAGGATTACAAAATGGGAGGTTTTATTTTATGGTAGTACCTTACAAGCATGAACCATTTTTGGATTTTACTGTAGAAGAAAATAAACAACAAATGCTAGATGCACTTAAGAAGGTTGAAGCAGACCTTGGAAAAGAATATCCACTAATTATTGGTGGTGAACGCATCTTTACTGAAGATAAGATTGTTTCCGTAAATCCTTCTAATAAAGAAGAAGTAATCGGCTACGTATCAACAGCAAACAAAGAACTAGCTGAAAAAGCTATGACAATTGCTGATGAACGTTTCCAAAATTACTGGAGAATTTCTGATCCTAAGTTCCGTGCAGGTATTCTATTCCGCGCAGCTGCGATTGTACGCCGTCGTAAACATGAATTCAATGCACATCTTGTAAAAGAAGCAGGTAAGCCTTGGAAAGAGGCAGATGGTGAAACAGCAGAAGCAATTGACTTTTTAGAGTTTTATGGTCGCCAAATGCTTAAAATTAAAGATGGTATGCCAGTAAATAGCCGTCCAATTGAGCATAACCGTTTTGATTATATTCCTTTAGGAGTTGGACTAGTTATATCTCCTTGGAATTTCTCATTTGCAATTATGGCAGGAACTGCAGTTGCAGCGATGGTAACTGGTAATACAGTACTATTAAAGCCAGCTAGTGTTACACCTGTTATTGCTTATAAATTTATGGAAGTACTTGAGGAAGCTGGAATGCCTGCTGGTATTATTAACTACATTCCAGGTCCAGGTAGCGAAGTTGGAGATTACTTAGTGAACCACCCACGCACTCGCTTTATTAGCTTTACTGGTTCACGTGAAGTAGGTCTAAACATCTTTGAAAACGCTGCAAAAGTACAGCCAGGTCAAATTTGGTTAAAACGTACTATCCTTGAAATGGGTGGTAAAGATACGATTGTTGTAGATAAAGAAGCAGACCTAGAATTAGCAGCTCAATCCATTGTTCAATCTGCATTCGGTTTCTCAGGTCAAAAATGTTCAGCATGCTCTCGAGCAGTAATTCATGAGGATGTTTATGATCAAGTGAAAGACCGTATTGTAGAATTAACAAAAGAGTTAACTGTAGGTGATCCTGCAGAAAATCTATATATGGGACCAGTAATTGATCAAGGTTCTTATGATAAGATTATGAAGTACATTGAAATCGGTAAAGAAGAAGGTAACTTACTTGTAGGTGGAACTGGTGATGACTCTAAAGGTTGGTTCGTTAACCCGACAGTAATTGCTGACCTTGATCCGAAAGCACGTGTTATGCAAGAAGAAATCTTTGGCCCAGTTGTTGGTTTAACTAAAGCGAAAGATTTCACTGAAGCTATTGAGATTGCAAATAATACAGAGTACGGATTAACGGGTGCAGTAATCACGAATAACCGTGAGCACCTTGAACAAGCACGCAGAGACTTCCATGTTGGAAACTTATACTTCAACCGTGGATGTACTGCAGCTATCGTTGGCTACCAACCATTTGGTGGGTTTAATATGTCAGGTACAGATTCCAAAGCTGGAGGACCAGATTATCTAATCCAACATATGCAAGGTAAAACAACGTCTGAAATGTTGTAATACGAAAAAAGCCTTCTTCCATTTGGAAGAGGCTTTTTTACTTCTTTATGAAAGTTAGGAAAACTTTTATCAAAATAAGATAAAAAATCGACATTATTCGACATAATTCGGCATACTTTACATTAATTTTCTATTAAAACTTTCCTACTTTCCTAAAATGAGGAAAGTAGGAAAGTTTTTATGGGGTTTATTAGTACTTTTTACCCCCAACTTTCCCAATATGAAAATTCTAAAAATATGGTAATATATAGTTAACAAATAGAAATAGAGGCAAATAGTAGGAGGAAAGTAATATGGAAATTGGCTCCTTTATAAAATTGCAGCGTGTCAAAAAGGGAATGACACAAGAGGAATTAGCAGAAGGAATTGTTTCTATGAGCTATTTGTCAAAAATAGAAAATCTACGTGCAGAGGCTAGTCCTGAAGTTGTGAGTATGCTATGTACAAGACTTGGTATTGAATTAAATGGTGATAAGGATATCACTATTAAAGAAAAATGTGAGCAATGGTTTAATATGCTTTTCGATATGCATGATAAACAACAAATTATTGAAAAGTATAATGAATTAAATGAACTATTGACGTTAGTTCGGTCTGACAGTTTAATACTGTTTGAGATTCATAAAATAAGATATTTTCTAATATTAGGCCAATACGACAATGCACTAGAACAGATTAATAGCTTAAATGAAGTAACAGGTACTTTCGATAATCTGCATTTTTATTACTGGTATAAATTCAAAGGGAATTTTGCATTTGTAAATAATGAATATAACCAAGCAATGAATCTGTTTAAACTTGCAGAGGACAAAATAAAGCAGGTTCACCTGCAAGATTCAGAAATTGCAGATTTGCAATATACGATAGCTGTTACACACAGTAAATTGATAAATACACTTGAGGTTATTGAATATTCTAATAAATCCATTGATATTTTCCAAAAAGAATATAACTTTATACGATGTGCACAATGTCATATTCTTTTAGGAATTTCATATAGAAGAATTAAAATGTATGAAAAAGCAATTAAACACTACAATTTAGCAAAACATCTAGGTGAACTAAATAAGAATAACACAGTTATTCAGTTAACGAACCAGAATCTAGGTTACTTATATTCAGCTATTGGTGAGTCAAAAGAAGCAATTAAACATTATCTTGGTGTTATTGATGATGAGGCTGTTGGATTATATGAAAGATTGGTAGCCTCAGCAAATCTAATTAAGGAATATTATAGAATTCAAAACTTTGATAAAGCATTAGAAATAATTGAAAAAGCAGAGAAGTTATTGGAACTTTCGAAGAACAATGTATTTTATGAAGTTAATTACTACATAATTCAATCATATAAATATGCTATTAACGAACAATATGATTTATTCACTACGTTAGTAATAGAGGATCTTATACCTTACCTCAAAAAACATAAGGATCATGGGAATATCATTCTATTTTCCAATATGTTGGCAAAGCATTTTGAAAGTGTAGGTAAGTATAAGGACTCTGTTAAATATTATAAACTTGCTAACCTCACCTATGAGGAAATAGTAAACTTATAAAGGAGGGATAGTCTTGAAGAAATTATTTGCTTCTTTAGCTTTAGGGACACTTCTAATGGGAGGATTTTTATTCATGCAAAATAGTCAGGCAGCTGATTTAACACAGCATGGAGAAGTAGAACCTAGCATTTTTAAAATGTCTAGTGTGTCTATTGCGAACCTTTACTAATTTGAATCAATTTACTTAAGCTTGTCAGTAATCTATGTTTTTACCCTATTACTATATGATAGATTTTGCCTGAAGTGGTTAACTCTGCTTCAGGTCTTTTTTTGTTTAAGGAAGTCTTAATAGATTTAAGATTTCTATTTTAACATGAATCTAGATTTATTACAAAAATATGAGACTATTTCCTTTAATGTAAACTTTCTATGTTATCATAAAATAGTGTATTGGACTTAATGCAAATAATGGTTTTTATAAACTAGTATATTGCATATATATTCCAATAAGTAACTAATTGAAAAAAGAAAGGGGTTTCATAAATGGAAATCGATGGATTAACTTGGTTTTGGTTATTTGTGCCGATGCCTATTCTAGTAATTTTATCATTTATTTCATTATTCACGAATAAAAGGAGGAATTAATTATGGATACTACAGTCTTATCGACTTTTATTTTTTATCTAGTTGGAATGCTAATTATCGGTATTATTATGTATGGAAGGACGAATGACTTATCCGACTATGTATTAGGTGGTCGTAAATTAGGACCTGCAGTTGCAGCACTAAGTGCCGGGGCATCGGATATGAGTGGTTGGCTATTATTAGGGCTACCTGGTGCTATATATTTATATGGTTTAGGTGAGGCGTGGATCGCAGTTGGACTTGCAATTGGTGCTTACTTAAACTGGCAATTTGTTGCTAAGCGTCTTCGTATTTATACAGAGGTATCGGAAAATTCAATTACTCTCCCAGACTTTTTAGAACATCGTTTCAAAGATAATACACACCTCTTACGCGTTATTTCTGCACTAGTTATATTACTATTCTTTACTTTTTACACATCTTCAGGAATGGTTGCTGGTGCAACATTGTTTGAAGCTTCATTCGGTTTAGATTACCAAGCTGCATTATGGATTGGAGCACTTGTAGTTGTTTCCTACACGTTCTTAGGAGGATTCTTGGCTGTTGCTTGGACAGACTTTTTCCAAGGTGTACTTATGTTATTAGCACTAATCGTTGTTCCGATAGTAGCAATTGATACTATGGGTGGCTGGGATAAAGCTGTTGAAGCAGTAGGCGCAATAGACCCTGCACACTTAAGCATGATTACTGGCGTTGGTACGATGGCTATTATTTCCTCATTAGCTTGGGGACTAGGTTATTTTGGCCAACCACACATTTTAGTTCGTTTCATGGCATTACGCTCTGCTTCTGACGTACCAAAAGCTAGATTTATCGGTACTACGTGGATGATTCTTGGCCTTTATGGGGCAATTTTTACCGGTTTTGTAGGATTAGCATTTATTAGTACACAAGACCCTACTTATCTTGGAGAATATGGGTTTAAAATAATTTCGGAGAATGGTGTACAAATGCTAGATAATCATGAAGTAATCTTCATCGCATTTTCACAATTATTATTCAACCCAATCATATCTGGTATTTTACTAGCAGCAATTTTATCAGCCATTATGAGTACCATTGACTCTCAATTACTCGTTTCTTCTTCAGCTGTAGCAGAGGACTTCTATAAAGCTATTCTTCGTAAAAAAGCTTCTGAGAAAGAGCTTGTATGGGTAGGAAGAATTGCGACAGTAGTAATAGCTTTAATTGCAACGCTTATAGCTGTTAACCCTGATGCATCTGTACTTGATTTAGTTGGTTATGCATGGGCTGGATTTGGTGCAGCATTTGGACCGACTATTCTATTAGCGTTGTTCTGGAAAGGTATAACCCGTTGGGGTGCATTGGTTGGTATAGTTTTAGGTGCAATTACCGTTGTTATCTGGGGTAATATTGAAGGTGGCATCTTTGAGTTATATGAAATCGTTCCTGGATTCATTCTAAACTTATTAGCGGCTATCGTTATTAGTCTACTAGGAAAACCTACTCCGGAAATGGAACAAGAATTTGAAGAAGTACAATCACAGTTAAATTAATTTAAAAATTTTGATGAAGTCACTTCTCTTTTTAAAAGAGGATTGGCTTTTTTATTTGTACCCTGATATTTGCCTATACCTAGTAAATTCTGCTATTATCATTAGTATTGTAGATGTTTTTTTATTTTCATAACGAATAGTTAATAAAAATAAATGGAGGTGCGGAAAATGGCAGAAATCACGAAAGACCAAGTTAAACATGTAGCAAATTTAGCACGTCTTGAAATTTCAGAACAAGAGGCAGAGATGTTCACGGAACAACTAACTTCAATTATTTCGTTTGCTGAACAACTAAATGAAATAGATACAGATGGAATAGAGCCAACTACACACGTATTAGATTTGAAAAATGTCATGCGTAAGGACGAGCCTAGAAAATGGATTACTAGAGAAGAAGCATTAAAGAATGCACCTGACCAAAAGGATGGCCAGTTCAGAGTACCATCAATATTAGAATAAGGAGGGAAATCAATGTCACTATTTGACCATAGTATTAAAGAAATAGAAGCGAAATTACATAGCAAAGAAATTACAGTTAGTGACCTTGTGGATACTTCTTATAATCGTATTAAAGAAGTAGATGATAAGGTACATGCCTTTTTAACATTAGATGAAGAAAATGCAAGGGCAAAAGCAAAAGAACTAGATGCTGAGACTGATGCCACAGCTAAGTTATTCGGAATTCCTGCAGGGATTAAGGATAATATTGTAACGAAGGGATTACGTACAACTTGTGCTAGTCAGTTTTTGCGTAATTTTGAAGATCCATTATATGATGCGACCGTTGTAGAGAAGCTTAATGCAGAGAAGTCAGTAACAATTGGAAAACTAAACATGGATGAATTTGCAATGGGTTCATCAAATGAAAACTCTAGTTTCACTCCAACACGTAATCCATGGAACACGGATTATGTACCTGGTGGATCAAGTGGTGGTTCTGCTGCAGCAGTAGCAGCAGGAGAGGTGCTTTTCTCATTAGGTTCTGATACGGGTGGTTCGATTCGCCAACCAGCAGCATTTTGTGGAGTAGTCGGCTTAAAGCCTACATATGGACTAGTTTCCCGTTTCGGCTTAGTTGCATTTGCATCTTCCTTAGATCAAATTGGTCCACTAACTCGTACGGTTGAAGATAATGCCCGTGTTCTTGAGGTTATTGCAGGTCATGACCAAATGGATTCTACTAGTGCGAATGTAGAAATTCCTTCTTATACAGAAGCTTTAACTGGTGATGTAAAAGGATTAAAAATTGCTGTCCCTAAAGAGTATTTATCTGAAGGAGTAAACCCAGAAGTAAAAGAAGCGGTTTTAGCAGCGTTAAAAGTATATGAATCACTAGGTGCAACATGGGAAGAGGTTTCTTTACCACATTCTAAATATGCTGTTGCTACCTATTACTTATTATCATCATCCGAAGCATCTGCTAACCTTGCACGCTTTGATGGGGTTCGCTATGGCGTACGTTCTGAAAACGCGGAAAATATGATTGATATGTTTAAGAAGTCTCGTAGTGAAGGATTTGGTGAAGAGGTTAAGCGTCGTATTATGCTCGGTACCTTTGCACTAAGCTCTGGTTACTATGATGCGTATTACAAAAAAGCACAAAAGGTTCGTACATTGATTAAAAATGACTTTGATAACATTTTCGAAGAGTATGATGTCGTCATTGGACCTACTACACCAACACCGGCATTTAAAGTTGGCGAGAAAATTAATGATCCATTAACGATGTATGCGAATGATATTTTAACGATTCCAGTAAACTTAGCTGGAGTTCCAGGAATCTCTATACCGTGTGGATTCTCTCCTGAGGGACTTCCAATTGGTTTACAAATTATTGGTAAACACTTTGATGAAAGTACGGTGTTCCGTGCAGCACATGCATTTGAACAAGCAACTGACCATCATACGAAACGACCTCAAATAGGAGGTGCAAACTAATGAACTTTGAAACGATTATTGGTCTTGAAGTACACGTAGAGCTTAAAACGAAATCAAAAATCTTTAGTCCGAGTCCTAATGCGTTTGGTGCAGACCCGAACACTAATGTGAACCCAATCGATTTAGGTTACCCGGGTGTTCTTCCAGTATTAAACGAAGAAGCGGTAAACTTTGCGATGAAGGCTGCAATGGCACTTAACTGTGAAATTGCGACTCATACGAAATTTGACCGTAAAAACTACTTCTATCCAGATAACCCGAAAGCGTATCAAATCTCTCAATTTGATCAACCGATTGGTGAGCATGGCTGGATTGAAATTGAAGTAGGTGGCAAGAAAAAGAAAATTGGGATTACCCGTGTTCACTTAGAAGAGGATGCAGGTAAACTAACTCATGGTGAAGATGGTTATTCTTATGTAGACTTCAACCGCCAAGGTACACCGTTAATTGAGATTGTATCAGAGCCAGATATGCGTACACCAGAGGAAGCATATGCATATCTTGAAAAATTAAAGACGATTATACAATACACTGGTGTTTCTGATGTGAAAATGCAGGAAGGTTCACTTCGTTGTGATGCAAACATTTCTCTACGCCCATATGGACAAGATAAATTCGGTACGAAGACGGAGCTGAAGAATTTAAACTCTTTTGCTTTCGTACAAAAGGGACTTGAGTTTGAAGAAAAACGTCAAGAGAAAGTGTTATTATCTGGTGGAGAGATTCTACAAGAAACTCGCCGTTTTGACGAGAAGACTAAAGAAACAATCCTTATGCGTGTCAAAGAAGGTTCCGATGATTACCGTTACTTCCCAGAACCAGATTTAGTACCGCTTTATATTGATGAAGCTTGGAAAGAACGTATTAAGAGTGAAATTCCAGAGCTACCTGATGCACGTAAGCAACGTTATATTACGGAACTAGGTTTACCAGAATATGATGCAGCCGTGTTAACGGGTTCAAAAGAAATGGCCGACTTCTTTGAAGAAACGATTCAAAACGGAGCCGATATAAAGCAAGCATCTAACTGGTTAATGGGTGAAGTGTCTGGTTATATGAATAAGCATTATAAAGAGCTAC
This sequence comes from Ornithinibacillus jepli, assembly GCF_047228935.1. Lineage (NCBI taxonomy): Bacteria > Bacillati > Bacillota > Bacilli > Caryophanales > Bacillaceae > Ornithinibacillus > Ornithinibacillus jepli. The sequence continues at coordinate 105,505 of NZ_JBFEGG010000004.1, forward strand.
ATGAATTAGCTCTAACGCCAGTGTCTCTAGGGAAGATGATTAAGCTAATCGAAGACGGCACTATTTCTTCTAAAATGGCGAAAAAAGTATTCGCTGAACTAGTTGAAAAAGGTGGCGATCCGGAAGAAATCGTTAAAGCAAAAGGTCTTGTTCAAATTTCCGATGAAGGTCAATTACGGGAAGTGATTACTGGAATCCTAAATGAAAATGAACAATCCATTATTGATTATAAAAATGGTAAAGACCGAGCACTTGGCTTCTTAGTCGGGCAAGTAATGAAAGCAACTAAAGGACAAGCAAACCCTCCGATGGTTAATAAAATTTTAATTGAAGAAATGGATAAGAGATAACATTAATAAAGCGAAAGTCTGTAGATACATTCTACAGGCTTTTTTTATTCTAGATTATAAAATAATTGATTTAATTATCCCACTTTTCGTATTAGTTTTATTATCTTAAAAAGGATTAACAATTAGTACTTTAGTCCGATATAGTCTTTATGAAATCATTTACAGATCCTTTTGGAGGGAAAAACGTTGAAGGAAAAAAAGATTAAAAAGCTCAAAGAAAAAAAGGCAACAAGATCACTAAGTTTAAGAAATAGACTTGTCATATCATTTTTGATAGTCTTATTAATTCCAAGTATTGCAATTGGGCTGTTCTCTTATCAAAGCGCCAGTTCCAATATGGAAAAAAGTATGTTAGAATCAGCGCAAAAAAATGTCAATATCATGAGACAAACAGTAGATCAATTTATTCTAAATCAGATGGATATTGTTAATTATCTGGCAGATACAATCGTTACTACTGATATAGAAAATGACCATGATGATAGAACTAGAGGAATTCTAGACGAAATACAGAATTCTAAAGATGATATTTACGAACAAATTTATGTTGGTACACAAACCGGAGAGTTTATGAATTCCCCTACATCTTTTCAGAATCCGCCAGATTACGACCCAAGAAAACGCCCTTGGTATGAATTGGCAATGTCTGATAAAGGAAATGTAGTTGTAACAGATCCATATGTTTCGTCATCCTCAGGGGAGATTGTTGTAACCATTGCGAGGGTTACTGCAGATAATAATGGTGTAGTAGGGGTGAATCTAGAACTAAACAGACTCACTGAAATTATTAACTCGGTAACTATTGGCGAGGAAGGTTATCTATTTTTACTAGATGGTACAAAGAAATTTATTAGTCATCCTACTAGTGAAGCAGGATCAGAGGCAACGGAAGAATTTTTCGATAAACTATATGAATCTGAACAAGGTCAATTTAGTTACGTTCATGAGGGAAATCAGAAACAATTAGCATTTGCAACAAGTGACTCGACAGGGTGGAAAATAGCAGGATCTATGTATGATAGTGAAATTGATAAAAGTGTCAGCCCGATTTTAAAATCGACAATATTTATCCTTATAGTTTCATTATTACTTGGTGGAACAATAATTGTATTTATTATCCGTTCTATTTCTAAGCCAATTAAGGAATTGGTAGCAGCAAGTGATACGATGAGTCAAGGAGATTTAAGTGTTAGTATCGACTTAAAACGAAACGATGAATTAGGAACGTTGGCACAAGCATTTAATAAGATGCGTGAGAACTTGAATCAAGTCATTCACCAAGTTCGAGACAAATCAATTAGTTTAGCTGCATCAGCAGAAGAATTAAATGCAAGTACGGAACAAAACACTTCTGCAACCGAACAAATATCGACATCAGTTCAAGAGGTTGCTCAGGGCATGGATAATCAAAATAGTAGTATTTCACAAAGTTCTAAATTAGCGCAAGAAATGGTAGAGTCCATCAATCAAATTGCATCAAGCTCTGATGAAGTGTCAAGCACAGCTACGAATGCAATGTCAGCCGTGACAGAAGGAAATAACGCATTGGGTACAACGATTACGCAGATGGAATACATTAAACAAAATACTCATGAACTTTCTAGTAATATTGAAGGTCTAGGTAAATTATCAGAACAAATTAGTAATATTGTGGATGTTATTACCGATATCTCTGAGCAGACTAATTTACTAGCGTTAAATGCAGCGATAGAAGCAGCTAGAGCCGGAGAGCATGGTAAAGGCTTTGCTGTAGTAGCAGATGAGGTTCGTAAGCTTGCTGAGCAATCTTCTGACTCAGCTGAACAAATAAAAGAAGTGATAGGAACAATCCAAACAGAAACGATTAATACTGTAAAATCTATGGAAACAGCAACAGTAGAAGTAGAAAAGGGAATCGACATTGCTAATAATGCTGGTGAATCGTTTAAAAATATAACTGGTTATGTAGATACTATCACGAATCAAATAATGCGTGTTACTTCGGAAATTCAAGAGATTTCCTCTGCGACAGAGCATTTTAATAACACATTCAAAGAGGTTGCATCTATTGGAGACGCAATTTCAGACGAAACACAAAATGTTTCAGCATCAACACAACAACAGCTTGCATCAATGGAAGAAATCGCAGGGTCTGCTGCCTCACTAACTGCTGTCGCAGAAGAACTGCAACAATTAGTTGAAAACTTTAAACTCACAAGTAATGATAAATAAGCACGTAAAATAAATGTGCTACTTTTCAGGCTGTCGATTAATTCTCGACAGCTTGTTTAATTATGTTCAAAGTTTTTGCCAGCTATTCAGATAAGGAATAAATCTACTATTCTATTCAACAGGATAAAAAGTTATGGTAAGTCAATTTTCGTTAAGATATTTCGAAAGACTTTTCAAAATCGTAAAATATGGCTATGATAGTAATGCATGAAAATATATCCATATGGCTAAAAGAGATACTAATATAGATTTTTCTAGCATAATGTAGCATTGGAGAGGGGACATGTACGATGAAGAGAGCCCGTATTATATATAATCCAACATCTGGTAGAGAGGCATTCAAGAAGGAGTTGCCTGCTGTTCTAGAAAAATTGGAATTAGCGGGATATGAAGCTTCAGCACATGCTACAACCGGTGAAGGTGATGCAATAAAAGCGGCAAAACTTGCGGTTGAGCGGAAATATGACATCGTCATAGCTGCCGGTGGAGACGGTACAATTAATGAAGTTATTAATGGACTAGCTGAACAAGAATACCGACCGAAATTAGGTGTAATACCAGTTGGGACGACGAATGACTTTGCTAGAGCTTTAACTATTCCTCGTGATAGTATTCAAAAGGCTGTCGATGTGATTGTAGAGAATCATACGAAACTATTAGATATCGGAAAAGTAAATGAACAATATTTTATTAATATTGCAGGTGGGGGAAAGCTAACCGAATTAACATATGACGTTCCGAGTAAGCTGAAGACGATGTTAGGTCAACTAGCTTACTATGTAAAAGGAATAGAGATGCTTCCTTCATTAAAACCTGCTCGTGTTAAGATTGAGTATGATGGTAATATTATTGAAGAAGATATTATGCTCTTTTTAATCTCTAATACAAACTCTGTTGGGGGATTTGAAAAACTAGCACCAGATGCTTGCTTAGATGATGGATATTTCGACTTATTAATATTGCGCAAGACTAACCTTGCTGAATTTGTTCGAATTGCAAGCATGGCACTAAGAGGTGCACACCTAGAAGATGATCACGTCATCTATACGAAGGCAAGGCATGTAAAGGTTACCCCTGAAGATAAAATGCAACTCAATATCGATGGGGAATATGGAGGTTTACTACCTGGTGAATTCCGAAACCTTCAGCAACATATTGAGTTTTTTGTACCAAAATCCTATTTAAATAGGGAGACTACTGAATAATAGGTAGTCTCCTTTGTTTATGATATTATGGTAAGACAGTAAAAGTACGTAAAGGAAGATACATATATGGCTAAACAAGCTCCTGTGAAAAAGAATGAAACAGTAACCATCCGTTTTGAAGATTTAACCCACGAAGGAAATGGTGTTGGAAAGATCGATGGCTATCCATTATTTGTTCCATATGGTTTGCCTGGAGAAGAAGCAACTGTAAAAGTCGTGAAGGTTAATAAGAACTTTGGTTTTGGAAAACTGTTAGAAGTAAACAATCCAAGTCCAGAACGAGTGGAGCCCCCTTGTGATGTGTTTTATAAATGCGGTGGATGCCAGGTGCAGCATATGAGTTATAACTTGCAACTTTCCATGAAGCAGCAACAGGTAAAAAATGTGCTACGTAAAATTGCGCGTTTGGAACATGTACCTGTACATCCGACAATTGGAATGGAAGATCCTTGGCGTTATCGTAATAAAGTAGCCATCCCTGTTGGGGAAAAGGACGGTGAGTTGATAACTGGTTTTTATCAAATGCGTAGCCATCAAATTATTGAAGATATGGATACGTGTGTTGTACAAGAAGATTTAAATGATCGTATGGTCGAAGCAGTGAGAAGAATCGCAAACCGAGTTGGGATTGAATCGTATGATGAGAAAAGTCATACTGGTGTGCTAAGACATATTATGGTTCGTACTGGTCAAGAAACGAAGGAAACGATGATTGTGTTAATTACACGGACAAAGGAATTACCTCATGCGAAGGAATTCATTCGTGAATTAACAGAAACATATCCAAATGTGAAATCGATAATTCATAATATTAATTCAGCTAGAACGAACGTCATTCTTGGGGACAAAACAAAGGTCCTATGGGGACAGGAATATATTTATGATTCAATTGGGCCGATTCGCTTTGCCATTTCTGCGAAGTCCTTTTATCAAGTGAATCCTACGCAAACGAAAAGGCTTTATGAAAAAGCGTTAGAATATGCTGCGATAAGTGAAGAGGATACAGTTATTGATGCGTATTGTGGGATTGGAACGATATCACTATTCTTAGCCCAAAAAGCAAAGAAAGTATATGGAGTCGAAATAGTTCCGGAAGCTATCGATGATGCAAGAGTTAATGCGAAGCTTAATGGTATGACAAATACAGAATTTGAAGTTGGCACTGCTGAAGAAGTAATGCCGAAGTGGAAAGAAGAAGGATTAAAGCCTGATGTCATTGTTGTAGACCCACCTCGTAAAGGCTGTGATGAAGGTCTGTTAAATGCAATGATAGAAATGGGACCGAAGCGGATAGTGTATGTGTCCTGTAATCCTTCTACATTAGCACGAGATTTACGCATATTAGAGGACGGTGGCTACGAAACGAAGGAAGTTCAACCAGTGGACATGTTCCCTCAAAGTATGCATATTGAGAGTGTGGCTTGGTTGGAGAAAAAGCTGTCTAACTAAAAAATAGTTTTGTTAGTTAAAATAAACATTTGCTAGTCCGACCCTGATTTCGTAAAAATAAACTTTTGCGATTTCGGGGTCTTTTCATGCCCAAATCCTTGTCATTCCTGAATTCTCTCTTTTCTTGGTTTTTTTTATTTCACAAATGTTTTTTATAACTCCAAAATAAGATGGAAAAATCGGTGGATAACAAACGGAAAAACGACCATTTTTGATCCGGAAATCCTTCAAAATGGGGGTTCCGTAGAAAAACTTTATTTTAACTCGAACGATGGAGTTTAGAAGGGAGAAAAATCAGATGTATTTTTTTACGGTACAAAAGATTTTTCTATTTAAAAAGTAAATTTCCCAGTTAAAATAAACATTTCCGAATTCGGGGTCTTTTTCATGTCCATTCCTTGTCCTGCCTCGGTTTTCCGTTATAGTGGGCTGTTTTTTTGATGATGTTTTTCCAAAGTTAACTCAAAAATTTGAAGAAAAAGGGTAATAATATAAGTACTATAATACTTTGTATAAACGTTATGAAAATATCCTTTTTCCAAGTTTTTTTTTCACTAGGATAACGATAGAAAAACTTTTGTAGGATTAGTAACAGTATCCACCAACTGATAAAAGTTAAAATAATGTCACTAAAGTTTTGATAATACATTATTCTCTCCTCCTTCGAGTGATTCTAAATTTTGTTTGTGCTTACATATAGTACCTTAAAAATATATTAACACTTTTTAAATAAGAAAACTAATTATTATTGTAATAGTTAGTTTTCTTATTAAAATATAAAAGGAAAATGAATATTGCGTCTGATTAAACCCATATGTTTTTAACGTGGACATCGTTGACCCATTAAAGGGTCACGACAAAACATTCAATCTATATAGCAATTAATTGATTAATTAATCAATTAATTAATCAGATATCAAAAAAGTAGATTATACATATTTATGAACTACTTGGGAAAGTTCATTTGAAACATCCGAAAAAGTAAGGTAAAATCTTGTCGGAATTTATCGAACTTTCCCAATATAAGTATTTAATTAATATTTTATAATAGTAATATAAATACATTTAGTTTTAAAAAAGAGGATTGGAGGACAGGGATGAATTATTTAATAAAGAGAATATCATATTATTCTATTCTATAGAACTAGTGTATTTATTGTTCGAAAAATTATGTAGTAAGTATAAAAGGGGGACCAAAATTGAAAAAAATTATTAATCGAGTAACCTTTATTGCAGTATTTCTACTATCTTTTATTTTATCAACAAATGCAATTGAAGCCCATTGGACAAAGATATGTGAGGTCATTAACCCTCTTCAAAATACTTGTATTTTAAGTGGGAGTGCTGAGGACAAAATTGCAAAGTTTACAATTATTCATAGAGATAGTACAGCTAAGGTAGATCCTTATACTGTAAAAATGAAAAGTAACTCAATTGAAAATAATAGAATAGAAAGAGGGAGTCCATATTTGCAGGATTTTAAAGTTTATGATTATAAAAACGGTAAAACCTACACTTATACTAGTAGAAGAGGAAAATATTTAAATGATTTTAGTTATAATACAATTTCAATTAATAAGAATTTAGGTTATTACCCAGCAAGTGGAGAAAGGACTGCAACAACGCAATTTTTAAAAAGTGGTGGCCCACTTCAATGTGGTTTACCACAAGGTATATTCTGTAAGAACTATTCAACAGTAACCCAATTTGTAATAAAATAAACAAGGAGGATACCTAATGAGAATTAATAAAACTATAATTTCTATTACATCAGCACTATTGCTCGGAGTTGTCGGGGGAACAGGTTATTCACTTATCTTTAATGAAACGCAACCTCAAGCCTCCATTGAAGCAGATCAATTAATGGTTGTATCCGATGGTATTGTTTCAGAAGGAGAGGCATTGAATGGGGTTCAGTTTGCAAAAAAAATGTATACTATCGACAACGATAATCTTCCTTTTAAAGTTGGGGCAGTTAGCGAGGAAGTTTCGAATGTTATGGATTATGAGCAGGTATTTCATAGATATTACGAAGACGCATCGAAGGAATTTGTGTTAGAACTTCAAGTATCAAATTCAAATGTAATTCCAATGGATGAACCAGAGTCGAAATTATTCTTTAAGGAAGTTGACCTAAGTGATGGTATTAAAGGAAAGTACGCCGATAATGGTTCTGTAGAAATGTTATACTGGCAACAAGAAGGATTATCCTACAACATAGCTATTCATAGTGTAGGTAACGATGATAAGGTTTCTTTAAATTCTGAAGAAACTAGGGTTATATTTGGTGTTGAAAAAATGATAAACATTAGCAAAAATATGAAAAAATGACTCTATATGGGGGAATCCAACCTTTCATTCCAATGAACGCTGGATTTCCCACGTGTAGAGGTTTAGTGTTTTTGGACACTCTACAAGCTAAAGATGTTATTTAAAAAACAAAGCCTACAGTAGTCATCTCATCCAATACAGGAATAAAGACAATTATCTCACTAAACCTTGCTCTACTATGTCTAATTAATAAATTACATTTGGTAGTTTAAAATAAACAGTTGCTAATCCAACGCCAAATTCGTTAAAAAATACTTTTGCTATTTCCATCAAAAATCCAATTAATTCTCAGGTTTTCTTCAATAGAATCCCGAGTTTTTATGCCATTACAATACAAATCAATATCTTTTCAATAGTTTTCTTATAAACATATTAAGACTTTATCCCTTGGCAATATAATTCACCCTGATTGCGGTTCAGTAATAAAAACAATTGTTGTTCAATATATATTCGTTTTTTTTAAATAATCTCTTCTCGCCTTTGTCTATCTTCCGTCCCAAAACTATATTCCAACTCTGAAAAAATGGTGAAAAAACAGGTGAAAAACAGCGGGAAACGTTCAAAGTGGGGGTTCCGTATCAAAACCTTATTTTAACTCGAACGGTGGAATGCGGGTTTTTGATTGGTGAAAAAAGAAGCGTTTATTATAGTTGTACAAAAGCTGTCTAACTAAAATAAACATCTCTGAGTCAAAACGATTCAGACCCGGTTTTTGCGAAAATAAACATTTCCGATTTCCGGGTCTTTTTCATGTTTATCATGTTTTCCCGTTCAGAATAAATACATCTATTTGCAGGTACAAGACCAGAACAAGAAATGGTTAATTCTACTACTCCATATTCGTTAAAAAGTTAACTTTGTCACAAAAAATATAGAGTATAAAAGAATAAAATGTCATTGTGATGCTAAATATAATCAAAGAATTTAAAAAGCGACGGACACTACTATGGCCATGAGTTAATATAAATTAGAAATTTGTATTGCTGATATATAGAAACCATAGAGTAATATTAATGAGGTAATTTTTAATGGTGCTAACAATAACCATCATACTAACTATATTGGTAATTATCCTAGCATTTCGAACAAACTGTCTTCACAAACTAGAAGCAGTTGTACTTATTGTATTTATCTCTAATCTAGTTAATGATATTTATAGTATGGGTGGCCTAAACCTTGGACTTATATCAACCTCTAATAATATGGATGAATTTTTTTCGTTTGTTGTAATCAGTGCAGTACTGGTACCAGCATTGATCACTTGGATGGTAGGATTCTTTTTATCCATTCGTAAACATAGATGGAAATATTTATTGATAGTAAACATTCCATTTTTCCTCGTTGCTTTAGAATATACAGCAGATTCTGTAGGAATTATGGAACATCATCAAATGTCAATGTGGATGTCATGGTTAGTCTGGTGTGTTGTTCTTCTTATTGTATTTCTTTTTAGACGTATTTATTTTTTCCTTTTGAAAGGAGTTTAAGACATGTTATTATTACCCGTCCATTTTGATGAAAATGAGTGGTTTGTAATAATCGTTCTTATTTCTCTTATCATTGGATTTATTGTATTCCGTATAGTATTACCATCCGTTATCACTGTAGCAATACTGATTTATTTTGCCTCAATAGGCAAATGGACGGATTATGTTATAGGAATTAAATTTAAACAGTATCTGGCGCTCGACACATTCAAACAGGATTTATACGATTGGTTATGTTTAGGAATAGCCTATCCACTAGTAGGGTACTTTTTTGTGTATTTCATGGTTAGGTGGAAATTAAAGGGTATCTTTACAGTTATTTATATATTAGTTTGGTCAATCATGCTTGCATTTTCGGAATGGGTAGCTTCGTTATTTCACGTATTTATCTATATTGGATGGAATTTGATGTATTCCTTTATCGTATATTTGTCTGTTTTAACGTTATGTTTTTGCTACCTAAAGTTCATTCAACGATTGTATTATGAACTAATAGAAAAATAGCGAATTTCTCACAATCACCTCAAAAGTTTGCCATCACTCTATCACTTATCAGAAGAATGCTTTCCTAATTTACTCTGCAATAATTATTACTAGGAATATCATTTTCCGGTTTGAATTTAGCTAGTTCTCTCTATGTTCTTTGTCCTACTTTTATCCATGTCATTACTTGGTTTTTGCTAAATGTGGTACAATATCAAAAGTGAAATTTTATATCTTTCTCCAGCTTCATATTTCTTTTTCTTTCCTAATAAAATTGACGCGGAATATAACTTGAAGTGTGGGAACTTAAATGAATTTATAAGCTTTTTCAGCTAAACTAGTAATGAGAGGATTTGAATATATATGAATGATAACTTTTGGCATGAGTTACCAAAACCATTTTATATACTAGCTCCAATGGAAGATGTAACAGATGTTGTTTTTCGTCATGTGGTTAGTGAAGCAGGAAGACCGGACGTGTTTTTTACTGAGTTTACAAATACGGAGAGTTATTGTCACCCAGACGGGATTCAGAGTGTGCGAGGGCGCTTAACTTTTACGGAGGATGAGCAGCCAATTGTAGCTCATATTTGGGGGGACAAGCCTGAATATTTCCGACAAATGAGTATCGGTATGGCGGAAATGGGGTTTAAAGGTATAGATATTAACATGGGCTGTCCAGTACCTAATGTAGCAGGGAATGGCAAGGGCTGTGGTCTTATCCGTCGTCCAGACGTAGCTGCTGAATTAATACAAGCTGCAAAGGCTGGAGGATTACCTGTAAGTGTTAAAACAAGGCTGGGCTATACAAAAGTAGAAGAATGGCGTGACTGGTTAACACACATATTAAAACAAGACATTGTAAATCTTTCTATTCACCTACGTACAAGAGCAGAAATGAGTAAGGTAGACGCTCATTGGGAGTTAATTCCCGAGATTAAAAAGCTTCGGGACGAGGTGGCACCAGATACACTTCTTACTATCAATGGAGATATACCTGACCGTCAAACAGGGCAAAAGCTTGCGGAACAATATGGTGTTGATGGTGTTATGATTGGACGTGGCATTTTTAAAAATCCTTTTGCCTTTGAAAAAGAGAAGAAAGAACATAGTAGTAAGGAATTACTTGATCTTTTAAGATTGCATCTGGACCTCCATGATAACTATACGTCATTAAACTTACGTTCGTACAAGGCACTTCATCGATTTTTTAAGATATATATCCGTGAGTTTAAAGGTGCGGGTGAATTAAGAAATCAGTTGATGAACACAGAGTCTACAGATGAGGCGCGTTCCTTGTTAGATGAATTTGAGTTAAGATATCTTAAAAACTAATTATTAATTGAAAACAAGCATTTTCTAAGAAAACAACAAATTGACTTTCTTAATTAAACAAAATATAATACTAACTGTAACTTAACGTTAAGGAGGATTATGAAAAAGTGTATTCAATAAGACTACGTTTCCCAACTTTGAACCAGTAATTTAATACGGTCAAAGGCTCTGTTTGTGAGACAGAGTTAATGGGATTAGTCTGTCCTTTTTTAATAATCTTCGTAAAATATAAATTCAAATGAAGAAAGGCGGATTTTCTGCCTTTCTTTTTTTTGTTTTGATTCCCCTTTTTGAGGGTGATGCGGTATTTAACCTAACAAAATTATTATGTAGACACATCCCTTTACTCTAACTCACAGGCAGACGTCTGTGAGTTTTATTTTTATAGAAATAAAGATAGGAGGGAAGTTCTATGCAATTACTATTATTCTTTTAATACACGAGCTTTTGATTATTCAATGCTCGTATCGATTCAAGCTATCGGTACGAAATAAATAACAATATTTCGGGAGGTAGCAATATGGAACAAATTTGTTTCGAGTTAGAAAATATAGAAGTGAATTTTTTAGATAAAGAGATATTAAAAATGGAAAGACTGGCGGTACATCAATTTGACCGCATCGGTATAGTTGGTGAAAATGGTGCAGGGAAGAGTACCTTGCTGAAGTTACTAGCTGGTGAGATTCAACCAACAAAAGGTAAAGTGAATAGACATGTTGATTTTGGTTATTTCGAACAAATGGAACCACCTGTTAAGAGAGAAGCTGATCCGAAATTACTTGGGAAATTACACGTCCCTAAAGAAATGGAAGGCTTAAGTGGAGGGGAACAGACGAGACTAAAATTAGCTCAGCTGTTTAGTAATTATTACGAGGCATTGTTAATGGATGAGCCTACTACCCATTTGGACCAGGATGGAATTGCTTATTTATTTGAAGAACTACGTTATTATTATGGAGCCCTTGTCCTGATTAGCCATGATCGTGCGGTATTAGATGAACTAGTTACGACGATATGGGAGGTTAGTGACGGGAAGGTAATCGTTTATTCGGGAAATTATTCTGATTATGTAGCTCAAAAGCAACTTGAACGAGAACAACAAGCTCAAGCATATGAACAGTACGAGAAGGAAAAGTCTCGCCTAGAAAAAGCTGCTCAGGAAAAAATGAGAAAGGCTAGTAAAGTTGCACAAGCTGGTAAGATGACCAAAAGGGAAGCAAATGCAAAGCCTAACAAGACGTTTATGACCAAATCAAAAGGTACGAGTCAAAAGGCGATGGCCCGTGCAGCAAAAGCTATCGAACAGCGAATGGAGAAGTTAGAGGAAGTAGAAGCAGTTCCAGGCGAAAGACCGATTGTCTTTCATCAATCAAAAGCATTGGAACTCCATAATAAGGTACCGGTTATGGCTAATCAACTTACCGTTTTAGCTGGTGAAAAAATATTATTGGAAGATGTTAGCTTTCAACTACCACTAGGGAAGAAAATTGCCATCACAGGACCAAACGGTAGCGGGAAGAGTACACTTTTGCAATATATCATGAAGGAAGAAGAAGGAATAACCATATCACCTAAAGCGAAGTTCGGTTATTTCCGACAAATGAGTTATCAATTTTCAACGGATGAAACAGTTTTACAATTTTTAAAAAATCGTTCAGATTATGAAGAAGGTTTTTTACGGAGTGTATTACACTCTATGCTGTTCGTTGGTAATGACATTCAGAAACAAGTGAAATCTTTAAGTGGTGGAGAGGCTATTAGGCTGCAACTTTGTCATTTATTTTTAGGTAGATATAACATCTTATTACTAGATGAACCAACTAATTTCTTAGATATTCGTGCGATTGAGGCGTTAGAAAGATTTGTTGCTTCCTATGATGGAACGATAATCTTTGTGTCGCATGACAAGCAATTCATTAAGAATGTAGCAGATATCCAGTTTAAAATTGTAGATAAAAAGCTCACTCAACAGTAAAGAAGAGGCTGGGACATAACAAAATTGTACAGAAGTAAAGCCGAATGATTCACCATACTAGCACCGGAAATATACGGAGACTCCAGCGGGAGGAAAGGCATCGGTGAGACCCCGCAAGTGCGTTAGCACGAGGAGGCTCACCAGCCGCCCGCGGAAAGCGTAGTATATTTCCGGTGCGTCGTAGGTGCACTACATTCGGTTATTCGTTTGACTAAAAAACTTTTGTCCCAGCCTCTTCTTATTAGCTGTACTATATCGTCGTCTCCGATTTACTTTGAATATTTTCAGCCGTAAATCCCATTTTATTTATCCTATTAACGATTTCAGAAATGCTTGTTAAATCACGATTGAATGTGACAGTGCCATTTTCTGTTTCATAGTTAACACTTACTTCGGCTACTCCAACTAGTTTTGAAAGAGATTTCTCTACCTTTTTTGGGCAATCTGGACAATGCATTCCTTTTATATCTATGTAAATTGTTTCATTCATTCTGTTCACCACCTTTGTTATTAGACGAATTTTTCATGCCTCTATTTCATTCTACTGTGAGTTAAAGGAATATATGAAAAGGAATTCCAATTATAAGTTGCTTCCATTATTGATATAACGTATGTTTGATTTTGTTAAATATAATCAACAATTGAATTATAGAAATTAAACTTACTTATTTTTGAATAATTCATGAACATTTATGGGATTAATAATGTTTTCACACTTTATTCACATGAATTATATTGAATAATTATAGTAGTGCTGATACATTCTTGTTAGAAGTTGTTATTTTTTGTTAAGAATAGTTATGAGAGTTAGGAGGCAGGAATTAATATGTTACCACTCGAACGTCAAAAACGTATTAAAGAATTAGTGTTAGAACATCATACTATGAAAATCTCAGATCTAAGTAAGGTAATCGGTGTATCCGAGATGACGATTCATAGGGATTTAAAACCGTTAATTGATGAAGGGTTTCTGTTAAAGACGTTTGGTGGTGTTACACTAGCAAACAATAACAATAATAAAAAATCATCTTCAGATGAATGTATTCTATGCAACCGTAAAGTAAATGAACGTTTGGCATACCGCTTATTCATGCCTAAGAACAAAATTGAAGTTGCGTGTTGTGCTCATTGTGGACTTCTCCGTACTCGTCAATTAGGTGATCAAGTAATTCAATCGATTTGTCCTGACTTTTTTAGACAGACAACGATTAGTGCACCATTGGCTTGGTATGTTATGGATACTACGGTTGAGATGGGCTGCTGTCAACCACAGATTTTAACTTTTGAGTGGAAGGAACATGCCGATAATTTCGTGAAAGGCTTTGGAGGAAGCGTTTATAGTTTTAGTGAAGCTTTGGATGCTATTTTTCAAAAGATGAGTGGACATGATTCAAGCTGTAGTAATCATCAATAAAAGTATAAACAACTATTGTTTATTTAGAATAAATGGAGGATTTAAAATATGAAAAAATATATTGGAATACTGATGTTTGCATTGATTGTAGTGGCTTTAGCCGCATGTGGTAAGGATGAGGGAAATACGGAAGTGGAAGAAGAAGTTGGGGTGCTAGAAGTTGATTTTCAATTACCTGAAACAGCTGAGGCTGGAGAAAAGGTGGAATTAACAGCTATCGTTACATATGGTGATAACAAAGTAACTGATGCGGATGAAATGGAATTTGAATATTGGATGCAAGGTAATGAAGATGAAACAACAACTGTTGAGGCAACTAACAATGCGGATGGAACATACACTGCAGAAATAAGCTTTGATACAGATGGAGTTTATGAAATTTATGCTCATACTACAGCAAGAGATATGCATACGATGCCTAAGAAATCCATTACAATTGGTGAAGGTCATGCAGCTCATCATGAGGAAGAACATCACGATGATGAAGGAAGCCATGAACATGGACATAGCCATAGCCATACAGAAGGCTTTGCTATGCACTTTATTGAGCTTGAAGATGTACAAGTAAATGAAGAAGTCGAACTTGGATTACATTTAGAAATGAATAATGAACCTCTTGAAGGGGCAAGAGTTCGCTATCAAATAAATAAAGATGGAACGGAAGAGTATGCTTGGGTTGATACAGAAGAGTCAGCTCCTGGAGAATATAGTAATTCGCATTCCTTTAATACTGCAGGAACGTACACAATTGTTATTCATGTTGAGAATGATGAGGGCCTGCATGAGCATGAGGAACACACGATAGAAGTAAAATAAATATGTCGTCATGAACTCGGAACAAGTGAAAGCCTAATAGGAAGCTTTCACTTTTCTTTTATAATAATAAATCGGGAGGTAACGAAAATGAGAAGTGAGAAAGAAATGATGAATCTTTTCCTTGAGTTTGCTAGAAATGATGATCGAATTCGCTTCGTAACACTAGAAGGCTCACGTACAAATAAAAACATTCCCCATGACACTTTTCAAGATTATGATATTTCCTATTTTGTAACAGATATGGATTCTTTTAAAGAGAATGATCGATGGTTAGACCGATTTGGAGAGCGCTTAATCATGCAAAAACCAGAAGCTATGGAGTTATTTCCGCCAGAGCTTGGGAATTGGTTTTCTTATCTCATGATATTGGCAGATGGGAATAAAGTAGATTTAACATTAATTCCAGTTAATGAAGTGGCAGAATACTTTTCCTCTAGTGATGGTTTAGTAGAAGTACTTCTTGATAAAGATAGCCTTATTAAACATAAGGTAATCCCGAATGATAGAAAGTATTGGATAAAAAAGCCTACAGCAAGGGAATTTGATGATTGCTGCAATGAATTTTGGTTTGTATCCACATATGTTGTGAAGGGGCTTGCCAGGAGAGAAATCTTATATGCCATCGATCACTTGAGTGAGATTGCTAGACCGAATTTATTACGAATGATGTCTTGGCACATTGGGTTAGAAGGAGGATTTAATTTCAGTTTGGGGAAAAATTATAAATTTATTAACCACTATTTGCCAAAGACTGATTGGGAGACATTACTTACAACCTATACTCAAGATAGCTACGAAAACATGTGGCGGGCTTTATTTGCTTGCCAGGAACTATTTAGAAAGTACTCTAAGTCTGTTGCTAAAAGCTTAGCATATGATTACCCGGGTTATGATGAAGCGATAACACAGTATACGAAAAGGATTTATCTTGAAGTCGATTTAATGTAGATTTTTTTGTTTAAAAAGTCATTGACAAAAGAAGGAAAAGGGAGTAATTTGTGGGTAGATAGTAAAAATTATATTTCCGAACACCTTTTATTCGCTGAATCTTTATAGAGCGGGGGAACCAATAATGATAGTTAATCTATCTAGGGGTGAATCTTACTTTGTAAGAGGGGATACTCTCAGTCCCTAATCCGACAGCTAACCTCGTAAGCGTTACAAGTATTATTCGAGAGAAAGGTCTAAGGGTTACCTTAAGACCATTCTAATTCGTGATGGTCTTTTTTCATGCTTTGTACAGCGAATTATTGCTTGTGTTGGGGAATTTTGGGAGGGAACATATGGAGAAGTAATAAGTTTCATAGGGTTGTAGATAGCCCGCCCATCCTTTCCTCATGATTACGAATGACCACATTGGTCATTTTGTTCAAAATAGAAAGGGGGGAATCATCTTGAATTCTTTATTTCATAATTTAGATTCAGTAAAACAACAGCGTATAATAAACGCTGCGTTTGAAGAATTTATGCAGAGTGGCTATGCGAAAGCATCCACAAATGAAATTGTAAAAAAGGCACAAATATCAAAAGGTTCACTGTTTAACTATTTTACTAGCAAGAAAGATTTATATGTTTATTTAATCGAACACAGTGTTCAAATTATCGAGAAAATATATGAACACATTGATTTGAATGAAAGAGATATTTTTCGAAGGCTTGAGAAAATAGGCTTGTATAAGTTACATCTCCAAAAGAGATACCCTAAAATATTTGATTTTCTAATTTCTTTAAAACTTGAGGAATCAGAGGAAGTAAGGAAGGAAATTAGCAATCGAATTGATACTATTCAGGAACAAGGTGTTTCCAAAATCTATGAGAATATAGATTACTCTATGTTTCGTGAAGATATTGATATTCAAAAAGCGATAGAAATTATGAATTGGACGATGTTTGGCTTTGGAGAGAAGGCAATTAGTCAATTAGATACGTTTGAGTTAGTTGGAGAGGAATATCTGAAAGAATGGGAAAGTTATTCTAACATATTAAAGTCTAGTTTTTACAAATAAGGAGGATGAAACATGAGTGTTCTTGAAGTTAAAGATTTAACAAAGCGATTTGGAAAGTTTACGGCTTTAGACGGTGTTGACTTTGAGGTTGGAAGTGGTGAAGTGTTTGGATTTATTGGTCCTAACGGTGCTGGTAAATCTACGACGATACGTGTATTACTTGGTATTTTAAAGGCTACTGAGGGGGAAGTGAAATTATTCGGTAAAGATGCTTGGCAAGATGCTGTAGAAATTCATAAACGAGTTGCATATGTGCCAGGGGACGTCAATTTATGGCCAAATCTAACTGGTGGGGAAGTAATTGACTTATTCGTTAAACTAAGAGGAACGAATAATAAAAGCAGAAGAGAAGAGTTAATTAAGAAATTTAATTTAGATCCTACTAAGAAATGTCGTACCTATTCGAAGGGGAACCGCCAAAAGGTAGCACTTATAGCAGCATTTTCATCAGATGCTGATTTGTATATTCTAGATGAGCCAACTTCAGGACTAGATCCCCTAATGGAGCAAGTATTTCAGGAATGTGTGATGGATGTTAAACGTAGAGGGAAAAGTGTCCTATTATCTAGTCATATTCTATCTGAAGTAGAAAAATTATGTGATAGAGTTGGCATCATTCGTCAAGGGCAAATCATTGAAACGGGAACGCTAAATGAGCTACGTCATTTAACCCGTACTCATATTCTCGTGGAAACGAAGGAAAAGATAGAAGCTTTGCAGGAATTACAAGGGGTGCATGAAATAGAAGAAAAGGATCAAGGTTTGACATTCCAGGTGGATACAGAAGAGCTGGATAAAGTAATTAGACATATTAGCCAGTTCGGAATAGTAAAGTTGGAAAGCGCACCGCCAACGCTTGAGGATCTATTTATGCGTCATTATGAAAGTAAAGATAAAACGGAAGGGAACGAAGCGGGAGGTGTCCTTTAATGGGCGATAGTATTTTTTCTAACACAGGCAAATTATCACGATTCATTCTCCGTCTTGATAGAATAAGAGCACCATTATGGATTATTGGATTAGCGCTATTCTCACTAATCGTACCACCTGCCTATGATAGTTTATATCCAACTCAAGAGGATAGAGACACGATGGTCGAAACAATGGCTAATCCTGCAATGACAGCTATGATGGGTACTGGTGATCTGGAAAATTATACAATTGGTGCAATGACAGCCCATCAAATGCTAGTCATGACGGCGGTGCTCGCTGGTTTAATGGCAATTTTACTCGTTACGAAACATACAAGAGCAGATGAGGAAGATGGTCGGATAGAAATGATCCGTTCCTTACCAGTTGGGCGTCTTTCTTACTTAAATGCTACATTACTCGTAACGAGCGGAACATTTATTACCTTAGCATTAGTAACAGGCTTTGGATTATATGGACTCGGTATCGAAAGTCTCGATTTAGAAGGCTCGTTATTATATGGAGCTGTATTAGGTGGGACTGGATTAGTGTTTACAGGTATAACGGCAATTTTTGCTCAAATCTCAGAAAGCTCACGAGGAACGATTGGATGGTCCATTGCCATTCTGCTGTTTGCGTATCTGTTTCGTGCGGTTACGGATATAAGTAATGAGGCATTATCGTGGCTATCACCAATAGGATGGGCGTCAAAAGCTGAAGTTTATTCATCTAATAATTGGGGTCCGATTGTTTTAATGGTAGGCGTTTCTATTATTTTTTTCATTATAGCAAACTACTTAAATAGCATTCGTGATTTAGAGCAAGGCTTTATTGCTGCTAAACCAGGGCGTAGTTTTGCATCGCGTTTCTTACAAAGTCCAATTGGCTTGGCGTTTCGCTTACAACGTACCGGATTTATTTCTTGGGCGATTGGTATGTTTGTGCTAGGGGTGTCTTATGGATCGATATTTGGTGATTTGGAATCGTTTTTTGAAGGAAATGAAATGTATATGCAAATGCTACAACTATCTGAAGGTTCTTCTATAGCAGAACAATTCATTCCAACGTTAATGATCGTGATTTCGTTAATTGCAACAGTACCAGCTGTAATGGCTATGAATAAGCTTCGTGGTGAAGAGAAGAAAAACCGTTTAGACCATTTACTAGGAAGGGCTGTATCACGGTATAAGCTTATTGGTTCATACGTTGTGATAGCTATTGTAAATGGCTTTGTGATGATTTCGTTAAGTGCAATTGGTCTATGGTCAGCAGCAACTTCTGTAATGGAAGAAGGGTTTGATTTTGGTATGATCTATGGTGCAGCTATAGTATTTTACCCAGCAATGCTTGTTATGATTGGAATTGTGGCATTACTTAATGGCCTTTTACCAAGATTAACCTACTTAATTTGGATATATTTTATTTATTCCTTTTTCGTCCTATATTTAGGGAACTTAATGCAATTCCCAGAATGGGTAGGAAAGCTATCTCCATTTGGTTATGTTCCAAAAGTTCCAATAGAGGATGCAACATTTATGCCGATGTTCTTATTAACGGTATTGGCTATAGTGTTAATGGCTATTAGTTTTGTTTGCTTTAGACGGCGGGATATTGAGAATTAACATCGATTAACACATTTATCAAACTGAAGGTTTCCGTTAATTTACGGAGGCCTTCTTTTTTTTCTGAATTTTTTTATCAAAAAGAGTTTACAAATACACCTTAATATTGTATAGTTGGTTACACGAGTATCCAACCAACCAATTAATTATTCAACATGAGCAATAGAGAGAATAGAAAGGAGTGCTCTTTTTGAAACCAATATTAGATGAGTCATTGCCAATCTTTCAACAAATTGCCCAAATTATAAGCAATGACATTGTGGAGGGACAGCTAAAGGAAGAAGAAAAGGTTCCATCGGAAAATGAGCTATCCAATTTTTATAATATTAATAGAGCAACAGTAAGAAAAGGACTACAGTCTTTAGTGGATGAAGAAATCATTTACAAAAAACGAGGAATAGGAATGTTTGTTAGGGAAGGGGCTAAAGAGAAATTGTTAAACGAAAGAAAAAAACAGTATAGGAAGGAATATATTTTACCACTATTAGCAGAAGCAAAACGATTGGGAATGAGTGTGGATGCGGTATTGATGCTTATCAAAGAGGAGGATAAGGAATGATACGAGTAGAGAATGTAACGTATGGTTACGGTGAAGGGATGGTACTTGAGGATATCTCTTTCAAAGAACAGGAACATGGTATTACAGCAATATGGGGGAGAAATGGTGCTGGAAAAACGACTTTAATGAAACTGCTAGCTGGCCATGAGAAGCCAAGCAAAGGAAATATCGAGATCATGGGAAACAATCCTTATAATCGTGCTGATGTTGTCAGGCATATATGTTATATGCAAGAAGATCATCCGTTTAGTTCTATCTGGACAATTAAGGATGCACTCAGATTTGCAAGGTACTATTTTTCCAATTGGGATGATGATTTGGCAAGAAGGCTTATGAAGGTCTTTAAGTTGAATGAAAAGAAGAAAGTTTCGAAGTTATCGAAAGGAATGAAGTCTGCTTTACAATTTATAATCGGTATTTCTAGTTGTGCAGAAATTACAATTTTGGATGAACCGAGTAATGGTATAGATGCAAGTATGCGAAAGAAGATGCATCAGGAATTACGAGAAGCTCAAGAAGACTATCCACGTTTGATATTGTTATCGACGCATCACATTGAAGAAATACAGTCTATCTGCGACTCCCTTGTGGTGATACATGATGAAAAGGTATTTTTGCATGAAGGAATGGATGAGATACGAGAGTTAGGGATATGGTTATCCGGTGAGAAAAGTAAAGTCAATGACGCTATAGCTGATCAAAGAATATTAGAAACTAGCAATCTTGGATCTAGGTTAAAGGTTATGGTTGATGCACCTTATAACGAAGAATGGAAAGAAATTGCAGCATTACACGGACTTTCCATAGAAAAAGTAAAACTGCAAGATTATTTACTAAATAAAACAGAGGAGGCATAATAAAATGAATTCATTGTATGGAACAATACGTTTAGTATCTGAGGATGTGTTATATTTCCTAGGTAGACTAGTGCTTGTCTACATTACGATACCATTGACCTTATTTTGGCTCTTATCAGGATATGTATTCGAAATTGGTGATGAAGTAGTTGCTTCTATCTCGGGTCCAGCCTACTTCTTTATTATTTTATTCTCTTTAATAGGTTATAAAATGTTGTATCCAATTGCTATGGGGTTAGGGAGCACTAGAGTACAACTTTTAAGAGTATATAGTATTGTGGGAGTGATAGCTGTCGTCATAACCATAATATGTTTAAATGTTTTGCAGTTTATCTTAAAAACAGTATACCTAGAGTGGGACATCGGAGCTAATATTTTTCATCCAGGTGTTGTCATATTACCAGAATATCATTTCTTTGGGTATTTATGGATCGATATAATGTTTGGTCTCTTTTTGTTCGGGGTACCATTTCTACTTTATAGTATAAATTTTCGGATAGGCATGCGAAAAAGTACTATTATATTGATGGTCCTATTGCTTGTAGGAATGTTTTTGTACTATGGTGGTTATTTAGATAGCAGCATAGAATGGTTTTCAGGATTAGATTTAGAGGAGCTAGGGATGACATTGATATCATTAGTTGGTCTATGTGGTGTTGGATCCTTGCTATTATCCTATCCAATTATGCGAAATGCACCTTTGAAGCCGAAGACGAGAAAAGAATAGAATGAACATAGAATGGTTTAGGGATACTCTCTAAGCCATTTATTCATTCTATGACTCTTTAAAATCAATATTATTCGTTGGCGAAAATACACTAACAATAATCAGGCAATAGTAATACCCCGGCTTATTAAATCTATATTTTTCTTAATCATATTAAAAATTAAATTAGTTGCCCCATTTTATTAAGAAAGGGGCTTTTTTTTGTGGGATGGTTTTACTCATAGGACTTAATCCGTCAATTATTTCTAAGGAAAAATAATCATCTGCAAAAAACGTTTGTTAAATCGTAATGATTACTGTTTACAAATCGTAATCATTACGATATAGTATAAATGTTCAAATTATGAATAAGGGAGATTGAGAAATGAAGTATATGAAAACACTCATGATTTTATTTTTTATTACGCTATTAACTGTAGGGTGTTCATCAGCGGAAGATGCTTCTAGTAGTAAACAAGATTCAGAGCTTACTATATATACATCTGTTTATCCGTTTAAATATGTAGTCGAACAACTAGCAGGGGATACTGCGACGGTAAAAACGGTTTTTCCACCTGGTACAGATGCGCATACATATGAACCTACCTCAAAGGATATTATTGATATAGCAAATAGTGATGCGTTCATTTATTTAGGAGCTGGGATGGAGGGCTTTTCAGAGTCTATTGCGGAATCACTAGGCTCACAAAATGTAAAGTTGATCGAGATGGGGAAGTA
The DNA here is from genome assembly GCF_047228935.1 of Ornithinibacillus jepli. Classification (NCBI taxonomy): domain Bacteria; kingdom Bacillati; phylum Bacillota; class Bacilli; order Caryophanales; family Bacillaceae; genus Ornithinibacillus; species Ornithinibacillus jepli. Next base: position 127,958 of record NZ_JBFEGG010000004.1, read on the forward strand.
TGATGAATTATTCCATAGTGGTCATAGTCATGAAGAACATCATGAACATGAAGAGTCTGGAGAGATTACTATTGAAATCACTGGCTTATCGGACCATTACCACACAGATAGTTCTATAAATCTATCAGCAGTAATTCATGGTACAGAGCATGATCATCTACATTGGTACACGCTAAATCCGGATGAGGAGGACTGGGTAGTAGTGGAAGGTCAGTCATCAAACAGTCTTAATATGAAGGCAGAGGTTGATGGACAACAGATAAAGGCGGTTATTTACGGTGAAGATCATGAGGTTGTTGCAGAATCTGAACCGGTAACGATTAAGATTGACGACCATGAAGGAGATCATGAACATGGAGGAGAGGGCCATGACCATGAAGGAGAGCATGAGCACGGAGAAGAGGGCTATGACCATGAAGGAGGGCATGAACATGGAGAAGAGGGCCATGACCACGCAGGAGAGCATGAGCACGAAGATGAGAGCTATGATCATGGAAACAATAATGAAAGTGTAGATGCTGAAATAGAAGGGTTATCAGGGCATTATCATACTGGAGATTCTATTAATCTAACAGCGAATATTGATGAAGCAGTAACGTATGATCATGTACATTGGTTCATCCTAAATCCGGATGGGGGAGATTGGACAGTAGTTGATGGTCAAACGTCAAATGAATTTGAGAGTGTAGCAGAAGTGGATGGACAACAAATAAAAGCAGTATTCTATGGCGATAATCATGAAGTTGTTTTAGAATCTGAACCAGTTATAATTGAAATTGACGATCATGAAGGGGATCATGACCCTCATATTTGGATTGATCCACTGCGTATGGTCCAGATAGCGCAAATTTTAAAGGATCAATTAATTGAAATGAATCCAGAAGAGGAAGAATTATACAACGAGAATTTTAAAGCACTAGAGGAGAAATTATTAGATCTTGATAGTAAGTTCACGGAGTTGCTTTCAACAAAGGAAAATAAATCGATAATTGTATCTCATGCTGCTTTTGGATATTGGGAAGAGCGTTATGGTATCCATCAGATTGCTATTCATGGACTGTCTACAGCAGATGAGCCTTCACAAAAGCAAATTACTGAAATTATTAATCAATCAGAAGAGCATAATTTAGAATACGTTCTCTTTGAGCAAAATAGCTCGAATAAATTGACAGAAGTAATACAAAAAGAGATTGGTGCTAAACCATTAACCATTCATAATCTTTCGGTTTTAACTCAAGAAGATATTGATAATGAAGAAGACTATATTTCACTAATGGAATATAATTTGGAAGTGTTGAATCAAGCTACTAAATAATGCATAAGCTCCCCAGTTGAATTAGGGGAGCTTTTTATTGTGTCTCAGTAATAAACTCATTTTCCAAGTTATGGTAAAATAAAGAAAAATTTGATATAAGAAAGGAGTTGTACATGACTAACTATAAAGTAATTCTATTTGACTTGGATGGAACACTTTCAGATCCGAAAGAGGGCATCACACAATCCGTTCAATATGCACTACGAAAAATGAACATTACCGAGCCAGATTTAAAAAAACTCGATAGTTTTATCGGACCACCACTCCAAGTATCTTTTGCTGAACATTACGGATTTGAAGCTTACCAGGTACAAAAGGCAATTGAATTTTATCGTGAAAGATTTAAAGAAAAAGGAATGTTCGAGAATAAATTATATCCCCAAATACAGTCATTATTAAAATCATTGAAGGAAAAAGAATACGTTCTAGTTGTTGCAACATCTAAGCCTACAGTATTTGCTGAGAAAATTTTAAAGCATTTTAACATTGACCACTACTTTGAACTTATAGTCGGTAGCAATCTGGATGGATCAAGAACAGCCAAAACGGAAATCATTCAATACATATTAGACAAGTATAACAATTACAGCCAGCGTGATTTTGTAATGATTGGTGATAGGATGCATGATATTGTTGGGGCAGTTAATACGGGGATTGACTCTATTGCGGTAACATATGGATATGGGTCATTTGACGAGCTAAGTAAATCACAACCTACTTATATCGTTAACACTGTGGAAGAACTGAAAGAAATTTTTAATTGATAGAGTGAAACTAAAAACATAACTTCCTCGTATAAAAAGATAACTAGAATTTAAGAGAGGAAGAGAAAAATGAATAATTCTGGAAGCCGCCCAAAAATTAAAATCCCAAAAAAGAAGACCGAATGGATTTTTGATATTATAGGGTACACCGCATATATAGCTTCCATTATTTTTTTAATATCTGTATGGAATTCACTCCCTGATGAAGTGCCGGCTCATTATAATGCATTAGGAGAGGTGGACCGTTGGGGAAAGAAGTATGAACTATTAATTTTGCCGATTGTTAGTGGATTTTTACTGTTGATGCTGCAAATCTTTGAGAAATTTCCAGAAATCCATAATTATCCTAGTCGATTTAATGAAACAAATGCTGCACAGTTTTACCTTGTTAGTAGGCAAATGATGAACATGATGAAGAATATTAGTTTATTAGTTTTTGCATTAATATTATTGAAGTCTGTATCGATTGCATTAAACTGGTCAACCGGTTCGGGGGCACTATTTTTACCGCTTTTACTAATAGGTGTTGCGCTTCCTATAATAATAAGTCTCTTAAGACAAAGAAAGATTAAGTAAAATCCCTTCTTCAGAGCATCCTGAGAAGGGATTTTACATGGTTACATTTTGATGGATACATGTTTAGTAAAATAACGAATTATGATCATCATGAAAAAGCCTAAAATGACAAGACTAACTTCTGATAGACTAGCAGGTATAAATTCTGTAGAAATGATTCGGTCCGGAATGGGTAAATCTAAAGAAGCTCGTAATAGAGAGTCTTTCATTGTGATAATGACTAGGCCGATGAAAATAGTACCTAATCCAATTATCGTATTATATCGATAGAAGCTGGAACCAATTAGCCAACCTAGTAAATAGTAAAAAAAGATATTAACTGCATAGATAGCAATGGATAGTAACCAGTTATTAGTTGGATCTACATAAGGAGATAGAATAAAAGACTGCACAATATCAGCAATCATATGAGCCTCTTCTAAACTAGCGGATTCATTAAAATCAGCAGTTTGAAATGTAAACAAATCCAATCTTGTTAAAATGAATTGAACGACATTGGAAAAGAGTAACGTAATAATTGGAATCAGAAGGGATATCCCTACTGAGGAAAGCAATGCACCTTTATAGAAGTCTTTTCTTGTTACTCCATTTTCAACATAGTAAGTTAAAAAGTACGTAGTTAAGATCCCGATGACAAACATATAAATACCTGCAGCAACGAAAACTGCATTATAATATGTGTCTAATTCAGCCCCACTGTTATATGCTGATATTCCTTTGACAACTTGAATAACAAGCAAAACACCTAAGAAACTGAATGTCCAAGACGAAAGAGCCATATACATATCAGTAGCAACTTTAGGATAATTAATTGGTTGCTTCATCTTCATCTTCATCTTCCCCCTTTGTTAAATGTACAAATAACTCATGTAGTGTCACTGGTCTAATTTCTAATCCCTTATCCGATGCAGTTCTTCTTTCTTCCTGTGATAATTCACCTAGGATAGTAACGGCTTTGGTTTCACCCAAACGTTCAACATGAATCGTTTGTTTTGATTGAACAAATTCATCCACTTGCTCAGCATTTCCTGTAATCTTTGCTCCTTTTGAGATAAGAGAGTCATAGTCCTCCTGCAGCATAATCTTTCCATCATGTAATAATAGAACTTCGTCAAACAAATAATCCATTTCAGAAACGAGATGAGTAGAGAGAATGATGGTTCTCGGGTGTTTTGCTTGATCCTCCAGTAATTCTTTATAGAAAATATCACGAGATGGTGCATCCATTCCTAAATACACCTCGTCAAAAATCGTTATTGGTGCTCTACTAGCTAAACCAATCGTGACATTTACTGCCGATTGCATCCCTTTCGAAAGCTTTTTTATAGCTTTATTTTGATCAAGCTTAAAGCGCTTCACCAGGTACTCAGCATATTCACGGTCGAAGTTAGGACGATACCGTTCGACACCATCTAATAGCTGTTTTACATTATCTGATTCTTCCTTGTAGTCTTTGTTGTATAGAAAAGCAACCTGTTGCATGATTGATGCATTTTCAAAAGGTGCTTCTCCATGAATCGTGACAATGCCGGAAGATTGTTTTCGGAAAGAGGCAAGGATGGATAAAAGGGATGTTTTTCCTGCGCCATTTCTTCCTAATAGGCCATATATTTTTTTATCGGGTAGCTCGAAGGAGACGTCCTGAAGAGCTGCATAATTGCCATATTTTAAGCTTACGTTCTCTACTTTTACAATCATTTGTTATCACGCCCTTTTATTTTTTTAATAAACTCAATAATTTCACTTTCCGTAATTTCTAGCTTATCTGCTTCTTGTACTAGCTTGATGATATAGTCTTCGATGAATGATTCTTTTCTTTTTTGAATAAGCTTTTCTCTGGCACCATCTGCAACAAACATTCCTATCCCTCTCTTTTTGTAGAGAATCCCTTCATCAACTAACTGATTCACACCTTTTGAAACGGTGACATGATTAATCTTATAAAAGTTAACTAGTTGATTAGTCGAAGGGGCTTGATCTCCTTCTTTAAGTTGATTATTAATGATTTGGTCCTCAATTTTCTCCCGAATTTGAATATAAATCGGTTTGTCTTGCTCAAAAGCTTTACTCATACTATCGCCCACTATCTTTATTTGGTTATATTCTTTTACGGTTATATAGTTATGTATATAACTATAATAGTTATATTAAAATATGTCAATAAAATTTACAAAAATAGGCTTGCAATGTGTGAAGTAATGGAATACATTAAAACTAATGGTATTAGTTTTAGGTTTATGAACGGAAAAAGTATTGGAAAAATAGGAGGATTTAATGATGAGAATAACTCGAATTCACAATCTTTATCAATTAACGGTTTTACCACGTATCTTTCCGGTGAATTGTTACATTTATGAAGAAGCGGATCAACTGACGTTAATTGATGCTGGTATACCGAATAGTTTTAAAGGTATTAGAAAATTGGTTGGAGAAATAAATAAGCCGTTAACGAATATTGTGTTAACCCATGGACACGGGGATCATGTTGGTGCTTTAGATAAACTGAAGGAAGCTTTCCCGAATGCGGTAGTTTCGATTTCAGAGCGAGATAGTAGATTGTTATCAGGAGACACTTCTTTGGATGCGGATGAAGCACAAACACCGGTAAAAGGTGGTGTACCTAAAAGTTTAAAAACTAGAGCGGATCGTTTATTAATAGAAGGGGATAAAATAGAATCGTTACAAGTATTTATGACTCCTGGACATACACCAGGATCAGTCTCCATATTCGATACCAAAAATGGTGCTATTATAGCTGGGGATGCCTTTCAAACTAAAGGAAGGGTAGCAATCTGCGGGCAATTAGTACGGAGCTTTCCCTTCCCTGCGTTTGGTACATGGAATAAGGACCTAGCTATTGAGAGTGCTAAGAAAATATTGTCTTTGAATCCTACATTGTTAGCAGTAGGGCATGGAAACATGGTCGAAAATCCTAGGATTCTTATGGAAAAAGCGATTAATGAAGCAGAGGAAAATTTGAGTACTAAACAAAAAGGAGCATGATACATGCCAAGAGTAGGACTTGATTTAAAGCAAATTATAGAGACTGCTGCTCAGATAGCGGATGAGCAAGGAATTGAATATGTAACGTTAGCAACAATAGCTAGAAAGCTACATGTTCGTCCGCCATCGTTATTTAATCATGTGAAAGGGCTACCACATATTAAAAGAGAGTTGTCCTTGTATGGTGTAATGAAATTACATGAGAAAATGGATGCTGCAGCTAGAGGTAAAGTTGGTGAAGAAGCTATCTTTGCATTGGCTGATGCGTACTTAACGTTTACGAGGGAACATCCAGGCTTATATGAGTACACAATAGCGCTCCCGCAACCTAAGGATGAAGAAATTGAGCAAGAGGGTAATAAAATTATTAATCTTATTATTGAAGCCTTGACTGTTTACCAATTGACAGAAGAAAATGCAATTCATGCAGTTCGAGGCCTAAGAAGTATTCTCCATGGTTTCTCTTCCCTAGAACAAAAGGGAGGATTTGGAATGTCACTTAAAAAAGAGGAAAGCCTAACCTTATTGCTAAAAGCTTTCTTATCCGGGCTTAATGGGACAGGGGGACAGGTCCCTCGTCCCAATTGATAGGTTATGAATATGGAAAAAACTGATTAGCAATCTTGTAAATGCTCTGTATATCAACAGAGCATTTTTCACTTATTATTAATTAAGTTCATGCATTTCTTGGAGAATTGCTTGTTTTTCCGATTGTACTCGACTGGGACAAGGAACCTGTCCCCCTGTCCCAAATTAGGAATTCCCAATTGGGGTGTCATCGGATATAATAGGAAAGTATGTAAAGAAAGAGAACTGTTTAAGATTGATACTATAGGTTGATATAGATAATACTTTTGAGAGGAGGAAGCAATCTTGACGACAGTTAAAAGTGAAACATATATTGCAGAAATTAATGATTTAGATAAAAAAGGTTCAGGTCGTGCGGTTGTTTGGCGTGATATTGGGGAGGTAAACCCAAGAAAGTTAAAGCTTACGATTCCGCAAACATTACCTGGTGAAAAGGTACAAGTAACAGTTGGACAGCCTGACCGAAAAAGAACGAGAGTAATGCCTGAAGAAATAATTGAGGCCCATCCAGAAAGAACAGAAGCACCATGCCCACATTTTGAACGATGTGGTGGTTGTGTGTGGCAACATTGGACATACACTGGCCAATTAAACGAAAAAACGAATCATGTAAAGCAAGTTATAGAACAACAAGGATTTGACCCGAATCTAGTTCATGACACAATCGGAATGGCTAATCCTTGGCATTATCGAAATAAAATGGAGTTCACGTTTGCTACGGATGGTTCTTTAGGACTTCATGAACTTGGGAACTGGAGAAAAATTATCTCTTTAGAAACATGCTTAATTGCTGGTAAGGAAATGGTTGAAGCTACAATGGAAGTAGCAGATTGGGCAAAGGACCATGAACTATCAGGCTATGATAAAGATACTCATGAAGGCTTGCTTCGCCACTTAATGGTCCGTCAGTCATTCGCTACTGGCGAAATTATGTTAGGGTTATTTGCTACGGAAAGTCCAACTGGTGAACTAGAAGCTGCAGCACATGACTTAGAGGAAAGAATTACAAAGAACTTCCCTCAAGTGAAGAGCTTAATGTGGTTTAAAAATACGGACTGGGGTGACCGTACTCAAGCGGAAGAAACTCATATTCTAGCAGGGCGCGATTTCATCTATGATGAGATGCTTGATTATCGTTTCCGTATTTGGTTTGATACGTTCTTCCAAACGAACCCAACACAAGCACAAAAGCTAGTAGAGTTAGCACTGGAAATGGGTAAACCAAAAGAAACAGAGAAAATGATTGATCTATTCTGTGGTGTTGGTACATTCTCGCTTCCGTTTGCGAGTCGAGTTGGTAAGCTGGCAGGTATTGAGATTGTAGAGACTTCTATCGAATCCGCTAAACGTAATGCGAAGGACAATGGAATCTCCAACACTTACTTCTTAGCGAAAGATGCGAGACGTGGTATTGATGAAGTGTTACAGAGCTTCGGTATTCCAGAACTTCTATTACTAGATCCACCTCGTTCTGGTGCAGGTGGTAAAGTAATGCGCAGAATCGGCCGTGCTCAACCTGAACGTATCGTCTATGTATCTTGTAATCCAGATACATTTGCTGAAGATATTAAAGAGCTTGAACCGTTTGGTTATGAGTTAGTTGAGGTTCAGCCAGTTGATTTATTCCCGCATACGACGCATGTTGAGTGTGTTGCTCTGCTTGTAAGAAAAAATTAATGAGATTTACCGTGTAAATGAAACCTTCCTTTTGGAAGGTTTTTTATTTTGATGGAATCTTATGTAATAATAGTAGGTATGATTGGTGAGATATTAATAGCTAATAAGGAGAAAGCATACAATGAATAATTATAAATTAACGATTCAGTATGATGGTGGCCGTTACAAGGGTTGGCAACGACTTGGTAATAGTGACAATACGATTCAGGGTAAAATTGAAAATGTATTGACAGAGTTGGCAGGAGAAAAGATTGAAATCATTGGATCTGGAAGAACAGATGCAGGTGTACATGCTCTTGCTCAAATTGCTAATTTTAAAATGCGTAAAAATATAGCGGAAGAGGAAGTAATGCAATATTTAAACAGATATTTACCTCATGATATTAGTGTTGTGGATGTTACGCTAGTTCCGGATCGTTTTCATGCACGCTATAATGCCAAAGATAAAACCTATTTGTATAAGATTTGGAACGAGCAATATACACATCCCTTCATGCGAAAGTACAGTATGCATGTGGAGGAAAAGCTTGATATCGAAAAAATGAGAAAAGCATCCGGGTATTTTCTAGGTAAGCATGACTTTACTTCCTATTCGAACGCAAAGTCGAAGAAAAAGTCTATGGTGCGTGAAATATACTCAATTGAGATAAATGAAAACGAGGGCTTTATCGAAATTAAAATGCGAGGCAATGGCTTCCTATACAATATGGTGAGAAAAATTGTAGGGACTTTAATAGAAGTTGGATTAGGAGAAAAAGATGCTTCTACCATACCAGCTATTCTCGAATCAAAAGAAAGAATCCAAACAGGTCGTCTAGCGGACGCTGAGGGGTTGTATTTGGTAGAAGTTGGTTTTTAGCGAATATAATCTAACGCTTTTTACATCTGGCGTGTGTGCATTGCTATTAAAAGTAAAAAAGTTTTGTAAGCTCGTTTAAATATTTCCATTTAGACGAGCTTTTCTAATTACATATTTAAAGTAATTCAATTGTAAAAAAGACATTAAATTCGTGGAGATATGTCTTCATTAATTCAATGTTATCAACTAGACGGGTGTAAAATCTTGGTTTAAAATCTAGAAAAAAGTTTCAAGAAGCATGTAGGTATTAGGTGGTAGACTTTAATTTTCAATGGAATGGGAGTAAGGTTTAGCACTCCGTCTTGACAATTCAAAATAATATGATACTCTATTATCGACAGACAGTCGGTCGGTGTGTGAAAGGGGATGGAATAATGAGAGTTGTAAAAGAAGCGGAGGAACGTAGGAACGAAATACTTGACGCGGCTGATTATCTTTTTGTTCAGAAGGGCTTTGACGGTACCACTACGAAAGATATTCTCGAAAGGGTTGGAATTGCACGGGGAACACTTTATTACCACTTTAAATCGAAGGAGGCAATTATGGATGCCCTGATTGAGCGGTATAGTGACCGCATAATTGGGGCGGCTCAGGAAATTGCAGCTGACAAGAGTATACCTATTATCGAGCGTATTATTCGTGTTGTAATGGCTCTGGACATAGGAGATGAGGGAGGCAAGGTAATAATGGAGCATATCCATAAGCCACAGAATGCACTTATGCATCAGAAAATACAAAAGGTCATAATTAATAGCGTTCCCCCGATACTGACGGAAATAATCCAAGAGGGTATTGAGCAAGGAATGTTTAGCACTCCTTTTCCGTTTGAATGTATGGAGATGGTAGTTGCATATACAAATACTATTTTTGATGAAGATATGGTTGAAATGACAAATGAGGAAATCGCTTCGCGTATACAGGCGTTTGTTTTCAATGTTGAAAGACTACTTGGTGCTGAAGAGGGAAGCCTTATGCCAGTTATGAGGATGTTTGGTAGTAAAGATGGGGACAGCAAAGAATAGTGGGAAAATTTTTCTCATAATTCTCCTTCTGTGATTGAGAGAGTATTTTCAGCAATAGTAAAAACAATGGCAAGGTTGTAGAAATGACAAACAATCTGGTCATTCTTATTTCTCGGTTTTATAAAAGGTGCAGCAGGGAGGAGAAAAAGTGTTTTTGAAAATGGTAAAGAATGATTTTATCAGGAACAAAATAGTAACTCTATCTGTATTTGTATTTATTACTATGGCAGTTATTTTGGCAGCTAGTGCAATTAATAACATAGCTAATTTGATTCAATCGATGTCGGAACTAAAGGAACGTGCAGTACCAGCCGACATTACGCAGATGCATTCGGGAGAATATAACCAAGCAGAAATCGATCAATTTACAGAAGAACAGCGAGAACATATAGCGATGCAAGAGACGATGGTTCTTCTGACCTTGGATGGAAGTAATATTCATTTTGGTGATAATCAAACGATGGCTGGAACCGTACAGGATATTTCATTTGTGGTACAGAACGAGAAGTTTGATTTTATCTTGGATTTGGATAATGAAAGGCTGGATGTAAAGCAAGGGGAAGTGGCAGTTCCTATCTATTTTATGGAATACTACGACCTAAAAATAGGGGATAGGATAACCGTAAAAAATAAAGAGTATCAAAAAGAGTTTGTCATATCAGATTATGCAAGAGATTATGAGATGAACTCTTCCTTAACATCGTCAAAACGGTTTGTGATTAATCAGCTGGACTATAATGAAATGGAGAACCTATTGATCGGAGAACCGGAATATCTAATCGAATTCAAAATAAAGGAAAACGGTGATGCTCAGGCTGTTCAGACCGCCTACATCGAAGCTGGTCTTCCAGCAAACGGTCCTACAGTCGGAGCAAAAATATTTACGTTGTTTAATGCCTTGTCAGATATGGCAGTTGCAATGGTCATAATACTTATCAGTATATTACTTATAATTATAGCCTCGCTTTGTATCAGACTTACATTTCTGGCAACAATCGATGAAGATATAAGAGAAATCGGTGTTATGAAAGCAATGGGAATTTCCAAAAAAGATATAAAGAACGTATATCTTAACAAATACAGAGTCATGTCAATAGCGGCTGGTATTTTAGGTTATCTGCTATCCTTTTTTGCGGTCAATTTATTAAATAGTAATATGAGACTGTACATATCTTCTGATTTATCTGGGAACTTAAAGTATCTACTGTCTATTATAGCTCCATTATTTATTTATATTATGATAGTAATGTACTGTAAGAAAGTGCTGAAAAGAATTGATAAGATTACTGCGGTGGAAGCATTACGTTCAGATATTATGGAACGTGGAAAGAACCGAAAATATAGTTTTCCACTAATTAAAAATAAACTCTATAGCACCAATATTTACATGGGAATTAGGGATGTATTGAAACGATTTAAATTATACAGGTTACTATTTTTAATATTTGTAGTATGTACGTTCATTGTGATACTCCCGTTAAATATGTATAATACTATGAATTCACCAGAATTTTCTACTTATTTGGGAATAGGAAAATCCGACATGAGAATTGACCTTCGTAAGACGGATCGTATTACAGAAGATTTTAAGAAGCTTCAGGAAGATTTACGGAATGATACGGATATTGAAAAGTATGCAGCCTACATCACAAGTTCCTATCAGGTTAAAAATACAGATGGTTCCTGGGACTATATTAATATTGAAATAGGAGACTTTTCCGTATTTCCATTAAATTATCTGGAAGGGAAAGCACCAAACGGTGAAGGAGAAATCTCACTTTCCTATGCAAATGCGTCAACGGATGGATTGAACAAGAAAGTGGGAGATGAAGTTGTCGTAAAGGTTGGCGAGATCGAAAAGACATTAAAAGTAAGTGGTATTTATCAAGATATTACGAATGGTGGAAAAACTGCAAAGGCAGATACCAGTCTTGGCGTAAATGAAGGTGCTGTTCTTTGGTATATTTTGAGCATGGACGTTGCCCCAGGTGTGGATATTCGTGAGAAAATGGATTACTACCAGAATACCTATGATTCAGCACAGGTAAATGATATCAAGGAATATACAGGACAGACTCTTGGAAATCTCATTGATCAAATGAGCACAATTGTTATAGGGGGAATTGTCATTGCAGTAAGCATTGTTATATTGATTACTGCATTATTCATTAGAATGCTATTATCAAAGGATTCGTCTCAGATTGCTATCATGCGAAGTATGGGATTAACATCTAAAAATATTAGTCATCAATATATGGCGGGAACTTTGGTGGTACTGATAATGGGAATCCTATTTGGCGTATTGGCTTCTAATTTATTGGGGGAATTTCTTGTAAGTATGGCTATGTCCTCTATGGGAGCTGCAAAAATTGAGTTTGTTAATGTTATTTGGCAGACTTGGTTACTGTGTCCTATAGCACTTGTTGTAATAGTTGGATTTACGATATCTCTGTTCTGTAAGGTCTCAATAAAAGATGATTTATCGGTAGTTTTAAGAAGTTAGTACAGTTGAAAAGGACCAATCAAGAGGTAAAGACTCTTGAAAAATAAGGTTAATCCTAGGTCGCTTTATAGATATAGAGTGGATTTAATATTTGGCATGGGAGGAATATGAATGGGCAGTATATTAGAAGCAAGAAGTATGAATAAAAAAGTAGAATTAGCAAAAGATAATGTGCTTCATATTTTAAAAGATATTGACTTGGATATAGAAGAAGGTGAATTTATATCTGTCATGGGACCATCCGGAAGTGGGAAATCAACACTTCTATATAATATAAGCGGTATGGATAGATTTACTTCTGGCAGTGTGAAAATTAAAGGGCATGAAATTAATTACAGTCTAAAGGAAGAAGAATTGGCCAAGATTCGACTGAATCATATGGGATTCATCTTTCAGGATATTAATCTATTAAAGAATCTTTCATTAATAGATAATGTTATGTTCCCTGCACTTGTATTGAAAAATGCGGATAAAAATACGGTCAATGAAAAAGCAAAAAAACTGATGAAAATGACTGGAATTGAAAAGCTTGCAGATAATACAATTTCTCAGGCATCGGGTGGACAACTGCAGAGAGTCGCTATCTGCAGAGCACTGATAAATGACCCCGATATCCTATTCGGGGACGAACCTACCGGAGCATTAGATTCTAAATCGACAGCAGAGATTATGTCAATTCTTGCAGAGATTAACGAAAAAGGGACAACTATCATGCTTGTGACGCATGATGCAAAGGTAGCAGCAAAAACCGAAAGAGTATTGCTTATGGTAGATGGAAAGATAGTTGCACAGAAAAAAATGAGAAAATACAATATTGAGCTTGATGATAGTAAAGAAAGGGAAGAAAGCATTTTGAAATGGTTAGTGGAAACTGACTTCTAATATTTCATCTACATTCGATTATATTAGATAGTCGACCATAAAAAATTTGGTGTTAATCTAGAAGTTCGTTTCAATAAATGAAAGCTAGTATAGAAGAAATATTAAGCACTAAAGACATGTAGAATGTGTTGCATCACGAACATAAAAATGGGCGTAACTTTAATTAGTATTGATTACGCCCATTTTATTTAAATAACTGCTCTTCAAAATGAAATGAATAGCTTTTGTCTCTTAAACTAAAACGCCACTCTTAACCTTCGAAAATGCATCTAGTATCCGTTCAACATGTTCCTCATCATGTGTTGACATTAACCTAATACGAATCATTTGCTGTCCTTCAGGAACTGCTGGACTTACAGCGACGTTCGTATATACTCCATGTTCCATTAATTCTCCCCATGTTTTAAATACTTGCATGTCGTCTCCCAATATTATAGGGACGATCGGAACTATTCCATCCGGTACGGTATATCCAAGTGAGCGTAACCCTTTTCGAACGTTTTGTGTTAGAGTTTGTAGCTTATCTATACGTTCAGGTTCTTCGAGTAGAATATCTAGAGAGGTATTAGCTGCTGCTACATGTGCTGAAGGTAAGCTTGCTGAAAAAATATAAGCAGAACTGGTATAAGATAAATAATGTATCAGTTCCTTGCTTCCAGCAATAAAGCCGCCAAAGGATCCAAACCCTTTTGATAGCGTACCAACAATAATGTCTACTTCATGATCTAGATCATAATAACTTGCAGTGCCAGCTCCGTTTTTCCCAATTACGCCAATTCCATGTGCATCATCCAACATAATTTTTGCATCTGTTTTTCTAGCAGCCTTCACCATATTTGGAAGGTCAACCACTGCTCCGGACATGGAAAATACACCATCTGATACGATTAATTTCCCATGATCATCTGGTGCTTTCTGTAAACATTGATCTAAATGATTCATATCATTATGTTTGTAACGGATGATTTGATCTTTATTAAGAAATGTTCCCCGAGAGATTAGGGTCGCTTGTACAATACTGTTATGATTGTCTCGATCACTGAAAATGAGATCATTTTTACTGATTAATGGCACAATAGCACCTTGGTTTGTTTGATAACCAGTAGTAAAAGTAATCGCAGCTTCCTTTCCAAGGAACCTTGCTAGTTTTTCCTCTAATTCTAAATGTAAATCTAATGTACCGTTATGTAGCCTACTTCCATTATTACCTACACCATATTTACTGACAGCCTGAATAGCGGCTTCTTTTACTCGATCATCCTGTGAAAAACCGTGATAATCACTTGAACCTGCCATAATGACAGTTTTACCATCCATTTTCACAACTGTTCCATAGTTTTCTTCAATTGTAGGATGAAAGGGAAAAACGGAATTACGTAAAATATCCTTTGCTCTTGAATACCTATTTACTTTATTAAATAAATCCAAAATAACCCCTCCAATATCAATTATTATTCTTGTTACGAGAAAATTATATCGTAAAAACTGTCGAATTTTCAATAAATATTGAATTTTTTACCTATTATTAATGATATTATGATTTCCCAAGTGGACACGTGGTTCTAGTTTTGAAGAAATAATGAGGACCTATTTGCATCACGTTTTTTCTCAAGTATGCTAGTTTAAAACTATAATTATAAATGTAAGCGCTTTTACATAAGGTGATAAATGAGCTAAACTATTAGTGGCTATATTAAATAATAATAGGGGGAAAGAACATGAGTAAAGTCGTATTAATAACAGGCGCTGCAACTGGCCTTGGAAGGGCAACAGCATTAAAGCTGGCTCAAGAAGGATATCGTTTAAGTCTAGTAGATTATAACGATGAGGATGGAAATGATACTGCAGAACGTGCAAGAGAATTAGGTGCAGAAGTTATCTTCGTAAAAGCAGATGTCTCTAAGGAAGAGGAAGTGAGACAATATGTAGCTCAAACAGTGGAAGCTTTTGGAGCTATTGATTATTTCCATAATAATGCAGGTATTATGATTCCTTTCCGTCTACTTCATGAATATTCAAGTGAAGAGTATGATCGTTTAATGAATATTAACGTAAAAGGGGCATTTTTAGGTATTAAATATGTGATTCCAGTTATGCTAGAGCATGGCGGTGGTGTCATCATTAACACCGTTTCATCTAACTCCTTTAAACCGACAGCATACAATGGAGTCTATGCAGCTTCCAAGCATGCATTAGCTGGATTAACCAAATCTATTGGACAAGACTATCAAGACAAACATATTTATGCTGTAGGTGTTGCACCAAATACAATGCAAACGAATATTTCTGCTCAAGCTATTTCTACTTATACGGAAGAAGTAGGAGCGAAAATTGCTGCTACAACAGCTCCTAATATTCCTGCTACTGCTGAAGAAATTGCAGATGTTGTCATATTTGCAATGGGTGGAGCGAAGATGTTAAACGGTTCTGTTGTAAACTGTGCTGGTGGACAAATATATACCTAAGTTATTTTTATTTAGACCCGATTTCGTCTGAATGCTGAATTCGGGTCTTTTTTTATAGATGAAGGCTCTAACTTGCTTTAAAAGCTTTCTTTGTTTTATTAATCCTATTTTTAATCTTATCAATTACAAACGTAATAACAGGGATGATTAGCCCCATAATAAAGGAGTATGGTACCCAATATTTTTCATCCCAAGTTAGCATATACTGTATATCTGGGTAGACAACTGTTGAAAAAATAATACAAATTATCCCTAATGGTAGTACTAGAAATCGATAATTTTTTAACTCTAAAACTTGCGTCAACGTCATGACAAGGGCATAGAAATAAATGGAGGATTTAAAGAAAATCGATATGATCCAAATTCCAGCCATGATGGATTCGATTCGTTCTACAATTTCAAATAAGCTAACCGTTTTTGCTAAAACATAACTTGGGTATAGTTGCCTAGCAGTAGTTTCAGCCCCTAAAACTAAGATGCAGAGTACCGTTATAAGAGCAACAATAAATGCACCAACGAATGATCCAGCTAGGAAGTTCCATTTTGCTTTATCTGGCCGGTTAATGTTCTTTGGGAAAAAAGTGAGAAATAAAACTAAAGGAAATCCAGCTATGGAGACAAAATTAAAGATCGCTTTTGCGTGGTCTTTTATGGAAGCTTCATATAACGGACTTAGGCGTTGAAATTCAATCTGTGGTAGTAAAAAGACTATGAGAGCGAAAAGTAGGATAAAAAACCACGTGCTTAACAACTCTCCGGTTCTTGCTAGAACCTCTAGTCCAGCCCGTACCACACATATAATTAGTATCGTAAATAAAATATTAAGAATTTCAATAGGAGTTTCTGTTAAAATTTGCGTCGTAGTAAAAAAGCCAAAATAGGATATGAGAGTACATGTGCCAATAAAAGCAAAAAAAGCATATAAAAGCCCTAATATTTTCCCGAGAATTCTCCCGTATATGCTCTCTAAATATTGAATATAGTTTTTTCTTCCCATTGAGAGAGCACATTGATAGAAAAAATAGACTATTCCTAAACAGATTATTACGCTTAATAGACTAGACAACCATGCATCCTGTTTTGCATCAGCTGCCATACCAGAAGGAGTTACAAGAATAGTCGTACCAGTTGTAAAAAGGATTGTTAGAATTGAGAGTTGAAAAGGGCTTATTCTTACTTTTTCTTCCAAGTAAATACATCCTCCCCAGTAGCTTATTGGGTTGAAAATAGCTTTATAAAAGGGTCTAACGTTATGGAAATTAATTCTAATGGATTTGGGATATTCATGTCATGAACTTTCAATATACTTAACAAAGCGGCAGACGTTAAAATTAGCAACGATATCCATATTTCTTTGAAAAGCTTTTTCTTCACTAAATTCTTAAGTTGGAAAAAAGCTATGAAAAGAAAAAGTAAAATAACCCCAATCGTTTTAACCATTAGCTAGACTCCTTACTTGGTATCTCTTGATAGAAAGGGTCTTTAATTGTACCTGCACGCTTAAGCTGAATGTCTACAGTGACATTAATAGGTATTTTTGGAAATATTTCTGACCATTTGTTTTTTATTTTTTCCCAATTTTTTGGGTCGGTCTTATGTATTTGGTCACCAAATCCGAAGATATCAGATTCAAATTCATTCTGTGCCTTATCGATAGCCTGTGTAATTTTTTCTTTAATATTATTATTCGTTTTATCTTCGAGCTCAGAGAATATATGTTCAGTCATTAAATCTAGTTTGGTATTGACATCTGCTATATTTGCAACGCCTGTAATTTTAACCTCGATGGTAGGATCACCATGAGTGAAGTGAGGAATAATCTCGCTATTCGCATCTGTAAGCTCAATCCCAACTTGGCCATCATCCATGTCTGAAACTATAACGGTGTTTTTAACATTTCCTTTAACGTAATTTAAACCTTTACTTTCATCTACATTGAGCCATCCAACTAATTTGTTTGCACGAAATGCACCCATACCATCATAGCTAAGAATTGCATCGGGAGCTGTTGTTAAGACATTATCTGTAAATTCTCCAGCTTCTGGGTCTCCTATGATTTTGATAGCTGTTAAAATAGGGTGAATTCCTTCTTTAACAAGATCATCCATCAGTTCGTTTAATCGAATCTTACCAGTTGCCGCCCAATTTTCTGAGGAAGAATTTAAGGAATCGAATAACTTATTTGCTGGTATTTTTTCATAACTAGTTAACACGTTTAATATCTCATTAGCTGTGTTTCCTTTAGAGACCACGACATAGAAATCAGTCCTCATTTCAGGGTCCCTCGATAAAAAATCAATAGGTTTATATATCCCTTCTCTTGCAACTTCTTCTCCTATAATAATCATTCGAATGTGAGCTAAGTAGATTTTATTTGGGAGTTGTTGAGTTAATTTTCTTAACGCTTCAAATATAATTCTTCCAGTAGCTGTATACGTAGTAACGGGGGTATCATAGCCACTGGTCGAAGAGGTTGAAACTTCTCCTGGGTTTAATACTTGAACTGAAACACGATAACTATCATCACCATACTTATCAATTCCAAGTGCTACAGCAATAGCCAGGTCATTTACCTCTCGGCTGTTCCAGCATCCAGATAGACAGAGTAGCAATGATACAAATAACAGCATTAACGATTTTTTCATTATTTACTCAACTACCTCCCTTTTTATGATGCCTCGTCCTTTTTATATTTTTTTGACTTATTAATTTTGGACGAGTTATCATTGCCCATATTGGAACACGAAAGAATACATCCTTTTGGTCTTTTAATATAAACGGTGCTGCTGGAGTCGTATAAGGAACACCAAAAGATCGAAGAGAGGACAAATGAATACATAGTAGGATAATGGCAAACATGATACCTGGAAGGCCGAAAACAGCAGCTAAACTCATTATTCCAAATCGAATCATTCGTACAGATGCTGCTAAATTAATGGCAGGTAAACAAAAGTTCGCAATGGCTGTTATAGAAACGACGATTACCATAGCATTGGAGACTATTCCAGCCTGAACAGCTGCTTGCCCAAGAACTAAAGCCCCTACTATACTCATCGCCTGTCCTACAGCCCTGGGCATCCTTACACCTGCTTCACGTAAAATTTCAAAGGCAACCTCCATTATTAATGCTTCAAGAAATGCAGGGAAAGGAATCCCATCACGCTGGGCAGCTATACTTATCAATAATGGTGTTGGTAACATTTCTTGATGAAAGGTTAAAACAGCTATATATACTGATGGTGCTAACAATGCAATGAAAAAACATAAAAACCGTAAACACCTCAATAGTGTAGCGACATCTGCTCTCTGATAATAATCTTCACTTGCTTGGAAAAACTCTACTATCAAGCTAGGTACCACCATCACAAATGGGGTACCATCTACAAAAATTGCTACACGGCCTTCTAATAGCTTCCCGGCCACTGCATCGGGTCTTTCGGTACTGAAAATGGTTGGGAATGGTGTAAAGGTCTCATCTTGAATCAGTTCTTCAATATATCCTGACTCTATAATCCCATCAATATCGATTGCATCTAAACGACGATGTACTTCTTTAACTACACCGTCGTTAACAATCCCCTCTATATAAGCCACCATCACTTTTGTCTTGGTGACCTTCCCTATATTCTTTGACTCTAAGCGGAATTTCGGACTACGTATTCTTTGACGAACTAATGAAATATTAGTTGAAATCGTTTCAGTAAATCCGTCATGTGGTCCTTTGATAACGGTTGTAGATTGTGGTTCCTCTACACTTCTTTTTTCATTTCCAGGAACGTTTACTGATATCGCATGCTGTTCATTTTCTATTAATACCACTGCTTGACCGGAAAGAAGATTAGAAATTAGTGTATCAAAATCTATTACTTCTTCCACATCACCAACGGTTATGGTTTTTTGAATTAGGTCTGTAATGATATTTCTCTTCGTATCGTCCGTTTTGTTCGGAGAAATTTGTTTATGATTAATTAATGAATCAATTAATTCCTGAAGTAAGGCCGTATCTATCAAACTTTCTATAAATACTAAGCATGCGTCAGTAGGTTCGATAAAGTTGAATTGAATTCTTCGGATTTTAAGATCTGCACTATTACCTAGCTCATCTTTTATGTAAGTAATATTACGTTCTAAAACTGGTCTCAAGTGAGTGCTTGAAGGTTGGGGTTTCGCTTCTTTTTTTGGTGATTTCTTATGAAGTCTAGAATAAGATCGTTTCATTCAACATCCCACCTTATTACTATATCTTTTTCTATTCGGTACAATTATATGCATCTGTTAAGTGACTTCCTGGGTACAGTTCACATCGTCTATATGATGAAAAACACGTTAACTATCATGTCCAACTGGAGGTACTTCATTTCAAGTTCCTTTTCGGTATAAAATAGTTGAACAAACCCAAACTAAGTTTATATGCATAAAGTTTGGAGGATAAATATGACTGAAAAAAAGCAACCAAACGTTGATAATCGACATAATAATGTGGAACGATTACATGATATGATTGAAAATACGGAAGCAAAGCTGAAAGAAGCTGAAATGAGCATGGAATTTGCAAGTCTTGAAGAGAGGGAATATTTAATACAAAAAAATGAGCGTCGTAAACAATCGATTAAAGCGATGAAGGAAGAAATGAAAGACGAGATGACCGACCGGAAGCAGCGTGAAATATAAAGGAGAGTGCTGGGACATATAAACATGTTTCAGCACTCTCCTTTACTGTATTACCTTTTACGACTATGTTCATTAATAGTAAGGAAAAAATGGCCCATATCCATAGAACGGATAACCATATCCATACCCATATGGAGCATATAAGGCACTTCCTAGTAATCCTCCCAATACTCCACCTACGAAAGGAGCTCCAAATCCGTAACCAAAAGGCCTACCAAACCCGAAAGGTCTTCCGTAATAGAATGGCCTTCCAAATGGTCTAGGTCTTCCGAAGATTCTTTCGTCATATTGTTGTACCGGAACTGAATTTACCCCTTGATACATTCATATTCCCCCTTAAAACTTGAGTCATATTACGTTTAAAAGTGATTAAATTGCCCATATGGTAATGTATGTAAGTGGTAAATGTTTGCTTGGGTGAAAACCCAGATACTGATAACATATTTTTGAAGATAGGGTGTGGCTATTTTATCCTTTCATTAATTGACTCCTCCTTTTACGTGCTTGTTGATACAGTTCACGTTCATTCTCTGTTTCTGGAATAACCGCAGGAACAGGTGCTGGTTTTCCATGTTCGTCAATTGCAACCATGGTAAGGAAGGAGGTCGTTGTTAAACTTTTTTCCCTTGTTTTAAAATGTTCACATTCTACTTTAACGTATACGTCCATGGAAGTCCTACCTGTTGCAATAACAAAACCTTCTAACGTGAGGATGTCACCAACTCTTGCCGAGGATAAGAAGTTCACCTTGTCTATTGATGCTGTAACTACTACTTTATTACTGTGCTTCATCGCTGCAATCGCCGCAATTTCATCAATATAAGATAAGACCTTTCCTCCGAAAATCGTGCCTAAATGATTTGTATCTGGAGGTAAAACTAATTTTGTTTGGATGGTACGAGAAATATTTGTAGATAAACTTTCCATATTACTCCCACTTTCTTTTTGATAGTTAGGTCTCTTCGAAATGGTTTCGGAAATAAAAAAATCCATCATTCTTTAAGAAGATGGATTTACAAATAAGGGTTGTGAAAAGCGAAAATTAGGTAGAATTCGTAACTGGTCTACATGCGCTTATTACCCTGATATCCAACCTTCCTAGCTCCCGAAGAAGATTATACGTAATAAAAATGGCAGGTCTCCTGACTTGTGCTTCATCTTACTTTAAGCCTTCCCATCCTAAGACAGTGGATTATCTTATTTCATCAGCACTTACAGTTGCGGGGACAGTTCTGGACTTTCACCAGATTCCCTATTAAGTCTTTTCAGACACCAAGTTTATTGGTATATATTATTACTTAGTTTAAATAGTACTATTATTTTAAATGTAATATAAAAGACTGTAATATGCCAATAGTTTTTGCGAATGGTGGTTAAGAGGTGTAAAGAATTGTGATTCATCTCTCTAAAGGAGTAAAATATACTTATAAAAGAAAAAATTAATCAAACGTTTGTTTAAGGAGGAATGGATACATATGAGCACGATTAATTGGATGGATGAGGTATTAAAACGTAAAGAGGATTTTATAAAAGATTTGCAAGGTCTATTACAAATTAAAAGTGTGTTGGATGAAGAAAATGCAACTGAAGAGGCACCACTAGGAAAAGGCATTAAAGAAGCACTCCAGTATATGCTAGACTTAGGAGAGAAAGATGGTTTTACTTCAAAAAATGTTGGAAATCTCGCAGGTCACCTTGAAATGGGACAAGGTTCAGAATTAGTTGGTGTTTTAGGACATGTGGATGTTGTACCAGAGGGTGATGGATGGAGTGTTGACCCTTACAGTGGAATCATAAAAGATGGAAAAATCTATGCTCGAGGATCAAGCGATGATAAAGGACCAACTATTGCAGCTTATTATGCAATGAAAATAGTGAAAGAATTAGGATTACCTTTAAATAAACGCGTTCGTCTTATTATAGGAACTGATGAAGAAAGTAATTGGCGATGTGTAGACCATTATTTTGAACATGAAGAGATGCCTACTACTGGATTTGTACCGGATGCAGACTTCCCGATTATTTTTGCAGAAAAAGGAATCACTGATTATGACGTTGTTCAACCTATTCAAACGATTGATGATACGGCTTCCAAAAAATTAGTTTCCTTCCAATCCGGTCTTCGTTATAATATGGTACCTGATTTTGCAGAAGCAAAAATAAACGTGCAACATGACGCAACTGACTTAATTCAAGGTTATCTGGCATATCTTAATGAAGTGAAACTAGAGGGAAATGCAAACGTTGAAAATGGTGTTGTAGTCCTTAACTTAGTTGGAAAAAGTGCTCACGGTGCAGAGCCTAGTAAAGGTAAAAATGCTGGTACTTACTTAGCACACTATTTACAACAACTAGAGTTAGATAATGCAGGAAAGCAATATGTTACAACCGTAGCTGAATTCCATGACAAGTCACGTGGAGAAGTATTTGGAGTTGAATATGAGGATGAAGAATCTGGTCATTTAACAATTAATGTTGGAGTGATGAGTTATAGTAATGAGTCTTTAGGTCGTATAGGGATTAATATGCGATACCCGGTTACATTTGATATTGAAGAAGGAAAGAAAAAAATTGAAACTTACTTGGAAACAAAAGGTCTTCAATTAGAAAACTTCTCTGATGGAAAGCCAACATATGTGAAGAAAGATGATCCACTTATTAAGACATTACAAAAAGTGTATGAGGAACAAACTGGTGATGAAGCGTATCTATTAGCAATTGGTGGTGGGACGTATTCACGTGCTTTAGACCATGGGGTAGCTTTTGGCGCAATGTTCCCTGGGCGTGAAGATGTCATGCATCAAAAAGATGAATATGCTATTGTTGATGATCTTTTAAAGGCAACTGCAATTTATGCACAAGCTGTTTATGAATTAGCAAAATAAAAGGTAGGGGGCGCCAAGAAGCCCCCTACAATTCCATACTTAAATACCGTTCTCCTGTATCTGGTGCGATGCAGACAATTCTTTTCCCCTTACCTAACTTCTTCCCTACTTGGATTGCTGCATAAACAGCAGCTGCCCCAGATGGTCCAATGAAAATCCCTTCTAATCTAGCAAGATCACGAAGCATCGTAATGGCTTCCTCATCCTCAATTTGAATAATTTCATCATAAATAGTTGTATTTAATATTTTCGGAACAAATCCAGGACTTGTTCCAACGAGCTTATGCTTACCTGGTTTCCCGCCAGATAAGACTGGAGAACCTTTTGGCTCTACAACAGCTATATGAAGGTTCGGTAGGTTTTCTTTCAACGCTTCTCCGGTACCAGTTACGGTTCCACCAGTACCTGCAGTGCAAACAAATGCATCTAAATTACTATCCATTTGTTCCAAAATTTCGAGAGCGGTAGTTGTACGGTGTATATTAGGATTTGCTTCGTTCTCGAATTGCTGTGGGATGAAGCTACCTGGAATTTCTCTTTGTAATTCTAATGCTTTTCTTATACATCCAGGCATCTTGTCCTCACTTGGTGTTAACACAATCTTAGCCCCATAGGCTTGTAAAATTCTTCTTCTCTCCATCGTACTATTGTCAGGCATTACTAGAATAGCTTTATAGCCTCTAGCTGCTGCATTCATCGCTAGCCCAATACCGGTATTCCCACTAGTAGGCTCAATAATTGTTCCACCAGGTTTTAGTAAGCCTTTTTCTTCTGCGACTTGAATCATGTTATAAGCAGCACGGTCTTTTACGCTTCTACTAGGATTGTACATCTCTAGTTTCACATAAATATCAGCCGAGTTTTTCGGGACAACTTTATTTAACTTAACAATGGGAGTTTCTCCGATAAGCTGAGATATATCTTCTACTACTTTCATCATTATACCGACTTTCTTTCAAGTTTCTGTCATTTTACTACTGAATGATGCGGAAAAGCAAATGGTTCCATTCTGTTGAAAAAGTGTTTCTATTATTAAAAGTTATTATAGTTTTCAAATATTAATTCAAGGTTTACAATGGTTAAAAGGGAGAGTGAAAAGCAGATGAACTATATGGATACTTGGGACTTAGAAACAATTTTCCCTGGAGGTACTAAATCCGAGGAATTACAGGCGAAATTAAAAGATGTTGAAAAGCAAATTGCCCAGTACCAATCATTATTAAATGAGTGGAACTATCAATCACAGCCAGTAGATGATTTTAAAACGATTTTACAAAAGCAAGAAGCAATCGGAAAAGGATTGGGTCAATCTGGAACATTTGTGAGCATGTGGCATGATGCTTATATGAATGATGAACATGCGAGTGTTGTAAAGGGTCAGATTATGGAGCTTTATAGTGAAGTGCAAAAGCTTTCAAACACTTTCACAAAAAAACTAGTTGAAATACCTGATGCCGAATGGAGCAAACTTTTAGAGGATAAAGATTTAAACGAGGTTTCTTTCGCATTAAATGAAATTCGTTCTGATGGTAAACGTTTGTTATCAGAAGAGGAAGAAAAACTTATAGCAGAGCTAAACAAGGATGGTCTTTCTGCTTGGAGTAACCTTTACGATACAGTAGTTTCGATTATGACGATTCCATTTACGGATAAAGAAGGAAAAACTACTGAGTTATCCGTTGGTCAAGCAATGAATAGAATGTACGCTGACCCAGATCCAGAAGTAAGAAGTCAGTTATTTGAAAACTGGGAAGCGGCATGGACTAAATATGGTCCGATATTTGCTGACACCTTAAACCATTTAGATGGCTACCGTATCACATTACAAACGAAACACCAATACAAAGATCACTTAGAAGAACCGTTGGAATATAACCGCATGACAAAGGAAACTCTTGATGCGATGTGGTCAGCAGTTTCGAATAACAAGCAACCATTTCTAGATTTCCTAGGTCAAAAAGCAAAATTATTAGGTATGGAAAAATTAGGTTGGGAGGATGTTGATGCTCCCATTGCACTTGGGGAAGTAAAACCTACTCGTTTTACATATGATGAAGCATGTGATTTCGTCATTGAAAACTTCGCATCTTTCGGCCCTAAATTAGCTGGATTTGCGAAGCATGCTTTAGAAAATCGCTGGGTAGAAGCAGAGGATAGACCAAATAAACGACCGGGTGGATACTGCACTAGCCTTCCAGAGTTTGGAGAATCCCGTATTTTCATGACATTTACTGGTTCTTCTTCAGACACTAGTACATTAGCACATGAACTTGGCCATGCATTCCATAGTCATGTAATGAAGGATTTACCAACGTTGAATCGTCGTTACGCGATGAACGTTGCGGAAACTGCTAGTACGTTTGCTGAGACGATTATCGGAAATGCAACAGTGGCGAATGCTAAGTCCAAAGAAGAGAAAGCTTCACTTTTAAATACGAAATTAGAAAATGCAACAGCAATGTTCATGAACATTCATGCTCGTTTCTTGTTTGAAAATGCATTTTATAAAGAACGCGCAAAAGGCATTGTTTCAGAAAAAAGATTAAATGAATTAATGGTTGAAGCACAGAAGGAAGCGTATGGTGATAGCCTAGCTAGCTACCATCCACACTTCTGGTGCAGTAAGCTACACTTTTTCATTGGTGGCGTACCATTTTATAATTTCCCATATACATTCGGATTCCTATTCAGCCTAGGTATTTATGCTGAATACCTAAAGGATAGAGAAGGTTTTGAGGAGAAATACATTGCCTTACTGAAAGATACTGGCTCCATGCAGGTGGAGGATTTAGCTCAAAAACATCTAGGCGTAGATATTACAAAAGAAGATTTCTGGGCTGCTGGAATTCAATTAATGGCTAATGATGCGAAAGAATTTATAGAATTAACAAATGAAATTGTGAAGTAATGAAGATAAGGTGCTTATCCTGCAGAGGGTAAGCACCTTTTATTATGGCTTTAAGACCACTTTAATACAATTATCCTCTTTATTATTAAAAATTTTATAGGCATGAGGTGCTTCATCCAGGGCTAGATTATGGGTGATAATTTGTTTTGGATCGATCTTTTCATTAATAATCATATCGTATAAATGTGGCATGAAATGTCTTGCTGGTGCTTGCCCCATTTTGATTGTGATGTTTCTGGTAAAGAATGGACCTAATGGAAACATATTATAAAGTCCGC
This sequence comes from Ornithinibacillus jepli, assembly GCF_047228935.1. Taxonomy (NCBI): domain Bacteria; kingdom Bacillati; phylum Bacillota; class Bacilli; order Caryophanales; family Bacillaceae; genus Ornithinibacillus; species Ornithinibacillus jepli. Next base: position 154,354 of record NZ_JBFEGG010000004.1, read on the forward strand.
CATATACTCCAGTTATTTGAAGAGTTCCACCTTTTCGTACAGCTTTCGTGGCAATTTGAATTGGTCCTAACGTTCCACCTTGAAGCTTTAATTTTTGTTCTACCCATTCGAGTGGGGATTTTTTTCCGTCCATTCCAACACAATCAATAACAACATCTGCCCCGCCTTTTGTGATTTCCTTTAATGTTTCTCCCATATCTTCATCTTCGGTAAAATTGAACACTTCTGTTTTGTTAATCTTTCTAGAATGCTCTAACCTGTTATGAATATAATCAACAGCTATAACCCTCTCTGCCCCTTGTTGCCATGCGAATTGTTGGGTCATTAATCCAATGGGTCCTGAACCGAGTACGATAACAGTATCTCCTTCTTTTACCCCACTGTTTACAACACTCCAATAAGCAGTAGGGAGCACATCTGATAAAAACAATAATGATTCGTCCTCAAGCTCACAATCTTGCGGTATGACAAATGGAGTGTAATTACCAAACGGTACTCGTAAATATTCAGCTTGTCCACCTGGGTAATTACCGAACTTCTCTGAGTATCCTAAATACCCGCCTGAGTCATAGTGTGGGTTAGAGTTATCGCATTGGCTTTCCAAATCATGGTTGCAATAATGACATTTTCCGCATGCAACGGTAAATGGAATCACTACTCTATCTCCCTTTTTAACTTTCGTGACATCAGTACCAACCTCTTCTACAATTCCCATCGGTTCGTGTCCTATGACATAATCAATTGGGAGAGGGAAGTTTCCTTGATATAAATGTAAATCTGACCCACATATAGCAGTAGAGGTAATTTTAACAATAACATCTTCTTTATCTTGTATCATCGGTGCTTCTACATCTTTTATTGCGACTTGGTATTTACCCTGATACGTGACTGCCTTCATAATGTCCTCCTAGTAAAATGGTTATATATACGGCTATTTTGTGTCCAATTGTTGATAAGTATGCAGTATGTCTCTTATTAGTTCCATTCAAGATTTTCCTTTTGTCATATAATTAACTGGTCTATTCCGAATTTGGAAAGCCTATAATAATACAAAGCTTGTCTAATAGGGGGAGTGTCTGTTGGTTACGATGATAACTATGGTGCTTATGTTTGTTGCAGCAGGTATTGATGAGATGCTTGTACTTATTGTATTTTTTGCCCATGCTAATAATGCTAAACAAATAAAGCAAGTGTATGTTGGCCAGCAGGTAGGAATGACAAGTGTTCTGATTGTTTCTTTACTTGCACTTTATGGAATTTCCTTTATCAATGGAGAGTGGACAGGCTTACTTGGGTTACTTCCAATTGTTATTGGTGTAATGGCTTTATTTGAAAGGGATGAAGAGGAAGAAGATAACGCATTTTTAAGCAAATCGTCAATCTTTAGTAATCTTTCCGTTAGAGTAGCAATCATTGCTATAGCTGGAGGGGCTGAAGAAATAGCTGTGATTGTACCTTATTTTACAACGTTAACCATGATAGATTTATTTCTTGCAGCTGTTACATTTTTCGTTATGGTTTTGATTTGGAGTATTATTTGTCATGTGCTTAGTTCTACCAAACAAGTTTATGCTTTCGTAAATAAGTATGAACGGATCTTTATTCCAGTAGTCTTTATCTGGATTGGTATACATGTTTTACTAGAAAGTGACACGATTGAAACTATTCTGGATTTATTTTTATAAGACATTTTACTTATAATAATTACCGTGAATCTGATATCATGCCATGTGGAATACTATTATTATCCTAAAGAAGAAAAGAAGGAGTCATACGTTATGGCAAAAGCAGCTGAAGGCGATACAATTGAAATTATGTCTGGAGAACATAAAGGGAAAAAGGGAACGGTACTTATCGTGAGAGAAAACTCAGTAATTGTGGAAATTGGTCATAATACAGTTCGAGATGAACCAATCAAAACGGTTATCAATCATAAAAATTACGTATTGGTTTAAGAAAAATTGAAATTTCCACCTCACTAGGGGGTGGAAATTTTTGCGTTATAAGGGAATTGCTGAAATATGTTAATAATGGCTGATACAGTTATATTTCCGCTGATAAATTGATAGTTTAAATAACTCCTTTTTCAATTTTGGTATTAGTAGTTCACTAACAAGTCCTTATCAATTCATATGGATAAATTAGCCTCTCATATCATATCCATTAGATGGGGAGGTATGGTAATGACAGATAAACGAAAAGAAAACGAAAAGAATGAACAACTGGATATGTTTCGTGTAGATGACAAAGGGAAGTATATGACAACAAACCAAGGGCTGAAGGTGTCAGAGGATGAGTTATCTTTAACTGCTGGAGTTCGTGGTCCTACTTTAATGGAAGACTTTCACTTCAGGGAGAAAATGACTCACTTTGACCATGAAAGAATTCCAGAAAGGGTAGTACATGCTAGGGGGTTTGCTGCCCATGGTGAATTTCAGCTATATGAAAGTATGGAACGATATACGAAAGCAAAAATTTTTACTGATACATCGAAAAAGGTCCCGGTATTTGTTCGTTTCTCCACCGTTAATGGCTCCAAAGGCTCTGGGGATACTGCTAGAGATGCCCGCGGATTTGCTACAAAATTTTATACAGATGAAGGAAACTATGACCTTGTAGCCAACAACATACCAGTCTTCTTTATACAAGATGGAATTAAATTTCCAGATGTTGTCCACTCCTTTAAACCAGAACCCCATAACGATATTCCACAAGCATCCACCGCACATGATAATTTTTGGGATTTTGTTGCTAATAATCCGGAAAATGCTCATATGGTAATGTGGGTTATGTCAGATCGCGCTATTCCGAGAAGTTTCCGGATGATGGAAGGGTTTGGCGTTAATACGTTTCGTTTTGTCAATGCTAGTGGTGAGGCTTTCTTTATTAAATTTCATTGGAAGCCTAAGCTTGGCGTACATTCACTAGTATGGGATGAGGCACAAAAACTGATGGGGATTGATCCTGATTTTCATCGTAATGATCTATGGGAAGCGATTGAAAGAGGGGATTATCCTGAATATGAGTTAGGTGTTCAAATTGTACCTCAAGCAGATGAATTTAAATTCGATTTTGACTTATTGGATGCGACGAAGCTAATACCAGAAGAGGAAGTTCCAGTAAAAATTATTGGGAAGATGACTTTAACGAAAAACGTTGACAATTTTTTTGCAGAAACGGAGCAAGTAGCCTTCCACCCAGGAAATGTCGTACCTGGAATTGATTTTACCAATGATCCGTTATTACAAGCACGACTATTCTCATATGTCGATACACAATTACTCCGCCTTGGTGGACCGAACTTTCATGAGATTCCTATTAACAGACCGATTTGCCCTTTTCATAATAATCAACGTGATGGGTTCCATAGGCAGACGATAAATGTAGGAAAGGTTAATTATCATCGTAATTCACTTGCAGGTAATACTCCGGTTCCCGCTTCACCTGAAGAAGGTGGGTATAAGCATTATGAGGAAAAAGTAGAAGGAAAGAAAATTCGGAGGCGAAGTAAAAGCTTTACGGACTTCTTTTCCCAAGCAAAACTGTTCTGGAATAGTATGAGTGCACCAGAGAAAAAACATATTATAGACGCTTTTAGCTTTGAGTTAGGAAAGGTAAAGAGTAGATCGGTTCGTCAGCAAAATGTTGATTTGTTTGCTAATGTTGATTTAGAATTAGCCAAAACCATTGCAAGAAATATCGGAGTAAAACCGCCAACTAAAGGTGGTGCCCCTGTAACGAAGGCTTCTCCAGCATTAAGTCAGTTAAATACTACAATGACAGCGAAAACACGTAAAGTTGCCATCATAGTATCTGATGGATTTAATGGTCCTTTAGTAAAAACGGTGCTCGATTATTGGAAAAAAGAAGGGCTTGTTCCAGAGATTATTAGTGAAGATTTAGGACCAGTAAAAGGAACAAATGGTGTTGAGCTAGAGGCGACACAAAATGTTTATACTGCTCAATCAGTTTTGTATGACGCAGTCTTTATGGTACGTGGTAGTAGTACCGATCGAATGTTTAATGAAAAAGCTGCCTATTTCCTAGATGAAGCATATCGACATAAAAAGACGATTGGTGCCATTGGAGAAGGGCGAAGATGGCTAGAGGTAAATCATATGGTCAATAAACCAGGGGTAATTACTAATGGAAGTCCCATTGAATTTGCAAGGGATTTCGTAAATGCTGTTGCAAAGCATAGACATTGGAATAGATAATCAAAAGGGAACAACTTGCTCCAGTATGAGCACTTTGTTCCCTTTTATTTCTATTTGTTCTTAAGTTCTTTAAAGTGACAAATATTTTCTTCAAAAGTAGGTACAGATTTTTCATCTTCTGCTTTTTTTACGAGTGATACTACTAAGTCATTGTAAGGAGTTGCAATACCTAGTTCTTTTCCTTTTGTTGCTACAAAACCATTAATATAGTCGATTTCGGTTTTTCTTTGCTTTTCAAGATCTTGTAGCATACTTGCTCTTAATAATGCTTGTGGTTCGAATGCTTTTCTAGCAAATCCAATAGCGGTTGGTAAATTACTTTCGTCTTCAGCTAGTTTAAAGATACTTAAATCAAATCCAGCTAATAAAGCAAATGATACACCAGCTGCTTCCCCAACACGAATCGTTTCATCCGCTAGTGAGACAGCACTGTAAACGCCAACCTCATCTTTAATAACATCACCAAAAGTACACCCAAGAGCTGCAGACATACCACTTAGGGCAACATTTACTAGTAATTTAGACCATTTAGTTCCGATTAAATTATCAGTAACATGAGTTCCACCGACTAAATCTAAGATTTCCTTTATTTTTTGAACTCGGTCTGTCACGGAACCGTCTAATTCACCAATTTGAAAGGCATTGCTCTTGAATGCTTCTGTTGCAGTAGTTAATTCAGATACACCAGGTTCTTTAAATGTAGCTCCGAACTCAACTGATCCACCAATTACATGGTTTTTCCCTAAAATCGATACAAGGCTTTCCTCAGGGACCCCATTTTGAAGTGATAGTACGATACTATCGTTTTGTAAATAGTTTTTTAGATTAGTAACAACTTCTTCGTTAAATACTTGTTTTGTAAGTAATAAAACTAAATCATAAGTCCCAGACATTTCTTTAGGCGTAATTGCTTTTACTGGAATGGTTTCTTTCATAGTTCCTGTAATCATTGCACCATGTTCATTAAGTGCTTTTACATGATCCTCATAGACATCAATTAATTCAACTTCATCATTTCCTTTAGAAATAAGTGCACCAATAATAGTACCTAATGAACCTGCTCCCATTATTCCAATTCTCAAGATGAACATCCTCCTTAGTAAAATAAATACTTTTCTAGTTTTATCCTAGTAAGATAAGATTATAGGAATAAAGTCATATCTTGCAAATATAACGACATATATTAAAAAAATCAAATTAACTACACATAAAGGGAATATGGTCGATATAGTATGTTAGAAGGGGGAACATCATGAAAAGTTTAGATACATATAATACAAAAAGAGTCCACAAAGTAAATTATATTTTATTAATTGCTATTGTTTTTCTTTTAGTTATACCAGTAGTCATGGCAAGAGGATTTGCGGATAGTATAGGAATTGTTGTAGCAGGTGTGGTAGTTATTATTATTTCAAGTGTTAATTACTTGTTGCCTCTACCAACCTATGTAAAAGGGTTTATTTTTGCAATAATTCCAAACGTAGTTGTAATGCTTTTATTTGTTCTTGATGGATTTGCACTTAATAAGCACTATTTAATATTTTTAACAGTTGCTATGGTAGCGATGTATTTTAAAAAAGAGCTCATTTTAATATTTGGTATTGTGTTAAATGTACTTATTATAGGAATGTTTTTCTTCAGCCCGCAAGATTTATTAGGTATTGATGATAACTTAAAAGGACTTATTACCGTTATTGCTATAATCGATGGGATATTAGTTGCCTTGTATCTATTAACGAAATGGGGTAGGGAATTAGTAGATAGTTCTTCTAAGAAAGAATTAGAAGCGAAGGAATTATTAGATAAGCTTCAAGATACCTTTAATGCAATTGAGGAAGGTGCGAATAAATTAGATACGACAATCGGTCAATTTAATAAAGATATCACGACAATTTATGAGTCCAGTGATCTTGTATTAGACTCTGCTCAACAAATGGCTACTGCTATTCAAGAGGAAGCAGAAAGTGTGAGCACGGTTAATGAATCTATGGGTTCATCACTTGAAAAAACCAATCAAACGATAGCTATTTCGGAAAGCATCGTGAAGAAGTCTGAGCATATGAATGGAGAAGTACAAGTAGGATGGGAGAAAGTACAGCAAGCATCCAATCATATTCGTACGGTTAACGACGCAATAGGCACAACTACTGTAACTGTAGCTGACTTGCAAGATAGTTTAGGAAGAGTAAATACGTTACTTCAAGGAATTAGGGACATTGCTGAGCAAACGAATTTGCTTGCTTTAAATGCTGCGATTGAATCGGCACGTGCAGGAGAATATGGTAAAGGATTTGCAGTTGTTGCAGATGAAGTTCGAAAACTTGCTGAACAAAGTGCAAATATTACAGTTGATATTACCGAAGTGACCGATAGTCTGTTCCAGAAATCAGAGAATGCACGAGAGAAATCTACCGAAGGAGAACTCGCTGCAGCAGAAGGTATGAAGCTATTGGATGAAGTTTCTACTTTCTTTGATGAGCTAAAAAGTTCTTTCAAAGATACTAGTAACAGTCTTTCCATCAGTATGAAGGAGATTCAATCAGCAACTGGAGATTTAAAAGATATTCAGGAACAATTAGAAAATGTAGCAAACATTTCAGAAGAAAACGCATCCTCTACACAAGAAATCGTTTCTACACTTGAAAGTGAACACGACCTGATCACCTCCATCAATACAGCAGTAGCGGAGATAAGTGAATTAAGTAAGGAATTAAAACAGTTAGTGAAAAAGTAATATAACAAAAAGTTATCAACTTATATAGAAATATTGTATTTTTTCTAATTGCCAATAAGATCTATACTGGATGCAGGGGGTGTTCAGTATGGATCTTATTTTTATCTTTTTTACTGGAATTATCGCGACAACTTTAGGTACGATAGCCGGAGGTGGTGGCTTAATCAGTCTTCCAATGATGCTAGTATTAGGAATGCCAATCCACTCTGCAATTGGGGCGAATAAAGTTTCTAATACGGTAAGCTCATTCTCCAGTTTTTTTCATTTGCTTAGACAAAAGAAAATATCCTTAAGAGAGTGTTATTGGATTGTCCCTATTAGTATAACAGGAGGACTTAGTGGAGGATTTATAGCTACATTACTTTCTCCCAAACACCTATACATTATTGCCATTATACTACTATTATTTGCTCTAATTGCTTCCATGATCGGTAAACGAAATTTTCAGGGCGGTAACACTTTACAACCGAGTAAAATTAGTATTCCAGGCTTATATGGTATCGGAATTTATGATGGTCTCTTCGGTCCGGGACAAGGTACATTAATGCTATACCTTTTTGCATATTTAAAAATTGATTATTTAAAGGCAGTTGGTTATGTTCGTTTTGCAACCTTCTCTAGTTGTATTGGTGCAGCTACAATGTACATTACTTCAGGAAAAATAATGTGGGCATTAACACTAGCACTTCTCTGTGGTTCTGTTATTGGTGCACAAATCGGTGTACGTGTAGCAGAAAAAATAAAACCAGCGTATATGAAGCCGATTTTACGAGTAGTAACACTTGCGCTTATTGTGCAAGTGTTTGTGGAGAATATATTATAAATAAAGCCAGCTCATTAGAACTGGCTTTTACCTATCTTTCAAATACTATTTTTCCATCGACCATCGTAAAAATAACTTTTGCAGTTTTGATGTCTTCCTTTGGAACAGTAAATAGATTTTTATCTAATACAACTATATCAGCTAATTTACCGGCTTCTAATGTACCTAATTCTTTTTCGCGAAAAGCACCATAAGCTGGCGTGGATGTATAGGACTTTAGGGCTTCAGCAAGGGTGACTTTTTCTTCTTCATTCCAAACAACATAATCATCATCTAGACGTGTTACAGCCCTATAAATAGCAGTTAATGGGTTTAACCCTACGATAGGATAATCACTTCCGTAAACTAATGTCGCTTCCTTATTTTTGAGTGTTTTTTGTAGCATATAAAGCTCCATACGTTCTTTACCAATTAATGATTCGAATACTTCATACGAAGAACCATTGATATGTTCAGGTTGAATAGAAGCTAATACCCCTAATTCATGGAAGCGAGGAATGTCTTCTTGTCTAATCATTTCTATATGTTCAATCGCATGACGTGAGTCTCTCTTCCCGTTTTGTTTTTGTGCTTCTTCAAAGGTATCTAAGGCTAGTTTGACCGCATTATCTCCTACACAGTGGAAACGAACTCGGAAGTTTTCCTTATCAGCGGCAATCGTCCATTTTTTAATAGTATCTTCTGGATAGACCGTTCCACCAACTGAATCTGGTTTATTCGAATAGGGTTCTAATAAATATGCGGTATAGCTTGTAATCACACCATCAATAAATTGTTTAAAACCTGTAAATTGAACCATATTAGAATGAAATTCTTTTCGAAGACGTTTTGCTTCTTCAAGGTCACCGTTTAATGGAGCTACAAAATGAACTCTTGCAGAGAGCTTGTCTCTTTTCTCGAAATCAGCATAAATCTCTGCTTCTTCCGTACTCATCTCGGGAAGTCTAAGAAGGTCATGTACGGAAGTAACACCTACTTGAGCAGCTTCATTTAAAAATTGCTCGAGAAGTTTTTCTTTAGCTTTTAAATCCAAAGGCATTGCTTTCGTTACAAGTCCTACGGCATGTTCTAATAGTAACCCAGTAGGTTCACCATTCTCATCCTTAACAACTTCACCAAAATCTTGAATCTCGGTTTCCTGCGTAATCCCGGCAAGCTCTAACATGGCATTATTTACCCAAGCGCTATGAAATTCAGCTTGATATAGTATTACCGGTCTATCTGAGACTACTTCATCTAAATACTTTTTATTAACTTGTTCATTCGTATGCCATGTGTTTTCATCCCAGCCACTACCGATGATTAGGGGGAGGTCTGGGTGCTTGGCTGCATATTCTTTTACAAGTGTAGCGATATCCTGAGCAGAGCGAGCATCTTGTAGGTTTACACTATTTTTTAACATACTACCTAATAAAAGATGGATATGAAAATCATGAAATCCAGGCATAATAAGCTTATCATCAAAATCAATAACTTTAGTATGACTTGAAATGTATTCTTTCATATTTTGTTTATCAATGACATTTACAATTTTATTATTTGCAATGAGAATTGCGGCAGGTTTTGGGGTATTTTCAGTACCAGTAAAAACAGCATTGCTTGAGATAATATAATCAATAGTAGGCGCCATAGGTTTCTCCTTTTTCATCCATTTATTTTAATTTTATTATACAATGAATATCTCGTGAAATTCTTTAATATTATAATTGAAAATGATTATCATTGACTATCACTTAAAAACCACATAAACTTAAGGTAATGTATTAGTTAGGGTAAGAAATAGGGAACAATTGTTGAACTGAGTTTTGATGTAGAGGAGAGTACATTATGCTATCTACAAAAGATTTAACCATTAGTTATGGGGATAAAATTATCATTGATGATTTAAATATTGAAATTCCGAAGGGGAAAATAACTGTCTTAATAGGTGCAAACGGTTGTGGGAAATCAACCCTACTTAGGTCTATGGCACGATTACTTAAACCCCAAGACGGTACTGTTATATTAGATGGGCAAGCAATTGCAACGATGAAGACAAAAGAAGTAGCAAAAAAACTCTCTATTTTACCACAAAGTCCAATTTCTCCTGAAGGGCTAACCGTATTAGAACTGGTTAAGCAAGGGAGACACCCTCACCGTGGATTTATAAAACAGTGGTCTAAAAAAGATGAGGAAGCGGTTTATGAAGCGCTAGAACTTACGAATATGTTAAATCTTAAAGATCAGTCAGTAGATTCTTTATCCGGTGGTCAAAGACAGCGTGCGTGGATTGCAATGACGTTGGCACAGCAAACGGATATTATGTTATTAGATGAACCAACTACTTATTTGGATATGACACATCAAATTGAGATATTAGATTTATTGTATAAGTTAAATGAGAAAGATGGGCGTACAATTGTCATGGTGTTGCACGATCTTAACTTATCATGCAGGTATGCACATCATATTATTGCCATCAAAAACCAAACTGTCACTTCTTTTGGTAAACCAGAAGAAATCGTTACATGTGCATTAGTCGAAGAGGTATTTAATTTAAAATGTGATGTTTTATTTGACCCAATTTATGGGACGCCTATGTGTATCCCACATGGAAAAGGAAGACATATACTACCACCTACATCTAATATTAATCGAAAAAGGATTTAAGAGCCATCAAATTTATTATTTGATGGTTTTTTTATATCTACAAAATCATAAAAAATGTATTTGACAATTATGATATTTCTTATATAATTATGTTGAAAATGATAATCATTTTCAATTGGAGGTGTTCGAAATCGATTTAGTAAAAGCAATACGTGAGAGACGTACGATTCTTGATTATAAACCAGATAAGATAAAAAAAGAGGTTTTAATACAAATCCTTAATGATGCAGCATATGCACCAAATCATTATATGAAACAACCGTGGAAAATTAGAATATATGAGGATGAGGCAAGATCTGTATTTGGTGAAAAAGTAGTAGACAGTTACATAAGATTAGGATATTTAAAAACCTTGAATAAAGAAAAGCTAAAACAAGCAAGAATTGCCTATGATCGTTTTTTTACTTCGGTACCTCATCATATATTGTTTTACATTGAAAAAGAGGACAATGGGTATATAGATGATGAAAATTTTTCTGCAGTTTGTGCATTTATCCAGAACTTTCAGCTTTTAGCCTGGGATCAGGGAATCGGAACAATGTGGACCGCTAAGGAAACGCTTCGAGATGAAACCTATATTAGGGAAATCGGTTTATCACCTCAAAAGCACCGATTAGTAGCTGTAGTACAGGTTGGCTATCCTAATAAACTTCCTAAAGGAAAAAAACGAGATTCAATTGTAAATAATATCGAATGGGTAAATACCATTCAGATGGAAGAGGAGAAAGTATTATGAAAAAAATAACGTTACTTATTACATTAGTTTTCTTGCTTTTTTTAGTTGCTTGTGGCTCTTCTCAAGACAAATCGAATGGTTCGGAGGAAGCAAAAAATTCTTCAGATACTAATATGGACGAGAGAACGGTAACGATAGTGGATGCTTATGGTGAACAAACAATAAAGGGAACACCGGAACGAATTGTTGTGTTGGAATGGTCCTATGCTGAGGATTTACTAGCACTAGGAGTACAACCAGTTGGAGTTGCGGATATGGATGGCTTTAATCAATGGGTGAAGATTGAGGAAGAATTTGATGCGACTGTAGAAGATGTTGGTACACGTCAGGAACCGAATCTTGAGGCTATTTCTCGTTTGAACCCGGATCTAATCATTGCTGTTGATTTTCGTCACGAACAGTTTATGGATAGCTTAGAAGGTATTGCACCAGTGGTTACGTTTTCCCCATATGGTGAAGAAGCGATCCAAGATCATTATCAAAATATGGTTAAAGAGTTTAACATGGTTGCACAGATTGTAAATAAAGAAAAAGAAGCCGAAGAAGTTCTTGCGGAATTGGATCAATTTACTGAAGAACAAAAAGAGCGAGTTACGGATATTGAGAGTGAGACCTATTTAGTTACTCAAGCCTATTCATCACAAAACACGCCGATCATTCGATTGTTTACGGATAACTCTATGGTAGCGAAAATTATGAATAATCTAGGATTTAAAAATGCATATGAATCTGATAAGGTAGAAGTATATGGTTATAGTGAGGTAACGGTGGAGGCCCTTCAGAACTTCCAAGATGAAGATCCTGAATTCCTTTATATTGTTCAGGAAGAGGATAATATTTTTGAAAATCAGTTGAAGGATAATCCAGTTTGGGAGAATTTAAACTTTGTTAAGAATGGTAATACACATGCTTTGCCAGGAGATACATGGACCTTTGGTGGTGTGTTATCAGTAAAAGTTTTAACAGAGCAGCTTGTAAATGCTATGGTAAATGAGTGATCATATGAATTCGGGAATTAAAAAATCTATAAGAGCGGTTCTAACCTTTGGTGGTGGAACCGCGCTTTTATGTCTATTAATTTTAATACATATAAACCAAGGAAGTGTCTCGATTCCCTTTGATACAGTTATGGATGCTATATTTCATCCAAAGGATTCATTGGAGCACCATACGATTCGGGGATTTCGCTTACCTAGAGCAATAATGGGAATCGTTGCCGGTGGTGCCTTGGCTGTTGCAGGGGCGATTTTACAAACTGTAACAAGAAACCCATTGGCTTCAGCAAGTACCTTGGGAATACATTCAGGTACATATTTTGCAGTTGTATTTTCTACAGTTTTCTTCCCAGTCACATTGTTTAGTAATGGTATGATCGTTGCCTTTTTTGGTGGAATGATTACATACCTTATTGTATTTATCATATCCGGAGGTAATAAAGCAACACCGGTACGAATGGTATTAGCTGGAATGATTGTCTCTCTTTTATTTGCTTCTTTAACAAGTGTGCTCCAAATATTTTATGAAAATGAAACAGCAGGTCTCTTTCTCTGGGGATCGGGGACATTGGTGCAAAATGATTGGTCGGGTGTTCAATTTTCATTACCTATCGTAGTAGTTGGTCTGATTATTACTTTGCTGTTGTCCAGTCCATTAAATACGATTAGTTTGGGAGACGATGTTGCAATTGCTTTAGGACAAAAAGTAGCTGCTGTTAAGGTCAGTTCGATTGTCTTAGCAGTGTTGTTAACATCCGTTACAGTTAGTGTTGTTGGTCCGATAGGCTTTGTCGGCCTTGTAGCTCCTCATATTATTAAATTAATTGGCTACCGGAATCATTATTATTTAATCATTGCTTCTTTCATATGGGGGGCAAATGTTCTATTAGTTGCTGACATTTTAGCAAGAATAATTGATCCTTCATTTTCAGAGCTTCCAGTTGGTGCAATAACTGCATTAATCGGAGCACCATGGTTAATTTACCTTGTTATAAGGTTGAATAAAACTAGGTATGGGGAAGAGAACACATCTGTTATTGCTGGAAAAAGTCAGAAGAAAATTTCTTTGAGTAGAACCATCATTATATTAATTGCATCGATTATTGGCGTTTTTCTCATTAGCTTAGCTTCTGGAAATTATGGATTTGAGCCTATAGTTACTTGGCAGGCATTTTTCGGAAGTGGGAATGACTTTATGAAGAGCTTGATTCTAGATATTCGGCTTCCAAGAGCGTTAGTTGCACTACTTGCTGGAATGATGCTGGCAATAAGTGGATTAATTTTTCAAGGTGTATTACGAAACCCATTGGCTGATCCATCAGTAATTGGAATTACTTCTGGTGCTGGAGTTGGAGCATTAGTTATGATGTTTGTTTTTGGAGTTTCCGCTGTTTGGATTCCAATAGGTGCTATTATTGGGGCGTTTTTATTCTTTATTCTAGTGATGATTTTAGCGATACGAGCAAAATTTGCTCCAACTATATTAGCGTTATTGGGTGTTGGAATTTCAGCACTTGGATCAGCTATTATACAAATTCTAGTAGTACAGGCTGATTTGGCAGTCGGTTCTGCATTAACGTGGCTATCTGGATCTACCTATGCAAGAGGGTGGTCTGAGTTAACCCATTATTTGCTGGCGCCAATCCTTATTTTATTTCCAATGCTTTTTATAAGACTGAAGGGGATAGATATTTTAGCCTTTGGTGATGAAACCGCCAAAAGCTTAGGTGTCAAGGTTATGTCTACACGGTTTGAGTTAGCATTTTATGCGACAATTTTATCAGCTTTTAGTGTTGCAGCAGTAGGTACGATTGGTTTTGTCGGTTTAATTGCTCCGCATTTTTCTCGACTGTTAGTTGGCCCATCTAGCCAACGATTATTGCCAGTTACTGCTTTAGTAGGTGGCATTGTCATGGTTATTGCTGACTTATTTAGCCGTACATTACTAGCACCTAATGAAATTCCTTCTGGTATTTTGGTAGCTATTATTGGTGCACCTTACTTTTTATGGCTAATGAAAAAAAGTGCTTAAAGCAAAGAAGGGCAGATACTTGTAAGCTGTATTCTGCCCTTCCTTATTAAAAAGACTATGAATTTTGGTATTGCTCCTTATTTCTTTCAAAACCTATGAATCTTGTCCCTTTAAATGTTAGAATTCCGACGTCATTTTCCGCTATCATACCGTATTCTTGATCAGTCAGATTAAATTCTTTTCTATCTCCGCTGTTGAACTCAAATGTTACATAGTAAGTAGTTCGTGTTCTTCCATGATCATTATTTCTATAGCTTGTAACGTGGTCCCTTTTAGCAACAACCATTGCTGGTACAGATAGTTCTGGCGACTGCTCATTTTTACGCCACTGGTTGACTCCTTTAACTGCATTCGCAATAAATACACCGATAACAATAACAAAAATAATACCGAAGAAAATTGGGAATAGGCTAAAGAAATCAAATCCTTGGTTGAAGCCGGAGCCGAATCCTGGTCCCATTGTATCCATAATAAGTCCCCCTTTTTATGTAATAATTAATACGAGAGTAATAAAAGAAAGTTACAATAATTTTGAACGATATTATCATAACATAAAAAAACTAGACCAAATAGAAGGTCTAGTCGTCTTTCTAATATGCCGCTATTTCTTTTGATTTTTTAACCATATCTACAAATAGTTTCATAAAACGAGTATCGCTCGTCAGTTCCGGGTGAAATGCGCTCACAAGAATGTGATCTTGTTTGGCTGCTACAATTTTATTCTCATAGGTTGCTAATACTGCTACTTGATCACCAGCAGTTTCAATGTATGGTGCGCGAATGAATACTGCTGTATAAGGGGATTCAAACCCTTTTATTTGAAGTGTTGCTTCAAAGCTTTCTTTTTGTCTCCCAAATGCATTGCGTTTTACTCGTACGTCCATTAACTTCAAATGAACATCGTCAGAATCTGTTAGATCTTTTGCAACGAGTACCATCCCAGCACAAGTACCAAAAATGGGCTTTTGTTGTAAGCTAAATTGCTTTAATGGCTCTAGAAAGCCATAGCGATCAATTAACTTCCGCATTGTTGTGCTTTCTCCACCAGGAAGAATTAACCCATCAATGTCATGGAGTTGTTCCGGCTTTTTTACGATAATTCCTTTACAATGAGTTGCTTCAATTTGCTTAATATGCTCAGACACTGCTCCTTGTAGTCCAAGCACACCAATAATAAGTTCGCTCATTAGACTCATCCTTTCAAGGTAAAACTCTGGAATGACAGGTACCCTTACCAGCCACGCTCTTGCATGCGTTCTTCTAGGCTTAATTTGGAAATGTCAATTCCCTTCATTGCAGTGCCAAGTTCTTTTGATAGTTTTCCGATTAGGTCATAATCGTTGTAGTAAGTTGTTGCCTGAACTATCGCACTAGCAAACTTTTCAGGGTTTTCTGATTTGAAAATACCAGATCCAACAAATACACCGTCAGCCCCTAATTCCATCATTAAAGCAGCGTCTGCTGGTGTTGCCACCCCACCTGCAGCAAAGTTAACAACTGGTAGTTTACCAGCTTCTTTAATCTCTTTTAAAATTTCATATGGTGCACCAAGATTTTTTGCTTCGGTCATTAATTCATCATCGCTCATATAGGTCACTTTACGAACCTGTGCTTGAACTTTCCGCATATGACGAACTGCTTCTACAATATTTCCTGTACCTGGTTCCCCTTTTGTACGTAGCATAGAAGCTCCTTCCGCAATTCTTCTTGCAGCTTCCCCAAGGTCACGGCATCCGCATACGAAAGGTACAGTAAACTCGCTTTTTAAAATATGAAATTCTTCATCTGCCGGGGTTAGTACTTCACTTTCATCAATATAATCTACACCCATAGCTTCTAGCACTCTAGCTTCTACGATATGTCCGATACGAGCTTTTGCCATGACGGGTATCGTAACTGCATTCATTACTTCCTCCACAATGCGAGGGTCTGCCATTCGAGCGACACCACCAGCCGCACGAATATCGGATGGCACACGCTCTAGTGCCATTACTGCAACTGCACCAGAAGCTTCCGCAATTTTAGCTTGTTCTGCATTCACAACGTCCATAATGACGCCGCCTTTTTGCATTTGTGCCATGCCGCGTTTTACCGTTTCCGTACCTAATAATTTTTCCATCTGTAACACTCCTAATCTATTAGTTGATTTATTTGATTTTTAATTTATTATAAAAAGTAGTTGGCACGGATGAAAGTGTCAGTTTTATAGATTTTGATGAGGTCAGGGGTCGGTTTTTTATGGAAATGTTGTCTTGTGATTTGAACAGAGATAGTGACGTCTCGTTATATGAACAACTCTATACGTTTATTAAAATAGAAATAATGAATGGAAGAATCCCTTATAATACCAAGCTTCCTTCCAAACGTAAGCTATCCGAGTTTCTGAAAGTTAGCCAAAATACAGTGGAAACAGCGTATGAACAATTGGTAGCAGAAGGGTATATAGAAGGTATCCCGAGGAAAGGATATTTTGTCTTAGCTTCGGAGGATTTAGAATATGTACAAGAAAAGATGCCAAGTTATAATCAACCTTCTGAAAGACAGGAGCAGCTTCGTTACCATTTCCATCCAAGCTGGATTGATACCGAACATTTCCCATATGACAAATGGAGAAGGTACGCTAAAAATATTATTGATATAGAAAATCAATCTTTACTTTTAATGGGGGATAAGCAAGGAGAGTATGAGCTAAGGGAAGAGATTGCGAATTATTTGTATCAAGCCCGAGGTGTTCATTGCTCCCCAGACCAGATTATTCTCGGAGCGGGGATTGAAACGCTCCTACAGCAACTGATATTATTACTAGGTCAATCGATAATTTATGGCGTAGAAGACCCTGGTTACCATGTTATTTCTCGTATTCTGAATAACTATCCTAATGAGGTTCAACCACTAGAAGTGGATGATAGAGGTGTCAAAGTGGATACATTAGACGTGTTACCAATTGATGTCGTTTATGTAACGCCCTCACATCACTTCCCGTATGGTTCCGTTTTATCAGCTAATAGAAGAATTAAGTTGTTAAATTGGGCATTGAGTAGTGATAACCGCTATATTATTGAAGACGATTACGATAGTGAATTTCGTTACAGTGGAAAATCGATTCCATCTTTGCAAAGCATGGATAAGAGTGAAAAAGTTATCTACCTTGGGACTTTTTCAAAGTCGTTAATTCCTTCGATACGAATTAGTTATATGGTGTTACCTAAGCCATTATTATCTCGTTATCAAAAAGAGCTATCCTTCTTTCAATGTACGGTTTCTAGAATTGACCAACATATTTTAACAGCTTTTATGAAAGAAGGAGACTTTGAAAGGCATCTGAATAGAATGCGGAAAGTATACCGGAGGAAGATGGAAAAGACATTATCTTTGCTCAGGCCTTATTCCGAAATGATAAAAGTTGTCAGTGATTTATCTGGGTTTCATGTTGTGTTAGAAGTGAGAAATGGATGGGATGAAGAAAAACTTGTTCAAAGCGCCAGAGAGTCCTATATTAAAATTTACCCATTATCGAACTATACAATGGAAGAACAATATGGCGGATATCCAAGAATAGTATTGGGTTTTGCAGGAATACCAGAAGCACAACTACCAACAGCAATCAAAACACTACTAACTAGCTGGGACAAGGGGACAGGTACACTGGCCCAAAAGTCCGGTATGGGTTAAGTTTAGTTCTATTAAAAAGTGCTCTGTACTTATGTACAGAGCATTGGTGTTGGGACAAGGAACCTGTCCCCGTGTCCCACTTATATTGTTTTCAGTAACAATTTTTTTAGCAGTGGTGCGAAATGTTCAGGGAGGTCTGCGACACTTGGAATCATGATGCGTTCTCTACCGTATATATTTTGCATCGTATTGTCTTCGCGTTCTTCAATCTCCCCATTGGCTAAGAACATGCCAATTACTTCGATACCTTTTTTACGGGCTTCGGATACTGCGAGGTTCGTATCAACTATCCCATTTTGGTCATAGTTAGCTGCAGCTGGCTCACCATCTGAGAACACGAGTAGGAATTTATTTTTTTCCCTTCTCGCTTCAAGCTCCTTGGAGACCACTCGAATACTAAACCCATCACGATTATCCTCTTCTGGCTCAAGCTGCATGATTTTCGGACCGTTTTGTTCGTAAAACGAGTCAGTAAATGAATGAATACGGTGGAAATAGTTTGGTTGATACCCTTCTTTTACTTCATTTGCATCTTCCCAAAATCCAAGAATGGAATGAGGTATCTTTAAATGCTTTAAAACCTCATGGAATAGGACAATGCCTCGTCTTGTTTCCTCCATTTTATTATGCATGGAAGCAGAGCAGTCCACGAGAAGGGTAAAAACAGCATCAAACTCATTCGTATCCTCGTTTTTCTTATAAAAGACTCTCGGATTTTCATCGGTAATCACGGGCAAAAGCTTTTTCGATAGTCGACCAAAAACAAGATCTCGCCTTGGTTCATTCTTCTTATGCTCAATCGTTTTCTCGATCGTCTTTGCAAGTTTTCGTTTATACGGTTCAATATCTCGAACAAAATCTTGGTAATCCGCTATATCCTCATGACTTGGTGGGTTAGCAATTTTATCTATTTTTACTGCATCCCGATTTTCTTCCCCAAATTCATCTGGCTTCCCGCCTTGATTGGAAGAAGATTCATCCTTTTCCAAGGCTTCCATATCGGAGTAATCATTTTGTTTCGTTTGACTGGAAGCTCCTTGAATGGACGCCATAGCCTGGTCACCGTCTTCTGTTTCCCGGGGTCCGCCACCTAATATACTCGTCTTTGTACCTTGCTCTAATTCAAATTGAAGGAAGTTTTGCTTGCGATTTTCATTTTTATTTTCACGATGCCAAGTGGAAAACTCTTGTTCGAAGTACTCACTTTCATCCTGATCCACTTCTTCAAAATCATCATTAGATAAGGAATCAGTTCTTGTAAGTTCATCAAACAACGTATTTTTTTCATACCGCTCAACATGACTTATCGGGAAAACAAAGTACTCATTTAGTGTATCTTTATATTCAGTTAACCGAAAAACAATTTGTGCGGTAATTCTAGTCGTATCAGCTGTAGTTTGTGCTTCAAATACTTGAAATAGCAATGGCTTTAAATCATCCAACATATCCAATTGTCCTTGTGTTGCTTTCGGGAAGGTTGGATCTGGCGTTACTGAAACGAGTTGTAAATAAATTAGACAAAAAAGTTCATCTAACGGAAAACTTCTCGTTGCATTAACTATTAATTGGCTAGAGAAATAATGCTGATATGCTTGTCTTCGAATGGCAAAAGCTCGCTTCGTACCTGGACGTTCTTTTTTAATAATCTCTTCTAGTCTCAAATCCTCTAGTAAAGCAAATAACTGGTTTGCGAATTTCGGCAATGATGAATCTGTAATGTCATAAATAAAATTTTTCAGCTCAGGAATTGTAGAATACTTTAAAGTTCCAATTGCTCTTAAATAAACATCTGTCTTAAGCCCGGCTTCTTTAATCTCATAACTAGTATTATCCCAAAACCTACTTGCAGTGAGTTTATATTCAATCAGGTCAATAATTGAACCGTAGTTGTACTCGAACTTAATATCAGCATCACCAGATAAGACAGTAGCAAGATCCTGCAGCTGTAAGAATAGATTGGTATCTACTCTTCTATCATTAAAGACGTGCATCTTGTATTCTCCTATCTAAAAATAAGTTTCCGCTAAATTTTTTACAAATTCTTTTTCTCTTTCTTCATCTAATTTATCTACAATAGAACGCTGAATAGCTCGTTTTGCTGGGATGAGAACACTTAAGTCGCAAGCATCGAGTAAAGCACGAATAGAGGCAGCATCTTCAGAAAGTTTTCCTTGTGTAACGGCTTTAATTAAATCAGATGATAGATTTACAAATAATTCTATTTGTTTTTCATCTGTTAAATTAGTATTTGATTTAATTAACTGACTTAATTGATCCCCTTCAATATACGGAATTTCTAAAACGATAAAACGATTTTTCAGTGCTTCATTTAAAGGAACAGTACCAATATAACCTTCGTTTATTGCTGCAATAACCCCAAATCCATCTTTTGCTGTAATTATTTCATTTGTAAATGGATTAGTGAGGGTTCTCCGGTAATCAAGTACCCCGTTAATAAGTGGCAAGGTCTCTGGTTTTGCCATATTAACCTCATCAATATATAAGAATGTTCCATTTGTCATAGCATTGATTACTGGTCCAGGGATAAACTCAATGACTTGCTTTTCCCCTTGGTAGGATAACGTTTTAAAACCAAGTAAGCTTTCTGCATCTAAATCAACGGAACAGTTCACACTAAACATAGGTTGATTAAATAGATTGGATAAAGTTTCTGCAAACTTTGTTTTTCCTGCACCAGTTGGACCTTTTAATAATACATTCTTGCCCATACTTAAGGCGGTAATGGCATCGATTAAAAGGTCATTATTTGGGGGCATGTAACCACCTTGTCTAATAAGATGTTGAAATGTATTTGAACGGCTTTGTTTTTCCGTTAATAATGTTGTTATTTCGGTCGGTAATTCATAGTTCATGTTGTTTTCTCCTTTCAGTGGCAGATGGAAATCGATAAAAATCAGTCCCGACTGCATAAGAAAAATCAAATACATCCCTAATAAAGATAAGTGAATGCAAGTTTTTCTAGAACTATTGTAAGCTTTTTTGATTTCAAGCACAAAAGGAACGTTTTTATGGAAAATTTGGAAAGTAAGGTGAGGGAAGTGAAATTTCTTAGACTCGTTATCTGTGTTTTGCTCTTAGTATTAACCCCACGGCAAGTTTTATCAGTTCAAGCTTTATCGACACTTGATGAATTAGAAGTTAGAAAGATTTATTTACCTCCCACATATTCTGAACCAAGAGAGGAAGTGATTACCCATATTATGATTCATTCTATCAGTAATGTGATTGAAAATCCGAATGAGCCATATCGGATAGTTGATCTATATTTATTATTGCTTGAGTACGGTGTATCAACTCATTACCTTATTGATCGTGAAGGAAATATTTATCAACTAGTCCCTGAGGATAGAGTTGCGTATCATGCTGGAAGAAGTAACTTCCCTTATTTGCCGTTTTTTCCACATAATATGAATCAGTTTTCAATAGGGATTGAATTAATGGGCATCGGTACGAAGGGGGAAATAGGCCCAAGTGTTCCAGATGAAGTATATGATTCTCTTGATAAGAGTCTAATCGGCTTTACTGTTGCGCAATATAAATCACTCAACATGTTATTACAAGATTTACATCATCGTTATCCTACCATTTCGAAAAGTAGGCTGCATGTTATTGGGCATGAAGATTATGCACCAGACAGGAAGCAGGACCCTGGTAAGTTATTTGATTGGGGTAAAATTAATTACTAATATATTCCATTTTTTGAAACTAAACCAATTAATAATTCGTATATATAATATATTGGTTAAAGGTGGAATTTCTTATGAAAGAAAAGAAAAAGAACAGATTAGCTAGTGGGTTGGCTGTCGGAATTGCTATAGGAGTTGCTCTTGGTGTTGCAATGGATAATATTGCTATTGGAATAGCAATAGGAGTGGCAATAGGAGCAGGAATTGGTTCGTCGAAGTAAATCAATAGTCCTTGAGCACTTATTATTTTGTAATGATAGTGTAATGATGAATATTGTAAGATAAAATGGACTTTTATTTTAGTCAAACACTAGGGCCAGTAGTGTTGTAATAAAAGGGGGGATGGGTTTTGCCTAAAGAAAGACAACGGTATAGTAGATATACAAAAGAAATTAAACTAGAAGCTATTAGACGTGTTTTAGATGAGGATCAGCCTGTCCAGGAGGTAATTGCCGACTTAGGTATTCGACATCGGGACAATGTTTATGAATGGATTAAAAAATATAAAAAGTACGGTCCAGATGCATTTGAAAGAAACATAGGGAAGCAAGTAAAACCACTGGAAAAAAATGAAGATGAAAAACAGATACAAATTTTAAAGACAGAAGTAGAAGCCTTAAAAACATACCTTGAGCAAATACTTCATTGTGAGGAAGAAAAGTTTAAAGCTATCCAAACATTAGAGGGGAAATTTCCTATTGAATTATTATGTAATGCTTTAGATGTTTCGGAAGTGGAGTTTTACGAATATAGAGAGCGGCATGGTATTATTAATAACTGAAAATAAAAGATAAAGAAGAGAGGCTGTGCCTCATACAGCTTCTCTTCTTAATTAATGGATTGTGCTATTTTATCAAGCTGTTCATCAATTTCCTCTTGGATTCTAAACAACCAATCATCATAAAAATCGATAAACATTCTCTCTTTATATTGAATGACTAATTCATTATAAAGAGTTTTTTTTCTATTCCAATCTGTTTCCGTCTCACAAGCATAAAGTAGTTGCATATAATTAGTTAGGTCAAAGGATATATCTCCTACTAAACTAATATTCTCACGTTTAATTCTTAAATAACAGTTAAGTCCATGATGCTGTAAAATACTTTTCAAATGGTTTAATGCAACACGTAGGCTGTTTTTTGCACTATCTAGATCACTTTCTCCCCAAAATTCATTAATTAAAGCTTCTCTTGTTGAATGTTTATGATAAGCTAAGTAAGCTAGTAAATTTTTTGCTTTTCGTTGATTCCACTTGTCCGTGATATCGCTACCTCTAAATTTTACAGAAAATCCATTAATAATGTTTATTTCTAATGTATTAAAGGAGTTAGAAAGCAAATCATCCAGTGTATTAAGAAGTTCTTGTTCTATTATCGCAGTAATAGAATTAGAAGCACCTTGTTTTAGAAAGTTTAAGATTAGGGTAGCAAAAATATACGGGCTATCAAGCGGTACAAGATTAGACGAATATGGTACTGCATAGCTATAGCTGGTTGATTTATTTAAGTATGTTTGATAAAGGTTCGTTTGTTGAATTGGATAAAGTGGGTCTTTCTCTCCTTGGATTAATAAGACCTCTCGATCGATATTATTCAGCTCATCTATGGAAACCGTTTTGACAAGCATCTCAAAGAGTTTAAAATAAGTTTCTTGGTCTGTTCTGTTATAAGCTTTTTGTAATAAAAGTTCATTTTTTGGTGTGAGATTATAACATATCTGATGAATCATACTAGTGGAGAAGTCAGACATCTTCCCATTAGTAACTAACTGTTTTCTTTTTTGAAGTTCCCTTTCTGCTATGTGCTTTGGAAAATACATATAAATAGAAGTTAGGATGATTTTTTCAATCTTTTTCGGGTATTTTTCTAAATATTTTAAAGCTAAATTTCCTCCGAAACCTAATCCTACAGCATGAAATTTAGGAATATTAAGAGCAGTAATGAATTCGTTTAAATCAGTAATAAGAACATCCCAAGTAATGTTAGAGGTATCCGCTTTTGTCTTACCATGCCCTCTCATATCAAATGTGATAATATTATAATGTTCTTTTAGATATGGTATAATCGCATCCCAAATCGTTAAATCTAAACCCAAGCCGTGAAAGAATATAATATATTCGGAATTTGCTTTTTGGGAATTATATAACTGATAATGAATTTGAATGTCGTTTACTTCCATTTGCATATAAGTTTAATCTCCTGTAGGTTATTGTAAGTTATGATTTATGTGGTAATTATAGTATATATAGGACAATTTTACTATTGAATAAATTAGTAAAGTTAGGATTAGTTATTCGCTTACTGATAAATACAAGAAAGAGGATGGTGTTTTCGATGTACGTAACAATACCGGAACTAGCAGAATATTTATCGATAAATGAAGCGAAGGTAAAGTCACTAGTTTTACAAGGGAAAATACGAGCAATTCATGATGGAGAACAGTTTTTAGTAAACAAGACCCAATTTACTACCCATTTAGAACAAGTTGAAAAATATAGGTTAATGATACAAGAATACTTAAGTACACCGATTCCAGAAGATATTGATGTAAAAGATGAAGATTAGGAGATTATTGCATGTCATATAATAAAAGAAATACAAAGAAATCAAGTAATGGTACGATTATTTTTAAAGTAAATGAGCCAGGAGAATTGTTGCCATTTTTATTACAACAAATGGATAATCGCAGTAGAAACTCGGTAAAATCTATTTTGACGCGTGGTCAAGTGAAGGTAGATGACCATATTGAAACGAAACATAACTACCCTCTTCAACGTGGTCAAGTAGTTAGTGTGTTAAAAAATAAAGTTGCGGTGAAGGCAAGTACTTTAATAGGAATGAAGATTTTATTTGAGGATAATTCCATTATTGTAATTGAAAAAGATGCTGGATTACTTTCTATTGCAACAGAAACGGAAAAAAAGAACACAGCGCTTCATCAATTAATGGATTATGTAAAGCGAAGTGATCCTAGAAATCGCGTCTTTGTAGTTCATCGTCTGGATAAGGAAACTTCTGGTGTTATGATGTTTGCTAAAAGTGAAAAGGTTAAGCGGAAGCTCCAGGATAATTGGCGGGAGCTTGTACAAGAACGTACTTATGTCGCTTTAGTAGAAGGGGAGCTAACCAAGCCAGAAGGAACAATTAAATCTTGGTTGAAGGAAAGTAAGACGCATAAAATGTATTCTGTTCAAGATAGAGATGGCCAGCTAGCAATTACTCATTTTAGAAAAGTCCAATCAAATAAACAGTTTTCACTAGTTGAAGTCAATTTAGATACAGGCCGAAAAAACCAAATACGTGTTCATTTAAGTGATATCGGTCATCCAATAGTTGGGGATAAGAAGTACGGAGCGAAGACAAATGAAATTGGTAGGTTAGGACTTCATGCGAAAATTTTATCCTTTAAACATCCGGTAACGGAGCAGTTAATGCTATTTCGATCTGATGTGCCGAAGTCATTTTTTGCGAAGTCGAGGTAGTTGAATGTTTGAACTGAATATGAGCGGATATCTACCGAATTAGTGAAGAACTCAACCAATTTTTTTAAAAAGATAGATCAAATAATAAGCACCACTATGATAGTGGTGCTTTCTCAATTATTCTTCCATTTTGCCCTTCTGTAGTCTCCGCAAATTTTAATGAATTAATAATGGCTTCCTCAGTTGCCTCAGCCACAGCCTGGAATAGTTGGTTCATTGCTTGGTCATCATCTCTAAGGTATGTAATCGTCTCCAGATGGCCGTTTATATTATGCTGGGAAGTATTTGCAGTTGAAAAAGCAATAGCAATATCTCCACTCCCATTATCCATATGACTTCCAACACGACCTAATCCCGCTGCACTTCGCTTCGCAAGCCTTCTTAGTTGCCGGTCATAAAGAGGTGCATCTGTTGCGATGATCATCATGATAGAACCGTCTGTTGAATTAGGATTTTTCTTCTTTTCAGGGAAATTAGCAAATAACGCGTCCTGACTATCCCCAAAATTACTTAATACTAAGCAGCCGACTGTGAATTTTTCATCTGAAGCTGTTACAATACGTGAAGCAGTACCGATGCCACCTTTATACCCGAAGCATATCATTCCTTTTCCAGCACCAACAGCCCCTTGTTCACAAGCACTATTACTTGCATTTTCAATTGCTTCAATAGCATGCTCCGGCCTTACCGCTTGAAGCCGCATAGAATTTAAATATCCATCATTACATTCTCCAACCACTACATTTAACGTCCCAGCAGAAGTGCCAATTTCTTTATTATGTTCCAACATATATGTAACAGTACCTTCTATAACAGGTCCAATGCTGAGGGTATTTGTTAACATGATAGGTGATTCAATAAAACCGAGCTCATCAATTTGAACAAGTCCACTAGTCTTGCCATATCCATTAATGACATAGCAGCCAGCACGTACCTTCTCATAGAAGAGATTTCTCGGATGTGGAAGGATTGCAGTAACCCCGGTACAAATTGTCTGATTATCACTTATTTTTTCATATAATGTTTTATGTCCAACATACACACCTTCTACGTCCGTAATACAATTTTTATTCCCCTTTTGTAAAGCCATAGAATTCCCCCTAATGAATGAGTTGATAAGTATATTATGTACGAAATTGTAAAGATAATCACTAGGAACATTCATATAAGTAATAAAAAGAGTGATAATATCGTGATGCTTTTTCCGTAAACATCTTGGTTGCATTACATGTTAAAAGGTACTATACTGAACCCAATTCAATATTTTTTGTATTCCTTCGGGGTCGGGTGAAATTCCCAACCGGCGGTGATGAAGTGGTTACTTCTAAGTCCGTGACCCGTATGAAATATTCATACGGTGGATCTGGTGAAAATCCAGAGCCGACAGTATAGTCTGGATGGGAGAAGGGATTTTGTGCGGAAACTAGCAAAACGATGCATTTAACTATTACTATTTTTATAGTGATATCGTAATGTGCTTGTTTGGTTTAGTTAATTCTGTTTTTATGTACAAATTCACTCCTATGCCCCTGAAGATGATTCAGGGGCTTTTTATATTTGTGCTAAGAAAAGAGGTGAGGTAAGTGTTTACGGGATTAGTAGAAGAAAAGGGAAAAATTAAAAGGATACAAAAGGCTTCTAAGCAATCACTAGTATTGGTTATAGAAGCTAATAGGATATTGGATGACGTTAAACTGGGAGATAGTATAGCTGTAAATGGTGTTTGTCTTACAGTGACTAAATTTACATCAAGGGATTTTCAAGTCGATGTCATGCCTGAAACAGTCAAATCGACTTCTTTAAGGGCATTAAATACCGGATCTCCTGTGAATTTAGAGCGTGCTATGTTAGCTAATGGCAGATTTGGAGGACACTTTGTCTCTGGTCATGTTGATGGCATTGGCGAGATAATAAATAAACAAAAGCGGGAAAATGCCATGTACTATGATATAAAGGTCCCTGAGGAACTAGATAAGTATTTAATGCTTCAAGGGTCTATTACTGTTGACGGAACTAGCCTAACGATATTTGACGTAAATAACAATGTCGTTACGATTTCACTTATACCACATACAGTTAAGGAAACAGTAGTGGGGGATAAAGCACGAGGAGACATTGTAAATATTGAATGTGATTTGCTTACTAAAAGTATTCACAGCTTACTAACAAAAAGTAACCAAAAAGAAAGAGCAGATTTAAACACAGCGTTTTTAAAACAAAATGGTTTTATGTGAAGGGTGACAATGAATGTTTAACAGTATAGTGGAAGCCATTGAAGATTTAAAAATAGGAAAACCAATCATTGTAGTGGATGATGAAAATCGAGAAAATGAAGGTGATTTTATTGCCTTAGCTGACATGGCTACTCCTTCTATTATTAACTTTATGATTACACATGGGAAAGGACTAGTTTGTGTGCCAATCACGAAAGAGACGGCAAAGAAGCTTAATTTGCCAATGATGGTGGATCAAAGTACAGATCCTTTTGGAACAGCTTTTACCGTAAGTATTGATCATGTTAGTACTACTACAGGAATTAGCGCGGAAGAACGTTCAAGAACAATCAAAGAAATGGTCGATCCCGACGTAAAGGATACAGATTTTAAAAAACCTGGCCATATATTTCCTCTAATCGCTAAGGATGGTGGCGTTCTAACTCGGCCGGGCCATACAGAAGCTGCAGTCGATTTGGCGATATTAAGCGAGGCAACTCCTGCTGGCGTAATTTGTGAAATAATAAATGAAGATGGTACTATGGCTCGCTTACCAGATTTAATTGAGATAGCAAAGCGTATGGATTTGAAACTAATATCGATTCAGGATTTAGTCGTTTTTCGTAAAAATAATGAAATAGAAGTTTAAGAAAGATAGGGTGCTGAATATAAATGGGACAAGTATTGGAAGGACATCTACTTGGCAGTGATTTGAAAATTGGTATCGTTGTTGGGAGATTCAATGAATTTATTACAAGTAAGTTATTAGCTGGTGCTGAAGATATGTTAAAGCGGCACGGGGTTTTAGATGAAAATATTGATATAGCATGGGTTCCTGGTGCATTTGAAATATCGTTAGTAGCACAAAAGATGGCTGAAAGTGAAAAATATGATGCGGTTATTACCTTAGGAACGGTAATTCGAGGATCGACTCCACATTTTGATTATGTATGTAGTGAAGTAGCTAAGGGTGTTTCTCGTGTTTCGTTGGAAACTGGAAAGCCGGTTATATTTGGTGTGATAACAACAGAGACAATTGAACAAGCAATTGAGCGGGCGGGAACAAAAGCAGGTAATAAGGGGGCTGAATCTGCTATTTCTGCTATAGAGATGGCTAATATAATTAAGCAATTTTAACGATGGAGGATAACTGCTAAATCAGCTGTTATCCTCTCTTTATTATTAACAAATGGCAAAATAGATAAGGTTAATGTAAACTTATAAATGGGATTTTAAAGCAGGGGGAATGAGTATGAAGCCATTAATTTACCAAATTCTGATAATAGCTGTTATTTGGATTGGCATGTTATTTTTTATTCATGATATGGACCAATTGAGTAAAATGATTTTCTATTTAGTAACGTCATGGTTACTATTATTAGTAGTACTTCTAGTCAAAGAAGTAATTCGTAAAAGAAAAAATTCAAAGTAATCTTTGAATCTCAAGGAAGGGATTCGTATGTTAACGATTGAAAACTTACATAAATCTTATGGAGATAAGGTTTTATTTGAAAATATAAACTATACCATTACGGAAAATGACCGTATTGGATTAATTGGTGTAAATGGAACTGGAAAATCAAGCTTTCTAAAGGTGATAGCTGGATTGGATTCACCAGATGCCGGATTAATTCAATACCCTAAAGACTATCGTATTGAATACTTACAACAAGAAGCTGAGCTAGATCCAAATTTATCTGTCATCGAACAGATTTATTTTGGAGATTCTGCGATTATGAAGGTGTTGCGTGAGTATGAGAGTGTATT
Source organism: Ornithinibacillus jepli (assembly GCF_047228935.1). Classification (NCBI taxonomy): domain Bacteria; kingdom Bacillati; phylum Bacillota; class Bacilli; order Caryophanales; family Bacillaceae; genus Ornithinibacillus; species Ornithinibacillus jepli. Next base: position 183,380 of record NZ_JBFEGG010000004.1, read on the forward strand.
ACAAAAGCTCGCACAGGATCCAGCAAACACCAAAATCCAGGATGCGTTAATGCGGGTCCAGCAGAAAATGGATGAACAGGAAGCATGGGAAGCGAATACTGCAGCGAAAACGGTTTTAACCAAACTCGGTATTACAGACTTTAATAAAAATGTAACAGAGCTATCAGGTGGACAACGTAAACGTATCGCCATAGCAAAAGCGTTAATTCAACCTGCTGATTTATTAATTTTGGATGAACCGACTAACCATTTGGATAATGAAACAGTAGAATGGTTAGAAAAGTATTTGCAAAACTTTAAAGGTGCGCTTTTACTTGTTACTCATGATCGCTATTTTCTAAATCGAGTTACGAATAAGATTATCGAACTAGATAAAGGTTATCTATATTCCTATGAAGGGAATTATGAGGTTTTCTTAGAAAAGAAAGCGGAAAGAGAAGAGTTAGAGAGAAGCAATCAACAAAAACATGCTAATACATTAAAGCGCGAATTAGCTTGGCTAAAAGCAGGAGTCAAGGCAAGAACGACGAAACAAAAGGCTAGAATTGACAGAGTTCATGAGATGAAAGAAAAAACATTTCATACGAATCAACAAAATGTAGAATTTAATGTTGGTTCTACTCGCCTAGGGAAAAAGGTTATCGAGCTAAAAGATATTAATAAATCATTTGGTAGCAAACAATTGATCCAAGATTTTAGTCAGCTTATTATTCCTGGTGACCGTATTGGTATTATTGGACCGAATGGTTCTGGTAAAACTACCCTATTAAATATTATGGCAAAAAGGATTACGCCAGATAACGGGGAAGTCCTGACGGGTGAAACGGTGAAAATCGGTTACTATACACAAGGTGATGAAGAATTAGATGGTGAAATGCGTGTAGTTGATTTCATTAAAGAAGTTGCCGAGGTCATTCATACGAAAAATGGCGATGTCATTACAGCGGAACAAATGCTAGAACGCTTTTTGTTTTCACGTAGTGAGCAATACAACTATATTCGCAAACTATCTGGCGGTGAAAGAAGACGTCTGTACCTGTTAAAAATACTAATGACAGAGCCAAATGTACTTTTCTTGGATGAGCCTACTAATGATTTGGATATTCAAACTTTAGGAGTTTTGGAAGAATACTTAGACCATTTTCCAGGAGTTGTTATTACCGTATCCCATGACCGCTATTTTTTAGATCGTGTTGTGGATAAATTACTTGTATTTGAAGGAGCAGGTCGAATAAGCGAATTCTTTGGAAACTACAGTGAATACACGGAAAAGGTTCAAGTTTCCGTGAAAAAAGAAGTGAAAACTAGCAAGATAGAACAAAAACCGAAACAAAAAAAGAAGCTTTCTTATATGGAACAAAAAGAATGGAATGAGATTGAGGATATAATAGCTACATTAGAAGAGAAACTTATGGAATTAGAAGAAGGAATTATAGAGGCGGGTAGTGACTCCGAGAAGGTTCAAAAATTATTTGCTGAACAGCAAAAAGTACAAGAAGAGCTAGAAGCAAAAATGGAACGTTGGGAAGAACTGTCGCTTTTAGTTGAAGAATTTGAGAATCAATAGAACTATTTGACTGCCTCGACCCTATCTTCATAAAGGAATGATTAAAAGTGAAAGAGGTTTACAGTGATGTTATACAATTCCGTGGGTCACATTATGACTTTGGATTTAAACAAGGAGAATTATTAAAGGATTCATTAACGATAGAAAATCGGAAACGTATTTGGAAAATACGAAGACCACATTTTATCATTGAAGAACAAGAAGTGAAAAATGCAATCCTTCCTTTTGCCCCTGGAATATGGGAAGAGTTACTTGGTTTACGTGATGCATTACAGTGGAATATAGAAGATGTACTAAGAGAATTCGGTGGCTATCGCCTTCACTATATGAGAAGTGGCTGTTCTATCTTTACAGATGCAGATTACATGATACGGAACTATGATTATCATCCAAAGACATATGAAGGAAGATATACGCTTTTTGCACCTACAGATCAAGGATATGCTGTTATTGGTCCCACTCAAAGAATTACTGGTAGAATGGACGGCATGAATGAGAAAGGGTTAAGCTTAGGGTATAACTTCATGCATCGTAAGAAACCAGGGGACGGTTTTATTTGTAATATGATTGGTAGAATGGTGCTGGAGAATTGTGCAACAGTGGATGAGGCAGTAAATATGTTAAAGGAAGTACCACATCGACATTCCTTTAGTTATATTGTATTAGACAAAACAGGGGAAACCTTTATTGTAGAAGCAACTCCTCGAGGGACAGAGGTACGTAAATCCAACGTTTGCACGAATCACTTTGAAATTATGAAACATGAGAATCGTCACCATTTAGATGATTCTTATAAACGAATGAATGCAATCGAAGCACAGAGGCACCATGCGACAGATGCTTATCAAGCTTTTCGGATGATGAATGATTCGGATAAAGGAGTTTTCTCTAAACAGTATAAAAACTGGTCTGGAACGATTCATACTTCTGCATATTTTCCTAAGGAATTAAAAGCGTGGTTCGCATTGGGAGGAGACCGTGATCCGATAATTGTTGACTTTGGTAAATGGTTAAAAGGAGAACAACTAAACTTAAAAAGAATACTAGGGAAAGTGGATACGGAACTACCTTTTGTGCATATGGATAAGAATGTACGATAATTTGTTATTATGATGTTTAAATATTTTAATGTAACAAAAGATAAGGCTAGTCATATTAAATGTTATACATGAAAATTTAGGAGGAAAATCCTATGAAGCTTTTGCAGGTTCGGAAAGGTCAGTTTGTTTTTTATCAAAATGAACTTCATAAAGTTTATGCAGTAAAACCAATGTTTAAGAAGTCAGTCCATTTGTATCGTTTGAAGGACATGAAGCAAGTTCTAACAAGTGCAAATGAAATAACCTTCTATAAACCTAAACATAATGATACGTTTATCTTCTATGGAAAACGATACACGATTGATGTAAAAAGAAAGCCTAATCCCGGTGACTTTATCTTAATTACAAAGCCTGATCCGGATTTCTTAGATCATTACTCGCTAAATTCTATTGAGAAAGTAGAGAGTGTAGAAGACGGGAATGTCGTGACAACTAGGGATAACGGTGTGAAGCACAATGAATATGTCGTGATGGTTCCAGGTAAAGCTGATGCTAGTCAAGAAATTGCCTATTATGATAAGAGTCTTGTCCCTGAAGAACAGCAAATTCAAGACGAATCGATCACATACTTAACAGATAGTGATGAAGATGTTGTCAAACCAGTTGTTGGTGATGTTTTCTTAGATATTGAAAATAATACGAAAGCTATGGTTGTAGCCATGACGGAAACAGAAGTCATTTTCGGTCATGGAAAACGAGTTCATGTGACAGATTTATTCGATGAACAAAAATATAAAGTAATCTTCCGGATTGAAGAAGACCTCTAAAGTGTTAACTTTAGGGTCTTTTTTTATATAGGCAAATAGTTCCATTTTTTAATATGTTAGCAAAAAACGACACATATTGATTAATACATGCGAAACCTATGAACGCAATAATAAATTTAGTTAGTTAGGGAGGAATGATTTCAATGAAATTTTCGCAAAAAGTAACAAGTGTTGTAACAAGTGCCGTTTTAGCATCCATTTTCGTAGCACCTGGAGCCGCGATATTTGCTGAAGAGAGTGACCAAGAGGGACTTACCCTAACCGAGGTAAACGAGGATACTAATACGTCTAACGAGGACCCTGCAATAGAAGAAAACACGGAGGTTACTGATGAAGAGACTTCAGCAGAAACCGTGAAAGAGGATACGGAAGAAGAAACTGAACTTATTCCTGGAGACTTTTTTTACTTTGTAAAAATCATGCAAGAAAAGATAAAGTTAGCTTTAACTTTTGATGACTATAAAAAGAGTCAGCTTTTAGCGGAACTTGCAGCAGACCGCATTGCTGAAGCGAATACGCTAATTCAAGAAGGTAAATATGATGAAGCTAGTGAGTTGCTTCAACTTGCTGTAAAATACCAAGAAGAAGCAGAAGAAAAACTGGAAAATAATAATTCTGAACAAGAATCTAATGAAGGAGAGTCGTCAGAGGAAGGCACTACTGATGAGTCAGAAACAGATGAAATAGCTGAAGAAACAGAAGAAGGTACTAACGAAGAAACTGAATCAGAAGAAGCTGTTGAGGGAGATTCAACGGAAACAGAAGAAGTAGTGGAAGAAGAGACAGGAGTAGAAAATGAAGATGACAGCAATGTGGAGGAAATTAAAGTAAAACTCGCAAATAATATTAATGCCCTATCTGCAGTTCTAGCTAAAATTGACAATCCTAAAGCACAAGCTGCTATTATGAAAAACATCGAAAAGTCATTCGCTAAATTAGCGAAGAAAATCGAGAAGAAAGTAGAAAAAGCTGTTAAAGAAGAGGAAAATGACGAAGAAGTTGTAGATGAAGATGTTGCAACAAATGTACCTAGTGAAAACAAGGACAATGATGAAAAAGAAACAGTAACTGTTGAAGCACCTGAAACGGATGAGGAACAAGAAATTTCGCGTGAGGAAGAAATTCAAGAGACTGTTAAGGTAGAACATCATAAATTACATAAAAAAGCGGAAGAAGCAGCTAAAAAAGTACAAGAAAAAGTAGATCATAGATATGAAAAAGCTTTGGATAAAATGGAGAAGAAAGCGAAAGAATTACATGGAAAAGTAAAAGAGAAAGTTCATCATGAAAATAAAGGTAAGGGAAATGGAAATGGTCGTAATTAACTTATACTAATCCAACAGAATTAAAATGCACCTCCTATTGAGGTGCATTGTTTTATTAAATTTTTGTTCGGACTTCCCATAACTCGGGGAAGAAATAATGATCAAGCACCCGTTTTAAATACCCAACACCCGAAGTTCCTCCAGTACCAGTTTTATGACCGATAATACGTTCAACAGTCTTCATATGACGGAAGCGCCATTGCTGAAACCAGTCTTCGATATCAACGAGTTTTTCTGCTAATTGATAAAGATTCCAATACTTATCTGTATTTCGATACACCTCTAACCAAGCATTAGCAACTGTTGAGTCCTGCTCATATTTCTTAGAAAAATCTCGCTCTAAGATGCTTTGATTAATTATAAACCCCTCTCTAGATAACGCTTGAATCGAAACATCATAAAGTCCAGGGGCTTCAAATGCTTCTTTAAGTCGTGCATGTAAAACCGAATCCTTTTCATAAATTTTCACAATATGTGGTGTTTTATATCCTAAAACAAATTCCACTAAACGATATTGATAAGACTGAAACCCAGATGCATTTCCTAAATATCCCCGGAATTCCATGTATTCAGCTGGGGTAAGTGTTGAAAGCACATCCCAAGCATGGATAATCTGTGTTTGAATTTTAGAAACTCGAGCTAGCATCTTAAATGCTGCTTGGTATTCACTATTTTTTATCGCCTCTGTTGCAGCTTCAATCTCATGAATCATTAATTTTAGCCACAGCTCACTAACTTGATGAATAACAATAAATAACATTTCATCATGATGATTAGAGAGACGCTTTTGACTGTCTAATAACGACTCAAGCTGTAAATAATCCCCATATGTCATTTTTTCCTTAAAGTCGGTATAGGCACCTGTATCATCTGAATAAAAATCCCAAACGTAATCATCACACACTTGTAACATCCTCCTTTAGAGGACGGATTACCGCTCTCACGGGGCTGCCATCAGCACCAACGATTCGCATTGGTAAGGCTATTAATTCATATAGCCCTTGTACTACATCATCTAACATAAGATTTTCTAAAATATTTATCCCATGCTTATAGAGAGCATGGTGTGTATCTAAACTCTTACTCGTTATAGGATCTACAGAAGGCATATCGATTCCAAGTAGACGAACGCCTTTCTCAGCCAAAAATGGAGCAATACTAGGATCTAAAAATGGCATTTCTTCTGGGAAACGTTTTGGATTATTCGGTAATGAAGTATGGAGTAATACACGCTCTACACCTCTTAAATCAAATTGCTCTAGAACTTCGGATGAAATAAAATCATACGGGCTTACATCAATTACTATTGCGTTTCCAATATACGTATCGACCGGAATTTGTTCAATTGTGATTCCACCATTGTCAAAATGGAAAGGGGAATCAACATGGGTCCCCATATGAACACTTGTTGTAATTTTTCCGACGTTAGCAGATCCAGTTTGTTCCTTTGTAGCCGATACGACATATGTAAAGGGACTATCTCCTGGCCAGTGGGCCATATCGTTTGTAAGGGGTTGGGTAATATCAATCCATTTCGTCATTATGCGATAACTCCTCTTGTGTTTTCGTATTTTTTGTATTGTTCTTCCAGCATGATCTGCTTTAAAACTTGAACCGTTTTCCAAACTTCTTCAAATGTATTATATAACCCAACCGGAGCGAGACGGATTCCATTTGGACTTCTAAAATCCGGTATAATTCCAGCTGCTTTTAATGCTTTACATATACTTGCCGCATTAGGATGAGTTAAGTATACATGACCACCACGTGAAGTGCGTTCGAGTGGTGAAGCTATGGTAAATCTAAATTCTTTTAACTCGACTTGAATTAACTCCAGTAGGTAATCAGTTAGTGCGAGTGATTTATTGCGGATAGCTTCTATACCAACCTCTTGGAAAATTTCTAGTGACCCAATTAATGGAGCTAAACTTAATACATGTGGTGTACCAATTTGGTAAGCTCCAGCATTTGGGGCAGGTGTTAAATCATGCTCCATGTCAAACTGCTTATCCTTTGCTGAGCTAAACCAGCCAGATAAACCAGGTTCTTTTCCTAAATGTTTTTCATTTACATATATACCAGCTACACTCCCTGGTCCACCATTAAGATGTTTATAGGTACACCAAAAGGCAAAATCTACATTCCATTCAGATAAATGATGCGGAATGGACCCAATCGAATGGCATAAATCAAAACCGATTGGAATTCCTCGTTCATGAGCTGCTTCTGTTAATGTCTTTATATCTAGAATTTGCCCACTTCGATATAATACTCCGGGAAGGACGATAAGTGCGATATCATTCGTCATTGCTTTGATGATATCTTCTGTTCGCAGCGTATGGCCGTCCTTGCTTTTCACTTTTACAAGATGGTCTTCTGGCGAATATCCATGTAATTGAAGCTGGCTTTTCATCGCATATATATCCGAAGGGAAATTTAATTCATCTGCAAGAATCTTTGTTTTCTTGCCATCTGGTTTATAGAAACTAGCTAAAAGTTGATGCAGGTTTATAGTTGTGGAGCCAGTTGCAATCAATTCTTCGGGACTTGCGCCAACAAGTGGTGAAAACTGTTTGCCTAGTTCCTCTGATAAATAAAACCAAGGATGCTTGCCTTCTGTCCAGCCATCAATTGCATAGTTTTTCCAAGAATCTAGTAAGGAAAGAACAGCTTGTTCTGCCCTTTTTGACAGTAATCCTAATGAATTTCCATCTAAATATATTCTTTCATCGGATACATAAAACTCCTCTCGAACATGTTTCAACGAGTCCTTCTGATCTAATTTCATGGCATATTCTCTACTTGTGTTCAACAATATCACCTCTTGAAAGAAATAAAGTAAGCGTTTTCTAGTTATATTGTATCAAAAATATTTTGTTTTTTAATAATAATTGAATATTTTAACTAATACGATTATACTGATGACAGATATATGAAATGGCATTTCGTATATTGAAACGGAAGGATGGGTAGAACCATGTATGTGTCTAATAAGGTAAAGGATTTGCCACCATATCTTTTTTCTAAGTTTCAGAAAAGAAAAGAAGAGTTGATGGCACAAGGTGTGGATGTTATTGATCTTGGAATAGGAGCACCAGATTTACCAACACCGAAGTTTATTATTGATAAGCTTTGCGAGGAAGTACAAAGTCCGTCTAATCACCGGTACTCACCCTATGATGGAAGTAGAGAATTCCGAGAAGCAGTCGCATACTTTTATAAAAACCATTACGGGGTAGAGTTGGATCCAGACACCGAAGTTTTAGCATTAATAGGATCCAAAGAAGGAATCGCAAATCTAATTCATGCAACGATTAACCCTGGTGACAAAGTACTGATACCTGACCCGGGTTATCCAGTATACCAAACAGCAGTGCATTTAGCTGGTGGAAATAGTACATATTTTCCATTAGATGCAGAGAATAACTACGTGCCGATGTTTGATCATGTTTCGGAAGAGGATAAACAGGAAGCAAAGCTAATGTTTTTAAACTACCCTGGTAATCCAACAGCAGCAACGGTTGAATTAGACACATTTATGGAAACGATTACATTTGGTAAGAACAATAACATTGCGATTATTCACGATGCCGCTTATGATCTGGTGACATTTGATGGATATAAGTCTCCAAGCGTTCTTCAAGTACCACACGCAAAAGAAGTAGCCGTCGAGTTTGGCTCATTATCCAAGAGTTTTAACATGACTGGTTGGCGGATTGGTTATGTAGTAGGAAATAAGGAATTAATCAAAGCACTTCATACGTACAAAAGTAATATAGATACTAGTCAATTTTTAGCTATTCAAAAAGCAGCTGCTCATGCATTAACGAGTGATTTGGCGGATGTGAGAAAGCATAGTGACATATTTAAAAAAAGAATGGAACGAATGTATCAAGGGTTAACAGAGGCAGGATTTAAAGTTGAAAAACCTAGAGGATCTATTTTTATTTGGCCAAAAATTCCTCCGGGGCTTACTTCAGCAGAGTTTGCTGAAAGGTTATTGGAGGAAGCAGGAATTATTGTTACGCCGGGTACTGCTTTTGGACCCTCAGGAGAAGGGTATATCAGAATATCGTTATCCGTACAACTGGAGCGTATCGATGAAGTTATTAAAAGAATAAAGGAATTTACTAGTAAGGATGTGATTTCCTCGTGAACATCCAAGTGAAAACAAAGATGACCGCAGCACAAGCCATTGTAGAGTGCATAAAGAGAGAAGGGATCGAGAAAGTATTTTGTGTCCCTGGTGAAAGCTATTTACCACTTCTTGATGCATTATATGATGAACCGTCCATTGACCTTGTATCCGGGAGACATGAAGGTGGAGCCGCTTTTATGGCGGAAGGGTATGCAAAGGCATCCCGAAAACCTGGAGTCGTCTTAGCAACACGTGGTGTTGGCGCTGCTAACTTATCCATTGGAGTCCATACTGCTTATCAAGATTCTACACCAATGGTTGTATTTCTCGGTCAGGTTCATAGTAAGTTCCGTGGCAGGGAAGGATTTCAAGAAGTAGATTTAGAACAATTTCTGAAACCGATAACGAAATGGGCAGTGGAGGTTAAAGATCCAGAAAGAATGCCAGAATTAGTCGGTCGAGCATTTCGTATTGCACAGTCAGGTAGGCCTGGTCCGGTAGTAGTCTCTCTGCCAGAAGATGTATTACCTGCCGAAGCAGAGATGTATTTTGGCCCGAAAATTTCCATACCAAAGCCATCACCAGCGAAGGAAGAAATTGAGACAATTGAATTGTTCCTGCAACAAGCAGAGAAACCACTCATAATTGCCGGTGGTGGAGTAAAGCTTTCCCAGGCAGAGGATGATTTAGTGGGCTTTGCAGAACGCTTTCAAATTCCAGTTATAGCAGCTTTCCGACGCCATGATGTTTTTCCAAATAACCATTTCCTATATGCAGGGCATTTAGGGTTAGGAACTCCGAAAAAAATTATTGAAACAGTAAAAGCTTCTGATGTAGTCATAGCATTTGGAACGAGGCTTTCAGAAGTAACAACACAGGATTATTCCCTGTTGTCTACTAGCCAAAAGCTGGTTCATGTTGATATTGAGCATGAGGTGATTGGGAAGGTATATCCACCAGATTTAGCAATTATTGCCGATATGAAAAAGGCGTTGGAGTCATTTAATGCTATAAAAGCTACTAGTTCTTGGGGTGTATGGGCTCATGAATGTAATCAACGATATCGAGAGGTTAGTAGTTTAGAGGTTTCAGAGTCTGATGTTATCAACAAGCATATTATCAATGCAATGGTAGACTTGCTACCTTCTGATGCAATCATTACGAATGACGCAGGAAATTTTGCTGGTTGGTTACATGGCTTCTATCCATTTACAAAGAAAAATACTTATATTGGTCCGACCTCGGGAGCAATGGGATATGGTTTACCAGCTGCAATTGGTGCAAAACTTGCTTCACCAGATAAGACAGTTGTTTCACTTTCTGGTGATGGTGGGTTTATGATGACTTTTCAGGAGCTAGAGACAGCAGTACGAGAAAATATACCAATAATTGCTCTTGTATTTAATAACAATAGCTACGGCACTATCCGAATGCACCAGGAGATCCATTATCCGCATCGAGTAATTGGTACTGATTTAGGAGAAGTATCATTTGCTGCTTTAGCGGGTGCAGTAGGTGCTTTAAGTTTTACGGTATTAACTATAGATGAATTTAAGAACGCATTTAACCAAGCATTGCGAAGTGGTTTACCTACCATCATTGAAATTATTACCGATGTAGAGCAAATTTCAGTTACATCAACCATTTCATCGATTAGGGAAAAGTCCCTTAAATAAACACTATATTCGAGGAGGTATTTAAAATGATAGAAGTAAAAACGAAAAAACTAGCAAACTTTATTAATGGAGAATGGATAGAGGTTGAAAAGACAACACCAGTAATCAACCCAGCAACTGGTGAAGCTATTCTTGATGTACCGCTATCCGATGCAGCTAGTGTTGATGCCGCAGTTAAAGCTGCAAAGGCTGCACAAAAAGAATGGGCATTAGTTCCTGCACCACAACGTGCGGAAGTATTATATCGAGTTGGGTATCTATTAAAAGAAAGAAAAGAAGAATTGTCTCAATTATTAACAATGGAAAACGGAAAAGTGATTGAAGAAGCTAGAGGAGAGGTTCAAGAAGGTATTGATATGGCTTTCTATATGGCGGGAGAAGGAAGGCGCTTATTCGGTCAAACCACTCCAGCAGAGCTTAAAGATAAGTTTGCGATGAGTGTTCGTGCACCAATCGGCGTTGTGGGCATTATTACCCCGTGGAATTTCCCAATTGCTATTGCAACGTGGAAGTCATTCCCTGCAATTGTAGCAGGGAATGCGGTCGTATGGAAACCAGCTACGGAGACACCGATTATGGCCTACGAATTAGCAAAAGTATTTGAAGAAGCGGGTCTTCCAAAAGGAGTTATAAATGTAGTATTCGGAAGTGGTTCACAAGTTGGTGATGCAATGGTTCATCATAATGATATCCGTGTTATTTCCTTTACTGGTTCAAATGATGTTGGACGTAACATTGCTGGGGAATGTGGTCGTCAGTTGAAAAAGGTGTCATTAGAAATGGGTGGTAAAAACGCTGTAATCGTCATGGATGATGCAGATCTTGATTTAGCCGTGGAAGGAATCCTATGGAGTGCTTTTGGAACAAGTGGACAACGTTGTACAGCTTGTAGCCGTGTAATTGTTCATGAAGATGCGAAGCAGGCTTTGGAGGAAAGACTGTTAGTAGCTATGGAAACTCTGACAATTGGTAACGGATTAGATGAATCTATCAAAGTTGGCCCAATTATTAATAAGGGTGGAATAGAAAAGATTAAGAAGTATATTGAGATTGGCAAAGAAGAAGGAGCAAAACTTCTTGCAGGTGGCTATGAATTAACAGATAGTGATTACGCAAAAGGTAACTTCTTTGCACCGACATTATTTACCGATGCAAAAGCTACCATGCGTATTGCTCAAGAAGAAATCTTTGGTCCAGTAGTATCGCTAATTCCAGTAAAGAGTTTTGAAGAGGCAATTGATGTAAATAATAGCGTTGTGTTTGGACTATCAAGCTCCATCTTCACAAGAGACGTAAACCGTGTCTTTAAAGCACAACGTGATCTAGATACCGGTATCGTTTACGTTAACGCCGGAACAACTGGCGCCGAAATCCACCTCCCATTCGGAGGAACAAAAGGTACAGGAAACGGCCACAGAGACTCCGGGGTCCAAGCCTTAGACGTCTTCACCGAATGGAAATCCGTCTACGTAGACTACAGCGGCAAACTCCAGAGAGCACAAATAGACGTGGAGTAAAAAATTAGTTGATTTTGATTGAGTGGTGTTCTTTTAATAACGAGAGTGTGTGCTAAGAGTTTGCACTGAGCGGGCGGAATACACGGAGACTCCTGTGGGAGGATAGGCTTCGGTGAGACCCCGCAAGAGCTTTAGCTCTGAGGAGGCTCACCAGCCGCCCACGGAAAGCGAAGTGTATTCCGCCCGCGGATTAGGTAAGGAAGTTAAGAACAATAGACATAATATTTTGAAGGAGTGATCACATGAAAGTAGGAGTATTAGGTTCAGGACTAATGGGAAAAGAAGCAGCACGCGATCTAGCAGCAAGCAAACAAGTAACAGCAATCGGACTTGCAGACATCGAACTATCACGCGCACAAACAGTAGTAACCCAACTAAACTCACCAAAACTAACAGCCCACCAAGTAGACGCATCCAATGAAAAAGAACTAGCAGCATTCATGCGCCAATATGACGTTATTATCAATGCCCTTTTCTACTCATTTAATGAAATCGTAGCTAAAACAGCAATTCAAGTCGGAGTTAACTCCGTTGACCTAGGAGGACATATCGGGCACATAACAGATAAAGTACTTGAACTGCATGAAGATGCCGAAATAGCAAACGTAACCATCATTCCAGACTTAGGGGTTGCCCCGGGAATGATTAATATTCTTTCCGGATATGGAGCAAGTAAACTGGATGAAGTAAAATCAATTCGATTATTCGTTGGTGGAATCCCAGTAAGACCAGAACCACCGTTAGAGTATTTCCATGTTTTTTCTATGGAAGGATTAATGGATCATTATACGGATCCATCCTTAATCATACGTAATGGTGTAAAACAAGAGATCCCTTCTTTATCTGAAGTGGAGCGTATTCACTTTGATAAATTTGGTCCGTTAGAAGCTTTTCATACTTCAGGCGGCACATCCACACTTCCAATCTCTTATCCAAATGTAGATAGATTAGAGTATAAAACGATTCGCTATCCAGGTCATGCGGAGAAGTTTAAGTTATTAGTAGATTTAAATCTAACTCGTAACGATTATGAGATTGAATTACATGGTCAAAAAATCAATCCTAGAGAAGTATTATTAAAGGTATTAGACCCAATTGTAGAACTTGGAGATAGAGATGACGCAGTATTACTTCGTGTTGTTGTGTCTGGATTGAAGGATGGAGAGCCGACTACGTATCAATATGAAATGGCCACATTTAAAGATAGAGAACATAATGTAACAGCGATGGCAAGAGCAACTGCTAATACCATCTCAGTTGTTGCTCAATTAATAGGAAATGGAGTAATCACGAAAAAAGGAGTATATCCTCCTGAGCAAAGTGTTCCAGGTGATATTTATATCGAAGAAATGGCAAAACGAGATGTTCATATAAAAGAAACCGTAATAAAAGAAGATTCCAAGATTAGAAGTTAAATGTTATCCCTCTGTCTAGGCAGAGGGGTCTTTTCTAATTTTCAATAAGGGGAATGGTGATGAATCAAAGTGTAAAGAAAGCACTAAACCTATTAAACTTATTTGATGAAAAAAACTATGAATTAACGTTAAAAGAAATTGCAGACCGAGCAAATATGCCCAAACCGACCGCCTATCGCTTATTGTCTGCATTAGAATCGATGAAATATGTTTATAAATTAAAAGATAGTGAACATGATAGTCGTTACCGGTTGGGTCTAAAGCTGTTAGAGCTTGGACAACTAGTTTCCGATCAATTAGAAGTTAGAAGGATTGCTTTTCCTTATATGGAGATGCTAGCACGTGATATACAGGAAGCTGTTCACCTAGTAATAGTGAACCATCAAGAGGCTACCTATATAGAAAAAGTGGAAAGTCATAAAGCAATCCGTTTATATACTAGGATTGGAAAAAACTCACCACTTTATATTGGATCTGGACCAAAGCTACTTTTGGCATATTTACCAGAACAGGAACAAGAGACCATTTTAAACGAAGCTGATAACAGGATCAATCGAGGAAATTTTAAAGAAGAGTTAAGACGAATTCGTTTAGAAGGTTATTCCTATAGTATTGGCGAGCAAGATGAAAATACAACAGGCATTTCATACCCGATATTTGATTATCGGAGCCGTGTTATTGCAGCTTTAACGGTGAGTGGCTTATCCACTTATTTTGAAGGTGAAAACTTAACCCGAATTAAAGTGAAAACCGAAGAAACAGCCGCGAAAATTTCTAGAAAACTAGGATTTCGTGGTCACATCCAAGGAGTTGTTGATTGAAAATGAATACGGTGTTTATCGCTGGGCATGCGAGATTACCATCGGGGATGGCAGCGCAGAATATGTTTGAAACGTTAACGATTACAGCAGAGATGGATCAGAAATATGGTGTCATTGTTGCGGCTAGCTGTACATTGGCAACGGAGCATGGCCGTGATTTTGTTCAACATTTATTAAGAGGTTATAGTTTACAAGATGGAATAGAAGAGCCGATTAAGACAGTTAAAAGTCATTACATGGGGAAAGCGGGAAATGCAATTGTTTCGGCATTAAAGGATTTGCATAAGCAATATGAATTGTATCTAGAAAAGCGAAAAAGTGCTTCACTATAATCCGTAAACGAAATCGAACGTATAGTTAATCTATACGTTTCTTTTATTTTTACCAGAAATTTTAATAAATCTATTAAAAGGTTCAGAATCTTTGATAGAATATAAGTAAATTAGACAAAAATCTTAGAACAGAGGGAACAAATATGACTTATTCATGGGAAACGGTTAACGATGAAATTAAAGATCTTGTTATTCTTTTGCAAAAAGAAATAAAAGAAATGATGGAAGGAAACATGATCGGGTTTTACCTTCATGGCTCATTAGCTATGGGTTGCTTTAACCCAAATCGGAGTGATATTGATCTGCTTGTGGTTACAGAAGACTCTTTATCTGTAGATACAAAGCGTAATTTAGCTAAACTTTTATTAAAGGAATCCAATTCCCCATACCCAGTTGAAATAAGTATTTTACATATAGATTCATTAAAAAACTGGCAACATCCTTGTCCGTTTGAATTTCATTATAGTGAGTTTTGGCGTACGCGCTATGAAGAAGATTTGGTCGGAACAACTAAGTACCTGAACGAAGATATTCCAGCAGATGCAGATTTAACTGCCCATATAACGATTCTTCACGAGCGAGGTATTTGTTTAGAAGGAGAACAAATTGAAGAGGTATTTCCTCAAGTATCAGAGCTTGATTATATCGATGCAATTATGGATGACTTCCAAGGATGTATAGAAAATATAAGTGGTGACCCGATATATAGTTGTTTGAACATGATTCGAGTATATTGGTATTTAAAAGAAGGAGTAATCTCTTCGAAGCTAGAAGCGGGTGAATGGGGATTGGTAAGCCTACCAGAGAAGTTACAAGCAACAGTACGTAAAGCTATAGATGGTTATATAAATGAGGGAAATTCGAGCAATTTTACTATGGATGAACTTCAGCAGTTAAGAGATTATGTAAAAGAACAGGTAAACAAGTTAGTAAATAAGGAGATATAAAATGAACTCCACACCTACAGTTGAATTAAATATAGATATTAGGATACTAAATCAATGCGTCAAGAAGGAATTAAATTTGGAGGTATTAACTATTGTAGAATGGCGAGTTAATTCTCTACTTACCAATTATTAAAGATTTTATAAAGAAAACAATGGGGGATTCAATATGTGGACAACAAGATTAGTAGAAACAAACAGAGGGGTATTTGAGTTATTTGAAAAATGATATGGAGCACCACTCGCGGTAACCCATCATTATAGTGCTTACAATGAAAATGGTAATACATTTGCCAATCCATTTACAGAGCATTATCATGTATATCTGATTAACTTAAGAGGTGCAGGAAACTCTTCTCCTGCAAAGGATGATAGTGAATATAGTATGGATACTGCTGTTCTAGATTTAGAGGCAATTCGGGAAGCTTTAGGTTTTGTAAAATGGGGATTTGCAGGGCATTCTACTGGTGGTATGCTTGCATTAAAATATGCTATAGCTAGACCAGATTCATTATCAAAAATAATTGCAGGTGGGGCAGCAGCAAGTTATGAGTATGGTGCAGATCCTGATTCAATATATTGTAGTAAGAATCCGAATTTCAATAGAATTGTAGAAATCATGAATTTGTTAGAGAATCCTTCAACCCCAATCGAAACGAGAAGAAAAATAGGTTATGAGTGGTCACTAATGTCTTATCATTCAGAAGAAAAGTTTCAGGAATCGATGAAGAAGCCAAACAGTGGTAAGACTGTAGGGACAAGACTAGACTATTTTAGAAAAGTCGAATATCCAACTTATGATATAAGGGAAGAGATACAATATATCAATATTCCAAGTTATATTTATACGGGAAGACATGATTCCCAGTGCCCAGCAAAGTTTGGAATTGAAATTGCTGAGCTTATTCCAAATGCCTCGTTGACGATTTTTGAAGAAAGTAATCATAATCCATTTTCAGAGGAAGAGGAGAAGTTTGCGGAGTTTGTTGAAAGTACTATATTAACTTCTGTCGAGATATATTTTGCTTTGTATGGCACGGAAGAGAATGATTATGATTTTGATTTAGATTATGTGACAGAAAGACTTGGAATTATTCCTACTGAAACAGAAAAACAAGGAGAATATTATAAAAAGATTAGACAATATTCATTTACAAAATGGAAATATAGTACAGGTAGAATTGAAACTCTAGACTTTGAAGGGTTAGTAGATTTAATCGTCCAGACATTTCAAGACAAAGTGCAAATTATAAACGAACTTAAAGATGAATTAGGTGTTAGACCATATATTGGGATGGTTCCTTATGTTTGTAGTGGATTGTCTCCAGGATATTCTCTTACTATTGAACAAATGCAATTTATGATTGATATTGGAGTCGGAATGGACCTAGATCAATATGTTGATCCATTTACTGAAAATGATGAATACTAACGCTCGTAACGGAGCGTTTTTTATTTTTTTGTAACTTTTTCATTTTTCATCCGTTGATTCATTGAAAAGCAAATCATAGATTGAGAGGATTTGAGGTCATGGACCTACAAAGTAGAAAAGAACAAATTAATGATTGGTACCACGCTTATAGTAATGATGTATACAACTATATTTATTTTTTGATAGGTAACCATGAACAAGCGAAGGATATCTTACAGGAAACATACCTACGCGCATACAACCATTACGACTCCTTTAAGGGCGAAAATATCAGGGGGTGGCTTTTTCGAATTGCGAGGAATTTAACGATAGATGATATCAGAAAGAAAAAGCCTATCTCTTATTTTTTAGATTCCATTCCTATACTAAAGTCGTCTGAACTAAGTCCTGAGCAAATAGCTCTCCTAAATGAATCAGAACAGGAACTATACATAGCACTAAGTAAACTGAAACTCGCTTATCGTGATGTAATAGTTTTAAGGAAAATTAAAGAGCTATCCATTAGTGAAACTGCAAGTGTTCTAGGCTGTTCTGAGAATAAAGTGAAGGTGAATTTGTTTAGGGGAATGAAAGCTCTTCGTAAAGAATTAGAAAAGGAGAATTTTGGCCATGAAACAATATGATGACTTGAATCAAGGGTTGAAATCGTTGGATCAAAAATTTATGTTACCAGAAGAAGAACAATCAAAACTATTATCGGAGATTAATAAGAAAATGAATGCACCAGTAAAAAAACGTAAATCTCTCCAATGGAAGTACCACCTTGCATCAGCGGTTTCGATACTTCTTATAGGATTGATTGCTTTACCACTTATGAATAGTGATTTTAACTTAGTTGGAGGAAATCATGAAGAGACACATGGTTCTAAGGTTAATACTCCAGGTACAATTGATGAGAAAAAAGAGGAAATTACCTTAAATATAGTGAATCAAACTAGCTTGGATATCTATTTTATGAAAATAAAAATTATTAAAGACGGGATGATAAAGCATACACAAGGAGGAACTGTTGCCGACGACTCACCGATTGAAGCAGGAGATCACTTAGATTTTATTTTTTACCCAAATGAACTGGGGAAAGGAACATATGAAATTGAAATAGATTTTACCAATGAACCAACCAATAACAGTAGTCAACCTCCTGAACATTCATCTAGTAGAGTTTTATTAGAGGTTAGTGATCAAAAGGATTACACCCTTGAATTAAGGGGGAATTCTACCGACTTAACATACTTAATTAATCCTTCCATTAAGAGTAGTAATGATCCGTTAGGAAGTTTAGATGATGTGAAGGAGCAACTAATATTAGACCTATCGAAAAATGAAGTAGAGGCTTTATTTGGCGAAAATTACCATAAGGTAAAATCTGCTTTTGACGAAGCTGAAATTTGGCGATATGACTTTGGGGCAATAGGTGGTTATATATATAATGAAGGTTATGATCATGCGGATATTGAAGGGATGCAAAGGGGGATTATCCAAGCCCAACTATTTGTGGAATGGAATACAAATAATAATGTGGAAGCATATACCGTATTATTTTTAAATAGTGATGAGAGGACTATCTATTTTTATGAGCTGATGCCTGATGGAACGGAAAGAGAGAGAGTTGCTTGTGGTTTTGATGAAGAGTATGGCTGGAATTGTCCAGGATAATTAAAAAAATCGGTACCAGCATGAGCTAATACCGATTTTTCATTAATCTATTGCTATTGAAATTAACTTTTCTTCTAAAAATTCAGCCATACCATGATGCCCGCCCTCTTTACCATTACCAGATTGCTTGATTCCACCAAACGGTGCTTCAGGTACAGAAGGGAAGACGTCGTTTACCCCGATCATTCCATAATCAAGTTTTTCTGCAACGCGTAACGTACGACCAGTATTTTCCGTGAAAATATAAGCGGCTAAACCGTAGTCGGTATCATTTGCTTTTTTAATAACCTCTGCTTCGTCTGTAAACGTCTGAATTGGGAAGAGTGGTCCAAAGGTTTCTTCACGCATTACCTTCATATCATCGGTTGCGTTTTTCACAATGGTTGGTGGACAGAAATAACCTTTTAGGTCCCCGTCCCATTTATTTCCACCAGAGACGATTTCCGCCCCCTTCTCTAGGGCATCGTTTAGATGACTTTCTACCTTTTTACGAGCAGCTTCACTAATTAAAGGTCCTAAATCAACCCCTTCATCCAATCCATATCCAACCTTCATTTTCTCAAGCTTTTCCTTTAATAATGCAGTAAATTCATCTGCAATCGATTCATGCACATATAGACGGTTTGCGCAAATACAGGTTTGCCCATTATTACGGAATTTACTTGCTAATGATAGAGTGGTAGCTTTTTCAAGATCTGCATCCTCAAAAGCAATAATTGGTGCATGGCCACCAAGCTCAAGGGACACCTTTTTCACTTGATCTGCTGCTTCACGCATTAAGTATTTTCCGACTGCAGTTGAACCAGTAAAGGTGATGAGTTTCACGTCTTGATTGGTTAGCATTTCTTTACCAATAGCTTGTGCGTCTCCAGTTACTAGATTTACAACTCCAGCAGGCATTCCAGCTTCCTCAAATATCTTCACTATTTCAATTGCAGAAAGTGGAGTCTCAGGTGATGGCTTCAATACTACCGTGCATCCTGCAGCAAGTGCTGGACCTAATTTACGAGTAATCATCGACGATGGAAAGTTCCATGGTGTAATCGCTCCAACCACTCCAATTGGCTTAGGAATCACTAACATACGCTTCGTTTTAACCGATGAAGGAATCCATTCCCCATACCCTCGAGAAGCTTCCTCCGCATACCAAAGTAAAAATCCTGCGGCACCTTTAACTTCACCAATCGCTTCAGGAAGTGGCTTACCTTGTTCTTTTGTTAAAATTTCACCAAGTCGCTTAGCGTCTTTCCGCATTAGTTCAGCAGCTTTGTATAAAACTCGAGAACGCTGTCTACCGGTCATTTCGCTCCAAAGAGGAAATGCATTTGATGCAGCCACAATTGCTTCCTTTGTTTCTTCCTGACCACCATAAGCTACTTCCGTTATTGGCTCTAATGTTGCTGGATCATATACAGTTTGTGTTTTCGATGAATCAACATCACGCCACTCACCATTAATGTAAATGCTTTTTGTTAAGGTTGAAATCATGTCAATCCTCCTCAATATATTTTATTGGGTTGTTATAAAATTATTAAATACTACTTCAAAAATGGTCTATGCCCAGTACATAAGGTCACATGTGAACTTGAATTGGGTAGATGCTCTTCACCTAAGGTCACATGTAAACTTGAATTGGGTAGATGCTCTTCACAAAAGGTCGCATGTAAACTTAAATTGGGTAGATGCTCCTCACCTAAGGGCTCATGTACAATCAAAAAGGGTCCATGCCCCCACCTTAAGGTTACATGTGAACTCGAATTGGGTAGATGCTCCTCACCTAAAGTCACATGTAAACTCGAATTGGGTAGATGCTCCTCACCTTAGGTCACATGTAAACTCCAAAAGGTTAGATGCTCCTCACAAAAGGTCACATGTAAACCCAACTCCTGCTTATGCTAACAAACATCGATATAAATTAAGCATAACGCACCTACAATATCCTATCAAATTGTAGGTGCTAATCTTAAGAGTTTATTAAACTAGTTCCTTATCAGGATTCCAAGCAGGGAGCATTTTATTTAGTGGCTTATCTTTTCGGTATCCAAGTACATACTCAGCCTGCATGATCGTATGAATTTCTCGAGTTCCTTCGTAAATAACAGGAGCTTTAGAATTGCGTAAATAGCGTTCAACTGGATATTCATCTGAATAACCATATGCTCCATGAATTTGCATGGCATCATCCGCAGCACGATTAGCAAAGTCACAGGCTTGCCATTTTGCTAATGACGTTTCTCTTGTATTACGTTTTCCTTCATTTTTAAGCTCACCAGCACGATATACAAGTAGGCGACTCATTTGAAGTCCTGCTTCCATTTTGGCAATCATTTGCTGAACTAACTGGTGACGGCCAATTGACTTGCCGAACGTCTCGCGCTCATGGCAATATTTCACGCAAGCCTCAAGACATGCCATAATTTGACCAACAGCCCCAGCGGCAACTGTAAAGCGGCCATTATCCAATGCAGACATCGCAATCTTAAATCCTTCTCCTTCTTCACCTAGTAAATTCTCAGCAGGCACTTTTACATTATCGAAAAACAGTTCACCTGTGTTTCCAGAGCGAATCCCGTGTTTTCCTTTAATAGCTTTTGAGGAAAATCCGTCCCATGTTCTTTCTACAATAAAGGCGGAGATACCATGATGTTTTTTCGATTTATCGGTATAGGCAAAGACGAGAAAATGATCCGCGACGTCACATAGAGAAATCCAAGTTTTTTGCCCATTCAAAATATAATAGTCGCCATCTTTAACAGCGGTAGATTGAAGGGAGGCAACATCAGAACCTGCACCTGGCTCAGTTAAGCCAAAAGCACCTATTTTTTCTCCTTTTGCTTGTGGGGTAAGGTATTTTTGTTTTTGTTCTTCCGTACCCCATTGTAATAGGGTCATAGAGTTTAATCCTGTATGAACCGATACTGCTGTACGAAATGCAGTGTCTCCGCGCTCTAGCTCTTCACATACAATTGCAAGAGCGTTATAATCCATGCCACTTCCACCATATTCTTCCGGGATACAAACCCCCATAAGGCCGAGGTCTGCTAAACGATTATAAATGTTTTGATCAAATTTTCCTTCGCGATCCCATTCAGCAATATATGGCATTATTTCCTTGTCTACGAAACTTCTAACGGTCTCACGCAGCATATTCTGTTCTTCAGTAAAATTAAAGTTCATTTTTCATCACTCCTGATTTATATTAGTTTTTTTAATAGATTGTAATATTTCATCATTATGTTCACCGGCATCTGGTGGGTGGTACCTTAACGTGACAGGTGTTCTCGATAGTTTTAATGGACTTCCTATCATTTTTATGATGCCAGCTGTCGGATGTTCAGTTTCTAAAAACATATTTCGCGCATGTAGCTGTGGATCATCTGTTACTTCTTGTATATTTTGAATAGGGCCACATGGGATATTGTTTTCATGACATTGGTCCAACCAATAACTAGTTGGTTTTGTAATTAAAACCTCCTGGATTAATGGAACGAGAATATCTCGATGCTTCACACGAGCTGGGTTAGTTTTAAAACGCTCATCATCACTATATTGATCTTTTCTTATAATAGTACAAAAAGCTTTGAACTGATTGTCGTTCCCAATCGCAATAATCATTTCCCCATCCATCGTTTGAAAGGTTTGATATGGAACGATATTGGCATGGTGGTTACCAAGTCGGGATGGTATTTTGCCAGACATTAAGTAATTACTTCCAATATTAATCAAGGCACTAACAGCAGAATCGTAAAGAGAGAGGTCTAATTTTTGTCCTTTTCCTGATTGCTCCCTTTCGATAATTGCCGCCTGTATACCGATTGCTGCATAAAGACCAGTTAATATATCGGTAATGGCAACGCCTACCTTTTGTGGACCAGATACCTCATCACCAGTTATGCTCATTAGGCCGCTCATACCTTGAATGATAAAATCATATCCAGGTAAGTCTTTATATGGACCTGTTTCACCAAATCCCGTAATAGAACAGTAAATAATCTTTGGATTAATTTTAGTGAGGTTGTCGTAATCAATTCCAAATCGTTCCATCGTGCCTGTTTTGAAGTTATGAATCACTACATCAGATTCTTTTACTAATTCTTTAATGGTATGAATGCCATCCTCGGACTTTAAATTTACTGTGATACTCTTCTTGTTTCGGTTAGCACACAAGTAATAGGCACTTACATCATTTTGGAAAGGCGGACCCCATTTTCTCGTTTCGTCACTTCCACCAGGTGCTTCAATTTTTATGACCTCTGCACCAAGATCTCCGAGAATCATTGTGCAATAAGGTCCAGCTAGAACCCGGGTTAAATCAAGAACTCTTATATGTTTTAAAGCTCCTGACACGGCGACACTCCTTTCTTCATTTCATGAAAAAAAGCCAATTCAAAATGAACACAGTCTTCGCTGTACACAAATTGAACTGGCTTTTCGCTTGTTGGAACAATTCAGGGTATGAAATGTGAACAAGCTAGGCAGTAAGGTGGAAATTTATTAATCTTTTTTAGAAAGGTCATGTGGAATAACGGTGTAAGCGCTTTAACATGACTCTTGACTATAGTTTAATTTATTCTGAAAAATTTGTAAATAGGTATTGTATAAATTTCATAAGTTTATTATGATTTGGGGGAGTAGAAGTTGTAGAAGGTCCGGTGTGAGTATCGAACATCAACAAAAAAACGGGAGCATCCACTCCCGTTACCAACTACTTCATAGCTTTTTCAAGCTTAGATATCATTTTAATCGCTTTACCAGTACCAATCGCCACTGATTCTAATGGATTTGGTGCAAGGTGAACAGGCACAGATAGTTCATGTGCTAGCCATTCTTGCATACCTTTTAGTAGGGCTCCTCCACCGGTAATTACTATACCGTGATCAACAATGTCACCACTTAATTCTGGTGGGCAGTTTTCTAGTGTAACACGGATTGCTTGTAAAATTTGTTCTAATGATTCTTTAATCGCTTCATACACTTCTTTTGAAGAGATAGAAACTGTCTTTGGTAATCCTGTTACCATATCACGACCACGAACGTCCATAAACTCTTCTTTATGATTGCTATGAGCATAGGCGATTTCAATTTTAACGTTTTCCGCGGTACGTTCACCGATTAGTATATTATATTTCTTGCGGATGTATTGGATGATTTCATCGTCCATTTTATCTCCACCAACACGAACAGAGCTTGACGACACGACTCCACCAAGTGAAATAATACCAATTTCAGCAGTACCTCCACCAATATCAACAATAACGTTTGCAATTGGTTCATCCACCGGTAAATCAGCTCCTATAGCAGCAGCTACAGGTTCTTCAATTAAATGAACTTGTTTTGCACCGTAACTTGTTACTGCATTATGAATAGCTCTTCTTTCTACAGTGGTACTGCCAGATGGTGTACAAACCACAACATTTGGTTTACGCATAGACGTACCTAACTGTTTACTAACCTTCTTTAAGAAAGCTTTCAGCATTTGAGCAGTAATATCATAATCAGCAATAACACCATCTTTAAGAGGACGAATTGGCACAATATTTCTTGGCGTTTTACCAATCATTTCCTTCGCCTCTGCGCCAACAGCTACAACTTGCTTCGAATTAATATCAATTGCAACAACTGATGGTTCATTTAAAATAATGCCTTTATTTTTGGCATAGATAAGTATATTAGCAGTTCCTAAATCAATTCCGATTTCTGCATTCGAAAACATAATAAGTTCCTCCATTGGTGACAAATAGTATAACAATATAGTCTTCTGTTTCGACAAAAAATTTATGGGTGTTAAACAGACATACTTTTATTATCTACAATCTATATAACATTATTAGCAATAAATGGTTAAAAGTCCAATAATGCAAAATTAAAAGCGTTACTATATAAAAATAAGATAAAACAGAGGGAATTACAAGTTTCAATTCCTTTACATTTTTGACTAAATGTAATAAAACTGGAAATTCCCATAACGGTAAAACGTGAGATAATGGTATAGAGAAACGTCGAATTCTTAAAAGGATTGTAGAAATAAAGGAGGTGGCAACATGAAAACGAAGCAAATACATAGAGCATTACTTATCCTCATGATTATATTTCTTATTATACCAGGTCTTGTTGCTGCAGATAGTAAAGAATTTTTCCGTTATTATTATAAAAATGGAACTTTTTATAAATATACATACTCTTCATTATATGAGTATTTTCATATAGGGTCTGAATCAAAGGAAGGAAGTTTAGCAAATATCGATTGGAAAGAGTTAGATAATCGAGTTCTTGCACTAAAGGTAGAAAAAGAACAGAACGTAGTTGAGGAAAAGGAGTCCGAGAAACTAAAGCTTCAGCAAGAAATGCCTAAAGCGAACGAGGAATCAAAACCAGTCAAACCTTCTCAACATACCCAACAAAAACCGAAAGAGCAAGCTCCTCCAAAAGTAGTAATTAATCAAGCTGAATTTGAACAAGAGGTTATTAGGCTGACTAATAAGGAACGTGAAAAACATGGACTAGTACCATTGAAGTTAGCTGAAAAATTAGCTCAAGTGGCACGGGGAAAATCGCTTGATATGGCTAAAAATAAATATTTTTCCCATGATAGTCCAACGTATGGGTCACCTTTTGATATGATGGAGAACTTTGGAATTACCTATTACTCTGCAGGAGAAAACATTGCAAAAGGTCAAACTTCACCTCAAGAAGTAGTTCAAGCATGGATGGATAGTGAAGGCCATAGAGAAAATATTCTCCAACCTGATTTTACCCACATTGGAGTGGGGTTTGAAGAAAAAGGGTATCATTGGACACAGCAATTTATTAAAGCACTGGATACATCAGTAAATGCGTCTGCGTTTGAAGAGCAGGTAGTAGAATTAACGAATCAGGAGCGTAGTAATCATGGTTTAGCACCATTAACCTTAGATCCTATGCTTAGAGAAGTTGCCCGTGAGAAATCAATCGATATGGCAAAAAACAATTATTTTGACCATACTAGTCCAACATATGGATCCCCTTTTGATATGATGGATAAATTCGGTGTCACTTATCAGACAGCGGGGGAAAATATTGCTAGGGGACAATTTACTCCAGAGGAAGTAGTGCAAGCTTGGATGAATAGTGAAGGACATCGGGCAAATATATTAAATCCTGATTATACTCATATTGGGGTAGGATTTGTAAGGGACAAAATTATATGGACACAACAATTTATTGGTAAAAAATAGCGGACAGTTTTAACTGTCCGCTATTTTAGGTAGTATATTCAGAATGTACTCTTTTCATTTTACTCTGTTATTTCCCTTATCACTCTTGCAGGATTTCCACCAACAAGTACATTATCTGGCACATCCTTCGTCACAACTGAACCAGAAGCAATCACAACATTATTACCGATAGTTACTCCTGGGTTTATAACTGAACTACCACCTATCCACACATTATCTCCGATTCTAACCGGTTTTCCAAATTCAGCACCTGAAATCCTCTCTTTCGCATTTAAAGGATGTGTAGCGGTATAAATATGTACACCTGGTGCGATAAAACAATTGTCCCCAATTTTAATTTCACATACATCTAGAAACACACAATTAAAATTAGCGTAAAAATTTTCTCCTACATGAATGTTATAACCATAATCACATCGGAATGTCGGTTCAATAAATATATTTTTTCCAATTGAACCAAATAATTCTTCTAAAATCGTTTTACGTTTTTGATTATCTGTCTCAATTGTCTCGTTATATAGTCTTGTTAGCCTTCTAGCTTCTATTCTCTCATTTACTAATTCTGTATCACCAGCAAGATAAAGCTCGCCAAGTAGCATCTTTTCTTTCTCGGTTTTCAATTTAAATACTCCTTTATATTAGATTTTCTTTTACTAGAATACACTTTTTAATCCATTGCATCTAACATTACTGTTAATATTGTTTGAACATGGAACGTTTCACAGTATAATAATATTGGATAATGGGGGGAGCATAAATATGTTATTTACGATATGGATATATACCTATGCAGCTATTTTAGTTATAGGTAGTCTCTTTAGCTTACAAAAAGCCAAAAAGTTATATGAGAAGCCTAGTACGAAAGAAATAAGAGAAGAAATATTTGAAACACCAAAAACCGTTTCACAAAAGGTAATAAAAGCCACAGGTACCGAGGTAATGGTTACTGGCCAAGAGAAAATACCCGAAGGTGCCGTATTATATGTAGCAAATCATCAAGGTTTGTTTGATATTTTAGCTTTTTTAGGGCATCTAGAAAAACCTATAGGCTTTATTGCAAAAAAGGAAATTAATAAGCTACCTATTATTAGAACATGGATGGGGCTATTAAATTGTGTCTTTATCGATCGTGATGACAGACGGCAATCAATGAAGGCAATTAATCAAGGGATTGAAAACTTACAAAAGGGTCATTCACTAGTCATCTTTCCGGAGGGTACAAGAAGTAAAGGAAGTAACCTTAATGAATTTAAACCAGGGAGTTTGCGTCTTGCAACGAAGGCGAAGGTGCCAATTGTACCAGTAACAATTAATGGGACATATAAGATGCTTGAGGAGCGTAATGGTCGTGTACAAGGGTCTAAGGTTACAATGACAATTCATGATCCAGTTTTTCCCGAAGCGTATGAAGCTTTAAAAAGTGCTGAACTTGCAAAAGAACTGCAAGAAATAGTTGAAAGTGCATTACCAAATTCAACTGTTGAAGAATCAAAAGTAGCTATTACCACTTCATAATTATCTTAGACAGTTAGGCGTGTTAGCCTGCTGTTTTTTTATTTTAAAAATCTCTATAACCCAAGCAATAACGTTGCATACTAGAGATAGTTATAAATTAATTTGCATATTATTTGAGGTGAAATCGGTGGTCCAAGGTACAGTCAATTGGAATATTAAGCTAGATAAGGAATGGTTACAGGAATAT
This sequence comes from Ornithinibacillus jepli, assembly GCF_047228935.1. Classification (NCBI taxonomy): domain Bacteria; kingdom Bacillati; phylum Bacillota; class Bacilli; order Caryophanales; family Bacillaceae; genus Ornithinibacillus; species Ornithinibacillus jepli. The sequence goes on from NZ_JBFEGG010000004.1 coordinate 210,986, forward strand.
GTAGATGATTGGGTAGCGTTCTACCGTAAAGCTACAAAGGAAGGAAACGTGGCATCTTATATTCCAATATTAGCTAAAGCAAATCCAAATCATTTAGGTATCGCGATACATGGGAAAAATGGACTGAAGATTTGTTCTGGGGATATTGATATACCATTTACGATACAAAGTATTTCCAAAGTGATTAGTTTTATGGTTGCATGCATGAAAAATGGGGTTAGTTATGTATTAGACAGGGTGGACGTTGAGCCGACTGGAGAAGCATTTAATTCTATAATGCATTTAGAAATGAAAAGCCTCAATAAACCTTTTAACCCTTTTGTTAATGCAGGTGCATTAACGGTAACATCCATGCTAAATGGAGCAACATCAAGTGATAAACTAGCTCCATTATTCAATTTACTTGAAAGAATGATTGGCTATCGTCCTAGTGTCAATCAAGAAGTATTTAAATCTGAAGATGAGACTTCTGCACGTAATCGAGCAATTGGTTATTATTTATTGGAAACAGGATTTTTGGAGTCTGACCTAGAAGTAACATTAGAGACGTATTTTAAACAATGCTCAATTGAAATAACAGTGGATGATTTAGCACGAATTGGATTAATTTTAGCAAATGATGGCCAAGATCCTAATAATGAAGAAGAAATTATCCCAAGGCAGATTGCTCGAATTACGAAAGCATTAATGCTAACTTGCGGCATGTATGATGCATCAGGAAAATTTGCTACCTATGTCGGGATTCCAGCTAAAAGTGGTGTATCAGGTGGTATTGTGGCAGTAGCGCCTCCTAGAGTTAGAAATGCACCTTTTCCTTTTATAGAAGGCTGTGGTATCGGGGTTTATGGTCCTGCTTTAGAAGATAGAGGAAACAGTATTGCAGGGATGAAACTCTTAAAACATATTGCATCACAATGGGATTTGAGTATTTTTTAGATAAGTTAAAAAAGGGGGAGTTGTCATGTGTGGGAGATATACTTTACTAGCAGATGAACTAGAAATATTGGAAGAATTTGATCTAGAACGGGGGATTGAAGGATACCAACCTAGCTACAATATCGCACCAGGGCAGAACGTTCTTGCTATTATCCATGATGGAAAGGAAAAACGTGCAGGATACCTGCGTTGGGGACTTGTACCATTTTGGGCAAAGGATGAAAAAATCGGTTATAAAATGATTAACGCTAGAAGTGAATCTGCACATGAAAAGCCTAGTTTTAAACAGTTGATGGCTCGAAAACGATGTCTTATTATAGCTGACAGTTTTTACGAATGGAAAAAGACAGAAGATGGGAAACAACCAAAGAGAATCCATTTAACAGACCGTAAACTATTTGCTTTTGCAGGATTATGGGATAAATGGACACATCAGGATAAAAATTTATTTACTTGTACGATTTTGACACGTGAAGCCAATCCTTTTATGAAAGACATTCACGACCGTATGCCGATTATTCTACCGAAAGATAAGGAAAATGAATGGATTGCTCCGGAATTTTTAGAACCTGTAGATGCTCGAGAGTTTCTTTTCCATTTAGAACCAGAAACATTTGCTGCTTATAATGTTTCTAGTTATGTAAATACCGCAAAAAACAATGATGAGAGTTGCATAGCACCATTGGCAGAATAGAAGTGGTTGACTTTAAACTTCAAGCCTATATAAAAAGTCCTTAAACCAACGGTCTAAGGACTTAAGTATATCTAAACTCTTTTAGCTTTCCGATGTTCCTTCATCAAATTAACAAACTCATTTGCTTTCTCCTTCGGTGCCTTAGATACCAAGCTAACACCAACAAATAGTACACTAGACACGATTAGTCCCCAAATACCAGATCCAAGTCCAAGTGGTTTTGTGCCAGTAACTTCAAGGGAAAGGACAAATATTGCAGAAACGATAACGCTGACGATAACGCCAACTGCTGTTCCTTTTTTCCAGAAAAAAGTTCCTACCGTTGCTGGAACTCCGACGATTAATCCAGATGAAGCTGCTACAGATAATACAGCAATTAAATCTAACTCTAGTTCTGCGAAAGCATAAGCTAGTACGGCAATTACCGGAATTACAATTTTTCCTATCTTCAATTGCTTGGAATCATCTGGCCGGCTCTTCATGTTTCCATATACATCTCGAGCAAACATCGATGATAGTGTAAGCATAATTGAATCGATAGTTGAAACCGCAGCTGCTAAAATACCAACCATGACAATTACTCCTAAGAGAGGAGGAACAGCGTCAGAAGAAAGTAAGCTCGGTGTTGCTAAGTCTGCAGTTTCTAAATTTGGGAATAGTTGTAATGCAGAAAATCCCCACATAACGGATACAAACGTATAAATTAGACCGAATACTAGAAAACCGATTAACATTTGTCGCAACCCTTTAAAGGAGTTTGGCATAAACAAACGTTGGCTTACCTGTGGGTTTGAAATACTAAAGAAAAACCACGGTATAGTCAGCCCTAAGAATGTTAGAATACTGAAGTAACCATTTCCTGGTACAGTTAGCATTTCTGGCTGTGTTGTTTGTATGTTCTCGAAAAACTGACCAAACCCTCCAAGTGAATTAACGATTAAGATAACAACAATCGTGGATGTTATAATCATAAAAATAGCTTGAAGGGAGTCCGTCCAAACAACAGACCGAATACCGGCTGCGTAAGAAAAGAATAATGCTAGTACAATGGCAATGATGACTCCAGTTGAAAAAGAGATCGCTCCTCCAGTCATCCCTTGTAATAAATATCCAACACCAGCTAATTGAACAGCACTATAAGGGATAAGGAATAAACAACTCATTAGTGCAATAACCATTGCGGCTGTTTTGCTTTGATAACGATCCCCAATCATTTCAGAAGGTGTAACATAACCATTTTTCTTACCAGCTAGCCAAAATCTAGGACCGAAGATTAAGATTAACGAAACACCGATAAAATATATAATTTCAAAACCAAGTGCACCAACGCCACCTTGATAGGTAAGCCCAGCTAAACCTACCATCATAAATGCACTATAGGTAGTTGCACTATAACTTAAAGCAGATAAAATCCCATTCATTTTTCGATTACCGATAAAGTAACCTGACATTCCAGGTAAATTCCCTTTTCGGGACAGTAATGCAATAATAGATGCGATAATTGTATAAATGACAATTCCCCAAATGACATAACTAGTATTCAAAACTATTCACTCCAATCCCTTGTAAGCATGATGTTTGCAATAATGATGACAATCCCTGTAATACCCCAAAACAAGAAGCTTCCCGTCCATGATTGAACATCAGACAAAACCGTATACGGAATAATGTAAGCTAGAAGTATCGTTAAAATGATGATAATTCCCCAAAAACGTTTCATTTTTAGTCTCCTTCAATTAATAATTTACTAGATTCAACAAATACTTTACATGTGTCTTTACACATATATTTACATATAGAGGAGGAAAAATCAATACAAAATTTATTAAGCTGCTATAAGTGTGTCAAGTCAAAACGTAATGTATAATAAAAGGAAATGTGTAACGTTAGTGTGCATGATAAGGTGAAAAATATGCGGAGGGTGTTGAATGAGGGGAGAAACGAACAAAATACTCGGAGAAGAAAGAAGACAATTAATCTTATCTTGGTTAAAGGGAGAACGTGAACCGATTACTGGTAAGGAATTGTCTGAACGTACTAAAGTCAGCCGTCAAGTAATAGTCCAAGATATTTCTTTACTTAAAGCGACCGGTGAACCGATTATGGCGACAGCAAGAGGGTATGTATATTTGCGAGAAAATAATGATAACGAACTAGCAACTCGTGTAATTGTTGTAAAACATACTGCAGATCAAACTGCAACCGAGTTGTATACATTAGTTGATCATGGGGTTACTGTAAGAAATGTAATGGTTGAACATCCAATCTATGGTGATATAACTGGTTCATTAATGATAAAAACTCGAAAAGAAGCTGATTCATTTCTTGGAGAATTAAAAGATACAGGGGCATCGCTTCTCTCGAAACTAACAGAAGGTGTCCATTTACATACGATTGCGGCGGAAAAGGAAGACCAATTGGATGAAGCGTGTGAGTCTTTAAGGGAGCTAGGGATTTTATTAGAGGATTAAGACAAAAGGACAATTCCCTAAGGAAGGGAACTGTCCTTTCTTTGTACAAGATGAAGCTTTTATGCACGGGCTTCTTCTTTTTCTTTTTTCGCTATCTCTAAGAATTTCTTTGTTTCATATACTACAACCCCTGATAACCCTAATAAGCCAATCAAGTTTGGTATTGCCATTAATGCATTCATGACATCCGATATACTCCAAACAAGATCGAGGGTTTGTACAGATCCCCAGAAAATAGCGATAACGAAAATTATTCGGTAAACCGGAACAACTTTATCATTAAATAGATAACTAAAACATTTCTCGCCGTAATATGACCAACCAACTAAGGTTGAAAAGGCAAATAAAACAATTCCTATTGTGACAATGTAACCTCCCCAATCACCTAAGAAGGCAGCGAATGATGCTTGTGTTAAAGGTCCTCCTTCTAAGCCACTTCCTGCAAGGTCTGCCATAACAATAGTAATTCCAGTAATGGAACATACGATAATCGTATCAATAAATACTTGTGTCATGGATACAAGTGCTTGCCTTCCTGGATAATCAGTCTTGGCGGCAGCAGCTGCAATTGGTGCTGACCCTAAACCAGCTTCATTAGAAAATACTCCTCTGGCAACACCATATCGAATTACTGTTCCAAGTAATCCACCTCCGACAGCACTTGCTGTAAATGCGTCAGAGAAAATCAATCCTATAGCCGCCGGAACTATGTCCAAATTCATAACAATAATAACTAGTCCACCAAGCACATAGAATAAAGCCATAATTGGAACAAAGAAGGCAGTTACTTTACCGATACTTTTAATGCCCCCGATAATAACTAATGCTGCTAAAACGGTTAGAACCAAACCAGTAACCCAGGTTGGTATACTGAAGGAACTGTTTAATGCGTCCGAAACCGAATTAGCCTGTACCATGTTTCCAATACCGAATGCTGCACATGCACCAAATATTGCGAAAAGAACTCCGAGCCACTTTGCCTTAAGTCCTTTTTCCAAATAATACATTGGCCCCCCAGACATTTCACCTTTACTATTTTCTACACGATATTTAACCGCTAAGATAGCTTCAGCATATTTGGTTGCCATGCCAAATAAAGCAGTAATCCACATCCAAAAGACGGCACCAGGTCCACCTAACACAACAGCAGTTGCAACCCCAACGATATTACCAGTACCGATTGTCGCTGCCATTGCAGTTGTTAAAGCTTGATAATGACTAATATCCCCTTTAGAATTTTTATCCTGTTTTGCGGGACTGAATGCCAACCTTAATGCATAAGGAAGTGCGCGAATCTGTAAAAATCCTAGCCGTAATGTAAGGTAAATCCCTGTACCAACTATTAAAATTAAAGTCGGTGGTCCCCAGACAAAATCACTAATCTGACCAATTAAATCTTCCACATAACCCCTCCTTTTAGTATCTATTATAGATATAATATTTTGAACATTCAATGAGTATTACTAGATAAATATACCAAATTATTTAAAACTAAGTAGAACTTTTATTATAATAGTAGTGGAAGGGTGGTACGTTATGATTAATGTTTTATTTGTATGTTTAGGAAATATTTGCCGTTCACCGATGGCTGAAGCGGTTTTTCGTCATTTAGTTGAAAGAGAAAATATTTCCAATAAAATTAAGGTAGACTCTGGCGGAACAGGGGGATGGCATATCGATGAAGTTCCTCATATAGGTACAAGGAAAGTTCTTGATAAACAAAAAATCTCTTATTCAGGAATGAAAGCGAGACAAGTATCTAAAAATGATTGGAACGATTTTGATTATATTATTGCGATGGATGACCAAAATATAAAAGACTTACAAAAATTCAATACACAAAATGAAGATGTTGTTGTTGCTAAACTAATGGATTTTGTTGACAAACCAAAAGAACAAGAAGTACCAGATCCATACTATACGGGTAATTTTGATTACACCTATGAATTAGTTTCAGAAGGATGTACAAATTTACTTCAGTATATAAGGGAGAAGCACAACATATAAAAAAAGGAGAGATATATTTTGGGTAAAAAGAGATTAATTTCTAGTATTGCTATCGGTGCTGCAATTGGTGGTATTGCTGCTCTATTTGATTGGGATACAAGGAATTATACAAAACATAAATTATCAAATGTAAAGGATAAATCGGTTGAGATGATTAAAAATCCAACTATATCCGTTCATAATGCCCGAATTGCCATGGAAGAGTTTAGTGAGAGTCTAGTTTATCAAGCAGAAAATGCTGTAAATGCATTGGAACAAGTGGAAAATACGCTAACAAGAGTAACCTCAAGACCAAAAAGAATACAAGGGTAACAGAAGCCTTTAGGGGGTTAAAGCTTGGAGCAAATGATATCCTTTATGAAAAAGCTAATTGGTCGAATTTTGGAAGAGGAAGCTTTCGGATTAGCCGCCCAATTAGCTTATTTCTTTCTCTTATCCCTATTTCCGTTATTAGTTGTGTTAATTACATTAGTCGGATATTTGCCTATCGATACAAATGTATTAATCCGTATTCTTTCTTCTGTTGCTCCTGCGGAATCGATGCAATTAATTAAGGAGAATATCGATCAACTTGTTTCAAATCAACATGGACACTTATTATCGATTGGGATTATAGGTACGCTTTGGGCAGCATCTAATGGGGTTAATGCGATTATGCGTGTATTTAACCATGCTTATGAAGTGGAGGAAGATCGATTTTTCTTTATTTCGAGGTTGATAGCATTAGTTCTAACGATTGCTATGATAGGTGTAATTGTGATAGCAATATTACTGCCAGTACTTGGCAGAATGATTGGTGTGTATCTATTTTCCTTTTTTGGATTATCAGATGATTTTCTAACGGTGTGGGAAATGCTAAGATGGGTCTTCACATCTATTGTATTCTTCATTGTATTTCTCTTTTTATATAAATTGGCACCCAACCTTAAGGTGCAGTTTCGAGAAGCTTTTTGGGGTGCTTTGTTTACTACAGTAGCATGGCAATTATCGTCACTTGTATTTTCTTATTACGTATCTAACCTTGGAAATTATTCTGCTACTTATGGCAGTCTAGGAGCCGTTATTACGTTAATGATATGGTTTTACTTATCCGCTTTTATTGTCATAGTTGGTGGTATACTAAACGCGACAATAAGCAAAATGAAGCATGGGAATTAACTTCCCCATGCTTCTTATTTTAGTAAGCGTAATCCATTTAAAATAACCAAAATAGTACTTCCTTCATGACCAATAACACCAAGGGGTAGATCAATTGCTTGGAAGTAATTAGAAATAAGTAAAACAATTATAACACCAACAGAAAAGATAACATTTTGTTTTACTATGCTATTCATCCTACTTGAAAGCTTAATTGCATTCAAAATCTTAGACAAATCATTTTTCATTAGAACTACATCTGAAGTCTCTAATGCAACATCTGTGCCTTCCCCCATAGCAATACCTAGATTAGCAGTAGCTAGGGATGGAGCATCATTAATTCCATCTCCAACCATTGCGACATTAGCAAATCTATTTCGTAACGCTTTTATATGAGTAACTTTATCTTCAGGAAGACAATTTGCGATATATTCATCTATTCCAACCTCTTTAGCAATTGCTTCAGCGGTTAGTTTATTATCGCCGGTTAACATGATTGTTTTGATTCCATGCTTTTGTAAAGATTGTATTGCTGTCTTTGTATCTTTTCTTATTGTATCTTTTAAGGCAAATACCGAAGCGATTTTACCTTCTGTTTTTACAAAAACTACTGTCTTTCCTTCAGCAGCAAATGTATTTAAGATTCCATCTAAAAATTCCTCAGCTATTTGGTTACCGATATAATCAGGTTTACCAATTTGCCATAACTGACCATTAACTACTGCTTCTACACCTTTACCACTAATTGTTTTCATGTCATGTACTTCAATTGAATTTGTTTCAGTATGTTCTTTGCTATAAGCAGCGATTGCTTTTGCTAATGGATGTGTGGACCTATTCTCAATGGCGCCTGTTATAGCAATTACGGAATCTTTATCAACATCTGGAGCAAAATATGCATCAGTAACAACTAGGGCTCCATTTGTTAATGTGCCAGTTTTGTCAAAAGCGATTGCTTTTATATGACTAAGGTTTTCAAGGTGAATGCCACCTTTAAATAATACTCCCTTTCGTGCACTGTTTGAAATAGCAGATAGAGTAGCCGGCATAATAGATGCGACTAGTGCACAAGGAGATGCAACAACGAGAAGTATAATAGCTCGATAAATACTATCTTCTAATGACCAGTTAAATAAAAAGAAAGGTAAAAATAACATAATAGCAAATACTACTATTACGACCTTCACATAGATTCCTTCAAATCGTTCGATAAATAACTGTGAGGGAGATTTTTCTTCTTGTGCTGATTGAACGAGATTGATTATTTTTTGAACCATGTTTTCATTTACACTTTTAGTAATAGAGATGGTAATCGTCCCGTCGAGAGACACGGTACCTGCAAGAACATCCTCATCCTTTGCTTTTGTTACAGGAATAGATTCGCCTGTTATTGCACTTTCATCAATCGAAGTAGAGCCGGTAAGGATAATGCCATCTGCAGGAATTAGCTCTCCTGCACGAACTAGAATTACATCACCAATTTTTAATTGGTTGACCGGTACAATCTCTTCCTTTTTTTCTAATATTTTTGTTGCTTCTTCAGGCTGAAGTTTCAAAAGGCTAGAAATTTCTTTTTTACTTTTATTTAACGTATATGTTTCTAGAGCACCTGATAGAGCAAAAATAAAAATTAATATTGCACCTTCTGTCCAATAACCGATAATAGCAGAACCGATGGCAGCGAATATCATAAGCATTTCAACATTGAGTTGTTTATGTTGAATTGTTTCGGAAATTCCTTCCTTTGCTTTAGCATAACCGCCAATTGCAAAGGCAATCAGGTGAAGTATTACAAATGCTGAATGTGGCATATTATTTTCTAGTGACCAAGTGACAAGGATGATAACCCCACTTAATAAGGCAGCAATTAATTCCATATGTGGTGTTATTTTTTTAAACAAGCTAGTAGGAGTAATAGCTGTACGTTCTTCCATTTTTCATTCCCTCCTATAATTAAAAATATGTACTAGTTAATAATAATTATAATCTAATATATATTATAATAACATAAGATTACCAGGAATCAATACTTTAGTTTTCAAGATAAAACAAATTGTATCTATTATTATCTGCTATGCTTAATAACAGTTTTTGGAAAGGTGAGTAAAACTTGAATAATTCAGTATTTATCTGTTATAATCTGAAATGTTCAATGAATTGTAACAGAAAACAAAAGGGGGGTTTTAAGGTGAAGAAATTTATCCTTATACTAGTAGTATTAAGTACATTAATTATCCTTGCTGCTTGTGGGGGAGAAACAGAAGAACAAGCAGAGGATAGTGTTTGGTCACAAATTGAGGAGTCTGGTGAGATTGTAGTTGGAACTGCAGGAACGTTATATCCAGCCTCTTATTATCCTGAGGGGTCTGATGAATTAACAGGGTACAATGTTGAAGTTTTCCGTGAAATTGCGGAGCGTTTAGGTGTAGATATTAAATTTGAAACTCTCGGCTTTGATGCAATGCTATCTGCATTACAAAGTGGTCGTGTTGATATAATTCAAGCGGGCCCAAGAGAAGCAAGCCGCGATAAGTTCGCATTTTCTGAGCCAGTGAAGTATTCATTTGCAACTATGATTGTTCGTGCAGATGACTTATCTGGTATTCATACTTTAGAAGATTTAAAAGGTAAAAGAGCTGGTGGAGCCGCAACTACAGTTTATAGTGATATAGCTAGAAAATATGGTGCTGAAGTTGTAACATACGGAAATGTAACGAATGATGCTTATTTAAGAGACGTTCATAATGGACGTACAGATGTAGTAATTAACGATTACTATCTTCAATCTTTAGCAATTCAAGCATTTCCTGAATTCAATATTACGTTACATCCAGATCTTAGATTCCACCCGACTACTAACAATGTTGTGATGCAAAAGGATGCAACTGTTCTATTAGAAAAAATTAATGAAATTATTGCAGATATGAAAGAAGATGGAACATTAACTAAGATCTCGGAAGAATTCTTCGGAGGACTTGATGTATCGAAAGAACCAGAAGAGGAAGTAATTGAAATCGAAGGCATTGAATAATAGGTGATCAGATGTTTGAAATTGATAGAGTCCAATTAGATAAATTATTTGATCTAAAGCTTGCATGGGAGAGCCTACCATTTTTATTAGAAGGAATTCCGATGACTATCTCTCTTGCAATAATTGGTATGATCATTGGTCTTATTTTAGGCTTCTTTATTTCGTTAGCTAGAAGTTCATCAAACATTGTACTTCGTTGGCCATCAAGAATGTATATCTCTTTTATGAGAAGTACACCAATCATAGTATTTCTGTTCTTGATTTATCACGGCTTACCTATTATAGGAATAAAGTTAACTGCCTTTATTGCTGCTTCTATAGTATTCGGGTTAAATAGTGCAGGCTATATTGCTGAAATTTACCGTGCATCTCTTTTTAGTGTGGATAAAGGGCAATGGGAAGCGGCGAAAGCATTAAACATTCCATATTGGAAAGCAATGCGCTTGATTATTCTTCCACAGGCGATTCGTATTGCGATTCCGCCTTTAGCAAATGTGTTTTTAAGTTTAATGCTAGGAACTTCTCTTGCCTCGATTATTACAGTACCGGAGTTGTTTCAAAAAGCACAAATTGTTGCTGGTAGAGAATTTGATGCGATGACGATGTATATCATGGTTGCACTTTTATACTGGCCAATAGGAATTGGTATTTCTTATCTACAAGATAGATTAGAAAAACGGTATGGGAATTATATTGATGTAAGAGCTAAAGAAAGTAGAGCTATAAATTAACAGGGAATCCGCCAATTGGATTCCCTGTTTCTTTTTCTGCTAGACAAATTTCAATACACATACCAAGTTTTTGTCCAATAGAATCAATTTAATAGACATTATAATTTGATGATAAGATAAATTGTCTAATAGAGTTGTTCTAATGGACAACTTTGCTTACTAAACATATTAAATTGTCCAATAAAACATTTCTTATAGACGAAATCTCGAATCAGCCGTTTATAATGTAAATAACGATTACGAGGCTTCACTCACCGAAACTGAGGTATTACGTTTCATCAACATCGCCCCAACAATAACGGCTAATACCACTGCAATAATATAGAAGAAAGATACTTCAGGTAATACATCTATAAATAACCCTCCAACATAAGGACCACCCAAACTTCCAATACTAAAAGCAATACTACATAATAGGTTTCCGGCAGGTAGTAGTGACTGTGGTAATAAATCAGTCATGTAAGAAATCCCTAATGAATAAAGCGAACCAACAAAAATTCCTGCTAAAGTAAATAAGATAAATAAAGCTATAACAGATGATTCCAAAAATGCAGCTCCAATAAAACAGCACATTCCTAAGCTTACGATGAATAAAAGTATTTTTCTTCTACCAATCTTGTCACTTAGAATACCCAATGGTAACTGAGAAATTAAGCTTCCACCTGCAAAACACGGAATAATCAAGGAAAGTGTATCTACTTCATGACCGATTCTTAGCCCATAAATTGGAAAGGTAGCATGCAATGTTGCTTCTAAAAAGCCATAGGCAAATGGTGGTAATAAAGCAATCCAAGCTATTTTAGTTGTCTGGATAAAACGCTTAATCGAACTATCTTTTGACGTTTCTACTGCATTCACACTAGTATCTGGAAACTTGTTCCGTACAAATAACATAAGGGACCAAACGATTGTACTAAGTAATGCAGATACGATAAATGGTAATGCTTGATTAACTTCAAGTAGCCTTGTTAATAAGGGACCAATGGCAAATCCTAATCCGAAAGACATCCCGTAAAGTGAAATACTTCTTCCTCGAGTTTTTTTATCCGCACTTGTCGTAATCCATGTTTGTGTCCCAAAGTGTAGCATATTATCCCCAATTCCAATCGCTACCCTCAGTATAAACCAGAACCAAAGCGTCTCCCATAAAGGAAACATTAGTAAAGAAATAATGACTAACAACCCACCGATTAGAATGATTGGTTTAAATCCATACTTTTGCATCGGTTTTTCCATAAAGGGAGATGCAAGTAAAACACCAATATAAAGCCCTGTAGCATGTAAGCCATTAACCGAAGAGGATACACCTAAGTGTTCTAAAATTATGGCAAGTAACGGCATTAACATTCCTTGCGATAAGCCAGAAATCATGACAAGTAAAATTAAAATCCAAAAGCGATAGCGATCTAAAATCAAATTTCGTCCCCCCTAGAGATGACAATTATGTATAAAATGACTAGTGCACGAAAAAACTAAGGCAAAAAGAGAGGAATGGGCATATGAAAAACAAATATATCATAGGATTAATTATATTTCTACTTGCAATATTCACCCCCATTATGGTCTTAGCGGCAGAGAAAGAAGACAAGGAAAGCAATAAAAATGACTATGAAGTTCCAAGTCATGTCTTAGATATTGCAAAAGAAAATACTTATCCTAATTCAAATGAAGATGAAGAAGTGGTTGAACCAAGTGAATTAACACAGGAGTTAATTGAAAGTGCAGAAGTTAATATTACTAACCCAAATTTAATTAAAATGCTCAATGAATCAAGTATAGAACCATCCCCAATTGGCTTTGGTTATCGCGGTTTAATTTTCTTAGGACGTTGGCCATTAAACTACGAATCAGGTGATACGAATATTAATTGGGAATATCAAAAGATTAATGTTAATGAATTAAACAATATCGGTGGGAAAGATAACCAAAAATTGAATTTCAACCAACAAACTCAAAAAGAAATCAAAGGTGCATTAACGAATAAAATCGCTAACCCAGATGATGTGAAGCGAATGATAATTATTACATCGAAACAAAAAACAAAATTACCGCTTTCCTATACAACGACTATCGGGGCAGGCACGAAAAAAGCGAATTCATATGCTGTACCACCACAAAAGTACGGTTATTTGCATGCCTTTGCTCCAGCAATTAATGAAAAAGGAAAAGTGACATTTGGTGAAGTGTATATTGAATTAAAGGGCAGTAAGAAATCCCTTGTTATTAAAAATGTGACCAAACAAGGTATCGGTGCATGGATTCCAATACAAGATCATGTATCATTTTCCTTTGAATTAAAATAAAACATCTTGAAGTTTGGTGGCTCTGATTCTGATAAGGTTTCAGAGCTTTTTTATGGATACTGTAGTATAAAAAAGTTACCGATGGCAAAAATAATAGGTTGACTCTTTCGCTTCATTGCTTTATCATGTTAAAGTAATGAAGCGAAAGAGTTGAGGGGGAAAACATAATGGAATGGGTAGTAATTATTTCCGTATTAGTAATGACTATACTAAGTTTATTACGGGTAAACGTCATTATATCTGTTATTATCGCTGCTGTTATTGCTGGTTTAATGGCAGGCTTAAATATAATCGAAGCTATTGAAATGCTAGTTAGTGGCATGGGAGATCAAGCAAATACAGCGTTAAGCTACATACTGCTTGGTGCATTTGCTGTAGCTATTAGTTATACCGGTATCACAACTATTTTAGTAAACTTTTTAATCAAAATATTAACGGGTAAGAAGACGATGCTTTTATTAGTAATAGCTGGTGTTGCTTCTTTATCACAAAATGTTGTACCCGTTCATATTGCATTTATACCGATTTTAATTCCACCATTATTAAAATTGTTTGATCAAATGCGTGTTGATCGACGTGGAGTTGCCGTTGCATTAACATTCGGATTAAAGGCCCCATATGTCATGATTCCAGCTGGATTTGGATTGCTTTTCCACAGTCTTATTTTTGATGGCATGGTACAAAACGGTGCTGATATTACGAAGAATGATGTTACATTAGCAATGCTTATTCCAGGATTAGGAATGGTTGTAGGTTTATTAGTTGCGATTTTCTTTACGTACCGAAAAGATAAAGAACCACGTCCAGATGTAGAAGGGACTCCTGACTACGTTAAAACAGTTAAAGATGTAAGTTTTAACCTTAAACATGTACTAACTATTATAGCTATTCTAGGAGCACTAATTGTTCAAATTATAACAGGAAACTTAGTTCTAGGAGCTTTAACTGGTTTAATTTTAATGGTATTATTCTTTGTCGTTCCGTTTTCTAAGGGTGATAAAATTGTTACCGATGGTGTAAGTATGATGAGCTCAATTGCATTTGTAATGCTTGTAGCATCGGGCTACGGAACGATTCTTAAAGAAACTGGCGCAGTAGATGCATTAGTAGAGGCTTCTTCGGGATTTTTAGGAGATAATAAAGCACTTATTTCATTTGTATTATTACTTGTAGGTTTAGTAATTACGATTGGGATTGGATCATCATTTGGTACTATTCCAATTGTAGCGGCTTTATTTGTTCCAATTTGCCTTACTGCAGGATTTTCGCCGTTAGCAACTGCGGCACTTATTGGAACTGCTGGTGCACTTGGAGATGCTGGATCACCTGCTTCAGATAGTACACTAGGACCAACTTCTGGTTTAAATGCAGATGGAAAACATAATCACATTTGGGATACTTGTGTACCAACATTCATTCACTTTAACATCCCGTTATTCATTTTTGGTTGGGCAGCATCACTATTCCTTTAAGGTAGACAAAATAACAGTGCATAAAAAGTATTGATTTTGCAAAAGGTAAGAAAAAAATAGGTGGGGTATCATGCAAAAATTGCATTACGTATTAGGATCTGCCATCATATTTTTTCTTGCCTTTTTTTATGTTGATTTAGACGAGGCAGGAGCTTATGGCTGGGGATATAAGAAAAATAAGGATCATGAAAGACCAGATGTTGGAAAGTATCATCAAATATTAAAGGATAATGGAAGTTACTATGTAGATGATTCTGGGGATAAAACAGTATACTTAACATTTGATAATGGTTATGAGCAGGGGCATACCGAAGAAATATTAGATGTATTGAAAAATGAAAAGGTACCTGCCACTTTTTTTGTTACCGGACATTATGTAAGTAGTGCTCCTGATTTAATTAAACGAATGGTAGATGAAGGACATACTATTGGGAATCACTCTTATCATCATCCGGATTTTACAATTTTGACAAAAGAGGTTATGAAGCGAGAGTTAGAGACCCTTGAGGAATCAGTTGCCAAAGCATCAAAACAAGACGATATAAAATATGTTCGTCCACCTAAAGGGATGTTTAATCAGCAGACATTACAATGGGCAAACGAATTAGGTTATATCCATGTTTTCTGGTCACTTGCAATCATTGACTGGGATACTAATAATCAAAAAGGCTGGCAATATGCCTATGATCAAGTAATGGAGCAAATTCATCCCGGGGCAATAATCCTTCTCCATGCCGTGTCAGAAGATAATGCAAAAGCATTGGAAAAGATTATAAAAGATTTAAAGAAAGAAGGATATACCTTTAAAAGCTTGGATGACCTAGTTATAAAAGATAAAATACCAGAACCGATTTACGGCTACTAATATCTCATAAGGGACTATTCCCTTTTGGGATATTTTTTTGATTCATTTTATTTATTTTAAAATTTCGAACTTATTGTTATAATAGTTGAAAATATGCAAAGGGAGTTGATAGGATGAATCGGGAAGATCTAATTGCTCCTATGGATTACAACATAGTGATGGAAATCGAAAAGCATGCAAAAAATGAAAAAAGAAAAGCGCTAATTTGGGAAGATGAAGAAGGAAGAAGACGGGAAATTACATATGGTCAATTAATGGATAATGTAAATAAAATTGGAAACGTTTTCTTAGAGAGTGGCTTAAAAAAAGGAGATAAAATCCTCGTCATGATACCTCGTAGAATTGAAGCTTATGAGGTTTATATTGCTGCATTAAAAACGGGAATTGTTGTTATTCCTAGTTCAGAAATGCTGAAGACAAAGGATTTACAATACCGTATTAGTCATGGGGAAGTAAACGGAGTTGTAAGTTATTATAGTTTTACTGAAACATATAAAGACCTTGAAGAATATGATTCTCTACTTAAATTTGCAGTCGGTAAGCCAGTAGATGACTGGTTATTTTTAGATGGTTTAATGGAAGATACATCGAGTAAGTTAGCGATAGCAGATACTAATCGTGATGATATTGCCTTTATTTCCTATACATCTGGTACAACAGGTAATCCTAAAGGAGTCGTCCACACGCACGGATGGGGTTTTGCTCATCTTCAAACCGCTCCAGAGAATTGGTTATGTGTTAAAGCTGGAGACAAGGTATGGGCAACAGCAGGTCCTGGATGGCAGAAGTGGATTTGGAGTCCGTTTTTATCTGTACTTGGTATGGGTGCAACTGGATTTGTTTATAATGGGCGATTCAATGCAGAGAAATATTTAAGCTTACTAGAAGAAAATGAAATTAATGTATTATGCTGTACACCGACAGAATATCGCTTAATGGCAAAGGTAGATGATTTAAGTAAATATAAGCTTTCCCATCTGCAAAGTGCTGTTTCTGCAGGGGAACCGTTAAACGTTGAAGTCATTAATACGTTCCGAAAGTATTTCAATGTAACTGTAAGAGATGGGTATGGTCAAACAGAAAACACGTTATTACTTGGCGTTATGAAGAACATGGAAGTAAAACCAGGATCGATGGGAAAACCAACTCCAGGCAATGATGTTGAAATCATTAATGAGTTTGGAGAACCTGTTGGTGTAAATGAAGTTGGTGATATCGCAGTTAGGTTAAACAGCCCAGCTTTATTTAAGGAATATTATAAAGATCCAGCACGGACGAATGCTTCACGCCGAGGAGATTTTTATATAACAGGCGACCAAGCTCGTAAAGATGAAGATGGCTACTTCTGGTTTGAAGGTAGAAGTGATGACATTATTATTAGCTCAGGCTATACAATCGGACCATTTGAAGTGGAAGACGCTTTGGTAAAACATCCATATGTACAGGAATGTGCAGTAGTAGCTAGTCCAGATGAAGTTCGTGGTAGTATCGTAAAAGCTTTCGTAGTTCTTAAAGATAAAGTTAAAGGTGATGAGGAAGATCTAGTAAAGGAATTACAAGAACATGTCAAAAACTCAACCGCACCTTACAAATACCCTAGAGAAATTGAATTTATTAAAGAATTACCGAAAACAATCTCCGGCAAGATTAGACGGGTGGAGCTAAGGAAGAAAGAATTAGATAGGAAAGTATCTCAATAAGTTATTTAAAAGCAGCCATTTGGTTGCTTTTTCTTTGTATTGTAAGGAATCAACGTGCTTTTTGGTAAATAAAGAAAACTGTACGTGATAAGAATGACGATAAACTCCAGCAATATATATTTTCTCCAAATAAAAAAGTGATATGAACAAGCATCTCTTTCATGTTTAATAAAATATTAGTTCAAAACACTTGAAAGTCAAAAAAGGTCAGAGTATAATAAAATCACAAGGTCAAAGATAGTCAAAGTCAAATTTGATTTATTCTTGATACTTAAACATTAGGAGGAATGGAAAATGAAATGTCAAAAATGTGGTGTGAATGAAGCGAACATTAATATGGCGATGCAAATGAATCATGAAAAGATGCATATGCACCTTTGCAATTCATGTTTCCGTGAAATCCAAGAAAATATGATGAATGCAAATGGATTATTCTCTAACCCATTTGGAGAAGAAGATGACGCATATCAGGATAACTTTTTCCAAAATAATGGTTCAGCATATTCAAATACATCGACAAAGACAAAACAAAGAAGAGCTAAACGAAATGGTTTACTTGACCAACTAGGGAGAAACTTAACCGATGCTGCTCGTAGTGGGGAAATAGACCCAGTAATTGGTCGTGACCAAGAAGTTAAACGAGTAATCGAAACATTGAATAGAAGAAATAAAAATAACCCTGTTTTAATTGGTGAACCCGGCGTAGGTAAAACAGCAATTGCAGAAGGACTAGCTTTAAAAATCGTAGAAGGTCAAGTCCCTGCAAAATTAATCAACAAAGAAGTATATATTTTAGATGTTGCTTCTTTAGTAGCAAATACAGGTGTTCGTGGTCAGTTTGAAGAACGTATGAAACAATTAATTAAAGAACTTCAAGAACGAAAAGAAACCATTCTTTTCATAGATGAAATTCACCAGGTAGTAGGTGCTGGAACTGCAGAAGGTTCTCAAATGGATGCTGGGAATATTTTAAAACCAGCTTTAGCCCGTGGTGAATTACAAATTATCGGTGCGACTACATTAAAAGAATATCGCAAAATTGAAAAGGATGCAGCGCTTGAACGACGTTTCCAACCGATTATTGTGAAAGAACCATCAGTAGAAGAAGCAATTCAAATTCTAAATGGAATTAAGGATCGTTACGAAAAATTCCATGAAGTACGCTATTCTGATGAAGCAGTCCGTGCATTTGTAACATTATCTGCACGTTATATTCAAGACCGTTTCTTACCAGACAAAGCGATTGATTTAATGGATGAAGTTGGGTCACGTTTGAACCTAGCAAATTATCAAAATGATTCCAGCTCGATCCAACAACGAATTGATGAAATCATAAAAGAAAAGGAAGCTGCAGCAGAGCAAGAAGATTATGAACGCGCAGCAAACTTACGCTACCAAGAAATCCAATTACAAAAGCAACTGGAAAAAGCAAAAGGCGAAGAACAAGTGATTGATGTAGATATTTCAGATATTCAACTAATTGTAGAAGAAAAGACAGGGATTCCTGTAACAAAACTACAATCAGATGAACAAGTGAAAATGAAAAATATTGGTGTGAACCTTCGTAAAAAAGTAATTGGTCAAGATGAAGCGGTTGATAAAGTGGCAAAAGCAATCCGCAGAAGTCGAGCTGGACTTAAATCTAAAGTTCGCCCAATCGGATCATTCTTATTTGTAGGTCCGACTGGTGTAGGTAAAACAGAGCTTACAAAAGCACTTGCGGAAGAACTGTTTGGTACGAGAGACGCGATGATTCGTCTGGATATGAGTGAGTATATGGAAAAACACTCTGTATCTAAAATAATCGGAGCACCTCCAGGATATATTGGTCATGATGAAGCTGGTCAATTAACAGAACGTGTTCGTCGTAGTCCATATTCCATCATCCTCCTAGATGAAATTGAAAAAGCACACCCAGATGTGCAAAACATGTTCTTGCAAATTATGGAGGATGGTCACTTAACGGACTCACAAGGTAGAAAAGTGAGCTTTAAAGATACAGTCATTATTATGACAAGTAATGCTGGAACAGGTACGAAATCCATCACCGTTGGATTTAACAAAGATAAGCATGAATCTGTCTCCACATTAGAAAACTTAAGCTCTTACTTTAAACCTGAGTTCTTAAACCGTTTTGATACGATTATTAACTTCAACGAATTAACTGAAGATAACCTAATGCGCATCATCGACTTAATGTTAGGTGAACTAACGGAAGCAGTGAAAGAAAATAATATTGAAATAACCATTACTAATGAAGCGAAAAAAGCTCTTGTAAAATTAGGTTACGATCCTAAGTTTGGTGCACGCCCATTACGTCGCGTAATTCAAGATAAGATTGAAGACCCACTTACAGACCTATTATTAGAAGAAGAAGTTGTGGAAAAAGTTCATGTTTGTGTGAAAAATGGTGAAGTAGTTGTGAATAAAGCTTAAATAAGTAAACCGCATTGGATAAAGGTGGTTACCCCCAAAAGTTAGAGTTTCTATTATGCAGCTAATTGGCTGGAGTGAGTTCGGTATTCAACCGGACTCATCCCAGTCAATTTTTCTTTTGATCTTTCATGATTGAACCAATAGATATATTCTTCAATTCGTCTTTTTAACTCTTCATAGTTTACTAATTTTTCCCCGTAATACATTTCTTGTTTTAATATCCCAAAGAAATTCTCCATCGAAGCGTTGTCTGCACAGGTTGCTTTACGTGACATGCTTTGAAAAATATTGTTTTCTTCTAATGTCATCACCCATTGGTTGTGTTGGTAATGCCAGCCTTGATCGGAATGGATAGTGGTGCGATAGGGTGCATGATTCTTTATTACTTCAATAGTTTCTTTTAATGGTTCCATGACAAGATCTAACGTTGGACGTTTCTTGATTCCAAACGCAATAATTTCTCCGTTATAGAGGTCAAGAATTGGATTTAAATACAACTTTTCTTCTCCTAGACACTTGAATTCTGTAATGTCAGTTACTAATTTTTGAAGAGGAATAGGTGTACTAAAACGGCGAGACAATCGATTTTTAGCTATCTTTCCAATAGTACCTTTGTAGGAATTATATTTACGAGATTTCCGCATGAATTTCACACATTTCAATCCTAGCTCCCGCATAATACGATAGACTTTTTTATGATTGATATGATGTCCTAATTTTGTTAACTCCTTCGTGATACGTTTATAACCATACCGTTCATGAAATTTTTTAAATAGGTGTGTGATGAGTTCTTTTAATTCTTTTTCCGGGTCTTTCTCACCAAATTTTTTCAAATGATAGTGATAGGTTGCTTCTGGAATTCCTACAACCAGGAGAATATCTTTCAGTTTAAATCCTTCTTCTTTGAGTTCGAACGCCATCTTTGCTTGTGCTTTTCGTGAAAAGCGTTCGGATTCTCGCGAAAAGCTTTCAGCTTTTTTAGATATGCATTCTCCAGCCTTAGGAGTTCGTTTTCACGTTCTAATTCTTCTTCTCGTGTTAACTTTTTTTCTTCCTTTTTCTTCTGATTATTAGGTTTCTTAGACATAGAAGGCCGCCCCTTTGGTTTTAGTTTTAGGCCTTCTACTCCTTGTTCACGAAATGTCTTCATCCAACGTTTAATTAAGGAAGGATTGTTCAAATTAAATTGATCCGAAGTCTCTAAGTAAGAAGCACCTGTATTTAAAATAAATTGTATCGTATCTAATTTAAATTGAACAGAATACTCCTTCTTGGTCGTCCTTCGTTTTAATCCTTCCATCCCCTGAGATTTATAGGCTTTCACCCATTCAACTATTGGTGTCTGGCTTCCCATATTATATTTTCTAGCCAGTGATCCATATCCAAGATTCCCATATAAATACTCGGTTACAAGCTTTATTTTAAATTCTTCACTATATTTAGCCATAAAAAACACCCCCGAAAGTTAGATTTTCACTCTAACTTTCGGGGGTCGGTACCATCCAGTGCGGTTTTTTTATCGGATGAACTTTTTGTTCTCTATTTATTTAGATAAGAGTTTTCAAGAAATTCCATCGTGATATCTTCTAAGTCAGACATCTTAAAAGCAGTTTCGAATCTTCTTTTTAAAGTAGTGAGAAATTCCTCATATTGTTCTTGTGAGATGGAATTTTGCCAAGCAATTTGGTAAGAGAATAATTCGTCCCCCTCCAAAGTCATTGGAGTTTGCATCATATTCTGTTTCGTAGTCACCATGTTGGCAGCCGCACCTATATTTAGTAATAAAACTTCAAATAGTTTTTTCTCACGTTCATTAAAATCAGGGTTCTTTTTAGAAACCTTGATATCAACCATTGCTATATTTATAATCATCTCCACCTTTAGTTATTAATTTGTTAATACCTCTAAAGAATGTAGTTGTGTACTCATATTGAATTCCTCCTTTTATCCGATATTGTTCTATTCGACAAAAACGGCTAATACCCTTTAAGCTATGAATAATAATTTCATATTTTTTGATTATTATTGAAATATTTTTAGTTACTGGTACGATAAAAGAAGTAAAGATAATAGGAGAATTCGTTAATTTATAGGGGGGATATTGCATGGGGAAATCAGAAATTTTTGGTGCAATATTATTTTTTTCTGGTGTTATTTTATTAGGGTTTATGCAGATCGCGAGTGCTATTGCATATGTTGAACCAGTTTACCTTTTACTAAGTATTGCTTTCATATTTATAGGATTTATAGTCTTTTTTATGAAGGAAATTAAAAAAATCTATCGGTACTTATATATTGATAATGAAGAGTAAATTAAATCTAGGAATGGTGATAATGTACCAATATATTTAGGTGATATAAATTAAAATAGAACTATTTATTAAGGGATTTTAGCGATTATAGAGGAGACGTTTTCATGCCATACAAACAAAACTGCACATTCTGCAATCCATTAGAGGATAAGGAACAAAATATTATTTTCGAAAACAATACTTGTTACTTTTTACAACATAATAATGAACAAGATGTGTTAGAAGGATCTGGAGTAATCGTTCCTAAAAAGCACCGTATAAATGCCTTTGACTTAACTCCAGAAGAGTGGAGTGATACATATGATTTATTACAGCAAGCAAGAGCATATCTGGACGAGAAGTTTTCGCCGGATGGTTATACACTTGGATGGAATGTAGGAGAAGCTTCGAATCAGTCCATTTTACATAGTCATTTCCACGTGATTCCTAGATATAATGACGAGCCTTTAGCTGGAAAAGGGTTAAGGCATTGGTTGAAACAACCGAATAATAAGAGAGTATCAATTAAAAAGGAGTGTCTTTAAGCATGTTATTTCTAGTAATAATCTGCGTTATCATATTTTTTACTTTATTAACCGTAGAAGCAAATCTTAAGAAGATTCATAAACAAAATGATGAAGTAATTGCGTTGTTAAAAGAAATAAAAAATAAGTGATACATAAATAAAACGTCCTTTACGTGACAAGATAATAAAGAACTTTTTTACAAAGGATGTATCCGTCATGCTGCAACATCGAAGAATTATTTCATGCTTTTTTTTGATTTTCCTTATTTTTGCGGCGTTAGACAGTACACCAGTTTACGGTCATAATGCACCAAAAATGGAAGTGCATTTTATTAACGTTGGCCAGGGCGATAGTATTTTAATTCAAACACCTAATAAAAAGAACGTCCTAATTGATGGTGGACCACCAAAGGCAGGGAAGAAAGTCGTTCGTTATTTAAAAGATTTAGGGATTGAAAAGATTGATTTAATAATTGCTACTCATCCAGACCGGGATCATATAGGAGGACTTCCCGCGGTGATGAAGGAATTCAAAGTAAAAGAGATCTTAGATTCTGGAAAACTTCATATTACGCGAGCATATGCAAATTATATGAATGAAATTCGTAAGCAGGAAATCCCGTTAAAGGTCGCAAAAGCGGGAAAAGATTTACAAATTGATTCACTTTTAGATATTAGAATTCTAAATGCTTACGGGAAACATAAAAATAACAATCAATCTTCCATTGCTTTGAAGGTTAGTTATAATGACATTGACTTTCTATTTTTAGGAGATATTGAAGACGACCAAGAGAAAAAAATTGCGGAAAAGTATGATGTTCGAGCTGAAATTATCAAAATCGCTCATCATGGTTCGAAAACAAGTAGCTCGGAGAAGTTTCTTGAGCTTGTAGAACCAGATATCGCTGTAATTACCTACAGTAAGTATAACGACTTTGGACACCCTGTTAATCGGGTTATTAAAAAATTATTTGAATTAGAAACCAATATATTTTCAACTGCGGTATATGGTGATTTAGTTATTCATACAGAAGGGGAAGATTATTTAATCTATCCACAAAAGTCACCGATACAAGGAATATTGGAAAGCAGTAAGTAGACAGTTCTTTTAATTTAAGGGGCTGTCTTTTTTTTGTGCTAGTAAATATGATTGTAAATTTTTCTAATTTTTATTGACAACTAAATTTTAATGTTATATGGTTAGTTACATAAGTAATTAACCACTTAACGAAGGAGCTTAAGAATGAAGAACCATTTAGATGATAACAAGCCAATATTCCTTCAAATAAAAGAGCACCTAGAAGATTCCATCATAAATGACTCTATTAAGGCAGGGGAACGAGTTCCATCAACAAATGAATTTGCAGCATTTTATAAAATCAATCCAGCTACAGCAGCAAAAGGAATCAATGAACTAGTAGCAGAGGAAATTTTGTACAAACGAAGGGGTGTTGGCATGTTTGTTACAGATAATGCAAAGGAGATATTAATTGAAAAGAGAAAGCAGACATTTTATGAAAATTTTATTCTGCCATTAAAGGAAGAAGCGAAGAAATTACGAATAAGTGATAACGATTTAATGAAAATGATGGAAGGGGATAAGCGGGATGAAAATTGAAGTTAATAACTTAACGAAGAAATACGGAACCAAGCTAGCATTAAATTCAATTTCTTTTACTCTTGAAGAGCCGAAAATATATGGTTTATTAGGACGGAATGGTGCAGGTAAGACTACGTTTATGGAAATACTTGCAGGGCAAATTTTATCTACAAGTGGAGAGATTTTGATAGATGGAGAAAAGCCTTTTGATAATAGGAAGCTTACAGAATCGATTTGTTTGATAAAAGAAGGGCAGAACTTTAAAAAAGACTTAACGATAAAAAATGTTTTAACGATTAGTTCCTTCTTTTATCCTAATTGGGATCAAGTATTAGCTTTGGAATTAGTGAACGAATATAACTTAGATTTAAAAGCCAAAGTAAAGGCACTCTCTAAAGGGATGGAGTCTGCATTAGGAATTATTGTTGGTCTAGCGAGTAAAGCACCGATAACAGTTTTTGATGAACCATATATCGGACTTGATGCCGCAGCACGGAAGAAGTTTTACGATATCCTATTAGAAGAATATGAAAAAGAGCCAAGAACAATTATTTTTTCTACTCATTTAATCGATGAAGTTAGCTTAATGTTTGAAGAAGTCCTCATTTTACAAGATGGTAAACTTGCCATTCAAGAGAATGCCGATGTATTACGTAATAGTGCTTGTGCTGTATCTGGAACGATTGAACAAGTTGAAAGATTTATAGAAGGTAAAGAAGTAATTACAACGAAAAAACTAGCAGGTATGATGACGGCATATGTGGTGGGACATCTAGAGGAAGCTAAAGATAACGGGCTATCGGTTGAAGGTGTACCTATTCAGGAATTAATGATTTATCTTACGGAAAGGAAGGGAGCGTAATGATGAATAACCAAATAAAGGGTTTATTATATTTCTTTATAAGTGATATTCGCCATAGCATCCTCATTTTTTGGTCGATCTTATTATTTGTTTTGCTAGTTTCAATTGCCTTTGCATATTACCTATTAGGTGTAGAAGATGGGATGTTGGCATTCGGCTTTCCGTTTGCTATTTATTTTTACTGTACCATTTTAGGGTTTATGACAGTTAAAGAGAGTATTCCTTTCTCTATCAAAATGGGAGCAACTCGTAAAAACATTATAATAAGTATTGGGTTATTTTTCTTAATCATTGCGACTTTAAAATCACTGATTGCTAATGTACTTCAAGAAGTTGTTCTTTTCATTACAGAGAGTACAAATATAACATCTTTCATGTTTTTACATCCAGCGATGCTTTTCGAAGATACTTTTCTAAATCGAATCTTAGTAGACATTAGTATTATGTTTTTCCTACTTTCATTTATGTTTGTTATAGGATTATTATTCTATAAATACGGTTTTGCCGGTGGAGGACTCGTGGCAGGGGTTTTAGTAATAGCACTAATGTTTGGAATTGCTAAGGGATGGATATATGATTTCATCGTAGAACTAGCAAAAAAGGTAGATATTCTATTTTTCTTTCAAATACTTGGAGTTGGATTATTACTATTCCTATTCTCGTTTGTGTTTGTTAGAAGGATTACGATTGAGAAAAAAAGATGATGAAATAAGAGGCTGAGGCATAACAAAATAATACAGATGTCAAGCCGAATAATGCATCTTATCAGCACCGGAAATATACGGAGACTCCTTGAAAAAGAAAAGCACTTTTTCTGCGTGCGATGTGTCGCTGCCGAAGCATTCCTTGGGACTGCGGTTACTCGTCCCACCGAAAACCTTTGTCCTGCGGGAGAAAAGTCATTGGTGAGACCCCATTGATGCCCCTGCGTCTGCAAGTGATGATCCGTAGTAAGCTTCCTCGGGGCAAGGTAGTGAAGAAGCTTACTCAAGTAGCAGCCTGGCTCACCAGCCGTCCGCGGCAAAGAAGACACTGCGAGGTAGTTTCGAGCAGATGTCGCACTTGTGCTGGAAGTGAAAGCGTAGAATATTTCCGGTGCGTGGTAGGGGCTCTATATTAGGTTATTGTTTTGCCTAAAATACTTTTGCCCCAGCTTCTTTTAACATTGACTTGCTATTATGCAGCCATTTCTTTACGTTTAAATATTTGCCCGGAAATTAGTATTAGTAAGATTGAGATAACTAAAGTGATGACACCGGTTAGAATAAGATCACTATTCAGTTCGCCTGTACTAATAACTTCGCGAATGTATCCCGATAAATTATTCGGACTCCAGTCTAAAACATGCTGGAAAATCTGCGTCACAATACTCATCACCATAATCGTAAGGATGGTAAAGAATACAACTAAACCAGCGGATTTTACAAAGGTGTTATAAAAAATCGTTAGAGATACGACTAACGTTAACCATAGTCCATAGAAGAAGAAAATAATGAAGAAATCTCTAACAGTTAATGTGCCAAATAAGATATTGATATAGTACCAGCTTACTAGTAAGCCTAATAATAGAGATACCCAGACTAGTAGTAAAAAGGAAGCCCATTTTGCCGTAATATAATTCATATAATACACTGGCTTAACTAAGATAAGCTCGGAAATACCACTTTTTCTTTCGCTAGCAATAGTTCCCATGGTAATTAAAACAATAACTAATACCCCTAACATACTTAATTGAGAAAGACTCATCATGATCACATCAGATGGAGCATATTCAGGTAGTTCAAAGACTGCTCCTTCAGGCATACCACCTACAGAGTCAATAATTTGGGGTAAGTAGTAAGTTGTTAAAGGGTCCATGATAGATAATAAAATTATTACTAAAGGCACCCAAATCCATTTTTTATTTCTCCAGTTTTCTAACAGTTCTTTTTGAAATAATGTCATCCATTGCATTATGATTTCACCACCCTCATAAACATGTCCTCGAGTGACGCCTGATTAATTGAAAATCTAGTAATCGGCCAAGTTTCTTTTGTTGCTATGGAAAGTATTTCATCACGTGCAACTTTAACGTCTGATACAGTAATAAAGAGTGTGTTACGTTCAATTTTTGTGTTATCAACATAATCAAGGCTATCTAACTTTTCCTGATAAAGATTAATATCATCTTCAACCTGCAGTTCAATTACAGTAGTTTGATATTTTTTTCGAAGTTCCGCTATTGATCCAGACTCAATAATATGCCCTTGATTAAGTAATAGAAGCTCATCACTTACTTCCTCGGCATCATTTAAAATGTGTGTAGAGAATAAGATTGTCATGTTTTCTTTTAATTTCTTCATGAGGATAAGCACTTCTCTTCGGCCAAGCGGATCAAGGGAGGCTACAGGTTCATCTAAGATTAATAGTTTAGGCTCGTGAATAATTGCTTGGGCGATACCTAGACGTTGTTTCATCCCCCCAGAGTACCGAGCGATTCGTTCGTTCTTAGCTTCATCAGAAATACCAACCACTTTTAAAAGCTCATCTGCTCTTTTTGTCGCATCTTCCTTAGTTAGCTTTGCTAACTTCCCACTATAAATCAAAAACTCCCTACCAGTCATCCAAGTATGAAAGGCAGGATACTGCGGTAAATAGCCGATTTTATCTCGAATATCCTGATTTTTCTCTTTGTTTTCAAACTGTATCGTTCCAGCGGACGGTTTTAATAAGCCGGATAAAGTTCTTAAGGTCGTCGTCTTTCCTGCACCGTTAGGACCGATTAAGGCGATGCATTGGTTATGGCCAAATTCAAAACTTATTTTGTCCACAACGGTTTTCGCACCATATTTCTTGGTTAATTGTTCAACTTTCAGTAAAGCCATTAGCTTTGTCTCCTTCCAAAAATAAAGTAGAGAATTGGTCCAAAAATGCTAACTAGAAGGATAATTAGTGCCCATAGCCATTTAGGGCCATTAGTTTCTTTTACCTTAACTAAATCAACAATGGCTACGATTAATAAAATAAGTTGGATAATCAAGACAGGTGCAATCATGGCCCAATTAATATCTATCAATAAAATCAACTCCAAATTATAGTTATTTTACATCCCTAACAAATATGGAATGGCTACTGGCAATAAAATAATTACTAAGAAAATAATCCATGCAATTGGTCTTGCCAAGTTAATAGTCCAACCAACCCCAAATCGTTTTTCTAAAAATAGTGCAGGGTCACTTGGATTGAAATAAAATATTCCAAGCTTCCAATGTTTATCATCATCACGATCAATAACATTACCATTAGCACCAGTTGATACCTTCACCCGGCTACCACCTTGGCCAGTAGTAATCGATAGGATGATTGCCCAAAGGGTTAGTATACCTGTGAAAACGAATGGTACGATGGTAAGCAGTTTTGAATCAATTGTGAAGATAAATGAAAGTTGAATAAAGGAAAATAAGATTGTTAACCCAATACCAGTCCCGATAAGATATAGAGACCATCTTCTTCTAAAGATTACACTTTGTTGCATGGATTCTTCAGGCTTTTCGGCACTAATTTGTTGTTTAGCCTTAGCAACCATCGTATTTAAAAATATGAAGAGCAATGTTAAATAAAGACTCATAATTGGCATGACTAGTAAGGAACGTGTAGTTTTCGCTGTCCAGTTCGTTACTTCACCATCAAAATTATATTGCATTGGAATTTGCTCAGGTATACGGTCATAAAACATAAACGTAATGGTAATAACTGCGAAAGTAATTAGA
Source organism: Ornithinibacillus jepli (assembly GCF_047228935.1). NCBI lineage: Bacteria > Bacillati > Bacillota > Bacilli > Caryophanales > Bacillaceae > Ornithinibacillus > Ornithinibacillus jepli. Next base: position 239,797 of record NZ_JBFEGG010000004.1, read on the forward strand.
AACGAAATGCTGAACCAAAGATTAGAATAGATTAACTTTTGCTTTCTAAATTCTGTAGAGACAAATACAGCTTGAGACTTTTCCTTTCCCCAGCTTGCATGTTGTTTTAACTTCTTCATAACACGATAAAAGTGTAAGTAAATGAAAAAGGTCCCAATTAAATAGAGGAAAATTAGTCCTGAAAAAGAAAGGGCAAAGGTGTTTTCATCCATGTTATTAATAGAACCAATAACGAAAAATAGTACGATAACTAAAATACTAGCAATTCCCGAATACGTAACATATTTTTTACGAAGTTTCTTAATCTCATCTGTATGATAAACTTCTTCTGGAATTGATACTCCAAAGCTTTCTGTTCTCCGTGTCCAATAAGGAATAAACATGGTAGAAATAAAAACTGGAAGTAAAATAAGTAATAAATATATCAAATTCATTTACGTAGAACCCCCTTTATAAGTTTCGAATATGTTTGAACATAGTTTTAAAAACTCTTCTTCACTAATATCTCTACATACTGATTCAGCAATTAGTGGTCGTAAATTCTTTTTAAGGTGATCTCGGTAGGTTTCGTCTGCCTTTGGTACCCCATCAGGATTTACTACTACTCCTTTTTGACGGTGAATTTGGATAAATCCGTCCTGTTTTAATTGTTGATAAGCTTTATTAACGGTATGAAGATTAATCCCAATATCTGCTGCAAGACTTCTCACAGAAGGAAGTCCTTCCCCTGGAGTGAGTTCCTTTCGAGCTATCCCGTCAATAATTTGATGAACTAGCTGCTGATAAATAGGTTCATTCGATTCAAAATCAAGATTTATAAGCACATTTGGTCACACTCCTTTTGTTGTGGTGGCAGTATTATCGAGATTCAACAATCATAAGCCATAAAAACAATATGTTCTAACTGTTATATTTATAGTATAACAGTTAGAACGGTTATGTCAATAGAGTTTATTGGAATTATCAGTTTTCGAGGTTAAAAAGTTAAAAAGGTAAATTTTAATTTAACCACAATAATATCCACAATATAACTGTTGATTTAAAGGGGAAATGCTAATTTATGCACATTATCCACAATACAATGTGCACATTTGTTAACATGAAATTGTGTATAGGATGGGAGAATTATTAAGGTTTCACCCTAATTATCCACAACGCGAGTTAAACATGTGAATAATTATTAGCCATAAAAAAAGACCGAAGCAATTAGCTTCGATCTGCTCTTTGGCGTGCACGGTCTGCACGCTTAAATTCTTTTTGATACAAAACTTCCTGAGTTTTGTTTAAATACTTATCTCGTACTTCACGTTTTTCTCTCGCCGACATAGTTATCCCTCGCTTTTAGTAATTAGAATAACCACATCTGTATATTTTATACAATACTATACTACTTCATCATCAGCATTTGCCTCAAGGTTAGCAAATTGTTGATAAGAAAGATAGTGCTCTCTAGAAATTGCAAAGATATCATAAATCTCATCTTTTTGATTCACTTTTTGGTAGACTTCTGGGTATATCGTATTTCCTAAGGCAACATAAGGAAGTTTAAGAACGGCTTTTGTGGAGCGGATGTTGGTTTTTCGTACTTTCATGAAGATAGTCTCGATATTATAATCAAAGAATAACTCATCGAAAAACTGCTCCTTAGCTAGGCGATTATATCCTTTCCCAAAATAAGGCTGGCCGATCCATGTTGCCAAAAAACCGTGATTCTGTTCAATATCAAACAGATTAATGGTACCGATTGGCTGTTGGTATTCATCTAAGATCGTCCTTGAGATCAACTCACCGCGTTCTTCTGATTCTATTGTTTTCTTCGTGATGAAGTAAAATTCATCTGTCGTTGTTGCTTTATGTCTAACATATGGGAATACATCTGGGTGTGACATTAGTTCAAACAATACTGGCACCTCATGTAATTCACGCTTTTTTAGCATCAAAAAACCCTCCTTATTTATGCAGGAGGGTAACCAAAGAAAAGGAAACCTAGTTGGTAGCCCACCCGCGAATTTTTATTTAAGAACAACAAAAATTCGGGGTGGGAATCGAACCCACTAGAACCAGTCTAAACCGGTGGCGCACCATTTGCCTTCCCTATTATATTTTGACGTGTCATTTTTGTAACAATACATATAATACTATGATTCTCACCAAAATGGAACAACTTTTTTTACAAAATTATCGACAAAAAATGTAAATTTTAATTTACACGACCAAACAATTGATGTAAAGCACTATCCAGCGTCGGATAGCTGAACTCAAAACCGTTTTCAAGAGCTTTATTAGGTACTACATACTGTCCTTTCAACACGAGTTGACTCATTTCACCGGTAGCTATTCGTATTAAGAGACCAGGAGTTGGAAACCAATATGGCCTGTGAAGACTATTAGCAAGTTTTTGATTAAACTCTTTATTACGAGTAGGATTTGGTGCTGTGACATTTAAGGCTCCAGAAATATTCTTATTTTGAACAGCAAAGATAATAAGGTCTACTACATCATTTATATGAATCCAAGATGTCCATTGCTCCCCCTTTCCAACTCGACCACCAATAAAAAGTTTAGTTGGTAGGGACATAAGTGGTAAAGCACCCCCATCTTTGCCTAATATAACCCCGAACCTTGCATATACCGTACGAATATCGATTTCTTCTGCTTGCTTGGCTGTATTTTCCCAAGCTACTACGACATCAGCTAGAAAATCCTCCCCAGGCTTTTTAGTCTCCTCAGTAAAAATTTTCTCATCAGAAATCCCGTAGTATCCAACAGCCGATCCACTTATGAACACTTCTGGCTTATGGTCCATTTGCTTCATTAGATTTATAAGCTTTTGTGTAGTTTCAATTCTACTTGTTTTAATCATTTCTTTCTTTTTCTTCGTCCAATAACCGAATAAACTCTCTCCTGCTAAGTTTATTACGCCATCAATTCGAGGCATCTCAAATGCTTCTTCAAACGTAATATATGTAGTAAGTTCTGTATTGGAATATTTTTCTGGAGTTCGTGTTAAGATGTAGCAGTTAAGGTTGAGAGATGTTAATTTTTGTATAAGTTTTTTACCAACAAAGCCAGTTCCTCCTGTGATTAAATAATTCATCAAAAATCTCCTCACTTCTGGTAATCTTATATTATTATCATGTTATGATGGACAAAAGGGGTGAAGAAGTTGCCAGCAATAATTAGCCGAATAACAACACAAAAAAGGAGTAAACAACGATACAATATTTATCTAGTAGAAGGTAATAGTGATAAGTATGCCTTTAGTGTTGATGAAGCAATCTTGGTGGAATTTGGACTGAGAAAGGGACTTGAGCTAGATGAAGCAACGATTGATCTCCTCATACGAAAGGATACTATTCAAAAATCTTATCTTCTAGCCATCAATTATTTAAGCTTCCGAATGAGAACCCGACAGGAAATGTATGAGTATTTAGTGAAAAAGGAAGTAGAGCCTGAACATATTACTATCATTATTGATCGTCTAACAAAAGAAGGGCTACTTAATGATAAACAGTTTGCAGAAGCTTTTACATTAACGAGAATGAATACTACATCAAAAGGTCCTCAACTTGTTAAACGTGAATTAATCGAGAAAGGAGTTGCCCCTACCATTGCAGAAGATGCAATATCTCTTTATACTTATGATACACAATTTGAGAAGGCAATGAAATGGGTAAACAAGAAATTAAGCTCTAGTAAGAAAGAATCTTTTAACAAGAAAATTGAGCAACTGCGTATAACACTAATGCAAAAAGGGTTTACATCTGATGTCATTAGTGAGGTTCTGTTATCAGTAGTAGATGAAAAGGACACTTCAGCAGAGTGGGAATCTCTAGTATACCAAGGCGAAAAGCTAGTGAGGAAACATTCTACTAAAAAGTCAGGTTATGAGCTTAAAATGAAAGTAAAAGAAGGCTTATATCGAAAGGGATTCCAAATTGATTTGATTAATAAGTTTATTGATGAAGAAATGGTACAGGAATCCTAAGGGCTTGTCTAGTGGGCAAGTCCTTTATTAATGGTGGTGATGGGGCGTTATAAAGGAAGAAGTGCGAAGTAATGATAAAACATAAACCAAACACCCTACGCCTCGCCCCAAACATCTCACCTTATTTATCAATCACAATCTCCAACCGTCCATCATCCTCGGCAAAAATCTGTTTCGCTACAACCTCAGGACCTTTTAAACTAGAAGGATCTTGAACGTGGTCTGTATTTGACCAAAACGGTGTATTCATTCCACCCATGTAAACTGCCGTTATTGTGAAGTCTTCATCCTGCCATTCCTTTTGTATTGATTCGGTAAACCCACGGACAGCAAATTTACTTGCACAATATAAGGATTCATTGACTTTTCCACGTAATCCTGCAGTCGAGATAATGGTTAAGATTCTCCCGTTACTCTCACGGATAAGTGGAATAGCAGCTTGTACAGTTAATATAGTACCTTTTACATTTGTATCTAACACAAGATCGATATCATCAACCGAATATTCTTCAACCGGCCCAAATTTACCAATGCCAGCATTGTTAATGAATACATCTAGTTCGCCTATCCGTTGGAATGCGATTTGAATAGTAGCAAGCTCTCTTACATCACATAGAACGACTTCAGCATCAAACCCTTTTTGAATTAATTGATGTTGTACGAGCTGTAAAGGATCATTCTTTCGTCCTAATAAAAATACTTTATAGCCATGTTCAGCGTATTCGAATGCTAAAGCTTTTCCAAGACCTGTGCCTGCACCCGTGATTGCAACTGTCGGCATTTATTTAGCCACCTTTTGTCTTTTATTAGTGTATAACCATTTTAATTGTCTTAAATTGCTGATAAAATGTAAAGTGACTTGAAGGGGGATTCGTCTTATGAATTATCGATATAGTGATTTATCTGTTGAGCAATTACTTAGTCTTGTAGCAGAATTTAAAGAAAAAGCACAAAAAGCCGAGCAATTAGGTAATATAAGTGAAGTTCAAATATATGAAAGAAAAATGCAATTAGCATTAGCATATACATTAAATCCAGAGGACTTTAAACCTGGAAGCACGTACGAGTTTCGTCATGATCCTGGGCACCGTTTTAAAATCAATTATTTAGAAGGTGTCTTTGCTTGGGGACATCGTATCAATTTATTAGATGAAGTATATGAAAAAGAAGAAGCCATTCCAATTTCTTTATTGGGTAAGAAAATAGATAAGTAATTATTGATGAGCTCTGTTTATAACGAGCTCTTTTTGATGCCATTCAAATATAAAAACGAGAGAAGCTTTTCCCCAGCTTCTCTCGTCATATTAAATCGGGTTATCTCCTACATACAGCTTGTTTTGCAATTTATGTTCGGAGAAAATCCATCCTGTATAGGAGCTTATAATCGCATGTTCATTATTTATTTGTACTACTGCGACAAATGGGTAATATGATTTGGAGCGATATCTTAAATCGATAAAGCGTACTTCAGTATAGTAATCGTATTCACTAATCTCCCATCGATAAACAGGAGAGAAGGATAGAAATGCGGATATATTTTTATCTTTTAAAGCAATATCAATAATAGTTGAATCAGGTAATGATACTTTTTCAAATTCATCAATGATCTCAATATGACCATTTTCAACCGTTCCAACGTAGAATCTACTTGGTGTTGTAATAGCTACTCTCCAATAATTTTGCTTAATTGTAGGAGAGGTTGCTATTTCGATTGTATCTGGAATAAATTCATGGATAGTTTTAACAATTTCTTTTTTATCCATATAGCGCTTAATATAATATAATATAATTACTGCATAAATGGTTAACCATGTAAAACCAGGATGAGCTCCTAATATCCAAGCAATAATCCCAGCTATATGCAATGTGAAAATATATGGATCAAAGGTGTTAATAAACCCATGGGCAATCCATTTATCTGTAAAAGGACGAAATGCTTGTGTACCATAAGCATTAAAGATATCAACAAACACATGGATTATGACCGCTGAAGCTGTCCATCCCCATAAATGCCAAAAGTTAACTTGAGGAACAAATAGATGAATGATACTTGCGATTAAAACTCCCCAAAAAATAACAGCAGGAACGGAATGTGTCACGCCACGATGGTGTCTTATATATGTTGCATTGTTACGCAGTTTTAAAACCGTGTCAAAATCAGGTGCATGTGAGCCCACAACTGTACCGACTAAAACTGCATTGAATAGAACCGGATCATTATTTACTATCGGATCGAGTGTTGCTAGACCAGCTAAGGCAACCCCCATTACTATGTGGGTTCCAGTATCCATTAATTGAATGCCTCCTATATAATCTTGTTTGAGGTTTTAATTATTTTAGTGTGTTTTTAGTGTACCATAAAGGAAGTGTTAATATGACAGTGCAAGAAAAACCGTTACAGAATTTTAATATTTCTACATTTCAAAATGATCTTTTAGATTGGTATTATGCCAATAAGCGCGATTTGCCATGGAGAAATGACCAAGACCCTTACAAAGTATGGGTTTCAGAAATTATGCTTCAACAAACAAAAGTAGATACGGTTATTCCTTATTTTAATAATTTTATTGAGAAGTTCCCTACAGTATATGACCTTGCTGTAGCGGATGAGCAGGCAGTTTTAAAGGCGTGGGAAGGATTGGGCTATTATTCCCGGGCACGTAACCTCCAAACAGCAGTTCGTGAAGTGGTTGAGAACTATGGTGGACAAGTTCCAGATGATCCTAATCAATTAGAAGGATTAAAAGGGATTGGTTCTTATACAAAAGGTGCAATTCTTTCCATCGCTTTTAATAAGCCTGAACCTGCTGTGGATGGAAATGTAATGCGAGTTTTTTCAAGAGTATTAAATATTGATGAAGATATTGCGCTACCGAAAACAAAAAAGTTGTTTGAGTCAGTGACTAGAGAAATTATTTCACAAGAGGACCCTTCTTCCTTTAATCAGGCCATCATGGATCTTGGAGCAACCATTTGTACACCAAAATCTCCATCGTGTTTACTTTGCCCAGTCCAAGAGCACTGTGAGGCATTTACATTAGGGGTAGAGGAGCAATTACCAATAAAGTCAAAAGCTAAAAAGAATAAAAAGATTCCATATGTAGTTTTGTTATTAAAAGACAAGACAGGTAAAATTGCGATAGAGAAGCGCCCTGAAGACGGATTGCTGGCAAATCTTTGGCAATTCCCAATGGTTCCGCTTCAGGAAGTTACAATAGACCTCTTAGAAAATTGGTTTTACGCCCAATATGGATTAAGGATTAGATTAGGACAAAAATTAGGAGATCTAAAACACGTCTTTTCTCATTTGACGTGGAATCTAGAGATAGTAGAAGCAAAACTGTTTGAAGAGAGTAGCGAAGAGAACTGTTTAATTTTTGTCGATAAAGAAAAAGAGTTAAAGGATTATCCATTCCCTGTTTCTCATCAAAAAATGATGCAATATTTATAGAAGTTATTCAACAGATAAATTCCAAAAAATGCTATTAAATTACCTTCATAATACTCATTTTACTGGAGAAAGTAATATTGTTGGAGGTGATAATGATGGCTAAAAATCCTAACAAAACTGTTGCAGGAACTAATGTTCAAGAAGTAAAGCAACAAAATGCGCAATCTAAAGCTGGTCAAGGACAATTTGGTACAGAATTTGCTTCTGAAACAAATGCTCAAGAAGTGAGACAACAAAACCAAAAGTCTCAAGCTAATAAAAAATAACTACCTACCCTAAAGAATTAAAAGAAGAACTTCCTATCTCCCGGAAGTTCTTTTTTTGATCTTTGCCTGCGTATATCATATTCTTTATGCTTTATATTTTATTACGTAACCCTTATAATGGATAGAAAATAGTAGACAAATTGTCGTTTTTTATAAAATTACATATAGGCAAATATATACATAGGTTAAAGTTATTAGAATGGGAAGGGATTAGATGGTTGCTCCGACGGCTGGCACAGAGTTAAAAATACAAAGCTATAAACATAATGGCAACTTGCATCGTGTATGGGAAAGCACAATAATATTAAAAGGCACGGAGCAAGTTGTAATCGGGGCTAACGATAAGACAAATGTGCTAGAAAGTGATGGTCGTACTTGGATAACAAGAGAACCTGCAATTTGTTACTTTCATTCTAAACATTGGTTCAATATTATAGGAATGCTTCGAGATGATGGCATTCATTATTATTGTAATATTAGTTCCCCGTTTGTTTATGAAAATAATTCTATTAAGTATATTGATTATGATCTAGATTTGAAGGTCTATCCTGATATGACATTTGATTTATTAGATGAAGATGAATATCAGCTTCATCGGGACGAGATGAACTACCCCGGAGTTCTAGACAGAATCTTATACAATAATATGGAAGAATTACAGCATTGGATACAACAAAGGAAAGGCCCATTTTCTCCTGGATTTGTTGACCAATGGTATGAACGTTTCCTTACATACAGATTTTAAAATTTATAGGTAATGTAAACCTTGTTACATTTTGTAGCAAGGGTTTTACTTTTTACAGAACTAATATGTATTTTTTAAGAGATAATAAATTTATCATAGTAAAATTTCAAAAAGAAAGTTGATGTTTATGAGCAGTATTAAACAGTTTATGGAATATGTAAAGCCATATAAATGGAAGATATTTTGGACGATTCTAATAGGAATAGTTAAGTTTGCAATTCCACTTTTAATACCATTAATTTTAAAATACGTAATTGATGATATTATTGGAAATGAACTTTGGACTGATTCTGAGAAATTAACAAATCTACTTTGGATTATGGGTGGATCATTAATGGTTTTTCTAGTATTACGTCCACCAATAGAATATTATCGCCAATATCTTGCCCAGTGGGTTGGGAATAAAATCCTTTATGATATAAGGGATAAACTATTCGATCACATGCAAAAATTGAGTTTGCGATTCTATTCTACGACAAAAACCGGCGAAATAATTTCCCGGGTAATAAATGATGTCGAACAAACTAAGAATTTCGTGATTGTTGGACTAATGAATATATGGCTCGACATAATCACGATATTAATTGCTATTGTAATAATGTTGTCGATGGATGTTGGCCTAACAATTGTATCGATTATTTTATTTCCGCTGTTTGGTTTTTCAATTAAGTACTTTTACGGCAGATTACGTCAATTAACTCGAGAACGTTCGCAGGCACTTGCAGAAGTTCAAGGGCATTTACATGAACGTGTTCAAGGTGTACCTGTCACACGAAGCTTTGCATTAGAAGATTATGAGCAACAACAATTCGATAAACAAAACGCTAATTTTCTTGGTAAAGCTTTAGAACACACAACATGGAATGCTAAAACGTTTGCAGTTACCAATACGATCACAGATTTGGCACCACTTTTAGTAATTACATATTCAGGTTATCAAGTCATAACCGGCAATATTACTGTCGGTACGATGATGGCATTTTTTGCTTACTTAGAAAGAGTATATAGTCCATTACGCAGATTAATTAACTCATCAACCGTCCTTATCCAATCTATTGCTTCTATTGACCGTGTCTTTGAATTTATGAATGAGAAGTATGATATTGTCGATAAACCAAAGGCAATGAAAGTTGGGCGTGTTCATGGAGAAATTGATTTTGAGAATGTATCATTCCATTATGATCATGAAAGTGCAGTATTAAAAGATATTAACCTTCGAGTAAAACAAGGAGAAACGATTGCACTTGTCGGGATGAGTGGTGGAGGTAAATCCACATTAATTAGCTTAATTCCTCGTTTCTATGATGTCACAGGAGGAGCTATTAAAGTAGATGGTATTGATATTCGTGATTATGAAGCACGTTCACTTAGAAATAATATCGGTATGGTACTTCAAGATAATATATTATTTGGGGATACGGTAGCCATGAATATACGAATGGGCAATCCAAACGCATCAGATGAAGAGGTTATCGAAGCGGCTAAAGCTGCTAATGCACATGACTTTATTATGGAGCTACCACAAGGTTATAACACATTAGTTGGAGAACGAGGTGTTAAGCTTTCGGGGGGACAGAAGCAGCGAGTTGCTATAGCACGTGTATTCTTAAAAAATCCTCCAATTTTAATTTTTGATGAAGCAACTTCTGCACTAGATTTAGAGAGTGAACATACGATTCAAGAAGCAATGGAAAAATTAGCTTCTGACCGAACTACATTTATCGTTGCGCACCGTCTAGCAACAATTACGCACGCAGATAGAATCGTTGTCATCGAAAATGGGGAAGTATCAGAAGTAGGTTCTCATGCAGAATTAATGGAATTAAAGGGAAGCTATTATGACTTGTATCAGGTTCAGCATTTTGATGATTAATGGAAATATTTGTTCCTAGTAAGTGAAACTTAATTAACGTATTATTCGTATGTAATAGAAGTACGGCATAAGGAGGTGAATACAGATGTTTTTAGATTTTTTATTCGAATTGTTTGGCGATTTTTCTCCAGTTTATCTTTATATAAGTGTTATACTATCAGCTTTATATGTCATTCGCTGGCTTCCTGAGTTTGATTTTTCTCTCAATAAGTCCTTACACGTAAAAGACACGTATCATCTAAAAGCGCGGTTCTTACCTCTAGAGAAAAATATTAATGAAATAATCGAGAAGCGTAATTGGCTCGCGATTACTACAAAGCGGATTGAATTGCCAGATGATGATGAAGAAGAAGCTCATTTCTCGTTTTATAAATCAATGAAAAAACGAGGAGGAGCACTATGCAAAAATCTGTATTCACTAATATTAAGAAATTTAGCTTATTCGGGGGAGTATTATTAATATTATTTTTAGCAGGTTGTTCAGGGAATGGTTCGACAACTCATTCAACTGGATGGTTTCATGATATATTTGTTGATAGCTTTTCATCTTTAATAAAAAATATTGCGGCGTTATTTAACGATAATTATGGTCTTTCGATTATTATCATTACGATATGTATTCGGTTAATAATCATGCCATTTATGATAAAACAAACAAAAAATAGTATGCAAGTTCAAGATAAAATGAAGGCTATTAAACCAGAAATGGAAGAAATTCAGGCTAAGTATAAGGATAAAAAAGATCCTGAATCTCAGAAGAAGCTCCAACAGGAAATGATGCAGCTTTACCAAAAGCATAACTTCAATCCATTAGCTTCTTTTGGTGGGTGTTTACCATTGCTTATTCAATTTCCGTTCTTAATAGGATTTTATTATGCGATTCGTCAAACACCTGAAATTGCAACACATTCATTTTTATGGTTTAACCTAGGGGAAACAGACTTTGTAATGGTAGCAATAGCTGTTTTAGTTTATTTCGTTCAATATAAGGTGTCCCAAATCGGACTTGATCCTAAGATGAAAAAACAAATGTCCTTAATAGGTCTGATTTCACCAATAATGATTGGAATTATCTCATTAAATACGTTAGCTGCACTTCCACTGTATTGGACTGTAGGTGGCATCATTGTTATTATTCAGACGTTAATTTCTAAGAGGATATATTTGGCGCATAAACGAGAGCAAGGTTAAACAGAAAAGTAAAACCACCACTAATCGAATGATTAGTGGTGGTTTTTTTATATTTAGAACTTACTAGTTAGAACTCATTTCCTTAAAAGCATTTCCTACAGCATCAAGAGTCTCGTCAATGTCAGCCTCAGTATGCTCTGTTGTAATAAACCAAGCTTCATATTTAGAAGGGGCGAGGTTGATACCTTGGTTGAGCATTAGCTTGAAGAACTTTGCAAATACCTCTCCATCACTAGCTTCGGCACCATCATAATCGGTAATCTCCTCTGTGCTTCCGAAGTAAACGGTTAATGCACCACGTAGTCTATTAATCGAAAGAACGATTCCATGTTCTTCAGCCTTTTCTAAAATACCTTTTTCAAGACGTGCACCTAGCTTATCTAACTTCTCATAAACTCCCTCTTGTTTTAAAACTTCTAAACAAGCAATACCAGCGGACATAGATGCTGGATTACCTGCCATTGTACCAGCTTGATAAGCAGGGCCAAGGGGTGCTACTTGCTCCATAATATCTTTACGTCCACCGTAAGCACCGATTGGAAGTCCGCCACCAATAATTTTTCCCATTGCAGTCATATCTGGCTCAATACCGTATACCTGCTGAGCACTACCATAAGTGAAGCGGAATGCGGTGATTACTTCATCATAAATAACAAGTGCTCCAACTTCATGGGTTAAATCATTTACTGCTTGTAAAAATCCTTCCTTAGGTTCTACGATACCGAAGTTTCCAACAATTGGTTCTACTAACACACAAGCAAGCTGATCGCCCCATTTATCTAGTGCATCTTTGTAAGCATCAATATCATTAAACGGAACGGTAATTACATCTTGAGCAACCGATACAGGGATTCCTGCAGAATCTGGTGTACCTAATGTAGATGGGCCAGAGCCAGCTTGTACTAATACTGCATCAAAATGGCCGTGATAACTACCAGCGAATTTAATTACTTTTGTACGATTAGTGTATGCTCTTGCTACACGGATAGTAGTCATTACAGCCTCGGTACCAGAGTTAGTAAAGCGAACCTTTTCTAATGAAGGAATTGCTTCTTTTAACATTTTGGCAAATTTATTTTCTAAAGGGGTTGGTGTACCGTACAAAACACCATTTTCAGCGGCCGTTTTAATTGCTTCCGTTATATGTGGATGGGCATGGCCGGTAATGATTGGGCCGTAAGCTGCTAAATAATCAATATATTTATTTCCATCAACATCCCAGAAATAAGCACCTTTAGCTCGCTCCATATAAACTGGTGCTCCTCCGCCTACCGCTTTATAAGCACGAGATGGGGAATTGACTCCACCAACAATATGTATTTGCGCCTCTTCGTGAAGTGCTTCTGATTTAGAAAAGTTCATCGTTTTTTCCTCCTACGTAAAAGCAAAATGCTTTAATTTCACGCTTCTTATTGTACCCTTATTCATCTTGAAAATAAAATGACAAGCCCCAAGAACTACTCGCATATTATATAGTACATGTTTAAAAAGAAAAGGGAGATAAAATGAGTATCATACCATGGTTATTAGTAGGGGCAGTAAGCTTCGTTATTGCTAGGAGTATATATGGATTTGTAATAGGTGAAAAAGAAATATTTGGAGTTCGTATGGAAGAGAGGAGATTTTCAATCGAAATGTTCTCCTCCTTAGTCATTACTTATACAGTCGTTATACTTGGATTTGGTTTAATCTATTTTATTCTTTCCTTTGAAGGGATTTATCTAGTAGAAGGTGGCGAGCTTAGGCAAGTTAGCCCAATTGGGTCGTTGATACATTCTCTCTATTTTAGTGGGGTTACGATGTTAACGATTGGATATGGAGATATAACACCGATTGGGATTGGAAGATTACTAGCATTAATTGAAGCATTAATTGGCTATATTTTACCTACTGCATTCGTAATTCATGCCGTCCATTCTAATCGGGAACGGGCAAGAGATTAGCAATCAACCTATTTGCGATGTTATAGTGAAGAAGAATCAACTTATGGAGGTTTTGACATGACACTAGAACTAGGAAAACCAGCTCCTTCATTTACACTTCCAAATCAAGAAGGTAAAGAAGTTAGTTTAGAAGATTTAAAGGGTAAGCATGTTGTGTTGTATTTTTATCCAAAAGATATGACGCCGGGATGTACAACAGAAGCGTGTGATTTCCGAGATAATCACGAAAGCTTTGCTGAGCTTAATGCAGTAATCGTTGGTGTTAGCCCAGATCCAGTTAAAAGTCATCAAAAGTTTATAGATAAACACGATCTACCATTCTTACTTTTGGCAGATGAAGAACATAAAGTGGCAGATGCTTATGATGTTTGGAAACTAAAAAAGAATTTCGGTAGAGAGTATTATGGTGTGGAACGTTCTACTTTTATTATTGATAAGGAAGGTAATCTACAGAAGGAATATCGAAAAGTAAGAGTGGATGGTCACGTGAAAGATGCGTTAAACTTTATCCGTGAAAATTTAGCATAATATATGTAGAGCAGCCTATTTAATAGGTGCTCTTTTTTTGTAGGCTATTTCCCTCAAGGCCTAAAAAATAGAGAAATAAATCAATTTCAAAAAAATGGCAAAGAAGTTTATGTTTCTTTTCTATTACATAGTTATATACGTCCATCTACTTGAATAATATGAAATAGTAAAGTATGTACAAAGTAAAGAAAGGTATGATGAAGGGGATGCTAGAGTCTGCCAAAACAAAAACAAATTACTTTATTCATATTAATCTCTATTTCTTTTTCAAAAGACTATTAGATATTATTCTAGGTGTAGTGTTATTCATACTGCTGTTACCACTATTTATATTTATTTGTTACAAGATAGCTAGAAAGGAAGGTAAGCCAATCTTTTATCGCGAGTTAAGAGTAGGGAAAAATAATCGCACATTTATGATGTGGTCATTCCGTACAATGACTAATGGATCGAGAGTCATACGCCAGTTACCTCCATATCCATTCCCTAGTTCATGGGGAAAGGGAGTGCCAGATTACTTTAAAATTACGAGAGATCAGAACATAACATTTACAGAGACTGGTCTTTGGCTTAGCAAGTATCATTTAGATAAAATCCCACAATTAATTCATGTAATTAGAGGAGAAATGAGTCTAGTAGGACCAAGTCCAGAACGACCAGAAATAGCAGACTATTATAATCGCCAGCAAATGAAACGTCTGAAAGTAAGACCTGGAATAACTGGATTTGCTCAAATCGAAGGTGCAACAAATAAGAACCACGGTCAGAAAATCAAATACGATCTCTATTACACTGAGAATTGTTCCTACAAATTAGATGCGAAAATATTCTTTAGGTCAGTCAGACGCTTGTTTATAAAATTAGCAGAATAAATTGTTAGCCAGTATCCTGAAAAAATGGTTGCTGGCTTTTGTGTTTAGGTTGTTCATTTCTTCGATAGTGTTTATTATGGAGATAGGAATAATTCGTAATGTTAAGGGGGATTTTAGTTGGTTATTCTTTTCTCAGCAAAAATTTCAGAAAAACATCAAGAAAGATTACTGGAACATTATCCAAATGAGAAATTTATTTTTACAAATGGGATGCAAGAAGCGGGGCAATATTTGGAACAAGCGGATGTTGTCGTAACATATGGAGAGGATTTAAATGATTCGATGTTAGAAAAAGCATCGAAACTAAAATGGATTATGGTACTTTCAGCTGGAGTAGAACGATTACCATTTAAGCAAATTCAAGAAAGAGGTATTATTGTAACAAATTCTCGAGGTATACATAAAACTCAAATGGCTGAGTACAGCTTATCCATGATGCTTCAAGTATACAGACAAGAAAAGCAATTACTTGAAAATGAGAAATTAAGCTATTGGGATAAAAGCATTCGAGTGAGAGAAATCACTGGCCAAACCCTCCTCGTATTAGGTACTGGTGCCATTGGTCAGGAAGTAGCGAGATTAGCAAAAGCTTTTCATATGACAACAATTGGTGTTTCTAGAAGTGGTCGCCCAGTGGAATGTTTTGATCAAGTATTTACCATTGAAGCTATAAACAAGACGCTTCCAAGTGCTGATTTTATCGTATCGGTTTTACCTAGTACGAAGGAAACACACTATCTACTAACGGAAAAACATTTTCATATAATGAAAGAAAGTGCCGTATTTATTAATATAGGCAGGGGCGACTTAGTGAAAACCGAAACGATTCTTAAAGCAGTCAAGGAAAGGCAAATCGACCATGCAGTGTTAGACGTTTTCGAGCAGGAACCTCTACCAGAAGACAGCCCTTTATGGTCTGAGCCAAATATAACGGTAACCCCACATATTTCAGGGCAATCTCCAAATTACATGGTTCGGGCTTTATCCATTTTTCAAGACAATCTAGATAAGCTCATTAAAGGAGAAAGTGATTTTACTAATTTAGTTGATCCTACTAGGGGGTATTAAGATGAGAATTTATACAAGATCAGGGGACAAAGGTTTAACCTCGCTAGTGTACGGTAAACGAGTACCGAAAAACGACCTTAGAGTAGAAGCATATGGAACTTGTGACGAAGCGAATTCGATGATAGGTCTAGCATCTAGCTTACTAGAACAGGAGAACTGGGATGGGAAGGAGCAGTTCCTTGAGCAAATGCATCGTGTTCAAACGATTCTTTTTCATGTCGGGGCAGAATTAGCTACACCACCTGATAAAGAAGTAGCATGGAAGCTAAAGAAAGAGCATATCGATGAACTAGAGAAGCAAATTGATAAATGGGATCAGCACCTAGAGCCATTAAAGCAATTTATTCTACCATCCGGTCACCGTGCTTCTAGTGCACTTCATGTTGCAAGAACAGTAACACGTAGAGCAGAACGCCTTGCGGTTGGGTTAGTGGATGAGCTACCCAATCAACTAGTAGTTTCTTATTTGAACCGTCTATCTGATTTTCTTTTTGTTGCAGCTAGGTATGTAAATAAGTCGTTAGATGGTAAGGAATTACCACTGAATACAGACGTGTAATGAAGAAGCAAGCAGTGTGATAATTTTTACTGCTTGCTTTAAATTTGTTTTGGTATGCTGTTAAGTTATAATATTTATCACATTAAAATATACTAATATTGACAAGAATGATTGGATAAGCGTACACTAATTATAAAGATTATAATATAATAATAGTATCAGACTTAGAAATTCTCACGAAAGCGAGGTGCATGGCGTGTCAGAAAATAGACTTCAAAAGGCGATTGTTGCGTTGAAAGAGTCGGGGGTACGGATTACTCCACAACGTCATGCGGTGCTTGATTATCTAATGAACTCAGTTATTCACCCTACAGCCGATGATATATACAAAGCACTAGAAGGAAAATTCCCAAATATGAGTGTAGCAACAGTATATAATAACTTACGTGTTCTGCGTGAGAACGGATTGGTTCGTGAATTAACATACGGCGATTCCTCAAGTCGGTTTGAAATTAATTTAACTGACCATTACCATATTATTTGTGAATCATGTGGAAAAATCGTCGACTTTCATTATCCGTCATTAGATGAAGTTGAGTCCTTAGCTGAAAAAGTTACTGGATTCGAAGTTAGTCATCACCGAATGGAAGTATACGGAACTTGTGAAGATTGCAAGGAAAAACATATTAATTAAACTAAAAGCCCTGCTCCAGTATTGACGGAGATCAGGGCAATTTTTATATTAGATGAACTAATACCCATTCCTTTACACTATTAATAAACCAAATATTTTGGCAGAGTGGTAATTCTTTTTTAGATATAACTCTTTCTTCTATTTTTCCTTCATTTAACAGTTTCTCTCGATATGTACCTGCTAACAAACCACATCGAACAGGTGGTGTATACAACATACCTTCCAGTTCTACAACGACATTCCCTTTAGTAAATTCGGTTATTTCATTGTTTTCGTTCCATAATAATACATCAAAAACATCGTTCATATCCTCAAGCGCATGATTATACACTTTCCGATTGGTTGTTTTATGGTAGAGATAAATGTCTTTTTGTGATACAGGACGTTTTGCTAATGCTACTGTTGGGTTGTCTATACTTGATGTTTGTTCAGGTGAGATAGTTACCGATAAATTTCCGTCTTGATGAAGTAAAACCCTTACCCTCCATTTACCTTTTGGATGTTGAACAGCAATAGCTTGAAGCTTTTCTACTAATAGTTTCTGTTTAAATTCATACTTAAAATAAGAAGCAGAGTGTTCAAGTCGTGTTAAATGGTTTTGTAATACGAGATACTTTCCGTTTATTAGTGCGATAGTTTCTATAAGTTGGAAAGTAGCTGTAGTATTTGACAGTATTTTAGCTTTTGTTAGTACTTCCTCATATTCCTCGTCTTCTTTAGAGTCCCAAGTAATACCCCCACCGACGCCATAAGTTGCATTTCCATCTTGATTAATCACAACAGTTCGAATAGGGACATTGAAGATAGCTTCTTTATCAGGCGTTATAAACCCAATCGCTCCACAATAAACCTCTCGAGGTGTTGTTTCTAGTTTATGGATTATGTTCATCGTGTTAATTTTCGGTGCGCCAGTGATTGATCCACATGGAAATAACGCCTGAAAAATATCGACTATGCTTTTTGTAGACTCAATCTCCCCCGTTACAGTAGAAGTCATCTGGAAAACAGTCGGATACTCTTCAATTGTAAATAGCTCGGGAACTTTTACAGAGCCAGGCTTCGCTAATCTACCTAGGTCATTTCGTAGTAAGTCAACGATCATCACATTCTCTGCTCGATTTTTTTCTGATTGGTATAGCCAATTAGCTTTTTCCTTGTCCTCTTTTATTGTTTTACCTCTGTCAATCGTTCCTTTCATTGGCTTCGTTGTAATTTTGTTATCCTTAAGGTGGAAAAATAGTTCCGGAGAAGCGGATAGAATGTTAAAGTCATCTATATCTAAAAAGGCACTGTAGCTAGCTGATTGTGAACTGGCAAGCTTTTTGTAAAAGGCGAAGGGATCACCATGAAAATCTGCATCCATACGAATAGTATAGTTAACTTGATACGTTTCACCGTGTTCGATATTCGACTTGATTTGCTTAATCGCTCGATTATACTCCTGAATAGAAGTGTTTGGAGTCCAGTTTGATGTATGGAAAGAACCAATTGATTTATCTAGATGGTCTCCGGTATTTTTATAGATTCCGAACCAGAGTAATGGCATACGAGTCGTTATATAAACCTTCATAGATTGTTCAAAAGCAGGTGCAGCCTCATACGACAGGTACCCAGCAGCATAATATCCGCTATTAATGGCATCCTGAACTTTTAGTAAACTAGGAATAACTTGTTCAATTTCATATGTAGTAATGATATCGATTGGATCCTTAAAAGTAGTTGTAGCTCCATTAAAATCAAATTGAAGGAAAGGTGTTGGTTTGTACATTTAAAGCTTTCCCTCCTTTTTGGTGAAAAAATTTCCTAACAGTGCTAGACCATTTTCGGATAATATCGATTCCGGATGACCCTGGATTCCTTCTATTGGATAAAGTGTATGTCTTAGAGCAGCAATATCTCCTGCTTCAGTATAAGCACTTACTTCTAATGAGTTTGGAAGGTTTAGCTTATCTACTATTAGAGAATGATACCTTGTTATATTTAAAGGATTAGCTAAATCTTTAAAAATTCCCTTCCCATCATGTTTAATAGAAGAAACTTTTCCATGAGTCGGTTCTTTTGCTTTAATAATTCTTCCACCGAAAGCCTCCGCAATAATTTGATGACCTAAACAAACACCTAGAATAGGATAATCTTGATAGTAGTGTTTAACCAACTCTAAACAGATTCCAGCAGTACTCGGATTACTAGGGCCAGGTGATATTAAAATATGAGATGGGTTAAGAGTACGGACATCTTCTAAAGTCAGTTCGTCGTTCCGTCTAATAACAATTTCTTGTTCAAGTTGATATATATATTGAACTAAGTTATACGTAAAAGAATCATAATTATCTATTATAAGAATCATTGAAACTCCTCATTTCTAAAAAAATAACATCTACCAATGGGCAGATGCTATTTCGTGTTGTTATTTTGTTTCTTCTTTTCTCTTAAGTATTTTCGTGAATTGTATTTTTCATCAAATTCTTTACCTTCAAGATCCTTATCCATCGTTAGTGGTTGTTTACAATGCATACAGGCATCAACACGTCCTAACATTTTTGTAGGCTTCTCACAACTTGGACATATAATAGGAATTGCTTTAGTCGAAAGCATCCCAATCCAGAAATACACTACAGTACTAAGTACAATTGAAATAACTCCTATCAGAAAGAACAATGCCATTAACCAATCAATTTTCTTTACTAATAAACCTATGTACATAAAGCCGATACCAGCAAATATAAGTATTAAGGCAAAAGAACGGATTTTATTTATTTTACTTGAATAAACTAGTTGAGCCATACCTTTTTGTCCTCCTTATTTTATACATGAGTAGTATAGCATTTTTTCTTAAACAATAGAATTGTTTTCCTATAACATGGACATAGTATAGGAAAGTTCTTTGTAACATTATGAATTAGTAGTGGCGTAAATAGAGTGAATTTAACGACAAAAGGATTATTCAAGAATAGTGTTGACTTAGGTTATAAACCATGATAAAGTAATATCCGTTGCTCAAATGGAATCATTCATTTAGCGACAAGTAATTGAAAATAACTTTTAAAAAGTGTTTGACATTACAACAGGAAACATGATATATTATTAAAGTCGCTGATTTGAGAAGGCGGCCAAGAAAGTGAAAAACTTCTTGAAAACTTGTTGACATAATCTAGTCAACGTGATATGATATAAAAGTTGTCGCTGATAAACGACAACAAAGATTTGCTCCTTGAAAACTGAACGAAACAACCAGTATGTCAAGAAGAAACATACCCTGTTTTTTCTATTAAAGAATTACAGAAGCTAGCAGCTTCTTTGCTAAGAACTTTCCTGTGGTTGAGGTGTCAATCACAGACAAACT
>NZ_JBFEGG010000005.1:0-142752 GCF_047228935.1 Ornithinibacillus jepli
GGCCTTTAAGGCCGAGGCCGGTAATAGAGGCTTCCAGCCGCAGAGCAAACCACCAGTTCACACTGGTGGTTTTGATTTATGATGAATAATAAATGGGAAGTATTGAAATGATTAATTACTTATACAAAGGATGAAAAGATGGAATACATACTATTATTAATTGGATTTTTATTACTGATTAAAGGAGCGGATTTTTTTGTTTCCGGATCTTCCAATATTGCCAAACTATTAAGAGTCCCGCCGATATTAATTGGCTTGACGATTGTAGCTTTTGGAACGAGTTCTCCTGAGGCTACGGTAAGTATTATAGCTTCTTTAGAAGGAAGTGCAGATGTTTCATTAGGGAACGTTGTAGGGAGCAACATATTTAATTTATCCCTAGTTGTTGGTGTGGCCGCATTTATTTTTCCGTTAAAGGTTGAGACGGAGACAATCTTAAAGGAGATTCCATTCACATTATTGGCTAGTGGAGCGTTGCTGATCTTAATGAGTGATTTCGCCTTACAGGGACTAGATTCGAATTTATTAACGCGAAGTGATGGGTTAATCTTTTTGTTATTTTTATCGATATTTATGTATTACATCATCGAACTTGGTTTGAAAAATAGGAAGGAAAATACTTCTGAAGCAATTCCAAAAGACCTCAAGTGGGGTAAGAATATAATATTTACACTGATTGGTTTAGGGATGATTGTAGTTGGAGGGGATTTGGTAGTAGATAATGGTACGGTAATTGCGTACTCGTTAGGCATGAGTGAAACATTAGTTGGGCTAACGATTATTGCGATTGGTACCTCACTTCCCGAATTGGTCACCTCCATATCTGCAGCGTTAAAGAAGGAAAGTGAAATCGCCTTAGGTAATATTGTAGGGAGTAATATTTTTAATGTCTTATTTGTTTTAGGGGCATCAGCTGTAATCTCACCTTTGCCAATAAATGATAAGGTGTTTACTGATGTAGTCATTATGATTGCCTTAACATTCGTCTTATTGCTTTTTTCTGTAACACATTACAAAGTGGGGAAGAAAGAGGGATTGTTGTTAGCTTTGAGTTATGTAGTTTATATGATTTATATCATTGTTCGAAATTAAAAGAAGTCTTATGGGGGAGTACTTAGTTAGCCCATTTAAGACTTCTTTTTCTTATATTACAACCCTTTATACCATTCCTGAGCTGCCTTCACTTCATTAATAGTTAGCTGATGACCTCTATCTTCCCAATGTATTTCAACATTAGCACCGGCATCTTCTAATAAAGCTTTAAGATCTTCTGACTCCTGGGCTGGGCAGATTGGGTCGTTAGTACCTGCGGATATAAATACTTTTTTACCACTTAAGTTAGGTAATGTAATTCCTCTTCTCGGTACCATTGGATGATGCAGGCTACCACCGCGTAAGGCGTCTTGATAATGAAACATCAGGCTTGCTGCGATGTTTGCACCATTGGAGTATCCGACAGCTACGATATTGTTGCGGTCAAATGCATATTTCTCCGCAGCTTCATCTAAGAAATCATTTAATTCCTTAGTGCGTAAAATTAGGTCTTCTTCATCAAAGACACCTTCTGCTAAACGTTTGAAGAAACGTGGCATACCATTTTCTAAGACATTACCACGAACACTTAACATATTCGCTTCTTTATCAATCATTTCTGCTAGTGGAAGAAGATCTTGTTCTGTTCCACCAGTGCCATGCAATAATAATAGTGTTGGTTTATTGGGATTTGTTCCCTTTTGAAAAATGTGCTTCATATGAAAAGCTCCTTTTTATTTTGGCCTTTCGATAGAAAAAATTTCTCCGACTTTAGCATAGTTTGAACCTGCTAAACGACTAACAGCTGCTAACTTCTCTGGATTTATTTTCCCATCTTCATAGATATCTTCGTCAATATGGTAGGTTATGATTCTACCAATAATTAGCTCGGATCCTGGTTCACCATCAGTACCCTCTAATGAAATCATTTGTTCAAGCATACATTCAAATCTAACTTTCGCCTCCTGCACGCCAGGTACAGAGATTTCCTTACTTGGGACAGGGGTAAGGCTAGCTAAAGTAATCTCACTCTCATTTGCCGGAAGAGTGGCAGCAGTTCTATTTACGCTATTCACATTTTGTTCGTCCACTATGTGAATTACAAATTCCCGTGTTTCGGATATATTTCTAGCTGTATCCTTCATGATGCCATTCCTTCGCTGGATGGCTAAAGAAACCAAAGGGGGATTAGAGGAAACAATATTAAAGTAACTAAATGGAGCTCCATTTAATGTCCCATCAGCAGCTTGTGTTGTGACAAAGGCGATTGGCCTTGGGATGATGGATCCGACTAGCAACTTATAATTTTCTCGTTCTGTTTGGTTTTCTGGATGGAAGGAAAGCATTCTGAATACCCCCGATCTAATTATCTAAATTTCGAACTTCAATTGGGATTAAATGATCGTTTAGTTTTTCCCGGTATATTTCATATTGAGAAGGAAGCTTTAATTCCGTTCCCATAGTTTCGTACGACTCATCATGAGCAAAGCCTGGTGGGTCTGTTGCGATTTCGAATAAAATTTCTCCATGCTCTCTGAAATAAATGGCATTAAAGTAATTGCGATCACGTACTGGGGTCACCCCATAACCGTTATTCTCAACATGATTTTTCCAATCCAATTGATCTTCATCATCTGTTGCTCGCCATGCAATGTGGTGTACAGTTCCGACACCCATTTGTCCTCTGCCAGATGTCGTCCTTTTCAAATCAATGGTATTTCCTATATCTCCGAGAGATTTAAATCGGATGAGATCTCCTTCTTCACCGACCACTTTAAGTCCCATGACATCAACAAGTAAGCGGGCTGTTTCTTCTGGGCGGGCAGATAGAAGTGTTGCTCCTGCAAAACCTTTAATTGCCACGTCAGGAGTAACATCTCCTATTGACCAGTTATTGACTTCGCCTAGTACACGTTCTACTAACTCAAGCTTCAACCCGTGGACATCATCAAATGCAAGAATTGTTTCGCTAAAGCTTTCTGACTTAGTAAATGCAATATTAAATTTAGCAAGTCTCTTTTCCCAGAAGTCCATGGACCCTTCAGGAATAGCATAAGAAGTAACACCAACTTGTCCATCACCAATTTTTCCTTGATAAGCATCTGCCCATGGGAAGAACGTAATAATAGAACCAGGTCGACCACCATCATTACCGAAATAGAGGTGGTAGGTACCTGGGTCATCGAAGTTAATCGTCTTTTTAACTAATCGTAAGCCGAGCACACTAGCATAAAAATCAACATTTTCCTGTGGGTGACCTACGATTGCTGTAATATGGTGAATCCCTGTTGTCTGTTTCATCGTTAATCATCCGCCTTTTATTGGACTGCTTTTTGCCCAACTTGTTTTAATACTCTGATCAGAGTTTCTTTGTCTTCGTCTGAAATATCTTCGAATAAATTTTCGATAACTTGTTGATGCTGTGGGAAAACTTCATCCATCAGCTTTTTTCCTTCGTCTGTTATATGAATATAAACTACTCTTCTGTCGTCTTTACAATGGCTTCTTTCAAGCAACCCTTTTTTCTCTAATTTATCAATCACATAGGTAATGGAACCTGTGTTTATGAGTACGGCATCAGAAACTTCCTTCACGGTAAGTCTGCCTTTATGATAAAGTGCTTCTAGAATTTCAAAGTCAGAGGTACGCATTCCGTGATTGCTAATGTCATGTTTGATGACCTCTTGTAGAGACTTGGAAGCCTTCATTAGCACAACAAATGCTTTTAATGAAAGATTCTCGCTCATATTTACACCTTCTTATGTTTAATTTGATTATTATGAATTAAAACATCTTTAATTAAGTATATTTTATCTGGTAAGTCTGGAATTGTCAAATTAGCTTATATTAGCTTTAACTATTGTTGAGATTCTAAGCACATTTATTTTCTTAGCTAATATATATTTTATTTCTCTGCCCCCGGTTAATTGAAAAAAATACCCTGCCACTTAAAAGTGATAGGGTATTTCGTTTACCTTTGAACATGGTTGATACAATCTTATGAAAAAGTACGATCGATAGTTTCAATTTCGTCCTTAGATAATTGTACATCTAGTGTTTTTAGGTTTTGGATGACCTGTTCTGGTTTTTTGGCTCCTGGAATTACCGTATCAATTGCGGGCTGGGCTAAGTACCAGGCTAGGACTATGTTGGATACTTCTGTTTGCTTCGCGTTAGCAATTTCCTTTAGTGTCTCTACCTTTTGAAGATTTTGTTCAAATGCTTCACCTTGGAAATGAGGCATGTTAGCACGAAAATCGTTAAAGGTTGTTTTTTTCGTGTATCTTCCTGCAAGCAACCCGGAAGCAAACGGGAAATATGGTACAAAGGAGATTCCATGTTCTATTGTGTAAGGGAACAGGTCTTTTTCTGCTTGGCGATTCAACAAATTATAGTGACCTTGTAACACATCAACATATCCATCTTGATTTGCTTCAATTAACTGTTCTTGTGAAAAATTAGATACCCCAATGGCTCTAATTTTTCCTGCGTCTTTTAGTTCTTTTAATGCGCCAACCGCTTCGTATTTTGGTGTGTTTTTGTCTGGGAAGTGAATGTAGAATAGGTCAATATAGTCTGTTTGAAGTCTTTTTAAGCTTGCATCAACGGTTTCACGTAGATATTCAGGCGAATTATCAACGATTGTTTCTCCGTCAATAAGCTTTTGCGTCCCTTTAGTCGCGATAA
This sequence comes from Ornithinibacillus jepli, assembly GCF_047228935.1. NCBI lineage: Bacteria > Bacillati > Bacillota > Bacilli > Caryophanales > Bacillaceae > Ornithinibacillus > Ornithinibacillus jepli. Next base: position 4,720 of record NZ_JBFEGG010000005.1, read on the forward strand.
TAACCTCCTGGCGATTGCCTAATTCTTTCACAACCTCTCCGATGATTTCCTCGGAACGCCCCATGCCGTATGTAAATGCAGTATCAATAAAGTCTAGCCCTTCGTTAAAAGCTGTTTTTAATAAAGTTCTATTCACCTGCTCATCAATTTCTGGGTAAAGATTATGACCCCCAATAGCATTTGCTCCTAAACCAATAGGATTTACTACAAGGTCAGTTCTGCCAATTCGAATCTTTTTGGACATCATGACTACCTCCTTAAATTTCGTTATGTTTATTCTATTGGAAAACAAATCGTAAACACAAGTAAAGGGAATCCCGACTAGGATTCCCTATATTGTTAACTATTAAATTTCAAGAATTGCATTCGTTTATTAAATAAGGCTGGGTAAGATAAAAAACCAAGTGAAATACTCGTAACCACCGCAGTAGTTAATAGTAAAAACAGGATTAATAATTGAAATTGTACGGCTTGAACAGGATCAGCCCCTGCAATAATTTGGCCACTCATCATTCCTGGAAGTTGCACAAGTCCAATCGTTTTCTGGCTTTCAATTGTCGGAATAGTACTTGCTTTTATAGCTGTAGTTAATTGAGTATGAATGGCTTGTTTTGGTGTCCCACCTAAAGATAAAATAAGCTCGGTTTCATCCTGTCGATTCTCAACCTCAGCCGTAAATCTATTTAAAAACAAGATTCCAAGGACCATTGAGTTTCCAATAACCATCCCACTAATCGGGATAATGTACTGTGGTGTTGGTGGTACGATGTGTAGACCTAGTAAGATACTTTGCGTTAGTACTTCAATGAAAACGAATGTGACGATAAGCTTCCACGTAATTCCGCGAATAGAAGAGCCTTTTTTTCGAGCATTTTGAGTTGCAGCGCCTATCATTAGGAGAACCATGAGTAGAATGAATATAAAATGATCCGCATCAAATACATATTGCAGAATATATCCTACTGCAAGTAATTGTATGATAGATCTTACCGTTGCAATCAGGGTATCTTTTTCTAACTCAAGTTTTAATGTGCGAGATAAGAGAAGCGGGATTAGAACGAAAATAAGCGTCAATGCTAGTGTAAGATAGCTCATTCTATTTCCCCCTTAACAAATTCCTGAACCCGTTTATCTTCAGGGGACCTTAGCAGAGAGCTCTCTCCTGATTCAATTAACTCCCCATTCATCATCACCCATGTATAATGGCCAATTCGTAATGCTTGGTCTAAGTTATGGGTAATCCAAATCATGGTTGTCCCGTATTTTCGGTTTATTTTTTCTATTAGTTCCTCAATATCATGTTGAGACACTCGGTCAAGAGAAGAAGTAATTTCATCAAGTAATAATACACTTGGCTTATTCACCAAAGTACGTGCAATAGATAGCTTTTGTCGTTGTCCACCTGATAAATCCTTTGCACTTCGCTCGATCAAATCTCCCCCTAGTCCCACGTCATGCAATAATTCTTCCGCAAAATTTCTTTCAATGTGTTGGTCTTGTAGTGTAAGTGGCAGTTCTAAGTTTTCTAAGACACTTCCTTTAATCATGGTGGCACTTTGTAAAGCAATACCAACCTTTCTTCGCAATTCTATGGGGTTATATTCATTTATTAATTTTCCTTTAATAAAAATTTCTCCAGAATCAGGAGAACGTAATCCGTTACAAAGTTTAAATAGAGTAGATTTACCTGCACCTGAGGGTCCAACAAGTGTGGTGATTTTACCATCAGGAAAAGACCCTGTGATGTTTTTTAAAATATGTAACCCATCTGTAGAGTAATTTACGTTTTGGAATTCTATAGCAGCCTCAGCTTGATTCATGTCAGTCACTTCCTTTTGTGCTTTACTGTTTTAATGTTCCATATTAATAAAGATAACATTCTTTCTCCTCATAACAAGCTAATTAAATGGAGAACAATATTTCAAAAATATTAAGATTATGTTACTATTTTTTAAAAGGTTCAGAATATAACTAAATGCCAGTTAATTATGGGAGTGTTTAAAGTGAAAAAATGTTACCTTTTTCTCTTGTTTATCATAGTAGTTACTTTGGTCGGATGTGCGGAAAACCCAGCATTAATAGGATTGAATGAAGAAGTCCAAGAGTCACCTGATGGTAATGAAAGTGAACCTGCAGTTGGAGAGAGTCACAGTGTGAGTGGACCTCCAGATGTTCATGTAGGAATAGATGAAGAGTCAACGTTGGTCGTTCTCGATGTTTGGTGTTGGAAAGAGGAAAGCCTTTGTAATTTAGAGCCAAATCCGCCACAAGAACAGTTGTATGGGTCACCGCCTTTACGTGTAAAGCCGGGTGAGGAATTTAGCTTTGCAATAGCCACCACTGGGATACCCGAATCCGATCATATTTACTCTCCTGATGAAATTGAATTAACGCAGATTAGGTTAAGTGAGGAGAATGAAGTAGAAGTTAATAATAGTAACATAACCGCCCCTATGGAAAAAGGTAGATATTATTACTCCATGAAACTGAAATGGGACGGTGATGTAGTAGGTCAGGCTTACTATGTATTTGGGATCATTGTGCAGTAATTAGAATTAAGGGGGTGATTTTTTGTTAAAGCTAATCTTATTTGAAATAAAGAAGGTGTGGAATACCACCTTTTTTCGCATATTATTGGTGGCATTACTCGTATTTTTTATTGCATATTATGTATTTGTTTATGTCAACACAACTCGTGTTGAGGATGAAATTAAACCATTAAAAGAGGACATTCAAAGTACGGAACAAGCACTTGCAGAAGAAAGAATTGCCTTAGAATCTGCTGAAGGTTCAGAGGTGGAAGCAATTGAAGAATCTATCGAGTTTTATGAGAACTGGTTAGCAGATAGACAATCAAAAGTAGAATTATTAGAAGAAGAAAATTGGAATGAAATTCTACAGATAGAGATTAAGGATACTGAACCTCAAATTGGTACAATGCTTTATCAGAATGAGACCCATACTTATACACATCCGACCTTATTTACATTAGAAACTTATGTAGCGATGAGTAAATGGATGCAAGAAAGGAATATTACACCTCTATTGCCGTGGGATAGATATTTTTCATATATGACATTGTACGATAGAGAAGTTAGAAGTACTAGTGCAACAGATGCTGAAAACATCATGGAATATATTAAAGAAAATAGTAACAAATACTCATCAACAAGTATTCATTACCTTTTCCGATTGTTAGGTCTATTGTTCAGTTTTATAGGCGTAGTCTTCTTCCTTTTCTTATTTGGAGATATCGTTACAAAGGAAGGAATAGGGAGGAATGGGCCGATCCATTTATTGCAAACTCAACCAATCGGACGACATAAAATTATAGCTAGCAAATATTTAACAACAATTTTAGTTAGTTTCTTCCTATTGATAAGTGCCGTTGTCTTTTCGGTTGTAGTTGGTAGTATTTTTGATCGATTTGGTGACTGGCATTATCCAGTAGTCATCTATGGGGAAGAAAGAACATTTACGCTAATGAGTATGGGAGTGTTAATAGTTAAAGCAATTGGAATGTTTCTATTAATTCTATTATTCTCCTACTCTATTCTATTTCTATTTTCCATCTTAACTAAACGTGTATTGGTGGCAATAGGATTAACCCTGGCAACATTGTTTATTGGGATTAAATTGAGCGAGGAATTAGTAACCTCGGGCTTTGCACACTTCATTCCATTTCAATATTTTTCCGTTTTTGATGTTTTAACTAACGAATTAGCATTAACCTTAGAGAATTTTAACCTCACCTATACGAACGGATTGATTTCGTTAAGTATTGCTAGTTTGATCCTATTCGTTGTAACGTATGTTATCTCTATTGTTCAAACTAAAATTGGTAATTAAAGAAAGGGGAGTGGTGACGTGATTGTAGAGGTAAATAATTTAAAGAAACGGTATAAAAAACAAATGGTGCTAAAAGGAATCGACATTCAAGTGGAGGAACCACAGATTATCGCATTGGTTGGTCCGAATGGTTCTGGGAAAACTACTTTACTCAATTGTATGACAAATCTCCTTTCTTTTCAGGAAGGAGAAGTTAAGCTATTAGGGAAAAAACAAACAGATGCTTCGATATTTCGTGATGTATCCTATTTACAGGATAACCGTATCCTTTATGGAAATCTAACTGGGTATGATCATTTGAAATTTATTTGTAGTGTGCAAAAAATAGATATTTCTAAGATTAAAGAGGTTGCAGAACGGGTTGGGATGGAAAAATATTTGAAAAAGCGTGTTCGTAATTATTCTCTTGGAATGAAACAGCATTTGTTACTGGCTATGGTAATTATTAATGAGCCAAAGCTTTTACTAATGGATGAACCACTAAATGGACTGGACCCAACAAGTGCGATTAATATGCGTAAGATTTTACTAGAATTATATGAGGAAGGAACTACCATTATCGTATCCTCACATAATTTAGATGAGATTGATCGATTAACGAATACAATTTATTTCATGAAGGACGGTGCTCTATTAAAAGAATCACTTCAAGATATTTCATCAAAAAAATACCTTATTACAGTGAATGACATAGAAAAGGCTAAAAGGGTATTACACGAAAAAGTAATTCCTTTTACCGTAACGGATCAATATCAATTAGGATTTGAAGAAACAGATGTGGATCTGCAAAGTTTCATTAATAGTTTAAATGACAATGCTATTACGATTAAAGATATTGAAGTGCAAAAAGTAGGCGCTGAAAAGCGTTATCGTGAATTGTTTGAAGAGGAGCTTTCCTCATGAAACTGCTGTCATTTGAACTTAATAAGATTTTGTTTAGCAAAAAGTTCGTGTATATATTACTTGGAATAGTGATTGGTGTAGCTTTTTTAATGGCGCGAAATATTATTTTTGAATCGTATATAGAAAAGGATGCTAGTGAACGGATCGACGAGCTATTAGAGATTAATTTTGCTAATGCAAAGATTCACCAAGCCATCCTTGATAATGACCCTGATAACGAAGAGGAAGCAGAACTCAGGCGTTTGAATAGTGCTATGGTAAACAATCTATATGAAACAAGGAATTTTCTAGCTCCAAATCAATTTCGGGAAAAACTAAGACTAGAGAATGAGTATTATTCAATTGCAAAAGAGTATAAAGAAAAAGGTGGGGAGCACACGATAACCTTTCAGGAAATTTCCCATTCCTTAGCATTAAACGAAAAGCTGCTCGACTCTGATATTCCACCCGAACATGAAACGTATAGTAGAGCCTTTCCGAATTTTATTAAACAGGTAGTCGATTTGTTCGTTAATTTGGGAGTCATTATTATTTTCTTATTATTAATCGGAGAAATTATGTCTTCGGAATTTGAGAATAGAACTATCAATTTATTGTTTACTCAACCATTGAAACGTACACAAATAATTACAAGTAAATTCTTTAGTTCCATTATTCTTTATGTCATCACAACCTTATTTTTATTAGTAGTAACCGCCATAATTGGGTATGTTTTTGGATATCAAGGGACATTTAACTATCCTATTTTAATGGAAGTCAATCAATCGATAGAATTTTTAACAGTAGCAGAGTATATACAGATAGCACTTACGGTAGTTTCTATAAGTGTAATCATGGTGGTTTCTCTTTGTTTATTGTATAGTTTGTTCTTCAAACATACATTAGCTACACTCTTTAGTATCTTGGTTACGTTATTGCTTGGTTATGGATTAACTACATTCATCACATGGGGACCGTTCGCTTGGTTTAACCCATTCCAGTATTTACTTCCGGAAGAGATTATCCTGTTTCAAAATGGACGGGTCTGGTATCAAGGAATACCAATTATGATTATCCTTACGCTTGTCTTTTATTTCGTTGCTAGGCAGATGGTGAAGAATAGTAAAGTAGAATAAATACGAGAAGCAGTTCAGACTTCTTTTAGAGGAATGAACTGCTTTTGCCCTAATGCAAAAGAAAAAAGCCACTTACTTATAAGTGACACAAATAATTTATTAATTCTTATTGATGCACTGCAAGTGAAAATGCATAATGTGCTTCTCCCTTTAAGCTATCGGTCCATTTTAAAGTAACAGAGTAAAAATATCTTCCAGACTCAGTAGGGGCTATTATTTGATTATTTTTAACCTCAATCATTTTTTCTTCGCCCATTCTAATTTGCTCAACTTCAATGGAATCAAAGCTAAATATTCGCCCGTCTGGAGATGAATCATTGGATGTCCAGGAAAGCTTAAATGGTTCTCCTTGTTTTATGGAAAGAGCTTTAAATCCTTGCAGAACTTCATTTGGTGGATTTGGAGTAATGTTACATGGTTCTCCAGATTTTTCCCAACACCACTGGTCTACCTTTCCTGCAGCGTCGATCCTTCCGTCATAGACTAAATAAAGGTCTGGAGGGGTAATTACTTTAAAACTTGTAGCTTCTGTTTGTTCTGGTTGATCTGTGGGTGATTCATTTTCTGATATATCATTCTCCGATGCCTCATCCGATTCGCTAGAACATCCAATTAAAATAATTGACATCATAAGCAAAGCTGAGATTAACCATACTTTCTTATTCATCGCTCTCCCCTTTCTATGGTCGTAAATCTATTATCTGTATAAATTTGACACTTATTTTAATAAGTGACAAATACATCCTTCCTATTGTGAACGAACTGACACAGAAAAAGCATAATGAGCTGCTCCTTTTAAATCGTTATTCCATTTTACAGTTAGCGAGTAATAATATCTTCCAGGCTCAGTAGGTGCTGTAAATTGCCTATTTCTTACTTCTACCATTTCTTCTTCTCCTAGTCTAATCTGTTTAAGCTCCATATCATCCGGATTAAATAATCTACCGTCTGGGGTTGGACCCTCAAATGCCCAAGCAAGACTAACTATTTCTTCAGGTATTGTAGAAAGGGGAGGGACGCCTGACAGGATTTCGTTAGGTGGCTTTGGGGAAAGGTTACATGGATCTTCAGATTCTCCAAAACACCACACATCTACTATTCCTGCAGTACCTCTGTCGCTAGATTCACTAGATAAACTAAGGAGTAAAGGTACAAGTGGTCTATCAGATTCGTCTTGTGATGGTTCCTCAGAATCTGCGATTGATTCATTCTCGGAAATTTCGTTTTCGGATTCCGATTTTTCGTTTTTAGGTGCCTGACTTTCCGATGCCTCATTCTCTTCGTTCGAACAGCCAATTAAGATTAGTGACAATAATAGTAAAGCTAAAATTAACGATACTTTCTTCATTGTTCTCCTCCTTTCATGGTTTTCAAAATTATTAAATTTATTATAGTATAATTTTAAATACAATTCAAAATATTGTCTACAATATGTTATAATACCATTAAAATGGAAATTAAATTCATAAAAAGTACGGTAATTAAAATAGAGGAAGGTGGTATCGTGTTTCGCTTGATTCAATTTGAAATCATAAAAGTATTTAAATCAACATTTTTTCGCTTGTTAATGTTGGGCTTTTTATTATTGCTTGTTATGTATTACATCTATATTTACATCAATACAACTCGTCTGGAGGATATTACACAATCGCTAGAGGCCACCATAAAGACGACCGAATCATATATCCAACAAATAGAAGATCAATTGGAAGAGTCTAACGACGAGTCAGAATCATCTGCTCTAAGAAGTGATTTGGAGTTTTGGCAAGAATGGCTGGAAAAGGACAAACACAAACTTGCTTTATATGAACAAGATAACTGGAATGAGCTTATGCAGCTTGAAATTATTAGTGGAGAAGAACTAATTGGCAAACTAGAATATGGTAATCAAACTCACACTTATACATATCCTACGCATTTTTCAGCGAACACATTTGTGGAGCGTAGTAAATGGATGCAGGAGAAAGAAGTAACACCAATACTTCCCCTTGATCTATATAGTTGGATGACCTATTATGATCAGGGAATTTCTAGTGTGGAGGGGATGGAGCCTGAGGATGCGATAGAACTTCAGGAGGAGAGAAGTACGGAATATTCCTCTACCGGAGTCCATTTTATCTATCATTTTTTTAATTTATTATTTGGAATTGCAGGTGCTGTATTTTTCTTGTTTCTTTTTGGTGATGTAGTAACAAAAGAAGGGCTAGGTAGAAATGGTCCGATTTATTTATTACGTACCCAACCAATCCATCGGGACAATATTCTAATCGGCAAATTTATAACGGTCATGCTTTTAACGGTACTTATTCTTTTCGGTTCTGTCGTGATTTCACTATTAATGGGATCAATATTTGATCGAATCGGTGACTGGGAGTACCCGGTACTAGTTTATGGGGAAGACCGTTCATTTACCTTAATAGGAATGGGGACGTATTTGATTAAAGCATCGGGGTTGTTTTTCATGCTTCTATTATTCTGCTATTCTATTTTATTCTTGTTCTCAGTCATTACGAGAAGGGTATTAATTGCTCTAGGATTAACGCTTGTCATCTTATATGTTGGGATTCGAATAGGGAGTGAAGTTGCAATATCTGGGATTGCGCAGTATATCCCTTTTCAATATTTTTCCGTTTCGAAAATACTCACGAATGAATTGGCTCTAAGTATAGAAAACTTTCAAATCTCATTTGCGAGCGGCATGGTTTCATTAGGGATATCCAGTTTAATTCTTATCTTGGTGACCTATATTATTTCGGTCGTGCAAGCGAAATTTGGTAATTAGAGAAGTGAGGGGGAGTGTATCATGATTGTAGAAGTAAATAATTTGAAAAAACGGTATAAGAAGCAATTGGTTCTAAAGGGAATTAATATTCAATTAGAGACACCTCAGATTATTGCCTTAGTAGGACCTAATGGATCAGGGAAAACTACGTTACTAAACTGTATGACAAATCTACTTGCTTTTAATGAAGGAGAAGTAAAACTACTCGGTAAAAAACATACAGATGCTTCCTTGTTTCATGATGTTTCCTATTTGCAGGACAATCGTATTTTATATGGAAGTTTAACAGGTTATGACCATTTGAAATTTATTTGCAATGTTCAAAAACTACCAACCTCTAAAATAAGAGAAGTAGCAAAGCGGGTTGGGATGGAAAGCTATCTGAAAAAAAGGGTTCGCAATTATTCTCTTGGGATGAAGCAGCATCTGTTATTAGCTATGGTAATTATTAATGAACCGAAACTATTATTATTGGACGAACCACTGAATGGTTTAGATCCAACAAGTGCCATTAATATGCGGAGAATTTTACTTGAGCTATATAAGGAAGGAACAACGATTATCGTCTCTTCCCATAATTTAGATGAGATTGACCGGCTAACGAATACGATTTACTTTATGAAAGACGGAGCATTACTGAAAGAATCGCTACAAGACTTTGCAACCAAAAAATATTTAATTACCGTTGATGATGTAGAAAAGGCGAAAACCATTTTGAATGAACAGAAGGTGCTATTTACAGTAAACGAGCAAAACCAACTAGAATTTGAAGAAAATGAAGTGGATATTCAGACATTTATCAATCAATTATATGAACATAATATTGCTATTCAAGATATTGAGAATCAGAAGGTTGGGGCAGAGAAGCGTTACCGAGAATTGTTTGAACAGGAGCTTTCTTTATGAGATTATTAGCTTTTGAGTTGAAAAAGATAATCTTTAGTAAAAAGTTCTGGTATGTGATGGTTGGGCTAGTGTTAGTGATAGCGTTTCTCTTTTTTAAAAATATTTTGTTTGAATCGTATATTCAAAAAGAGGCACGTCAGAAAGTAGATGAGCTGTTAGAAATAAGTTATGGGAATTCAAGGGTACATAATGCCATATTGAAAGATGACCCTGAAAATGAGGAAGAACAGGAACGTTTACTAATTAATAGTTCTATGGTAAATACGCTCTATGAGATGCGTTCCATGATTGAATCAGATGACTGGCAGTCTAAGCTAGCACTTGAAAATCAATATTTAAATAGGCTAATAGAATACAAAGAGGCAGAAGGAGAACATCCTCTCACTTTTAGAGAGATACATCATATGATCGCCTTAAATGAGAAGCTGATTGCTGAAAATATCCCGCCAGAACATGAAACATTCAGTATTGCCTTGCCGAATTTCATGAAACAATTGGTCGATTTGTATGTTAATCTAGGGGCAGTTCTTATAGTGGTGCTTTTGGTAGGTGACATTCTAGCTTCCGAATTCGAGAATCGGTCAGCTAATTTATTATTTACACAACCATTAAAACGAACGCATATTATTACGAGTAAGTTTTTAAGTTCCGTCATTGTCTACTTGTTAACAACCTTTGTGATGTTTATAGCTGCCTATTTTATCGGATTGTTCTTTGGGGAAAAAGGTACATTTGAATACCCTTTAATTGCCGAAAAGAATGAGGTGGTTGGATTTATGACAATATCGGAATACATGACACTATCGCTTCTGGTTACTACGGTTACAGTAGTTTTGATTATCTCGCTCTGTTTATTATTTAGCTTGTTATTTAAAAATATATTACCTACTTTGTTTGCTTTGTTGGTTATATTGGTCCTAGGTTATTTCCTAACTGTGTTTGTTTCTTGGAATCCACTCGCATGGTTTAACCCATTCCAATATTTACTTCCGGAAGAGATAATCCTATTCCAAAACGGCAATGTCTGGTATCAAGGGATTCCGATTATAATCGTCCTAACGCTTGTCCTTTATTTAGTTGCTAGACAAATGGTGAAAACGAGTAAAGTGGAATAACGATATAAGCAGTTCACTCCTCGTCATTAAGGAATGAACTGCTTTTTGTTATAGCTTTACAAGCCCTAAATGTCCACCAAGGTATTTCGCTAGCTCAAGCATTCCGTACTTACCAGCCTGGTTCTCCGCTTCCGAGTTATAGTTCGTATTTGTGTTCACATCATACGTATAGATTTCCCCGTTCTCACTTTTGATAAATTCTATTCCAGCAACCTGGATTTTATTTTCCTTTAAGAAATGCTCGTATTTAGCGATAATTGGGTCATTAAAGTCCTCGATAATTTGAAACTTCGGCTTATTCTCAACTTCTTCCCCAACCGGACAGAATAAGTCTTCAATAGTACATGCATCCGCTGGGCACAGCTCAAATCCTTCAGACGTATCCACTCGAACGGCGTATACAAATTTTCCTCCAACAAATTCACAACGAGTGATAAATGGTTCAGGGGCTTGGATATACTCTTGCACTAATGTTATTCCATCAACAGGCTTTTCAAACGTTGGGCCATTTACATAAGCTTCTAATGCTTCAATCGTATGGAAAAGTTGAACACCAAGACCCTTTCCTGCACGATTATGTTTCGTGATAAAGGGAGTCGTATTTAACTTTTTAGCTGCTTCTATGATCTGTTTCGTTCCAACAGCAGCTATTGTTTTAGGGGTTTGTATATTTGCGGCATTTAAGGCCATATATTGATTTACTTTGCTTACTTCAAGCCTAAGTGCGCGGGTTCCATTCACCACGTTACGACCATGACGTTCTAACCAAGCAAGTACTGCTTCCGTCAGCTCTGGTGCATAACGGTGATCTCTCGTATGAGATGATGCGCTAATCCGGTTATAGAAGACACCATCTGGCGGGATTGAGCTTAAGTCAACCATACCTTGATCTAGAAACCATTCCTCAAAAGGTAAGTTTAGTTCATCTAATCGTTTGGTGAGATGGTCAGTCCACTCGCTATTTTCGTGAATGATATAAATTTTGTTGGACATACTATACCCTCGCTTTCTCCTTTTGTTAATCTTATCCTACCAAATAACTCGGGATTAAGATATGTATATGCAAAGAATCAAAAAAACTCCCAGAAATGGAAGTTTTAATTTGTTATTTTACAATTAAGACTGGACTATTTGCTCGTTTCGCTACTTTATGACTAACACTACCTAACACCATTTCTTGGAAGGAATTTAACCCACGGCTTCCAATGACAATCATGTCATAGTCATGTTTATTTGCATGATTAACGATAGTAGGGCCAGGATCTCCATTTAAGAAAACGACCTCAAAGTCTATACCAGATTTTTTCGCTTTTTGAATTATTAGAGCGAGTTTTTCTTTCCGTGCATCTTCCGTATCTTTCCCCCAGTTATTCAGTACCTCTTCTTTAGAGTGCTTCGGATCCACGACATAAATAATATCAACTTTTGACTCCTGGCTAAGACTTGCAAGTTCAAAGGCTTTTTCGCCTGCTCGTAATGAATGGTCTGAACCATCTGCCGCACAAAGGATTTTTTTAAACATAGGAACGCTCCTCTACCACTCTATTTAACTATTGAAATGCTGAATTTCCTAATATTTACATAGGCTATTAGAAATTATTTTCTATTATAGCATATCCCTATCTAATTCAAAGATATTTTGAGGAAAATGAAGATAAGGTAGCATGTTTCCGCTTTCTTGGCTATTTCACAAAACTGTCATATTTCGTTATAATACCTCTTGTTTGTTACGGCCCCGGCTTTCGTGAGAGTCGAAAGTCAATAAAATAATAAGGAAAAAGAGGTGTATCATGAATTTAGCAAGTATTAAAAATGAATGGTTTGGAAATATCAGAGGTGATATTCTTGCAGGTATCGTAGTTGCTATTGCGCTAGTTCCGGAGGCTATTGCGTTTTCTGTTATTGCTGGTGTAGACCCAATGGTTGGGCTTTATGCTTCCTTTGCTATTGCGGTGACGATAGCATTTGTTGGTGGACGTCCCGGTATGATATCCGCTGCAACAGGTGCGACTGCATTATTAATGGTGACGTTAGTAGCAGAACATGGCTTGCAATATTTATTAGCAGCAACGATTTTGACGGGTATTCTGCAGATTGTAATGGGTGTCTTAAAGTTAGGGCGTTTAATGAAGTTCGTTCCCCGTTCGGTTATGATCGGTTTTGTGAATGCACTAGCGATTATGATTTTTATGGCTCAGTTAGAGCATTTTACAGGTGCTAATTGGGAAATGTATGCGATGCTAGCAGGAGCATTAGCTATTATTTATATCTTACCGAGATTTGTAAAAGTAATTCCGGCACCATTAGTAGCTATTGTGGTTATTACGGCTATTGCGATGTTCACTGGAAGTGGTGTGAAAACAGTAGGAGATATGGGTGAGCTATCGCAAACTTTACCAATTTTCCTATTCCCAGATATTCCACTAACCTTTGAAACACTACAAATTATCTTCCCGTATGCATTATCGATTGCGATCGTTGGTTTAGTAGAGTCACTCCTAACCGCTTCTATTGTAGATGATATGACGGATACGAAGAGTGATAAGAATAAAGAAGCTCGTGGACAAGGTATCGCGAATATTGTGTCTGGGTTATTTGGTGGTATGGCTGGTTGTGCCATGATTGGACAGTCTGTTATTAATGTGAAATCTGGTGGGCGTGGTAGACTATCTGCTTTTGTTGCCGGTGCTTTTTTAATGACACTTATTCTAGTATTTAATGGACTACTAGTTCAAATTCCAATGGCAGTTCTAGTTGGGGTTATGTTCATGGTTTCTATTAGTACATTTGATTGGTCATCGATTAAAAATATTGCTAAAACACCAGTTACGGATACGATTGTCATGGTTGCTACAGTCGTTACTGTATTATTGACACATGATTTATCCAAAGGTGTTCTTGTAGGTATTATATTAAGTGCCATTTTCTTTGCCTCTAAGATTTCTAAAGTGAAAGTTTCTACTTTAGTAAGTAATGAGAGTCAAGTTAAAGTCTACCGAGTTTCTGGACAACTATTCTTTGCATCTGTTACCGACTTTGTGGAGAGCTTTAATTACAAAGAAGATGTAAAGGAAGTAAAATTAGACCTATCCAATGCACATATTTGGGATGATTCTGGTGTTGGTGCAATTGACAAGGTTGCACAGAAATATCATCAAAATGGTGTGACAGTAGAAGTCGTTGGATTGAATGATGAAAGTAATAAATTAGTGGATAAGCTTGCAAATTACAACAAGCCAGGTGGATTGGAAAAAGCTGCTAGTCACTAAATAGGATGAGAGTTAACTTAGGTTAACTCTCTTTTTGCGTTCGCTGATATTTTGGGAAGAACGGCTGATTAATTTTTGTGAGCGCTGCAAAATAAAAAATTTCCGCTGATATAAGCCATAAAGCACTAATAAAACGGAATAAATCGCTGATATCTCCAAAAGCCGTATTAAATTCCATTTAAAAAAAGGATTTTCATAACGGAAAATAGAATTGTATAAGATTAATACAAAATAGGGGGATAAATCATGCGAGGAATGTTACATCATATTGAATTGAATGTATCTAACTTAGAAAAAAGTACTGCTTTTTGGGGTGAACTTCTAGAAGAATTGGGCTATGAACCTTTTCAATCCTGGGAATCGGGGAGAAGCTTTAAGCTAGGGGATACGTATTTAGTTTTTGTTCAGACAGAAAAGAAATTCTTGGAATCCTCCTACCATAGAAAAGAGGTTGGGTTAAACCATTTAGCATTTTATGCGGACTCAAGAGAGCATGTGGATGAGATTACAAATCAACTAAAAGAAAAGGATGTCTCAATTCTCTATTCCGATAGGCATCCGCATGCTGGTGGACCAAATCATTATGCGGTTTTCTTTGAGGACCCAGACCGAATAAAAGTGGAGATAGTAGCACCATAATGAAAGTTAGGTGAATTCGATGAAAGCAAATGAATTAAAATCAATACTTAGCCAATATAAGGAATCCAACTTTCAAAACCTAAGTTCTTTACCGGTACCAATCATAACCGAGGCAATGCTTGAGCATATTGGTAACACGGATCCAATCTTGCGTGATTCCTTAATCTATCCTTGTTTTACAAACCTAATCATAAATGGGCATTATCCACGTCCAGAATTGAATAGAATAGTAACCGTTTGTTTAGATGAAAAACATTTATTTTATCGGATTAATCAAGACGATGAGGATGCGGTTTTCACAAGGTCCTTTTCTTCCCTCATCATAGCGGTATTGTTGTTTGTTAATGTGAAAGAGACCTTTATATCAGATGAGGAAATGGATGTCGTCGCTAGGAAAATCATCGACTATGTAAAAAAGGAAGAAGATGTTCGTGGGTTTGTGGAAGAAAAGGGATGGGCACATAGTATTGCCCATATTGCAGATACGCTCGATGAACTGGTGAAACAGCCGCAATTAAAAGAAAGTAGATTGGAAGAAATTGCTCTACTTATATTGGAGAAAATGAGCTTTGATAAAGATTATTTCTTATTTGAAGAAGATGAGCGGATGGTTATTCCCATTATTTCTGTACTTCAAAAGGGGATTGATCCATCTTTCTTATATGGACAGATAGACAATATCGTGATTGAATTACAGCAGAATTATTCCCAAAATAATACAAAGCCGTTCATCCAAAGAACTAATTTAAAACAATTTCTAAGAAGTCTCCTGTTACATTTAGAAGTTTTGAATAAACAGGAAAAATTATGTGAGCACCTGAGGAGTGCGCTGAAATCTATTAATCAACCATACTATAACCTATAGGGGGTACTTTCATGAATCCAATATTAATTGATTTTCCTAGTGAATTTGAAACAGAAAGACTACACATTCGGATGCCAATGCCTGGTGACGGGAAGGTAGTTCATGAATCGAAGCAAGCTTCAAAGAATGAGCTTTTACCTTGGATGCCATGGGCACAGCGTGAAGAAAGTGAAGAGGATGCCGAAATTAATATCCGGGAAGCGCATGTGAATTTTTTAAATCGGGAGGATTTGCGATTATTAGTCTTTCATAAAGAAACAGGTGTTTTAATCGCTAATTCGGGACTGCATCGCATTGACTGGGATGTGCGTAAATTCGAGATTGGTTACTGGATTGATACGCGCTATAGCGGGAAAGGCTATATGACAGAGGCTGCAAAAGGTATTGCAGAGTTTGCTTTTCGTGAACTAAAAGCAAACCGTGTAGAGATTCGTTGTGACGTAAAAAATGTAAAAAGTCGTGCCATTGCGGAGCGACTTGGGTTTGAATTAGAAGGTATATTACGTCAGGATAGTCTAGATGCGTATGGGAAAGAGCTTCGAGATACATGTATATATGCAAAGGTAAAATAAATTCAATTTTAGACTTTACATATACCTCGGAATTCTATATAGTATAGTTACCTAATAATTCTAGGTAGGTGAAAAAATGTTTGATCGTGAACTAGTAAAGGGAAGCACATCGCTTCTTGTTCTACAGTTATTAAATGAACGTGATATGTATGGGTATGAGCTTGTTAAGGAAATGGATCATCGCAGCGGCCATAACTTGCAGATGAAGGAAGGAACGCTATACCCTGCACTTCATAAGCTAGAAAAGCAGGAATATATTGAGTGCTACTGGCAAAATCAAGAAAAGGGTCCTGCACGTAAATATTACCGTATTACGCTTGAAGGAAAGAAAATATTAGAAGCGAAGACAAATGAATGGCATCGATATGTTCAGGTGATGAATAGTCTAATTGGGAGAAGTGAATCGTGACGACCAGTGATAAACGTTTTTTCCAAGAGCTTGATCAAGTTCTTGGAAAACATCCTGAAAAAGAGGAAATCATCGCGGAATACAGGTCCCATGTTTATGAACTTCTGAGCGAAGAGGATATTCAGGATGTCTATCATGAAATTGTAAAGCGATTAGGAACACCTGAAGAGATTGCAGCAATTTGGAAAGATGAAGCTAAAGTAACGCCAAAGAAGATGCAACTGTTGTTTGTTATATTAAATGTTCTTATTTTTCTTGGTGGAATTATCCTTACGATCATTTATAATGTGTATCACGTTGAGTGGATAGAAGTTTTGTGGAAGAGATTAACGGCAGTACCTTCCATCATTATTATGGTGTATATGGCATTTTGGGGCTTGCTCGGGTATGAGATTGGAAAAGAATTTGGTAGCGGTGGATTGAAAATACTTCGCAGAACCTTTACATATGCAATCATCCCAAATCTTGTGTTAATGTATTTAATCGTATTTAAGCTTATCCCCCGTGACTGGTTTCAGCCATTACTGAGTGGACCATTTATTGTAGCGTGTATTGTCTTAACGATTGTGTTGTATCCGATAAGTTGGATTGGATATCGCTGGGGGAGGAAAGCTTCGGTTTAGCACCTAACCTAGTGGTATCAACAAATTCTTATGTTTATATACCTAGAAAAACTATGTATATAGAAAGGCTAAATGGTGGTGAAATAAATGAAGCAACGGCAAAGAACTTTTTTATTTTTATTAATTTGTTTAGGACTCGGTATATTGGCTGAACTGTGCTTCTTCCATGGTGTAATTGGAATATCCTATCCGATTTTTATCGCAGCATTTTATGCAGTCCTGTATTATCGCTTAGGATTTAAAGTGTCCCATCGACGAATTGGCTTGCTACTTATGGTCATGATTTGGGTCTTATCTGCGTCATTTTTATTCTATGATAATGAATTTTTTTACGGTATAAATATTTTCGTGATTCCGGTTTTCGTATTTGTTCATATTGTTTTAATTACGACCCCGAACCATGTGGATTGGGTATCACTTGTTTTCTTTAACCGAGTTGTACAAAAGATATCGCAAACATTTAGTTATGTTAAAAGATGGCTGAAGATTAGTTTCAAACGAACGTTATTTAGACAAATGAGTAACGAAACTAGTAATACGATAAAAAGAATTGTAAAAGGGCTATTTGTTGGAGTACCTTTGTTAATCGTTATAACCATATTATTAATATCAGCGGATGAGAAATTTGCTAATATTATGATGGAAATCCCAGAATTTATATTGAAGTTAAACTTTCTGGAGTATTTCTTCCGCTTTGGCGCAGCGTTAATGTTATCCTTATTGTTCTTTGGGGCTTTCCAAACATTAAAGAAACGGTATGTTCTACCTTTAGGAAGACAAACAGTTCAATCGGAAAAAGTTACATGGGATAGTGTAATTGCTGGAACTATTTTAGTGTTGCTAAATGCGATCTATTTATTGTTTGTAGTGATTCAATTTACGTATTTCTTTGGAGATGCACTTCATGAAGATTATACGTATGCGGAGTATGCCAGAAGAGGTTTTTTTGAGTTAGTATTAGTTACGGTAATTAACTGGACGCTATTATTAATTTGCTTGAAGCTTGTGAAGGCTGGGAAAAAAGGGTATGGCTTTTTTATGAAGGCAATGTATTCTTTGTTAATTGTAGCTAGTGGGTTCATGCTTGCTTCAGCATATATTCGTTTAAGTGCCTATGAAGCAGCTTATGGGTTCACATTGGACCGAATTTTAGCTCATACATTTATGCTGTTCTTAATGGTTATTTTTGCTTATACATTAATTCGCGTTTGGTTAGAAGGGATATCTATTGCCCACTTCTATATTATCGCAGGATTGTTGTTTTACACGGGTCTGAATACGATCAACTTGGAAGAGGTCATCGTGGATAACAATTTAAATCGATATGAGGAAACAGGGAAAATCGATATATACTACTTAGATTCACTTTCCTACTCAGGTATTGATGGTTTAATTACCTTATATGAAAAAGACCCGAATTATCCAGAATTAAGCGTTATGTTAGAGCACAGAAAAGAAATGATCGAACATCTTCGTTTAGATACATGGCAATCATTTAATTTCAAGAAACAACAAGTGGTAAAAAGACTTCAAGAGCTTGAATTAAAGTAAGGAGGAGCCAAATGAATACTATTCCTAATCATGTCGCTATTATTATGGATGGAAATGGTCGTTGGGGAAAACTTAGAGGGCTTAGTCGAAGTGAAGGGCATTATGCAGGCTCGCAAACGATGGAAGAGTTGATTGATGCGAGTGCTGAAATGGGGATAAAAATTTTAACGCTATATGCGTTTTCAACGGAAAATTGGAAGAGACCAAAGGATGAAGTAAATTATTTGATGAACTTGCCGATTAAATTTTTTAATCAAAAGCTTCCTGAATTTATGAAGCGGAATATCAAGATACTAATTTCTGGGGATATAGAAAACCTTCCAAAAGGAACGAAAAAAGCGGTAATCAAAGCGATGGAAGAAACAGAAAATAATACGGGGCTGATTGTGAATTTTGCCTTAAACTATAGTAGTAGAAGTGAAATTGTTCAAGCAATTAGTCGGGTTTTACAGGATGCGAAAGATCATAAGATTTCCATTGAGCAGTTAGATGAGGAGACTTTTGCAAATTACTTGTATACAAAGGATTTACCAGATCCTGATATGGTTATTCGGACAGGTGGCGAGAGACGTATAAGTAACTTCTTAATGTGGCAGTCTTCCAACTCCGAACTGTGTTTTGTCGATGAGCTTTTTCCAGATTTCAAGAAGGAAATATTTATCAAGGAGATAGTAAAGGTATTCGGAGATAATGAAGTCTCCTTAAATGAATGGGTTGTTTAATATATATTCCAAAATGATTCTGTTAATTATAGCAGAATCATTTTTTTCTGTTTAGAGTATGTCTCCGGTAGATACGTAGAGATAGAAAAAGATAACATAGAGAGGTTAATTGTCGAAAAATTATTAACACAAGAGATTTAAAGTCGATATATAGGTTAACTAATAAAGGAAAGAGAGTCTGTTTATATGAGAATGAAGAAATTCATCGGATTTGCTTTGTTATTCATAATACTAAGTGGTTGTCAAAACCTTTCCTATGTGAAAGCGGAGTTAGAAGGTAATTCTATGGAACCAACTATTAGCCATAAAGATATCATTTATATTGATGAGAAATACTATGAAAATCAGGTTGTCCAAAGAGGTGATATGATAGCCTTTTATGTTGACCAAAAGGATATGTATGTTAAAAGAGTCATAGGACTTCCAGGTGAAACAGTTGAGATTAAAGATAATCAAGTATTAGTTGATGGTATTGACGTGAGTAAAGATTATATAGGGGAAATTATAACTCCAAATTCACCATTAGTTATAGTTCCGGAAGAAATGTATTTTGTGTTGAGCGACAATATAGCTATTGGGATAGATAGTCGTCATTTGGGTTTTATAAGTAAAGAAGACATTGTAGGAAAGATTGTAAAGGTTGAACATAAAAAATAAGTGATGAGAATTGTTCAATAAATGGCCCAGTCATTTAGAACGGGCCATTTAATTGGATGATTATCAACTAGAGACTTCCCTATATTTAATATCAACTATTTCTTCCGTGTTATTATCAAAGGTTATATCGATAAAAACACCGAATTCAGTTTTAGGTGTCTCAAGCCATAGCTTAAATGTTTCTGTTGAGTTTTCAATGCCTTTTTTTCGACCAACATGTAAGTAATCCACGATGTTAGCATCTGGATACTTTTCTTTCACCTTTTGCATAGCGAGACGTCCCCATTTTGCATAGGAAGGCTCTTCTTGAGCAGATATTTCCTCTAGTGGTGTATGGAAGCTTGCTATTCCAAAGCATAAAACAGAGAAACTAAGTATCATCAGTATATATTTCCTCATTGTTATAACCTCGCTTAGATTAAGAAATGGGAGTGGATAAAATGATATTTGAAATGACTGTCCAAATTCGCGTGTCTGACTTTGAAAAAGGACTTCAGTGGTACCAATTATTATTAGACAAGGAACCTGACTTTATACCCCATGAAGGGTTTGCCGAATGGGAGCTTGTTCCTGGAAGCTGGCTACAAGTAGGGGAAGGAACCCCTGCTGAAAGTAGTGGACCGATAAGACTTGGTGTAAAAGATTTAGAAACGTGTCGTGCAAAATGGAAGCAGTTAGGGATTGAAGGTGTGGAGATTCATTCGAGGGAAGAGGTTCCTGTTAAGTGGTGCACTTTTGCTGACCCTTGGGGGAATTTGATTGGGTTCTTTGAGTATTTGGATAAAACAGAGGAAAAGAAACGCATAAAGGAGATAATAGATAAGTAAATAAACAAGCAGACTTATGTTCTAGTAGAGAATGAGTCTGCTTGCTTTGATTATAAAATTTTTGCCATATAGTATTCATTTAAGTAAGATCCATTTACATATAAAGAATCTATTTTCGTACCTTCCACTTCAAACCCCATTTTTTTATAAAGGGATACCCCAGCTTCGTTTTCTGTTACAACCGTTAATTCTAAACGATGAAGCTTTTGCTCCTTGGCCCATTGGTTGAGCGTTTCAAACAACAAACTTCCAACACCTTTTCCTCTATAATCTTGGTGAATGCCGACAACGAGATAAGCGGAGTGCTTCTTTCGCTTTGCATCTTCTCCAATTGCAAATAGATAACCGACTAACTGCTCTTCATGTTCCGCGATTAGAATAGTAGAATTCTCAGACTCCTGAAGGCGTTCGATCATTTTTTGTTGACTGTCTGGAGAAATTTGTCTTTCATAAGGCTCCCAAAGCATATATTCCGAACTAGCCTCTACTTGTAAAATAAGTTCTGCAAGTTTTTTGGCATCATTTGGAATTGCCTCTCTAACTTTCATAATTTCTGCTCCTCACTGTTTATCTTTATTAATCACTTGTGTCATTTGATGCCATATCGAGCCTTTCGCTTCTTCTCCACCTTGAATTCGGGCTAAAGCCATGTTAACTTGCATTCGGACTTCGAACTCTGGGTCATCTTGTGCTTCAAGAAGGGCGGGAATAGCAGTTTCATCACCTAACTCATATAAGAACATCGCTGCTCGCCAGCGTACTAATCTACTTGTATCTTTTAATGTTTGAATCATTTCCGGCATTGCCTCTATAAAACTTAAGTCAGATAAACAATCCCCAGCGGTACGCCGTACGTTTACCGCTTTATCCTGTAGTGATTTATATAAAAAAGGGAGTACTCGCTTATCGTCAATCATGCCGAGATATGCCGTTGCGAGTCTACGAATGGATGCTTTTTCATCATCTAAAGCTTTATCTAAAACGGCTAAGTCATCGATAGTTGGATCCATTCGGTCAAGCGCGGCATAGCGTTCACGCCAATCCGGGTTATCAAGCATTTCGAGTGTAACCTTTTTCCATGGGGTTGGAGCTGTTTTATTATCGAGTGCATATTTGACAAGTTCTTTTAAACGGTCATCGTCATAAGAAGCAGAGATTTCTTCTACTACATCATTACCAATTTCCTTCATGTCACCATATCTCGGGTTTTGTTCGACCCATTTACGTTCCAATAACATATTGTCCGATGCTATAGATGCTTCCATAGCGGCGTTCATGAACCTTTCAGGTAAACCGAATCGTGCCTCGGTATCTCCTTCTTCCAGTTTTACTTGCATTGGGATGTAGCGGAACATTTGGATGTAAACTTTTACCTCACCATAATGGTCATCAATTGAAGCTTGGGTTTTATTCGTGTTGATTTCCGTTTCCTCCACTGAACCAAGCGTGCGTCTGACTTCTGGTAAAATTTCTTCCCATGGTGTTCGTGCATCACGCTCTAGTGCAAGAAAGTCAATCACACGATAAATTCCTTTCACCCCGTTAATGGTAAATAGTTCTTGTATATAGGAAGGGGCATTGGTTAAATCATCACCATACTTGTAGTTTTGCGTTTTACCATCAGGCATCACTTCATCTACATTTATTTTCATCGAATAAGGACTTGGTGTCGGTTCGATTGATACGATTTTCATAAAAAAATCCCCCTTTGAATAACTGATATAAGTTAATTTTATCAAAGGGGGAGTGTGTATCCAATTATAAAGCCAGTTACTTATTCGTTTCCTCTTCCTCCGTCTTATCTTTTTCAAACAGAACAATCAAACTCGGTAGCAATACCCCTCTAATTAGGAATGTATCAATCAAAATTCCAACTGCAACAATAAACCCAAATACAAATAATAATTGGATTGGCTGTGTCATCAGTACTGCAAATGTGGCAGCTAAGATGATCCCGGCAGAGGAAATAACGCCACCAGTATTTGCAACAGCAATTTCTGTTGCTTTTTTAATCGAGTGCTTTTGTCTTTCTTCCATAAATCTTGATACGAGAATAATGTTGTAATCAATTCCAAGGGCAACTAGGAAAATAAATGCATATACTGGTACTCGTGTACTAATCGTATCAATATGAAAGAGTAGATTAGTTAAAAACATACCTAGCCCTAAAGCCGCAAAGAAAGAAACGATGATCGTTCCCATCATATAGACAGGCATCTTAAAGGATTTAGTTAGGAAGATTAACATGATAAAGATTAATAGTGTTTCTAGCAGGACAATGACGAAGAGATCCCGGTCGTTTATATTACGATCATCAAGTGAAGACGCGGTCTCTCCTGCAAAGTAGATCGTCCCATCGATATTGCTAGCTTCTAAAATCTGATCAGCTTCTTCACGAATAGTTTCTAATGCATTAATAGATTCAATCGAATAAGGACTGTCCTGGAATGTAAGACGATAAGAAATGACCTTTTGATCATCGGTTTGACTCTCCATCCTAACGTTGCTTACATGCTCTTGGGATTGAAGCTTCTCAAGGAGGAGTTGCGTGTTATCCTCGGTAACTTCTTTATTGGATTCGACTAATACGGTCGTTGGAGCGAGGTCACCAGCTTCAAATTCTTTCTCTAATATTTCATATCCCACCCTAGAGGGCATATCTTCCGGAAAAGATTTTATTAGATCAAATTCGTACTTCAGATTCACATTGTAACTTGCACTAATTAAAATAAATAATCCAACAGCAATAATGGAAACGATTGGCTTTTTCGTTACAGCCTTGCCTACCTTACTCCAAATCGAGTTTGGTTTTACAGATTCTTCACCTACTTTAGGGATAAGCGGCCAGAATGATTTACGTCCAAAAATGGTAAATAGTGCTGGCACAAGGGTCACCGAGGCAATCATGATGACGAATAAAGCAGTCCCAAAGATTGGAGCGAAATTTTTATAATCTCCTAGTTCCGCAAATATAAGTATAAACATGGCTAGGAATACGGTCCCACCAGAATAAAAGACAGGTAAACCAGTACCTCTCATAGCCATTTTCATAGCGGTATGCTTATCCTCATAATGTTTTAATTCTTCCCTGAATCGAGAGAATACAAATAAGGAATAGTCAATTACAGCTGCAAATAACAGGACAGACATAATGGAAACGGATTGTGCACTCATTAAAAGTCCTGCTTTACCGAATGCCCCAAGAAGCTGTGTGACAATTTGGTACACAAATACAGCTGCCAATAAAGGAATCAAAGCTATTAAAGGTGAGCGATAAATGATAATTAATAATACTAGGATAATCCCTACTGTGGAC
The DNA here is from genome assembly GCF_047228935.1 of Ornithinibacillus jepli. Classification (NCBI taxonomy): domain Bacteria; kingdom Bacillati; phylum Bacillota; class Bacilli; order Caryophanales; family Bacillaceae; genus Ornithinibacillus; species Ornithinibacillus jepli. Next base: position 28,840 of record NZ_JBFEGG010000005.1, read on the forward strand.
AGAATTAATACAATGTCTGCCCTAGTAAATAGATCTGTTGTATCTACAGCTATACCGGCTGGACCTGTTATCGATACGGTAAGTTCAGTTTCCTCTTCAACAATTTTTGTGATTGTTTCGAGCGTGTGTTTTATTTCAGGATTATCTAGTTCGGAATCCAAGTTAACAGGAATTATGGCAGTTCTACGGTCTTCCGAGAAGAAGCTTGCTGTTGCGGGTTCTGGCAGCATCCCTATCGGAACAATTTCTTTGATTCCGTTTATATCCTCTTCAATAACCAGATTGGTAATGGTTACTAAATCTTGTAGTTGTACTTGCTCCTTTGATTGTAAAACTAGTATTGCTGGAAGTATGTCACGATTACCAAAGTAAGTAGCAATCTTTTCGCTAGCGATGACAGATTGCATATCGTCAGGTAAAGAATCAATACTTGTGACCTGATAATCCCGTACACTTGGTGCAGCAAAGGTTAATATCAGAGTCATAATTATCCAAGCTGATAGAGTTACCCACATACCTTTTGTAGTGGAAACATAATCCGTGATTTGTTTTAATATTTTTTTCATAGAATAACTCCTTCTATTTTAATTAAAGTAACACTAGTGTGACTTTAGAGAAAAAAACAACGAGAAATCCCGTTATTTTTAATAATTCAACAAAGTTACACTAGTGTCAATTACACTTAGTGAACATTCCGTGACTTAATACATCTTTCAGAATCTGCACCCATTCATGATGAGGAAGTCCGCTTGTGTTCGGAATATTAACTGTTTGGAAAATTATTCCTAGAATTAAGCTGTCAGGAATGTTTTCTCTTAACATTTGTTCTCTTCTTCCTATATCTATGAAGTCTTGTAACGAACTATACAGTTCCCTATGTAATTTTTCTAATTCTTCCTTGTTTTTAGCGACTTTTTTATTAACTGTTTGAATCTGCATACCAATGTCACGAATAAGATATATACTCATATCCTGAAACAGAATATCAATTAATGCATGAAACTGATCTAAGAAAGTATCCTTTTCATTTATCAACTTAAGATTATTTATAAAGTTTCGTAACTCAAAGAGCATATATTCACTTAGGAGTTCTTCTTTATTCTCATAGTATTTATATATTGCTGCTCTAGATATATTTAAATCATTAGCCAATAATGTAAAGGTATAGCCTTCATAGCCATGATTTAATAGTAGTTTTTTCGAAGTAGTATATAAATTATCTTTAGTAAATTTACGTTCACGTGCCATACAGTCACCACCTGTTTCTATTATAAAGTAGTTATCTTTGGAGTGAAAATGAATTAACTGTGTATAAAGATTTTGCAGGATAACAGACTAACAAGGTAAATTACTATTTAGAAACGAGTGATTCATATGCCATATCGAGAACAGATCCCCATAGATAAAGGTGTCGATAATACGGCTAAATTATTACTTGAGGGATATCAATACATAACCAACCGTAGAAATCGGTTTGGTAGAGATATATTTGAAACGCGGATGCTAGGTGGGCAGAAGGCGATTTGTGTTGCTGGAGAAGAAGCGGTAAAGATGTTCTACGACGAGGGAAAGTTAATCAGGCAAGGTGCTGCACCGAAGCGGTTAAGGCAAACGTTGTTTGGAGAGCATGCAATTCAAACGATGGATGGTGAGAATCATCGTCACCGGAAGGAATTGTTTATGTCGCTCATGACAAGGGAGCGACTGGAGGATATAAAGGTGATGATGAGGATGCTATTGAACGACTCGGTAGGAAAATGGACGCGGGAAAAAGAGGTTCAAGTTTATGGTGAGATGTGTCAGTTATTAACAAAGGCTGCGTGCGAATGGGCTGGTGTACCGCTTGGTGCGGATGAAGTTAAAAAGCGGACAAATGAACTTGAAGCAATGTTTGATAGTGGGGGAGCATTAGGCGCTAGACATTGGAAGGGAAGAAATGCAAGAAATTGTGCGGAAAATTGGTTGAAAAAGATGGTACAAGACGTACGAAATGGAGTAATAGAAGCTCCTCAAGATACAGCACTATATAAAATGTCCTGGTATCAGGATAAAAATGGGGAGCTACTAAATGAGCAAATGGTTGCAGTGGAATTATTGAATATATTACGGCCGATTGTGGCTGTAGCAGTATATATTACCTTTGGTGCATTGGCATTATACGAGCATCCGGCTGAGAAAGAAAAGCTTCGGACGAAACCAAGTGTATATTATGAGTTGTTTGTCCAAGAAGTAAGACGCTATTACCCGTTTTTCCCGATACTTGTTGCGAGAGTTCGTGATGATTTTCTTTGGAATGGACATGATTTTCGTAAGGGAAACCTAGTATTACTAGATATTTACGGTACGAATCATCACCCAGACATTTGGGAACATCCTTACACGTTTGACCCAGAAAGATTTAAAAATCGAGACGAGAATCTATATGACTTTATCCCCCAAGGTGGTGGCGATTACTATCGTGGTCATCGTTGTCCAGGGGAATGGCTCACGATTGAATTAATGAAAGAGACAATTGATTTCCTAGTGAATGATATCGAATATGACGTACCGAAACAGGATTTACGATTTAGTATGAGACGTTTTCCGAGTTTACCGAAAAGTAGGTTTGTTATTAGTCATATTAGAATTAAATAAGAAAAAAGATGATAAAAACGCTCCTTGTGAACGGCTTTATCATCTTTTTAATGCATTAAATTAGCCCTCATATCTTGAATGCCATGTTCTACATAGCCCTTTAAACAACATAACATATAAACCCAGCCTTCTTTTTGACCGAGCATCTTGGATTCAATTTCAGGATCTTCCTCGCTAAACCCCGATTCCGTAATCTCAATAATGGTACTTGTCGGATTGCTCTCGATAAAGTTGATAGTAACAATGGTCTCTTCATTAGATTCACTACCCCAAGAAAAAACAATTTCCCTATCTGTTATAACGTTTAAGATTTGTATAACTCCTTCAGCTTTGTACTCGTCATATCTTAATGTAATCGTTTTGCCTTCTTCCCATTTATCAGAGCTTGATGAGAACCAGTAATTTCCGATTTTAACAGGGTCCACGATTGCTTCAAAAATCTTGTTTGCAGACGCTGATATTTTCATTTTCGTGGTAATTTCCATTTTTACTCCTTACCCTCCCTTCTATTTAAGTTTTTTTGAATCGTATATTCCAATAATCCTTTAAATTTTTTACGATCTTCATCAGTAAAAGGTTTTGGGCCTTTTGTTTTTTGACCACTTCTTCTAGCTTTGGCACTTAAGTGACGGGTCTGTAATAATTGGTCGATATTTTCATTCGTATAGGCAAAACCTTTATGGTGTAAAACAAGACAACCTTTCCCAAGGCCAAGGGAAGCAAGGCCATAATCTTGTGTAATAATTAAATCAGATTTTTCCGCAAGCTGCATAATCCGATAATCAGCAGCATCGGCCCCTGTGTCCACATATATCGTTTCTACACCATCGACTTTTTCATCGTGAGAGAAATGACTAATGCTTTTAACTAATATTACCGGGATTTGATATTCCTTTGCAATGGAGATGACAATATCTTTTACTGGGCTTGCATCAGCGTCTACATATATTTTCATAATGATTCTCCGTTTCTTTATGTCTACTTCCATGTAAGCGAATTATTGTGGATTTGTCAAACGGTCTTTATCACAAATTTGATATGTAACTAACGATATAATACATAAAATAATAATATGCACTTTACAATAGTGTGCGACATACAATATAATGAAAATAGGAGTTGATCAAGATGAACGAACAAGAACATATCGATAAGTTAATGCTAGAGTTGCGAAGAGGAACGATTACGATTGGTGTATTAAGTCAGCTTTCTAGTCCGCAATATGGCTACTCGCTTGTGACGCGATTAAATGATAAGGGAGTTCAAGTCGAGCCTGGAACATTATATCCACTACTTAGAAGACTAGAGAAACAAGGCCTCTTGGATAGTAGCTGGGATACCAATGAAGCAAGGCCACGGAAGTATTATGTGTTAAGTGAAATGGGTAAGTCGGTTTACGAAAAACTATGTGAAGAGTGGGAGAACATGGTGAAGAGTTTGGAGGAATTAATTGGTGTGAAAGGGGAAAAGGAAAATGGAGATGATTGAACGTTATATTTATGCAGTTACCCAGAAGCTACCACAATCCCAGCGTGAAGATATCGCTATTGAGCTTCGCGGATTGATTGAGGATATGTTGGAGGAGCGCGTTGGTAACAATAAAAATGAAAAAGTGGTAGAAGAGGTTTTATTGGAATTAGGTAGCCCAAGGGAAATGGCTCAAAAATACCGAGGAAAGAAAAGCTATTTAATCGGTCCAGAGCTTTTTGAACCATTTCTCATTGTCTTAAAGATTGTATTGATATCGATAGTAGCCGGACTTGGTCTTGTTTTTGTTATACAAACCATCATAAATCCTGTTGAGATTTTGGATCGCTTTGTTGGATTAATTGTTTCTCTGGTTACATCCATACCACAGGCTGTTGGATGGGTTGTCCTTGGTTTTGCCTTAGCGGAGTACTATGGCGGGATTAAAGCGAAGGATTTAGCTTTGGATAAAACTTGGAATCCTGCATTACTTCCAGAAATACCTGACCGCAGGAGACAGATAAAACGTTCAGAGCCAGTTATCGGGATAATTTTTTACGTTATCGTAATGGTGTTTTTTGCTTTCTCTAGTAACTTCTTTGGTATATATGTTTTCCAAGATGAGTTTAGAGAGGTTGTTCCTTTCTTAAATGAATCTACTTTTTCAAGCTATCTACCATTTGTTTTGTTATTCTTTGCTGTGCTTATTGTAAAGGAATGCATAAAACTCATTTCAGGTAAATGGACGATGAAATTGGTCGCCTATACTTTTATCATTAACCTAATTAGTATGGCGGTCATACTTTTCTTAATCACAGGAGAGGCATTCTGGAATCCTGAATTTATGAGCGACTTAGTTCAAGCGGGGGTAGTAACAGAAGGTTCAGAGGGTTATTCTGTTGCCGAATCTATCTGGATAAATAGCACACGAATTGTCGTAATCATACTATTAATTGGTTTAGTATGGGATGTTATAGATGGATTTATAAAGGCAAGAAAAAAATAAAATTTTACTTTTCATTGAACAACGAATTGATTATGATTAGAATAATTAATTCGTTGTTTCTCTTTTAAGCGGAAATTTAGAAGTAAGACGTTTTTGGATAAATGGAGAAAGTGATCAGGTGAATATATGGAAACTAAACATATCGTAATTGACAAAATGACAGAAGCAGATTGGGAGTTTGTACGGGAAATTTATATCGAGGGTATTAACACGGGAAATGCCACATTTGATACGGAACCGCCAACTTGGGAGGAATGGGATCATGGTCACCTTACGAATTGCCGATATGTAGCACGAATAGATGGGCTAGTTGTTGGCTGGGCTGCTTTAAGTCAATCCGTTCATAAAGAAGCATATCGTGGTGTGGCTGAGGTAAGTATTTATGTTGCCAGTGCAAGTGGCGGAAAGGGGATTGGCTCTTCATTATTAGAAAAGTTAATTCAGTCTAGTGAAGAAGCGGGATTTTGGACATTGCAAGCATTAATTTTCCCTGAAAATACGAGTAGTATCAAGCTACATACTCGTTTAGGATTTGAAGTAGTTGGCACAAGGAAACGGGTAGGAAGACTGCATGGTGTTTGGCGTGATGTTGTATTTCTAGAAAGAAGAAGTAAGGTTGTAGGGATTGATTAGAAAGGGGATAGGTTATGGTTTCCGTGCTAACAGAGGATTTAGCGAGAAGAATTGAAGTCTCAGAGATTGATGGGCTAAAATCAAGACTTTCTGCCATTCAATCTTTACCAGGTAATCCAATGGGTGTTGAAATAACGGATTTTGGCCATGCAACTGCATTTATTGCGAAAGGGATTCCTGGCCCAGCATTTAATACTATAAGAGGGCTTACCTCGGAAGACATTCAAGAGATTGATAGGATTCTAGATTATTATAAGGATAAAAATATTCCGGCTCAATTTGAAATAACACCTGCATCTAGCAGTGAAGAGTTGTTATTTACATTAGCTAAAAAGGGATTCTATCAAAAGGGATTTCATAGTGTTTTATACGGAGAGGCTAAGGGGGTAATTGGAGGGCAAGACCAATCTATTTCTATTAGAAAATTGAAAGCAGATGAATTTGGATTATTTGCTGACTTGTATGTAAAGGGATTTGGGCTACCTAGCTTTATAAAAGAGGGAATTGCACAGAACAATCAAGTCTTATATTCTCATGGAGCTTGGGATTTTTATATGGCAAGCTATCATAATGAACCAGCAGGCATAGGGGTTTTGTTTACCCATAATGGGATGGCAACGCTAGCGGCATCTTCCGTCATTCCCGAATACCGAAACAGAGGAATTCATCGTGCCCTCATTATCGAAAGGATAATAGAAGCATGGAATAAAAAAGTAGAATTTATAGTAGGACAAGCTAAATTTGCAAGTACGAGTGCGAATAATATGGAACGTTTAGGATTAAGGGTTGCTTATACAAAGACAATATGGGGAGAAGTATAAGAAAGACATTGTAACTTCACTTTTGGTAGGTTAAATGGTGCTAGTAGGCGATAAACTTTGTTGATACAGGGATACAAGCTATTAACCGAACCACACAAAGTGTATCTAACGATTCACACAAAACTGCTGAGGAAGCAAAAGGGCAGTGCTCAAACAGAGAATGCTTCTAAGTTAAAAGGAAGCAATGTAACAGCAACATTATAATCAAGTTATCTAATAATAAAGAATGCAGATGCTCTCTATCTAATAGAGGGCATTTTTTTCTTGCCAGAATATTAAATGTAATATATACTACATTACAACACTAATGCACTATGTTGGTTAGGGGGTCCGATATGGTTTTAAATATGAATAGTACGACACCAATCTATTTTCAAATTGCCGAATGGATAGAAAATGAAATATTAATTGGTAACCTGAAAGTTGATGAAAGGGTATATTCCCAATATAAGCTTGCAGATATGTTTACAATAAATCCAGCTACTGCAGCAAAAGGGTTAAACCTACTTTATGAAGAAGGTATTTTATATAACAAGCGCGGTTTAGGAAAATTTGTAGCTAATGAGGCAATGGGGATTATTCTAGAAAAACGTAAAAATCAAAAATTAAAAGGACTTCTAATCGAAGCAGTTCAAGAGGCAGAAAGACTGCAAGTCCAGGAAGAAGATCTATTAAACATGTTGAAAGATATTATGAAGGAACAAAAGGGGGAGTAGTTGTGAATGTAGTGGAATGTAATGGGCTAGTAAAACAGTATGGTAGTTTTAGAGCATTAAATCATCTCTCTTTATCTATCAAAGAAAACACGATTACTGGGCTTATTGGCCGAAATGGGGCAGGAAAGACAACGTTACTAAAAATAATTGCAGGCTATTGGCGTGAAACAGCAGGTGAGGTCAGCGTATTAGGCAAGCGTCCATTTAATAATCTGGATGTGTCTATAAATTCAATCTTTGTAGATGACATGATGAGTTTTACGAATACATTGACATTAAATGAGCTCTTAGAAGAAGCTGGAAAATTCTATCCGAATTGGGATAAGAATCTGGCATTTGGATTGATGGACTATTTTAATTTTAATTTAAATCATAATCATCAAAGTCTCTCAAAAGGTAAACGGAGTACATTCAATGTGATAGTTGGTCTTTCTGCGAAATGCCCGTTAACCATATTAGATGAACCGACTACCGGAATGGATACGGCGGTGAGAAAGGACTTTTATCGAGCGTTGTTAAAAGATTATTTAACATCACCACGCACTATCCTCATTTCAAGTCATCATTTAAATGAATTGGAGGATTTATTGGAGGATGTCTTATTACTTGATAAGGGAAAGGCAATTTTACATCTGCCAGTTGATGAATTAAAAGAATATGCGGTCGGATTGAGTGGGAGACCTGTTGATGTGCTACAAGCAATAGAAAATAAAGAGGTTCTCCATAAACAAAATATGGAATCAGATAATTGCTATGTGGTGGTTCGGAATAACTTTTCACATAATGAAATGAAACGATTAGGAATAGGGGTCTCATCAGTTACTCCTAGTGACTTATGCGTCTATCTCACGAATCAAACGAAAGGGGGAATAGATGATGTCTTTAACAAACACTAGTCTCGTTAATATTGTAATGAAGCAACTTCGATATAAATTAAAGGCTTATATTGGTGTTCTTCTCGCATTGATTCTTGCACAGGTACTCGGGATATTTATTGCAACTTTAGCTGCATCAGTAGGGTCTGTATCAAATGGTTTTTATTCCATTGAAGTGGAATCTTATTCTTCTAATGTAGTTATCGGATTTACACTGATTTGGGCATTTATGAATGCAATTTTAATTTCAACGAAAGCCTATCGTGAGGACGATTTTACATTCGTAGCTAACCGATTGTCTTATAATTTTTCCAATATTTTATTTATCATCACTATAAGTACAGTAGGAGCGGTTACCGCATTTTTATCAAACGGGATAATTCAAATTGTTGTTTACTTTACAAGTGATGTTGAGTTTTTCTTAACGCTAGGCGAGTCCGTAGAACCTTTCCACCATGGGTTAGGTTTAGTGTCTACGTTTTTATATGTTTTGTTATTTGCCATTACAGGATATCTAATTGGTATGATGGTCCAGGTTAGCAAGTTATTTTTATTATTAATCCCGATTTGTCTATTTGCAATCGGCTACCTAGAGCAAGGTGGGTTCGGATTTGGTGAGATCGTTGGGTTTTATTTCTTAGAACAATCCTTTCCTCTATTTGTAATTAAATCACTGATTACCATCCTTATTTGTGGAAGTTTAGCAATATTACTTTCCAATCGATTGGAGGTTAGATGACGGGTATGATTTCTTTTCTACCAATACTATTCATTATAGGGATTATTACTTTTTTTATCCTTCTCAACAAGCGTTATAAAACAAAACCAGTAACGTTTGACAAGGCGAAGTGGATAATCATTGGCTATGTTTCTATTTTATTCATATCGACGTTATTTTCATCACTACTTCCTAAATCGGAAGCCGTAGTTGTGGATCAGAATTTTGAAAATCATTGGCAAAACAGTTTATATCAAAAAGCTCTTGACGGCAATTTCTCTACATTTGATGCCACAGATATTTCTGAGAGTTGGGAATTCCCGTTGACAAGTAATACGTTATCTTTGGAATCGTTTAATTATGAGGAACCTTTTTTAATTGAAAGAACAAATGATTTAGTTGATAAGGTTGAGTTATATTTTATAGCGGATTGGCAAGTAATGGAAGTGAATTCCATTGCAATCGACATAAGTGAATATATACCAGATGTAAATATTGAATTGGAACAAAATTCACTTCAAGTAAAAGGGGATAGAACCTTAATTCAATTAGGATATGCGGAACCAAATTTTACTGTAGTACAGTTCTTAAAAGAATATGAATCAGGTTTTGGTTATTCTGGGTCCCGCTTTTTCTATATTCGAATTCCAGAGAATGTAACGGTTGATAATACGTATGCTTTACCAATAGAAGAAGTAAAAAATTAACCAAATTATTTCCCCTGAATATAATGAACATGACATTATGTTTGGGGGTTCTTACTATGAATTATGTGAAAAGTGGTCTAGCCTTTTTTGGTTTTTTATTTACTGGAATGGGAGTAGGATTATTCTTTCATAATATCGAGGCTGGCGGAGCTGTGGGCTTTGGGTTAGGGATTTTATCGATGGTTGTATTTCGCAGAGATGAATAAAGTTTTAGTAAATGCATTAATGGACTTTTTTGTGGAGAACAGCGAACCCCAATAAAACTTTTACTATGTAGCATAAGAAGACGGGAAAATAAAAAGATTGGCTTAAGGAGCATGCTCCCTTTGCCAACCTTTTTATTTTTCTTCACTCTGATAAGCACCGTATTTCTCACCATAAAAACGGTTATATCGTTCTTTAAATTTTTCATAAATATAGGAAACTACTACTTTCAAAATGGCATATCCTGGTATCCCTAGAATAACCCCGAGTAATCCAAATAAATTACCAGCTACTAGTAATACAATCATTATAGTTAATGGGTGAATTTTCATCGTTCTTCCCATAATATTAGGTGAAATTAGGTTTCCTTCTAGGAATTGGACAATCACCCAAACGATGGCGAGCTTGAGTAGCATAAACGGTGAATTTACAATTGCTATGATTACAGCCGGAATAATGGATAGTGTAGGTCCCAAGTATGGAACAACACTTAAGATACCAGCTAAAATTGCTAGTGTAATAGCGTAATCTAAACCGATAATTAAATAGCCAATATATAGTAGTACACCAATACAAGTAGCAACAATAATTTGGCCTTGAATATAGGATCCCACTTGTGCATCCATCGTATGTAAGATTCGATTTGCATCTTTTCTGTATTTTGGTGGTAATAGTTTTAAACTATATTCTTTGAAACGATCTCCATCCTTTAATAGGAAAAATAGAATAAATGGAAAAGTAACTAAAGCGACGATAAAATTCGTAACCGTACCTGCAAAACTTCGTACACCTTGAAAGGCATCTAATACATATGTACCGATAACGCCTGGAATATTACTGAAATTAGAAACTACCCAGTTATATGCCTCATCATAATATGGTGCAAGTAGCGTATTATTTTGAATCCAGTCATTTATATCAACCCAAAGTTCTTGTACATAATGTGGAAAAGTATGGATTAAATCGGAAATTTGTTTTTCAATTGCCGGTGCAATCAATAGAATTAATCCCGTTAGCAATCCGCCAATTCCGATAATAATGATCACAATTCCCCAAATTCGTTTAATCTTTATCTTTTCAAGTAAATCAACAATTGGATTTAAAAGATAAAAGGCGACAAATGCTAGAATGATTGGTGGTGTAATAGTTGATAAGACTACGATTAACGGATAAAAGATAAATGAAATCTTGTTATATATCAAGACTGTTATCCCAATCAAGATTAATACTGCCAGGACAAATACTATATTTTTTCCCCCAAGGAATTTGATGAAGTTATTATCTGAATTCATATAATTGGGACTCCTTTTTTCTTTTCATTATAGAGGAAGAAGGAGAAATATGCCATTTTTGATTGTAGTAAATAGTCCATTTCTAGTAAAAAGGTACCATGAAGATAACGTGTTTCGTAGCTTTAGAAGTCTTTTGGTGAAATGGGGAGGATTTTTAGCAGGTGGTCTCGTTGTGAATACAGGCGAGGATATGCGTGTTGAAGAATGACGAACCATTATTGTCTACTAGACGTATATTCAAGCAAGATCCCGAAAAGTTTGTTATACTTTAAATAGGAAAAGCGTAAAATAATAGTACGAGATATACTGTTTAGATAAGGGGGATTCTAAGAAAGGAGATATAGCTTTCATGGAATCCCTTTGACACAAACAAACTTGAGGGTTAGTTTTTAAGGAGGATTTACCAGCTTGAATGATGTGGCGAGATTAGAAAAAGAAGCAATGCAAATGCTTAAAAAAACTAGTAGAACTTTCTATATACCGATAAAGCTTTTAAAACCAACCTTACGTAAGACGGTTGCTTCTGCTTACCTTTGCATGCGAGCAATAGACGAAATAGAAGATCATGAACAGCTGGACTCGGAGTCAAAACAACATTTACTACGTTCAACTAGTGAACTACTAAAAGCCGATTTTAATTATGATGCGTATTCGCAGTTACTTGCACCTCATCATGACTTATTACCTGAAGTAACGAAGCGACTAGGGGATTGGATTAAATTCTGTCCTCGAGATATTGTGGATAAAGTGTTAGAATCAACTAGGATTATGGCGAATGGTATGGCTGATTGGGTAGAAAAGAATTGGCAGATTAAAACAAAAGAAGATTTAGATGATTATACGTATTATGTTGCTGGGTTAGTTGGTGTGATGCTTTCTGATTTTTGGCGTTGGTATGATAATACGGAAACAGACCATGAATTAGCAATCGGCTATGGCAGAGGTCTTCAAGCAATAAATGTATTACGTAATATGGATGAAGACAAGGAACGGGGTGTCCAATTTTTCCCGGAAAATTGGACGAGAGAAGACATGTTTGAATATGCATCTTTTAACCTGGCGAAAGCAGATGAATACATGAGATCTATTAAGACGAAAAATATTATTCTATTCTGTAGGATTCCTCTAGCATTAGCACATCGAACTCTTCATGCACTAAAGAACGGTAAAGAAAAAATATCTCGACAAGAAGTAGAAGCTACGGTAGATGAGATACTGAAGAACGGATAAAGCCACGACCATTTGTCGTGGTTTTTTATATAGTTTTAATTAAAGTAATGCTTCTTCAGTAAGATTCCGGCAAACATACCGAATGTTAAAAGGATCGTGATTACAGCCCCAGTCAAACTTTTAAAAAGTAGGCTTCAAATGGTTCTTCGGCAAAAAGATAGAAAAAGAGACCAGAACGGCCTCTTCATATCATAATAGAATAATTATAACTAATCCGTGCTTTTTCTAACCAGTGCTTTAAGTGCCAGGTAGACAATTGCAATAGCAAAGACGACAATCACAAGTCCACCTATTAATTGAAGGACTTCTGCGATTTGTGTTGTAATAATGCTTGAAGTAGGTACGTTAGCAAGTGCAAAGCCTGCTAATATAGCAGCAAGATATAAGCCTACAAGTCTATCCCACATACTTATCCCTCCTTTTACTATAGCTTATGCAAAAGAAGGGACCAGTGTTTTTACATTCATGTTACTCCGATAAAACAGGCTACTGACCTAGAAACATTGGAATGAGGCAACGCGATTTAAGTCAATGCCAAAGTATACCCAACGATTTCGTTGCCATCTAAATCCAGCAACGGAATTTCTTCCGACAAAAATTGGAAAGAACCAAAAGGAATTGCCGTTTACTAACCAAATATAAGTGAATCGAAATAAGCATCCTCTAATTGCACCAGGGTCAATGGCAAAAGTTTGGAATTGTGGTTGTTGGGGGATGAAACTTGGTGGTGGTGTAGTTGGGGCGCCACCTATCCCGCCACCAGGTTGGCCAGGAAAACCTCCTCCAGGAAATCCACCAGGGAATTGTCCACCTCCTGGGGAAAATCCTCCAGTTTGCCCCCCTCCAGGAAACCCACCTTGATTGCCAAATAATTGTCCTAATATATTTCCAGGTAAATTGAATTGTCTCTCATCGTCATATGGTGGTTCAAAATGATTCAACTCGTATTCCTCCTTAAAGTAGTCTCCATTTAATATATGGGGAAATCGACTAGAATGGGAGTCTATGTAGAAAAATGGGCTAACTCCTAGGAAAAGAAATAATGAGTGATTACTCACTTTACAAAAGAGGTTATTACGTGTAAATTATAAGTGAGTAATCACTCATTATCTTAGGAGGGTGTTCGAAATGACGGAGTATGCTGTATCGATTAAAGCTGTTTCAAAGCAATTTGGAAAGCATGTTGTATTACATGATATTGATTTAGATATTAACGAAGGAGAAATCTTTGGGTTACTTGGTCCTTCAGGTGCGGGTAAAACAACACTCGTTAAGGAGCTTGCTGGATTAGATATCCCGACAAATGGTGTTAATACGGTTTTAGGAGAAGAGATGCCCAAATTAGAAACCATTAATCGTATTGGTTACATGGCACAATCAGATGCATTATATGAGGATTTATCCGCTAAAGAAAATCTACTCTTTTTCTCTAGATTGTACGGTTTAAAAGGGAAGAAACAACAAATGAGAATTCAAGAAGTAATGGGACTAGTTGATTTAACAGACCATATGAATAAATTGGTAAAAGATTATTCGGGTGGAATGAAACGGCGATTATCATTAGCTATCGCACTACTCCATGAGCCAGAATTGTTAATATTAGATGAACCAACGGTAGGGATAGACCCTGTTTTACGAAAGAAGATATGGGATGCTTTTTATCAGTTAAATAAACAAGGGACAACAATCCTCGTAACAACGCATGTAATGGATGAAGCAGAAAAATGTGATAGGTTAGGCCTTATGCGTGGTGGTAAGCTTATAGCGGTTGGTACGCCAGAGGAATTGAAGAACCATACGAAGTCTACCACTATTGAGGAAGCGTTTCTCATTTTTGGAGGTGAAGGGAATGCGAATTAAAGCATTAACGGTCCGTATATTACGTCAAATTATAAGGGATAAACGAACTTTAGGGATGTTACTATTTGCACCAATTCTAGTATTAACCATGCTTCACCTCGTTTTTAACGGAGATGATTATGTACCAAAGGTTGGATTTGTGGGGAGTCCGGAGATAATAAAGGAAAACTTGGATGTATCGGATGCTGATATCACGTACTATGATCAAATTCAAGATGCTAAGAAGGCTTTATCAGAGCAAAAACTAGATGGTTATATTACATTTGAAAATCAACAACTTGTGATTTATCTTGAAGGTAGTGATCCGTCAGTAAATGGAGATACGATGAAATGGATGCAAAATTCTTTAGCGGGAACGACTAATCAACAACTAGAAGTTCATTATTTACATGGATCAGATGAAATGGGGCAATTTGATTACTTTGGTCCAGTATTACTAGGTTTCTTTGTGTTCTTCTTTGTCTTTATTATCGCCGGGGTATCCTTCATCCGAGAGCGGACAACTGGAACATTAGAGCGATTACTTTCTACACCACTTAGAAAATGGGAAATCGTTATTGGTTATGTGATAGGCTTTGGCATTGTAACGATGATTCAATCTACAATTATTGCAAGCTATACGATTTACGTACTCGATATGATGATGGAAGGATCGTTTCTATATGTAATCCTTATCATTTTAGCGCTCTCATTTACTGCGCTTACACTTGGAATATTAATTTCATCATTTGCAAATAACGAACTACAAATGATCCAATTCATTCCGTTAATCGTTGTACCGCAAGTGTTCTTTTCTGGACTATTTAATTTAGAAACTATTTCAAATTGGCTCAGTTGGATTGGCCCAATGACACCACTATACTATGCTGCAGGGGCATTACGCGATGTCATGGTAAGAGGCTATGGTTTTGCGGAAATTTATCCAGAGATTCTCATATTAATAGGGTTTTCTATTTTATTTATGATATTAAATATTATAGCTTTACGAAAGTACCGAAAGATTTAGAGTTTCAGTTGTCATAAATATTCGAAATAACGTATCATATCAGTAAAGCTTATCCAATTTAAACGGAAGATAAGAGGAGATAGACTTGTTTACTGATGATCAGAACTTAACCGAAAAGCAAAAAGGAATATTGGAAGCTGCTACAGAACTATTTGCAGAGAAAGGCTACGCCGCAACATCAACTAGTGAAATTGCGAAAAAAGCTGGGGTAGCAGAAGGAACAATATTCCGTCACTATAAATCGAAAAAGGATTTATTACTAACTATTGTTTCACCAACTCTTGTAAAAGTGATTAGCCCATTGATTAAGAAAGATATTAACAAAGTATTAGATACCAATCATCCTACATTTCAGGATTTTATACGAGCGATGATTTCCAATCGAATTGAATTCGTGAAAAATAATATTCACCTATTGCGAATTATTGTGCAAGAGCTTCCTTTTCATGAAGAATTGAAAAATCAAGTTATCCAGCATATCGGTAAAGATATTTTTGAAAAGCTAAGAGAAATTGTGAGACATTTTCAGAAGAAAGGCCAAATCAGAGATATGCATCCGGATACAATTATCCGAATTGTAGGTTCTTCCATATTTTCTTACGTAATTGTAAGTCAAGTGATTTTCCCTGATAATGATTGGGATGAAGAGGCGGAAGTGGAAAGGATTATTGATGTATTAACTAATGGAATAGCAAATAAATAGTAAAGAAGGAAGCACTAAAGGGAATTTTAATGCTTCCTTCTTTTTTATGTTAGAAAAAACTAGAAAATTATGGTTGGTCAGGCTAAGATTAGATAAAACAACTAGAAAAATTACGGGGGATAATCTTTCATGAGCGTTCTAACTATACGTAATCTAGAAAAACAAGATAAAGATTTGCTATTATTTCCAGCTTTTGACCTTGAGGTTGCGGAAGGACAAGTAGTTGGTGTTCATTCCAATCTTAATATAAGGATGACCATTTTAGAAATGTTTCTTGGTAAGGAACCGATTTTTAAAGGGGAAATCGCTGTATTAGGGCAGAAGATTACCAATGACAAGAAACTGTATGATCAGAGTGTTGGAATATGTTTCTTTGAAGAGGGGCTATATCCTAGGTAAACGGTAATGGACCATATTAAATTTTATACAATGCTTTATCAATCTGTTCTTACACACGATGAGATTCTAAATATGGTTCAACTTGCATCGGTGAAAAATAAGAAGATAAGTCATCTGTCCTTTTCTGAAAAGAGACGGGTTCATTTTGCCCGTGTTTGCATACAAGACCCGACTGTTTTTATATTTGAAGAGCCAGATTTAAATGTTGATATGGAAACAAAGCGTGTATTTCTAAATATCTTGGAGGAATTAAAGAACAAGAAAAAAGCGGTTCTCGTGTTAACGAATAACATGGAAAGTGCGATAACAATGTCCAATGATGTCTTTCGTTTAGGAGATAGTGGCTTACATAAGGTAGAAATGGATGAAGAGGTCATTGCACCAGTTGAAGAAAGTGAACGTGTTGAAGAGTTAGAAGAAACCTCCTACTCTGTTAAATTCAATAAAGTTCCTACGAAAGTTAACGATAAAATCATTCTATTTGACCCACCCGAAATTGATTACATTGAGAGTAATGATGGGCAGTCGATTGTCTTTATTAAAGGTGAATCATTTCCAAGTATTTTTACATTGAATGAATTAGAGGAACGATTAAAGCCATTTGGATTTTTCCGATGTCATCGTTCTTATATTGTTAACTTGCAAAAAGTTCGAGAAGTTATAACGTGGACGAGAAATAGTTATAGCTTAGTTTTAGATGATAAACCGAAGTCAACGATTCCACTTTCCAAAGCCAAAATGGCATTACTTAATGAAATGTTGGGACTTAAATAAGCTCCATTCAACCCTAAAAATACTCTTTTCATAGAAAAAATAGTGCACAAACCCTTATTTTTCAATAATCTTTAAGTATCAAAAAAAACAATCAGGCATGGGGGAGAAAAATGGAAAATATTATTCAAGTAAAAAATTTAGCCAAGGTTTTTGGGAATCAAATGGCATTAGAAAATGTAAACTTTGAAGTAAAAAAAGGGGAAACGTTTGGATTTTTAGGACCAAGTGGATCTGGTAAAACAACAACTATAAAAATTTTAACTGGTCAGTTACTACAAACTTCTGGTGAAGCGGAAGTATTCGGTGTAAAAAATTCAGCCTTAAATAAAGGATCTTATCGCAAACGAATTGGTGTACTTTCAGATAATAGTGGTCTGTATGAACGACTTTCGATTGAAGATAACTTGAAGCTTTATTGTGAGTTGTATGATGTTCCGAAAAAGAGACTAGATGAAATGCTAGATTTAGTAAACCTTCTTGGGGAAAAAAAGAAAATTGTTTCGAAGTTATCGAAAGGGATGACGCAGCGTGTACTACTTGCTAGAACATTACTTCATGAACCAGAATTATTGTTTTTAGATGAGCCGACTTCGGCTTTAGATCCCGCAAACTCTAAACAAATTCATGAGGGGCTACGTCGCCTAAATGAAAAAGGAATAACCATTTTCCTAACAACGCACGACATGAGTGAAGCGGAAACACTTTGTAATCGAGTGGCGTTTTTAAATAAAGGGAAAATCCAGCTGTTAGATGAACCAAAAGCTCTGCGTAGACAGTTTGCAGATGGTACTTTAATTGTGGAATTAAAGGACGGTAGCGTTGTTCAAGTTCCTAGTGGGGCCGAGGGAGCAGATGAGATTCATAGCTATATGACTAAAAATGAAATAGTTTCTATTCATTCCAATGAGCCAACATTAGGAGATATTTTCGTAGAGATTACTGGGAGGGAATTAGTATGACATTTTCATGGAAACGAATTTATGCGATTTTTAATAAGGATTTAAAGGATTTATCGAAAAACATGTATGTTAGCTCCATCGTTATTTTGCCGATTATTATGGCTTTCCTTTATAGTTATATGGGGGAAGCGACGATTGATTTGCATTTTATGGTTATTAACCTTGCTTTAGCTTCTGTTACTGCTTTTATCCAATGTGCTGTGATTGCAGAGGAAAAGGAGAAGCATACATTACGAGGATTAATGCTCTCTCCAGCTTCTTTATCAGAGATTTTAACTGGAAAAAGCTTAGTTAGTTTCTTTTTAACGGTGATTACAATTGTTATAGGTGCAATGATTACCGGCTATGAACCTACAAATATTACGGTTATTGCCGTTGCGATAATTGTATCGATGTTGTTTTATTTAGCGTTAGGAACGATTCTTGGACTATTATCCAGATCGGTGTTAGAAGCATCTGTTATTATTTTGCCAGTAATTTTTCTATTCGGTTTTGGTTCGATGTTAATGATATTAGTTGAACAGTATCCGGCATTATCATTTATTGAGTATTTACCAAATATTCAGCTGGTTGAGATTGCTTATGATGTGGAAGCTGGATTAGGATTTGGGGATGTTTGGGTTAACTTATTAGTGCTGCTTCTATGGGCTATAGTTACAGCTATCTTGATGGCGTTTGTTTATAAGAGGAAGGAAATGGATTAATAAGACTTCATGTTAAGAAGAGTGTGGCTTAGGTAATTGAACCAAGCTACACTCCATTTTTATGTAACTAATAAAAATCCACTCTTGGATAAGTTTTCAGATGCTCGTACGTTATTAGCCTTCCATCTGAGTTCACGACAACGATGTCTTCCCCGTATTGATTATGAGCTCGGTAATAAGGGTTTACTTTTAGCGTAATTTCATAAGCTCCTCCGATACCATATATCTGCTTAATCTTTACTATTTCTGTATCATAGGTTGCCCAGTGGAGATCTTCTGGTGCTTCTGGATCATCTTTATAAATTTCAGTAATCGCTTTGTCTACTGGTTCTCTTAAGCGGTTGATTAGGGCATATTTAAATGTATCGCATAATTCCGTATCAGCTTCATTGACTGTTTTGGCATAGACTGGTGAAGATGTACCAAGTATAAAAATAGACACAACACAGAGTATTAACCTTTTCATAAGCAATCACCTCAGTCTAGTTTTTGAAACTAGCCGGGTCTTATTCAAATATTTTCCAACACATCGGTGGGATGAGTCTCACTCGCTATTTTGTGCTTGCATCAATTCATAGATTTTACGTGCTGTATTGACATTTCTTACCGTAACTAGTTTATATAACTTTGTTCCGATAATCTTTGACATACCACTTTTGGTTAAATTTTTCTTGTCAATTGACCATAGAATTGCACCAGGAACATATTTTACTGTGTCGACATCTGGTTTGATGACTAATTGCTCAAGTACAGATTGATTATCTACTTCATCCCATAAAAACATGACATCACTTTTCATTTCTTTATCATTTTTCCAAGAGTCTGGGATAGCTTGAATAATATTCCTAATGTCATTTAGGCTACGAACAATTACCCTGATTTGAAAGCCGAAATCAGTATAGATTACTTCTTCTAAAGCACCTGACAATTCCGATTTAGATAGACCATCTTGAGTGAAAATTATGTTACCGGTATTAATGTAAGTCACTACATTTTTCATCCCAACTCTTTCAAACGATTGTTTAAGTAACTTCATGTCAATCTTATTATTTCCCCCGACATTAATTCCTCTAAGTAAAGCAATATAAATCATGAACACCATCCTTTCAATTTTTTCAAATTACAAGAAAGCAGAAGTAAACCAAACCGCTCCTTGCGATTTGGTCTACTATCTACGCGATCTAGCTTTTCATAAGGTTTACTGTAATTCTTTATCTAAAAACGCGTAGAAATCTACCCATTCTTCAATTAATTTAGAGGTTGGTTTTCCTAATCCATGCCCAGCTTTCGCTTCCAAGCGCAATACGACCGTAGACTCTTTGTTTGCCTTTTCCATTAATGTTGCAGCAAACTTCTTCGCGTGTGCTGGAACAACGCGGTCATCACTCTCAGCAGTGGCAATAAGCACTGGCGGATATTTCACCCCTTCTTCAATATTATGAAGTGGTGAATATTTATAAAGGAATGGGAATTGCTCTGGATTATCAGCACTTCCGTATTCTGGAACCCAATATCTACCAATCGTAAACTTGTGATAACGAAGCATATCAATCACTGGTACGCGACAGATTACAGCACCATAAAGGTCTGGTCTTTGCACCATACAAGCAGCTACTAATAATCCACCATTAGAACCACCCATAATAGAAAGCTTTTCTTTTCGTGTATATTTGTTTTCAATTAGCCATTCCCCAGCAGAGATAAAATCATCGAACACATTTTGTTTGTTTTCTAACATACCTGCACGATGCCATTCTTCTCCGTATTCCGTTCCACCACGAAGATTTGCTACGGCGTAAATGCCACCTTTTTCTAGCCAACGCAAAATGGCAGGGTTGAATGCTGGTGTCATGTTAATATTAAATCCACCATATCCATATAAAATTACCGGATTCTCCCCATTTAGTGCTAACCCTTTTTTATGCGTTAAGAACATTGGTACTTTAGTACCATCTTTAGATGTATAGAAAATTTGATTCGTCTCATAGTCGGAAATATCAAACGGTATATCCGACTCTGCAAACACAGTAAGCTTTTTAGAATCTAGATTATAGTTATAAACAACCGTCGGGCTTAGGAAAGAAGTAAGACCGAAGTATATCTCATTATCTTCTTTACTACGTGAAATATCTGTTAGAGAACCTAGAATTGGTAAAGCAACATCATTAGAAAAAGTTCCATCTAGATTGTAGACTTTCAACTGGTGATGTGCATCATGCAATAACCCAATTACTAATTTGTTATTTAGTGCGACAACAAAATCGATAACATCTGATGGTTCTGGGATTATATCTTTCCAGTTAGACGGATCAGGGTTATGTAAATCAATTGAGATAATCTTTCCGTTTGGTGTGTTTAAGTCCGTTTTAAAATAAAAGGTAGTATCTGTATTTGTGACATATTGATATTCAGCATCCGACTTATCTAATAAACGAGTAAATGGTTCATCCGAGTTAATCGGTCTTAAATAGAATTGGTTTTCCGTTGCTGTTCCAAGGAAAACGTATAAACAGAGGTATTTGTCATCATCACTAATAAAGGATGAGAACATCAATTCTTTATCTTCTGGTTGTTCATGAATAAGCTGGTCACTAGTTTGCTTATCGCCAATTTTATGGAAAAATACTTTATTATAATTACTTTCATCTTCAGGTGCTACACTACCCGGTTCTGGAAAACGACTATAGAAAAATCCAGTGCTATCCGGTGCCCACGTAATGCTTGTAAATTTAACATGCTGGATATGATCTTCTAAGTTTTTCCCCGTAGATAAGTCAAGTAGGCGAATCTCTTGCCAGTCACTTCCATGGGTAGACGTTGCATAGGCTAAATACCTTCCATCTTTACTGAAAGCATAATTCGTCATCGCAACGGTTCCATCTTCACTTAACTTGTTCGGGTCTAATACGACTTTTTCATCATCACCGTCTTTAAGGAAAAGAACCGCTTGATTTTGCAAGCCATCATTTTTCTGAATGTATAATTTATCTTTAATCTTCTTTGGTACAAAGTACTTAGGGAAGTTCCATAGTTCCTCTAGTCGCTTTCTGTCTGTATTGCGAGAGTTAATGTGAGAAAAATAATCCTTACACTGTTCACCCATCCAGTTACTCCACTCTACTGTCTCCGTGGAATTTGGGTCCTCTAACCATCTATATGGATCACTTACTTTTGTTCCATGATAATCTTCTACAATCGTATCCTTTTTAACTGTTAACACGCTAGTATCCCCCTTAAAATGTCATACTTAATAATATTCGAGGAAATGTGGTCTAAATCCTTTTTATATTCGGAAAAATATTTCGGTAATGGAAGTAAATGAAACCTTATATGATTTATAGACGTTATACAATTTAAAGGATAGAATATACATATATAAACAGTATCGGAGGGAACTATAATGGCTACTACTGAAGATGATCGCTTGTTTGCCATGCTCTTGTATATTTTAAGTTTTCCATTTCCAGTTCTAGGTCCTTTATTAATTTGGTTGATTAAGCGAGATAATTCTGCGTTTGTGGATTTTCACGGGAAGGAATATTTTAATTTTATTATTTCGTTTACGATTTACACGATTATTAGCAGTATATTGATGATTATCTTAATCGGCTTCCTATTAGCTTTTATCGTAGGAATTACGGCAATTATATTAACCATCATTGCAGCAGTAAAAGCATATCAAGGGGAGACATTTCGGATTCCGTTGGTTATACGGTTTATTAGGCAATAATGTAAGACGGCGTTCAAGCGTATATGCTTGGACGTTTTCTTTATTCATGATTAAATGAGGTGACATTTTGTTTTATAAAGTAATGACAAAGATGGGAACTGAACAACATACTTTGATTAATGAGCGAATAGCAGTTAGAGCGGTCATTCTTCACCAGAACAAACTATTACTAATACATTCTAATTTAGGCGACTATAAGTTCCCTGGTGGTGGAGTTGAAGATAATGAAAACCACAAAGAAGCTTTAATTCGTGAGATAAGAGAAGAAACGGGTTATATTCATTGCATAGTTAAGGACAAGATAGGAACGATAGTAGAGCGAAAAATAGATGATTATAATAGTGAAGCCATATTTCAAATGACATCGCATTATTATGTATGTAAATTATTTAGTGATGAAAAAGTGAATCAGAAATTAGATGATTATGAATATGAACAGGACTTTACACCTGTTTGGGTGCCAATAGATGAAGCGATAAAGCAAAATGAAAGAGTACTAAAAAGTTTGGGGAAAAATGATTGGGTGAAGCGGGAGACGTTTGTTTTAAAGGAAATTAAAAAAGATGAATGGAGCATAGCGGGCTCGAACCGCTGACCTTTGCACTGCCAGTGAACTTAAGTCAATTAAATAAGTTTAAATAAGTTAAATTGGCGTATTCTAATGTATTTGAATAAGCAAACTTAACATAACTGGGTTAAATGTGAATTTTTGTGAACTTAATAAAGGTATTGCACGTGGTTGTTATACATATAATTTTATATCATAAGGGATATGAATGTAAATTGGGAATATTTTAAGGTTAATATTTACTTAGTAAATATTTATTTCTTTAACCTTTATTCTGGATTGACCATTTTGACTAATGTTTATAAAATCTAAGTAGTTGATTTCCAAAAAAGAAGGCATAACAAAAAGAATTAGAAGGATTCAATAGATTAGTAAATTATAATATATAGCCAATACAGGAACGTACGGCTCATAATTGTAGGGTTTTTGTTATAGAAAAAAATTAAGGAGAGTCCATATTTATTAAATGGACTCTCCCATCTAGTAATTAATATAAATATATTAAATATAGGATAACAATTAACATAAAGTAAGTTTAATTCCTATATTTTTAATACATGATACTTCACTAGGATTTTCAGTTTTGAGATATGTGCTTTTTTCATGTGAAATATTTATTAACCATGGTTGGTTATTTTTAAAGAAAGATAAATCCTCGGGTAGATATGGATATATCCACCCATGAAGTGAATTAGTCTTATTTTTTAAGAACGTAAGGGTATCTTCATTTGTTTTGTAAAAATAAACTTCTGCCGTTTCACCATCTAACATAGTACTTGCCCATTCAGAAGTTACTTCCATTTTAATTTTATGAGCTTCTATTTCTCTTAAAATCTTTCTTATTTCTTTAGGATTTCCCATGTCAGTTCGGATAACTAGTTGAAAACTATCACAAATAGAACAGGCAAAATCTAATAGATTTTTATATTTTTCCCCTTTTGTTTCTTCTAGAAATTCATACATTTTATCATCCTTTACTTGCCAAATTGGTGGAATTATTTTAGAATGGAGCCCCATAGAATGCATGTTTAGTGATTCTGCCTTCATAAAAACTATCATAGAAGGTAGATCTTATACCTATGCACTGCCAGTGAACTTAAGTTAATTAAATAAGTTTAATTAAGTTAAATTGGCGTATTCTAATGTATCAATGAATCTATCCCCATTCCCCTCTTCCTGAGTTTACAGAGTTGTTATTTATAAATCTTTAAATGAAATGCATCTTCTTTAATCATCACTATTTAATTTAATGTATTTATATAGTACTTTCATGCCATCATTCACATCTATTAGTTGATTTAATTCTTCTATTACAAAAATGTATGTAGAATTACTTCCTTCCGGTGAGTAACTGTATTCAACGTTTCTAACTTCTGTCGAAAAACCATTAGGTAATAATGAAATATGATGATCTTCGACTTGATAAATACTTACGGTGAACTTGACATCATTGCGTTCAATATAGTCAATTTCAATAAATGGATCATCTTTCAGTATTACTTTTTCTGACCACTTTAAATCATAATAGAAATGATAAATTTCTACCATTTTGTCAAAAGAATCGTCTGAAGTTGTAACCGTTAGTATCTCTTCTTTTGTTTTGCCATCTTTTGCTGTAATAGAATCTATTATTGGAACACTATCAATAATGTTCCCCATAACTTCATCTACTTTCCTTCTTCCAGATAAAAAATGAAGCGCTACCTAAAACAAACAAAATAATTAAAATTAGCCACTTTTTTTCATAAGAATCCCCCTAAGAATAGTATATTTGATCAAAGGATGTTACCGGAAGAAATACCGGTAGAAATCATTTAACCATGATATCGAGACGACTTTTAAGTTTTATGGACATTTGTGGCCAACAGCGGATCAAGAAGCCAGTAAAATTTTAGAATAACAATATCTGAAAAACAAAGAGACAGAAAATGAGCAAGAATAAATGTGTACGTGTGTGAATAGGAGTGTTTTTAAGTAGAAGAGGGAGAAAAAATAAAGTGGATAATCCTATACTGGACAAGGGTTTGAAAAGAATGGAGCATAGCGGGCTCGAACCGCTGACCTTTGCACTGCCAGGGATACATAATTATAGGATTGTAACAGGATATTTTCTGAAGAAGTTGATTTAATAAGTTTTATTTACATCATGTTTATATTGTTTATGTTTTATTGTATATATATTGATAATTTTAGTTTGAATTTATCCCCAAAATTCGCCCCAATCAACCCAATATATTAATATGTACACCAAACTATATCCTCACCCAAAAAGGAATTACTATCTTTAAAGTCACCATTGGTGATGTCTAGAAGGACTGGAAAAAATATAATATAACAATATGGAACATTATTTGAAGACAATCCAGCGAGTGGGATTGGTCTGTAGAAGAGAGAGTCTGGTTTTATTCGATAAGGGAAATTGCTATCTTAAATTAAACTATGAAGGAGAGGACTGAAGCGATTTTTCTTAGGTGATTTTTCAATATCTAAAATAAACCTACACTTTACCTCGTCCGATTTATTTTTT
Source organism: Ornithinibacillus jepli (assembly GCF_047228935.1). NCBI lineage: Bacteria > Bacillati > Bacillota > Bacilli > Caryophanales > Bacillaceae > Ornithinibacillus > Ornithinibacillus jepli. The sequence continues at coordinate 54,373 of NZ_JBFEGG010000005.1, forward strand.
CCTTACTGAACTCTTAAAGAGTTTTGTCCCCAAAGTAATACTTTGGGGACAGTCCCTTCAATTTTCTTATTTTCGAATTTAATAGTGTTTAAAATTAACAGTAAGTTTTATTTGGCAATAGGATAGCAGAACTTTGATCACTGCTGTTATCCTTCTGCTACTATGCTAGAAAATACATTAATAGGAAAGGAAAATAGAATTTACCGAAGTCCTTTAGGGTTAGTTGGTGTAATCGGGCTATTCAACTTTCCAATATATCCTGCCATGCGTTCGGTATCACCGGCACTTGCTGTCGGTAACGGGTTTGTACTGAAACCAGTAACTTCCGGTATGGTTTATGTGAATGACCAAAGCGTTAACGATGAGCCATTGATTGCGTTCGGAGGTGAGAAAGCATCTGGATAAGGCTGATTCGTAGGAAAATGGTCACTTGAAGTGTTTACTACCGACCAATGGATTTCTGTGCAAACCGAAGAAAGAGAAAGCTTTCCATACAGATTATCTGGAATAAAAATAAACATAAAGGAAAGACAGAACAGACACAAAAGGGATTATAAAATAATGGAGATAAAGGAACTGATTCAACCGATCCCCTTCTTGTTTAATCCCCACCTAAAAACAGGTTTGGAGGCGTTGATGTTCAAGTGTTTTGTCCCACTGATGTCCTTGCATTCTCTTTGAAAACTTCCATCTTCTAATTGCATAATTGTATTCAAATTCCACATACTACTAATAAGAAGTGGCGGTAAAAAGGGTGTGCAGTGATGCGACTTATAAGAAGTAAATTCAAAAAATCTATGAAAAATCAGGCAAATCTCTCCATAGAGAATATCAAAAGTCAATTAAATCATACCAGTGATTTAAAAGACCGTGAAATACATAGCAATAATCAAACTTATATTATCCTTTACATCAATTCATTAGTTGATCAGGAAAAGCTTGAGTCGAAAATAATTAAACCACTTACAAAAATGGAAAACAACAATATTTTAAATGAACTATATTGCCAGGAAATCAGCAGTGCCAAAAGTAATAAAATAGCCATCAACGGATTATTAGACGGTTATTGTCTGTTAATGAAAAAAGGCAGGAATAGTGAAGGATTCCTGTTGAAAACGAACGCATCAACCGATAGAGATGTTTCAGAGCCTATCGTAGAAAAAACAATTCTTGGGGCAAAAGTAGGTTTTGTTGAAAGTTTAGACAAAAACATTTTTTTACTCCGTACTCTAACAAAATCACCCGATTTCACGGTTAAAAAATATACATTGGGTTCCTCAACAACAACGAATGTATCACTAGTCTATTTGGATCATGTGACAGATCCGGAAATAATCAAAAAGGTTGAACAACGTATAAAAAGTATTACGCTTGATTCCATCCGATCAGAAGGAGATATTCAGGATTGCATTGAAGATCATACAGTTACTCCATTTCCACAGCTTTTACTAACAGAACGGCCAGATCGAGCTTCAGGAAATTTAAAGGACGGAAGGGTTGCTATAATTATAGATGGAAGTCCTACTGTAATTATATTGCCAGCAACATTTATGACTTTCTTTCAAACACCGGATGACTATATTACCCGTTGGTGGTTAGGTTCATTTTTTAGATTTATACGTCTAATCAGCTATATCATTGCACTTATTCTACCGGCATTATATATTGCATTCGTTTCATTCCATTATGAAGCAATTCCTTTGGAGCTTGTTTATTCGCTGCAGTCTTCGTTGAGCTACGTACCATTTCGGCCATTTATAGAGTTAATGATTATGCAGCTTTCCTTAGAGTTGCTTAGAGAAGCCTCCATTCGACTGCCACCTTCCGTTGCCCAGACTTTTGGGATCGTCGGAGGGCTAGTTGTAGGAACAGCAATGGTTGAGGCAGGAATTGTCTCCTATGGTGGTCTTATAGTTGTTGCATTAACATCAGTCTCATCATTTGTTCAGCCAAATCTAGAAATGAGCAGCTCGATTCGTATATTAGGATTTCCTTTAATGCTATTGGCAGCTACATTTGGTTTTTTAGGAATTGTCATTGGAGTTTTATTTGTGTTAATTCACTTGTCACGCCTTACTTCATTCGGTCTTCCATATTTTTCACCTTTTGTTCCATTGAACATGGAGGAGTTTAAAGATACTATCATTCGTGTTCCTTCTTGGATGATGTATAAAAATTCAGAAAATTCTCCTCATTATAAGCAAGAAAAACGATCAAGGAAGTGGAAACTAGATGAGAGTGAAGAGCCGTATTAGTTCTGTAAATTTATTTTTTCTGCTGGTGCAAACGATGATTGGTGTAGGCTTGTTATCATTACCTCATCAAACACATGAATCAGCAGGTAGTGACGGATGGATTTCCATTTTAATTTCTGGATTTTTTATTCAACTAATTGTACTGCTTATTTGGTTACTTTGCAGGAATTTCCCCAATCTTACCTTATTTGATTTTTCTAAAGTAATTTTGGGAGAAACTTCTGGAACTGTATTAAATTTTTTATATATTATTTACCTGCTCACAATGATTAGTTATATCTTCGTTATATATGCGGATACCTTGAAACGATGGATACTCCCTGAAACTCCAGTATGGATATTATTTTTGATAGAATTCATACTGCTTATTTATGGAAGTATTTGTAATGTAAAAAATTTGGTATCTTTATTTTCTTTACTATTCATATTCATCCTGTTTCTATTCTTCATTACGTTTTTGGTATATGGTGATCCATACATAGATATTCGCTATCTCTTCCCTATTGGTTCCAGTGGTGGATGGAATATTCTTAAAGGTACAAATGATTCCATGATATCCTTCATAGGGTTTGAAACATTACTTATTTATTTTGCTTTTATAAAGCAGTCTAAAACTATTTCAGCACTCAAAGGAGTTTTTTTAGCAGTATTATTTGTAACCATTTTTTTAACGTATATTGTGATTCTAAGTACCGTAATGCTTAGTCCTGAAGAAATAAAAATTACGCCGGAACCGGTTCTATATATACTAAGTGCAATGGAAATAAGAATTTTAAGCCGATTAGATTTAATATTTCTTTCTTTCTGGGGTCTGATAGTATTTACTACTATTATCAGCTACTCCTTTTCAGCAAGTATGGGAATAAGTAAATTAATCCATATCAAACATAAATTTGCTGTGATACTATCTGGAACATTCGTCCTTATCGTTTCGATAATATTTTATTATATGGAGATTACCTTACTTGAAAAATGGTTAAAGCATTTAAGTTTAATTTTCGGCATTATTATCCCTATCCTACTGCTTTTAATAACAATTATTTTTAAAAGAGGGGCGGCATCGACCTATGAGAAAAATTGAGCTCTTTTTAATCTTCTTTATTCTTCTATTACTAGCTGGGTGCTGGGATGAAAGACTTCTAAAGAATTCCCGTACTGTGTATTTATCAGGTTTTGACTTGGTTGAGAATGGGGATTATCAAACAACTTCAATTATTAGAGATATGAATATTAGTGAGTCAAGCAGGGGGGAAATATCCATATCGAATGAACTGGTAACTGGAAAAGGAGGTTCGATAAAAGAGGCAAGCATGACAATTGATCAAAGCGTACCTGGTAATTACGATCCAGCAAAAGGAAGAACTTTAATCTTAGGAATCGACGTCGCCAAAGGCGATATCTACAATGTGCTGGATTCTCTTTACCGGGATCCAAGGGTGGATTTAAACGCCAAAATTGCTATGACAGATAACAGTGCAAATGAGCTAATTACCCATTTATCCGAAAATGAAGTTGAAAAAGGGGAATATCTGTACGAATTGATTCACAGCAGTGAAACACATTCGGAGATCCAGGATATTACACTAAAATCGATTCGCACCTATTTGTTTGATGAAGGAAAAGATTTCATGCTCCCTTATCTGAGCAAGGACGAGGAAGATAATGAAGTTAAAATAAATGGGACTGCTCTTTTTAATGACAATAGCTTTACCGGACAGTTTCTTTCCCCTGATGAAAGTACTTTGCTATTATTATTTATGGAAACACAATCCCCAAAGGCGCTTTTAACAGAACAGTTAGATGAAAAAGCTGGCGGATCCGTAAGCTATAATGTAAAAAGCGTATCAAGAAAACTTAAGCTGGAAAAAGAAGAAAAGGTACATGCTGATATTATGCTGCAATTGGACGTAGAGATTGTTGACTATCCTCCAGACCATTTAGATAAGCAGGAAATGATTATTTTTTTGGAAAATAGATTATCAAAGATTCTCACTGAAAAAGCGGATGCTCTGTTCAAGAAACTTGCAGCGAATCAAAGTGACGTACTTGGATTAGGCAGAGAACTCATTGCCTTTCATCCATCTATATGGAAAGAAATAAAGGGAGTAAATTATTATGAGCATATCCTTGTTAATCCAGAGGTAAAAGTCAATGTTAGAAGTAGTGGAATCATTTTGTGATTGGGGTAGTCTCCCAAATGATAGCAAACAGGCTGGTTGAATTGTTTCCATTCCATCAAAGATATGATTTGTACAAGATGTTAGTGGATATCTTGTGTAACTGTGCAAGTGTACCTGAATCGTATAACGATCCCAGGTTTACTTTAATTAAAAATGAACTGGGTCTTAAAAAAGTAGAGGGATTTAAGTATCAATGGTTTATCGATGAAAATGACGATAATGATAATCAAATTGAGCAAAATTTAGATGCTGCAATCTATCGCTTTATAAATCAACTTTCTGGTACTTTATCCGATTATCTAGTAATTAAATATGATTTACAATATGCAATTAAAGATTATGAGAATCTTGATAGAAATGATGCTTTCTATGAAGAAAAGATGGATAAAATTCACTCTTATATTAATCAGCTAGTTGAAGGTTTAAACGATAGTATAGTGTCAGTTAAATTTAATTTGTTTTATGAGAAGGAAATTCCTTCATTCGATATGGATCTTTATCTTTTAAGTATAGTAGAAAAAAGTAGAAAGGTTGCTTCCTCTAATACTGTGGGAGAATTAAACTAAACTTAGCGGCTTCATTACCGGAATTCTGATTATTATGTACAGAAAAATAATTAGAATGTCCTTAATGATTTATAATAATTCTCCTACTGCTTTTGGAGGTTATGGCAGTATCGTTGTTGATACTGCTTTTTCTATGAAATAATAAATTATAATTGAAGCCATGATAAATGCACTAAATGCACCGCCTTGAAGTTTCATTCCGCTTGCAAGGAATTCTAAATCAGTCATTTTACCGTCCATACCAACAGCGTCAATGACAACATCTGCACCGCCTTTGGTGATTTCCTTAAGAAAATTTCCTACATTCTCATGGTCCTCAAAATTAACAACTTCTACTTTGTTAGTGCGCTTGGCGTGCTACAGGCGATAATTGACATAATCTACGGCAATGACACGCTCGGCTTCTTTTAGCCAACAGAATTTTTGAGCAAAAAGACCAACCGGACCACAGCCAAGAACAATAACTGTATCTCCATCCTTTACGCCTGCATTGTCAACACTCCAAAAACCAGTAGTCATCGCATCGGCAATAACTGTTAACTTTTCATCTGGTTCTTCACAAGTCTCTGGAATTTTGAAATGAGTAAAGTTGGCAAATGGCACTCTTAAATATTCAGCTTGCCCACCTGGATAGCCACCCGTCGTACCAGAATATCCGAAATAGGCACCCATATCACCGTTATCATTAGAATTATCACATTGGATTTCCAAATGGTTTTTACAGTAAGAGCATTCACCGCATGCTATATTAAAAGGAATAATGACACGATCTCCCTTTTTAAGTTTAGTCACATCTGGACCAACTTCTTCGACGATTCCCATTGGTTCATGGCCAATAACATAGTTTTCTTGCAGGTTAGGAATCATGCCATGAATTAAATGTAAATCAGACCCGCATATAGCTGTACTCGTTACCTTAATAATCATGTCATCTGGTTTTTCAATCTTTGGATCTGGAACTTCTTTGACTACAACATTATTAATACCTTGATACGTTACTGCTTTCATGTTATACAGTCTCCAGTGTTAGTGATCATCAGGTGCCCGGTCAAACATACCTTTTCTATTGGTCTCAACAGGTAATAGATTCATTTTGCCAATCATCAATGTATTGTTGGCAGAGAGTTGATCAAGTTTATACTGTTCACTTAGTTCGTGTGGATGGAACCATTTTTTATTAATCATTAGTTCTGTGATTTCTTGGTGCATGGCAATACCTTGCATTAACTGGTTTCGTAAGAGGATTCTAACATCAGGTGATGCAGCCTCCGTTAATGCTACAGCAATATTGCGCACACCTTCTTTGCTACGGAGAAGTAAATCCATCGCTAATGTGGTATCTGCTAGCTCTGGTACGTGGAGCGCATTTATAGGGTCTAAATAGTCCTGGTTCAATGAAATTTCCTCCTCTTCAATTTATTATTGGTGTTGGACGGTTTTGAGGAACTGGAGTTTCAAAAGGTGCGCGTTGATATACTGCTTTTAATTCTCCAAGCGCTCCCATTGATTGTTCAACATCTTTTTGCATTAATGCTCTCAAATCATGATCAAATACGAGTCCTTGCATTAGTTTTGATTTCGCTATGCAAAGGGTTTTAAAATTGATAACTTCATGTAAATCTAATGATTCATAATCTGCTAATTTTTGATTATCCATTTCTAACCAACCTCCTTATTCATTAATACAATCAATTGTATTGTTCCAAAAATAAGAGTGAACATACCTTAATGTATTTTAATGGTAAATCATCATAAATGGTTGGAATATTCATGAGTGGGGGAAATTCATTTATTACGATGCCTGAGGATGATTGTTGGCGGTCTTTTTTCTTGTGTCTAAGAAAATGTTCAACTAGAAATATATAGTTGAACATATAATACGAAAGGAAGAAGAAATGCCTTATCCTTTTTACTATTTTTTTGATTAAGAACATCCATCTTAAGAAAAATCGTTTTTATTCTTGAAGAGAAGACATTGAATATCGGACCAATGGTTCAATTGTAATTTGGATGTTCCTTCCTAAAGGAAAATCAGGATGTGTACTTTCGTGTATGCTAAACAACTCTTTCTCCTGTACAACATTCACTGCCTTATATACGTAGAACAGATTGATACTAGATAATTCCTTTCCGAGTTTAGCACCTGCAATATCTGGATTCACTTCTATCCCGTAGAAATCGAATCTTATTCATAAGAATAAGGCGATGCCGCTTGGAGCACCTTGTTTAGCTCCCCGATTGAGGAAGACTAAAGAGTAACAAACACCTTTTCGGATAAATTCTTAAAACGGATTCTCTAGTTCATCTTAATTAATAAACGGTAAATTTTATTTTTAAATCAACATAATATTCACCAAGAAAATTGATATGCTCTTATCCTAACAAATTTTATTTAGGGCTTATATGTATGCCTTCACTCTTTCGCCAATCTGCGTAGAGTATACGCTTTACATTATCATATCCATTGGTAGTTAATTGGTTATCTAACCACTGTTGATCAAATCCAAGTTCATGTAAATTACCCCATAAAATTTCCCCATCTATAATTAACGATGTTGGGAGTTCTACTGAACTTTCTGGAAGATTGAGATCTTGCTTGTCTGGTTTTTGATACTTGGATTTTAATAATAAACTTAATTGCCCATTTGCTTCCAAAATACCGTATTTGACTTCGCGAACTGAAAAGACATTATTTAGTCGGAGTATACTCAATACTTGATTTACATCCAATTTGTTCTTTGCAAGTAACTTTCTGTCCATAACACCATCTCGAATGATTATGTTAGGATTGCCTAATAAGAGAGGACGTGTCGATTTAATTTTTAGAGTCATAAACTCTATTCCCAACATAAGAAAAGTCCACAATCCGACGGCATATAAAAAATGAAAAATCCTTACCTTATCTTCATAAATGGTATTTCCTAAAAAATCTCCAAGTACTAACACAAAAACTAAGTGAAACGGGGTTAACTGATAGATGGATGTTCTGCCTGTTATGATAATGATAATAAATAAAGTGGCAAAACCAACGATGACTTTGATCGTCAGTAAACCAATATTAACTTCTTCCAAAGTTTTTTCCTCCAATTTAAATTTTACTTAGGTGTAAGATCTTGAGGTTTTAGATAAAGAGGCTAGTTTTAGTATTAAAGCTCGAGTTCCAATTCCAACAATGATGTAATATATGAATGAATATCTGTATCCCCACTCTAAATAATTAACAAGTTTGATCCACTCGCATAAGGGTTCACCTATAAAGGCATATGTTAGTGCCATAACGATCTGGGCTAAAATAAAAGATTTCCATGTTCTAAAATATTGGTATAACAACATGTAAGCTACAGGTACCATTGAAAAATCAAAAGGAAAGGCCCGAGGAATAATAGGTAGGAATGCAATTGGATAATCCCAAAAACTATATTGTGCACCAACTACATCTAATAAGGTTGTTGTCAAGATAATTATGGTACCAAATAACAAAATTTCTAAAATAATGTCTCGTTTAACAAGTTTAGCCCATATAACCCAAGGCACAATTAAAAAAATTACTAGAATCCACCATTCCAAAGTTAAAAACTCATTTTTTAGCCAACCATTTAATTCTAAATGATAGAGCTTATCTTCTAATAAACGTATTTCCTTAGGATTTTCAAATATATTATCTATTGTTATCATCCCTTGTGTTCAGATATTTTTGATCTTAGACTCTTTGAGCCACCTTTTTAGTATTTCCTTTTTTTGGTAATTAATTCCCATTGTAAATAAGAAAAATTTAAGGTCTGACATTGAGCTTATTGAAAACTCTTTAGCAACGAAAGAGTTTCTTGACTTTGACTACATAAAAGAGCTTTTTGAAGAAGTCGAGATTTATTTCAGTAATCAACTTGAAAAATCATATGAAGAGTTAATTAGTTTTAATAAGTCTTTACTTGAAGATAGGAGAGTTCATTTATCAAAGCTTCTTATTGTCAAAAGGGCAGAACTTAAAGTTCCACTTTAGTAAATAAAATGAATAAAAACAGATAGGAATTTTAATTATCCTGTCTGTTTTTGTCTCTTTAATATCCACGGTGAACCGTATCAATGTATATCAGATCACATAATCTATTTTAGTAAACACTGCTACAATATATGTCTGCGATCACGACTCAAGCCATGTGGAGTGTGTGGCATTACTAGTTAAAAAAGATAAAGCATAAAAATTATATTTGGGCAAGTTTTACACCTGAACACAATACTAAAAAAACCTCACTTTGGTGCTTTGTCATCAAAGTGAGGTTTACTATTACTATTAATACTAAATCAAATTTTGAAAGTCTTATTAATCTCCACACTTAAAACCTTCAAAAATAAAAGACTGTGCTTCCCCGCTTTTTGTGTATGTCGCACTGTTGCTAATATTAGTACCTTCAAATTGATAAATAGTTATCTTTAATCTATCAATCTTTTTCCATATGCCGTTACTTTCAGTGTATAATTTTAGTCACTTATTCTGTAAAAACAATATCCCCAATCAGTATGATTGCTATAAATAAACTATAAAGCCTAGTAGCCAATAAATGTAATTCGGTAACTGACTTCCTAGTACTAGTTCTTGTCTATTTTTACATAATATAGTATTCTGAAAATTGAGAAGAAAATAGGGTAAATTAAATGTAATGGGGAAAATAAAATGAGCGATCCTAGATATATAAAACAATTAGATATACATCATACCGGAATGGTTTTTACGTTTGTAAAAAAAGGTAATGAATTTGTTCATACCAACATTGAAGGACAGTTAGTTTATAACCTAGGATATACACCAAGTGATATTATAGGTAAAACTTTAACTGAACTCTTTCCTGGGGAATATGCCGAGATGAAATATAACTATTACTCAGATGCTTGGGCAGGGAACATTATCCACTATGAAAGTATTATAAATGGGATTCAATATATTGCCTATTTGAGGCCGATCTTAGAGGGTGGTAAAGTAGTTGAGGTGATAGGATCGTGTATTAATGTAACAGAGCAAACAGAATTACAAAAATCTATGTCTATAAAGAACAACTCAAAACCCATTTTTTTAACAAGTTTAATGGAAGAAAAATTATATAATGCTCTACAAACCGCTGCTGACCTAATCAATCATACTTCGAAACAAGCGAATAATGCTGAGAGAAGGAACTTGACGATTAAAGAGAATAATAATATCATCTTTATCCCAGTTTCGGAGATTATATTTATTGAAAGAGTGGATAGAAAATCACTTATTCATACAAATAACAAACGGTTTGAAACGTATGAAGCATTAACTTGTTTGCATCAACAACTAAACGAAAATTTTATAAGGTGTCATAAGTCCTATATATTAAATACAGATTATTTAGAGGTTATTGAACAAAGAGGCCAAAAATATTTTGCCCATTTTAGGGACTACGATATGGAAGCTAGAATTTCAATCAACTTGGTTAAGTTATTAAAAATGTATAAATCAAACTAACTCGGCAACTATTTTGCTGGGTTTTTTAATTTTTATAAAATTATATAATTTTTGTTTCTAATTAAAAAATTAATGTCTAAAACAGTTAATATATTGTTCGAAATATGTTAGATATTGTTTGAAGTGAATTAGACAACAAAATAAATTACCTATATTATAGGACCTATTATATAGATTAAATAACAATCATGGGTACTATTCTGATTCTTATTAACTAAGTTCGAAAGTTGCGAGGTGAATTAATAGGAAATTAAGCCTAAAGCAAACAGTAAAATACCATATATGTTCATCGAGGAAAACATGGGCATTTGGATCACTATTTTGAAAGGGGGAGACTACTGTTATGGGAAATGGAGAAATATTTCAACAAAATACTACCCTTCATTCTGAAATAGAAGATAAAAGGAAACGTCTCATTTTACTTGGAAAAGAATTGGGACTAACGCACCAAGAAACGGTTCTAAACAGCCAGTTACTAGATGAACTAATCAATGAATATATTAAAAGTAAGTCGAAAGAAAGAAAAGATAGGTAATCTCGTTTTTTCGAAACATATACGAATCCAACAATATATAAAAGTTAAAGGAGACCAAACTTTTGAAGAAGATGACCAGTGGGCTTGTGCTAGAAAATTGGCGAGGTGAAGTCAAGATTTTGTTGTACATTGATTTACCACTTCCTTTGTTGATATTATACAATGCTTTTGCGTGAATTTATTTGATTTAGGGTAAGAGCCACATAGATATAATTAAAGTTATTGAACTTGAACATTTAGTTGTCTTTAACAATAGTAACCTCTTTTCACCAGTATATATAGATTTATATAATGAATGGAATTGAAGTGCTGAAACGTATGTTATTTTGAATGTAATTTGTAATGCTAATTAATATCCAGCGACTTTTTCTACACAATTTATCTTGTAAATATGTCTAGCATAGATATTGAAAGTTTAGAGTATGAAGCTTTGGCATATATGACAGATGGTGAAGACTTGATTCAAATTAATAAAGCACATAAACGTTTGGGCAAGCTCCCAGCTAAAGATTTCGGGAAAAATAGGAAATGACAATGAAGGATCGTTTGGAATTGATAAATAATTTTCTAATGGAGTGAAAAAAACTAATATTCCAATACGGTTATTTGATATAAAGTGAGTAGTTTATTTTATAAAGGCATTATTTAGCTCTGTCTATTCCTCTGACGAAGCAAATAGTAAAAAGGTATAGACCAAATTTATAGGCAGTATATAATTGTTCATGTTTATGTTTAATATTGGTCTAATTCATGTTTAGTGGATGTGAAGGAACGTTGACTTAATAGGGTTTCTAGAGGCTGTTTGTTCATGTTTATATGGTTAATAGATGGGTGGCATGATGTAATAAGCCGTCTCAACCCTTGATATGAGTGGGTTTTATGTAAGATGAGAGAGGTTTGTTAACATTCTGTTAACATTGGGGGAATTTTAATGGAGGCTTCTCATAAGTTTGTCCAAGTTAATTGAAGAGACAAAGGTTTCGCCCCAAAAAGTCTGTATTACTAAAAATTGAATAAAACCGTTGAAAAAATAAAGAGGACTCAATCCCAATAAGAATAAGGGTTTGAGTCCTATCTGTATCAATGGAGCATAGCGGGCTCGAACCGCTGACCTCTACACTGCCAGTGCAACGCTCTCCCAGCTGAGCTAATGCCCCGAAGTTATATACTCCTATTATAATCATTCCATTACACTGTTTCAATAACATTAGAATAGGAGTATAGTTGATGGTGAAACGTATATCTTTTATTATACGTCTTATGAAAAGCAGTAAATAAAAGGAGAGGGGTTTTCTGAGTTATGAAGAAGTTTCTAATCGTAAGTAGCATCATATTTATCCTTCTCGTCGTCACATTAGCCATATTATTTGGAAAGAATCTATTAGAGCCAGAAACTATATTTTCCGCTAATAATGCCAATGAAAGTAAGCATACCCCTGTTGAAAAGGGTATAGGCAATATAAACTCTTCCAATCAACTCATTCAAGACATTGTAGAACATGCAAAAGATGGAAGGGTACCTGGAGTGTCCATAATTGCCGGTGAATCCGACATTGACGTAGTACCAAAGAGTTGGGGAGAGCCTGCGAATGCTACTACAACTAATGACGGTACTTATGTAGACTTTACAGACGAAAACTTAACGATCGGCTATAGTGGGAAGATTATCTTTGATGTTAGATCATCAGATGAATCCCTTGCTACTATACATTTTAATGACATTATCGAGTCATTAGGAAAAGCAGATGAACAGCGATACTATAAAGACGACCAAGTAGATCAAATTATTTTAGTGTATCAAATAAATGACAAGTATGAACTAAAATGGGTCATGCAAAGACCAACAGATGATGAAGAAAATCCTGCATTACACCATATTTCGGTCTATACAGACCCATCCCAATTATCAACTACAAACATAATCGAGTCGCTTACACTTGATGAAAAGATTGGTCAGATGATTATGGCGGGGATCGATGGTACAACAACAGAACCAGAAACGATAAATTTAATTGAAGACTATAAAGTTGGAGGAATTATTTTCTTTAGTAAAAATTTGACTAGTTATAGTCAGTCTTTACAGCTAGTAAATGGAATTAAACGAATGAATTCTGTAAATAAAATTCCACTATTTTTATCGGTCGATCAAGAAGGTGGAAGCGTAAGAAGACTTCCTGGACTAGAGGAATTACCTTCTAATAAAGAGATTGGATTGAAACATGATCCAAATCTTTCTTACCAAATTGGTGAGATCCTAGCTAAAGAATTATATGCATTTGGAATGAATATGAATTATTCTCCGGTTATGGATGTTAACAGTAATCCACAAAACCCTGTAATTGGAGATAGGTCCTTTGGAGATAGTCCTAGCCTTGTTAGTAAACTTGGGATTCAAACGATGAAAGGGATGAAGGATAACCAAATCATCCCAGTTATCAAGCATTTTCCGGGTCATGGGGATACGTCGGTAGATTCGCATTTGGAACTGCCTCGAATTGAAAAAAGTGTAGAGGAATTACGTGAGCTAGAACTGATACCTTTTATTAATGCGATTAACGAAGGTGTAGATGTTGTCATGGTAGCGCATATTTTATTTCCGCAGCTCGATTCTAATTTTCCATCCTCGATGTCAAAACCGATTATGACGGATTTGCTAAGAGAAGAATTGCATTATGATAATGTTATCATTACAGATGATATGATGATGGATGCTATTAAAAACCATTATGAATCCGGAGAAGCGGCCGTTCAGTCAGTAAAAGCTGGGAGCGATATTATTTTAATTAGTAAGGAATATGAAGATATCGTAGAAGCATTCGAAGCAATTAAGGCTGCCGTTGAAAATGGTGAGATTAGTGAGGAACGTATCAATGAAAGTGTTCTAAGAATACTGGAGTTAAAGAGAAAATATAATGTTAGTGATGAGCAAGTGGAGTACTATAATATAGATCAAATCAATAAGCAAATTAAAGAGTTAATACAGTAGAAAGGGGCTAATTTATTTAGCTCCCTTTTTAATTCTTCTGGTTAACGAAATGCCAAATTCAATCTGCGTAATTGAGCCTAGCTAGGTACCATATATTTTCATACACGCTAATAGGGTATTTTTTACTATTTTTCAAATATTCATAGTTCCATAGAATCAAATTTGTCATACTTTACAAAAACTACATAGAATCGGCTGATTTAATATGGTATTAATGAAATGTAAGATATCCTTTTAGCATTACTAATCTATGAAAAAATGGAGGGTACCAATGAAAAAAGCATCGATTAAGAAGCTGTTTAATTTATTTCTCGTTTTTGCTTTAATTTTTATGAATACACCAGCTGTATTCGCATCGACCTCAGGTGAGGGAGAATCATTTGCCGAGGATTTATTTATCTCTGAATATGTAGAGGGTAGTTCCTTTAATAAGGCAATTGAGATTTACAATGGAACTGGAGAAGCAGTTAATCTATCAAACTATACACTAGAGTTGTATAGTAATGGTGCCGCGTCCCCGAGTCAATCATTGACATTATCAGGTATTTTAGAGCATGGGGATGTTCTCGTATTGGCCCATGCCAGTGCAAGTGAAGCAATTTTAAATGTTGCGGATCTAACAAATAGTGCAGTAATAAATTTTAATGGTGACGATGCAGTTGCACTGAAAAATAATAGTAGTTTAACAGATGTAGTTGGTACGATTGGAGAAAGACCGAACTTTGGTACGGACAAGACATTAGTTAGAAATTCTTCTGTTGTTGCACCGAGTGATGTTTATAATGAATCACAATGGATTAATCAAGGGAAAGATAATTTTACATATTTAGGATATCATGAAATGGATGGAGTGGAGCCGGGTGAACCAGGAGACCCTGGTGATCCAGAAGAACCAGTTGAACCTGGTGAGGTAGCACCAATTGGTGATGTTCGTAACCTAGCAGATGGTACAGTAGTAACGGTAGAAGGTATTGTTACTGCAAATAGTGATGCTATTAGTAATGTTGGCCAGTTTACGACTTATGTTCAGGATGAAACGGCTGGTATTAATCTATTTGCCTATCAAAAAGGTGATTTACCAAGTCTATCAAAAGGTGATAAGGTTCAAGTTACTGGTGAGCTAGACTCTTACAATGGATTGAAAGAAATTATTCCATCTTCTGTTGAAGTGTTGGCAGAAGATCAAGCTTTACCAGAAGTACAATCGATTTCGTTAGAAGATTTACAAGACCCAGCTATTGCGGAGGCTTATGAAGGGGAATTAGTTCAAGTGAATGGATTCATTAATAACATTCCTTCTAGTCCTGCAGGTGGTGGGTACAATGTTTCTTTATTAGATGCAGGTTTTAATGGTACTACATTACGTGTGATGGTGAATGCGTTAGATATTACGCAAGTAGAATCCAATAAGTGGTATGACATTACGGCAATTGTTAGTCAGTATAATGATTACCAATTAATCCCTACTGAACAAGCGGATATTCAACTTGCTTCAGAGCAACCAGATCCACCATCTCCGGCTGGACTCTATGAAACTACTGTAGCTAGTGTTACTGACGGTGATACTATTCGTATTGAATCTCCAGTATTCGGGGAAACACGAGTACGTTTCTTGAATATGGATACAGCCGAAACATATGATGCACATAACAATGACCCAGCACGTGCTGAAATTAATGAAAATCAACAGTACTATGGTGAATTAGCAAAATCTTATATTAGTGAGTTAATTCAACCTGGTGATGAGATATATTTGAAAATTGGTGAAGAAGCCACCGATGATTATGGACGCATTTTAGCAGAAGTTATTCGAAAAGAAGATAATCTTAATATTAACTTAGAGATGGTCGCTCAAGGATATGCATCAACATACTTCCTTGCACCTATCGATGAAGAAGCATACCCTGTTTATCAAGAAGCGGTAAGGGAAGCAAAGGATGCTGGGTTAGGTATTTGGAATCCAGAAAACCCATTATTAGAGCTACCATTTGTATTTCGTGCATTTGACGATCAAAAAGGATTGTTAAGATACGTTGGAAACTCTGATACGATGGAATATGTGGAACCAGAGAATTATGAAGAGGTTCCAGTGGATAAGCGCATTTTCTTCACAAGCCCAGAGGAAGCAGAATCATATGGATTTACAGCAGCAGGATCAGGGAATGAAGATCCGAATATTTTAGAAGTACAGTTACTAAGCATGAATGACCTTCATGGTAAAATTGATCAAGAATATATGCTAGATCCAGATGGTGACGGTGTAAGTGAGATGCATGGCCGTATGGATTATACAGCAGCATCAATTAAAGAACGTGAGGCTGAAAATCCAAATACTCTAATTGTCCATGCTGGGGACATGATTGGTGGAAGCTCACCAGTTTCTGGTTTATTACAAGATGAACCTACTGTCGAAATTATGGAAGAGATTGGGTTTGATGTAGGAACTGTTGGAAACCATGAATTTGATGAAGGAGTAGAAGAGCTTCTTCGTATGGTAAATGGTGGCGAGCACCCAGAAGATAAGGGGACAGAAGGCTATGATGGCATGAACTTCCCTGTACTTTGTGCGAACTGTGTTTACGAGGATACTGGTGAATTATTCTTAGACCCTTATTACATTGCAGAGGTTGATGGGGTAGAAGTTGGATTTATCGGTGTTAATACGGTTGAAACTGTGAATATGGTAATGCCAGCTTCCTTAGAAGGAATTGCTTTTACGGATGAGGCGGAAGCTGTTAATAATGCGGTTGATGAACTTACTGCACAAGGTGTAGAAGCTATTATCGTCTTAGCTCATATGCCAGCCTATCAATCTGGTGCGAGTGCATCCGGTGCTGCTGCAGACCTTGCTAACGCAGTAAATGATGAAGTCGATATTATTTTTGCAGCGCACAATCATGCGGTAAATAATGCGGTTGTGGATAATAAACTAATCGTGCAAGCAAGTGAATATGGTAAAGCATTCGCTGATGTAGATATAGAAATTGACCGTACAACTGGTGATATTGTTTCTAAGGAAGCAGAGATTGTATTTGTAAATCAAAATGATTATACACCTGACCCAGTCGTTGCGGATACATTAGCATACTACGCAGAGGCAATTGCACCAATTATTAATGAAGTAGTTGGTTATAACGCTCAAGACTTAACTGGCAGTTATACAAATGATAGTGACCATGGATTAGGAAACTTAATTGCAGATGGTATGAAATGGGCGATGAACAGTGACTTTGCCATGCAAAACGGCGGTGGTATCCGTGATGACCTATTAGCTGGACCAATTACTTGGGGAGAGTTATATAATATCTTGCCATTTGGAAATACGTTAATGACCGTTGAAATTACTGGTGCTGATCTATATCCAATTCTAAATGAACAGTTATCTGGTTATGGGGCAGACTACAGTATTTCAGGATTTCGCTATACGTTCAACCCAGAACTACAAGAAGTAGTGGATATTACATTACCAGATGGTTCACCAATTGATTTAGATGCAGTATATACATTAACGGTAAATAACTATATGGGTACATCCGATGGCCCGATTAATGACTTAGGTCAAAATCCAATTATGGGTCCAGTAGATGTTGATGCAGCAGTTGACTATGTACAAAGCTTAAATAGTACAGAAGATAATCCAATTGTTTATGAAGCAGATGGCAGAATCTCGACTACTGAAGAGGTTCCGGGTGAAGAACCAGAACAACCGGAGCCAACCTATGTAGAAGTACCTGTGAAACAAAACAATGGGACAGCAACGGTGCACAATAAGGATCTGGAAGGATTGGAGTACGGGGTACATGTTTTAATGAACATCTATAATCCAAAGAAGCCTAGAACATTATTACTGAATAAGAAACAAGTAGAATTGTTGAAAGCCCAAAATATTACGTTAGTCGTAACGAACGGTACAACTTCGAAAACCTTCGTTATGCGTGAAGTGCGAGACCGGATTTTACATGTTGATTTAGAAGATTAAGATTAGGTGGGTATCTCCTTTAGTGAGGAGATACCCTTTCTTTGTGTATAGGAGAATCGCCGAATATACGAAGAGATTAGCCGAACCCCACTTAAAATTCACCGGAATCAAGCCCAGTAGCGCCGAACCTAGTCCAATTCGCCGAATTAATGAACCGAATCACCGGACTCAGCACCGAAATACCCGAACTCAAGCCAACTATAGCCGAATCATAACTGAAAATCGCCGAACCCACTCTCAGTATGACTCTCCCACCTAAAAAAGAAGGAAAGCACTAGGCTTTCCTCCCATTACAAATCAAGGTGTCCATGCATTATGCAGGATTCCAACTAATTTCCATTCGTCGTTATACGGTTCAAATATTAATGTCAATTGAACCCAGCTTAAATCATCACCCGGTACTGTTTCATTAAAGGTATACTGTACCATGTGTGCATCAGGGAAGTCTTTTCTAACATAATCAGTAAAGAACTCCGGACCATTCAAGGTTTGCTGATTGACATATAAAGCATCTGGTCCTTGTTTTGTATAAACATAGTCCTCAAAGAATTCAGCAGGCGTCATATCAATTGGTAGTCCGCTTCCCCCGTGGTACCCCCAGCGATATTCAGTTGTATCTTCGAGTAAGCTAGGAATATTATCGGCTGGGAACGTAATTGGATCAATCTCTTCTGACCATGGTCTTGATTTCAACTGTAGAAAAGGTGAAATTAAAACGCCCTTTTCAGGATGAACGTGCTTGGCGAGCTCCGTCATATTTTTGTCGGCGATTAAATTAAATATTGTTTCAGCATGTTCAGCGATACCTGGTTGTTTATAAACTAACTCTAGAGTATTAATCACAGTTTCGTCTTTTGGATATGTTACCGTACCATCAAATGAAAAACGGAGTTCATATCGCTCTAAGCTGTAGGAAATATATCGCTTTCCATTTACTTCATTCATAAATGTTGAGCTAGGTTGCCCCAATACATTCTCAATATCAAGTACTGTAACATGGTCCCCTGGGTTTATTTCAAACTGGTAAGCAGTATATAACTCCTGCCCCTCTGGTTTGATAAATATATGCTCTCCATAAACATCAGCTGTACCACCTTCTACAGCAAATGATTCGAATGCTTTGCCATGCTGCCCCTGTAATGCAGAAGGATCCGCTGGTAATTGGATAGTGTCTAAATTAGGCAGCCTACCTATAGAAGCATAATAGAGTAAGTCCTCATTAATCATTTCTTCTAGTTTTGGAATTTCAGTTGCTATCCAAGAAGCGTATTCATTCTCGTCAACTAAATTAGCTCCATGCTGAATGAGTAGGTCTCTGATTTGCTGATTATCGAATTTCACAGCCATCCATAACACAGTAAACTCATTATCCGGTGTAATTGTTGTATTTGGGTCTGCTCCTGACTCTAATAGCAGTTTTACCATTTCCGTCTGATGTCCATAAACAGCCTGAACTAGTGCGTTATAGTTACGAGCATTTCGATGTTCGATATCGGCTCCACTATTAATAAGAAGGGAAGCGACTCTTGTACTTGTCGTTAGTGTAAGTGGGGTGTTCTGATTTGCATCCAAACTATTTGGATTTGCCCCTCGTTGCAACAATTGTTCCACGATAGTATCTAGATTTTCCTTTGCGGCAAGGTGTAAAGCCCTATCCGAGCTAGCCCCTTGACGGATATATTCTAAAATTTTATCCCAGTCTCGCTCACTAGGTGCTTTTGCTATCTCTTCGTTTAATAAATCTTCTACATTAGCAGTTTCTTCAGGAGGTTCCTCTTGTACGTCTTCCGCGTCTTCCCCTACTAAATAGTTGTCTGTGAAGAACATTTCTTTGAAATCCTCCCATTTTGAGGAGTCAAATTTATAATGTTTACCATCAATCATGACGATATTGGAATCACTAAATTGGAACGTTTCCAGTAGAACATCTTTATCGTCATAAACCTCTAATATCTCCGTGAACTCGGCTTTTTCTGAGTCGGTTTCGATAAACTCTGTCTCACCTATAGTTTCGTAAAATAAGTTAATGATTGTTTCCTCTTCTGATAGGTATGATTCGTCTTCCATTGTTCCGTTAATTTTTGTAATCTCATCATTTACAAAACTAGATAAAAGTAGTGTAGTTGGTTGTGGTTCTTCCCCTAAGGTTCCGTATATTAATACCGCAAATAAAAATGCTGCTGCTAATGCACCGACAGTAGCGGTTATTCCCTTGAAGTTTAGCTTCCTTTTTTGCTTTGCTTTTGATGTTCTTGTATTTAGGATGGTTCTCTTTATTTGTAATTCTGTCTGCTTATTTAAGTTTGGTTTCGGCATCTTTCGTAAGTGCTCATCTAGCTGCTCTAGGTGATTCAGTCTCTTCATAAGAGAAACACCTCCTTAACTCTTCGTGTAAAGCTATTTTAGCTCGATGATGTGTCGACTTAACTTTACTTTCACTCCACTTCAATATTTTTGCTGTTTCCTGTACAGAAAGCTCTTTTATTCCCCGTAGGATAATAACATCTTGATAATTAGGTTTTAATAGTTGAATGCAATCAAATATTGCTTGTGTATTTTCGTTTAAGTCCAGGATGGTTTCAGGAGAAGTATCTGTTTTTGGTTCCTTCGCATGATCTAATGGAATCGTTTCCGCATATTTTTTGGACTTTTTCTTTCTAGATTCATCAATGGCTAAGTTGCGCGCGATACTAAATAGCCATGTCTTTGGAGTTGCATTTTCTTTAAAGCTGTTAAACCCCTTTAGCGCTTTTATGAAGACTTCCTGCAGTAAGTCTTCTGCTTCAGTTGGACCAACTCTATATATTAAAAAATGATAGATATCATTCCCAAAGCGTTCAAACCAATCTGATATTATTTCATTATGCGACACAATACATCACCTCCTGGTTCTCAATAAATTAGACGTAGAAACAAAAATAAAATTGCATTTTATTCTGGTTTTTTTATAAGGATATTGTTTATTTGTTATAATGAGTCTGTTAAACGTATGATGGCTATTTCATTTTGTATACCTTTACTATATAGTAAAGGTAACAATTTTTACATATAGGTCAAGGGGGGATAATGATGCAAAACAATAAATATGATTTGAATAAAATTTCAAATCGTGAGGCTTTAATTGGGGTCGGACTTGCGATATTTAATTTTATTTGGTGGTATGCTTTTGCATATGGTTTAGGAAGTAAAGACCCTGAAGAATATAAGTTTATTTTTGGATTACCTGATTGGTTCTTTTATAGTTGTGTAGTCGGATTTATTGTTATGGTAGCTTTAGTAATTATAGTAGTTAAGGCATTTTTTGTAGAGATTCCCTTCGAGGATGAAGATGAAGAGGGGGCTAATTAATGGAGAATTGGGTTGCAATTATACCGTTGTTTCTTTTTTTAGTACTTATATTTTTTATCGGGTTATATGCTAGTAGATTCGTACAAAAGTCTAATTCCTTTATGCAGGAATATTTTCTAGGAGAACGCAGCCTTGGTGGCTTTGTTCTCGCAATGACGATGACAGCAACATATGGAAGTGCTAGTAGTTTCATTGGTGGACCAGGAACAGCCTATACACAAGGGCTTGGTTGGGTCTTGCTCGCGATGTCACAAGTAGTGACTGGTTATTTTGTATTAATGGTATTAGGGAAAAAGTTTGCCATTGTAACACGGAAGTACAAAGCGATTACAATGGTAGATTTTTTGAAAGAACGTTATAAATCTCCGGTAGTCGTGATCCTTTCTGCTATTAGTATTGTTGTCTTTTTATTCTCGGCAATGGCCGCACAATGGATTGGTGGTGCTAGATTAATTGAATCACTAACTGGGATTTCCTATACGACGGCATTGTTTATTTTTGCCGTTTCTGTATTGGTTTATGTTACGATTGGTGGTTTCCGTGCAGTTGCCTTAACAGATGCGATTCAAGGTAGTTTCATGTTTGTAGGAACACTAATCTTATTAATTGCGACTATTATTGCTGGTGGCGGTATTCCGAATATTATTGCGGAATTAACGGCAGAAAATCCTAACTTGATTACGCCGTTTGGTGCTGAGGGAACGCTATCACCAGCATATGTTTCATCTTTTTGGATTTTAGTTGGGGTAGGGGTAATTGCCTTACCACAAATTGCAGTTCGTGCCATGTCTTATAAAAGCGCGAAATCGATGCATCGTGCATTAATTATAGGAACAATTGTTGTTGGTTTTATTATGCTAAATATGCATTTAATAGGTGTATTTGCTAGAGCAATTCATCCGGGGATTGAAATTGGTGACCAAGTAATGCCGCTAATTGCCTTAGAAACAATGCCTGCATGGCTTGCTGGTATAGTGTTGGCAGCACCGATGGCGGCAATTATGTCTACAGTGGATTCATTGCTTATATTAGTAAGTTCTACCGTAATTAAAGATGTGTATATTAATTACATTAAGCCCGATGCTTCTCATCAAACGGTTAAAAGAATGAGTCTCACTGTAACAGCCGTGTTAGGTGTAATTGTATTTATTATGGCGCTTAATCCACCAGACTTGATTATTTGGTTGAATTTATTTGCCTTCGGTGGATTAGAGGCTGCTTTTATTTGGCCAATTGTTTTAGGGCTTTATTGGAAGAATGGAAACAAGTATGGTGCTATTGCATCAATCATTACAGGGGTAGGCTTATACACATTGTCAGATCTTTTACCTAAGCTCTTACCGATGTTTAGTGATGCCTTCCAAATGATGTTTAAACCTTTTGGTATTCATGCGGTAGTCGTACCGGTAGTTGTATCATTCTTTGCCTATGTTATTGTTAGCCAATTAACGAAAAAGTTAATTTCTAGTGAATTAAAGCCTACTTTTTAAGTAATTAGCGCTTCTTATATAGGAGTGCTTTTCCTGTACTAATAGAAGGGGTGAGAGATAGATGAGACGGATTATTTTATTTGATGGCGTATGTAATTTTTGCAATTCCAGTGTCCAATTTATTATAAAACGAGATACAAAGGGGTTATTTAAATTTTCTTCCTTACAAAGTCAAATTGGCGAGCAGTTATTAGATGAGAATAAGATCCCGAATAACTTAGATAGTTTTATTTATCTAGAGGGCGATAAGGTATATGATCGATCCACCGCAGTACTAAAAGTGTGTAAAGGATTAAAAGGTTTATGGAAGTTACTATATGTGTTTATTGTCGTACCAAAACCAATTAGAGATATGGCTTACAGTTACTTTGCTAAGAATCGATATAAATGGTTTGGAAAACGCGATGCCTGCATGATACCAACTCCTGAACAACGAGAGCGATTTTTGGATTCTTAAAATCAGACCTAAGACCGAGAGAGAATACTGCGATGGTATGTGGTATAAGGTATTAAATTTTATATACTTAGGATAGTAAATCGGTTGCGGGAGGATATGGTAATGAATGTTTTCAATAAACTATTTGGAAGCACTATAAATAACGTCATTCAAGAAGAATCGTTTGATGTTGCTAAAGTTAAGCATTTTTTTGTTTCAGTTGATGTAGCAGAAGTGGAGATTATGACGCATGAATCGCCTAGAGTGGATATAAAGCTTCAAACATATGAAGGTGGGCCAGTGTTAGAAACAGAGAAGACGGATGATACATTAACGATTACAGCTAAAAGAGAACGACAGATTATATTTAATTTGGGAGAGGTAACGAAATGTCTTTTACAAATACATGTTCCAGTAAATATAGCGGATAATTTAGATATCTCGGCAACCTCAGGAAAAATTAAATTAACGAATCTACTTGCAGATACAGTTCGAGTTGATGCAACTTCAGGTATTATTAACATCGCAAAAATAATGGCTAGTAAAATGGCTTTAAATACCACGTCGGGGAAAATAAAGGCGAATGAGCTTAAGTTAGAGAAATTAAGGTTCCTGGCAAATTCTGGTAATGTTGAGATGGATTCTGTTTATGGAGATATTAGTGGCAGTGTTGGTTCTGGGGCTATCTTCATATCTGGTGCTAAAGGAGAAGAATTAGAACTAAAGGCAGGGTCAGGAAAAATAATTGTAAAAGACGTTTATATGAAAAATGCTAATTTAAGTTCTACTTCCGGAAAGATAGATGCAGAAAACTTCTGGGGTGAAACAACGAACGCCCGTGTAGGATCAGGGAATATTCACTTCAGGGAATATAGTGGTTCTATTAAAGGTAATACCAATTCAGGGAATATAAACATTTCTGTCTCGGAGAATTCAGCATTAGATTTGAAAACAGGAAGCGGCAGCATTAATGTTGAGTTTCAAGAATTCGAGCTTAATTCAATGTTTGATATT
Organism: Ornithinibacillus jepli; assembly: GCF_047228935.1. NCBI lineage: Bacteria > Bacillati > Bacillota > Bacilli > Caryophanales > Bacillaceae > Ornithinibacillus > Ornithinibacillus jepli. The sequence goes on from NZ_JBFEGG010000005.1 coordinate 78,647, forward strand.
AAAACTGGTTCTGGAGGAATCGTGACGAAACTACCGATGAGTATGGAACGAATTGAAAAAAACCGGTTACGTGGTAAGTCTGGTAATGGTGAAAACCTAATCCGACTTCGAACAGGTTCGGGTAAAGTAGTGCTTTATACTGCCAAGTCATCTTTGGTTAATAATAAACATGATATTAATTAGTTAGACGGAAGGGGAGTTCCCTTCCTTTTCTTATGGAATTTTGCTGTGGGCATGAGGATTAATAAGATAACGGAATAAAGAGCGTGATGGCAGGTCTCAAGCTGAATTTTAGTATGAATTGGTGAAAAAAGTGATGAGGAAGGGCCTCTAGCTGATTTTTACGCTAAATTAACGAAAAAACATCATGATATCCCCGTAGCACCATTTGCTTCGGACTTTAAAACTAAAAAAGATGATGAGCAGGCTCATCATCTTTAGCTTATAAACTAAGTTTTGCTTTTGCAAACTCTTCAAAGAAAAGAAGGGAATCCGGATTACTTAATGATCCTTTATTAGCTACTTTATCAATTGGCTGCCCCATTAAAATCTTTTTAACTGGGATCTCTAACTTTTTGCCGTTCAATGTTCGAGGCAGATCATGAACTGGAATAACCTCAGTTGGAACATGCCTTGGAGAGCATTGGGTCCGAATTTGATATTTAATCGCATCCATAATATCCTCTGTAAGTTCTTGATGATCTGCCATGATAACGAATAATGGGACATAGGAGTCACCGCTACCTAAGGGGATATCAACTATTAAACTATCAGCGATTTCTTTAATTTGATCTACAGCACGGTAGATTTCACTTGTGCCAATCCGAATGCCACCGCGGTTAATTGTTGCATCAGAACGACCATATATAATACAAGTACCTCGCTCGGTAACTTTGACATAATCCCCATGCCTCCAAATACCAGGGTACATATCAAAGTAACTTTCATGCATTCTACTGCCATCCACATCGTTCCAAAAATAAATTGGCATTGCTGGGAAAGGTTGTGTTAAAACCAATTCTCCGACTTCACCAACTTGCGGCTTGCCATGATCATCGAAGCTTTCAATTTTGGCACCAAGTCCACGACATTGTAATTCACCAGCATAAACTGGGAGTGTTGGAACACCTAGGATGAATGCCGTACATACATCGGTACCTCCACTAATAGAGGCAATCGATAGATCCTCTTTGACATTATCATAACACCACTGAAATCCTTCAGGAGGAAGTGGTGAACCGGTAGAGCTAATCGTTTTTAAATGGTTTAGATCAAATTCCTCACGAGGTGAGAAACCATCTTTCATACAAGCTGTAATATAGCTAGCTGAAGTCCCAAATATGGACATCTTTGTATCTTCTGCTAGTTTCCATAACATTCGTTTGTCAGGATAAGTTGGACTACCATCATAAAGAATGATCGTACTTCCAGTAAGTAGCCCGCCAACTAAGTAATTCCACATCATCCAACCTGTTGTTGTAAACCAGAAAAATCGGTCATCCTCATGCAAATCTGTATGGAACGTTAAAGCTTTTAAGTGCTCGATTAACATGCCACCTTGGCTATGGACGATTGGCTTCGGTTTCCCAGTTGTTCCAGAGGAGAATAATATCCACAGAGGATCATTAAATTCCACATGTCTATACATAAGCTCTTGTCCGCTATTTTGAACCGCTACATCCCAAAGCTTCACCAATTTTAATTCTGAAAATTGTTCTGCCTGATTCAGATAAGGTATGGCAATAGTTGCTTCTAAGGTTGGTAGCTCTGCTTGGATTTCTTTTACAACATCCATACGGTCGAATGCTTTTCCACCATAACGATATCCATCTACAGTAATCATAACCTTTGGTTCAATCTGTTTAAATCGGTCAATTACGCTTTGTTTTCCAAAATCTGGGGATGCACTGGACCAGATGGCGCCGAGACTTGCAGTAGCTAGTAAGGCAACGATTGATTCATAGATGTTTGGGATATAAGCAACAACACGGTCACCTTTCTCAACTCCAAGTTGTATTAAAGTTTGTTGAAGTGCAGCCGAATCTTTATATAACGTTTCCCATGTTACTTCTGCTTGATTTGGCCGCAGCTCAGAAGTATGTATTACAGCCGTTTTGTCTTTATTATAATTACGGAAAATATGCTCCGTGTAATTTACTTGTGCACCTTCAAACCATTTTGCTCCGGGCATTTGATGGGAAGATAGTACACGATTAAATGGAGTAGATGATTGGATTTGAAAATATTCCCAAATGGTTTTCCAAAAATCTTCTATGTTTTCAACCGACCATTCCCAAAGGGGGTCATAATCAGTTATAGATAGGCCTTTGTTTTCATTCAGCCAATACATAAATGATGTAATGTTTGCGTTTTTTATTCGCTCTTCTGTTGGCTGCCAAAGTAAAGTACCTTCTTGAATCTGTTTCATGTAACTCCTCCCCCGAATTTCATAATTAATTTTATTATATGAAAACGGTTTCTATGTGTAAAGAATAGGACAAATTTAACGTGCAAACAAAGAAAAGAGGTTGAGACATATTAAAGGTTAAGCAGCGAACGTAATACATGCCACACTAGTTCCGGATATATACGGATTTTGCTTAAAACACTTTTGTCCCTACCTCTATGAATTAATTTGCTGCTAATAAATCTGCAAATTCCTTTACATAAGGTGGTAAATCTGGTGGACGGCGGCTTGAGATAATATGCCCGTCTACTATAACTGGTTCATCATACCAAGTTGCCCCAGCATTTGTCATATCGTCTTTGATGCCAGGCGTACTGGTCACTTTTTTACCTTTTAAGATATTGGCAGAGATTAATACCCAACCTGCATGACAAATTTGTCCGATTGGCTTTTTTGCCGCATCCATTTCTTTTACAAACTGTAATACTTCAGGATAACGTCTCAGTTTATCAGGTGCCCAACCTCCAGGTACTAAGATGGCGTCATAGTCTTCAGATTTGATATCTTGGAAGGCGTAGTCCGATTGTGCCGGGACGCCGTATTTACCAATATACTGTTTATTTGCTTCCTTTCCCACTAGGTGAACGGTTACTCCTTCTTCCTGTAAGCGCAGTATGGGATACCAAAGCTCAAGGTCTTCAAAATCATCTTCTACAAGAGCAATAACTTTTTTATCTATTAACCGCATTAAAACACCTCCATCATAAGTTTAACAGAAAAAGAAAAAATAATAAAAACCACAGATTTTTAGTCTGTGGCTTTAAACAGGACGTTCACCAAACTTTATAAATGTATTTTCATCTTCAATTAGGCCACATGATCCGCATTGGATTCGATACTTAGGACCATTGTATGCGGTATGAAATGGCTCAAGAGCACTACTAGTATAATCGTTTACTATATCGCCAGTCTGAGGGTCTAATTTTACCGGTTTTGCAACTTGCTCAATCATATTAAACCGCGAACGATTTGTTTTGCAGTTTGGACATCGGTATTTCTGTGCCAATTTACACACCTCCATTGTTAGTATGAAACGAACAATTCGTTTTATACGAGAAGGTTAAAATAAACGTTTGATTTTGGAAAAAAGGTTAGACTTTTGCTCCTTCTTCTCCTCGGAAGTATGCTCTTCGAAATTTTCTTCCATAAAAATATGTTCTTCATCAATTGCATAATCGTACGTTAAAACCGCTCCTATATCGGTTTCAACTGCTTCATTACTAACAACGGTATAAGGTATTTTATATTTATTTGCTAATTCTTTTTCAGCTTTAAGAAATTTCGATGCAATTTTTCCATTAAATAATAACTTTGCTTCTTGATTGTTTTTCATGTTTTCCTCAAGGGTTTGGATCCCTTTGTCCGTCATTACCTGACCAATTGTTAACGCAATAACTATACGTTCTCGTAACGTTCCAAGGAAGTAATCTCGTTCCTCTTGTTTAGGTAACCGAGTACCGTATATTCCTTCTGTGATATAATCTTCTACGTTCTTCTTACTCATTATTGAAAACCTCGCTTTTCATAATCATTGTAAAAGAGTATATAGTTGGTTTGCAAAGAAAAGAGGGTTTTTTCACTGAAATGTAGAATTTGTAGTAGGAAGGGGGAGTAATATGTACGAAATCCTAATAGGACTAATTATTTTATCTGCCGTTTTATATTTAACCTTTGCGATATTTTTTAACAACAACCTTATTAAATACATATTAAAACCAGGAACAATGTTTCTTATTATTGTACTTGCTATATATGGTTCGGAATTAAACAGCTTTTACAGCTACCTCATTGTGTCAGCACTAATATTATCACTTTTTGGAGACATTTTTCTAATGCTCTCTGATAAATGGTTTGTACACGGACTAGTGAGTTTTTTACTCGGTCATATTTTATATATAATTGCGTTTGTATATGGTTATTCTTATTCCTTTACTAGCGATACTCTAATTGTCATTGGAAGTTTGCTACTGATCGCTGTATTGTTCTTCTGTATTCTGTTCAAAGGAGTTAAAAAGGAGGGGGGTCCACCATTACTTATAGCAGTAGCCTTTTACATTACGGTTATATCCACCATGCTAGGACTTTCTATTTTAACGGGTAACAAAATTCTTATGATAGCTGCTCTACTATTTTTTATTTCTGATGGTGTACTCGCAATAAACAAATTTAATAAACAATTTAAACTAGCTGATTACGTTGTCATGAGTACATATTTTACGGCACAATTATTATTTGCTATAAGTTTAGGTGGCCATATTTAAGGCCACCTTTATTTATTTCTGTTTCGCGCGATTGTCTGCAGCCCTACTTCTAGCTTGGGCTACTTTATCATCATGATCAGCCAATTCCTCTGAATACTCTACATCAATACCATCAGATAATTGATTCTTTGGAGTTTGAGCAAGAAAGTTTCTCCCGGTCTTACGTTTATGGTCACCGCGTCCCATAACTTTCACCTCTTTCCTGAGTATTCAATGTTAGTATGAGCGAATTACGGTAAATAAAAACGAGTAATCAAAAGGAAAATATTCCTTAAGATTACTCGTTTTATTATTTCTGTATATATGGTTGTCTTGTGTCTATTGGTTTTTCTATTTCTGGTTCTAATTGAAATGGAACAATTCCAGTTTCATTTCCATAACGATATTGGGTTGGATCAACAGGTGTCCAATCTTCATTTGGCGTATAGAAACGTAACAAATCACCATTTAGTAACTTATCGGAAAGTTCAAGTTCGCGTAGAACTTCCTCTTTCATTTTTAGCATTTCTTCCGTAGGTTCGATTACTTCCCCAGTATTGTTGTCATAGTACGTATCCGATACTACACTGTATTCTGGAGTAATGAAATCACCGTTACGGAATGGAACAAATTCTTTATGTCCATCAGAGAATAAGTCAGTTCCGAATTGGATATAATCTTGTGCATCAATTCCAACTAAATGTAGAAGCGTTGGCATAATGTCAATTAAGCCGCCATATTTGTGAACAGTTCCCATACCATCTACACCTGGAATCTTAATAATGAATGGAACACGTTGCAATTGGGCATTCTTAAATGGTGTGATTTCTTCACCAATGATTTCTGCCATTGCGCGATTATGGTTTTGAGAGATACCGTAGTGATCCCCGTAAAGGAAAATCACAGAGTCCTCATATAAACCAGCTTCCTTTAGATCTTTAAAGAATTGTTCTAATGCTTCATCAAGATAACGAGCAGTTTGGAAGTACGTGTCTACTGATTTATCTCCAGTTTCTGCTGGAGCAATCGATGCTTCTTCTTCACCAATGACATATGGATGATGGTTTGTTAATGTCATCATATGTGCATAGAATGGTTGATCTAATGATTTTAACATTGGCATAGATTGTTCAAAGAACGGTTTATCTTTAAGACCATAGTTAATAACATTTTCTTCAGACATATCATAATAACTAGCATCAAAATAAATATCTGTACCAAATTGTTTATAAACTTCATCGCGATTCCAGAATGATTTGTAATCACCATGGAAATTCGCAGAAGTATAGTCTTGTTGTTGATTTAGTATAGCAGGTAATGCTTGGTACGTATTTGTACCTCTAGTAACGAAAGCAGATCCTTGTGATAACCCGTATATAGAGTTATCCGTAATTAGTTCTGCATCAGCTGTTTTACCTTGCTCTGTTTGATGGAAAATATTATCAAAATACGTAAAGTCTTGTTCTGGGTCATTCACTAAAGAGTTAAGGAAAGGTGTAACTTCTTCCCCGTGTAACTTATAATTAATTAAAAATGTTTGGAATGACTCTAAGTGAATCTTAATAATGTTTTTACCCTTCGCAACACCAAACAATTCTGGGTTTGGTTCTGCATATTTATTCTTCGTATAGTTCTCTACTTCCGTAATATCATCACTGTCAGCAAGTACACGCTGAGAGGATGACTTCACGTTTTGTACTGCATCGTAAATTGCAAAATTATATATCCCAATATATTTTACAATATAGTTACGATCAAATGTCCTTTTTAGCAGTTCTGGTCGATCTGCTTCTGCTAGGCCTAAATTTACTGAAAAAGCAATTAGTCCAATGATAAGAACTAATATTGGCTTTTTACGGCTCATTCTTTCTGTAGTCCAACCTTTTTTAAACCAAATGAATAAGGCAATAAGGATGACAACATCAAGTGCATAAAATATATCTGTCCATTGAATAAGACTTGCAATACTTCCACCTAAGCTTCCGAAGTTATCGGTTTGGGTTAAAGTTGGAAGTGTAATGTAGTCGTTATTAAAACGGTAGTAAACAGCATTTGCATATGCAAGTATACTCATAAATGTATCAATTATAATAATCCAAAGCCCAACTCGTTTTCCTTTAGCAAATAACGCTATTCCGAGGAAAACAAGTGCCGAGCTAAGTGGGTTGAAGAAAAGTAAAAATTGTTGCATGTCATTTTTAATATCTAAATTGAATTCATTTACATAGATCAGATATGATTTTAACCAGATTAGTAATACTGCTATTAAAAAGAAGGACATTTTTGATGTTAACATTTTTTTCATCGTATTCACCCCATCTTTTTTCATAGAGACTTTCATTTAAAATCTATAAGAAAGTCGTCAAGTCTTGATTTTAACTCAAAACAATCTATGAATCAAGTTAATTTCCAGAATTTACTATTGGGAAAGTTTGGTTTAAAGCTTGTCTGTAGCAACATGTAGACATTATTGATTGTATTCAATTTACTAGATTCTATGATAGAATAATATTTGCTTGTCTGTTATGGAAAGGAAAAAATACAATGAAACTACAACATAGAACGGTTATAAAAGAATATGGTTTAGTTATTATTGGGGCTACTTTAGTAGCTTTATCTTATAATGTATTTTTATTACCATCTAAACTAGCTGCGGGTGGTATTTCGGGAATAAGTACTGTTTTGTATGAATTATTTGGATATAGCCCTGCTATGACACAATTTGTTATTAATATTCCGATATTTGTAATTGGATGGCTAGTATTAGGCAAGGACTTCGGAGGAAAAACGCTTTTAGGTACTTTTTGGGTGCCGTTTATGATTGGGCTTACTGCTAACACACCAATTACCGTCACTAATCCAATACTTGGAGCGATTTATGGTGGGATTGTATTGGGTATTGGTCTTGGAATCGTATATATAGGAAAAGGCTCTACTGGCGGAACTGCTTCGATTGCACAAATTCTCAAAAAGTTTACAGGGAAATCCAGTGGGTATACACAGTTAGTAGTAGATGGAGTCGTTGTTTTTTCGTCCATCTTCGTATTTAGTTTAGAACTAACACTTTTCGCACTGATGGCAATTTATATTTGTAGTAAAGCAATCGATTTTATCCAGCTTCGAACCTCTGCATCTAAATTAGTTGTTATTATTACAGAGGAGGAAGAAAAAGTACAGGAGTTAATCCGAAATGGAATTGATCGTGGCTTAACAAAGGTACGATCGGTTGGAGGATACTCCAATATGGATAAAACGTTAATATTATGTGTTGCTGAGCAACAAGAGGCTGTAAAACTAAAAGGTCTACTTCAGCAAGAAATTCCAACATCTTTCGTGATCTTTTTAAATGCATCGGAAATTTTGGGTAGAGGGTTCTCAATAGATAAATATTATGGACAGAAGCTATAAAAAAACGGATAGTTCAAATGGGATTCCTATTGAACTATCCGTTTTATGTTATTTTCGATCCCCACCTAGTAAATCAAATAATCCTCCGGCTATACTGCCTTCACCTTTGGAACCTCCTCTTTCAGGTGCAGCAGCAAATATTCGACTAGCAAGTCTTGAGAATGGTAAGGATTGAATCCAAACAGTACCAGGTCCTCTTAACGTAGCAAAGAATAAGCCTTCGCCACCAAATAAAGCCGTTTTTATTCCACCGACATATTCGATACTATAATCAACTTCACCTGTCATTGCAACTAGACATCCTGTATCAACTCGGATGGATTCACCTACTTGTAGCTCCTTTTGATGAATTGTCCCACCAGCATGAATAAATGCCATTCCATCTCCTTCAAGCTTCTGCATGATAAATCCTTCTCCACCAAAGAAACCTGTACCGAGTTTTCTTTGAAATTCAATTCCGACCGCCACACCTTTTGCGGCAGCTAGAAATGCATCTTTTTGACAAATTAATTTTCCGTTAAGCTCACTCAAATCCATCGGGATGATTTTCCCAGGATATGGAGAGGCAAAGGAAACATGCTTTTTACCAATTCCTTCGTTAGTAAAAGCAGTCATGAATAAACTTTCTCCTGTTATGACTCGTTTACCTGCACCGATTAATTTTCCCATCAAGCCACCTTGATTACTTCCAGATCCATCTCCGAAAATCGTTTCCATTCTTACGTGGTCATCCATCATCATAAGGCTACCTGCTTCAGCGATAACGGTTTCCTGTGGATCAAGCTCTACTTCTACAAATTGCATGTCGTCACCGTATAACTTGTAATCAATCTCATGGTTATTCATGTGAACCCTCCTATTTTTATATGTAATTAATCATACGTTAAAATTTGGAAATTAGATTCATAAAAATGAAAAGGTGCTCGAAAATTTCCGAGCACCATTGTTTGCAAACTGTTAGTGTGGCATTGTTCCTTGGATAGGAGCAAAACTGTTTATATAATTTTGCATATCCTCTTGTTTAAGCTGTGGAACTTGATAATATTGATGCTTATTTTGATATAGGAACACTTCATATGCCATCTCAATTACGTTTGGGATGCTGTCTGCAAATACTCTTCTTAAGACAGGGTTCGTTGTTTCAAGTGCCGCCATTGTAAATGCTGATGCATTAGATTTAAGAACTCCCATAATAAAGCCGGTTACACATTCGTCATTAATTTCATTAAGCGATTGTGCTGGTTTTTTTGGTTGAGATGGGGTCATACCATATAACACATCATTACTTGACGCCATATTGTACGTTTGTGTCTTAACAGTAGGCTCATTTCCAGTTTTAAGAGTTTCTACCACCGTATTATAAAGCTGTGTTAAGAAACTCTTATGCTGGTTCATCATCGTTTTGAGCTGTGGATCTTGAACATATTGCTCATAAATCATATATTGTTCCAAACCACCAACTAAACCACCAATTGCTTCATGTGCATCAAAAAGCTCATGACCACCGTGGCTTATTTGGGCAGGCATTTGAGAAGTACCTGTTAAGTTTTGATTTTGCGTCTGATTATTCATGTTCAAGTTTAAAACCTCCTTAAGAAGAATCAGGTTTATTATTTTCTGTTCCGCTTGAAATATCCTAGCCATAAATTAGCTAAAATACGTTTCATTGGAATTAGTTATTTTAGATATAAAGGAAAAGAATAAAATAAGGTAAAGAACGTGAATTTATGTAAAAATATGCTACGATGAAGATAGATAATTAAGAGGAGAGGGATAATATGCAAGGAAGATTGCCAATTCGTCTTCACGATCGAATTCATTTAATTGATGGATTTGACATGGGGATTCCGTCTAGAACGGGTACATATGTCATTGATGAGGAACAGCTAACAATTATTGAAACAGGACCAAGTCCGTCAATCAAATATATTAAAAAAGGACTAGAGGATTTAGGCCACTCGTTAAACGAGGTAAAATACATCATTGTAACACATATCCATTTGGACCATGCAGGTGGTGCAGGAGTATTGTTAAAGCTATGTCCAAATGCAACGTTAATTGTACACCCACGTGGGAAAAGGCATTTAATTGACCCGTCCAGATTAGCAAGTGGAGCTAGAGCAATTTATGGGGACAGTTTCGCGGAATTTTTTGATCCAGTGGAACCGGTAAAAGAAGAAAAGATTATCGAAAAAAGTGAAGGGGATACCTTACAAATTGGGCCAGGTTGTACGCTACAATTTTTAGATACGCCAGGTCATGCAAGGCATCATATAGGTATATATGACCCGGTTAGTAACGGAATGTTTACTGGAGATACAGCAGGAATAAAATATGAGCAATTAGAGCCACTTGGTATTGATTTGTTTCTACCTACAACTTCACCAAATCACTTTGACCCGACAGCAATGCATGAATCAATTGACCGTTTTCTTGAAATGAATTTAGACTTTATTTATTTTGGACATTTTGGAGCTACACTTCAAACAACGAAAGCATTGCATCAGGTTTCAGAGTGGTTAGATATTTTTGTGGAAGAAGGAGAGCAAGTCTTTAAAGAAGGAAAAGGATATGATGTTTTAGCAGAACGATTATTCAAACGTGTGAAGGAGCATTTGAAGCAGCTTGGTGTTCCGGAGGATCATCCTGCTTATATTCTTATTAATTTAGATATGCAAGTAAGTGCACTTGGGATTATTGATTATTTACAGAAGATAAAGCAATAAAAAAACGGTAGCGATGCTGCCGTTTTTTTTAACTTATAAACTGATTAGGTTTTATTAAACCTCTTGCATTTAAAGTTGCTATTATTTCTTCATAAGCTTCATCAATATTCTGTGCTTCAATGTAGGTCTTTTCGCCTTGGAAATCTTTAGTAGCAAACGCATACCTTGGGTCATAGTAGTATTTTAGTAAAAGCATAGTTGCTTCGTAATAGTTCCCTTGTTGAAGAAAATCTTCTATCTCCTTTGCAACTGGTGTGTGGATATGTTTCTTAATTAGTCGGTATGCTTCAAGAATGTTATCGCTATAATTCCAAGGTTCGTAATCTTCTAGTAACCCTTTCACTCTTTCTTCAATAGGCATTTGAAGAACAAGCTGCAGCCCTTTTTCCTTTTTCTCATAGATGAATTCAGGAATTAGCACCTTACCAATTCGCTTGCTTTCCCCTTCAACGAATACAAATGGTTCATTTTCATATTCGAGTATTTTCTCTACTAAAAGGGAATCAAATCGTTTTTGGTTACTAGGATTTAATCCAATATGGCCAAAAATAGAACCACGGTGACCAGCCATCCTTTCAAAATTTATGACAGGAAAACCGTTTGCTCTTAAATTTTCTAAAAGAACTGTTTTACCTGTACCGGTAAACCCATTTAAAACGATGAACTTAGGATTAAATTGTTTTTTCTCAAGGACCTCAACGACAAAATTCCGATACGTTCGGATTCCGCCGGTTAATCGATTCGCGTGGATTCCCATTAAATCTAGAACTGTTGCTGCGGTTTTACTGCGCATCCCGCCACGCCAACAAAAAACGGTAATCGGAGTATTGATCTGTTTGAATTCTGCAATGTAAGCAGGCAGCTTCTGCGAAAAAATCTCTAGTCCTCGCTCCTTCGCTTTATCGGGTCCAACTTGTTTATAGATGGTTCCAACCTCAGCTCGCTCATCATTAGAGAAAATGGGAATATTAATACTTCCCGGAATAGATCCTTCTTCAAATTCCTTTGGTGAACGGACATCTACTAATGTGTGATTTCCACTATTTCGTTTTTCTAGTAATTCAGGTAATGTAATATCCTGAAACATATTTCCACCTTCTACTCTCTCTTATCGAACCGTTATATGACCTTTGTTTTCTTCGGTTACTTCACCAATTATACTTGCTTCTACACCTTTATTTAAAAGATCTGCAAGTAGTTGGCTTGCTTCTTCACCATTTACAGAAATTAACAATCCGCCAGATGTTACAGCATCACAGAGTATATGTCTGTCAATAGAGTCCATAGATTCCGGATAGGTAACAATGTCTTTAATATGGTTATAATTGTTCTTCGTACCACCAGGCATAGAGCCAGCTTCCGCTAATTCACGAACGCGTGGTAAAACAGGGACTTGATTAGAATGGATGGTTATTCCAACTTCACTTCCAATAGCCATTTCTGAAGCGTGTCCTAATAAGCCAAATCCGGTTACATCTGTCGTTGCGTGAATATCATAATGTTCCATGACTTCAGCAGCAGTTTTATTAAGAGTAGTCATTACAGATGTCACTCGTTTAATTTCTTCTTCTGTTAATAGATCTTTCTTAATAGAAGTTGTTAAAATTCCTACTCCAATTGGTTTCGTTAGGATTAATTTATCCCCAGACATTGCTCCTGCATTTGTTCGTACTTTATTAGGGTGGACAACTCCGGTTACAGATAATCCAAATTTTGGTTCTTTATCATCAATAGAATGTCCACCTACTAGTGTGATGTTTGCCTCTTTTAACTTATCCCCGGCTCCTCGTAGAATTTCTGATAAAATTTCTTTGTCCAAAGTGGAAATTGGGAATGCAACAATATTTAATGCAGTTAGTGGTTTTCCACCCATAGCATACACATCGCTTATCGCATTCGCTGCTGCAATTTGTCCAAAGTCATATGGATCATCGACAATCGGGGTAAAGAAATCCAATGTTTGAACGATTGCAATATCGTCCGTCAGCTTATACACACCAGCATCATCACTAGTATCAAGTCCAACTAGTAAATTCGGGTCTAACGTTTGAACTGGTAAGTTGCGTAAAACTTGAGATAATTCAGCAGGACCAATTTTACACCCACAACCACCTTTAGAAGAGAGAGAGGTTAATTTGATTTTATCTACCATTTGAATTCCGTCCTTTCTGGTGTTTAGCCTTTTTAAAATTCGATTTTAAGCGCAATTGGACAATGATCGCTTCCTAATATAGAGGCATGTACTTCTGAATCAATCAGTTGATCTTTTAATCGTTCAGAAACAATAAAATAATCAATCCGCCAACCAATATTCCGTTCACGTACCGTCTTCATATAGCTCCACCACGTATAAATCCCATCTTGCTCAGGATAAAAATAACGAAGCGTATCAATAAATCCTGCGTCTAGAAAACGAGTCATCTTTCCACGTTCCTCTTCAGTAAATCCGGAATTACCATAGTTGGTTTTATAATTTCGAATATCTATTTCATTGTGGGCAACATTAAGGTCTCCGCATAACACGACAGGCTTTATTTTATCGTGTGCTTTCACATGTTCCAATAAAGCATCTTCCCATTCTAAACGTACATTTAATCTGGCCAAATCTCGCTGTGAATTAGGAGTATATATATTCATTAAGAAGAAATCCTCAAATTCCATCGTAATAATACGACCTTCTGCTTGGGTCTCTTCCTCTCCGATTCCATACTTTACAGATAGTGGTTGCTGCTTCGTAAACACAGCAGTCCCGGAATATCCTTTTCTCTCCGCGTAGTTCCAATACTGATAATAGCCATCAAGCTCTAACTCAATTTGCCCTTCTTGAAGCTTTGTTTCTTGAATACAAAATATATCTGCATCTATTTCATTAAAATAATCTAAAAAACCTTTACGTACACAAGCACGCAAGCCATTTACATTCCATGATACGAACTTCATTATTTCCCCTCTTTACTTTGTTAAAATGTTTTTGAACGATAATTATTCCAAAGAAGAATAATGCAGTAGCTCTAAGCAGCTCAAATAGAAACTATCTTTATCTGTACTCATCATATCACCTTCCGAAAAATTGTTCATGATAGGCGTCTTTGGAAAAATTATAAAAACAGGTTGACTTAAAAAGTGTATTAAGCATATAATACACATATGGGGTGTATTAAGCACTTAATACATATTTTTTTTGCGAAAGGTGTATTAAGTGGTTAATACAGTTTAGAAGTAGTCACCAAGTAATTATAGGAGTTGTAGCGATGAATATTAAATTTAACAATCGAGATCCTGTCTATATTCAAGTCATTCGGCATTTTAAAGAACAGATTGCAACAGGCATCTTTGAACCAGGACAGGAGATTCCATCCCGTCGTGAATTAGCCAACCAATTGAAAATTAATCCGAATACAGCGCAAAGGGCTTATAAAGAAATGGAGGAACAAGGTTTGATATTTACAGAAAGAAATTTACCGAGTCGTATTACGAATAATCCAGAAGTAATAAAGGCAGTTCGTGAAGAGCTAATCCTTGAGGCGGTCCATTCCTTTATTGCTTCTGTCCAGTCAATTAATGTTCCATTAGATGAAGCACTTCAACTCATTAAGAATCATTATGAGAAAAGCTTGGAAGAACAGGAGGGAGACGCATGATTGAAATAAAAAATCTATCGAAGAAATTTGGTAGAAAACAGATATTAAAAGACGTATCCTTTACAGCGAATAAAGGTGAAATCACTTGTTTAATCGGACTGAACGGTGTTGGGAAAACAACAATTTTAAATGCGATTATGAATTTAACTCCTATCAATGCAGGGGAGATATTAATAGATGGTGATAAGCTAAATAAAGAAAGCTATGAAAGGATTGCGTTCATACCAGATGCGATAACAATGCTTCCAAGTATGAAAATAAAAGATGCGTTTCAATTTATGGCTGAATTTTACCAGTCATGGAATGAGAATCGTGCAGAAGAATTACTACGTTTCTTTAAACTGGATGTGAATGATCGCATCTCGACATTGTCGAAAGGTAATACAGCTAAGGTAAATATGTTGCTTGGTCTTGCTTTAGATGTTGATTACTTACTAATGGATGAACCTTTTTCAGGAATTGATATCTTCAGTAGGGAACAAATTGCCAATGTATTTACTAGTCATTTAGTCGAGGACAGGGGAGTAATTATTACCACTCATGAAATAAATGATATTGAACATTTAGTCGATAAAGCTGTGATTTTAAATGAAGGTATGGTCTTACGTGAATTTAATGCTGAAGAGGTACGTGAAACGGAAGGTAAATCGATCATTGATATCATGAGAGAGGTGTACAAACCATGATGAGATACTTGAAATTAACTAACTTTGAACTTAGTCGCTTTTTCAAAATATATGTAGTTTTAATTGGTATTACGTTAGGGATGCAGTTGTTAGGTGTTGTCCTGACTGCCAATCATTATGTTGGTGAGATAAATGAAATGGTTGCTTCAGGTAATTCAATCGATGAAGCGATTCGAAATTGGGGTATGTTCGCATTCGATGCAGTTACTAGGACTTTCTGGTTTGGTGCCCCAATCGCACTATGTATGGTCACCTTGTTAATTTATACACTATTTATTTGGTATCGGGATTGGTTTGGAAAGAATACGTTTATTTACCGATTATTAATGCTGCCAACAGCAAGAATAAACGTATTTTTTGCCAAAGCTTCTGCTATCTTTCTTATGGTACTTGGACTCATTTCCTTACAACTTATTTTTCTAGTTTTAGAGATGGCGATTATGAAATCTATAGTTCCAAGTTCATTAAGAGTAGATCTTACGTTAAGCCAAGTTATCTACAGCTTTGATTCTTGGCGAGTTTTATATCCCGTTTCGATTATCGAATTCATCATTAATTATGGTATTGGATTTATGGCGGTAATTGTTTTATTTACGGGCGTGTTATTTGAAAGAAGTTTTCGTTGGAAAGGGATTTTATTAGGGTTGTTGTTTGCAGGTATTTCATTACTAGTATTTGTTTCCCCTTTACTTGTCCAGACGTTTTTAGTCAATAATTTCTTCTATCCAATTGAAATGTTTATGTTCATGGTTATTTCTGGTCTAGTAGTAACTGGCGGTGCAATTTGGATGAGTAATTACTTGTTAAATAAGAAGATAAGGGTGTGATGGGATGATTCTGAAACGATTTTGGAAACTTATAGCGCTATGCTTAGTGATTATAATGATACTAGTAACTTATTTTATTCATACATCACTTGTCGTAGCCAATCAATTTCCTGATTTAGTATTGAAAACAATTGATGGTGATGAATCCGTAATGACCGATGTTGTCGTAACAGGAGATTATCATGACACTAGACAAAATGATAGCTCCTCAGTCATGGTTAGCTTAAAGGACTCAATTTATCACAAAGAGCAATCATTTTTTGAGAAATTAGAGACGCAATTTCCGATGATTAATACTGTATCGAAATTAAAAGATGAGTACAGAAACTTTCTAAGATCGAAATCAATGCATCCAGATTACTTCTTTGAAAATAATGAATTTGTTGCTTATGTAGATGTTGAGACTCCTGATAATATCATCCGTGGTGATTCCGAATTTTATTTTAATGTGGATGTATTAACTAAAAAGACGGAGAAATCGAATGATTTTACCATTAAAATACCAGGACAGTCCGAAATGGACTATACACAGGTAATAGATGTTCAAATGGTCAATGGCGAGCTAAAAGTACTAACCGAATCATCGTTTTTTGGAAGTAATGGTCGACACATAAATGAATTGATGGTTTACACAATTGATCTTTCCAAACAAAAAATAAGTGGGGATGATACGCTTTCTGTTAAGGGTGATTTAACTTCTGATACTTGGACATCTTTTATTTTCTTGAATGATCGTAGCGATGTATCAGAGCAAAAATACTTTTTATTACAGAGGGAAGAGAATAGCAAACCAGAAGAGGTATCGAAGCAAGAGGGTTTGAATGAAGTAGAGGAAGCAGAAATAAAAGTGATAAAAAGGTCTTTCTATCTTTATGATTTAGAAAATAAGGGACTTCGAGAAATTCCATTAAATGAAGAACAAGCTAAAGGTCTATTGAAATCAGATACATGGGGATTCGTTTCTGGTGAAAATGCATATATCGCATACAATTCAGAGGACAGTCTAACTGTTTTAGATATTGATTTAGAACATTTAAAGGTTGAATCTACTGCCAGGTTTAATATAGAGGATCTTGGAATCGATACTATTGGTGATGTGAAAATTTCAGACAATACCATCTACGTAATCGACAACTATAAAGATAATGTTGATCCAACCAACGTATTTGCCGGAGATGTTACATCCGGAGAAGTACTTTATGAAGGAGAAATTGTCATGGAAAAACCAGAGGATGAAAGTGAGGATTATCAAATTAATTTTTACGGTATTGTAATGAAGTAAACATTGGAGGAAATATTGTGATAAAAGTAGAGGAATTAAGTCATCACTTTGAGTTAGGCAAAAAAGGAAAAAAAACGATTGTACCGGTTTTAAAAGAAATCACCATGGAAGTACAAAAGGGAGAAATAGTATCCGTAGTTGGGAAAAGTGGCTCTGGGAAGTCTACGTTATTAAATTTAATTAGTGGGTTTATCCGGCCGAAAGCGGGAAGGATTTCTATCGATGGTCAGCTAGTAACGGAGCTTTCTGAAGCGAAATTTGCCGATTTTAGACTTGATAACATTGGTTTTATCTTTCAAAGCTTTCAATTAATTCCTAGCATGAATGCATATCAAAACATAGAACTTCCTTTAATTTTAAAAGGGGTAAATGAATCTACTAGAAAAGAAGTAATCCATCAATTGCTAGAAAAAGTTGGTTTAGTAGAATATCAGGAGCACTATCCTAGTGAATTATCAGGTGGTCAGCAGCAACGAGTTAGTATCGCAAGGGCATTAGTGCATAAACCGGCACTAATCCTTGCTGATGAACCAACAGGAAGCCTAGATAGTGAAACAGAGGCGGAAATATTAGAGATTATAAAAAAGCTTAATCAAGAGTTAGGTATAACGTTCCTTATCATTACCCATGACGAAGAAGTAGCACGTATTGGGGATCGTACCATTATGATTAAGGATGGTCGTATCATGGAAGGGGACTACGTACGATGAAACTAAAAGATAAAATCCGCTTTATTAGGCAAAACATAAAGAAGAATAAAGCCCGTACCTTTATGACGATATTAGCAACTGCAATGGGCTGTGCATTTTTAATCGTTTTAGCATCTGTTGGCTATGGTTTGCAACAAAGTATTGTGAAAGAAACGTTAGAAGATCAAATCGTAACGAAAATCGATATCTATGGGAAAGAAGTAGATGGGAATTATCATCCTCTTACGATGGAAGATGTAGAAGCTTTAGAAAAAATTGAGAATGTAAAAGCCGTAACGAGAAAAATTAAATTAAGACAATTTCCAACTTATAACCTAGACGGTTATAAAATAGAAGCACAAGCAGTATCCACCTATTTCCCATCAGAAATTGCATCTGGATTGAAATTAGAAGATGGTCGATTACCTGAAAAGGAAAATGAAATCGTAGTCGGATATCATTTTGTGAATAATTTATATTTAGCATCAGAAGAAAATCCATACGACGAAGAAACGGGAGAAATAAAAGAGGAATTCCGTTATTCGAAATCGGTTATTGGGAAAACCATTACAATGTCAGTTATGAAAAATGAGGAAGAAGAGGTAACGGAAGAAATTCCGTTAACGATTGTAGGTGTCTTAGAAGAGCCAGGCAGAGAATGGATGATTAATACAGATGTATATATTTCTCAAGAAGTGTTTCAACAAGTAGAAGCAATTACAGGAACACCTGGAGGAGAAATCGGGGTTGATCCGGAAGGGCTTGATTCTAGTACGGTCACTACTCTTGATGAAGTTAATGTATTTGCAGATAACCTCGAATCGGTAAAAGGAATTGTTGATACACTCAAAGATCAAAATTATGCATCCTACTCCGTTGTTAGTGAGATGGAGCAGATTAATACACTATTTACGATTGCAAAAGCTGGCTTAATTCTAGTTGGTACAATCGCTTTAATTATCGCGTCCATTGGAATTTATAATACGATGACGATGGCAGTAACTGAAAGGGCTCCGGATATCGGTATTATGAAGGCTATAGGTGCTAATCCAAAAACAATAAAGCAAATTTTCTTATTAGAAAGTAGCTATATTGGCATAATTGGGGCATTTATTGGAACGGTCGTAGCCTACGCAACAAGTATAGTTGTGAATCTTGTATTACCAATGATTTTGGAAATGGCCTTTGCAGAAGAGCTTCCAGAAGGACTGAAATTCTCAGCAATTCCGTGGAGCTTAGTTGTAATAGCTGTTGTCATATGTTTAGTAGTTACCATTATATCGGGTAGAGGCCCTGCTAAACGCGCAACACAAATTGATGTATTAAGAGCAATGAGAAGAGAAATATAGTCATTTAAAAAGTGGTTGGTTTATACCAACCACTTTTTGAATACTTAGCAGTCTTTCCCAATTGGAGATACAACTGGAGCAGGAAGTGGTGTAACAGGGTTTAGGCACTGAATTGCACAGAAGCAATGCAAGTCAACTGTAATACAAACGCCAGTCTCTATAAAATTGCCTGTTGCATCTTGAGGAATAAAGTTGCACTTATCTTTACTAGAATGATGGTGGAGTCCAATTCCGTTATCTGTATCAAATTCTAGTAATTCTAACTCCGCGCAGCAACCCTTTTTAATTTTCTTCGCTTTAAATACAGGTGTTTCGATACACTCTAAGCTTGTATTTTCCTGTACTAACCCAGTAGCAAAGAATAAGTCGCAATCCCCTTTACAGTATAATACGAATGGAATCGTTGTTGGACCATTACCATTCACCGTAGTTGGGGAAAGTAGTTGCTCGATAGAGTTTTCACAACCAGTAGTACAGCAATTATCCTGAGCAGCAGCTACTTCGTCCTGTGCTTTCACGATTTTACTTACAACGTCGCAAACACATTCCCCTGATTGTTTACCATGACAACAACTCATACTGATATCTCTCCTTTTCTTATGAATTTTTTATACACTTTAATCTATGTTGATTCAGATATTATGGTTGTTTACTAGTCTATTTCTAGTAAAAATAATGAAAATATCATTAGTTTAGGAGGAAATTGTGTCGTTTCATCAAGTCAAATGCCAACACTGATAAGGGTTTAGACGAATAGGTATAACTATACTCTATCCATGGTGGCTAATAGATTTTAGCCTTGACCTATGGACAAAGGAACCAGTACGATTACTGGTTCCTATTTTTTTATCGTATTACGAAACAGTAACATCTATTAAATAAGCTTTACATTTTATTGAATTTAACATCTAGGTCATTAATTTATTTTAAAATATAGGAGGTAGACATCGAAGTGGGGGAGCTTTATGAGAATAATAGTGTGCTTGAATTTACTAATACTACTTTTACTACATAGTGTAATAGCAGGTCCTGTAAGTGGAGAGGAGAGCGACATTCCAGAAATAAGTAGTGGTGCAGCTATTTTAGTAGATGCAGATACAAGTACCATAATCTATGAGAAAAATGCTATGAATAAACTATTTCCAGCTAGTTTAACAAAAATAGCCACAGCTATTTATGCAATAGAAAATGGAGATTTAGAAAGTATGGTTACCGTAAGTGAAAATGCATACGGAACAATTGGCTCTTCGGTTTTCCTTGAAGAAGGAGAAAAACATACGTTAAAGCAATTAATCATAGGACTTTTAGTGAATTCAGGAAATGATGCTGGAGTAGCTATCGCAGAGCATCTGAGTGGAGATGTTGAAACGTTTTCTGAAGACTTAAATGAATATTTGGAGTCGAATATTGGCGTAAAAAATACCCATTTTACCAATCCACATGGACTTTATGATGCTAATCATTACACAACGGCAGAAGACCTAGCAATGATTACCCAATATGCAATGAAAAATAAGGTATTTCGTGAGATTTTTGGAATTACCGAAATGGATTGGGACGGAGAAAAGTGGGATACAACACTATATACCCATCATAAGCTTCTAAGGGAAATGCCCTATCCTGGAGTTAATGGTGGAAAAACGGGCTATATAGAAGAAGCTGGTTTTACACTTGCAACAACAGCGACTAGAGGGAATCTTAATCTTATTGTCATCACTTTAGACGCTGAAGTTCAGGATATTTCATATCAAGACACGGTTGCATTATTAGATTACGGGTTTAATAATTTTATCCGGAGTGGCAATAAAGTAACTACGCTCGACGATAGCGATATTGAGCTTGGAAAGCTTACTAATATCAATCATGTTTTATTTAATGATAAGGAACTAGCTTCTTTTAATATACAAAGGGATTTAGAGATATCGGAGCAAGGTCGAATTGCTCAAATGAAGCAAAATTCCGTACCAACTTCATTTCTAGATGTCCTCATTATTGCTGTTGTTCTTATTATCGGTTGGAGGATTTTCCATTATCGTAAGAAACGATGATTATGATGCACTTCAATCGTGATAATGGGGATATCTTTTATTAAGAAAAATAATAAGACTATCATGATGGTATAGAAAAAAGGGTGTGTTCGAACAGATAAAACCTTATGATTTCTAACAGATTCTTCTGTCAGATAAGTAATCATAAGTAAAAGCATCATCGTAAAGAAAGCTAATAATTTTATTGCTGAGTCTGGGTTGGACAAAGGGATCATTTCGCCAAGCATCGCACCCATCATGCCACCCATAAGGCCAGAAACACTACCATCAATAACAGCCAATAAGTTAAATGGTAATCCAGCAATAAAGCCAATGGAAAGCCCAATTAAAATGGATACAAATGTAGCAGTAAATAAGTCTCCATTAAAAAGAATTCCAATTACAGCACCAAATAGAATACCACCAAGCATTCCTAGTGTCATGGAAGTAATCATCCCGTGCATATTAGATAGGTGCCTGCGATGGAGGGCATTAAAGATCATAATACCAATGATTTGTAGTGCACATATAGTTAAAATGACAGTTAATATTAATGACATGTTTCCAGCTCCTACATTAAATTGGTTGTCCTTTTCAATGTATTCATAGCGGGACATAATTATGATTTACACTACTTAAGATATTTTTAGTGTTGATACTATTAAAAACAAGCTAAACTATGCTATTTTATTGGTATGGGATTTTATTTACTTTCTAGTAGAAAGGACGTCTAAATTGAAGAAGACAAAAGTTGGAATTATTTTTGGTGGAAAGTCCGCAGAACATGAGGTTTCGCTCCAATCTGCTAAAAATATTGTGGATGCTATCGATAAAGAAAAATATGATGTTACGTTAATTGGTATTGATAAAGAAGGAAAATGGCATTTAAATGACAAATCCTCTTATTTATTGAATGCAGAAAACCCTAAATTAATTGCTTTAAATAAATCAGAAGATAATATTGCCCTTGTACCAGGCTCTGCAAGCAATCAATTAATCCATGCTGAGAATGCGGTTAGTTTAGAACAACTGGATGTCATATTCCCAATTGTTCATGGAACACTTGGAGAAGATGGTAGCTTACAAGGAATGCTACGAATGTCAAATCTTCCTTTTGTTGGTCCTAGTGTATTAGGATCGTCTGTATGTATGGATAAAGATGTTGCTAAACGATTATTACATGCGGCAGGAATTAATGTTGCTAAAGGAATCACGGTGAAACGCCCTAATAAAGATAAAGTGAACTTTGAAGAGGTTAGTAAATTACTAGGAACGCCAATGTTCATTAAGCCAGCAAACCAAGGGTCATCTGTCGGTGTTAGCAAAGTGAAGAATGAAGAAGAATTTAAAACTGCAATAGAGTCAGCGTTCCAATACGATCATAAAGTAGTGATTGAGGAAAATATCGTTGGTCGTGAAATTGAATGTGCAGTACTTGGTAATGAGGAGCCAATTGCTTCCATCCCGGGTGAAATTTTACCGAATACCGAATTTTATTCATATGAGTCAAAATACATTGATGAAAAAGGTGCTGAGCTAGCAATTCCAGCGGAGCTTACGGAAGAACAAGTGAAGAAAGTTCAAGTTGCTGCAATTGAAGCGTTTAAAACGTTGGAATGTGAAGGTTTAGCCCGCGTTGATTTCTTCTTAACTGAAAATGGCGAGCTATACGTGAACGAAGTCAATACATTACCAGGCTTTACGAAAATTAGTATGTATCCAAAACTATGGGAAATTAGTGGAATACCTTATTCTGAACTAATTAGCCGATTAATTGATTTAGCAATAGAACGTCATGAAAATGATGCGAAATTGAAGAATACAGTTTGGGAATAAATAAACAAAAGTCTTGTCCTTCTAACGGGCAAGACTTTTGTTTTGGGCGCTATTAGACAAAATCTGAGTGAACAATAGAATAATGTCTAATAGAAAGCGCCTATCGGACAATGTTTGCGGTCAAAGATGTAACTTGTCTAATAGAAGCGATCTAACGGAAAGTTTTATAGTAAATACGAGAAAAATGTCTAATAGAATGAAGCTAATAGACATTTTTCTCCATATATTTATTTCTTTTGTCTATTAGCCAACTTGAAAAGTAGTGAATTTATCACGGACTGGAATCCGTTCTTTCTTTTCAGGCTGTTCATCGAAATATCCCATATGCAAAAATCCAACGATTCTTTCATGTTCTTGTACGCCTAGAATATGTTCCACATTAGGATCATAGATATGTGGGTTTGTTTTCCATACAACTCCAAGCTGCTTCTCCCAAGCGAGAAGTTGGAAATTTTGAATCATACATGCAGTTGCACCGAAGTTCTCATCCTGCTTCTTTTGAGTGTCCCCTTCTTCCATGATGACAACTAATATCGCGTTCGGTTCATTTAAATAGTTCTCCCGGTTTTCTTTTCTTTCTTCCGGATATGTGCTAGCAATCTTTTTAGCGAAATCCGGCTTTTGATTAGCCCCTACAAAAATAAATCGCCAAGGCTGCCTCATACCGTGTGTTGGTGCCCAAATGGCATCTTCTAATAATTGTGTAACCGTTTCTTCGGTGACCATTTTATTGTTATATCCTTTTTTAATTGAACGGCGTTCTCGAATTAGCTTCGTTAGCTCTGTTTGTTGTTTTAACACTTGCATCGTATACACCTCGTTTTTTTGCGACTGATAATCATTTTCATTTGACATACATAGTAAATGATTTGGACAGGAAAAGCAAATTGATTTGAAAAATATTTTCTCTTATGATTGCATGTGATGTTCATCACATACAATCATATAGAAATGGTGTATGATATGGTTAGCTATCTTGTTTGGGGGAATGAACATGTCATTTTATGAAATACTAGTTTTCATTCACATATTTTCAGCTATATTAGGAATGGGCCCGGGATTTATGATGATTATGGTTGTATCAAAATCGACGAACTTAACGGAACTAAGACATGCTTATGCAATACGAAATCGGATGCATAGTATTACTATGGTTGCAGGTACATTACTGTTAATAACAGGGATCTGGATGGGATTTATAAATACATATCTTTTTCAGCAAGGGTGGTACGTTACAAGTCTTGTTCTATTTTTAGTTGCGCTAGCATTTGGACCATTATTGCTCTCGCCAAGGTCAAAACCAATCAAAGCATTATTAAAAAATGCTAATGGTGATAGTATTCCGGAAGAATATGAAGCAATGTCTAAAAGACTTTTTTTTGTAGAGAGAATGGAGAATATTATCTTCCTTATTATCATTGCACTTATGATTTTAAAGCCGTTTTAGTGAGACGCTCTGATAGTGGTGTTTTTTAAAAAATCCTGAAAGAGAATTCCGAAATCCCGATGAATATGTCAACTTGACTAAAATCGAATCGAATGCTGGTAGGCTTCCCGTTATCCCTATGGTAAAATTGAGAAAAATAGAAAAACAGGTGGGGAAATGATGAAAGAATGGACTAGAGATATTGAGATTAACGCGCCAATAGATCAAGTATGGAAACTTTTAGACGGGACACTTGAGGATATGCAAAAGATTATGCCGAATGTGATCGAAAATGAATTGGTTACGGGATCCGAAAATGGTGTTGGAGCGGTGTATCGTCAGAAATACCGAGAAGGGAAAAAGCTTCAAGAGTATAATGTGAAGACATTAGTATATGAAAACGAAGCAGACTTTAAAAAGTTAAAGGTTGGCTTTAATCTAGCGAATATGTTTGACATTACAACAACCTATGAAGTGAAAAAACTAAGTGATCACACTACCTATTTCCGATATACGACAACAAATACACCATTAAAATGGGTTACGAAACTACTACTTAAACTTGTGAATAGTGATAAGGTTGTCGTGCAATTTGTAGAGCGCGTAAAGCAAGTTGCAGAGAAAGAAATGGCGGAACAAAGCTAATTGGAGGAGACGATGGGGAAGAAAATATACGTGGTTAGACATTGCCAAGCGAAGGGACAAGAAGTCGAAGCAGAATTGACGGATGAAGGAGTAAAACAAGCTAGGAAATTAGTAGAGTTTTTCTCAAAAATTAAGGTTGACCGAATTATTTCGAGTCCATACCGACGAGCAATCGATTCCGTTGGCCCACTTGCCAAGGAAAAAGATCTTTCCATTGAAATGGATGACAGATTATCGGAACGTGTACTTAGTACACAATTTTTTACGGATTGGCGAGAAAAATTAAAAGCGACCTTTGAGGATTTGGATATCGAGTATCCAGGTGGGGAATCGAGTAGACAAGCGATGAGCAGGGGGCTAGAAGTAATTCAAGAACTTAGTGAGGGTGAGCAGGTCATACTAGCTACGCATGGGGGACTTACTTCACTTATATTAAAATCTTTTCAACCTAATTTTCGTTTTGAGGATTGGGAGAACCTTACAAATCCTGATGTGTATCTACTCGATTATCAAAATGAAGATCCTAAGATAATAAGGTTATGGAAATAAACAAAATCAGGATATTCAGGTAAGGCGAACCTTTACCTGAATATCCTGATTTTCTAGTTTGATAGCTCTTCTAAATATTCTTCTAACGTAATGCCACGCTCCATAATTTCAGTAGCTGCTTTTACACCAACATAGCGTAAGTGCCATGGTTCATATTGGTATAAGGTAATATCTTCTTTTCCTTCAGGATAGCGGATAATGAAGCCATATTCTGCCGCGTGCTCTTTAAGCCAGATTCCTTCTTCCGTATCACCAAATTCTACCACTAATCCATAGTTTACATGGGGACTGGTTACATCCATTGTAAGACCTGATTGGTGTTCGCTTTCACCAGGTTTTGCACTAAATGTATTGGCTTCTTGCTCACCGTGATTACTTACATAAGATGCAAAAAGATAATCTTGCCTTTCATAGGAGCGAAATCCTGATTGTGCAAATAAATCTAAACTTTCTAAATCTGCAGCTGCAAACAGTTTTTCAAGAGCATCTGCTGCAACTTTCCTCATTTGTTTTTTTGGTAAATCTTCTACAAATGGAAATCGTACATCTGGAACAACTAGATCACTTGGTTTAAAGTCTTTTGGTAATGCGTTTTGTTTATTAATCAATGCAAGTATCTCATACGGATTACTGATGATGACCGTTTCTTCGTCTAATTTCTCGTCTTTTTTAAAAGGTAACCCTTCACCAGGTGTTATGGTTTTGTCTTTATCTAAGTAGCTCTCGATTGTAAGTCTAGTTTTTTTATCGTATATACCAGTTACGAGAAGTTTTTCTGATTGTAATTGTAAATCTGTGACTGCCCACACTGTTTCGGCACTGTAAGTACCAGAATTGGAAATCTGGTAACCTATTTTTATTAAACCTTCTTGGAGAGTTTGAACATCTTCTCCTTTGTCGCCCTTTTGTAATTCTTCTGTAGGGAGAACGAACTTTTCTTCAACCTCTACAGGTTGTTCTTCTGGTTTTTCTTCATTATCAATAACGGTATCTTCCGGTTCATCTTCAACAACTACCTTACTGTTAGAGTTACATGCTGAAAGGAACAGAAGAAGGCCACCAATTATAAGGATATATATCGTTTTATGTTTAAACATAGAGGTCCTCTCCCTTATAGAAATAGAAATAACATATCTATTATACTACTAAGAAGTATGAATTCGAAAAAAAACTAGAAAAATAGTTCTTTAGTTCGACTGGATATTATTGGTATTTGTGTACTATACTATTTATGCAGGGATTAATTGTGCTTTTTCAATTGGAAAGGAAGAAGCATATATGACTAAAGAATTTGTTCGAAAAGTATATGATGTAGTTTCAGAAGTAGATTTTTCTGGAGTGATTTTAGTTCGAAATAATGGGGAAATAGTGCATGAATCTGCACATGGTTTTGCCAATCGTTCGGATAAGGTAAAGAATACGATTCATACTCGATTCGGGATTGCTTCAGGCTGTAAGCTTTTTACTGCAGCAGGAATTGGAATACTAGTTGATGAAGGAAAGATTAGCTTTGGAACTAGATTAAAAGATTGTTTGGATATCCATTTCCCTCATTTTTCTGAAGCGGTTACCATCCATCATTTATTGTCACATACATCCGGGATTCCGGATTATTTTGATGAGTCGGTTATGGATGATTTTGCGGAGCTTTGGGAAGAACGACCAATGTATAGGATGCGTGACCTGAAGGATTTTCTACCGATGTTTGAAAATCGAGAAATGATCTTTCAGCCTGGGGAAAAGTTTCACTATAATAATGCTGGATTTATTGTCCTAGGGCTTATAATCGAACAGGTATCTGGAAGGAACTTTACTGATTTTATTGAATCCAAAGTGTTTTCAAAAGCTGGTATGAACGATTCCGGATACTTTTCGCTAGATCAACTACCGGCTCACACAGCTACTGGCTATATGGATGATGAAGAATCAGGAACGTGGAAGAGCAATATCTATTCTATCCCAATAAAAGGTGGGGCGGATGGGGGAGCGTTTATTACAGCTTCAGATATGCTGCTTTTCTGGGAAGCTTTGTTTGGAGAAAGGTTATTATCTAAGCGTACAACGGAAAACCTTTTATCCATTCAGGCTGAAGGTGATGAAGATGAGTTCTACGGATACGGAATTTGGATTGATAAGCAGGATGGTGAAATTACAAAGCACCATGTAATGGGCTATGACCCTGGTGTAAGCTATCATTCAGCTGTTTATGCCAATGGGTTAGAAGTAGTCGTTATTTCGAATAAGAGTACTGGAGCTTATCCGATATTGTTAGCTATAGAAGAAGTATTAACCTAGGCAAGCACACATCTCCTCATTCTCTCATAGTTTAGAAAAGATAGTTTGGGGGAGTGGGGAGGATGTCTGAGTTGGCAGTTACTCAACAAGTGTCAGTGCGAGTTGTTAATTTTGTTTTATTTTGGTGTGCTTTAATTGTTGTTTCCAGTGCTTATGTAACAACACCTCTCTTTTCGGTCTTTGAAAATACGTTTGACGTATCGAAAACGATGTCAGCTTGGACGAGCAGCTCGTTTTCTTTTTTTTATGCGGTTGGGTTTTTATTATTTGGCCCCCTAGCAGACCGAATTGGTCGGAAACAAATCATCGTATTTGGAATGATTTCGTTAAGCTTAATTACACCAATGATTGCCTTGGCGAATAGTCTTGGAAGTCTTGTTGTACTAAGAGGAATTCAAGGTTTTGTTGCATCTACCTTTGCTCCTTCTGCGCTTGCTTATGCATTTGACGTTATCCCGTCTAAAAAAATAGTTACGACGATAGGGTTTATCAGTTTCGGGTATGTAACATCCGGAATATTTGGGCAAGTTCTTGCTGATGCCCTTTATCAATGGGGGAGCTGGCATGTTGTTTTTCTAGTGTTTGGTGGGCTATATTTGATAACACTATTAGCGGTCTTGTTCGTACTGCCAACTCCGGAGAGGTTAGGGCATAAGGAAGGGATTAAGTTTTATCTCTATCATAGTAAGCTCATATTTAAACAACGTAATTTTGTATTAATTTTTATCATTACCATAACGCTATTATTAACCTTTATGGGCATGTACACGTTGTTAGGAAGTTTCCTAAGTAATGAGCCATTCAACTTAAGTGATAAAGAAATATTAGGTGTTCGGGCAATTGGAATTATCGGAATGTTGATATCTCCGTTTGTGGGAAAGATTGTTGGGAAAATTGGAGTTTTAGTTACACTTAGAGTAGGGTTATTATTTGCTGCTTTAGGATTAATTTTATTAGGGATTGGAAGTAATATAGTATTTCTTATTGCAATGAGCATTATCTATGTCTTCGGGATTTCGCTTATTTTCCCTGCTATTATGGTATTGATTGGCAAGTTAGGTGGGGAAAGGAGAGCACTAGCAAATGCATTCTATGCATTTATTCTATTCTTCGGAGCAATGCTTGGACCAATTGTAGCAATTGAGCTGTTAGGTGTAATTAGTAGTTACTTTATTACATTTTTTATATTATCATTATTGCTTGTAGGAAGTGGGATATTGTCGATGTTTATAAAAGTATAAGCTGTCTAAAAGAATAGTGAATTTCTTTAGACAGCTTTTAATATTATTTCGCTTCAAACAACCTACAAATCTCCACAATTACATTCGTAGCTTTCTCCATATTATCTACAGATATATACTCAAATTTCCCGTGGAAGTTCTCTCCACCAGTGAATATATTTGGTGTTGGTAAGCCCATGTAGGATAATTGTGATCCATCAGTTCCACCGCGTACCGGTTGGATAACGGGTTCAATGTCCAGGTTTTTCATTGCTTGTTTCGCAATATCAACAATTTCCATTACCGGTTCAATTTTTTCGCGCATGTTGTAATATTGATCTTTCATTTCAAGCACAACATTGTCCTCACCGTATTTATCCTTCATTTCTTCAACGAACTTCGTTAAAGTAGCCTTTTTACTTTCAAAGCTTTCACGATCAAAATCACGGATAATGTAATAGACTCGGGTATTCTCTACATCCCCATTAATGGAAATTAAATGATAGAACCCTTCATATCCTTCCGTTTGCTCAGGTGATTCTTGTTCAGGAAACTTGCTAACAAATTCAGCAGCCATTTTTCCAGCGTTAACCATTTTATTTTTCGCAGTACCAGGATGTACACTGTTTCCTTTAAAAGATACTTTTGCTGCTGCAGCATTAAAGCTTTCATATTGTAGTTCACCTAATGGACCACCGTCAACAGTATAGGCGAAGTCGGCATTAAATGATTCTACATCAAATTTATGTGGACCACGACCAATTTCCTCATCTGGAGTGAAAGCAACACGGATTTTCCCATGCTTAATTTCTGGATGTTTAATTAAATAATCCATCGCAGTCATAATTTCTGCGATACCGGCTTTATTATCTGCTCCAAGTAATGTTGTACCATCCGTTGTAATCAACGTATGTCCTTTATAACTTGGTAGTTCAGGGAATTCTTTTCCAGATAATACAACATTTAATTCTTTGTTTAAAACTATATCATTTCCGTCAAAGTTTTCGATTAGTTGTGGGTTAACATTTTTTCCAGTAAAATCCGTTGCTGTATCGACATGGGCAAGGAATCCGATAGTAGGTACTTCTTTGTCCGTATTAGAAGGAAGAGTTGCAAAGACATAACCATTTGCATCGATGGTTACTTCCTCCATACCAATCTCTTTTAGCTCATCAACAAGTAAGTTTGCAAGCTCTAATTGACCTGGTGTAGATGGTGTTGTTTCACTATCTTCATTAGATTGTGTGTCTACTTTTACATATGTAGTAAATCGTTTAATGATATCTTCCTTCATCCTTATACGCTCCTTCTTGTGAATAGTAGTTTGAATATGAAATAATTATACCGTAACTCGAAATAATTAGAAATTAAAAAAATTGCATTTAAAAAGGAAAATAATATGATTTGGCGAATTAGTAAGTACTTGAGTTTTTATAGGAGGATTTGAATGTCATATATAATAAGTGTAGAAGAGCTAAGAAATATATTAGCTACGAATCCGGATCAAGTAGTGATGGTCGATGCTAGATTTCAATTAAATGACCCAGAAGCGGGGAGAAGGGCTTATGAGGAGTCACATATCCCAGGGGCGGTATATTTTGATTTAGAAAATGACTTATCTAGTGAACCTGGTGAGCATGGTGGGAATCATCCACTACCAAGTGTCTCTGAACTAGCTGAAAAGATAGGGAATGCGGGAATTGATCATCAACAAATCGTTATCGCTTATGATAAAAGCAATGATATGTTTGCACCGAGGTTTTGGTGGTTACTCCATTATTTGGGTCATGAAAAGGTTTATGTATTAGATGGTGGATTTGAAGCTTGGGTTCAAGCAGGACAACCTGTTACTTCAGAAGTTCCGGTTAAGAAATCGAAAACGTTTATCCCTAATGTACGCTCCGATGAAGTAGTAGATGTTGAACGTGTTCGGGAAAATATAATTAATAAAAAGGCGACTCTTATTGATTCTAGAAGCTATGAAAGGTACTTAGGGAAAAACGAACCATTATATAAAAAGGCAGGGCATATCCCGGGTGCGAAAAATTATGTTTGGATGGATGTGCTAGACAGAAATGGGAAATGGAAAAATAAGTCGTCATTAGAAAACCACTTTTCGAGGCTGGATAAAGATAAAGAAATCATTGTTTCTTGTGGCTCTGGTGTATCTGCAACTCCTAATATTATCGCATTGAAGATGGTAGGGTTTAGAAATGTAAAGCTTTACCCAGGTAGTTTTAGTGATTGGATTTCTTATGAAGAGAACGAAATTGAAACAAAGGATGAGACAGATGAATAAACAACGTTGTGCCTGGGTTCCAGAAAATGACACATTATATCGCGACTACCATGATCATGAATGGGGAAGACCGGTATATAATGACCAAAAGTTATTTGAAATGCTCATTTTGGAAGGAGCCCAGGCAGGTCTTAGTTGGATTACGATTTTAAGAAGACGTGAGAATTACCGAGAGGCGTTTGATCAATTTAATCCTAATGTCATTGTTAATTATGACGAAGAAAAGATACAGTCCTTACGGGAAAATGAAGGTATAATTCGGAATGAAAGGAAGATAAGGTCTGTAGTTTCTAATGCTCAAGCTTTCCTTGAAGTGCAAAAGGAATTTGGAAGTTTTGCTAACTATATTTGGAGCTTTGTTGGGGGAAAACCGGTTATCAACCATTGGAAAAGTATCAGCGAAGTACCTGCTGAAACAACGGAATCTCAAGCAATGAGTAAAGATTTAAAACGAAGAGGATTTAAATTTGTCGGCCCGACCATATGCTATGCGTACATGCAAGCAACTGGGATGGTGAATGATCATACAGTGGATTGTTACCTTTATCATGGATAAGAAGAAAAGCTACTTTCACATATTGGAAAGTAGCTTTTACATTTTACAGTTTAAACACTTTTAATTCATTATTTAGTTGTTCCGCAATTTTCTCTAATTCTTCCGCACTGCTTGAAACTTCTTCCATGGAGCTTGAAGTTTGTTGTGCTGATGCTGCGGCTTGTTCAACACCTGCTGCAGATTCCTCAGATACTGCAGCGATTTCCTCAATTAAATTATTCATATCATTACTGTTATTAGCAATCTCTCGTAGGTTAGCAGAGATATCGGTAATCTTGTTTACCATTTCCGTTACAGAATTATGGATAGATGTAAAATTGTTTCCAGTTTCTTCGATTTGTGCAGTTCCTTCTTTAACTTCTGTATAACCACTATTTAGAGAGTTTACTACTTGTCCAGTTTCGCTTTGAATTTTTGAAACGATAGTTGTAATTTCCCCTACGGAACTAGCAACTTGCTCAGAAAGTTTACGAACTTCCTCTGCTACTACTGCAAACCCTTTACCGTGTTCTCCTGCTCTAGCAGCTTCAATCGCTGCGTTAAGAGAAAGAAGGTTAGTTTGATCTGCGATATCTTTAATTACAGAAACTAATTTAGAAATTGCTGCTGACTGTTTATCAAGCCCTCTAACCTTTTCAACAGCCTCCGATACAATAGCATCAATTTGTTTCATTTGAACGACTGATGATTTCATTAATTCTTGACCTTCATTTGTTAATACTAGAACGCTTTGAGATGTACCTGCAATTTGTTCTCCGTTCTGTTCAGAAACCCGTACCTTTTGTACGAAATCGTTCATTTGCTCAGCTAGGTTTGATGCACTATTAGCTTGGTTTTCAGAACCGGTAGATAATTCTTCCATCGTAGAAGCGATTTGCTCATTACCTTCTTTCACTTCTTCCGCTGATTGGGATAATTCTTCACTTCTAGCAGAAAGTGTATTGGATGCTTCTGAAACTTTAAATAGTATACCTTGAATATTTTCTTTCATTTGATTCACAGCATTGGCAAGCTGTCCAATTTCATCTTTACCGTTATAATCAACTGATTTAGCTAACATATTACCGTTAGCAACCTCTTTTGTTAATACGACAACTTTTTCTAAATTCGATGCAATTCGTTTACTTACTAGTAATAAAAGGACAACCCCTAAAAAAATTGCAACCGCATTTGACACGATTAATGTAGTTGTTCCTGCTTGAATACCTGATTTAGAACTTGTCACTACTTTTTGTTGGTCAGCAATTACCGTAGCCATTAATTGGTCTACAAGTTCTACTGTCTCCTGACGTAGTGAGGAAGAGCGAGTTCTAATTGATTGTGCCATATACTCCTGATTATTGTTAACTGCATCAGAAATATCACCATAGAACATCTCATTGATTTTATTATCGTTCTCTGTAATCTGTTGGAATAAATCTTTTTGCTCATCTGTAACTAGTGATGGCTCAATTTTAGCAATTAATTCATCAAATTGTACTTCATATTCTTTAAATGTATCAGCAAAGCGATCTTTACCAGATAGTAGGTAATCCGCAATTTGAACATCCTTAATCTGGATTAACGCTGCTAAATCTGCCATATCATTTACACGAGAACTATACTGATCGATTGTTTCTACATCTTGTGAACTATTCTGGAGCTGTATGAAAATTAAAGTACTTGAAAATAAGAAAAGAACTACCGTAGCTAAAAATACTAGTAAATATTTACTACTGATTTTCATGTTTTGCAAATTAAAAAGAGAGCTAGATTTCATTTTCAATTTCGTTTTAGGTTCTCGTTGTTTCTTCTCTCTTTTTATCTTAGGTAACTTAATCTTTTTACTTTTCATAAATATGTATCCCCCATTTGTAGAATATGAAAGTATTTCTTTTTTTTATCGGTCTTATTATCTAATTCTAAAGTATTATTTGAAAATAATCGACAATTTTTTCCCGTGTTGAATAAATAATACTTTTCTAGTAAAATAGCAAACTGTGTGTTCGTTTAAGACTGATGAATGAATTGAGGTGACAAGATGAATAAATCAGCATTTTTACAAGAAGAAAAAAATAAAGAAGAACTAAAAGAAGAACTAGATAATATTGAAATACAATTATTTCGCATGCAAAACAATATAAAAGAAATTGCCAAAAAATCGGAAGTAATCAGTATAGATCAAACACCACAAGACGAGTGGGTAGTCGTTTATGCTGATCGGGAACAAGATACATGGCAACTAATGCTTCATAGCTGCAAACGTCCATATCGTGGCAATTGGCATTCTGCACTACAAGCTGAACTTAAAGATGATAGTACCATTCATATTGCAGCTATCAAAGGTGAAGAAAATAAAGGGTATGGTTCGGTTTTGATGGAGCATTTAAAAGAAATGGCTAAAGAAGAAAATGTCCAGTATATTACTGGTGATTTAGTAAAAAGAGATTTCGACCATGTTGATAGATTACAACATTTCTATGAAAAGCATGATTTTGAAGTGAAAATTAATCATGAGAAGGAATTCGGAGAAATCGAGTGGAACGATGAATAGATAGAAGGCTGCTTTGTAAAAGTAAGTCTTATTTTTTTTGTTCCTCTAAACCATTAATGCTGATTTCGAGTTGAAAAAGGTAACAGAAAGAGTGTTTCTAATCCGTAATTTGCTTCAATATAAGAAAACAGGTAACAGATAAGGCTCTTCTAAGACAGAAAAGTTGCCAAGGCAAGGGGAAAGGTAACAGAGATCAAGTCTCTTTGCTCCAATTTTTTCATTAAAGCGGAAAAAGGTAACAAACTCTTAGATCAAACTCCTTCACTCCAATAAAAAAGCAACCCAATAATGGATTGCCTTCATAACTATTTTAATTGAGGTGCTTTTCGGTGTTTGGTAGCTTGTTCATATGCATAAGCTAATTCAATTAATTCTGCCTCGGTAAAGGCGAGACCAGTAAAGGTAATTCCTACAGGTTTTCCCTCTTTTGTATACCCACAAGGAGCTGTAATCGACGGATACCCTGCCTTCGCGGCGATACCTGCACCATAATTATTGTTAAACAATAGTGCATCTAAGTTATGCTCTTCCATCGCTTTATCAATTCCTTCAGCTTGTGAAAGTCTGATATCCTCTAATCTATCTTGTAAATACTCTGTTTCTGTTAATCTCCCAGTTTTAGATTCGGAGTCTAGCAGTATTTTCTGACCATATTTCAATGCGGTTTCTGCATGCTGTTGATTATACTGAATAACATCTAGTAAATTATGAACCGGTACACGCTGGTCTACATTTTTTAAATAAGCGTTTAGACCGTTTTTAAATTCGTGGATCATAACGGTTATATTCGGGAATTTAGTAGGTAAGTTTACTTGGTCTACAATGGTTGCCCCAAGCTTTTCTAAATCTTGTAATGCCTTTTCTACTATATGTAGTTCTTCCTCTGGTAACCCTTCTAGATAGTTACGCGAAACACCAAGGCGCTTACCTTTTAATCCATCTTCATTTAAATACTCTAGATAATCGGTTATACGATCGGGATTGGTCGATGTTGCAGGATCTTCACTATCTAACGCTGTTAATGCTCCAAGTAATAAAGCGGCATCTGAAACCGTTCTTGTCATGGGACCTGCTGTATCTTGTGAACTAGAAATCGGGATAATTCCAGTGCGACTAATTAAGCCAACGGTCGGTTTTATCCCTACAAGAGAATTGCTACTAGCTGGACTTAAGATAGAACCACTCGTTTCTGTTCCAATACCTAATGGAGCAAAGCTAGCAGCAATAGCAGCACCAGTACCGGCACTTGATCCACCTACATCGAATTTACCTGGACCATATGGATTTAATACCTGTCCACCTCTTGAACTGTAACCATTTGGCATCCCAACTGCCATGAAGTTTGCCCATTCGGTAAGGTTCGTTTTACCAAGTATAATAGCTCCTGCATCTCGTAATTGTTTTACTAAGAAGGCATCCTCTTTCGCATAATGATCGGCTAGAGCAATCGATCCTGCTGTTGTGTGCATTTTGTCATTTGTATCGATATTATCTTTTATTAATACGGGAATACCATGCAATGGACCACGAGAGCCTTTTATTTTCCGCTCAAGGTCAAGTGATTCTGCTATAAATAAAGCATCAGGATTAATCTCTGCAATGGCATTAAGTTTCGGACCATTTTGATTGTAATTCGAAATTTGCTCTAAAAAAGCTAACGTGATTTCCTTAGCAGTTAGCTCTCCACTTGCCATGTCCGCTTGTAATTCTAGTACCGTTTTTTCAATAATATGCTTTGTCATGATAGTTCCCCCTTTTAACAAAGTATAACATTTTAAGCCTGTTCAAATAGATGAAAATATAACCCATAAGGATCTGCCATCATAAGGCTTTTCTCATTATATTCTTTTGTTATCGTACAGCCATTTGCTAATAAGCGTTCTTTAGATGCATCAAAATCTTTTGCGGCAAGCTCAAAAAAGACTTTATTTTCCGGATTTTCTTCTATATAAAAATTTTGGCCACCAAAGGTGAGTTTTGCTTCAGTGTCATTGGAATACACCTTTGACATCCCTAAAATATTCGTATAGAATTCAACAGCTTCTGGTTGGTTGATTACTTGAATAGCAATATTATTAGTTAAATCATAATCGGAGTTTTTATTAATTTTTCGCTTCGGTTGGTAGCCTTTTTGACCTGAAGGAAGTAAGTCAAATAAATACCACACCGAGCAAAATTCATCCCCAGGGCCAAATGGTGCATCGGCAACATGATAGATTCTTCCGTCGGCATCCTTTTGAAAAGTAGAAACGCCAGGATATTGGTAACCATCTTTAGAAAAGCCTAAGTCTTCTTTAAACGTTGTCCCTTTAGTAGAAATAAGTGGGAATTGCCATTTGCGCTCTGCAGCAAAGGCGTCTTGTATTTCAGGTGAGTCGGGAGTAGCTACGACAAATCCAGCTTTTTCGATTATATAGTGGTAAATACCATTAAACCCATCTGCCCACATCGTGCAATAAGAGCAGGATTTCCCCATGTTTTGGATCACGATTAATTCGTCCTTGTCGCCGAATAAATCAAGTAAACTAACTTCCTGATTCATAGAATCTAGGAATTGATAGTTTTCTACTTCATTACGAGGAACGGATTTACGCAACTCCATTAATTTTATTTTCTTTTTATGAATTTCCTTTTCTAACGCTTTAATTTCTAATGATAAATCAGTAGTTTTCATAACAATCTACTCCTTTTCAATAAATTCTACAATTTCAATTTGGTTTCTAGAATAATCTTCTATGACAAAATAGTATCCTGGTGGACATGGTTTAGGTTCATCAAAAATCATCGTAACTCCTTTGTCTTGAAGTCGTTTAAAGTCCCCTTGGATATTGCTAGATTGAATCGCAAGTAATACGTTAGAGCTAGTGGATGGATTAGTATCATCAGATTTTTCTAATATAAAAGGTACACCGTTATGCTCTAAACTCATAATGTTATCTCCATATTTTTTTCCAACGTTAAAATCAAGAATTTCTGTATAAAATTCCACTCCTTTTGCCATATCGTTTACTTTTACAGTAAGTACACAAACTTGATTTAACATGAGGTTCCTCCAAAATAGTGTATTTTTTACACTTTAACATGAAGTTTTGATTTATTTTTCTTCTAGTTTGCTTTTTTTCGTATCAAAAAGGAGCTTCGGTAAATTAATGAGAATTGGTGGGTCAAATGGGAGTGGTTCTCTTAATGTTACCTCTGTGAAAGAATACGCATGAAGTTCTGTATCAATCGGTTCTTTTGCAATTCCTCGTAATGCCCTTGATAATACGAAATAGTTTTTTGGGTTCAGACTTTTCGTTATCGCAGCAGCAAGGACATAATATTTCCCCTTTGGCACATTAGAAAATGTGCAGCTTGTCTGATTTTGGTTAATAGCTGTCCCGACAATAGGAGCTTGATCGGGTATTGGTCTTGGAAAAAGTCCGACAAAAATTAGACCTTTAAAATTAGGTGGAACCACAACATTACACGTAACGGAGGGTGATAATACTTCTAGAGGTTGTAATACGGTTTCGATGTCATAATCATTTATGAAACGGTGTAAGGTGTTAATGTTTTTTTGAAACTGTTTAGGTGATAATCCTACAAATTGTTTAAATTTAGAACTAAACGTACCAGTGCTTCTAAAGCCAACTCTTAGCACTGCTCTTAAGATAGAATCAGAGGGATTGACTAAAGATTCCTTCCCAGCCTCAATTCGTAATGCGGATAAATAATGACGAGGTGGAACACCAGTCACTTCTTTAAACACTCTACTAAAATGACAGGGACTATACCCAACTAGTTGGGCTAGTTGTTCCGATGTAATATCTTCTTCTAAATGATTTTTCATATATTCAATTGTCTGTATGATAATTCTCTTTTTCTCATTGGACATAGTGATCACCTTATAACTTTCTGTACGTTAATTAATTCGACGCGGTTTTCTATAATACCTTTTCCAATCAGGAAATTTTTTCTATGAAAATGGATATGTTAAAATAGTATATATTTCTACATAAAGGAGTGATAATTATGGAATATGTAACATTAAATAATGGTTTACAAATGCCTAAACTGGGCTTTGGGGTTTGGAAGGTATCAGACGATGAAGCGGAAAAAGCTGTTAAAGAAGCTATTAAAGTCGGATATCGCTCTATTGACACTGCGATGATTTACAAAAATGAAGAGGGTGTAGGCCGAGCGATTGCTAACTCTGGTGTTCCGCGTGAAGAGCTATTTATCACAACAAAGGTTTGGAACTCGGACCAAGGCTATGAAAATACACTTAAAGCATTTGACGCTAGCTTGGAAAGATTAGGTCTTGATTATGTAGATTTATATTTGATTCATTGGCCACTGCCAAATGATGATTTATATGTGGAAACATATAAGGCATTAGAAAAGCTATACAAGGATGGTAAAGTGAAAGCTATCGGTGTATGTAATTTCAACATTGATCACTTACAACGTCTATTAGATGAGTGTGAAGTTGTGCCAGTTCTTAACCAAGTAGAATGTCATCCATATTTACAACAGCCAGAATTAAAGGCTTTCTGTAAGGAAAACGGCATTTTTGTTGAAGCTTGGAGCCCGTTAATGAATGGTAAAGAAGTTTTAGAAAATGAAGTAATTAAGGAAATTGCAGATGCACATGGAAAAACACCAGCTCAAGTTATCCTTCGTTGGCACTTACAATATGACAATATCGTAATTCCGAAATCTGTAACACCTTCTCGAATTGCAGAAAACTTTAATCTGTTTGATTTTGAGTTAAGTGATGAGGATATGAAGAAAATAGAGGGCTTAAATAAAAATTACAGAAGCGGTGCAGACCCTGCAGAGTTTCATATGAAATAATACATCGAGAGATGCAAAAGGATAAAGTCCTATGCATCTCTTTTCTTTTGCAGTTTAACTGGATTTATTTGAATATAATGCACTGGATTGTCAGAATCGTAGATAAAATATTTAAAAAATAATGATAACCTTTTTGTGGAAATGTAGTATACTAGAAAAGAATAACTTGGTTCATCCATTTTAAAAGGAGTGATGTTTTATGAGAGAAATGAAGCTAACATCAGCATTAAAACTTAATAAAACTTTTAAACTGGAGGAACGATCGGCGTAAAAAGTTCGTTTCCTCCGCTAAATTCAAGGAGGAAAAATATTTGCATAAATTAGAAACATTAGGTTGGAAAAATGAAATAGAAATTAATACTGACAATGTAGCACGAGTTCTAACGGTACAAAAAAATAGCTACCGTATATCAGATGGTGAAACTGATTACCTTGCGCATTTGAGTGGGAAATTTTTAAACGAGGCATTAAGTCCAATAGATTTTCCGGCAGTTGGCGATTGGGTGGAAGTTCAAAAGTTACAAGATGAGAAAAAAGCTGTTATTAGAAAAGTTCTACCTAGATCTAGTCAATTTGTGAGACAGGCTGCAGGGCTAAGAACCGATCCACAGATTGTGGCAGCAAATATTGATACGGTATTTATTGTGAACTCGTTAAACTATGACTTAAATGTAAGAAGGATAGAACGGTATATCTTACTTGCATATGAAAGTGGTGCAACACCTGTAGTATTACTGACAAAGAGAGACCAAGCTACTGAAGAAGAAATTGAACAGGCGATTTCTTCCGTAAGTGAGGTTGCAATAGGAGTGCCGATTCTTACGATTAGTAGTTTGACCGGTGATGGGATGGAAGAATTTAAAAAGGAGTTGCCTGAAGGGAAAACTGGGGCATTATTAGGTTCTTCTGGAGTTGGGAAGTCGACTATCATTAACGCTTTACTCGGGGTTCAGGTACAAGAGACTAAGGATATCCGTGAAGATGATAGTAAAGGACGTCATACAACTACCCATCGGGAAATGTTTCTGCTTCCTAGTGGAGCACTTCTCATCGATACACCTGGAATGCGAGAAATTTCGCTTTGGGACGGAGAAGCAGCAATGGAAACAACTTTCCAAGATATAGAGTCCTTGATAGAGGAATGTCGCTTTACAGACTGTAAACATAAGACTGAACCTGGATGCCGTGTACAAGAGGCAATGGAAACAGGGGAGTTATCAGAGGATAGATTCCAAAGTTACTTGAAACTTCAAAGAGAGCTTGCCTTTGAAAAACGAAAACAAGATCAAAAGGCGAAATTAGAAGAGAAGAGTAGATGGAAGAAAGTTAGTAAAAACCAAAAAGATTCCTATAAGTATAGAACTAGATAAATCCGAAAGAGGCATTGACCCAAATGTGGGCTGATGCCTTTTTCATTGGAATACCCGACGAACTAGTTCCTCGTACTCCTGAAAGTAAGGAGGGATATCATGACTTTCTAATCCATAGTACATATTTTGACAGATTGATTCGTTGTACCATTTTTGCTCCTCAACCCCAGCGTTAAAGTTATCCCAAACCTTATGACCATTTACTGTGAGATCTTTTTCCAAGCCAAGCAAATTATCCAGTTTATCGGCAATAATTAAAAATTTGACTTCTTTATCAGCATATTTAATCGTTTCAATGGTATGAGTTTTACGTTCCTTCCATGACTTAGATTTATCTTCTGTATGAGCAGCGACTATTTCGGCAACCTTTTTACCGAAATGCTTTTCAATATCCTCTATTTCATAAATTGTATCTTCAACGACATCATGTAAATAAGCTGCACATACTAATTCATCAGAGAACCCCTCTTTTTCTAGTCTTTCAGCAACCCGGATTGGATGGGTAATATAATCATCATTAGAATTTTTACGTTTTTGTCCAGCATGAGCTCGTGTTGCGAAATCTTTAGCCTTTTCTTTCAAAATAAGTTTCCCCTTTCACTAACTGGTTATCCTTTATTATATAGTACGAAAAGACTATCGTCACATTACTTTCATTCATTGAAAGAAACAAGTAAACTGGAAAGTAGATAACTTGGATTGGAAGTGTGAATATGGCTGAACAAGGTATTAACAAACGTAAAACAGAACACATTCGTTTATGTCTCACGGATCAAGTTGAAGGTGTGAATAAAAGTACTGGATTAGAAGGGATTTCCTTTATTCATAATGCATTACCAGAAATCAACTTCTCTAATATAAAAATAAATACATCCTTTTTACAGAAGGAAGTAAATGCACCATTTCTAGTAAGTTCCATGACTGGTGGTTCAGAGTTAGCTACAGAAATTAACCACAATTTAGCTATAGCAGCAGAAGAGCGAGGATGGGCAATTGCGCTTGGCTCAACAAGGGCATTACTAGAAAGTGACAAGCATCAAGATTCATTTTTAATACGTAAACAAGCTCCAAATGTGCCTTTGATTGCCAACCTAGGAGCAGTACAGCTTAACTATGGTTACGGTCCAGAGCACGCACAACGAATTGTCGATTTAACAGAAGCAGATGCTCTTTATCTTCATCTAAATACATTGCAAGAAGTGATTCAAGATGAGGGCGATTTAAACTTTGATAATTTGCTACCTAAAATAGAAGAAGTATGTAATAAACTAGACGTTCCAGTTGGTGTGAAGGAAGTAGGTTTTGGAATAGATGGTACAGTTGCCAGAAAGCTACATGATGTTGGAGTATCATTTATTGATGTCGCGGGTGCTGGAGGTACGTCTTGGAGTCAGGTTGAAAAGCTACGTTCTCAGGATCCTTTACGAAAAGCTGCAGCTGAAGCATTTAATAGCTGGGGAATACCAACGAAGGATTGTATAGTGTCCGTACGGAACGAGCTAGAGAATGTGCCTTTAGTAGCTAGTGGCGGTATGAAAACTGGACTTGATGCCGCTAAAGCAATTACTATTGGTGCTGATATAATCGGTTTTGCAAGATCACTTCTACAAGCAGCAACAGATTCAGTAGAAGAAGTAGTGAAAGTAATGGAACAAATTGAATTTGAACTAAAAATAACGATGTTTGGTATCGGGGCGAAAGACTTAAGTGAACTGAAGAACACAAACAGGGTTACGGTTATGGGCCGTTCGTTATTAGACAGAGAGGACTAAGCGATTTTTTATCGTTTAGTTCTTTTTTTTTGGAGTTGGCAAGGGCTATTTCCGCCCTAGTTGACGAATTCTTCAGGATTTCACTTCCCGCCTTCAGGATTCCCCTTAATCCCCATAAATTCCCAATATAGATATAGCTCCCAAACAAATACTAATCATAAAACCAAATAAAGGAGCTTTTGGATGGATAAAGAAATGTTTGAAGGTAGTGATTTTAAGTATATTCCAATGACATCACTGGAAAGTAGAATGGGGCATGAGGTCGCGGAGGATGTTTACTATTATACGAATCAGATCGTTAATATTATTTTCATCGGTAATCCTGGGAACGGCAAATGGTATTTAATTGATGCAGGAATGCCAAGATCTGCACCCGAAACGATTAACCAAGTAGCAGAACGGTTTGGAGAGGGGAGAGAACCAGAAGCAATCATTTTAACCCATGGGCATTTTGACCATGTAGGCGGGTTAGTGGAGTTGTTAGAAAAGTGGGATGTTCCAGTATATGCTCATGAAAAGGAAGTTCCATATTTGACTGGAGAATTGAGTTATCCGGAACCTGACCCTACTGTTGAAGGTGGAATGCTGGCGAAAATATCTACAATTTATCCGAATGAGCCAATAAATATTCGTCCACACTTACAACTACTACCGAAAGATGGGACATTACTAGGGCTAGAAGAGTGGAAATGGGTCCACACTCCAGGGCATACACCAGGTCATGTTTCGCTTTTTAGGGAACGGGATAGTTTATTAATCTCTGGAGATGCGTTTGTGACCGTTAGACAAGATTCTTTTTATAAGGTATTAACGCAACAACCTGAAGTTTGCGGACCACCTAGATATTTAACTACAGATTGGCGAGCTGCTAAAACATCGGTAGAGATATTACAAGAACTAAATCCTAAAACGGTTATTCCTGGGCACGGAATATCGTTAAAAGGGGAAGAGTTAACCAAGGGGTTAAGGGAATTAGTTGCTAATTTTGAGCAAGTTGCTGTTCCGGATTATGGAAAATATATATAGATAATAAGCACAACGTTATCCAATAAAAATAATATTGTGCTAAAATACCTATAAAGTGAAAGAGGTGCGGAAATGAAAATTGAAATATGGTCTGACTTTGTCTGTCCGTTTTGCTATATAGGTAAGCGCAGATTGGAGTTAGCGTTAAATGAATTTGCACATCGTGAACAGGTGCAAATAGAGTATAGAAGCTATGAGCTAGATCCGGAGGCAGTTGCTAATCCAAATCAAAGTGTTCATGAGTATTTAGCTAATAGAAAAGGAATGTCTGTTGAAAAGGCAAGGGAGCAAAACGCCAACGTAGCTAAACAGGCTGAGACGGTAGGTTTAACTTATAACTTTGATACGATGCAACATACGAATACTTTTGATGCGCATCGAGTGGCTAAATACGCTGCAACGAAAAATTTAGGAAAAGAAATCACGGAGAAATTACTACAAGCTTATTTTACTGATTCAGAATTAATCAGTGACCATGATACATTAAAAAGACTTGCAACAGATGTTGGACTAGA
The DNA here is from genome assembly GCF_047228935.1 of Ornithinibacillus jepli. Classification (NCBI taxonomy): domain Bacteria; kingdom Bacillati; phylum Bacillota; class Bacilli; order Caryophanales; family Bacillaceae; genus Ornithinibacillus; species Ornithinibacillus jepli. Next base: position 122,870 of record NZ_JBFEGG010000005.1, read on the forward strand.
CGGAGAAGAAGTAGAGGATTTATTAGAAACAAACCGTTTTGCTAAGCGAGTTCGGGAAGACGAAGACCTTGCAACCCAGATTGGTGTCGGTGGTGTTCCTTTCTTCGTTTTTAATGAGAAATATGCAATTTCTGGTGCGCAGCCTAAAGAAGTGTTTCAAGAAGTGTTAGAAAAAGTGTGGGAAGAAGAAAGCAAAAAGCCGATGTTGAAAAACTTAAACCCAGAAGGTTCAAAAACTTCTTATTGTACTGGAGACGACTGTGAAGTAGATGAATAATATGATTTGATTGCTTGCTGAAAATGGCAAGCTTTTTCTTTTGTTAAAATGCATCTATGTGCAGCTATGCTAGAGGTCATATATAGGATAATGGTAACGTTAGGCGCTTGATTTTATTATTTTCTAACTATATAATAAAATTGTACTTAGAATGATAATCATTTTCAATTAACATTCTAAGAATAAACCAGTTATGAGGATTACATATGAAATTATGGATGTTAATTATAGTAGGTATAGTCCTGTCTATTATTTCGTTATTTATAGGAGCTATTGATATAAGTTTACGTGATTTGCTAGATTTTGAGTCTGATAAGGTACAAATATTTCTCGTTAGTAGAGTACCACGTTTAATGGCGATTATCTTGGCTGGAGCTGGAATGAGTATTGCTGGATTAATTATGCAAAGCTTAAGCCGTAATAAATTCGTTTCCCCTACGACTGCAGGAACATTAGATGCTGCTAAGTTAGGTATAATGATTTCCATGTTGTTCTTAACGAATGTTACGTATACACAGCAAGTAATGTTCAGTTTTGCGTTTGCACTTGCAGGTACTTTTATTTTTATGCAAATTTTAGATCGTATCAAATTTAAAGACGTTATTTTCGTTCCGTTAATCGGAATTATGTATGGAAACATTTTGTCATCCATTACAACATTTTTTGGGTATGAGGCAGATATCCTCCAAAATATTTCTTCGTGGTTAATGGGTAGTTTTACACTAATTATCTCTGGTCGATACGAACTGCTATATATAAGTGTGCCGGCTATTATACTCGCTTACCTTTATGCGAATAAGTTTACGGTAGCTGGTATGGGAGAGGATTTTGCTAAAAATTTAGGGCTAAGCTATAAGGTTGTACTAAATATTGGGCTAGTTCTAGTTGCCATCATTTCTACATCTGTCGTACTAACTGTCGGTGTTATACCGTTTCTAGGTCTTATTGTTCCAAATATCGTATCACTTTATATGGGTGACAATTTACGAAAAACGATTCCACATACTATGGCACTTGGGGTTGTCTTCTTATTAATATGTGACATTATTGGACGCATCATTATTCACCCGTATGAGATACCTGTAAACGTAACCGTAGCGGTAATTGGAAGTGCGATCTTCTTAATGATGTTATTTAGGGGGAGAGCATATGCGAAAAAATAGTTGGAAGTTAATTGTTTTACTAGTTTTAGCCATTATTTGTGTATTACTTTATGCTTTTTATGATATTAAAGGTGGCTTTGATTATGCCTTTCCGAGGCGTATGATAAAAATTGCGGCTATGGTTGTGACGGGAATTGCAATCTCATATGCTACGGTTGTGTTCCAAACGATAACGCAAAATCGTATCTTGACTCCATCTGTAATGGGAATGGATTCGATGTATGGAGTAGTCCAAACATTGATTTACTTCTTTGCGGGATCGATGTCGGTATGGGTGGTTAACAAATATTTAAACTTTGGCGCAGCGATTTTAGCGATGGTTTTATTTGCACTAATTCTATATCGCTTCCTATTCCGTTCAGATAAGCATCCTATTTATCTACTACTATTAATCGGTATGATAATAGGGACACTATTAGGTAGTTTTGTAACATTCTTACAAGTGTTAATTGATCCAGTTGAATATTTAAGTTTACAGTCAATGTTATTTGCTAGTTTTACAAAAGTTAAAGCAGAGCTGTTATATATTGCTATTGTCATATTAATCACGTCGTTTATTTATGGATTCCGTATGATGAGTAAGCTCGATGTTATGTCACTTGGTCGCGAAAATGCAATGAACCTTGGAATAAATTATGACCGAATGGTAATGAATATTTTAATTTTATCATCAGTACTAATTGCGACTTCGACTGCATTGGTTGGTCCTATTACATTTTTTGGATTAATTGTAGCAAACTTATCCTATCAATTTTTAGTGACTTATAAACACTCTATATTGATTCTAGGTGCAAGCTTAATTAGTATTATCGCTTTAGTTGGAGGGCAATTCCTCGTAGAACATATTCTTGAATTACGAACAACACTAAGCGTTATTATTAATTTTATTGGTGGTATTTACTTCATTTACTTATTACTAAAAGAAAGTAGGTCTGCAAAATGATTAATATAAAAGAATTGACGAAGCGATATGGGAAGAAAAATGTCATAGAAAAAGTTTCACTCACGATTGAACCTGGAACTATTACTTCCTTTATTGGACCGAATGGTGCAGGTAAATCAACATTATTATCCATGGTCAGTCGTCTATTAGAAGCAGATACAGGTGAAGTATTATTAGACCAAAATAATGTGAAAAAGTGGAAGTCCGATGAATTTGCGAAACGTGTATCGATTTTAAAGCAATCTAACTTTATGAATGTACGTTTAACAGTCCGAGAATTAATCTCATTCGGTCGTTATCCTTATTCTAAAGGTCGTCTTACAGAAATGGATGAGAAATATGTGGACCAAGCAATTGAATATATGAACTTAGGTGATATGCAGGATCAATTTATTGATGAGTTATCAGGAGGGCAGAAACAACGTGCATTTATCGCGATGGTTATTGCCCAAGATACAGATTATATATTACTGGATGAGCCATTGAACAACTTAGATATGAAACATTCGGTTCAAATTATGAAGATATTGCGTAAGCTTGTAGATGAGCTTGGTAAAACAGTTGTAATTGTATTGCATGATATTAATTTTGCATCTGTTTATTCGGATCGTATTGTTGCTTTGAAGGATGGAAAACTGGTGAAAAATGGTCCTACAAGCGAAATTATTAATTCTGCTTCTCTTCGTGATATATATGATATGGATATTCCGGTTCAAGTACAGGATGGCTGCCGTATTTGTGTATACTTTAATTCCCATGCATAGGTATTATAGAAAAGTAAAGGACGTCTTAAACAAAAAGCTCGTATAAAGCAATGTTTGTTTAAGGCGTTTTTTTTTGCAAGGAACAAAATCTGGAGTATTAAATGATTGGCGAGCTAGCTCATTAAGTGTTTTATGCATTTATAAGGAATTTAAATAATTAGAAAAATATTTCATTTTTATATTGACGAAAGGCGAATTGCCACTTATAATGAGAATTGTTATCAATGATAATGATTCTCATTATTAATAAATTTACATAAAGGGGAAGAAGTAAAATGAAAAACTGGAAATTTCTCAGTATCATGTTTATCATACTTATTTTTGTTCTTGCAGCATGTGGAGGGAATGACGAGTCATCTAATGATGAAGCAGCAAATGCTAATGAACAAACAGGTAATAACGAAGCAAGTGAAGGGGATACAGAAGATGCGAGTTCTATATATCCTTTGACAGTTTCTCCTACCGTTGGTTCAAGTGAAAGTAGAGATGGAAGTGAATCCTATACTTTTGAGGATGTAACATTTGATTCCATGCCTAAAAATATTGTCGTGTTTGACTATGGTTTCTTAGATACATTAGATGCACTTGGAGTGGAAGGAATCGTTGGGGTTGCAAAAGACTCTTCATTACCGGAACACCTTGAGAAATTTTCAAGTGACGAGTATGCAAGTATTGGTACATTAAAGGAACCGTTGCTTGAAGATATCGCAGCTTTAGAACCAGATGTTATCTTTATATCTGGTCGTCAAGCAGCATACTATGATCAATTAAAAGAGATTACACCAAACGTAGTATTCGTTGGAACACAAGAAGATGACTACTGGAACACGTTTATGGCTTCAGTAGATATCGCAGCTAAAATGTTTGGAAAAGAAGCAGAAGCTGAAGAATATCTTGCTAAGTTTGATGCATCTTTAGAAGAAATTAAGAATTTAGCTGGAAATTATGAAAGCAGTTTAGTAACCATGTACAACGAAGGTAATTTATCTGGTTTTTCTACCAACTCTCGTTTTGGATATGTCTTTGATGTATATGGATTCCAACCGGTGACAGAAGATATCGAATCTTCATCACATGGTTCAAACTTTGGATTTGAAGCAATTCTAGAATTTAATCCAGAAGTATTATTTGTAATTGACCGTACTGCTGCTATTGGTGGGGAGTCAAATATTGATAAAGATATGGAAAACGATATTATTAAACAAACCACTGCATTCCAAAATGATCGAATTATATACCTAGATGGTCCATTATGGTATTTAAGTGGTGGCGGGTTACAATCTGAACTTGCTAAAATTGATGAAATTCTTGCTGAATTAAAGTAGAACAATCAGGCCTTTTAAAAGCTCTCACAAGTTAGTGGAAAACTGACTTTCTGAGAGCTTTTTTTCTTGCTATTTAACTTCTCAAGGTATGATAAATGTTATAAGTGTAATCCTAGAATGGAGTAGACAGTTGATTATGAAATATCCCACTTTCTTGCATTAGACGCCTAAAATGTGATTGAATAGAACTACAACTTTAAGAAATGAGGTATAGCATGAAAAAATTATTAAGCTTCATAATGTTGGGTTTAATTGCTTTATTAGTTGCATGTGGAGATGATAAAGAAGACAAAGCACAAGAGACGATACAACCTCAAGATATTAAGATGGAAGAAGACGAGAAAGTGGCTGATGACGAAATTGTTATTAGCATTAATGATACAGAAATAGATGGCAAGCGTTATAACACAGTTTATTTGCAAACGAAAATTCGTGCAAGTCAATATGGACAAGATATTGAGGATAAGGAAAACTTAAAAGAAATCACGCTAAATGAAATTATTGCACAAGAGTTAATAAAGCAAGATGCAGAAAAACAAGGTGTTAAAGTTTCTGAGGAAGAAGTACAAGAAGAGTTCGATACATTAAAAGAAGAGAATGCAGACCAATTTGACTCATACTTGGAAACATACTCTATTACAGAGGAATTACTAAAAGAACAAATTCGTTTTTCACAAACGTTAAGTAAGTATACAGAAGAACAAATTGAGATTGAAGATGTTACAGAAGATGACATTAAAGAAACGTATGAACAATTAAAGAAAGAGAATGAAAACATCATGTCATTTGAAGAGGCTGAGCCTATTATTAAGCAGCAACTTACTCAGCAACGTGAAGCAAATGCCCTTCAGGTGAAGGTTGAGGAACTGATGAAAGAAGCGGATATTAAGAAAAATATTTAATATCTAATTAACACTGGTTACATACTATGAAAGCTTGGGGGACCCCAAGCTTTTTCTACTTCTTTATCTTTAATGCTGCTCTTTAACAATTTCTCCCTCCTGTGAAGGTGGTTCGAAACCATTTAAGAAAGATGTTAGTATATCTTCAGTAATAGGAAAAGCTGCATTTGCGTCAAATCTTTTACTCCGTACGTCTAACCGTTTGCGCAGTACTTCTGGGCTAGCCTTCATATAAATCAATTTCCATTCACCGCCAGCATTTTCGATGAGTTGTTTATAATTGTCTCGCTTCGCCTTTTGCCAAAAACTAAAATCGATTACGACCTTTCGTTTCTCATGAATAAGACTAATCAGTTGATTTCGAAGCTTGTCTTCAGCCTCCATTTTATATTCTTCATATTTCTTAGGATGATAGTCTATTCCATAACGTCCATGATCCTTCCAAATCTCTTCATCAATGGAGAGGCGAATAAATCCTTCTTTTTCTAATTGTTGTGCGAAAGTAGTTTTACCTGAACCTGCAATCCCGCACATCAAGATAATTAAAGGAGTTTGCGTCTTTTGTTTTATTATTTCTTTCATATTTTCACTCATCTTAAGCCCTCTTTGGTTCTTTAATTTACAAGTATTGTATCACAGTAACTCTCAACCGGAATCTACAATATTTATTAATTTGTCTATTAAAAATTCCATATCTTGAGGAGTTCCAATTGTTAATCTAATAAAGTTCTCAATTGGTTTCTTCGCGAAATGCCTTACTAAAATTCCGTTTTCTTTAAGCTTTACATACAATTGCTCGCCGGAAATACGTTGGTGGGAGATAAATACAAAATTGGCTTGTGATGGTAATACTTGAAATCCGAGCTTAACTAACTCAGTTGAAACCCAATTGCGAGTTTTAATTACTTTATCGGTAATTTCGTCATAATAGTTAGTAGCATCTATAGCTGCGATTGCACCTCTCATTGCAAGACGGTCAATTGTATAGGAGTTAAAGGAGTTTTTAATTTTTTCTAACCCCTCGATTAACTCATGATTCCCAATAGCAAAGCCTACCCTTAACCCTGCGAGCGATTTAGACTTCGATGTTGTTTGAATCACGAGTAAATTCGGGTATTTGTGTATAAGCTGCACAGCCGATTCTTTTGCAAAATCAATATATGCTTCATCAATGATAACGATTTTTTCACTATTGTGGACAAGGATTTCCTCTACCTGGTCTAAAGGCAACAGTATACCTGTCGGTGCATTGGGATTAGGGAAGATCACACCACCTTTAGAATGATGGAAGGAGCTTGTGTTTAATGTAAAGTCTTTGTTTAGCTCGACCTCTTCATAAGGTATGTTGAAAAGTTTGGCATAGGCTGTGTAAAAGCTATACGTTATATTAGGGAATAGTATTTTTTTACCAGGTTCGAAAAAGGCCATGAATGAAAAGGCAAGTACCTCATCCGAACCATTCCCAACAAATATATTTTCTTTATTTACATTATTTAATTGCGCAATTCTTTCCTTTAAATCATCAACAGTCGGAGATGGATAGAGCCTTAATGAATCACCAAGTTCATCTTGTATTGCTTTAATAACAGACTCAGCTGGTGGATAAGGATTTTCATTCGTATTTAGTTTGATCATCTTTGTATGATATACTTGTTCTCCTGGTACATAAGGGTCAGTACGATTAACCATGGAACTCCAATATTTGCTCATATTATTTCCCCGCTTTTGAGAGATGTCTTCTTGTTAGCTCTTCTTTAATATCAGTTACTGTGATTCCCATTAATTCCATCAAAACTAGCACATGATAGGTAAGGTCAGATATTTCCCAGATTGTTTCTTTGTTATCAAGATTTTTTGCACCGATGATGACTTCACTAGTTTCTTCTCCAACTTTTTTAAGAATTTTATCCATACCTTCTCGGAATAGGTATGAAGTATAGGAATCATCTGATGACTCCATTTTTCTATTTTTGATTATTGCTGTTATATCATGAATGATAGAATAAGAAGATTCCTTTTCTTGGTATAAGGTATTGTGGAAGCAAGTTTGCTCTCCAGTATGGCAAGCAGGTCCGAGTGGTTCTACTTTAATCAAGAGACTATCAGCGTCACAATCGTATTGAATTTGCTGAACGATTTGTTTATTACCCGACGTAGCTCCTTTATTCCAGAGTTCTTTTCTACTTCTAGAGTAAAACCATGTTTCTTTCGTCTCAATTGTTCTTCTTAAAGATTGTTGATTCATATAGGCTAACATTAAGACTTCGCCTGTCGATTGGTCCTGAATGATAGCGGGTATTAAACGACTGTTTGAAAATAGCTTCTGTTCATCTAAATTGTCCATTAAGAAACACTCCTTATAGGGATGTTTTGTTGTGCTAGATAGTTTTTTAGTACAGGTATTCTGATCAGGTCATAGTGGAAGACGGAAGCAGCAAGTGCAGCATCAGCGATATTATTGTCTAACACTTGTTGAAAATGTAAGAGACTTCCTGCACCGCCGCTAGCAACAATCGGGATATTTACTCTCTCAGCAATTGCTTTAGTAAGAGAAAGGTTGTAACCATTTTTTACACCGTCTACATCAATCGAGTTAATCACAAGTTCGCCTGCACCAAGCTGCTCCCCTCTAACTGCCCAATCAATTGCATCTAATCCTGTATTTTTCCTACCTCCATTTTGAAATACGTGCCATTTTCCAGGCTCTATTTCCTTTGCGTCGACGGATAATACAATACACTGCGTACCGAACTTTGTGGCTGCCTCTTCAATTAGAGTCGGATTTGTAATGGCGGCACTATTGATGGAAACTTTGTCCGCTCCAGAATGAAGTAATCGGTATATATCAGCAACCGTCCGAATTCCTCCACCAACCATAAATGGAATGTTGATGTTGGTAGCTACTTTCTCAACTATATCTAAAAAGATGTTTCTTTCTTCGTTTGATGCGGTAATATCATAAAATACGAGTTCGTCTGCACCTTCTTTGTTGTAGCGGATTGCTAATTCTACCGGGTCAGCCACATCTTGTATATTTTGAAATTTCGTCCCCTTCACAACTCTTCCTTTGTCCACATCAAGGCAAGGTATAATTCGTTTAGCCAACATCTTGCGTAACCTCCAGAAGTTCTGTTAGATCAATACTATTGTCATATAACGCTTTTCCAATAATGGCACCATATAGTTTCATTTCTTTAAGCTTCTTTACATCTTCTAAAGTCGTAATTCCTCCTGAAGCAATTACTTGAATAGAAGTAGCGTTTTGGATCACTTGTAGTTCCTTGAAATTTGGACCTTGTAACATACCATCCTTCAAAATATCCGTATAAATAATCTTCTGTACACCAATTTCCTCTAACTGTTTTAATAGGTCTATTGCTAATACATTACTTACCTTAAGCCATCCATCTGTAGCGACTAATCCGTTTCGAGCATCGATGGAAACAGCAATTTTTTCTTTGAAACGATTAACTGCCAAATTAAGAAGGCGAGGGTTTTTCATTGCTGACGTTCCGAGAATGACACGCTCAACGCCAATCGATAAATAATCTTCTATCTGCTCTATGCTTCGAACTCCACCTCCGACTTGGATTGGAATGTCCGTTTTTATAGCAATCTCTTTAATCATGTCTCGGTTACTGGACTTCCCAGTCTTTGCACCATCTAAGTCCACAACATGTAAAGCGTCCGCGCCACGGGAGACCCATCTTTCGGCAATGTTTATAGGAGAGTCACCGTATATCTTTCCTTTAGCATAATCACCCTGTATAAGTCGAACACATTTGCCATTTAAAATATCAATCGCGGGAAAAAGAATCATAGGTACATCTCCTTAAAATTTGTTAAAAGCTGTATTCCAATATCGCTACTCTTCTCAGGATGAAATTGCATCCCAATAATGTTATTTTTTTGTACAAGTACAGGTATTTCCGTTCCATAAGAACAGTTAGCGATTACGTCATTTCCATCCACTTTATTTGCGTAATAAGAATGGACGAAATATACAAGCGGTTCAACTGGAAGGTTAGCCGTAATATCATTTTCTTGTATTACATTTAGGGAATTCCATCCCATATGAGGTACTTTAACTGTTGAAGGAATTCGTTCGATTTGTCCCGTTAATAATCCAAGACCTTCTGAGTGTCCACCTTCCTTACTAGATTGATAGAATAGTTGCATCCCTAAGCAAATACCAAGAATAGGCTTCCCATTAGTCACCTCTTGTTTAATAATTTCGTCAAGACCTGCATCCCTTAACTCGCGCATTGCATCTTGAAAAGAACCTACTCCAGGCAGAATAATCGCTTTACTTTCTTTAATGAGCGTCTTATCTTGGGTTAATGTATTCGATATGTTTAGTTTAGATAATGTAAATTGAAGACTTTTAATGTTTCCTGCTCCATAATCAATAATGGCAATCATTTTTCCCAATCTCCTTTTATTAAAGCGACCCTTTAGTAGAAGGGACCCCGACAATTCTCGGATTTTTACAGCTAGCGAAATCCAGTGCTCGGCCAAACCCTTTGAATATGGATTCAATAATATGGTGACTATTCCTTCCGTAAGACAAATTGATATGTAGATTAATCTGCGATTGATTTACGAAAGCCTGGAAGAATTCCTCGATAAGCTCCGTATCAAAGTTACCAACCTTGTCCTTTACTCCTTCCACATGGTAAACCAAGTAAGGTCTCCCACTAATGTCTACTGTTACAATTGATAATGCTTCATCCATTGGTGTTGTAATGGAAGCATAGCGGTTGATGCCTTCCTTATTTCCGATACATTCGTTAAATGCCTTTCCTAATACAATTCCAATATCCTCCACGGTATGGTGTTGATCAACGTCTAAATCACCATGACATGTAAGAGATAAATCAAATAGTCCATGCTTAGCAAAAAGGGTAAGCATATGATCGAAAAAACCAACACCCGTTTGAATAGTAGAGGCACCACTTCCATCTAAGGAGAAATCCAATTGAATAGAAGTTTCCATCGTTTTGCGGATTAATGATGTTTGTCTCATGAGATTCCTCCCTTTCGTATTAATATCGATTTGGCATGGGCTTCGAGTCCTTCAGTCATAGCTAAGCAATCAATAGAATCAGCCACTTTTAGTAATTCCTGTTTGGAATAGTTGATAATACTGGATCGCTTGATAAAGTCATATACGCCTAATGGAGAGGAGAACTTCGCTGTTCCATTAGTTGGTAGTGTGTGATTAGGTCCTGCAAGATAGTCTCCTAGTGGTTCAGGAGAAAACGATCCTAAGAATATTGCACCAGCATGTTTTACTAGGGATAGTTTTTCTGATGGGCTTGAAACCATTAGTTGTAAATGTTCTGGCGCTATTTTATTTGCTAGATCAAATGCTTGTTTTTCGGAGTCAGCAAGAATGATCACTCCATTTTTTTGGATAGATGCTTGTGCAATTTTTTTTCGATTCAAACGAATTAGCTGCTTTTCAACTTCTGAAGCGATTTTTTCTGCTATTACGGAGTTAGTCGTAATACAAATGGCTTTAGCTTCCTCATCATGCTCTGCCTGAGATAATAAGTCAGCAGCAACAAAAGCGGGATCAGCAGATTCATCTGCAATAATACAGATTTCACTTGGTCCAGCAATCATATCTATGGCAACATCACCATAAACCCATTTTTTAGCGCTTGCCACATAAGCATTCCCAGGTCCTACAATTTTATGGACCCTTTCAACCGTCTCGGTACCAAAGGTGAGAGCAGCGATGGCTTGTGCACCACCCATTTTATAAATTCGATTAACCTCTAGCATGGAGGCTGCTACTAAAACATATGGATTAATCGTTCCATCTAACCTTGGGGGAGTGGCTATACTAATTGACTCCACCCCAGCAATCTTCGCTGGTATAACATTCATTAAGACGGTAGATGGGTAATTTGCTTTTCCACCTGGAACATAGACACCTACTTTCTCGATTGGTGTTATCATTTGTCCAAGAGTGACGCCGTCTTTTGGATTTATAAACCAGGATGTTTCCTTCTGGTTCTGGTGAAAAGCTTCAATATTCTCTGCTGCTATACGGATGGACTCTATGAAACTTTTAGCCACTAAAGATTTTGCCTTTTCAATTTCTGCATTAGAGACGATAAAATTATCGATTACTGCACCATCAAATTTTTCGGTAAGTTCTTTTAATGCCTTATCTCTCTCTGTTCTAACTTTTTCTATAATAGATTTAACTGTCATGTCTAGTTCTTCATGCTGTGTCTGTTTTTGGTTATCGATACTATATGAAAATTCATTTGCTGATAAAATTTTCATCTTGATCCTCCAATGCATCTTGTATTTGTCGGATAAATGCTGTTATTTTGGTTGTTTTCGTTGCAAAACTTGCTTTATTCGTAATGAGTCTAGTGCTAATTTCCTCTAGTTCTTCAAGGACAATTAACCCATTCTCTTTAAGCGTCCTACCTGTTTCAACAATGTCAACGATGACATCAGCCATTCCAATGAGAGGGGCTAGTTCAACCGAGCCGTTTAGCTTAATAATTTCAGCTTGTATCCCCATTTTGCTGAAGTGAGCTTCCGCGATATGAGGATATTTTGATGCTACGACTAGTCGCTTTTTTTCAAGTACTTGCCGTTCTTTTCCCGCAATGACGAACTGACATTTTCCTTCCATTAAATCTAACATCTCATAGACATCCGCAGCAGTTTCTAATATATTATCCTTCCCGACAATTCCGAGATCTGCAGCTCCTTTTTCTACATAGGTTGGTACATCTACCGCTTTGACAAAAATCAGTTGAATTTGTTCGGTAGAATCATAGAATACGAGCTTTCTACTACTCTCGTGGAAGTCTTCAAAATAATATCCGGCTTTTTGCAGTAATTGAATTGTTCCGTTGACCGTTCTCCCTTTTGCTAATGCTAAGGTAATCATGAATGCCCCTCCTTAAGAGATTGCAATAATATTGGAAGTTCATCTTGGTCGATAAAAGGATAGTTCATTCCTTGATAAAAGACGGTGTTGTCTGAGGCTGTAATGGATACGAGAAAAGAATTGCTATCTATTTCTGATGAACTAGATAGGATAGTTCGATAGTTTAGATTTCTTAACTTCCTTGTAAGTTTTAAAGCCTCGGCTAAATAATCTTGTTCATATTGGATATAAATTTGTTCTAATAATTTTGGTGGGTATTGTTTGACAGAAAGTAGTGCTTCAACATCATAGGCAAAACCTATCGCTGGTATAGGCCTTGCAAATTGTTTGGCGAGATTATCATACCTGCCACCAAATAGGATAGGCTTTCCAACATTCTCAATAAATCCTTGGAAAATAATATCAGAGTAATAACCCATATGACTAATAAGCCCTAAGTCGATTACGAAATAATCGCCAACACCATATAGTGTTAACATGTTGTACACTTCTTTTAGCCTGATCAGTGCATTCGTCATCTTTTTCGTTAATGATAGCGATATAGCCTGATCTAATATTTCTTCTGGTTTGCCATAAAGAAGTGGAATGGTGAGTAGAGACTGTTTAATAGCAGGTTCGATATCCAGTTTGAGTAAAAATTCCTCTAATCCAGTTACATTTTTAGAAATGATGAGTTGCTTGAATTGACCTTCCTCATCTTTAGGTAGGGACAAGATATCTAATATTTCTTTAACCACTCCAGCATGACCAATTTCGATTTTGAAGTTAGTAAACTTTAAATCTAGTAAACAATCAATTGCTAGTGAAATGACTTCCATATCAGCTTCTACATTAGGGTTTCCTAGTAGCTCAACCCCAGCCTGTGTTTTAACATAGCCATCATTCGATTGAAATGAGCTTCTATAAACATCGAGTACGTATGAATAACGCAATTCCTTTTTCTGTTTGGTATATTGTGTAGCGATTAATTGGGTAATGGGAATTGTTACATCAGGTCGTAATACAAGGACTTTTCCCTCTGGGGAAATGAGCTTAATCATGTCATCTAGTTGAATAGTACCTTGAACAGATGAATAGAGATCATAAGTTTCAAAGATTGGTGTTTTAATTTGGTTAAAGCCGTATGTATCAAAACGTTTCTTTAATAGTTGGATTAATGAATGACTAGCATAATAGTCATTTTCGACGGCTAAAGATTTTTGATAAGGTTCCATAACAGACTCCTTTTTCTACTACTTTATTAATTTATCACTTTATCACTTTAACAAACTAAAGTTATATAGTATTCTAAAAGGTAAGGAACCAAAAGTCAATAGTTGGAGGGGAAATTTATGTTTGATTACCATATTCATAGTGATTTTTCAGCAGATTGTAAAACGCCGATGGAATTAACGATTCAAAAGGGCATTGAAATTGGTCTTGAGGAAATTTGTTTTACCGAACATATTGATTATGATTATCCAGATCCATCCATTATCTTTGAGTTTGATTTAGAGGCGTACAACCGTGAAATAAAACGAGTACAAAAAAAGTATCAGAATCAGATCCGTATAAAAAAGGGAATAGAAATCGGGGTAGAGCCTCATTTACTTGAGCGGTATAAGAAGTTGATGAGGAATGAAAACTTTGATTTTGTTATTTGTTCGATGCATACCTCAGACCGAACCGATTTGCATTCAGGGGAATTCTTTGAAAATAGAACAGTGGAAGAAGCTTATGCAACTTATTACAGAGAATTATTGTACTGTGTGAAGGAATTTGAAGATTTCTCTGTGCTAGGTCATCTAGACCTAGTGAAACGGTACAAGCGTGGAAGTAAGTATGATTTTCATGAAGTAATTACCGAAATTTTAAAGGTTGTTATTGAAAAGGGAAAGGGAATAGAGTTAAATACATCAGGGTTTCGTTATGGTTTAAATAGTGCAATGCCTAGTACAGATATTCTACAGTTATATCGTAATTTAGGAGGGAAGATTATTACGATTGGCTCCGATTCTCATATAGCAGAAACAGTTGGATTTGAATTTAGAACATCTCTAGAATTATTAGGGTCACTAGGATTTAACTATATTGCAACCTATGAGAACGGGGAGCCAAGCTTTCATTATCTGGGTCAGCTGTGAAAACTGTCACATAATGTTTCTATATAGCTGGCAAAATACGCGGAGTTTGGAGATATGATGAAAGTGTTAAATATATAACTAAGGTGTTAAACATATGATAAAACGAATATTTCTTCTAGGTGTCGGTTTAATATCTTTAGGATTAGCTATTATCGGTATTATTTTACCATTAATCCCAACAACTCCGTTATTGCTTCTTGCCGCTACATGCTTTATACGAAGCTCGGATCGGTTATATAAATGGTTAATCACACATAAGTACCTCGGCCCATATATTAAAAATTATCGAGAGGGAAAAGGTATTCCTTTAACTGCTAAGATAGTCAGTGTAATGTTACTTTGGACTTCTATTCTCTTTACTATTTTCTTTGACATTCCACTTATTGCAGTAAAGATTCTTCTAGCTGGAACTGCCGCTTACTTCACGTGGTTTATTTTTAAACAAAAAACGTTGGCTAATTAGTTGGTATTTCGCTACCTTATAGGGCATATAAAGAAATAGTGTATCTGCAATTGAGTGGCATGAAAACAAAAAATAACTTACAATGAAACAGATGAACTTTTTTATTGGACTTTGATTAAAGGAATGATTTCGAGTGATGAATCATCAAGTATATGAAAAACTAATTAATATAACATCCGAGAAAAATGTATTGGTTAATGAGCCTTTAAAAAACCATACTTATACTCGTCTAGGTGGAGCGGCTGATTTTCTAGTTACACCAGAAACATATGAAGAAGTAAGACAGATTGTTAAGTTAGCAAACAAGGAAGAGGTACCATTTACACTTCTTGGAAATGGTTCTAATTTAATCGTAAAAGATGGCGGTATCCGAGGAATCGTCATGAATTTATATAAACTAAATGAGATTAAGACAGTTGGTACGAAGGTGATTGCACAAAGCGGTGCACGGATAATTGATACATCTAGAGAAGCGCTAAACCAACAGTTAACCGGTTTAGAATTTGCATGTGGTATCCCAGGTTCGGTTGGTGGAGCATTATATATGAACGCAGGTGCGTATGGTGGCGAGATTAAAGACTGCTTGGAAAGCACTTTGGTAGTAGATCGTAATGGTGAGTTACTAACTTTACGTGCAGAAGAGTTAGATTTAGAATATCGTACGAGTAATATTCCTGCTAAAGGCTATATTGTGTTAGAAGCTACCTTTGCATTAAAGGCTGGCAACTATGAAGAGATTAAAGCGGTAATGGATGATTTAACCTTTAAGCGCGAGTCAAAACAACCTCTTGAATATCCGTCCTGTGGAAGTGTTTTTAAACGCCCGCCAGGATACTTTGCAGGTAAGTTAATTCAAGACAGTGGACTTCAAGGGACACAAATTGGTGGCGCGCAAGTTTCATTAAAACATGCCGGCTTTATCGTGAATAAAGATAATGCAACTGCAGATGAATATATTCGCTTAATTCGTCATGTTCAAGCAACCGTAAAAGAAAAATTTGGTGTAAGCTTAGAGCGTGAAGTACGAATTATCGGGGAAGACCTAGAATAAAAAGAGCTGTACGTGATAGACACACGTACAGCTCTTATGTTGTTCGGGTAATTTTCCAAGAACTTCGAGTCGGAATTTAAAAACTTCCAGTTAAATTTCGGAAACTTCGGGTCAAATTGAAAAATCTTCGGGTATTTAGCTTCTAAAGCGATGCAAGAATTGTTGCAAGCGCTCATTATTAGATTCTTCCAGTACTTCGCCAGGGGTGCCTTGTTCTGCGATAACCCCGTTATCTAAGAAAATAACGCGATCTGCGACATCTAGGGCAAAATCCATCTCATGTGTGACAAGAACCATTGCCATTTCGCCTTCCTTAGCAATATCTCGGATAACCTCTAACACTTCACCGACTAATTCTGGATCTAATGCAGAAGTTACTTCATCAAATAGCATGATTTTCGGTCGCATCACTAAAGCGCGAGCCATGGCTACACGTTGCTTTTGACCACCGGATAGCTGACTTGGATAATTATCTAATTTATCACCAAGTCCAACTTTTTCTAGCATTTCAATGGAACGTTTTCTAGCAGTTTCTTTGTCTTCCTTTTTTACATGAATTGGTGCAGTCATACAGTTTTGTAAAATCGTCATATGCGGGAAAAGATTAAAGTGTTGAAACACCATGCCAATATCCCCACGAACTTCTCTTAAATGCTTTTCATTTGCGGGAACTAGTTTCCCTTTTTTTTCCATATGCCAAAGATTCTTACCATCAAAAATGATTTCCCCAGATGTTGGTTGCTCAAGTGTCATAAGCATTCGGATAATTGTTGTTTTACCAGATCCACTAGGGCCAATTAGGGCTACTTTTTCACCAGGATATATATTTAAATCTAGTCCTTTTAGTACTTCAACATCACCAAAGGATTTATGAACATTTTTATACTCTACAATTGGCTTTGTACTAGCCGGAAAGGTTAATGGACTTTCACTTTCTTTTACAGAATCAACCATTACATTACCGCTCCTTTATTTTCTTGAAGCGCAGCTTTTTTATCAAAGCGGCGGTTCATCTTCTTCTCTAATTTATTAATTAAAATTGCAGAAGGATAGCTTAACACCAAGAATATAAGTGCTACTATCGTATAGGCCTCTAGCATACGGAAGTTATCCGTACCATATGTTTGTGCTAAAGCTAAAATTCCTACTACCCCAATTGTTGATGCTAGTGGAACCTCTTTGAACATAATAATGAGGTAGTTTCCAATCATCGGAATGGTAGGTGGGATTGCTTGTGGAAGAATGATTTTTGTCCACTTTTGTCTCGTTGAGAAATTAAGAGCAGTTGAGGCTTCCCACTGTCCTTTGTTAACACCTTCTATTCCTGAACGATATACTTCACCAATATACGTACTGAAATGAATTCCTAAGCCGATTATAGCACTCTCAAATGAAGAGAGCGAGACCCCAATTCCGGGTACCATTGGCCACGCATAATAGATAAAGAATAACTGGATTAACGGTGGGGTAGAACGAATAAATTCCATCGTCCATGTGACAAGCCAGTTAAGTGGTTTGTATTTAATTCTTCTTAAAAAGACCCAAACAAATCCAAAGATTAAAGCAAAGAAAAAACATGCAAATGTTAATCCTATTGTAACCCCTATTCCTTGTAAGATAAAAGGAAAGGCGTCAAAAAACATATCCCATTTCCAATTTATATTCATCCGCTAGCCACTCCTCTCTTCGAAATCTCTTCACCCTTACGTGTAAGGAAGATTAGTGGCAATGCCATGATAAAGTAGAACAGTAATAACAATAAGTAAACGGTAGGTGCTGCAGATAAATCGGTGCTTCTAAGAATGTTTCCGTGATATAAAATATCGGTCATACCTATAAGTGAAACTAGTGATGTGGCTTTTAACATTTGAATAAGATAGTTTCCGAATTCAGGAAGCATCATGCGAAGTGCTTGAGGGAAAATAACTAATCTCATTCGTTGCGTACGAGATAAGTTAAGTGCGACAGATGCTTCAGTTTGCCCTTTATCAACCGCTAAAATAGATCCACGAACGATTTCGGACATGTATGCACCATAGTTTAACGAAATCGCCAATACTCCAGCCATAAGCCTATTATCAATTCCAACGTCAAATAGCATTGGAATAGCATAATATAGCCAAAATAATTGCACGATCAATGAGGTACCGCGAAAAATTTCTACATAAAAGCTAGTGATCCCACGAACGACTAGATTGTTAGATAATCGGCATAGGCCAGCAAGGAAGGCAAATAAATATCCGAATATCACGGATAGAATAAAGACAGTTATCGTAATATTTATCCCCTTCATCAAAACAGGGAAAACTTCTATTATTGCATTAATCATAATCACTCCTTATAAAAAAACTCCACAGGGACTGACCCCCGAGTGGGGAATACCCTATGGAGTCTTGTTGAATCATGAATTAAACTTCACCGTTGCATACCTTTTCAGTTGTAATATCTTCTGGTACCATGTTCATTTGTTCACTGAATCCATTCTTTTCTAATAATTCAGCAACCGTACCATCGGCTTTTAAATCAGCAAGAACTTCATTATATGCTTTTACTAATTCCTCATCTTCTAAACTAAATGCGGCAGCACCATAGCTCGGTACACCTTCCACATCTGGTTGTTCAAAGGTTTCAACAAATAAAAGTTCATCTGTATCAGCTGAAGCTAATGCTTCTTTAATGGTCATTTCCGTTCCTGTAGTGGCATCAGCACGTCCAGACTGAACAGCAGCAATGGAGGCTGGAATGTCCGGTACTGAAAGAATTTGACTCTCATCAACACCTGCATCTTTTAGAAAATCATTTTCAGTTGCACCTTGCATGACAGCTACTATAGCATCTGGATTACTGGCAATATCCTCATAGCTTTCTAGATTAAGAGGATTCCCGTGTTGTACAATTAATCCTTCCCCATACATCATTTCTGGTTCTCCAAATGCTACATTTTCACAACGGTCAGGCTTGATAGCCATGCCAGCTGTAATAACATCAAACTGACCTGCATTTAACCCAGAGATTAATTGTCCGAATTCTAGTAGCTCAGAATCTACTTCATCTACTCCAAGCTCTGCAAATACAGCTTTCGCAATGTCAACAGCAGCACCTTTTAGTTCGCCATTTTCCTCATATGCGTATGGCTTTTCATTGGCAAATCCAATCGTCACCTTACCTTCGTCTTGAAGCTTGGCCAATTTGTCCTCTTCTTCAGATTCACATGCTGCTAAAAAAGCAATGGTAAAAAACAGGATAGAAGCGAATAATAATTTCTTCATATAATGATAAAACCTCCTATAAAATTAATACTCTAACTAACTTAAGTTAGATGTATTGTTAACTGGATAAAATGTTTCAATAGATAGTAACTGAAGGGGAATATGTACTGAGAAACCTAAAGTTTACGAAAGGTAATAAGGGAAATCCTAAAGTAAACAGTTACAGTTAACATGTTATCGATTATTGGATGCCGACTCAAACGGGGTATATTTTGATAATTTGAAATTATATGGTATAGAATGGGGAGAAATTGGTACAACTCATTTATTCGTAAAGATGCTAGATAATGTTGGATTATCCTAAAGAATCCTTAAAATTCGACAGGAACGTCATGAATTTGTACCTAGCTATTCAATAATCTGTGTTAGAATAGAAACTAACAGACAAGTGGAAAGGGAGCGGCTATATCATGATTTGGGTTGTTGCGATTATATGTATCATCATAACTGCTATTGTTTTGTATTTATCACTTCTAACACTTGATAAAGGATATGGATATAAGCATACAGTTGATCCACTTCCTACGAATGTTGAGGAAGAAACGAAGAGTAATAATGAGGAATCGCCTTCAAATAATGTGTAACTGATAGAATAAATACAAATAATGAGGCTGAGACAAAAGTTTTTTAGTCAAACGAATAACCGAATGTAGTGCACCTACGACGCACCGGAAATATACT
>NZ_JBFEGG010000006.1:0-124691 GCF_047228935.1 Ornithinibacillus jepli
GTGAGGCTTTTTTTGTCCCACGCTGAAAGCTTTCCAGAACCCCTCGCATAGCAAGGGGTTTTCAAAAACATTAAAAAAAGACAAGGACCCTATGTCCTTGCCTCTACTAAATTAATGATGATGTCCTTTTTTTGGATTCGTAATAACCAATTCCTCTTGCGGAACATGGAAGTATTGAATCCAAATACCGTCTAACCATTCATTATCTTTTTCCAAGATAATATCTATATCCTTGTCTGTTTTAACTACTTCATCATTTTCGGAAGGTGTGTCTAAACGGATATCATAATGAGCATGGTCGCCATGCAGATGTGTTACTAGAACACGGATCATTTTACCTTGCGCATCTTCTTTTTCTAGTAAGCTTTTTAAATATTTTGCTGCATTTCGATTTATTTTACATTGCATCATTAGTAGCCCCTTTTATTAAAATTTTCTTCTATATTGTTTCAGTTTTCGCGAAAAAACACAAATTAAACATCCTGAATACCTATGTGAATACTCATGCAAGCAGATTTCATGTATACTAGACATAGACAGTCTACAGAGGAGGGAAAAGTTATGCCGATACCTGCGAATCATTCTAAGCCTATCCGAACGACAGCTAAAGAGAGCGCATATAAACAGATCCTTCATTGGATTATTGATGGGACTTTATATCCCGGGGAAAAATTAAATGATACAGAACTCGCAGAAGCACTAGGTGTTAGTAGGACACCGGTACGAGAATCTTTACAACTGCTTGAATCGCAAGGACTTGTGAAAATGTATCCTGGCAAAGCTACTCAAGTAACTGAAGTAGAGAGAGAATCCATCAAAGATTTACTTCCACCATTAGCCGTACTACAAGCTTTATCTACAGAGCTTGCCATCGATCATATTACAGAGAGTACAATAGCTACGTTAAAAAGCATTAATCAGGATTTCGCTAACGCTCTTTATAACGAAGATTTCTATGCTGCCTTAAACATAGACGAGCAATTTCATCAAGTAATTGTAGATACTGCAGATAATCCTTACATTAGTAGTATCGTAGAAAATCTACAGGCACATGTTAGGAGGCTCTTTTTCCATAACTCCATTATCCTTTCCGAAAGCTCCATAGTAGTACATGACACGATTATTCAGTACATAGAAGATGGAGATAAAGAAAATGCATCCGCATTAATGAAACAAAATTGGCAAGATATATTAAAGGATTTCAAATTATCCGGTGCAGTCAGTCAAAAATAAAAGTCGGTATCCTTTTTAGGAAACCGACTTTTTCTATATGTTTACTGGCACGGAAGCTTTTCGCATTCTGCCTATAATCCCCGTTACCACCATCATAACTACAGCAGGAACTAACCAACCTAGCCCTTCATCGTAAAACGGCAGCCATTTTTCATATAAGGAAACTACCGGCCCGAAAAATCCATAGCCCTCTATACCAAGAGAAACATACAATGATTTTAACCCATCTATTATACTAATGAAGAATGTCACCGCAATGGTGGATACATACACGCTACGTGAATGGTTAAACAACGGCGATAAAAATGCCAACATCATCAAAACAATGGAAAGTGGATATAAAAACATTAAAACAGGTATGGAAAACATAATAATATTTGCTAATCCAAAATTGGCAATGATGAATGTGATGAAAGTAAAGAATGTAACAAGTACTTTATAACTAAACCTAGGCATCAACCGCTGGAAATATTCCGCACACGCCGTCATCAATCCGATATTCGTAGTTAAACAAGCTAAAATAATTACCAATCCAAGTAATACTGTCCCAAATGTTCCAAAGTAGTATTCTGCAGCACTGCTTAAAATTGGACCACCAGTATCAAAAAGCCCGAACTCTTCAACACTTACAGCTCCCAAATAAGCAATTCCGACATAAATTAGTCCTAACAGTGAAATCGCAATAATACCCGTTTTAAAGGTTGCAGATACGATTTCTTTTCGAGCTGTTACCCCAAATGCTTTAATAGCATTTATGACAATAATACCGAATACTAATGAGGCTAAGGCATCCATTGTGTTGTAGCCTTCTAAGAAGCCTGTCACAAAAGCTTTCCCTTGATACGTTCCTAAAGGTGGTTGAGCATTTCCCATCGGATTGATGAAAACCATGATTAAAAGAATCGCAAGTAACACTACAATACCAGGAGCTAATAGCTTCCCAACCCTATCCACGATTTTAGCAGGATTCAATGAGAACCAAAGCGATACCGCAAAAAAGACTAACGTAAATAAGAAAAGCGTCAGTGAGGAAGATCCGCCCTCTAAATGTGGAGCTATGGCAATATCAAATGCTACTGCCCCGGTTCTAGGTGCGGCAAAAAACGGACCGATTGTTAAATATAATATCGTTGTAAATAATAAGCCGTAAACAGGACTAACCCTACTCGCTAAATCACGAAGATCCTTACTCCCCGAGAACCCCATCGCTAAAATTCCTAACAGTGGTAATCCGACGCCAGTAAGCAAAAAGCCAATAGCAGCTGGCCATAAATTATCACCTGCAGCTTGTCCAAGTTGTGCCGGAAAAATTAAATTCCCTGCCCCAAAAAAGAGCGCAAAAAGCATAACGCCTATGATTAAATGTGAAGAATTCGGTAGCTTATCCTTCAATTCTATCTCTCCTTGTGTCAATTACATAATTATCATATTTCAACTTTTAAATATTTTATATGAAAACTCATCATACTATCTTCCTAAGTAATATGCAATATATTACATAGATTTTTTAGATAATTTTAACCTATTAAAATATAAAATAAAAGGCTGAACAAGAAAAGATATTTCATCTCCCCTGTTCAGCCTAATAATCCTTTGGTACTTCTGTTAAAACCCTTAAACGATAAGCATTCATTGCTGTCTCACCTAATTGATCTAGAAGATTATAATTGGCATAAGCTCCTACAATAGCTCCAAATCCTGGAATTAATTGTAGCATTTTCACCAAATCTATATAATCTCGATATTCTTGCTGAAAAACTCTCCAGTCCATATCGATTAGCTTTTCTTTCTGTTCATCCCAATTTTCAATGACAAATAACGTTTCCTTCTTTTTATCTTCACTAGAAAATGCTAACTGAAACACATGTAAAAGAAAAAGTCGCTCTTCGTACGCTTTCGTATC
Source organism: Ornithinibacillus jepli (assembly GCF_047228935.1). NCBI lineage: Bacteria > Bacillati > Bacillota > Bacilli > Caryophanales > Bacillaceae > Ornithinibacillus > Ornithinibacillus jepli. The sequence continues at coordinate 3,137 of NZ_JBFEGG010000006.1, forward strand.
AAAACCATAAACAGCAGCTGATTCAAATAGAAATTTTATCTTTATCGATAATAATAATGGAAAATCAGCAAGCCCCAAGAATATACCACCTGCACCAGTTCCAGCACCTTCTACAGTTGCAGTCTTCCGATATGCAGAAAGTTTTTCTTTTAACAGTTCATCTCTCTCATATAATGACATGCCACTTTTCGGTTTCTTCGTCGTCATATCAGAGCCAACTAGAGTTGCTTTCACCATGTTCTTAATCGCTTCTGTCATAATATGATGAGCCTTTTCTGGAATCAGTCCATTTATTTTATTCTGAGCTTTTTTCCCCATCCGATTGACTAAACTCGGTGGTTTTAGCAGCTTCATCCGCCATTGTTGTAAATCCTGATAAACTTTCATTTCATATTCCTTCATCGTTTAAACCACACCAATCTATATGGTTTCATTACTCATACTTCCATTATACTTTACTAACATACGGAATACGAAGCGAATCTATTCAAGAAATTCACTCCCTAGGTCAACATAAATTAGTTTCCACTCCATGTGTTTCCTATTGTTCTTTCACTCTTGATTTGGTCAAAACGTAATATTAAAAAAGCAGTACAAGGTAAGCAAACAACTTGTACTACTTTAATGATATTTATAGATGAATATTTGCACTACGCTTTTGAAAATCAACATCCTTATAATAAGCATTTTTCACCAACAGGTTAGGGCCTAAACACTTTACTGCTGGACAATGGCAATTCAAGCTTTTCGCTGTCTTAGAGTCCATCCATTTGTTGAAGGCACTTTCCAGTGTTGTACCTTTAATATTGCCTAGAGATGGCTCTTCATCACCAAAATCAGTAACGATAATATCTCCAGTGAAAATATTGACATTGAGTCGCGACCTACCGTCTGGATCATTACGAACCGTTACATTCTTCTCCTTATATAAACGTTGGATTAAAGCCAATTCCTCAGGTGAAGAACTACACGCATAAAATGGCAATGTCCCGAATAACATCCAAACTTCCTGATTTCGATGGTTCAGTAATCTTGTAATTCCAGTTCGTATTTCATCTAGTGTTAACGTTTCGAGATTGCTAGCAAAATCCACTGGATACATAGGGTGGACCTCGTGACGCGCACACCCCATTTCAAGGATATGATCATGGATTTTTTCTAGGTATGGGAAGGTGCGTTTGTTCAACATCGTTTCCGCAGATACGATTACCCCTTGTTTAGATAAGGCTTGTGCGTTTTCTACCATTCTTGCAAAGTATTTTTTGCGGTTTTCTACTGATGGTTTACGCTCCATATGGGCAAAACCAACATCAGCAAATTCATCTTCCGTTCCCCAGTTATGTGAAATATGTAAAACATCTAAATACGGGATAATTTCTTCGTATCGTTCATAGGGCAAGGTTAAATTAGAATTAATTTGCGTCCGGATACCTCGTTCATGTGCATATTTCAGGAGTGGAATCACATAGTTTCGGACAGACTTTTTATTCATCATAGGCTCTCCACCAGTAATACTCATCGTCCGGAGGTGGGGAATCTCATCCAAGCGCTGGATTAATAGTTCAATAGGTAATGCATCTGGGTCATGATTCTGAAGCATATATCCAACTGCACAATGCGCACAACGCATATTGCACATGTATGTTGTCGTAAATTCCACATTAGATAGTGTCATTTTTCCATGTTCTTCTACATCATAGTAAGCTTCCCAAGGATCATACTTTGGAGTAATCTGTTTTAACTCGGTATTGTTCATGAAGAAACTCCTCTCAGGCTTTTCTGTTAATTAATTCCATATATCGTTTCAAGACGACTATTATTCTATCACGTTATCTTGGAAAGTACGAAAATAATTATGATGTCTAAACATGACAAATATCAGCTGTTTCGGATTTTATATCAGCACATCTACATTTTTATTAGTGTTTTTGCTAAGATATTAGCGGTTCTTTGCATTAAATCAGCGCATCCCACTAATATATCAGTGAAAAAGGGTAGAGACAAATTATCTCTACCCCTAACTTTATTATTTGCTCACTGTAATACTACCATTTACCGTTTTCAGTTTAATTTTATGCTTTCCGTCTCCAACAACTGCACTTCTTGAACTATCTCCAAATATGTCTACCTTCCCATTTACCACATCAACCTCTATGCTAGCATTAGTAGGCTCATTAGATGTTTGAATGTCAATTTTCCCATTAACAGATTCTAAGTTAATCGAACGATCTAAATCATTCGTAATCATTGTTGTTCTACCGTTAACAACCTCACTTATAATATCACCATCAACATGTGTAAGATTAACACCACCGTTTTCAGACGAAACCGTAGTCGTATTGGTTTTTAGCCCCTCTAATTCAACACGGCCATTGACTGTTTCAATGTCGACATTAGCAATTTCGATATCTTCCACATGAACTCTACCGTTAATCACATCAATACCTAGTTCGTCATACTGTTTTTCAGGTAAATAGATAATGACATTGGGACCTTTGAAGCTAAAATCTAAATCAACAGAGAGAAATTGTAGTCGCTTCTCCTTTACTTCTACTGAAAGCAAGTCACCCTCTTCTTCTACGTTGAACTTATACTTGTTTTTGTTAGTACCAGGTGCTGTAAATTCTACTGTAATTTCTTCATCTGTCGTTGGTAGGACATCTACTCTTGCATTGTCTGTTTCTATTTCAAACTTAGAGATACTTTGATTTTCCACAATCTTTGTTTCTTTCACGTCCTCATCGGATGCTCCGGCAGTTTGGTACGTGATCAAACTACCAACGACACCTAAAACGAATAGACAAGAAGCAATAATAATCAATAGTTTTTGCTTAGGCATTTTTAATTCCTCCTTTTACCATACGTACATTAAATTGAAGGTATCGAACAAAGCCTTTCATGAACCATTTTGTTACATAATACATTCCAATAATCACAAATATCCCTACTCCACTAAATGCAATTGTCAAGAAAAATTGATAGAATTCAAATATTTCTGGATAGATGGCGACATTGATTAAATACAAAATAGGATTTAATAAACAAGAGACCCCAACTGCCCAACCAGAGAATACAATTCCTGCAAGCGCGATAAATGGTCCTAATACAATGACTAGATTGAAAAAACCAAGTCCAATTACTGCCCAAACGGCACGTAATACATTCCCTGTAGTTGCAGTTTCCTGTACTTGTTCCAAACGGAAAGTCGCAACCAATTCCTTCGCTATTTGCTGAGGAGTTCCAAGTCCTTTTGCAATTTCCTCTTCCGTTTTTCCTTCACTAATACCAATTTCAAAATGCTCTCTAAAGTCTTGTAAAATATCTTCTCGCTCTGAAGAAGGCAGCCGCTTCAAAGCGTCATGCAAATTCGTTAAAAATTGTTCCTTATTCATATCCAACACCTTCCTTTATAAGTTCGTTCACCCCATCGGTGAACTTCTCCCAATCGGCAAGTAGCTCTTGTAAGTAAGCTCTACCTTCTTCTGTTAATGCGTAATACTTTCTAGACGGCCCCTCTGAAGACTCTTTTAAATAAGTAGTAAAATATCCTTCTTTGGTTAACCTTCTTAACAATGGATATACCGAGCCTTCTGAAATCGCAATCTGATCTGATATTTTCTGAACTAATTCATAACCGTATCGATCTTGTTTATCTAAAAGAACGAGCACACAAAGCTCCAGCACACCTTTTTTAAACTGTACGTTCAAATCTTCCACCTCAATTTTGCTACTATATATTATATAGTACCTATTTATAATTAATTCCTACAGCTATAATTTAACATACACTACTGTTCAATGCAAGGTACTATTATAAAAAAATACTAAAAAAATAAAAGCTAGGCTTCTCCCTAGCTTTTATAGTCTAATCCCTTACTACTTTTTCCTATAAAAATTAATCCTTTTATTAAACATATAAAACATATATAGATACAACACACTTACAACCACGTCTAACCCAACTACTAGATACTGAATCCAATAACCTTTCCAGGTAACTACTATGCCGATCTGGGATACAAGGAAAAGGAAGAAAATGAGTAAATAAAAGCCTAGCATTCTTCTATATGAATCTTGAATCGACTCATTATCGGAGTACAGTTTTCGAACATTGGTATTTGCAGCATCTGTACGAAAATAGTGGAAGATCCCGATGGAATCAGATACATATTCCCACCCTGCATCTTCATATAACTGAAAATAATCCTTCTTTGCATTCTGGCGAAAATCGATTTGGTACACATAAGATTTAGTTGGATCCTCTTCAAATTCATACCATACGAATTTTTGCTTTTTAAAATGTAATCCTTTTTGAGACATTTCTGTTAACCACTGTTCTTCCTTTTCAATGTTAAACGAAAGTGATAACCTAAATTTTTTAATTGCCATTTTACTGCCCCTCCATCTCTTCAATTATTCCCTTTGAATTCTCCACTAGCGATTTCAGTCTTTTATACTCTAACTGTAAAACTACCTTACCTAAATCGGTTAACTGATAATACTTCCTACGCTCATCATCTTGTACGATGGTCTTCATAATCACTTCTTGTTTTTCTAATTTACTTAACGCGCCGTACAACGTCCCCGGTCCCATGGTTACTTCACCTTTACTTACTTCTTCAACATCCTGCATAATTCCATATCCATGACGGACTTCCCTTAAAGATAGAAGAATGTAATAAGTAGCCTGGGATAAAGGCAAAAACGATTCCGCTTGCTTCACCATAGTTCACCACCCATTTTATATCACTACTCGATGTATCAACACCCGATATATCGTATGTCGATATAATAACACGGATATTATTTTCTTGCAATAATGTTTTTCAATTTTTTTATAAAACACAATCCACTTTCATGCTTCTTCATAATTTACTAATAAAAGATTAATTATTTCGAGTTTCGAGAAAGATAAATTGAAGCGATGATGATTTTTCATTATACTAGTGGCAGTGAAAGGGGTATGTACCATGGAACAAACAAAATTAGAATCAAAAGTAATGTCCATATTAAAAGATAAAATACAAACGATATCTACAGATGAGGGTGCGATTTATTTAGTAGGGCCAATCCGCCTTCCTGTTAATTTATATGGAGAGACGGTTGAATTTAAATGGTATTGCTGGTTAAATTCAAGCGAGGTAACCGATGATTACCAAACAATTATAGATAATCTATCTTCACAAAACTTAGCAGACCTCCAACAATCTAGTGTCTTAGTTTACGGAGACTTCGAAAATGACGATGATGCATTAATCCGGATGCATTCGATTTGTCATACTGGGGATATCTTCGGAAGTAAACGTTGTGATTGTGGCTTCCAATTGAAGGAATCCATGCATAAGATTACCGAGCATGGAACAGGGGCAATTTTTTATCTTGCTAATCACGAAGGGCGTGGTATCGGATTATTTTCCAAAGCAATGGCTTATATTTTACAAGAAAATGGTCTTGATACCGTTCAGGCTAACGAAGCACTTGGGTTTGTAAATGACTCTAGAAATTACGATGATGCAATCCGTGTTCTAAAGCGTTTGCGCACAAAACCAGTCACCCTTATTACGAACAATCCATTAAAGCTTGAAGCGATGGAAAAGGCCGGATTAACGTTAACAGGGCGTGTTCCACTTTGGGGGGATGTGTCAGAATACAACGAGCGCTATTTAAATACGAAGGTTGAAAAATCTGGTCACATGCGCGAGGAAGGATCCTGCTCCAATGAGTAATCATGAATTTTATATGGGGCTAGCCTTGCAGAACGCGAAAGCGATGAAAGGACAAACCGATCCGAATCCACTTGTAGGATCTGTTATTGTAAATGATAATCGTATCGTTGGTGTAGGTGCCCATCTAAAGGCTGGAGAGCCTCATGCAGAAATTCACGCTTTACGCATGGCAGGTGATAAAGCAAAGGGTGGGACAATTTATGTCACCTTAGAGCCATGCTCTCACCACGGCAGAACTGGCCCATGTGCGGAGGCTATCGTCCAAGCGGGAATCAAAAAAGTTATTATCGCCACTCTTGATCCAAACCCAATCGTTGCAGGAAATGGTGTAAAAATCCTAATAGACGCAGGAATTGAAGTTGTCACAGGAATATTAGAACAAGAATCCATTAAAATGAACGAAGTCTTTAATAAATTTATAGTAGAGAAAAAGCCATTTGTGACACTAAAAGCTGGAACATCATTAGACGGAAAAGTAGCAACCCACACCTTTAGTAGTAAATGGATTACATCAGAAGAAGCAAGACTAGATGTTCATCAGCTTCGAAGTGAAAATATGGCCATTCTGGTTGGGATTAATACCGTGCTAGAAGATAATCCTTCATTAACAGCAAGAATTCCAAATGGTCGTAATCCTGTTCGAGTCGTTATGGATTCTACCTTAAAGATTCCTTTAGATGCTAATGTTGTAAATGACAATGAAGCAGAAACATGGATTTTCACTAGTAAACAACATGATGAAAAGAAGAAGCTTCAGCTGGAAGAAAGAGACATACGTGTGTTTGTAACATCAAGAGAGAATACTGTTAACCCAACAGAAGTCGTAGAAACTCTAGGTGAACATTTAGTCTCTTCGTTATTCATTGAGGGCGGAGGTAATATTCACGCTTCCTTCTTAGAACATCAATTAGTGGATAAAGTCGTCCTTTATTTCGCTCCAAAGTTAGTTGGTGGTAAAAACGCTCCATCCTTCTTAGAAGGTACTGGAATTACTCACATGCAAGATGCTGTTGAATTAATCGATACAGACATCCAAAAGATCGGCAAAGACTTTAAGTTTACTGGATATCCAGTTTATAAAAATTGAGGGATTACATGAGATTTGGTTTTGATATAGATGATACGTTAATTAATTTGCGCGAGCACGCATTTCATATTTATAAGAAGAAACTTAACAAGAACATTCCACTAGAAGAATTTCATGCTTTAAATCGGGTTGAAATACATGAACCTTTTGGTTTAAGTGATGAAGAAGGTAGCAACATGTGGAATAGCTCCCTTGAGGATATCTATTACACGGATTGCCCACCCTATAAAGGGGCGGTTGAAGTTTTAAATAAACTAGTCCAGCTTGGTCATGAAATCTTCTACATTACCGCAAGACCGAAAAATCATGGGGAGCGGACAAAGGACTGGATGAAAAAACAAGGCTTCCCTGTTATAGATGACCACTTTTTCTATGGCATGCAAGACCATGAGAAGATCCATATTATTAAAGATCTTCAACTAAATTATTATGTTGACGACAAACCCGATATTCTAGATACATTAACTAATGAACCAATCGAATTATATTTAAGAGATCAGCCTTATAATCAAGACGTTACATTTAATCGGATTTTAGACTGGGAAGAGTTTATGGAGAAAATAAAGCTGAACGAATAAAGGTATTGCTACACTTTAGCAATACCTTTTTATTCTAGGCTATTAGCATAAAGACCCAATTTTTTAATTAAATCAGTCGCTGTTTTCTTTTCTTCCACAGATAATCCACCCATAATTTCACTTATCGCTGCCGCATGCTGCGGGAAGATCTCGTCCATCAGTTGCTTACCCGAGTCCGAAATTACAGCAAACGTTACCCTTCTATCTGTAGGGCAAGCTTTACGAGTTAAGTAATGTTTCTCTTCTAATTTATCCACAACATATGTAATACTACTGCTAGCAAGCAAAACCTTTTGGCCAATTTTTTGTATTGGTTGTTCGCCCTTGTGATATAACAATTCCAGTACGCCAAACTCCGTTAAATTTAATCCATACCCCTTCACATTCTGGGTAATTTGTTTCTCAATCGCCTGAATTGCTCTAGTTAGTACAACAAAAAGTTTCAGTGAAGTTTCTTGATCTTCACTAAAATGATTCATATTAACCATGAATATCAATCCTTTTACTTATTGTATTGAAGTTTAATTTAGTATATCGTAAAGTATTATGATTTTCTATTATAATAGGGTAGATTTAACTATTTTTTCCATTCATGAAGGTTAATTGAAACCCACATCCTAAGAATACTATGATTCGGACTCAGGTTGAAGTACATCTAAGAGGAGCCCATCCATAAATGAAAATTGGAGATTTTTTAAAAACACTAAACGTAAAATTAGATAAACATATAGAAGATATACATGTAAAAGGAATGGCCATGATTATATTTCTGACGCCATTCAAAATGGTGCGGTACTTATTATTGGCGAGCAAGAATTAAACATATCAGACGTGCCTTATATAAGGGTTGAAAATAGCCGGAAAGCATTAGGTATCATTTCTAAGCACTACTATCATGATCCGTCAAAAGGTAAAATCATGATTGGGATTACTGGTACTAATGGCAAAACAACGACTAGTTATTTAATCCAGCATATAGTAGAAAAATGCGGGAAAACTTGTTCCATGATTGGAACGATACAAAATTCGATTAACGGAAGAACCTTACCTAGCTTTATTACAACACCAAATGCTCTCATGATAAATAGACTACTTGCCGAGAGTACGGATGACGTTGTTGTAATGGAGGTTTCCTCTCATGGGTTAGACCAATGTCGTGTGGAGGGAATCGAATTCGATATAGGGATTTTTACTAACCTATATCATGAACATTTAGATTATCATCAAACGATGGAAGAATATTTCCAGGCAAAGCTACTACTATTTGATCATTTAAAAGAGAATGGTATAGCAATTACAAATACGGATAACAGTTGGGGAGAAAAGTTAAAAGACATCTTAACCCATCATGGAATTTCAACATTTTCAATTGGAGAATCCGCTGAAAACGATGTGCAACTGATTGATTACTCTGTTAAAAATGCGATTGTGACGGTACAGGAAAAAGAAACAACCTTTGAGGTTATCTGTCCAATACCAGGTATTCATAACATGTATAATACGATGATGGCTTATTTAACAACAAGACATATTAATCTATCACGCGAGTCCATCCAGCAAGCATTAACGTCATTTACTGGAGTAAATGGGCGTTTCGAAACATATAAACACGATAACTTACCAACTGTTGTGGTGGATTATGCTCATACACCAGATGCGATATTCCATTGCATTGCCTCCGCTAAAACGTATGGTGCAAAACGAATTTTCCATGTGTTTGGATTTAGAGGTGGACGTGATAAATCCAAACGGCCAGAAATGATTGAAACGATGGAAGAAGTCAATCGGAAATTTGGTAACCAGAAAGGTAGCGTCATCCCAGATCGTACCATGGCTATTCAAAAGGCTATTAAAATGGCTAGTGATGAGGATTGGGTTATTATTACCGGGAAAGGCCATGAAAGCTATAAACACGATTTCGAATTAGCTACTAACTCTGATAAGGAAACGGTGCAATATATATTGAATCAGCTGAAGGAACAGACGATTGTGAATTAATGGTCTTTCAAATTAGCCAGAATAAAGGCTCAGATTAAATTCTGAGCCTTTATTTGACATCAAACTTTAATACCACTTATCAAACTAACCCCTTGTCTATGACCGTCAGTTCAATCTATTTAATCGTATACTTAAATATAAGTTCTCCATTTGGATCCCTGTCATTTATGAACTTAAATCCAATACTTTTGTATAAATTATAGGCTGCTTCATTCTCTTCAATAATACTTAAATATATAGTATTAACTCCATATTCTTTTGAAACGATATTAATAAGTTTTAACATTGCTTTTCTACCAAAGCCTTTACCTTGATATTTTTCATCTATCATGATTCTATCGATCCACGTATCCTTATTTACCCCAAAGGAACCGTACATAGCAAATCCGATAATTTCCTCATCATGATATATAGCCACAGGATGCCATTCTTCATAAGTTTCAGCTTCTTGTAAACATTCTTCTACGGATTCAATATAGTTTTCTTGGCCAGCTTTTAATTTTATATTTTTAACAATAGCTTCATTCGTATTATCAATATCTCTAAAATACAATTCTCCCATGTTTTCCTTTTACCTCTCAATTCATAACAGTTAATGCCTACTAACCATAGTACTTCTAACCTTCTCTGGTATCATTACCACTTCTACAGAAATGTCTACTGGTCGAAAGGTTTTATCGATACATTCTTCCCAATATTCCAAGTGCTTTTTATCAATCCAATGAGTAGATTCTTCGACATCCTGACCGCCTTCACCACTTACCGAATACCAATACAAATATTCCTTTCCGTTGAGGACCTCCCTAAGTATCGTTTCCACGTACATCTTCTCTCCCTCTAACGTAACAAGAACATCCTCCATATTGTCGTTTAAAAACTTCATCCATTCATCCACTTTTTCTGTTTTACCATCTACTACTCTGAATCTCGTTAATTCCACATTCATATTAATGTTTCACCCAGTATTCTGTACAATCTTTACTACGGCCCAAGAAACCGTATTCAATCAAATATCTTCTAATAGTTGCAAAGTCCGAATAAATCGACTTTAAAATTTCATTAACTTCCTTTTCCGTATAAATTTTAGTCAATTCAAATCGATTCATTATATTTTGTAGAACAATTAATTTCCGCTTTTCTTTACTTGGGAAAGAATCTAATTTACCTTCCAAACCTTCTTTAAAATACGTAGTTAATATCTTTTGTTTTTCCTCTTCAGTTATCGCATAACGATCATCCACCATTTTCGCCCCCTTATGAAAACTAACAAAGTTATCATATTCCTTTTCATCAGAATTCTTGTTTAAAAGTCCCATTATGGCAAGGAACACCTTCGCTTGTTTTTCCTTTTCTTTCAGCTTAAATCGATGACTTCTAATGGTTGATGGACTCCCACCATTTTGTTCTTTAATAATTTCTTTATCACTTAACCCTTTTTTAAAGTGATGTAGTAATTCTTTTTGGTGAGTGGATAACCCAGTGTATTTTTTGTCTAGGCAAAGCAAATATTCAAACACAGAACCATGACTAATCTCTATATGTTGCACTACAGCTTTTTTCGCTTCGTATAGGACTCCATCCATCGGATATATAATTCCATCTACAAAGCTTTCCCCACAAAGAAGACATATGTATGCATCATTTGCACAAGTGTATCCTGCTGTAAGTTCTTCAACTGTAGCACTCCAAAATCGCTCTTCGATTCCCATTTATAAACAAAACACCCTTTCGTCTAACTATATATAAACATATTACAATATCGTTTATATATTAATCAATCAAAAGGGCGTTAACCCATTTTGGATTAACACCCGTATGTATTTAACTAATCAATATTTAGTTAATGTCCTCAATCAATTAAATTGGAACATAATCTTACCTATATGAATCATGTGTTGGCATAAATAAGTCTTCCTCTGTATTTCTTACCATAGAAAAGTGCTCAACATTGTAATGCCCATGTAAGGTTCTGTTATGATGCTTTATAATTTGCTCCGCAGGTAACACATTGCTATCTGTTGTGGAATGCCCGTCACCTACTAACGTGACATCAAAACCATTAATGGTGGCAGTTCTAACTGCACTATCTACACAGTGCTGGGTTGCACATCCCATAATCACAATGTGCCCAATTTCTAGGGACTTCAAATGCTCTAGAAGCCCTGTCCCGTGAAAGGCATTAGTTGCCGATTTATCAAATACTTTTGAATCAGAAGGTGTATGAATTTCTTCATGAACTTGAAATCCTTTCCCTTCACCACCAGCAACATCCAAATCTCTAACAAATACTACTGGAACATTAGACTCCATCGCTTTTTCAATCACTACATTAATGTTTTTAATTAGTTGGTCTTTATTATAAACTGCACTTTCTTGTTCATTCCCATCAATTAATTCTTGCTGGGCGTCAATGATTAATAACGTTTGCTTCAAATAATTTTCCCCTTCCAAATTTGGGAAACAGCTCTATTTAATTTAACGTACTCCCCTTCGTGATTATTACGGCAATACTTACAGTTTTGTTTATCATAATATCAACCCCCTTAAACGCGATTGGCTCTAAAATTAAAAGTTTTAATTTTTTAGACAAGTACATCATACTATATAATTACCTCTTATGATACACTATTTTATTAAAATTCAGAAAAAAGCACTCGTTTTGGGACAATCATTCCCTTAAATCCTTTCATGATGAGAAACCGACATACCTGAGTAAATGGCTTAATCGGATATTCGTCGATTCATAAAAGCTAATATCCCCCTCCGCATTGGTCACCTTTTCAGACATTTAAAATAGCTCTTCAACGTTTTTCTATTAAACAAAAAAGCATACCAATATATTAATTGGTATGCTTCTCATAAAGTTCCTCTACCCCTCTCTATACTGCACCTTTCTTAATAAGTCGCATTGAATTCAGCACCACAATAAGTGTTGCTCCCATATCCGCAAAAATTGCAATCCACAATGTCAGCCATCCAGGAATAACTAATAGCAGTGCTAATACTTTTAACGCAAGGGCAAAGGAGATATTTTGTTTAATGATTGTTAAAGTTTTTCTGCTTAGAGAAATCATATAAGGCAATTTCTCTAGGTCATCTGCCATTAATGCAATATCAGCCGTTTCCAGTGCTACATCCGTTCCAGCGCCACCCATCGCTATTCCGACATTGGCAGTTGCAAGAGCAGGTGCGTCATTAATACCATCACCAACCATCGCCACATGACCATGCTTTGCTTTTAAGCCATTAATAATCGTCAATTTATCTTCCGGTAATAATTCCGCTTTTACTTCAGATAGTCCAAGACTCGAACCAATTGCCACGCCAGTTGATTGGTTATCACCAGTCAGCATAACGGTTTGTTTAATACCTAATTTATGGAGCTTCTGAATAATCGACTTACTAGACTTGCGAATTTGATCGGCTACTGCGATTAGACCAAGCAATTCATGATTAGTCCCTAACAACATTACCGTTTTTCCTTCTATTTGTAACTGGTTAATTCTATCTTGTGCCTCATTATCTATCGTTAGCATTTCTGAAAATAATGCTGGATTACCAATGAAATATTCTTCACCTTGTACGGTAGCTTTTGCCCCTTTACCTGTATAGGATAAAAAATTCTCTGCTTGATATTCTATAGCTTGAAGGCGGATTGCTTTCCTCTTTATAGCTGTAGCGAGTGGATGCTGAGAATACTCTTCGATAGCAGTAGCTATACTAACCATCTCCGTTTCACTTTTATCCGCAAAGGTTACAATATCTGTTACTTCTGGTTTCCCTTCCGTTAATGTTCCTGTTTTATCAAAGGCAATTGTCTCAAGACGCCCCGCTTCCTCAAGATGAATGCCACCCTTAATCAGAACACCATTTCTAGCCGCATTTCCGATTGCGGTTACAATAGCTACCGGAGTTGATACGACTAATGCACAAGGACAACCAACCACCAATACCGCTAAACCACTATAAATCCAATTGTTCCAATCCCCGCCGAAGAACAACGGTGGAATAACGGCAACTAGGAAAGAAATGATCATAATGGCAGGTGTATAATATTTAGCAAATTTATCCACGAATTGCTGGGATGGCGCTTTTTCTGCTTGCGCTTCCTCCACTAAATGGATGATTTTCGCAATCGTCGTATCTTCCACTCGTTTTGTGACCCGAACTTCTAATGATCCCTCTTCATTTATTGTTCCAGCAAATACTTCATCACCGCTCGTCTTATGAACAGGGATTGACTCTCCTGTAATAGCTGCTTGATTAACAGAGGATTGACCTGTTAAAACCTTCCCGTCCATCGCTATCTTTTGCCCAGGTTTAATGACTAGAACGTCACCGATTTGCACATCTTCTACATCTATTTCCATCGTTTGGTTGCCACGTCGAATGGTAGCTCGTTTCGGTGCAATATCCATCAGTGACTTTATAGATTGTCGCGCCTTATCCATCGAATAACTCTCAAGCGCTTCACTTAAAGCAAATAAGAAGACAACAACTGCACCTTCAGCCCATTCTCCAATGATAGCTGCCCCGATAATGGCAATCGTCATTAACGTCTTCATATCAAATTGTAGCTTCGTTAAATTTTTCACTCCTACTTTAAATAAAGGTAGTCCACCAACGACAATGGCTATTAAGAATGCCCCAATTGTAACAGGGTGACTTTCACTTAAACTGAAGTATAATACATACCCAATAATGGTGAATAATAGCGAAATGCTAGTCGTTATATTTTCACGTTTTTTCCAAAAGGGTTCCTTCTTAACTGGCTCTCTACTCCGCTCTGGAAGAACTTTAATTCCATCAAAAGCCCCTGCAGCTTCTAACTGTTCAACAGATACTAAACCTTGTACCGTTAACTTAGCTGCCCCAAAGTTCAGCTGGACATCATCGACGGTTTCAATATCCCGTATATTTTTTTCAAACTTTGCTGCGCAATTCGTACAAGATAGCCCTTGTAACCGGTAGACTTGTTTATTTCCCTCCAACTCCAACACCTTCTTTCGAGTGTTCCATAGCAATCGATACTAATTGGTGCACATGTTCATCCTTTAACGAATAGAACACTAATTTTCCTTCTTTACGATATTTTGCTAGACCCATATTACGTAATAGCCTTAAATGGTGCGATGCCGTGGCCGTTGTAGAACCGATTATATTCGCTACATCGCATACACATAGTTCATTTTCAATTGTTAACGAATAGGCAATTTTTAACCGCGTTAGATCAGATAATGCTTTAAAAATCATCTCTACCCCAATCACTTCATCTATCTGTGGCTTAATTCGATTAACCTTTTCCTCATCAAAACAAAACGTCTCACACGTATCTCTATTATTCTTCTTAACTGCTGATTCTACCATTTTATCGCCTCATTCAAATATTCATTTGATTATAATAATATTGTATGATATAACAGAAAATAATGTCAATAATATTCAAATGAATATTTGAATGTTTATGGAGGGGAATTAGGATGTATAATACAATTATTGTCGGAGCAGGGCAGGCGGGGCTATCTACTGGATATTATCTTGCTAAACAAACAGATAATTTCCTTATTCTTGAAAAAGGAAATGAAGTTGGACTAGCATGGAAGGAACGCTATGACTCTTTAATTCTATTTACTTCTAAACAATTTAGTTCCTTGCCTGGTTTAAAAATAGACGGTAAACCTAATACGCTTCCAACTAAAGAGGAGATTTATCATTACCTAAAACGTTATGCGTTGAATTTTTCCTTACCAATTAAACTGAATACGGAAGTTTCAAAGATTGAGAAGACCGGAGAACATTATTCCGTTTTTACAAACGGAAATACATATATTACTAAAAATGTGATTATTCCTACTGGCCCTTTTCATCACCCCAATATCCCTTCCTTTGTCAAAAACTTATCACCAGATGTACTGCAACTACATTCGTCAGAATATAAAAATCCAAATCAATTAAAAGAGGGGAATGTACTGGTGGTAGGTGGTGGTAATAGTGGTGCTCAAATAGCGGTTGAGCTCGCAGAAACAAGAGAGACATTCATATCCATTAGTCAGAAACTCAAATATATGCCACTAACTATCGGCGAAAGAAGTATATTTTGGTGGTTTGATAAAACGGGAATTTTAAAGGCAAGTACGAACTCATGGCTAGGCCAAAAAATACAATCAAAAAGGGACCCTATTTTCGGATATGAATTAAAAGATGCCATTTCTAAAAATAAGATTAAAGTAGTGGATCGAGTCATCGATTCTAAGAATAAATCGCTCCTATTCAAAAACAATCGTGCACTAGAAATTCAAAACATTATTTGGGCTACAGGTTTTAAACCCAATTATCGCATAGTAAACAATATCCATGGCTTACTAGACCGTAGTGGAAGACCGATACATGATAGAGGTGTTACAAATAGTGAAGGACTATTATTCATCGGTTTACCATGGCAATCTAGAAGAGGTTCTGCTTTACTTGAAGGGGTAGGCTACGATGCCGAATATTTAATGAAGTATATAAGAAGAGGCTGAGACAAAAGTTTTTTAGTCAAATGAATAACCGAATGTAGTGCACCTACGACGCACTGGAAATATACTGCACTTTCACTTCCAGCACAAGCGCGACATCTGCTCGAAAAGACCTCGAAGTGTCTTCTTTGCACCTCACAGTACAAGTGCGACATCTGCTCGAAAAGACCTCGAAGTGTCTTCTTTGCACCTCACAGTACAAGTGCGACATCAGCTCGAAAGAACCTCGCTGTGTCTTCTTTGCCGCGGGGGGCTGGTGAGCCAGGCTGCTACTTGAATAATCTTCTCTGTAGCCTTGCACCGAGGAAACCTGCTGCGTAGCAATACTAGCAGACGCAGGTGCATACTCGGGGTCTCACCGATGCCTTTCCTCCCGCTGGAGTCTCCGTATATTTCCGGTGCTAGTATGGTGAATCATTCGGCTTTACTTCTGTACAATTTTGTTATGTCCCAGCCTCTCTACTTAAAAATTTTCAGTGCTTCTATCTGAAAACCTAAATACGTATAATTTTGTTTTTGATACATCTCTTTAGGGGTATCTTCCCCGTCCGCTATTAAAATTACCAATCTATCACGAAAAGCATCCATGACAAAGCGTTGCAATCTACTGCCTATTCCCTTCCGCTGATAGGACTCTTTTACAAATAAATTATCAATTTCAGCAGTAGTGTCCTTTAGAATAACATCCACCGCTCCAACAGCAGTATCCTTATCAAACGCAATAATTTGAACTACCTTTTCATTATGAAAATTTTCATGAAGTAGTAACTTCTTTGTTTTCGCATAGTTTTCACCGAACAGTAAGTCCTGCTCATACTGTAGAGCTACATATTCGTCAAAAGTGCTAGCATTAACCTCTTCCACATGAATATCCGGATTTATGGACACCTTAGGAAAATCAATTGGATTTATCGCATACAACTCATTAGTCCCGGTTACATATTTCTGGTCTTGTAAATATCGTAGAAGGTCATCTGTCAGCTTTTCATCCTGTGGGAATTGAAATTTCACATGTTCTTGTCCATTTTTCTGGTGATACTTCCTCAGAAAAGCTTCAGCACCTTTAAACTCTTCTAATGTAGGCATGCGCTTAAACGCTATAAAATTACTGTCATATCGAATGAGCATCTCTGGATAATGATAATGCTTATATAACGCATTCTCCTCTATGACATGGCCAATCGTATCAATGTTTTCAAATGTTACCTTCATATAAATCACCTATTTCCTTTATCCTGTACACACCATAATGACATTCCTATCAGGATCACGAACAGTAAAAAACGAAAAATCTTCAAATCTAGTTATTTCCGATGCAACATCATAGTCTAGTTGTCTTATATATTGATATGCTTGATCAATGTCCTCTGTATGGAAATTAAATAATGGGTAATCTAATTCCCCAATTGTTTTCCTAACACTTTCCGGTCCAGCATCTAAAGTAATCCCAACTTCCTGATTAACAGGTATGTTATAAACCGGCCTTGAAACAGTAGATAAATCATAGGATTGTCCAAGCAACTCACTATACCATTTTACCGAACGTTTCAAATCAGTTACGTGGATAAAAATGGTATTTACTTTGTTTTGAATTGGGCTAGTCATCATATCACTCTCCTAATTATTTCTATTCACTATAAATAACGAGGAAAAGCGAGAAAACCTTACAGCTAATTTAAAAAATATGATAAAAATATGCTGCATTTAATTTAACGCCTAATGCATTTGCCACTAATTTCATTAAATCATACGAGAAACAATAAAACTTCCAGTTAACAATTTTATCCTCATAAAATTCCACATCATGGACATTACTCAAATACAGGTCTCCATTTGCTTTCTTCTCTAATTCTATGAGGACCTGTCTTCCCCAAAGTTCTATATACATAGGTTCGATTATATGTTGTCCATCCACAATTTCCTTCCAGTCCTTCAATGAATTTCTCTTAACTTCATCAATACCAATCTCTAAGCCCGAATGAACGATATCCATTGTTACATGATCATCTAGTAATGAGGCAATAAGCTCCGGATCCTTCTTACGAAAACCATCCAATAAAGTATCTATCACCTCGTTAGTCTTGATCTGATTGGCATGACTTGGATTAGGCGATATTCCATTATTTTTCTTTAGCATATTTCGAGATCTACTAAGCCCAGTAAAAATTGCTCCTTCAGTAGATCCTACAATACTCGCAATTTCTTTCGCCTTATAACCAAAACCATCAGCCAGAATTAAACTAACATACTGTATAGGTGAAAGTTCCTGAATTAGTAGCTCCAGATTTTCGTAGAGTAAATAATCGAATTTAGATTTATCCTCTTCCACAAAGAATTCCTTTAGCGGCAACTGTTGGACTTTTCTTTTACGATTTTGATCTATCCATTGATTAGTAGCAATCTTAAATAAATATGCTTTTGTATCAACTGGCTGAAACAGTTTTGCTAAGATGGATAAAGACTTAATTAACGTTTCCTGTACTAAATCCTCAGCATCCCATGGCGAGCCCGTTAATCGATAACAGTATCTCCATAAATCTGTTCGAAAAGGTTCTATTTTCTTTTTGTATTCCCTTTCAATATTCCTTATTTCATCACTTAATTGATTTAAATCCTTCATGTCTTAAAGCTCCCCAAAAAATAATCCGTTTTTACCTTATTCGCCAACATCTTGCAAAAACCTTCCTAACCTTCAATATTTCAAACGATAAATTAAAAATCGCTCATTAGGATTCTTTTCATACAGTAATTCGATTTCTTGTTCTAATTGAAAATTCGTCTGATTCTCCAGGTAGAAGATATATTCCTTCGAAGGATAATACAAAATAATATCCACTTCCCTGGGGTCCGCCTCAACAGATAGTAGGATACTATTAATGGTACGTTGAAAAATATGTACAGAAAACGGGTTAAAAAAGTAGAAACGATTATCCCCTTTTTTAATCTCATAGTCTTCTGCCAAGCAATAGGCGAACTCCACTTTGTCTGTTGGTATCTTTATCTTTTTACGATAGTTTTCCAGGTTATCTAAAGCCCTTTTATAGAAAGCCTCATTCATTTCAATTCCAGTTACCCTCGCATGAAAGTGGTAATGAATGAAGAAATTTAACCTACCTAATCCACAGCCAAAATCGATAAATTGATCGGTACTCTTCACCTCATATTGGTCAAAAAGAACCTCTAATGCTTGATATGGCGTTGGTTCATACGGATAGTAGTGCTTGATGTGATTATTTGCAACGCGTTTACCATTGGTATGGATATTAAGGAGCTTATCATAGTAGTACTCTTTCATTTCACCATTCTCCCTGCTCGTTTATATGGTAATCTTACGCTTGTTTTCATCACCTAGCAAGTTTACTATTAGTAATGGAGCTTAGAAAGGACGGACAGAATGGACAAACGTGTATATTTCTTAATGATCGTATCGTTTATCGTCGGAATGGTTGAATTAATTATAAGTGGTTTATTAGATTTAATAGCGGAAGATTTACATGTCTCGATTGGAGCAGCAGGGTTTTTAGTTACGATTTTTTCTCTAATCTTTGCTATTGCTTCACCGATTTTATTGTTTATGACGGCAAAAATGGAGCGAAAGAAGTTAACCTTAATCTTCCTTATTCTCTTCTTAATAGGAAATATCATATCTGTATTTAGCCCAACGTATAGTATCCTACTAGTTGGTCGTATCATTACAGCACTAAGTGGGGCTTTACTTATAATTCTTTGCCTTGTGATGGCACCTAGGATCGTGGAGCCTAAATATCGTGGACGAGCAATTGGCATTGTCTCGATGGGAGTTAGTGGCTCACTTGTACTTGGGGTACCAGTTGGGTTATTGCTCGGAGAAACATTTAGCTGGCGAGCACCTTTCATTTGTATCGCAATCCTGACAGCACTTTCTATTATTGGGGTTTATTTCTGGATGGATAAGGTGAAGCCAAGCCCAGCAGTTCCATTAAAAATCCAGCTAGCTACGCTTAAAAGCAGAAAAATACTGTTTGCCCACATCACGACTTTCTTATATATGTCAGGGCACTCTGTACTTTATACGTATTTAAAACCATTTGTTCAAGAAACAATAGACTTAAGTGCTGCATGGATCAGCATCCTTTTTCTTATCTTCGGAATTGCAGCTGTCAGTGGTGGTGGAATTGGTGGAACCCTTGCCGATATACTAGGAACGAAACGAACGGTCGTATCATCTATTATCCTATTTAGTATTGCGATCATCGCAATTCCTTTTACAACCGGTATATTACCAATTTTCTTTATCACGCTAATCATTTGGGGGATTATGAGCTGGGCAATTTCGCCTGCCATGCAAAGTTACTTAATTGACAGTTCACCTGAAACAGGAGAGATTCAACAGAGCTTGAGTAATTCCGCCTTACATTTTGGTATTGCCTTTGGCGCCTTTGTTGGGGGGCTAATAATTGGGCAAACCTCTTCGAACGCAAATGCTTTTATTGGCGGATTATTAATCTTAATTTCATTAGGTACGATGTTCATTTCGATAAAAGCAAAAAACGAACATGCCTCAACTACAGCCGGATAGGCAACGTTCACAATCATGATACCTTCTAACATATACTATCGTATGGTTTAAATAGGAGGTTATCAAGATGGCTCGATTACCAGCAGTAGATCTTGGTCTTATGGCAGAGCATTTATCTTCTCATCAGGGAGCAATTTCAAAATTGCGTGTATATGAGCACAATGTATCCTTGCCAGAACTAAGAAAGACATTACAATTACAGCGAAAGATAATGGAAGCTCATGTTAACGTAATGCTTCAATTAATCAATCCAAACAATACTAGCTACGTAGAAGTACCTAGCCTAGAGTCATTGAAAAAACAAATCACCAATAATCAATCCCAATCCAATGGTAGTAATAATAAATGGATTACATTAGAAGCACTTAGTTCGGCCAAAAGCATGTCCAATCGGAATTTTATGTCTGCATTAATGATGCAAAATAAAAACGTAAGGGATGCCCATGTGAAAATGGCTATGCAGCAATTAGAACTAATGGAAAAATATGAACGTATTGCAATAGAACATAACTGGACTTTTACACCTATGGCAACGTATAAGGAACAAATGGAAACCTATCATGCATTTAAACAATAAATAAGCAGGCACATACAACGTGCCTGCTTTCTTTATTAAGCTACATCATAGCCTTGTTCTTCAACTGCTTCCTTCATTTCTTCTAGAGATACTTTTGACTCTTCATAAGACACGGTTACTTTACCAGTAGATAAATCCACTTCTACATTGGTTACCCCTTCCAAAAGTTCAAGTGCACCTTCTACTGACATTTTGCAATGCCCGCAAGTCATACCTCTTACATCTAGTGTTAATGATTGCATATTTATATCCCCTTTCTAATATGAAATTTATATAGTTATTGGGGACAGGACTATCTACCGTCCCCAATGAAAACTTATATTTTTACACGTTTCAACCGAAGCGAATTCGTTACAACACTTACCGAACTAAACGCCATAGCCGCCCCTGCAATCCATGGTGCAAGTAGTCCAAGTGCTGCAATTGGAATTCCTGCACTATTATAAGCAAAAGCCCAAAACAGGTTTTGACGGATATTTTTTATTGTTGCTTTACTGATCTTAATTGCTTTCGGAATTAGTAAAAGCTCTCCACCTAAGATCGTCACATCCGCCGCTTCAATCGCAACTTCTGTACCAGTACCAATCGCAATGCCAATATCTGCTACTGCAAGAGCTGGAGCGTCGTTTACACCATCCCCAACCATTGCTACTTTTTTCCCTTGTAACTGTATTTCTTTTACCCGATTAGCTTTTTCCTCTGGTAACACTTGCGCTATGACACGGTCAATTCCTACCTGCTCCGCAATTGCTTTTGCAGTTCGCTCATTATCACCAGTAAGCATTATCACTTCTAGACCTTGCTCTTTCAATTCTTCGATCGCTTCTGCAGCAGTTTCTTTTACCGTATCCGCAACCGCTACAATACCTTTAAATTCACCATTAACTGCAATCAGCATAGCAGTATTGCCCTTCACTTCATAATCCACTAGCTCGTTTTCTACATGCGTAATGTTAATATGATGGTCTTGCATTAATTTTCTCGTACCTACTAATACGTTCTTACCATTGATGACAGCTTCTATACCGTGGCCAGGTATCGCACGAAAATGTTCGGTCTCTACGAACGGAACATTTTTCTCCGTAGCATAGGCAACAATTGCTTCTGCTAACGGGTGCTCAGATCCTTTTTCTGCACTGGCTACAAGCGATAACGTTTCCTCATCCGCAGTAAAATGCGTAACCTCTGGCTTACCTTTCGTGATGGTACCCGTTTTGTCTAATACAATCGCATTTAGCTGATGGGTACGCTCTAAATGTTCTCCACCTTTAAAAAGAATCCCACTTTCAGCAGCTCTACCAGAACCAACCATAATCGACGTTGGCGTAGCAAGCCCTAACGCACATGGACAAGCAATGACTAATACAGCAATTGCTGCCACTAATGCCGGTTCAAATTCACCTGGAGTAACAAACATAATCCAGACTAGAAATGTTATGAATGCGATGCCGACCACAATCGGTACAAAATAACCTGAAATAATATCCGCTAATCGTTGAATCGGAGCTTTTGAACCTTGTGCATCTTCCACTACTTTTATAATCGATGCTAAGGCCGTATCTTTACCGACCTTTTTAGCTTCCATTTCAATCGTACCGTTTTTATTAATAGTGGATCCAATAACACTTGCATCTATATCCTTTTCAACTGGAATAGACTCCCCTGTAATCATGGACTCGTCAACCGATGTTCTACCTTTCACCACGATACCATCTACGGGTATTTTTTCCCCTGGCTTAACCATCAGACGATCCCCAACGACAACATCTTCAATTGGAATCATCATTTCCTCACCATTACGTAATACTCTTGCTTGTTTTGCTTGTAAGTTGAGTAGCTTTGAAATCGCGACAGTAGTTCGGCTTTTGGCACTTGTTTCTAGATATTTACCAAATAGAATTAATGTAATCAAGATAGCACTAGTCTCAAAATATAAATGTGGCATATGCCCCGGATGGCTTAGCGTTTTTAGCGCTTCATAAAGACTATAGAAATACGCCGCACTCGTACCAAGCGCAACAAGCACATCCATGTTAGCACCACCGTTACGAAGATTCTTATACGCCCCTACGTAAAATTGCCAGCCAATAACGAATTGTACAGGTGTTGCAAGGGCGAACTGGAACCATGGATTCATGAAGATATCTGGAATATTAACCCCAGCTAAATGAACGAGCATGGTTAGTAATAACGGTGCCGAAAGAATGGCAGATATGATTAATTTCGTCTTCATATTTTGCAGTTGTTTTTCCTTCTGTGTCTGTTTATCTGCTTTGTCAGCCCTTACCTTAGCATCGTAACCTAGCTTTTGAATTTTCCCAATCAAATCTAATTCCTGAACTAACCCAGGATTATATTCAATGGAGGCACTTTCTGTAGCAAGATTTACGGTTGCTTGCTTCACACCTTCTTGCTTATTTAATACCTTTTCAATTCTTGTTGAACACGCTGCACAAGTCATCCCGAATACATCAAATTCAACCTTTTCAAGCTCAACCCCGTATCCAAGCTTCTCTATCTTAGATGTGATGTCTTGCACTGATACGGCGTCCGGGTCGAAATGAACATTCGCTTTTTCCGTAGTTAAATTCACTTGCGCCTCGACACCATCCATTTTATTAAGAACTTTTTCAATTCGATTTGAACATGCTGCACAGGTCATCCCGGTGACACCAACCGTCACTTGTTTGGTTTCGCTCATATAGGATACCCCCCTTATTTAGAAAATCTCTTTAATACTTCCATTAACTCTTCAATGGATTTTTCGCCTTCACCAGACTTAACTGCATGACTCACACAATGCTTTACATGTCTTTCCGCAACTTGAAATCCCACCTTCTTCAAAGCCGCATTTATCGCACTAATTTGCACTAAAATATCCACACAATAACGATCTTCTTCAATCATTTTCTGAATACCCCGAACCTGCCCTTCAATTCGCTTCAGCCGGTTAACCGCAGCTTGTTTTTCCGAATCTGTTCTAGGGTTAACTGGGTGATCATGTAAAAAATGGTCCATCTGAACACCTTCTTTCCTTCGCTTTAACTATACTATACCCCCCTAGAGTATATATGTCAACATCTATGCATTCATTTAGAAATATCAATAGAAGGATACCCCCATTAGGTAAAAATATGCATAGTGTGGTGTGACAGGACTATATTTCCCTTCACCCTAGATCTCAAAGGATCCTAGTTCTATAATCTATTCACCCTCCAAAGCTCTTCATTGGGCTCTGATAGCATCACTCAGTTACCTTTTCATTCTCCACAACACTTAATCGGGCTTTGATAACGCCTCTCTCTTACCTTTTTACTAATCATGGCACTAAATAGGGTATTGAAAAAAATCTCTCTTACCTATAACACAAAAAAGTATTAACACCCTCATCCCCCAACTTCAACAACTAAAAAAAGCGCAAGGAATCTCCCTGCGCTTTACTTCTGATTTAAACTTCCCAATAAAGAAATTAATTATTTCTTACAAATTGCTATCCCAAGAGGAAACTCCTTTTTCTCTGCAGCAAATTCTGGCTGAATGAGTGCTCCCTTTTGATAATAATAATCTGTAGATTGGTAGTCCTTAAATAAACCTTTAAACTCGTCCAATGTAAGCTGATGAACATGAAACTCCTGGCCACTTGGTATACCCCTACCCTTACCAAATGGAGTAGATAAAATCAGCGTACCACCGGGTTTTAACATATTATAAATATTACGCATAAATTGTTCTTCTTCTCGAATATGTTCAATCGTTTCAAAGCTCACAATACAATCAAATTGCCCAAGCTTTTCCGGTAATCTTGGATCTACTACATTCCCAATCTCAAATTTTGTTATCGGATGATAATAAGTAGCCCTTGCATATTTCACCGTTTCTTGATCGATATCAACACCAACTACTTCATGAACCTTATCCTTACATGTCTTTGCCATAATATGACTTCCATATCCTGATCCACTTGCAAAATCTAACACCCTACCGTATACATATTCCGTAGCAAAATGATACCTCGCAATATGTTCAATCAATAAACCGTTTAATACTTTCATCTTTTCAGGAATAACTCGTTCTCCTGTATCCTTTAACATTCTGTTCACCGCTTGTCCTTAGTATAAACAACATTTTACCGTAAAAACCAAGTAATCAACAATAAGAAGGTATTTTATACCAAATTATGTAAATGCTATTAGAAAGATTAATTGAAGGAGTGGTTCGATGATAGAACTTCAGTCAGAAATAGAAGGTAAAACTGCATATTTTGGGGAAGCTCGTACAATTGCAAAACAATTTGGGCTTACCCTTTGTGGGAGTTGGGAATATGATGGAGCGTTTCTAGATGCAACTCTTCACCGCGAAGGCGGGGAAACCATTTATTTAAGAATGCCATTTCATGTTTTAGAAGGGGAATTAGATCGTGATGGAGCCTTTATTCAATTCGGTAAACCTTTCGTCATTAAACATATTGTACATATTGGCCTAGATAAAGATGAGCATTCGTTGCTTGCAGCTACTGGGATTAATCAATTTCAGGAGCCATTAGATAAGGATGGCCAGATTCATAATAAATCAAAGTGGGAGGATATTGGTGAAAACGTTGCTAATCAATATGCCAGTGCCATTGCCTCTCGTGGTAAATCTATATCATAACAAGAAGACCCAACCAATCTAAAAAGATCGGTTGGGCTTCTTATATCAAGAACTCTGGCTCCGTAAAATACTCCATATTCACGAAAGGCGTTTTCACATCAAGCTTACCCTTTATTTTCCTTACCATCATTCTATCCCCATCTAGCCACTTTTTAAAATCAAATACAATTGGCTGCTGATTCCCACCTAGCGAGAACCAAGCTTTCAAATCCTGTGGAAAATATGCTGCCGTATGCAATGTACCTGCCCACGCACCATACTTCGGGGAAAATACCCCCTTATCCATATCATTCATCATGTGAAACGCTTGATAAGGATTGATGACATTTTTCCCTTGGTTCAATATCGTACTTTGCCGTTCCACTGACTCATCCATCCTGTAACGATTCTCCTCCGACAATTTCTCGAAATGATTCGTACAAGCATTACCGTGATGTACATCCACCCTTCTCGGTGAGGCCTCAACTACATGAGTTTTACCCTTTTGATCAAGCAAAATATAACTAAATGAATGACGATGCGGAATCTCTTTTAGTAAATCTACCGCTTCCTCCACCGTTGCACAAGCCTCCAGAATTAACCTCCCAACCATATTACAAATAAAGCCACTGCCAGATTTTTTACGGTTAACAAAGTTATACCCCATGGCCAGTCCTTTTTCATTTAAGCCATCTATCCGACCCGTAATTTGCATCGACGGCCCGACCATTGCATAACCCCCGTCAGTTGGCTGATAAAACATATACCGCCCTTCATAAGAAGCAGGATGATTATCATAGTTCCGAACGAGATAATCTTCCCCGGTAAAAATAGAGCACCCGCTTCTTCCATACTCCAAATAATACCCACCAAACTCCCGAATCGCATCATGCATATTCCATTTCAATGCATCGGCTAATCCTTCCATTTCATCCCATATTTCAGGAGCAAACCGCTTAATAGCAGTTCTTACCAATTTCTCATCTATTGTAAAATGGTATTTCCTTTTCGTTCCCCACTGCTTTTCTCTATTTACAAGTATTGGAGAATCTTTTAGCAATTCCCCTTGATAATACCCAAAATCGTAATGACTTCCCCGAAACTGAATGACATCACTATATACTGGTAACATAATATCCCCTCATTTTCAGTCGTATTCCTAGTCTAATTTATTTTCAATTTGAACGGAAAAAATATGCTCTCGTATAAAACTTATGTGATAAGGAAGGATACTACTTGAGGTGATTGTCATGACAAAAGATACCGGAAAACAAAAATTCGACCTACCTACCCAAGCAAATATTGATGGAAAAATAAGTGCACAAAATGGTCTTAGACAAAATTATCCGTTCGATTTTTTAAATAAAATGATTGGGGATTCGGTAAAAGAGCATAAAGAATTAGAGGCTGCGAATGAGATTATTGCTGAGAAGGAAATCGGACAAACATTTGAAAATTCATAAGCAAGCGGGCAATATTGATAAAAGCCGATATTGCCCTTAATTCTCCTTCCGATAAAATAAATCCTTAAACGGTACTAAACCAATCGTACTAAGCGATATCCCCATTAACTGTTCATGATACAACGCCTTCTGATACGTAGAATACAAAGGCAAAACAATATGATTTGTTAATAACAATTCTTCCATTTGCTTGATAACCTGAAATCGTCTCTCTTGAAACTCTTCGTGAAGAACCGTTTCATATAAATCATACAGTTTTTCCCCATTCTCACGATCCAATAGATTATGTAAAACACTAGTTTCTGATTGAAATAAGTTTAAGAGTGCAATCTCTTCCACATTTTCCGCCACATATTCAGATAACACCAAATCCGCATTCCTAGATTCCTCAAAAAAGTCCGAAAATGGAACGATTCTTAGTTCCACATCAATCCCCTGTTTTCTACATTCGTTCTGAATCCACCTGATATCCACTTCATTCGGCGTAAGCTCATATGTCATTAATAGTAACGGTTCACGTAAATGGAACGCCGGAGACTGGTTATCCGGCTCATATTCCAATATTTCTTGCCGATAAAAAGTGCTCACTGGCTCAAACCTAGGGTAACCAAGGGTATCAATCATCTTTTGCTTATTTAGAATCTCCGCCATTTTTCCCCTCAACAAATAATTATCCCTAACCTGTTCCTTTCGCATATTCCACATTAAATACTTAATGGACAAATTCCCTCGTTCTATATTTTTATAATCCGCATCTTTTTCTGTGTTCCACGTAAATGGAATATAAAAAAGTGGCTCCTGTTCAATTTTTCGTATATTTATGTACTTTTCAACGGATGGCATAATATGAATCGAGATTCCATCTATATGTGCTCGCTCTTTAAAATAGGCTTGGTGTACGGAAAGGGATAAAAGATTCGCATGATGTGTTTTCACTTTATATGGCCCTGTACCAATAGGTTTCTGAGAAAACTCCTCCGGTTTTAGTCCATTAAAATCCGTTGGAACAATCGAAGCTTTAGGTGAGCATAAAATATATAACCAATTAAACACGGGAATGGAAAAATAAAAATGAACGACACTTCGCCCAATACATACCACCTCATCCAAATACGCTACCATCCATTTCGCAGGTGAATCTCTCAACCTTTCAAAGGTAAATTTCACGTCTTCCGCATCTAAGACTCTTCCATTATGAAATGTAACTCCTTTTCTAAGATAAAAAGTCCATCGCTTACCACTCTCGTCCCTTTCCCAAAAATGAGCGATACTAGGCTCTACTTCTTCTCTATCCATATTAAACTTAACGAGTGTGTCAAATATTTGTTCCACCATATGCCTTTCTGTTTGCCGCTCAATTAGTGATGGATCAAGCGACTGCAGCGGCCGGAAATATGGAATATGTAAGTACTCTTCTTCCTCCTTTTTGGGCAATCCTTTTTTTACCCCAAACAGTTCTTTCCAAATGCTCTCTAAAACATGACTATAATTACTTAATAAATCATTCTGATCCAAATAAGAAATAAGTCCATTAATATCATGATACTTCGCTGAGGATGATTGCAGAAATCCAAACATCTCCTCCAACGATTTAAGAAAAATAATAACCGTTCTATTTCCTCTACCTTTCCCACTCTCTCGACGTATCCACTCCTTTTCTTCCATGTTATTCAAAATATGAATAACATTTCGTTCCGAACACTGCAGCACTTTACTTAGCTGATTTCTCGTTAGTTTAATAGGTTTATTCGTATTGCTACTTGAAAACTGAATGAACAAATGTATGTAGTAGTATATTAATCTCATCCGTTCCTCCTTATAAAAGGTGAAATTCTTAATACTAACTTACACTTTTTCTTCTCCTTTTAACAACTACAATTAACTATAGAAACAAAACAGAAGAGGAGAAGAATGATGACAGATATACAAAAAGGACATATATGTAACTTATTTTCCGTTTTAACAATGGCAATTGGACCTTTAGTGTCTAAGTTCGGATTAGCACATGTAAGCCCTGCAAAGGCTTCCGTTATCAATGTACTAACCATTATCATAGCAAGTGTTATATTTGGGATGATCGCAAAACAGCACGTGAAGTTTTATTTAGAAAAAGAGATTATGATGTTAGCACTGTTTAACTCATTAGGAGTTATATTTCTTTTCTTAAAATGAATTTACTTTCACCTGTTGAAGTCGGATTTCTAGGGAGATTTTACACGGTGTTCGCGGTCTTATTATCTATTTTTCTATTAAAAGAAAAAATCACGTTACGAGAGTCTGCTTTTATCCTATTAGCCATTCTCGGTGGTTTTCTGTTTGTGGATAAGGGCGGTCAATACACAAACTTGTTTGGTGGTATCTTTGCTCTTTTCTATACGTTTTTCTTTGCCTTAACCAATATTTATATTAAAAAATCGATGGCTAAAGAAAAAAGTTCAAATTCGATTCTTTTCACTAATAATTGTATAACACTGATCTTCGTGATGATCTATGCCACTTTTTCGGGAGAGCTTACTACTGATTGGGGACAATTTGGTGGGATAGGCTTGATTGTTTTATCTTCATTCCTAACCGGATTTCTAGGGACAATTCTTTTGTACCAAGCACTTAAATATTTACGATTTTCAATCGCAAATGTAACGAGAGCTTTTAGCCCCGTATTACTTGCCATTATCTCCTATCCTTTCTTCCCCATTACAATCACGTGGTTGAAGGCTATTGGCGTTCTATTATTAATCGGCTCTATCTTCATGTTAACAATAAAACCGAATACCGTCCGTAAAGAATAAAAAAGGTGCTGACTTAGATCAGACACCTTTTCACTCTATTCGATTAGCTATACAGATCTAACCCTGCTCATAAATCGCTAAAAGCCTCTGTGCGATAACCTTAATATCCCGTTCTAATGCCAACTGATAGCCATTTTCCGTTAAATCAGGCAGTTGACCTTCTAATATTTGAGAAGTTAACTCCTCAAATTGCTCAGTGGTTGTTCCCTTATAAACCGTCTCTCGGTCTTTAAATGTATGTTTATAAATCGGTATGTCCCGAACTAATACCGGAATTTTTGCAGCTAGGGCTTCCAGTAAAACGATGCCTTCTGTTTCCTCATGTGTAAGAAATAGAAATAAATCACTACCGCAATACGCATCCCGGATTTCTTCTCTAGTCACATATCCAGGAAAATGCAGATTGGGTAACGACTGTTTTATCGCTTCTTTTACTCTTTGTGGAATCAAATTTAAATTCGTATAACCAAACCAATAAAATTGATAGTTAGGCATTCTCTTCGCGAGTTTGACGAAATCTAATATTCCTTTACGCTCAATATAGTGCCCAACCGAAATCACTACCTTTTCCTCATCCGGGATATTATATTTATCACGAAAACGCCTTCTTGCTTCATTATTCCACTTGAAAAAATCTGTATCTATTCCGTTTGAAAGGCTTATAATCGGACGCTTTAGCCCATATCCCTCTAATAACTCCTTCGAATAGTCCGTTGGCGTAATAATTAAATCACCACTGTTATAACAATACGTGATCCACTTTTTAAACAGTGGAGCAATGACATTCGAACCACGAAAAGAATTACGGAAATCCTCCATCGTGGAATGTGCATAATACACAACTTTTTTTCCTTTTCGTTTTGCCCGTTTACTTTTTAGCACGGAGTCCGGAAATATCGTGTTCAGGTGGACGATTGAATAATCTTCCTTACTATCCATCGTGAATGGTACTCCGGCTATGCTGAGAGCTTGCTGTTGGTGTCGCACTGCTTGTCCAACACCGCTTTTTTCTACTAGCTTTAGTGAACCAGAATATAACAGTACCTTCTTTTGTTTCATTTGCATGATGTAAAGTTCCCCTTTAAGTCTAGTTAAATTAACATCGATAGGTTGCGCACAATAAAATCTAACCCAAACGTATAGAGTGCGATTGCCAAAGGTTTTCCTAGTAAGATAATAGTTGTAAATTTATGTATTTTCATTTTCGTAGTTCCTGCTAAATAACATAAAAAATCATCCGGAGCTAACGGGAAGAAAATGGCGATTGTAAAGATTTTTGAGAACTTTTCATGCTCTGTCCATTTGGAATACTTTTCTTGTAATTTTTTACTAAACAACAATTTAATAACGCTTTTTCCGTATTGCTTCGCTATTAAGAAAGCCACAATAGAACCTATGCAGACACTTATATAATTATAAACAAAGCCCATTCCTGGCCCAAAGAGCAACACTCCCGCGAGCAACCCTAATCCACCAGGAATGACTGGAAAAACCACTTGAATTGCAGAAAAAATGATAAAGATCGTTGGAGCCCATATGCCAAATTGACCCATAAAATGCCGTAGTGCCTTTTCCGAGTAGAAAATATCCGTCTTTATACCATAAATTAAGAAAGCGATGGATGCTATCGTAAAAATTATGGTGAGTATGTTAATCATTTTACGCATTCTAGGTTTTTCCATTTTATTACCTCAGTCTGTTCTACTTTGATAGTGCTGGAACTTTTTCTGTATCTTGATACATTTGGATAGTACGTTCATAAAGATCCTCTAATGTCTTCGCAAAAGTAACTGAGGAATATTTACGTATGGCACCTGCCTTCGCATTAGCACATAAACGCATATATAATTCCGGGACACTTAACATGGCATCTAGTCTTTCTTTAAACTGGTCAAATGTTTCATATTGCCAGCCATTCACGCCATCTTCTAAAACATTTTCTAAACACGCATCTTTCCGACATAATGCTGGAAGACCATTTGCCAATGCTTCAATATAAGTTAATCCTTGTGTTTCCGAATTTGATGCACTTACAAAAATATCCCCTAACTGGTAATAAAAAGGTATCTTCTCTGGGGTAATCATTCCGACAAAAATGACATTCTCTTTAATCCCTAATGTTTCCGCCATTTCTTCCAGCTCATTTCGGTATGGTCCATCACCGACAATCAACAGGGTAAGATTTTCGTTTTTTATTTTAGAAACAAAAGTTAGAATTTCCTCTAAGTTCTTCTCTTTTGCAAGCCTACCGACGAAAAGAAGCACTTTATGATGTTCCGGTATATGATGTTTTTCCTTTAAAAGCTTTCTCTCATAGCTTGACATTTCAACTGCAAATCTATTCATATCAATTCCAGTTGGAACGACTTCGATAGGCTGTGTTACACCATATTCTTTAAGTAAAGAAGATACCTTTGCAGTTGGCGCAATGACACAGGATGCTTGATTTAGTATTTTTTTAGAAAACAATGCAACCATTGCTTTTCCCCATTTTTTATTTGGTGAAAAGTAGTGCGTGTAATCCTCATAAACGGTATGGTAAGTGTGAACAATCGGAATAGCACATTTCTTCGCTATATGACGCGCAATACGAAAAGTGCTAAATTCACATTGCGAATGGATAATATCAGGTTTCCATTCTGCGATTTCTTCTATATATCGGTTATCCTTTGAAAACGTAACCCTTACCCCTGGATATATTTTCCCTGCTCCAATTGAGCTAATATAGGTAACATGATCTCTTCTATACGAACGACGTCTATTAGATAAGGTAAGAATTCTCACCTCGTGTCCCAATCTATTTAACTCTTTTTCTAGGTTAACTATTGATGTAACTACACCATTAATGGTAGGTGCGTACCATTCGGATGTAATTAATATTTTCATAGTTAGTCACCTCATCCCTCTTTACGATTTAAGTATACAAGAGTGAACTTGTTTGTTTTTTTGAAAAAGGTAAATTTAACACAAATTTTACAGTATCTTTTGTAAAATTAGAACCGTTTTTACAATTTTCTTTCTATGAAATTACAGCAAAATAAATGGTACCCTGAATATCAGAGTACCATTTTTTCCCTATTTAGACCATGCCATAATTCCGTCACTTACCCAACCTTCAATTTTTTTAAAAATTTAATATTACTTAAAAAAGATAGAGTAAAGTAATAGTCTATTTCTTGGCTAATCTTTTACTTACCTTTTAAAACATTGAATAACGTATCCTTAAACCCTGCTCTATCCACCACTTCACAAACTCTAACATTCGGACTCTTACCACTTCGGTTATTAATATCTACCATACTATAGCCTCTAGTAATATTCCCCGTAGTCTCCACGTCCACATAATACTCCCCGGCTTCCGTCATCAACTCTTCATTCGCAGCGATTGCCACTAATAATGTATCGGGATGTGTTGTTCCGTTTATTTTATGTACTTCTCGGTTAAACTTCAACACAACACGATTGATATCTATAAAAAACTTAGAAAGATTGGTATTCAATTTGGCAATCTCTGCATGATCCTCATCAGCCATTACAGAATACTCGGTACACATATCCCAGCCTACCATTGTAATCGGGACACCAGAATGGAGTACAATCCTAGCAGCTTCTGGATCCACATAAAAATTATACTCCGCTGCAGCAGTAATATTTCCAAGGGAATTATTGGTTCCACCCATTATATAAATATGAGGAATATCCTTTACAATAGTTGGATCCTTCTTGATAGCCATCGCGATATTTGTAAGAGGTGCAATAGCTAATAATGCGATTTCTCCAGGATTTTCTTTTACCGTTTCAATAATAAAGTCAACAGCATGCTTTTCCTCTGGACGTTGGGTTGCTTTTGGGAAAAGGGAATCTCCCATCCCATCACTCCCATGAACATCTTCTACCGTCACATGCCCGTCCTGATTACCTAATATCGGACCTTCATACCCTTTGAAAACAGGGACATGATAATCCGGATGAAACACTTGTATCGTATATAATGCATTTTCAACCTCTTGATCAAAATCTACATTTCCGCCAGTTATGGTGACTCCTTCTACTTTAAAATGATGGAGTGCAGTTAATATGGCAATTGTATCGTCCCCTGCAGTATCGGTGTCAATAATAACTCTCCTCATCTGTCTTCCCCCTATGCCTGTTTTGCTAATTCGGTGATGTAATCAAAAAATGCATCTCGATCTACTTCATACACTAACTCAACAGCTCGTCCGTTTTCAGATAGCTCTGTCTTCCCTTGACTTGGACCATCCGCATGTACGATGCTTTTTACTTCTTTCCTTTTCACTAGCTCTTCTTTTCCTATTGTTGCGGTTGTTAATACATCCCATAAGAAATATGTTGAATTCGTTTGGAAATGAACAAGTGGTGGTACGGCAGCATAGCATTGGCCAAGAAAATCTACCCCTAAATGCTTCCTCTCTTTCGCCCAACGATTTCTTACATCTAACGTCAATGGAACCATATTCGTACTTTCTAAAGCAACTAGGTCAATATGAATAGTAGAATCCCATACTACTTTTACCGCCTCTGGATCCCAGAAAGCATTCCATTCAGCTGTTCCATCATGCTCTGGCTCTTCCACATTACCCATTTCTAGGAAAGTTCCACCCATCCAAGCAAGTCTTTCAATTTTCTCTTCAATATCAGGAGCTTCTTCTAGTGCACGAGCTAAATCGGTTAATGGTCCGACAAATACTAACGTTACTTTTTCCGAACTGTTACGCAATGACTCAATTAAATGTTTATGCGCAGGGAGTTTTGATTCAGGAGTCTTCACTGGTAAATATTCATTTAAAATCGGTAAAGCATCTACAACAAAAGCATGCATACGCCAGTCCTTTGGAAAAGGATTTTTTCCACGCGAATTAGAAGCAGCAACCTCAATTTGCTCACCCTTACTAAAACGGTCTATTATCTTTCTACTCGCTGAGACAGCAGGCTCTAAGTAACTGTCAGCTGGAATAACGCCTACCCCAATTAAATCTACATCATCCATCTGTAATAATAAGAATAGTGAGACTAAATCATCTACTCCACCATCATGGTTTAAGTATACTTTTCGTTTCATAGAAGCACTTCCTTTTTTATGTATTGATTAAATTATAATGTAATTTGTTTTTTTATGTTAGTGATAGAAACCTTTAAAAATAAAAATACTCTCCTCAATCAGCCATGATTTTTCAATCTGACTCATTAAGAAGAGCATTTTACTATAATGCTTTTTTAACGACCGTTTGCTATTATTTCATCAATAATCCCATATTCCTTTGCTTCTTCTGCACTCATGAAGTAGTCCCGATCCGTATCGACCGCAACCTTATCGAACGGCTGCCCTGTTTTCTCAGCAATTATTTCATTAATATGGCTACGTAATTTCAATATTCGTATTGCTGAAATCTCAATATCGGTCGCCTGCCCCCTCGCTCCTCCTAGAGGTTGGTGGATCATAATTTCACTGTTTGGCAAAGCAAATCGCTTTCCTTTCGTTCCAGCTAACAATAACATCGCTCCAAATGATGCAGCCATTCCAGTACATATGGTTCGGACATCTGGTTTGATATATTGCATCGTGTCAAAAATGGCAAAGCCAGCACTAGTAGAACCACCTGGACTGTTAATATATAAGGAAATATCTTTGTCAGGGTCTTCTGCTGATAAAAATAAAAGTTGGGCCACAATACTATTTGCCATATGGTCATTAATCTCTTCACTAACCATAATAATACGATCTTTTAGTAATCGTGAAAATATATCATACGAACGTTCACCCTTGTTCGTTTGTTCAATTACATAAGGGATGGTATTCATACCCGTTTCCTCCTTCAAACTGTCACTTATGCTGCTAATGAGAGGACATTGCTAGGAGAAGAATGAAATTTGTTAGGAACAATGGAGTGGTTGAAGAGTCTTGGAATTATTCTAATCAGGATAGCTGGATCCTGTAATTGAATTGCCTTAACCAAGATAGGATATACTATCTCTCGATTTTCCGCCGTCCAGTATATATTCGGATGATTTTTGGAAGTTTGTTTAATCTTTGAACGTGATCGGTTTAATAAAGCCTTTACCCCTGTTTCAGACATATGAAGAAGGTCTGCTATTTCCGTTATTTTATATTGAAAGGCTTCCTTTAGAACATAGGATATTAGTTGCTTAGGTGTAAGCAACTTCATCAATGTATCAACTAAATCTGAGCATACTTCGCTCGTTTTATCCGTCACTTTTTCAGGTAAATTTTCTTGAGAAATAAGTGTTTCATTTTCTTGTTTGCGAAGGTGATCTATCCATATATGATACGCAATCTTTTTCAGTAGAGCTGGACTTAGATGTTCTTCACCCTCATAGTGTTTCAATGCCTTCGTAATGGCTTCTTGGGCAATATCTTCACCATCCCATTTATTCTTCGTTAGAAAATGGGAATACCGATTCAGCTTAGTCACCAATTCTTCAAACGTCTCCGCTTTCCTTAACTGTTCCACTTTTGCGCTTGGGCCCATACGCACATGAATCACTCCTTTTTCCTCTCAATCTTATAACGGATAAAAATGAAAAAAAGATACGGGTAAAAAATTTTTTTAATAGTTATGTTCCATACAGAAGATACATCAAAGAATAAAAGGATTACAACTTTATTTATAACATTATGCCACAACTAGCCGGTATCATAATAGCGGAATCCTCCTTTTAACCGTCGTTTCAACCCTGTCCGCTACAACATCAATAAAAAAGCTAGAGGAAGGACTTTCCCCTAGCATATTCAACAACAGTATCCAATGATTAACTTTCCGTTCAAATTCCTTATCCTCGAATAAATCCACCTTCAGAATGTATAATTTGTCCTGTAATCCATTCTGCTTCATTACTTGCAAGAAAAGCAATTATCCGCGCTACATCATCTGGTGTTCCTATACGTCCCAGTGGGAATTTAGGTAAAAGAAATTCTCTTATTTCATCTGTCATCCACGCTGAATCAGTTGGACCAGGATTTACCGCATTAACGGTTATTCCCAATGGAGCAAGCTCTTGAGATAGGGATCTAGTAAAGGCAGAAATAGCTCCTTTAGTTGCTACATAAGCTAACTCACCAGGCATCGGACCTAAATCCTGTCCTGAGGTCATATTGATTATTCTTCCGGATTCTAACTTAGCTTGTTCAAAACGACGTGCAAATTCCACACAAAGAAGAAAAGTTGATCTCATATTTACGAAATAATGGTCATCCAGTATTTGAGCATCCAACTTCAAATAACCATCTCTAGTGGAATGTGCTGCATTATTGATTACAATGGATGGAGAACCAAGCTCTTTAGTAATGGTATCTAGTATGGTATATGCAGCATTAGCTTCTGATAAATCAATTTCCATTTCCTTACAGGTAACACCCATGTGGATAATTTCTTTCTGAAAACTTTCTACCCAATCCTTATCAGAGTTCCAGTGAGTAAAAAAGATATTAACCCCTTGAGAGGCTAATTTGCGACAAATAGCGGTACCTATATCCCTTTGACTACTTGCTCCTGTAATTAGTGCCGTTTTATTTTGAAGATGACCCATTTCAATTCCCCCAATTTTTAGGGACAATGTGGTAGGTTTAATAGAGATGAACCTTCTCATAAAAACAAAAGCAGACCCCCAAATGGAATCTGCCTAGTCTATGGATATTTATAACTCCACACCACACATCCCTGGAATGATTATAATTCAACTAAATAGACACACTACTCCCCTAAAAGAATTTTATGCAATCTATTTACTTTAACTATTTTTCATTACAGAGTTTGCCACATGTAGAATTATATTCCCCTTTCCATACATCTCTACTTTTATCATACTTACTTTAACGGAAAATAACAACTTGAATGAAAATATAAAAAGTCGAAACATAACTAAGAAAAGGTTCGTCTGTATTGTATGAAGATCTAAAGTGCAACCAAATATATAGACGACCTTATTTCAGAAGCTAAACAATAAAAAATGAGAAAACAAAACGCTTGGATATCCAAGCGTCTATACTCTATTCCGGTTTTTCTTCCCCCAATGCCACTTCCTTTGTAGGATGAACCGTTCCCCGTGGGTGATGTGGCGGAGCATATATGGAGTACAACTTTAATGGAACATTACCTGTGTTTATGACATTATGCCACGTACCAGCTGGCACCATAATAGCAGAATCCTCTTTTACTTTTTTCTCTATAGTTAAATTATCTCTACGGTTGCCCATTCGGACAACTCCTCTTCCTTGTTCGATACGTAGAAATTGGTCGGTATTCGGATGCACTTCTAGACCAATATCTCCACCAACGTCTATACTCATTACGGTAACTTGGAGATGTCCGCCTGTCCAAAGCGCAGTTCGATAGTGTTTATTTTGAGTCGTAGCCGCTTCTATATCGACAACAAATGGGTTCGGACCATAATCTTTCAGTGGAATCCTTGCTTTCATTTTTTGTGTTTGCCAAGCTCCAAAAAATCTTTCATCAGGTAAAAAAACATCAGGCTGTGTTCTCACAGAGTAATATTGTGGGACATAGAAAGTAACAGGGTATGGATAAGGATAAGGGACATAGTACATTTATTTCCATCCTTTCATAGAATTTCTTACCTATTCTATGCAAAGGACTAGGCATGTGTACTTTGGGCCTTTTTTAAAGGAATTCATGTACTTCACCTTATTGAAGTCCTGACACAATTAACGGAATCTCACCTAAATCTTTTATTGTAAAATCAGCATCCTCACATTCCCAAGCCTCATTCTTCTTCCAAACCCCTACCATCCCTACACTTTTCGCACCCTTCACATCATTTTCCGGATGATCTCCTATATACATTGCTTCATGAGGTAAAACTCCTAATAATTCTAGAGCTTTATGGAAAATAGCAGGATCGGGCTTCTTCATTCCTTCCTGTTCCGAAACAAGAATACAGTCAAAATAATGTTCCATTCCCAAACCCCTTATATTATCCATTTGAAATTGCCCTTTACCATTTGTGATCATAGCTAGTTTTATAGAGTTATTTTCTAGATTCTCTAACATGCTTATTAAGTTTGGAAAAGGGATACAGCTATGTTGAAATTCTTCTATGTAGTCCTCCAGTAAATCTTGCCAAGAAATACCTTGTACCTTAAATTCTTGCACAAGTTGTTGATACACGTTATCTTTCCACACATACCCTTTACAATCTAACTCTATAAACCTTGAAATATATTGTCCTTTGGGTATATGGCTTAAGTGGTGAATTAGCCGATAGTATTGATTCTCTAAGAATCGTCTGAGCGAGGCATCCCTATCCAGTAACGTCCCATCTAAGTCAAATACTACTGCTTTTAGCACTCCTCTTAACCTCCCAATCGGTATATCTTACCGCGTCTAGTCCAAGGCTTTTCGTTTCGAGCCATTCGAAGGCTTTCCATACAAGAGGGGATGCATTACCTCTAGTAATCTCTTCTCTATCTACCCAAACAGCACCTAGAGAATCTTGTCCTTCGAAGATTTCCGGGACGGTGATCTCCCCACCGACTTTCCTCACTTGATAAAAAACTGCAATATGATGAACATCGGTAAACTCTTTCCACTTCGATGGAAGGAAGAAATCCACTATCCCTATGTTTTTATCCACCTCAATATCGATACCTGTTTCCTCTCTAAACTCCCGAACCATCGCTTCCATTAAGCTCTCTCCCTCTTCCAAGCTACCTCCTGGAAGATCATAGCGATTGATATAGGGTCCTCCATTTTTATTGATTACCAAGAGCTTATTGTTTTCTACATATATCCCATAAACCCCAAATGCTCGGTGGTATTTCCTTTCTACTGACATGATAGACCTCCTGCTTGATTAGTAACCTTATCTCTCGGAAGAAGATTACTAAATTAAATACTTTTTACTAAGTGTTTCATAATTTTTTTAATAATGCTACTATTTAATTGTACTACTTTTTCTAGAGGAGAGATTTTTATGACAACTACTACAAATAACAAAGCTATTAAGAAAGAAATAACAATTAAAGCATCCTTAAACTTAGCTTGGCTTGCTTGGACAATCTCCGAGAGAGTTTCCGAATGGTTTGCCCCCGAGGTGATAGTAGAAGCTAAAGTAGGTGGTGCATTCGAACTTTATTTTATACCTGGAAATAAATCTAGTATGAACACGAAAGGATGTACAATCACTAAACTTATTCATGAAAAAGAGCTACATTTTACTTGGAGAGGGCCAGACGAATTTGAGGCATTAATGAACAACGAAAACGAACTAACCACTGTTAAGGTGTATTTCGAGTCGATCAATGACCATTCAACAAAGGTCCTCGTTGAACATGATGGATTTAAAAATCATCCGAAATGGAATGAAGCTATTAACTGGCACAATGTGGCATGGTCAGGTGTCCTGGATAGTTTAAAATCTGCTCTTGAAAAAGGGGAAGGCAATTTATGTTGCCAACCGTAGGTAAAATTATCAATAAACCATCTATATGTGGATCATATATAGATGGTTTTTTACGTACTGAACCTTATAAAACCCTCTTTGCACTTTCTACCAAGTCTTTGATAACTATTCTTATGAAAAAATGGTATCTAAACAATAATGGGGGAACATATAAAAAAAGGATGTGATCTTCTTGAATACGATCATTTACTTCTTACTTGGGCTTGGAAATTTCTTTTTATTACTTTGGGGAATTTACCTTGCAAGAAAATATGGATTTTCTTCTATCGGTAACGTCATCCTCTTTGTTTTACTTGGATTAGTATATGATAACGTCATGATTGCATTGGGAAGGTATATTGGAGAGGGAACAACATTAGAAAGTTTAAGCATTGTACGTTACTGGCTACATGCATTGTTTACCCCTACGCTTATTTTATTTGCTTGGAGTACTTATTATCGTACTGGATTACCTTCAGCTAAGAAAACGATTTGGAAAGTCATAGCGGCAGTTTCGACGATTGGATTGATTTTATATGAATTATTTACCACGATAGCTGGACTTGACCTTAAACCGATCTGGAAAAATGGGGTCTTGACATACGGAGCTTCAAGTAATGCCATCATGGTAGTCGTAATTACGGTCGTCATTGGTATTGTCGGGTTCATTCTTATGAAGAAATTTTGTTTTCCTTGGCTCTTTATCGGGACAACCACCATGATATCTGGTGGTATATTAGCTAGTTGGATCAATAATTTTCCGATAATGAATGTGTTAGAAGTTCTATTTATGGTATCTTTACTACTAACAAAGCAATTCCAAGATCAAAATCCGTTATCCGGATAATCACTAATCCATTACTTAAAGAGGCAAACCCTAAAAGCTGCGCGATAGGATTTGCCTCTTTCAACGAGGATTTTATTTACTTTAATCCAACATGACAGAAATGTCACATTACATACAGTTAAATCGATGGTTCGTAAGCTACATACGGATTATAGTGAATTTATCAAGAGTAGGAGGTACTAATATGAATACAGTTATTCAAGCCAAAAATGTATCGAAAAACTACGGGAAAACTTCCGTACTAAAAAATATCGATTTAACGATAAAAGCTGGTGAATTCACTGCCATTATGGGACCATCAGGATCAGGGAAAACAACATTAATGAATGTTTTATCTACTATCGATAAATTCTCAGGTGGAGAGATTTGGTTAGAGGAACAATCTTTACTCGACTTAAATAAAAAGTCGTTACGAGAATTCCGCCAAGAACGAATGGGATTTATCTTCCAAGATTACAACCTATTAGACACGTTAACACTGAAAGAAAATATTTTATTACCATTATCTTTACGAAAAGTAAAATCGCAAGAGATGGAGAAACGTTTAAAACCAATTGTTCAAGCATTATCCATTGAAGGGATTTTAGATAAATACCCGAGCGAGGTTTCTGGGGGACAGAAACAGCGTGCAGCATCTGCTCGTGCCATTATTACGAACCCATCGATTGTATTTGCAGATGAACCAACAGGGGCACTCGATTCGAGATCAGCCACGCAGTTGTTGGAACAGCTTGTTTTCTTAAATCAACAATTCGAAACAACTATTCTCATGATTACCCATGACCCTTATGTGGCAAGTCACTGTTCCCGTATTGTCTTCTTAAAAGATGGAAAAATCGTCAATGAACTATTTCGAGGGGACTTATTACAAAAAGACTTCTTCGATAAGCTGCTTCTTACGCAGAGTGCGATAGGGGGAGAACGGAAATGAGTTTATTTGATTTAACATGGCGGAATGTTAGACGAAATTTCAGGCTGTACTCCATTTATCTATTCTCCATGATCATTGGTGTTGTGATACAATTTACCTTTTCATCCTTAATGTTTAATGAGGATATTTTAAAGGCTATTGAAAATAAAGAAGGATTTCAACAAGGGATAACGATTGCTTCGGTTGCTGTATTTCTATTTATCATTTTCTTTATCCTTTACGCCAACACGTTCTTTATGAAGCAACGAAAAAAAGAATTTGGGATGTATTTGCTTTTTGGAATGAGTGAAAGGCAAATTACTTTAATGGTTTTCTATGAAACATTGTTAATTGGAGCCATTTCATTAGTTAGTGGTATTCTCGTCGGAGGCCTGTTATCAAAATTTTTTGGAATGCTGTTAATGAACTTAATGCAATATGATCAAGTTATTACGTTTGCCCTACCACTACCAGCTATTATTTCAACCATTCTATTGTTTTTACTATTAGCGATTATCATTAGCATTCAAAGTCATATTTCCATTCGAAGAGTTCAGTTAGTAGAACTGTTTCATGCGAAAGAAAAGATGGATAAACCGATTAAGTCTTCTATCTTTTTAGCTATTTCTTCCATTATCTTATTAGGATTAGCTTTC
The DNA here is from genome assembly GCF_047228935.1 of Ornithinibacillus jepli. NCBI lineage: Bacteria > Bacillati > Bacillota > Bacilli > Caryophanales > Bacillaceae > Ornithinibacillus > Ornithinibacillus jepli. The sequence goes on from NZ_JBFEGG010000006.1 coordinate 45,910, forward strand.
GTATTAATGAATCTAGGAGGAGAGTCTGTTGTTTGGCAAGATTATTCAACCCTAGCGATGATCGGAATTGCTATCGGTATTATTGGGGGAACGTATTTATTTTTCCGTCAGTTTATCGGCTGGATTTTAAAAAGAATGAGTAGTAGCAAAAACTATCATGTAGGAGACAAAGTACTTTGGACATCCTCCCTTCGCTTTCAAATGAAGGGAAATACATTAAACTTAACGTTTATTTCTTTGTTTAGTGCAGCAATCATCTTTTTCATCGGGTTTGTTTCGGTTAATTATGCCGTGCAATTTGACGCTGTCGGTAGAAATTTACCAAATGATATTGCCTTTGAATCACTCGATGAGAGCACGAATGAGCAAATAGAAAAGCATATCTCAGAATCAAACCACAGTATTACATCTCATAACACGATAGAAGGAATCGTTGCCAAACCAGAATCCGATATGAACATTGCATTTGACAATCCGGAGAACTTCACTGAGACTGTATTATTAGTTTCTGAAAAAACATTTAATGACATGGTTGCCCATCGAGGAGATAAGCAAGAAGTTGAATTACAGGAAAACGAGGTAGTTTCGCTTTCGCAAGGCTCTGACTTTCCAAAACGGTATGCTATAGACGATCAGCAAAACTTCTCGGTTATGACGGACGCTCTTCATACATTTAAACTAGTAGAGCTGAAAGATTATGCATTACTTGGCTGGGCAAGTGACCCTGTTACTTCGATGGTAAAGAAAGAAGCGGTACTCGTTATCTCCGATGAAACATATTATTCATTAGAGAATAGTAACACCATACGTACTTTTGAAATTTATGATATCACTGACGCAGGTAATGCCGAGTCCTTGTCTAAAGAGATTCATGCTATAGTCACAGCGAACCCGGATGTTTATTATTCATCCTTTGCTGATGTCTACTCGAAACAAATTGAAAGTTCCGCTTTAATGTTATTTGCAGTCGCTTTCCTCGCTGTTATTGCTATCTTTGCTCTTGTTAGCGTAATTTATTTTAAACAGCTACGCGAGGCTACAGAACAGCAGGAACTTTATACTATCCTACGAAAAATAGGAGTAGGAACAACCAAATTGAAAAATGTCATACGTAAACAATTACTATTTGTTTTCTTCCCACCATTAGTTCTGGGCTTATTGATAAGTTGGTTTATTTTAGAAAATTATATATTAGATAGTGTTCGAGACTTTCCGCATTTAACAAGTATTATACTAGGAACCATAGCTGTTTACTTTGTTATATATGTGTTACTTTATCTATCTTCTACTAACATATACTATAAAATTGCCAATCAAAGGTTGTAAAAGAAGAGCATAAGTGAATTATCAATCACTTATGCTTTTATATGTATTTAAAAATGGATCGTGGTTCTTTGGAAAGTGAATGATAAATTCCGTATAGACATCCACTTCTGATTCACATGTAATATAATGCCCTAATTTATTGGATAACTCTTGCGCTAAATATAACCCCATACCAGTAGATTTTGTATTTATTCTTCCATTCGTACCAGTAAATCCTTTATTAAAGATACGAGGGAGATCCTTTCTTTCAATACCTATTCCATTATCTCTAATGATAAGCTGTTTGTCCTTATCTGTTTCAACTGTCGTAATCAGAATTTGTCCGTATTCTTCTGTGTATTTTAAACTATTGGTTACAATTTGATTTATAATGAAACCTAACCATTTCGAATCACTTTGAACAATAGTAGAATCTAAGTTTAATTCGATACGGATTTTTTTGGATATAAATGTTTTCGAATGGTCCTTAATAATATCTTTGATTAATCTTTCTAAATCACAATTTCGAATTTCATAGTCTTGATTAAAGCTATCTAATTTAGCATAATATAAAGCTTGATCGACGTAATGCTCTATACTAGTTACTTCCTCTCGAACGCTATCTTTATCCAAATCGGTTTGTTCCATTAATCGTAATACAGATATTGGTGTTTTAATCTCATGAAACCAAGACATGATAAAGTCATAGTATTCCTTTTGTTTTTCCCTAATGTCATTTAGCGCACGAATATGTTCCTTTTCCATTTCTTCCATGCGCCTAAGATACGCATTCGCTTCCAGCGATAAAGGTTCCTGGTCGTCCGCATCCATATGGCGTATTGCTTGGACATTTTGAAAAAAACGAAAGAGTAAAAATAAGATTAACGGAATGATGGTAAGGAATAACGCATAGAGAAAGGTACTCCATCTGAATTGGTTATATGGATCGATGAAATAGACGGAACAAACAATAAAAAAGCCTAAGAAATATAAGAATATATACAGTTTTTCATAGTTTAAAAATCGAATAAATCTCATTCCACGATATACCCCAATCCTTTACGTGTAACTATAAAATCATTCAGTCCTAAATCAGTTATTTTTCGGCGCAAGCGATTAACGTTCACTGTTAATGTATTATCGTCAACAAATTGCTCATCATTCCATAGAGCTTGCATTAGGTCCTCTCTAGAAACAATTTCACCAACATTACGCATAAGCAATTGTAAAATAATAAACTCATTTCTAGTCAATTCCGTTTTCTTTCCCTTATACTCGAAAGTTGAATTCGATAAGTATAATATAATATCCCGATATACCAATCGTTTTGAATCTTCGTTATCCTGATAGGTATAATTGCGACGTAACAATGCATTTATCTTTGCCAAGAGGATATCCAAATCAAATGGTTTTTGAACAAAGTCATCCCCTCCCATATTGATCGCCATAATAATATCCATATTTTGATTCCTAGATGATAGAAAAATAATCGGTACTTTTGAAATGCTACGTATTTGCTGGCACCAATAAAAGCCATCAAAAACTGGCAAATTAATATCAAGCAATACTAAGTGTGGATCGGCCCGTTTAAAATCATCTAATACTTGTTCAAACCGCTCTGTTTCCACAACTTCATATTGCCATTTGCTTAACGTATCTTTTACGATATTCCTTATTTTCGCATCATCTTCTACTATCATAATTTTAAACATATAATCTCTCCTAATTATGTTCTTTATTTATATGGATTTATTGGTTCCTACTTGAGGATTCTAAAGGAGGCTTTACGTATAGTGGTAATTTATAACAATCTATCTATAAGTATAGCATCCTCTTTTATAAGCACCTAGAAACTAAAATTTCCGCAAACAACATGGTATAATAACGACACGACGTACTATCAAAATAAAAGGAGATACTTCTCTATGGCCCCTTTAAATGAAGAACAGTTAAAAGACATACGGGATGAACGTAAAAAACAAATTATGAATGCAGCTATAAAAGTATTTGCTGAAAATGGTGTCAAGTTAACAAAAATAAGTATGATTGCAAAAGAAGCTGGTGTTAGTCACGGCTTAGTATACCATTATTTTAGTTCTAAAGAAGAAGTATTGTTTGAAAGTTTAGAATGGGCGATGGAAACAGCCGATACGAAAAAAAGATTGGATGAAATGAATAAAACCAATCTCTCCCCACTTGAAAAGTTAAAGGCTTTTGCGACATTTGGATTAAAAGAAGGTAACAGTGATATTTTTAGACTTATACAGCATTTAGGAAGCTCTGATAAAATGCCCGAACACGTCCAGGAACTCGTTTTCAATAGTGGAAAAGTGTATTTGGAGTCATTACTCCCTTGGATTATGGAAGGTCAAGAAATCGGGGAAATTATCCAAGGCGATCCACAAGAACTTTTAGAGATTTTTCTAAACGTTATCTCCGGTATAATGGCTGATGATCTTGCTTTTTGGAATCATAATATCGAACGAAAAGTTGATGTTCTATTAAGAATGCTTTCCACTCGATAAATCCCTAATATTTTTTATTGACACTTCTATTAGTTTATCATATTATATTATTGACTGAATGAGTCAATCATAATTCATTTAGTTATTTTTTACCTTGATTTTGACTGAATGAGTCAATCATAAAATTAAAAGGAGTGAACTATGATGAGTGACCAGATTATTACTGTTAAAAATCTTAGAAAGTCTTACGGAAGTCAGAAAGTATTGGATGGTATTAATTTTGAAGTGGAACGTGGCCAGATATTTGCATTACTAGGTGAAAATGGTGCGGGTAAAACAACAACTATTCGAATTTTATCTACGTTGATTAGGGCGGATGAAGGAATAGCTAGGATTGACGGTCTAGACACATACCGTGAAGCCAGCGATGTTAAGAAGATTATTAGTTTAACTGGCCAATACGCTACAGTAGATGAGCTATTAACAGGAGAAGAAAATCTTCAGCTGATGGCACGTCTCAATCACCTTGACCGAAGTACTGTCAAAAAGCGTACAGCCACTTTACTAAAACAATTTGATTTGTTAGATGCTGCTAAAAAACAAGCGAAATCTTACTCTGGTGGAATGCGAAGAAGATTAGATATTGCACTAAGTTTACTTGCAAACCCAAAGATTATCTTTCTAGATGAACCTACAACAGGTTTAGATCCAAGAAGTCGATTAAATATGTGGACATTGATTCAAGAACTTGCTAAGAGCGGTGTAACAATCTTTTTAACAACACAATATTTAGAGGAAGCTGACCAGCTAGCAGATAAAATTGCCCTTATCCATAGCGGAAAAATTGTAGTTGAAGGTACTGCCGAAGAACTAAAAAGGATGATAGGCGAGGAAAAGCTAGTACTACAGTTCCAGTCTCAAGCCAACCTCATTAAGGCACATAACATACTAGGTGGACAGATGGATCGTGAAAACAATAGCATTATCCTTTCAGCAAAAGACTCTACGGAAGATTTAAGAAGTACATTAAATACGTTACATGAACACGAGAGCATGCCAATTGATATCTATTTCCGTAACCCTACACTGGAAGATGTTTTTATGGAGATTACTAGTCAAAAACAGGAAGGAGAAGTTAAACATGGATGAGATGAAGTGGGTTGTAAAGGATGGATGGACCATGTCACGACGTAGTTTTATGCACATTTTAAGATCTCCTGACGCTTTATTTCTAAGTATCGGTCTACCCGTTGTTCTAATGTTAATGTTTGTTTTTGTATTTGGTGGTGCGATTAATACTGGCACAGACTATATTAACTATGTTGTTCCTGGTGTTATTATAACCTGTGTAGGATATGCTAGTTCCATGACAGCCGGAAGCGTTGCTCAAGATATGGTTGGTGGTATATTTGAAAGACTTCGCAGTATGCCGATAAAACCCTCCTCTTTACTAGTAGGTCATGTTATCGGTAGCTTTGTTCGTAATGCAATTGGTGCGATTATAGTCTTTGTTGTAGCAGTACTAATTGGATTCGAGCCAAATGCAGAACTTTTGGATTGGCTTGGTGTTGTAGGATATCTAAGTTTATTTTTACTTGCCATTAGCTGGCTAGCTGTAGTTTTTGGGTTAATTGCTAAAAGTGTGGAATCAGCGAGTGCTTTTACCTTTTTCATCATGTTTTTACCTTATATAAGCAGTGCCTTTGTTCCTACTGAGACAATGCCGAAATGGCTACATTCTTTCGCTGAACATCAACCAATGACTCCTCTAATTGAAACATTACGTGAATTTTAACAGGAACTCCAATAGGGAATAGCGCCTATCTAGCTCTATTGTGGTTTGGCTCTTTGATGATAGTCTCCATCATAATTGCTACCATTATTTTCAAAAGAAAAAAGCAGGAATAAGAATGTTTTAGCAAATTATAAAAAGGAAAGAACCACAATAATTATTGTGGTTCTTTCCTTATCCTAAATACTTAAGATCCACCAAGTATAAGAAATAACTATGATTGAATGTACAATCTAACATTATCATCCTCTACTTGGAAGTCTTTCATAGTCGGTTTACTCTCAAAATGAACGGCATTGATAATTAGGTTTTTATGAACTAATTCTTCAAACTTCTTCAATACTTTTTGAACCAGTGGATTTGTCTCGACATAAAGGTCGACTCGTAAATCCACAGGGAGATTCAACTCCTTCCGATACGTTTGTACAGCACGAACGAATTCCCTAACTAGTCCTTCTTCCTTTAATTCTTCCGTTAAGACCGTATCTAATAGTATCGTGAAATTATTTCCCTCCGATAATGCATAACCTTCCTTAGCACGTTTTTCTATCGAGACTTCTTCTGGCGTTAGCGTTACTGAGTCACCAGAATTTAGTTTTAGTACTAGCTCTCTTTCTCGAACGAATTTAGTCTTTTCAGCCTCGGATAGATTTTCAACTTTCTGTTTAACTTCACCTAACGATTTACCCAATTTAGGTCCTGCTACGGCAAAGTTAAGATTGAAGGTAAGCTGTAATAAATCATGAACATCTACCCCCATAACTACCTCTTTCACATTCATTTCCTCTTTTATGATAGAGGTGTATGGATCAAGCTCATAGACAGTCGAGTTATCCTTTTGTATAACCACTAGCTTAGCTAAAGGCTGTTTTGTTTTAATTGTGGCTGTATTTCTCGCTGATCTTGTTAATTCAATTATCTCCAGCACCGCACTCATATCGTTTTCTAATGATACATCCATAAGCGTTTCATCTGCGACAGGGTAGTTAGACAGATGGACACTTTCCTTTACTAGACTGGAATATATATCTTCTGAAACAAACGGTGTATACGGAGCCATGAGTTGAGCTAACTTTGTTAATACCTCATACAACGTAGTAAATGCTGCCCGCTTATCATCACTCATTCCACTACTCCAAAAGCGTTGTCTAGAACGACGTACATACCAGTTACTTAATTCATCGATAAAAATCGTAATAGCCCTTGCTCCCCGTGTGATATCATAGTCATTCAAGCTTTGAACTACTTCTTTTATCACAGAATTCAGTCGAGATAACACCCATTTATCAAGCGTTGTCTTTTCCCCACCTAAATCACGCCTCGAATCAAACTGATCAATGTCCGCGTACATCGTATAAAAGGAATACACATTTAACAACGTATCGATTACTTTTGATTTAGCCTGGCTAACCGTTTTCTTAGAAAAACGCTTATTATTCCAAGGTGAACTATCCGCAAGAAGTGCCCAACGCAACGCATCTGCACCGAATTCCTGTATTAATTCCGTCGGGTTCAATGCATTCCCCTTACTCTTAGACATCTTCTGCCCGTCTTCATCTAAAATATGCCCTAAGGAAAGGACACGCTTATACGGTGATTGTCCGGTATAAAGCGTAGAAACTGCAAGCAAGCTATAAAACCAACCACGTGTTTGGTCGACTCCCTCGATAACAACATCAGCAGGGTATTGTTTCTTAAACAAAGCTTCGTTCTCAAACGGATAATGATACTGTGCAAAAAGCATGGAGCCACTATCAAACCACACATCAATTACTTCGCTAGTTCGCTCCATTCGTCCGCCACAAGAGCACTGTAAATAGATATTATCCACATATGGTTTATGCAACTCGATATCATCTGGAACAGCATCTAACGAAAGCTCTCTTAATTCTTTAATCGAATTAGGGGCCATCTCACTACCACATTCCTGACAAACCCATACATTTAACGGAGTTCCCCAGTACCTGTTTCTCCCAATATTCCAATCCACCATATTATCTAAAAAGTTCCCAAATCTCCCATCTTTCATATGAGAAGGGTACCACTCGACCGCTTGATTATTCGCTTGCATCTTTTCTTTGACTGCGGTTGTTTGGATGAACCAGCCTTCCATCGCATAATAAAGTAGTGGACTGTCACATCGCCAGCAATGCGGATAACTATGTTCATATTTTTGTTTAGCAAATAATAGATTTTCCTTAGACAGCATTTTGATGATATCCACATCGCAATCTTTCACAAACCGCCCAGCAAGAGGTGTAACAACGTCCTTATAACGACCTTTAGAATCTACTACATTGATAAAATCAAATCCATGATCCTGTATTGCCTTATAATCATCCTCACCATGAGCAGGTGCGATATGCACAATCCCTGTTCCGCTAGTATCTGTTACAAAGTCTGCCCCTAACACCTGATGCCCCTTGGTAACCGTCACATATGGAAAAGGCGGGAGATACTCAATTCCAACTAGATTCTTTCCTTTAAATCTTTCTAAAATCTCACAATCTCCCTTTAGTACAACAGGGGCTAAAGATTCTACCAGAACAAAAACCTCTTCGCCTTGCTTCACTCGTACGTAATCCATATTGGGGTTAACTGCCAAAGCAACGTTTGCCGGTAATGTCCATGGCGTTGTCGTCCAGCCTAAAAAGTATTCATTTGTCTTACCCTTTACTGGAAACTTAACAGTCGCAGATAAATCAGATACATCCTTATAACCTTGCGCAACTTCATGCGAACTTAGAGACGTCTCACAATGCGGACAATACGGAACAACACGGTGACCTTTATACAAATAACCCTTATCATGAATGTTCGATAAAATATTCCACACCGATTCTATATAGTCATTGGTTAATGTAACATAAGGATCATCCATATCTACCCAATAACCAAGAGCTTCTGTAAACTGCCTCCACTCATTTTCATACGTAAAGACACTTTCCTTACATTTTTCAATGAAGTTTACAACCCCATACTCTTCTATTTGATCCTTCCCACGAATATTCAACTGCTTTTCAACTTCTAATTCCACAGGCAATCCGTGGGTATCCCAACCAGCTTTTCGTAACACCTGATAGCCAGACATCGTTTTATATCTCGCCACAAAGTCTTTTATCGTTCTTCCAAGCGCGTGACCTGCATGTGGTAAACCATTAGCAGTCGGTGGTCCTTCATAAAATACATACGTCTGTTTACCTTCTCGATTAGCTATCGAACGTTGGAATGTACCTTCTTCTTCCCACTGATTTCGAATTCTACATTCTCTCTCAACACTAGTCTCCTTCAACACCATCACCTCAATTTAAATTAAAAAACTCGCCTCCTGTACATAGGAGGCGAGTTTATATACCAATATAATCTACCTTTAACAAAATAAAAAAAACCATAGTAGTGGTTTTTATCAAATTATTACACTACGTACTATCATACGTGTCCTGGATATCGGTAGAATGCCGTCAAGGTTTAATATCGTTCAACCTTGCTTCTCGGAGAGGATTTTCATTATGGTCTTAACATTGACTTTCAGCACTTCGTCAACTCTCTGTAGATAAGATAAACATAACTACTCTTTCTCGTCATAGAATTAATTATTAAATTAGTTAAATAATAGCGAAGCAAGATTTAAATGTCAATGACTATTGGTTTAATTTTATTTAGGACAAACTATGGAAAACATGCTGAAGAGCGTTGTCATGATGCTTTTTCAATTAAAATTGGATTTTTTAGTGATGAGGACTGTTCTCATCATGTTTTTTTGCATAAATTAGTGGAAAAACACGATGAGGAAAGCTATCATCATGTTTTTCCAGCAGAAATCGTAAATTTTGATGATGAGGCGCATTCTCATCACGTTTTTATAACATAAATCAGTGGAAAAACACGATGAGGAAAGCTATCATCATGTTTTTCTAGCAAAAATCGTAAATTTTGATGATGAGGCGCATTCTCATCACGTTTTTATTACATAAATTAGTGGAATAACACGATGAGGAAAGCTATCATCATGTTTTTCTAGCAAAAATCATAAATTTTGATGATGAGGCGCATCCTCATCACGTTTTTATAACATAAATCAGCGGAAAAACACGATGAGGAAAGCTATCATCATGTTTTTCCAGCAAAAATCGTAAATTTTGATGATGAGGCGCATTCTCATCATGTTTTTATAACATAAATTAATGAAACAACATGATGAGGAGCGCAATATCTTGTGATGTACATTTACCATACAATCAGCGAAGCACAGGATTACCCTTAAAAATCAAAATTATCCGGATCTGGTCCCACTCGATGATTAAGATTTAATCCATCAATGATTTCCATTTCCTCTTTCGTCAATTCAAAATCAAACACAGATGCATTTTCCACAATACGATGCTCCTTAGTCGATTTTGGAATCGTTACTACTCCGTTTTGCAGGTCCCAACGTACGATGACTTGCGCTACTGATTTATTATGCTTATTCGCAATCTCTTGCAAAATCTCATGATTTAGTAATTGCCCCTGCATTAAAGGTGACCATGCTTCAAGCTGAATATCATTTTCCTCACAGAATGCACGCAACTCCTCTTGCGTTAATCGAGGATGGTATTCTACTTGATTCACCATTGGCTTAATTTCAGCATCTTTCATTAACTCCTCTAGATGATGAATTTGGAAATTACTAACACCAATTGCCTTTACTCGACCTTCTTTATAAAGTGTTTCAAGTGCTCTCCAGGCATCCTTATATTTCCCTTCAACTGGCCAATGAATTAAATATAAGTCTAAATAATCTAAGCCCAACTTCTCCAAACTTTTCTCATAAGCCCTTATCGTAGAATCATAACCTAAATCAGAATTCCAGACTTTAGACGTGACAAACAAGTCTTCTCTAGAAATTTGTGCTTCTTTTAGGCCTAACGAAATCCCTTTGCCAACGCCTTCCTCATTTTCATAGATTGCTGCAGTGTCCACACTACGATACCCATGAGCAATAGCTGTTTTCACAGCATTAACTAACTCTGGACCTTCCTCAACCTTAAATACCCCAATACCAAGCCATGGCATTTCTACACCATTATGCAATGTTGTACTATCTTGCAAATGTTTAACCATTCTATAAAACCTCCAATTTTTCTTGAGAAACTAGCCCCATTTAGGATGCTAGTTTCACTTGATCTTTTTGTTCTAATAATCTACTTACTCCTGTGAGAATAGCAGCTATGATAACCATTACTGCCCCAATCCATGACGTATGAATTAAACCAATGGAATCCGTAATAAGTCCGCCTACATAGGAGCCAATTGCGATTCCAGCGTTTAATGCAGCAATATTTAAAGCAGAAGCTACATCCACTGCACCTGGCACCAATCTCTCTGCTAGCATCACGACATACACTTGTAGCCCAGGCACATTCATAAACGCTAATAAACCCATTAACAAGATAGTGATTAATCCTGCCATTTTAAATGGAGCTGTAAATTGTAAAATAAATAAGATAACTGCTTGTACGATAAACATATAAAACAATGCACGCGTTGGATTTTGATTGGATAATTTTCCACCAACCATATTCCCGATGGCAATTGCAATTCCATAAACTAATAAGATTACCGCTACAGAGCCTTCTTTAAACCCCGTTATATTTTGAAGTAAGGGAGATAAGTAGGTAAACACTACAAATGTCCCACCATATCCCAATGCAGTAATAATAAATATAAGTAATAATCGCCCATTCTTCACCAGCTTAAGCTGGTCACCAAACGTAGCCTTCATACCTTTACGTAAATTGGACGGAACGAGAACGCTATTTGCAATTAGTGCGATAATACCAATAATGACAATAACTAGAAACGCTGCTCTCCATCCAAAATGTTGCCCAATAAATGTTCCAAAGGGTACACCAGTTACAGTTGCTACGGTAAGACCTGTAAACATGATGGAAATCGCGCTAGCTCGACGATTCTCAGGAACTAAATCTGCTGCAATAGTAGAACCTATGGACATAAAAACACCATGTGAAAACGCCGATATAACACGCGCCACTAATAATACACCGATCGAAGTAGAGATAGCCGCAACACTATTCCCTATAATGAATACCACCATAATCCAAAGCAACAACGACTTCCTAGACATATTTGATGTTAAGGAAGTCAAAATTGGCGCCCCAAACATAACCCCTAATGCGTATAACGAAACCGTTAACCCTGCAGTAGTTACCGGCACATGTAAATCCTCCGCCACTAACGGAAGTAATCCGACACTAATAAACTCTGTCGTACCAATCGCAAATGCACTTACTGCTAACGCAAGTAATGCAAGCGTACTTTGTATTTTACTTAAACCCATATATTGTCCTTCCCTTTCTACCAATTAAAATGAAAAAAGTATAGTTGAATTCGCCGGCAAATGTTATTATGTGATAAGTGGTTCAAAAAGGGAAGTACGCACTTTAAAGTGATATAAGTACTTTTTAGTTATATAGGTACTTTTTAGTGCCTATGAATTTGGAGGCGTTACTATGGAAAAAAAGAAATACAATATATCTGTTGAAGCAACATTAGAAGTAATTGGCGGAAAGTGGAAGACCGTCATCCTTTGCCATCTTACCCATGGGAAAAGACGAACAAGTGAATTGAAGCGATTGATGCCTAATATCACACAAAAAATGTTGACACAACAGCTTCGTGAGCTAGAGGCAGACGGGGTTATTGAGCGGATTGTTTATAATCAAGTACCACCAAAAGTAGAATATCAATTAAGTGAATATGGGAAAAGCTTAGAAGCCATTTTAAGCTCGTTATGTACATGGGGTGAAAATCATCTCATCAAGGTGTATGGCGATATATCGGAAGTGTTAGAAGAAAACAGTTTAAACCATTAATTTTCTACTTTTATATTGAGTTAAAAGGGAAGTCCTTATGAATTTTACCAACTATAGGCAGATGTGCACGAAATGGAAGATAATGCATATCGTATTACTATAACGCTTGTAGTGGGCGAATATCATAGAGGTGATTAACGAATGTCTTCAAAACTTGATTACACTTCCCCTTCAACTCAATTTAGCTTTGACGTAAATAAAAGTACGTTATTTAAAAAAGACAACCAAAACTACATTAACATCTTAGGCATACAACAATTAAACTCGCTTGAAAATGTCTCATTATTAGACATTTTCCTAGGCACTAATAATGTAGTTGAACCACATTATCATCAAAATGCGGCAGAGCTAGTATACTGTATTTCCGGATCTGCCACGGTCTCTATCCTCAATCCTTTTACAAAGGAAATTCAAAATTACACCATTACACCTGGACAGGTTGCAAATGTTCCTCAAGGCTGGTGGCATTATGAGGTGGCTTTAGTTGATGATACGCACCTGTTAGCCATTTTCGATGCACCAACTCCAGAAGTGATTTTAGGCTCCGATATCTTAAAATTTACTCCTGCTTCCATCATGTCCCATACTTATTGCATTGATAAAAACTTATGGCAACAAGCAACCGCACCGGTGAAACCTACTACCTATATCGGACCATATAAAGATTGCAACGGACAACAGGAACATACCCAATATCAACAAAAGACTACACCATATAATCAACCAAGACAAACACAAAACTATCAACCTATTACGTATATTCCATATCCATATTACTGGGGCAATCCATAAAATTTAGAACGGATTAAAAAACCAAATCGGACTTGTCATTTTGTGAAGCAACACGTGGGAAATCGCGTTGATCTGCACGAGAATAAATAATCGCCTAATCCATTATACCAGGATAGTGATAAGTAATAGAGTCATCCCCACCTCCCGTACCTTGAGCCATATAAGATAAATAGGGTATCCAATAATAGGACACCCTATTTTGTATATAATTACTTTTTAACCCCCATGCTTTTCAATAAAAATGTAACATTAACGTGTAAAGAGTCTTTAGTAAAAGAATATTCCCCAAGCTTATTAGGAGTTACCCTTTTATGAAACACTTTGTTTCTAATATTATAAATATCAATACTATGATCTATTCCAATTTGATATGTAGTCTCTATTTCATTCTCCATTTGTTTCGAAACTAACTCCATAACTTCCTCAGGATTCAGATTTTCCTCTAGTCCCTTTACCATTCCTGAAGCCTGAACAGTTATATCCACCCGAATATTCTTTCCATTTATTTCAACACTAGTATTTGTTAATAGTTGTTCCACTTCAACTGTACCTACAATACTTTCTTCATCCTTTATATCTATGGTACTTCTTTCTGTATTATTTTGTGTCCATCTAAGTCCTACCACATCATCAAAGGATAACCAACCTTTGTACTTACCTTCTGATACAGCATGAACACCATTTATCTCCAGAACATTCTTTTCTAATGTTTCTTCGGTTGCCTGCCTCCAACTCGATGTGTTCACTTGAAGCGACGGTATAAGTCCAGTTCCTCCTGGCTCGCTATAAATAGATATAAACTTATGCAATCGAACTGGCTCTATATATGAATAGCTTTTAAATAAATCTAAAGGACGATACAATATAGTATACACTGGTGGTAGCTGAAAAAAGCCCGATGTACTTAATATATCCTCTATGGATTCCTTTGTTCCAAATACCCATGGTGTATAACGAAATTCACCATTTTTACTTAAAGATAGTTCCACTTCCTCTATTCCTCGCTCAAGAACTGATTCTGTATATATAATTGCTCCAATATGAGACCAATCTATACTTAGTTGTGAAGTTCGATAAATCTCGTCTATCGCTATATTGAACGTCTCTCCTTCTCCTCTCCCAATAAATAACGGAGATGGTTGGCTAGTTTTAACCTCCTGCTTGGCAACATTAGAAAAATCTAATAGCTGAACATAAACGATATATCGATTATCTTTATAATCTATCGCTAATGTAACCGGATAATTAACCTCTCCAATATTTTTTTCATCCCAGCAGCCCATCACAACAACTAACATACCACCTATACAAAGGAGTTTTATAAAACGATTTACCATTGTTATGAATCTCCTTGTCTATCACGATCTATCGTTTTTAGCATCCTTGAGCGCATATTTTGTTTTACTGCTGGAAATCGAAATAGAGTCTTAGCAAAATCCTTTCGAACGAATGGAGATACCGGACTTAAATAAGGTATTCCAAACGACTCCAGTTTAGCGAGGTACCCAAGAACGAAAAAGAGACTAATAAAAAATCCAAACATCCCCAAAATAGCCGTAATCAAAATGGAGAAATATCGTATGATGGAGACAGAGCCAAACAATGCTTGATTTCCTAGTGAAAATGTCGCGACCGCCGTTATAGCAGCAACTACTAACATCGTAGGAGAAGTCAAACCTGCACGGATAGCTGCATCCCCAACGATTAATCCTCCAACCACAGCAACGGTTTGACCAACCGGTTTAGGTAATCTAATACCCGCTTCACGAAATAACTCAAATAATGTAATCATTAATAATAACTCTATTGCCGTATTAAATGGAATTCCTAATCTTGCTGACGCTATTGTAGCTAATAACGGGAATGGAATTTGATCCACGTTATATGCTGATAAAGCTAACCAAAAGCCCGGCAGAAATAAAGATAGTAACAATCCCATTAGTCTTAATAAGTATTCAAACGTAGCATAATAGTAAGGCACATGTACATCCTCAGAGGTATTAAGGAATAATCCTAAATTTCCAGGGGCAACAAGTACATTGGGCACATTATCGATAAAAATCACAAATCTCCCTCTAACTAAACTACTCGCTACACCATCCGGCCGTGAATAAGCACCCAGCAAAGGAAAAAGAGGATATTTGGAATCACCTAACTCTCCCAACAATTGATTGTCACTGATTAGCATATCAATATTAATACTTTCTAAACGTTTCGTTACTTCTTGAATGTATGCTTCATTTTCAATGTCATAAATATAAGCTAAATAAACCTTTGTTTGGCTTCGTTTACCGATGTTAAACGATTTGATAACAAGGGAATTAGTTTTAAGGCGTTTTCGTACTAATGCAACATTTGTACTTATATCCTCGACAAATCCATCTCTCGGTCCACGTAACGAAACCTCCGCATTGGATTCCTCCGGTGAACGTTTAGGTGGATTAGATGTATTATAAAAATAAATAGATTCGTCTATAAAGATTGCGGTTAAGCCATTAAATATATTTTCAGTAATAACTTGATCAGCATGAAGTTCATTCCTCTTTAGACTCAGTGTACAATTTAATAACACGTCACTATTTTTATTATAATAGTAGCTATTTTGAATACTTGGGAGGATACTTTCTCGTAAAATATTATTATCCATAAGGCCATTACAATAGACAACTATCATTAGTTTACTTTTATTCGGATTAAAGAGTTGGTGCTCCTCAATTGTAATATCAGAAGAATCATGAAATAGGTTTTTAATGTAAGTTTTTGTTGCCTCAATATTATTTCTCAATCATGGCCCTCCTCTTTGATATTCTTACAAGCAATGTTAAAAAAATGATCATCGTTACACCAACTATACAACTAAAAGCATAATAATAATTGCTTAAAAAAGTAACAAATCCTTCATCTGAAATGGAAGATATCGTGAAGGTTAAATAAATCATACATATAAATACTTGAATATAAAGCCGCATTCTCTTCTTCTTTATTTCTAATACATGTGTGATGAGGTATAAAAATATCGCTAGCCTAATAAGATGACCCGATGTCCACTGGTAAATGGATAAAAAATCAAGATGATTAAAGTAAGTACCAATCCCTAAAATTCTCCATTGGAAAAAAGAAGGATAACTGAGTTCTTTTGCTTCTTCAATGCCAAATATAGCTATAGTCCCAAGTAACGGACCCATCGTCAATATAATTAAAAACGTAATAAGAAGAATATAATGTCTCCGTAACACTTTCTTTGAAATCTGGTTTTGAATTAGTATGATAAAAAGAATTTCTATATTTGACCCTAATACATATAATGCCCCGTACCATACATCGCTCCAACTATTCTCAACTAATATTGGTGTTACTAACTGGTAGTTTTTATCAGGAATAGTCCCAATGGCAACAAACACACCGAAGAGGATAACTAATGGTAGTAAAACACCCGCACAAATCGCAATAGTATTTAATTTTCCATATGAAATATATAACGAGGCTAATAATAAACATATAGCAATTATTATGATCGGTGTATTAAATAGAAATGTTTCATTTACCCAATACGTGGTCTCTCTTAACGATATCCATCCCGCTACCATTAAATGAATAACAAAAAAAGTCGCTATCATCCTACCCAGAAAACGCGAATAGGTAGTAGAAAGCCACGAAATGAAGGATTCGTTTAAAAAATGGCTCGATATGTAGAAAATCGGAAGTGAGATTAATAAAGTTGCGAGATAACCAATGATTATACTAATCCAGGCATCCCTTCCTGAGGCATTAAGTAATAATGGAGTGATAATGACATGATTATTTAACCCCGTGCTTAGAAGAAAAATAGTAAAGAGTTGCGGAATTGTAATCTTTGCCATAGTGTACCCCCGAAATCCAATCATTCGCCTACTTCGTTTTTAGTATCAATTAATTCAATCGTTTTATACTCCATGTAGACGAAATCCTATACCTCTTTTCCTAAAGATAGAAATCTAGGGTTGAAAATTATTATGCTACTAAACGAACAAAAGCTCTATCCTCTACCACCACCCAAGTGAGGGCTAATCCTTTGGGATATCTTTCTCTTCTATCATCGTGCCATTCAGTATGGACAATGCAGTCGACTTTTTCACCAACCTATTCCACATATTCCTATCCACCATATTGGGAGAACAACTCCTAACTTATACGTCAAAAAAGGGCATCCATAGAAGGATACCCTATTTTTTGTTTAATCATGTTCAATTTTTCTTTGTCTTAGCTTCTTCAAAAGCTTCCTTCGCTCGTTTTAATAAATTACTGTCCGTTAACAGTCGGTATCCAGTGTTCGCAAGCACTTTTGCCCCTTTAATAAGAGCCGCGTCACCTTCTTTTGATTTAGCTGCTTCTCTAAATTCATTTGTATGTCCTATCAAATCATCCGGACCTATTTTAATGTGAGGATGAGCAGTTGGTACTTCGTAACTTATGTTTCCGGCATCGGTTGAGCCTTTCCCTTTTCCTTTTTCAGTCCAGACCACCTCTCCTACTGCTTCCAACTCTTCTTTTAATACATTATCCAAAACAGAGTTCAATACGAAGTCTTTAACTTCATTTTGGAATCGTTCAACTTTAACAGTTGCACCAGTTGCAAGCCCCGCACCTTCTGCTATAGCACGTACCTTATTAGATACTTCCTCTGTTTTACTCCATGATTCAGCACGAATATAGAATCTAGCAGATGCATATTCCGGTATAATATTTGGTGCATCTCCCCCGTGGGTAATAATTCCATGAATTCGCACATCAGTCGGAAGCTGCTGGCGTAATGCGTTAATTCCATTAAACAGTAGAATAACAGCGTCTAGAGCATTAATTCCTTTTTCCGGTGAACCAGATGCATGGGCAGATTTCCCGTAAAAGTGAAAATCAAGTGGATCAACAGCTAATGAATCGCCTGTGAGGGATGTTTTCCCTGATGGATGGATCATTAACGCAGCATCAATCCCGTTAAGATAACCATGCTTAACAAAGCTACCCTTTGCACTACCATTTGGCCCGCCCTCTTCTGCAGGTGTTCCTAGTACAACCACTTTTCCGCCTGTTTCAGCTAGCGTTTCAGCAAGCGCTATACCTGCAGCTACACTAGTCGTACCGATAATGTTATGACCACAAGCATGGCCTAAGCCTGGCAGTGCATCATACTCCGCAAGAAAGGCAATTGCTGGACCCGGTTTCCCACTATCCTTCACAGCGTAGAAAGATGTCTCATGTCCAGCAATAGCTGTTTCTACCTTAAATCCAGCATTAGTCAAAATCTCTACATGTTTTTTACTTGCAAAAAACTCCTGATTGCCTATTTCTGGATTCGCATGAATCGCCTGACTCGTTTCAATATACAGCTCTTTGTTTGACTCAATGGATTTTTGAATTAATTCCACACCCGCTAACGTTTTACTCAACATACTCTCCTCCTTATAGTCCTCCAAATTGTTCTAGCAACTCATCCTTCGATAAATCAACCACAATAGAACCACCATTTGTATCTGCTTCTACCGCTTTTACTACATCCTCTTCATGATATAGTTCCACAATCTTCTGATAAACTTCATTATCTTGATCTCTAGAACGTGCAGCGAAGATGTTCACATAAGGTATTGCATTCGGGTCATTCGCATCTTCTAAGTAAATCGGATCTTTCACAGGGTCAAACCCCGCTTGACCAGCAACACCATTATTAATAACAGATGCCGCTACATCAGGTAATACACGTGGTGTTTGTTGTGCAACGATTGGTAGGATTTCTAAGTTTTTTGGATTATCCACTATTTTACTTGGGTCACCAAATAGGCCAAAGTCGTCCGCTAACGTAATTAAACCTGCTGATTCCAATAATTTCAGTGCACGTGCTTGGTTAGAAGGATCATCCGGAATCGCAATCTTGTCACCTTCTTTAATTTCATTAACATCACTCAACTTCTCTGAATATAATCCCATTGGCGCAATGACAGTAGCCCCGATTGGTACTAAATCAAGATTGTTCTCTTCATTAAATTGAGCTAGAAACGCGATATGCTGGAACGAATTGATATCGATATCTCCGTTTGCTAACGCTTGGTTCGGTAAAGTATAGTCAGAGAACTCCACTAGTTCAATTTCAATACCTTCTGCTTTTGCCTTCTCTTTTAAAATCGGCCAAACTTCACCATCTGTACCAGTTACACCAATCTTAACTACCACATCATCCCCACTGTCTGAAGTGGTATCACTTCCACAGGCTACCAATGTACTTACCGCAATTAACACAACTAAAATACTAAACCATTTCTTCATCATTCTATCTCCTCTTTTTGTAGTTAAATAATGTAATAGTCTTATAACGTGTTGCTTATCGCCTCATAATCTTTCTCGATAGCGTATTCCCAATCCACTGTGCAAACTGTACTAGAAGAATAAGTATAATGACAGTAACGAGCATGACACTTCCATCAAATCGTTGGTATCCATATGTCATCGCTACGTGACCTAAGCCGCCACCACCAACTGTACCTGCCATTGCGGAGAAGTCGATTAAGCTAACTGTCACAAAAGTCAAACCTAGAATAAGTGGCCCAAGTGCCTCTGGAATTAACACAGTGAATATTATTCGTAATGGACTTGCCCCCATTGCCTTTGCCGCTTCAATCACTCCAGAATCAATGCTAACTAAGTTGTTCTCTACTACTCTCGCTATCCCAAATGCTGAAGCAATCGTCATTGGAAATATAGCTGCCCACGTTCCAATAGTTGTCCCGACTACTGCTCTTGTTAATGGACTAATTGCTACTAGGAAAATGATAAACGGGATTGGACGAATAATATTAATCAAGACATTCAGTAGATTAAATACAATTTTATTTTCTAGAATATTTCCTGTTCTCGTCACAAATAATAGTAAACCTATTATTATACCAAGAATTGATCCTAGAATCAAGGTCATGACAACCATTAAAATTGTCTCACCAGTGGATTCCACTATCCGTGGCCAAAACGTACTCCAATCAACCTTCATTAACCTTCACCTCCTCTACAATGACATCTCTCGTTAACTCGGAAAGAACCGAAGAAATATTTTCCTCTTCCCCTTCAAACGATACAAGCAGATTTCCATATAATTTCTCCTGAAGCTCTCGAACAGACCCATACACGATATTGACATCTACCCCAAATTTCCTTGTCACACGAGAGAGGACGGGATCACTAGCAATTTCACCTTTAAAGATAACGCGATATAAATGTTTTCCACCCTTGTTCTTCCATTCTTCCAACAAGGTAGCCGACGGTCTATCCTGCTGAACGGATTGGATAAATCGTTGTGTAGTCAGATGCTGCGGATTCGTAAATACATTAAATACAGAGTCCGTTTCAATCACTTCTCCATTCTCCATTACCGCTACCTTGTCACAAATCTCTTGTATAACATGCATTTCATGTGTAATTAGTAATATCGTAATTCCCAGTTCTTTATTTACCTTTTTAAGAAGGCGAAGGATTTCACTTGTTGTATCCGGGTCTAGCGCCGATGTTGCCTCGTCACAGATTAAGATATTAGGTGAAGTAGCAAGCGCTCTTGCAATCCCCACCCGCTGCTTTTGACCACCTGATAATTGTTCAGGGTAATCCTTTGCCTTATCAGTAAGACCTACAAAGCTAAGTAGCTCATTGACTCTTGTATCGATATCCTTTTTAGACCAACCTGCAAGTTTCAATGGATATGCTACATTCCCCGCAACGGTTCTAGAAGCAAATAAATTAAAATTTTGAAAAATCATCCCGATTCCACTTCTTAGCTTTCTCACTTCTTTTTGGGAAAGTGTTCCGATATTTACACCGTTCACTTCAATTTCACCAGTCGTAGGAGTTTCCAATAGGTTTACCAGACGTAATAAAGTACTTTTTCCAGCTCCACTAAAACCAATAATTCCAAATATCTCGCCTTTTTGAATGGAAAGCGAAACATCTTTAACGGCATTTACTTCTCGATTGCCAATTTTAAACGTTTTTGATATATTCCGAAATTCAATCATATACTTGACTCACTCCTGTCTTGAAATTTATGTAAAAAGGAAAAAGACCTTCCTTTTTTCTTATCCAAAAGAAAAAAGGAAGGTCTCAAAATATAAATTGAAACGACTTCCTTCTCATCTTTCAAATGTGAAACATTTGCAGGAATTGGCACAGTGTTAATTTACATTAACCCGCTGCCGAGACGTCATAGGGCCTGATCCCTCGGTCTCTCTGGATAAGAAGAAAATTCTTAATTTATGTAGTTGTAAGTTTATGATACATACTATAGTGCCTATTTAAACATATGTCAATCATTTTTTTAAAATTACTTTTTTGTACGTTTTTACATTCCTTCATAGCTAAAGGGTTATTTTGCTCACAAATCCCACAATATTACAAGTCTAGAAATCATGTAAAATTACATGCTAAAATAATGAAATCAGTGTGTAGAGATATTGGTCCAATACTTGACCAAAAATATATGTCGCAAGATACGTCTACCATCTGAAATTTTAATTTCGGAGGGTAAAAAATATGTATAAGGAAGATAGATTACCTCAAAGTCCAAAGGAAGGCATTATATTTTTATTAATTATTTCCATCATTTCCGTTAACACGATTGCACCCATTATCATAGGTATGGAACTCGGATTTAGTAAGGAAAATTATTTGGAGACTCTAAAAATTATTCCAATCATGTGGATTATTGTTGTCTTATTGGTGAAATTCGTTGCTGGTCCGTTAGTAGGTCAACTAATGCCAAAATTCGTAGGAAAAACCGATGGATTTAATGCGAGAGTATTATTAACGATTTTATTGAATGTGACTGTATTATCATTACTTCTAACTATTATCGGAAACTGGGTTGGTACAAAAGAAATAAGTCTTTTGCCTTTTCAAAACTTCTTTCCAAGTTGGTTTAGAAACTTTGGTGTAGCATTTTGGATTGAGTTAGTAATCGCTCAACCTATAGCAAGACTTGCAATGAAGAAAATCCATGCTTCCCAGAGACGTAAAGCTACGTTAGTAAATCAGTAATGTACTATTAGCAAGGGGAGAAATCCAAATGGATTCCGCCCCTTCATTTTAATCACGCCTATAAACTACTTAAACCCTAAGTGAGCCTCGGAATCCCCTGGAACCATAGTAAGAATCCGCACCATTATGATAGACAAAAACATGACCAAAACGATAATCACAAAACAACGCCCCACCAAGCGCTCGAATGTCAGACGGTGTTTTCACCCAGGTCGACGTTTTCTTATCAAACGTCTCCAGTTTCTGTAATTCTCGATATTCTTCCTCTGTTAAAATTTCAATTCCCATATCAGCCGCCATATCGATAGCACTATTTTCTGGCTTATGCTTTTTCCTTGCTTCTAGAGCCGCTCGATCGTAACAGAGACTTCTTCGCCCCTTAGGACTTTCCGGAGAACAATCATAAAAGATGTATTCATCCTTTTCTTCATCATACCCGACCACATCTGGCTCACCGCCAGTTCTTTCCATTTCATGGAGTGACCATAGCTTTTCTGGATTTGCCTCTAGCTTTGCTTGAACATGAGCCCAATCAAGCCCCTCGTGACGATGCTTATGTTTTATAAATCTAGCTTCTAATACTTTGATTAATCCTTCTCGTTGTTCAGATGACAATTCTTTACTTCCACTTGTCATAATATTTTCCTCCTTTTATCAGGCTATCTTTCCCGCTAATAACTCCTCGTTTAACCCATTGTAATCGCTAGAACGAGGTTGGTAAAATGTGTATTTCTCTCGTTCATGATGCCGCTTCATAATATTTGCGCTTAGTCGGTGCTAAACTTATACATAATAATGCTATGGTTAGTATCAACATAAAAATGGCTCCCAAGGCTACTAGTAACTTAATTGATAATACTTGTGCTCCTATAGCAAATAGAGAAGTAAGAACAATGACTAACAATGCCTCCAGAAACCCGTATATACTGCTAATTCGGGCAATAACCTCAACCGGAATGTTGTTTTGGTAAAAAGTATAAAAGCCCGTATTGGCAAAGGCAAGAGAAAATGCTAATACAAAAAAGCCTACCGTAGCCATGGTGAAATTACTAGAGAAAGCAAAAATCATATACCCTACTGATACCATTACCGAACCAGAACCAATAAGGAAGTGAACTGCTAATCCTTTCGTGAATATCACATTGAACAATGACCCTATTAAAATACCCGCCCCAGCAATACTTACAAGAAATCCATACTCACTATCTGACAGCGAAATAACTTCTTTAGAAAATGCAACCTCCAACGAGTCCACCGCTGACTGAAGGACAACGAATGTACTAAATAAAAAGTAAACCGACATCACATACAAATTGCGACCACTAAACCGTAACACTATTTTCCAATCTTCTTTTATTACGCTAAAAGATAGTTTTTGATTAGATACTTGGTTCAGCGAATTGTTCTTCTCAACATTAGGCATCCATAAGGTGACGAGAGCGGAAAGGAAAAGCGATATCGCATTAATAATAATCGCATAAATTGGTGTACCTAATAAAAATAATAACCCAGTTATTGCCGGGCCGAGTAAAAACGCACCAGAATCTAACAGACTTCTTAACGAATTAAAGCGTTGCCTTTGTTCTTGTGGAATTAATCTAGTTATATAACTAATAGAAGTTGGGTGATATAACGAACCGACAATATTAATTAAAAATACTAGCAAATAGATTGCCCATAATGTATTAGTTAAAAATGCTAAACAAGTAATAAACATACCTTGTGTAATGTCCAATGCTATCATTAGGTGCTTTTTATTTACACGATCAACGACACTTCCACCCCATAGATTCGCAAATAACGTAGCCAATGGTTTTATAATATACAGTGCAGATACCGCAAGAGGAGAACCAGTCATATTAAATACGATTATGTTTAACGCAATAAAGTATATCCAAGAACCAACACTCGAAATTCCGATTCCAAATAAAAGAATAGAAGGATACTTCCAATAATCTACTATTTTTCTAAACGCCATAATTAAGCCTCCTCCAAATTATTTATGACAACAAAAAAATCCCACCCCCAAGACATTAGCCTTGGGGACGAGATTTTGAATAATTTATATTCGCGGTGCCACCCCAGTTTGTTAATATGTCACCATATTAACCTCTTTAAGTACGGCAGAAATCTGCTTATACTCTAGCTCTATAACAGGAGCTCCCGTCACGCCATCATGCTTCAATCCAACGTGATACTCTGAGACTTGCTTCCATGAAATAAGTGCATACTCCTTTTCAGCTTCTGGAGCTCTCTGTCATGATTTAATTTCATGTACTCTTCTCTTCATCGTGATTCGCTATATAATTTTTTTATATTCTATCACCTTAGAAACTTATATACAACATCTTCTTACTCATTCTAGTCCAAATATCCATTATTTAGAAACAATTGGAACCCACAGCTCATGTCTAGGCTTATGCTTTGGTGGGTAATAGCATTCAATACAAGGGAAATCGGCTAGTTCATATCCTGAAGTCGGTAACCATTCCGAATACAAACGTTTCCATGCTTCCACTATATTGGGGATTACTGCCCAAGTACTGTGAGATACCATTATACACTCCATATCAGTTGGTGCCTCTCCGTCATAACGAACACCCATAAAATATGTAAATTCTTCGTCCATAATAGCCGCTTCTTTCCCGCAAACTCCTAATAAGCTTTCAAGCGTACATTTTGGATTTTCCCATGACATGTCAATCAGTTTCTGCATAAATCCATCCTTTTTAGCAGTATTCCATAGTGTAGGGATTGTTTTAAATGCCTTACTTGTTTTCACAGGCTCACCCTTCCCTACAATTCTTAATTCAAAATCCAGGTTCTCTATTCTATACTCCATCTCCGTATCCCCTTTTATTGATAGTTGAAATGAGATTCTTGGATAGGCCTTTAATTGCTCTCCGTTATTACGAGCTTCTGATGGCTTTATTCCAAGTGTTTTTTGAAAAGCACGTGAAAAAGAATCTGAAGAATCATAGCCATATTTAATAGCTAAATCGATAATTCTAATGTCACTCTTTTGTAATTCAAAAGCAGCAACGGTTAAACGCCTACGTCTGATGTATTCCGATAGCGATATACCTGATATCGCTGAGAACATTCTTGGAAAATGATATTGAGAGCAAAGCGCAATTTTTGCTAGTTTTTTGTAATCAATTTCATCATCGAGATTCTCCTCAATATAATCTAGCGCTCGATTCATTCTTTCTAGCCAATCCATTATCTCACTCCTTTCATTACCTAATATACGAGAAAATGGATTCCTACTTCCGACTTTGCATGCACAAAAATGTCGGGTAATTTAATATTAATTCTATTTTGTATAGGAATATTCCTTCTTTCAATTCCTTTAACTTTTTTCTAAACATTAAAATAGACCAGATCCCATTGGATCCAGCCTTTTTAGTTAAAACTTCCTTTACTCATCGATACCTTTTCACTTATATATTGGAATCCATATAAAAATGATGCTAGTACTAAAAACACATACATTAACTCTAACTTCTTCATACGTACCAAAGATGCAATACCCATTTTATTTAGAATAGGCTCTAGTATATATGTAAATAAAAAGTGTGCCGATAAATTCAAGCCAAAATATTTAATTAATTTTCCATAGGAATATTTCAAAAACCAAAAAGAGCTTACAAAGAACGGCCCCCAAACAAAAGGAAATGAACCTGATACAAAAGGATGGATTTTGGTATACCACCACCATCTTCTCTTTTTCGCTATAACATTAACGCACCGTACTAATATCGCCATAAATAGCGATGCAGGTAAAAAGCGTTTTATGGATTTTTTGCCTATAAATAAAAGGGAGAGCCAAGAAAACATCATCATGAAAATTAAAAGCTGTTTCGAATTTTTCATGTAGCAACCTCCAGATTTTTCAAATAAGAATAATCTTCCCCTTTATTAGTTAAATTATGAGGAAATTGAATTATATTTTGTATCGGTGAATGTCCTTTAAACAGTAAAAAAACCGATGTCCCAAGGGGTATCGGTTTTTTGAGGTCAATAATTTTTTCCGGCTAACAAGACTAACTTTTTTCTTTAACATTGTCTTGAGTTTGAGGTATATCTATTAACCAATTATTTTCTTCATTTGCTTCGATCAATTCATTTATCTCATACGAATCATAATAACCCTCTTTTATAAATGGATCAGCCTCCACTAAGCGTTTCGCCTCATTGATCGTCTCACAGTTTAAAATTTGTATTGCTTTATCATTATCTTTAAATGGTCCACATAAAAGTAGTTTAGATTGATAGTTTAATGTTGTCAGGTGCTCCACATGTTTAAGTAATAATGCCTCTGTTAACATACCCTTCTTCTTATCCTTTAAAATAGCTACAA
This sequence comes from Ornithinibacillus jepli, assembly GCF_047228935.1. Taxonomy (NCBI): domain Bacteria; kingdom Bacillati; phylum Bacillota; class Bacilli; order Caryophanales; family Bacillaceae; genus Ornithinibacillus; species Ornithinibacillus jepli. The sequence continues at coordinate 72,547 of NZ_JBFEGG010000006.1, forward strand.
ATTTTTGCATATGTTTCCTCCATATCTATGTTAACTTAGAGTAAGAATGAACTCCTCGACTTCTCCGCCACGCGCATTGGAGAAACCCTTGTCCTCACCAGTAATTATGAATCCACACTTCTCAAGTACTTTAAGAGATCCAATATTGTCTTTTGCTGCACGTGCATGAAGGGGGCGAATGGTAATAACTTTTAGAAACTCTTGTAGTGCATTAGTGGCGATACCCTTCCCCCAATAATCCTTACCAATCCAATAACTAACCTCTGTTTCTCCAAATTGCTCAAAGCAGGAAATATGACCAACCACATTATTTTCAACCATGATTGATTGCTTAACGATATCCTTATTCGCCAAAATATTAGACCAGTGTGATAGGAAGCTATTCCAATCACTAGGATCTTTGCTAGTAAAGGCAGCCATATGATTAGCTTCAGGATTCTGTTGGTGCTTGAAAAATATAGGAAGGTCATCCCTTTCCACATTCCGAAGTAGTATGTTACTCATCAAACTCCCCCTTTCTATCATTCCATATTAACAAACATATGTTCTTATGTATATATTTTCAGAACAATTAATTATTGTGAAATTCTTGATAACAGCAGGAGCAGGTTAGAATTCGACACTAAAAAATATTTCTAAAAATTATACCTCGTACCCTTATTCAGGTTTAATGAAATCTAATTGTTTAGTAGTAGAAATCAATGTGATTTCATAATCGTCCTTTGTATAAACCACAGAAGCACCTAATCTCTCCCCTTTTGTCCAACCATTTACTTTCAGTACCATTTCATATGAGAATGGTATGCCATTTTCCTCGGATGCCCTTGACCAATTATAACTTTCCACTTTCTCATCTTTTCGCGTAAGTTCTGCATTTTTAGGTACTGGAAACCCATATAAATTGTCAGATGGCTCGTAAAGAAATAGGGTTATTAGACAGTAGGAAGTACCGATTGTTAATATAGCTGTTAACCACCAGATCTTTTTCTTCATTCCCCTCACTTCTTTCTATAAAAAATAACTAGAGACGCTTATGCTATTATAAAAGCAACTTATTTCTTATTAGTTCATTCTCACATTTTCTAATGAAACCAAGTAATTCTGGTTCAACATTAGCTCCTATTTCCTCTAGGACTCCATTTATATAATATCATAATATTCGAAAAATAATACCCAAAAGAAAAAGGTGACACTATGTTCACCTTAGAATCGTTAATCTCTAAAGTTGAATAAGCGCTCACTAAATCATCGTCTATTTAATGAAACGTAAAAATCGCTTTTTCCCAACTTGTAAGACTTCATTATTCTGTAATATACGCCCTAAATCATCTTCAGTTATTTTTTCTTTATTGAGTTTAACACCATTCTGTCTAACTAAACGTAAAAATTCGCTTTTACTTTTTACAAGTCCCTTGTTTATTAACTGAGGAATGATAGCTTCCATTGTATCTGTCCCAACTTCTATTAGTAATTCTGGGATATCATCTGGTATTTCTTTTTTACGAAATGCCGTTTCAAAGTATGCTATCGCCTTATTCGTTTCTTCCTCTCCCCAATATAGGTTTGTAATAATTTTAGCCAATTCAAGCTTAATATCTCTTGGATTAACTCCCTTTTCAAGACGTTTTTTAATCGTTTCTATTTCATTCGGATGCTCATCGGTTGCTAACTCAAAGTACTTAATAATTAGGTTATCAGGTACTTCCATGACCTTTTTAAACATCACTTCTGCTGATTCATTTACTCCGATATAATTTCCGAGGCTTTTACTCATTTTCTCTACACCATCAAGACCTTCCAGTAATGGCATAAAAATTGCAATTTGCTTTTCTAATCCCCAATGCTTCTGAAGTGTACGCCCCATTAGAATATTAAATGTTTGATCTGTACCACCTAATTCAATATCTGCTTCTATTTCTACAGAATCGTACGCTTGCATTAGCGGGTAGAAGAATTCGTGAATACCAATTGGTACTTGATTTTCATATCTCTTTTGGAAATCATCACGTTCTAGTATTCTTGCAACAGAGGTTGTTGCTGCTAGTTTAATGACTTCCTCAAATGTTAATTTTGATAACCATTCACTGTTAAAGCGGACAGTTGTTTTTTCTGAATCTAACACTTTAAAGATTTGTTCAAAGTATGTTTTTGCATTTACTTTAACCTGCTCGTCACTTAATGCTACTCGGCCTTTTGCTTTTCCAGTCGGATCCCCTATACGGCCCGTAAAATCACCGATAATGATGACTACCCTATGACCTAAATCTTGCATCTGTTTAATTTTCCTTAATACAACTGCATGACCTACGTGAATATCAGGTGCTGAAGGATCAAGTCCTAATTTAATAGTAAGCGGAGTCTGTAACTGGTATGACTTCTCTAATTTAGCCAGTAATTCTTCCTCGTTTACTACTTCTTGAACACCTTTCATAATAATCTTTAGTTGTTCTTCTGGTTTTACTAACATACTAACATCTCCTTGAAATATTATTTCTAATATTGCAAGTTCTATAAGAAACAAAGGATAAAAAAAAACGCCCCTTTGGATTAACCAAAAGGACGATTCATCTCGTGTTACCACCTTTAATTCATAAGTAACTCACATTACTTATCTTCGTAAGTACGGTCGTTTGACGATACTTTAGCACATGATTACGGGTGCTAAACCGGTGTAGTCTACTAAGGAAATCCTTTTCGATACACAGCTCCAAGATGTATTCACAATCGTTCAACATGCACCTCTCATCAACCGGTCACTTTCTGTCTGTTTACATGATTGCTACTCTTTCTTTTCATAGCCTTTGTTCTTATACTCCGAAATGTTTACAACAAATCTTCGTTATGCAGATATTAACTACTTATTTTATCTATATTTCAGAACTTGTCAATACAAATTGTTCTTATTCAACTACCCTGCCTAGTATGGTCACTTTTCTTTTTGGTAAAATCGGCGTGCTTTGGCACGATTACCGCAATCGGCCATTGAACACCAACGGCGACTCCGGTTCCTGCTCGTATCAAAGAATAACCATCCACACGCATCTCCCTCACATTGTTTGACTCGTCCCAGATCATTTTTGGAAACGAGCAAATCAACTGCAGATTGCAAAATCGGAGGGAGCATAATGTCTAAGTTTCTCTCGGTATGCTTGAACTTCAAAGTGTAATGATGGTTTTCATGGATTACTTGCAAAGCTTGATAGAAGTGACTCACAAAATCATTGAAACGTTCTAGGTCTAGCGGGTTAGGAGATATTTCCTTTGGAATGGACTTGAAAATTCGATACATGACTTCCCGCATTTCGATTGCCTGCTTCAGAACTTCTCCCGCTTCTGAAGGTTTCTCCTTCGCATTTAATAGAATGGTTCTTGCTTGTTGTCCGGTCAAGACTTCTGCATGGATGCACCAGTCAACCAATTTGTCATAACTAGTAAACCAATCCCGCCTTTTTTCATCACTTTCCCGCCAACTAACAGTATTGATGAAATCCATACACATACGTTCTCCGACCATCATATAAGCGTTCGTTTCCGACATAATCAAAACTCCTTTACTATAACCATCATAATACATATTGACAGTTAGACACAACCAGGTTAAAATATAACCACCTAAATTAGTTTTGCAGGTTAAAAAATAGGAGGTACTGAGATGGATAATCAGATGTTGGTAGCTGTTAGAACATTGCTGGAAGAAACCTATGATGGACCGGAAGAAAACGCAAGCTGGTACACAGAAGCAAAACCCGGTAGTGGTTTATTTGGAACACTTGAAAAATTATCTGCAGAAGAAGCTTCGATACCTGTCAATGGTACGACAATCTCCGCACAAACGGATCATACCCGCTATTACTTATGGGTTGTGAATTCCTACTTAAATGGTGAAGAACCCAGTAAGGACTGGGAAGCGTCATGGAAAATTACAAGCGTTGATAAAATCACATGGGCCAAAATTAATGAAGAACTTCAACAAGCATACACAACACTACTTAAAAAAATTGATTCACTTGACTCCTTAGAGGAACAGACATCGAATAGTCTGTTAGGTGCTATCGCTCACTCCGCCTACCATCTTGGTTCGATACGACAGATGATAAAAGCAATCAAAAACCCAAAACAATCCTAAACAATAAAAATAGCTCCAAGGAAATATTCCTTGGAGCTCATTAAACTGATAGCTAAAGCAATAGTTAGGTTAAATAAGGATTACGGAAAAGAGTACCCACGAATGACTATATAATAGTCGCCTATTCCAAATCACGGTATAATTCACTCAATACTAAAATTTTCTTCTTTATTACATTTCTTAACTCTATAGGTTCAACTACTTTTGCATGCTTTCCCATTTGTATGAAATAATCAGCCAAAAAGTCTATTTCTGTTTCACTTATGGAACCTTTTATGATTCCATAACCTTTACTATCGATTGATATTTGATAATAAAGTGAAACACTAGATTTATATTTTTCTACTCCTTCTGGTGTTACTTCCACATTAAGCTCATACTCTCTTTTTGTTGTTAAATTAGTAATAATATCACATAAGTTGGTTTCTTTTAGATTCAACTTGTCATTTCTTACACTTAATCCGACATCGGATATTCGGTCGCAACGAAAAAGTCTAAATTCCTTCCTAAGATAACAATATGATGGACAATACCATCTTCCATACTGAGAAAATAACCCCACTGGTTGAATTTCTCTTTTAACCCCCAAATAAGTAATCCAAAGTGCATTATTTTCAATTGCAGCCATAAATAGCTCTTTTAATAGGGGACTTTCTTTACTCTGGTTATCTATTTTAAAATCAATTTTATTTTTGATTAGATCAATTTCTTCTTTCATCTTTCCATTTAAGTTTAAATAGAATTTTTTTATTATTGAATTATATTCAGACTCAAAGGGAAGGCTAATAAAATGTCTTAAAGACAAAAGAGCAAAAAAGATAGAGAAAGTTTCCTCCTTTGTAAAAGATACAGCAAGTAGATTTTTTTCTTCCAAGACCTGATATCCTCCATTAGCTCCTACTGCAGAAGTTAATGGAACTCCTAAAATACTTAGTTCTTCCAAATCCCTAAGAATCGTTCTTCTTGAAACATTAAATTCTTTTGCTAAATCATCTACCTTAAACTTCTTGACCCGATTAATATACAGCCTTAATTCATTTAATCTAATCGCCTTACTCAAAATTTTTTGCCCCTTTTTGTAATTGTGTCATTACTTGTCACTATTACATTATATACTGAAGACAGGATCAAATTAATAGAATTTTTTTAATTTAATTAGGAGGAATTTAGAATGAATCAATTTGAGAAAAAAGAGATTTTAATTGTAGTTTTAGAGGAATTTGCTGATTGGGAAATGTCTTATGTAGCAGCTTTTTTAAATAGTACAGACAAGTACATCACTAAGATCGTTGGCGTAAGTGAGGGAGTTATAAAGTCAATCGGTGGGTTAAACGTGCTTCCAGATTATACTATAAATAATATTCCTGAAACCTTTAGTGGTTTAATTCTAATTGGAGGGAACTCATGGCGCAAACCACTAAGCAATAACGTCATTCCATTAGTGGAAAAGGCACTTACTATGGATATTCCAGTAGGGGCAATATGTGATGCAACTGTTTTTATGGGTGCTAATGGATGGTTAAATGAAATAAAGCATACGAGTAATGAACTTAATGATTTGAAAACATATGCAAAAGAAAACTACAGAAATGAAATACATTATGTACTAGAACAAGCAGTGTCGGACGGAAAAATTGTGACCGCAAACGGAACAGCTTCATTAGAATTTACAAAAGAAATGCTTGAATTATTAGAAGCATATCCTCAGGAGCATATTAATCAACTTTATAACTTCCATAAATTGGGCTACTACGAAGCAGAAAAGACAATTTCATAAATTCAACTGTTCAAAATGCACATATTCCTTAGGTTAGGAATATGTGCATTTTACCTTTACAATAATTAATTTTGACTTCTTCAACTATACCGTGAATAAGTAAATATATTCATCCAATAATTTGCCTTAATAGTTGGTTAAACTTGTCACGTTCCTCCCAGAAAGGACCATGACCACTGTAATGAAACGGTACAAGTTGTGAATGTTTTATAGTCTGGTGGAGTTCATGAGCTTGGGAAAATGGAATAACTTTGTCTTGAACGCCATGAACTATTACGGTTGGGACAAGTATTTTTTGCAAATCTCCATATAGCGTCTCATCTCTTAATGTAATGATAATCGCTGCTGTTGACCACCCTGCTGCTTGTAAGCCCAATTGAAAGAACCACTCAGAGAAAGAAGTAGTTATATATTGAAAGAAAAAGTTATCTGTCACTTCTCGCATCATCTTAGGACGGTTATTTAACGCTTGAGTAAGGAATTTAGTCGCTGTTTCTGTAGTAAAACCTGTAGGAGCTGCAGCATCAACTAAGACAAGATTAGCCACGCCATAACCATTATGTCGGGACATATAGCGAATCGCAATAGCTCCACCTGTAGAGTGGCCCACAAGAGTGAAATTATCTAATTGAAGTTCTTCAACTACTATCCGTATATCATCAGCCAATCGGTCAAAATTGTAACCACTTATTGGCTTATCCGACTTCCCAAATCCTCTCCAGTCAATTCCGATACAGCGGTAACCCATAAAGGGGAGAACATCAAATTGATATTCAAACTGTTTATGACTTAACGGCCAACCATGTAAAAACACTATCGTCTTACTACCCTTGGGATTTATATCTTCAATATATAACTTTACACCTGATTCTACACTAACATAGTATCCCATACTGATCCCCCCTGAAGATGAGATGACTTTACCGATAGGATATTCATGTTGGTAAAAATAGGTGCACACCTAATATTCACTCAAGAATTAATAATAATAGCTACATCAACTATTTTATTTTCATAATTTTGGTCAAATCCCCACTACATAAAATCTCAAGATTATCAAAAATTTTACGTGCTGGCCAATCCCACCATCTAATAGTAAGGAGATAATCAATGAGTTCATCATCAAATCTTTTCTTAATCGTTTTGCAGGGGTTTCCACCTGCAATATGGTAAGCGGGAATATCTTTAACCACTACAGAATTGGCTGCAATGATTGCTCCATCACCAATATGTACACCAGGCATTACGGTGACATTTTGACCAATCCATACATCATTTCCAATTACAGTATCGCCTTTTAGGGGTAAGTCTAATAAAGTTGGCGTCGATTTCTCCCAACCATTGCCCATAATGTTGAAGGGATAGGTAGTAACACTGGACATTCTATGGTTTGCACCATTCATGACAAATTCAATCCCCTTTGCAATGGCACAAAACTTTCCAATAATCAATTTGTCACCTATAAATTCATAGTGATGTGTTACATGCTCCTCAAACTTTTCAGCACCATTTATATCGTCATAGTATGTGTAGTCACCGACGGTAATATTTGGGCGTGTTATAACGTTTTTTATATAGCAAATACTTTTAATTGCTTCATTTGGGTAAATTGCATTTGGATCAGGTCCATATTGCATAAAAAAACCTCCTTCGTGTTAAATAAATGAAAGTACCTTCTTTTACCTAAAAGATTACCTTTTTTAAGAGCGAAATAATTATTACGTGAACAAACACAAGTAAAAAATGTATTGTGGAGAAATTATTCTTCCTACACTTTTTTCTCCTCTTTCTTGAACCCACAAAAATCAGATAGTCCGTAAAATATCTCTAAACTTCTTATAGGGTTGGCCTTTCCTTCTTCGCTTTTTAACGTGTCTATAGCAATTTGAGCCCTACGATGAAGTTGGTTTATAAAGCCACCACCAAATCCATGGCAACCTCTCGCTAATGCCCAACCAAATACTACGCATTTGTTTCTTCTTACATTCGTTGCTTTCATTCTAGAAGACTGTCTCCACGCCCATAATGTTGCTAGATGAATTAGATATTCAATATCCTCAATCCACTCCTCAGGGGGATTGAGAGTGAAACCTTCACTCTCTAGCATCTCCTTTAGCTCGACGGCAGTTAATACGTGTGACCCATTCATTAGGTCATAACCCATTACATCCCTTATAGCTGCAATATTTAAAAATGGATCCATATAATTGGGTGTTGTTTTCCAGAATTCATGATCCATAGCGGTAGCATGAGATGGAAGAACGAGCTCGGTTGTAATGAGGTCCTTTTTTGTTAGCATTGGAAACTTAGTAATACTGTTTTTGTTTATCTTGCTAATGTGGTCGACATACTCTAGCCAATAACCACTCTCATCCTCAATCGATAAGTTCCTCATCATTGGTTTTAATTCGTAAAACAGCTTGACTACTTGTTTATGAACATCACTCGTTGCGAATGCGGTTTTCACACTTCCTGAAAACTTTTGCTTATTGTTTAAACTAATGGCAATTGATTCACTCTTTGGGTGGGGAGTAACAACGATTCTTGCGGAATCTTTTTCGTTAATATTCCAACTGTGATTCCGTGCAAATGTTTCAATAAATTCAATGATCTTATGTTGATTTTGAGTTAGTGCAGTTCCTTCAAAATGGATGGTAACACCCAAACAAATCACTCCCGCTTATGAAAAATTTTTCATAGATTTCACCAATTCAATAAATCTATTTTTTTAAGACATAAAGTAATAGAATATAGACTTTCCCCCTATATCGGTATACGGTAAAGTTAATGAAGCGTTTTTAAACGCCGTGTGTCCCTTGCCAAGCACCTTGCAATTTACTTAAGAGCACAATTTGCCCAATATGATAGGCACCATGCATTGCTAAACTCTTTAGTTCAAGCACTAAGGAATTATCCTCTCCTGGTACCTCTCTATACAAATCGTCATGATCTGATTTTGCTAGTATTTTTCCAAGTTCACGATGAACATAGAAGTATTCTTGTTTTGTTTCCTTCCAATTTTGAGGCGTCTCAGTTGGTAAACGAAATGTAGATTTATTATTTTCTGCCTGTGGTTCATTCTCTGTGTCACCAAGAAATCGCATCAGAAATCTCTTTTCATAGAAAAGCAAATGACAAACTAATTCCCAAATGGAATTCATTTCCCTCTCTGCCGGTTTCCAGATCGCCTGTTCAAACATAATATTTTCTAGAACTCTTTCAAGTGGTGGAAACCAGTCCTCTTCATCTAAGCAACTTACCCATTGTTGTAATAAAAGTGTCTTCACATCCATTTTCTAATCCCTCCAATTTAATCTTTTTAATCATTAATCCCTTTGGTTCTAATTCATTAGCGGATGGTTGGTAATTAGCTATTACACTGGATGTCACTATCGTTCTAAAAATTATGACAAAGTTAAAAACAATGGCCTACCCCCTCCATAACCTCTATTCCCTCTTCCTACACACAAATAATTAGGAAGTAGTGCCTTCTTCGGTAAGCTCACTACAATTATTCAATTTCTCCAAACGTGATTTTCATGCTGGGAGCGTAAAGTAAAGAGGAATCCATGTTGAATACTTCTGAAAACAGCAGTTCAGCCTCAAACTGTTCCTCAGCCTCCTTAACTGTGACACCTCGTTTTTGCAAGCTTTCTATAAACTGATCTTTATTCACCAGTTCTCCACCTACTCCGTCTTCTTTGAGCGAATGAAACAATTTTTGTTTATCTTGCTGATTCATATCAGGATGTAGGAAATTAACCTTATCACTAACACGGCACTCAATGTTTTTTACACCCAATTCAGATAGATATTGAGGTACTCTTGCTCCAATATTTCCATTTTTACCACTTTTGTTTGCACTCTCTTCAAATAATCTCTGTAGAATACCAAGTGGAACAACCTGTGATTGTTCATACCCTTCCAGTTCGTATGATGACATTCCTGAAATCCAATGTGGTTCAAAACAAATAATTTTTCCATTGTTAACAACCGAATCTATCATTTTTTGCAGCATTCTTTTGGGTTCGGACATGTGTAATAAAAAGGCATGGCAAACAGCAATGTCATACTTTCTCTCTAATTCTATCTCATCTGTATCTGCTACGAAGAATTCCGCTTCATATGGAAGGTTATGAAAATATTCTTTCGCCTTATTAATCAATTGTTGTCCCTTATCTACCCCTGTATATTTAGAACCTTTTGGTAAAAAAGGTAGTAATTTAAGTCCTAAATACCCATATCCACAACCAAAATCAATTATATGTACTGGTTTCGTAATCTTCCAAACTCTACTTACTAAAAACTCTAAATAGTCATCGTTATAATATAAATCCCTTGTTCTTTTAAGATATTCCAGTTGGGTATCCCAATAATACACTTCCATTTAAGCACTCCTATCTTAAAAATCTATACGAACTTTGTAGCGATAATACTGTTTATCCTGTAAATAATATTCTAAATTTTATATGTATTTTACCATAATTATTCAATTCCTATCTCAAATAGTTTCTCAACAATTAAAGTTATCTAATGTAACCTTATATATAGTAAAGAGCTCTTAAAAGGACAAAACGTAAGAGTAAATTCATTATTAAATTGTGCAATTTAAAAATTTTACCAAAAAAAGAAGGAGATTATTGTCGAAATATAGAATATCTTGTAGAACTTATTTTATATTAGGAGGAAATGTTAGTATGGAGAATGCAGGAAAGAATTTAAGCTTGCCAATTGTCGGCGCCTTATTAGCGGCTATAATTGGTGGTGCGGTTTGGGCAGGTATTGCTATCGTATCAGATTATGAAATAGGGATTGTTGCCTGGGCAATTGGGGGATTATCTGGGTATTTAGTATACTATCTCTCAAAGGGAGAGGTAGCGGTTTCCCATCAGGTCATTGCTGTAGTGGGAAGTCTAATCGGAATATTACTCGGAAAATATTTCATTCTAGGCTATTACATTAACGATAGTATTTCTGGTATTTTCCAAGGGGAATCTATTTCACTATTTGTAGACAATATTTCGGTATTATTTGGTGGTATGGATATCATTTTTGTATTATTAGCAGTTGCAACTGCATGGCAATTACCAGCACAGCTTAGTCAAAAATCTAGATCCAAGAACCCAACATCAGAGCCAGCGCAAGAATCTGCAGCAGAATAGTACATGTAAAGAACCTTCGACTTTTCAGTTTTGAGTGGAACTCATTTCTGGATTTCGGAGGTTTTTGGCATTTCTTTACCAAATATAATAGAAGAAAAATAATCGTTTATCTGAGTTTCTTTATCACTCTAAAAAAGCCATTTCTAAAATGGCTTTTAACGCATTGTACCCGTTATTAAAATAATTTACATTTCAAAATAAGAATCTCTTTCAACTTTACAAACCCGCACAGTATAATTTTTATACCATTCCTTTTTACCTTTTTCTTGAGCTACTTTATGGACTGAATGTTCTTTCCAACTCTTGATAGCATCTAAAGATTCCCAGTATGAAATAGTAATACCTAACTCATGATCTCTTGCACTTTCAATACCTAAAAATCCTGGTTGTTTTGAAGCCAACTCTCCCATTGCTTGTGCCATTTCCCCATAGCCATTGTCGCCTTCCGTTCTTTGTGAAGTAAATAGGACTGCATAATATGGTGGTTGTGGTTTATTAGCATTACTATTCATACACTAAATCCCCCATTTAGTTATAGAAATTACCTTTCTTAGTGTCATTTTACTATAATCTATTACTAAAATTCTTTTTTAATTTTTCTTTACAACTTCTAACATAAGAGGGAAGTACCATTAAAATTCATGTGTATCCATATACCCTAAGCTAGTTGACACAGTGAATTATGAGTAATATAATTTGGTTGGTCAACCAACTAAAATAAGAGGGGATTCAAATGAGTAAAAAGGATAAAAGAAAGCAATTAATTGATGCTGCCTACAAAGTATTTGTTGAAAAAGGATATCTCAACGCTTCGATAAAAGATATTGCAAATGAAGCAAGTATAACACCTGGACTAGTTCATTATTATTTTAAGAATAAAGAGGAACTATTACATTCTGTACAAGAGGAAGTACAAAATCGTTACCAAAAGCAATATGACGGGCATACAGGAGAATCAATTAGCCCGCCAGAGGTTCTACATGAAATAAAAACAAGGGTGGAAAAGGATCCAGATTGGTACCGTTGGAGATATGAAATATATTCTTTAGGGATAAAGGACAAAGGCGGTCATCTCGAAAATCAAGTGGACTCTATTCTCAACAATGGAAGAGAGAGTCTTGCTAATCCTTTGCAACAGATGGTGAAAAATTCCCTAGATGCCAAGGCACTTGCAAGTATATTATTGGCTTGTTTTGATGGCCTGGCATTACAAAAAATAGTCAATGATCAATTTGATATAGACCATTCATATAAACTTTTAACCGAATTAGTAGAGCTTTATATAAAAATTTCGGATTCTGACTAAAGTGTTTAATAAATATTAAGGGTACAAGGGAGAAACCAAATGAGAAAAATAGTCGCGATGTTATTTACTTTAATCCTTATTATCACCCCTTTCCATTCATTTGCAGATAAAAGGATCAATACCACTAACAAAATTCAATCTTTTATGGATAAGGCGCTGGAGGAATATAACATACCTGGTGCCACACTCGCAGTCATACATAAAGAGAATATCATTTTTCAAGATAGCTGGGGGACAATGAGTGACGGTTCACCAGTTAGCGAAGACACAACTTTTCTAATAGGTTCGATAAGTAAGCCTTTAACATCACTTGCAATAATGGGGTTAGTAGATGAAGGGGAAATTAAACTAGATGAACCAATCGAAACGTACATCCCGTGGTTTACCTATCAAACCGATAGTAATAATTCAATAACGGTACGTCATTTATTGGAACAAACCAGTGGGATAAGTGCCTATGAGGGGCTGAAAGTAACAGATCAAGAGAATCGTGATGAACAATCTGGCATCACACAAGCCGTTGAAGAACTAAGCGGCGTAGAATTACGGCAAAGTCCCGGAGAGGTATATGAATATAACTCAGCCAACTATCTGCTATTAGGAGCTATTATTGAGGCGGTTTCTAATCAGGCATTCTCATCCTATATGAATAATCATATTTTCGCACCACTGGATATGCAAAACACGACGGCAGACTATGAAAGTGCTATAGACAAAGGTTTAGTACCTGGCTACCAATCATGGTTTGGTCAACCGGTTAAAGGGGATGGGTTGTATGATCATTCGGGAGCACCATACGGCTATATGACGTCAACTTCAAGTGACCTTATTAAGTTTATTGATTTCATGTTTCAGGGTGGTGAATTATTAAATGAAAGAAGTTTAGCCCAATTACTATCACCACCAGAAAGTGGCCAACGATATGGTTTAGGCTGGCATTTTCCTAGAAGCGGGAATAAATATCCTTATCATACTGGGGCAACAACAGATTATAGATCGGAGATATTCTTAATTCACGAAGAGGAGTTAGGTGCTGTTCTTTTAACGAATAAGTACCATGAACTAGAAGCGGTTGCTTATTTAAGTATGATGGAGGGAATCCGATCCATTATGAATGGGGAAAACCCAGAGTTAACTCCATTGAGTGTTAGTACCCAGTTGATTGTGCTTGGTATCGTATTACTTTTAATTGTTGTTTTTTCTATAAGTTTAATTCGCTTTATTCGTAGAAAAGTCGTTAATAAAAAAGTTTGGATATTTTCTGGTATGCTTTCGATTTTACTCGCTGTTGCTCTCATTCCAATTGTCTCTTTCAGTATAGGAATATCTTGGCGGACTTTTGGACTTTTTGCTCCAGACCTCCAATTTCTTACACACTGCCTTACAGGAGTACTGGGAGTTTACGGGATTTTCATTTTCTTCATTATTATTAAACGAAAGAACTTCAAGAATAGAAAAGAGACTTAAGCACGTTGGTGCACTCTAAATTGCTTGGCTGGTTTGAGTTCGGTATTGTACCGGACTTATATCAGCTAATTTTTTGTGTTATATGCGATAATACGTGTTTACTATTTAATAAAAACGGTTCATATTATTTATTTATTCAGATTCCTATATGCATTTTAACATAAATAATCTAATTCTTAGCTTCATCAACAACAATTAATTCCCGAAGATAAACAGAAATAAAACAGACCCTGAAATTCCTCAATCATGTAAGAAATTCAGGGTCTGTTATGGAAATCTATCTTTGTGTTGGTGCTACGTTAAAAAGTTGATGAGCCCCCAACTTTACTAATACAAATTTAACTTATGAAACCATCCAGAAATTTACTCGCTTCACCATTAAATTTCCACGTTACCCCAAACTTATCAACTAGCATTCCAAAACTTGCTGACCATGGCGTTGAAGATATCGGCATGATCACAGTACCACCTTCTGAAAGCCCTTCAAAATATTGATTATTCATTTCTGGATCAGCATCAATAATACTAATTAGGATTGTATTCCCATTTGTGATTTCGCCTGTCGCAGCTTGCATAAAAGACGGAACATCAGAAATCATTAAAGTATTCCCTGAAAACTCAATTCTAGATTCCATAATCATGTTTTGTTCTTCTTCTGTTAATGGGGCATTGGAATCTTGACCAAAATCACCAAATCTCACCATTTTTACACTAGTTGCTGATAATGCCTTTTCATAAAAGGCTAACGCTTCTTCTGCTCTTCCATCAAATTGTAGATAAGATATTGCTTTCATAACTTAATTCCTCCTTTTCATACTTGTAGTATAATAGTACATAGACGACAACTGTATGTCGTATATGGGAGGAAAATATGAAAAAAATTGAGCGACTTATCTCGATAGTGATGATCTTATTACAAAAAGAAGTTGTGTCAGCATCGGAATTTAGTCGACTTTTTAATGTAACTAGACGAACGATTCAACGTGATATGGAAGCATTAAGTTATGCAAACATCCCCATTTATGCGGAATATGGTGCTGAAGGTGGATATGCGCTAATGGAAGAGTATAAATTCGATAAACGATTACTAAATAACAAGGATATTGAAAATATACTTATAGCTTTAGATGGCTTTGAGAGACTAATTACCAATCAAGAGATTCAAACGACTATTCAAAAAATAAAAGGAATGACCAGCGCAGATATTTCTCCAACTCTTGATTTAACTTTCTATGATTGGCCGGGGAGAAGCCAAATCAACGAAGAGGTTTTATTTATCAAGCAAGCAATTGAGAACAATTGGTTATTAAAATTTGAATATGTGGATCAAATAGGAAACAAAACGTACAGACTCGTAGAACCCTATAAGGTACATTTAAGGGAAATGCATTGGTATCTTTTTGGTTATAGTGTAGAACGGAAAGACTATCGAACGTTTAAATTGACGAGGATAACAAACATCCAAAAAGATGGTTTTTTTGTCCCAAGATCCGATATGGTATTTGAAGAAAAAAAACAACATAATGAACAACAAAGTTTGGTTACTGTACAACTATCGGTAGATGTTGCTGTAAGAGATCAATTTATTGAGAGGTACGGAAAAAATTCCGTTACAAAAGTGACTCCAAGAGAATACCATGCGACAATTGAATTGCCCGAGAATCAATTTTCCTATCAGTTTTTAGCTGGTTTTGGTAATAAAGTTAAAATTTTGAAGCCAAAAAGCTTTATCTCAAAATATTTATACTTTCTAGAGGAAGCAGTGAAGCTCTACAAATAGAATTTTCAATATTTAGCATTGATTTAGTATCGATAGATATCATTCGTTCTGAATTCAATCTTCCTCATAATTGATTAAGAAACCATTATCATTCCACTGACCATACATTGTAATCACCAAAAACCCTCTGTCCCTTAAGGGCAGAGGGTGAAAAACTGTATCTGTTCACTGTATTGAAATTTACCAATTATAATAATATTACTGGACAGTAACTGAACAAATGTTGCATGGAAAAATAGTTCCATTCTAGAATGCATTACTAAACACCCTACTGTACTCAATCCAGAGCGATATCATAATAAAGTTATAACTCTTTTTACAGTTATTAGAACTCCATTAAATAGACATAAAAAAGTGTTCTATACTACGTTACCTTTTTAACCAAACTTGTAATTTAAAACCATATTTTCTATATTGTCTAGTTAATCTAAAGCAACCTATAGCGGGATAAGAGAAGAGCTTCTATTACTGTATTAGTGTTTGATACAGCAGACATTATTTACCTTCCATAAGGTGTTCTTTCAGAATTTTTCGTATAAACCACACTTCATGATATAATTAGAATATAAAGTCTACAAAAAGTTATGGGAGCATCATTTCGAATTTATAGAAAGATAAAAATTAAAAAGGCAGAGGTGTTAAACTCTCTGCGTTTCTTATGTCGTTTTTGGGTATAGTTGTCTTAATTCATTGCTTTCTTGTATACCCATATAATTCTCCCCGACCAAAAGCTTGTTCAATTAACACCAATAGTTATAAAATGTATTAACCTTTGCTTCTTAAAGTAGTGCACACGTTTGTTTAATAAAGACTACTTACTATTATCTTCCTGTTTTATGTGCGTCTCGCTGATTATTAGACTGAGCTTCAATCTTCCCAACCACTTCTCCATATTTACATACTACAACAACTGTTAGATGAAAAAATAGTTCTATACTAAAATGCGTAACTAACACACAAAATACCATTCAAATTTCAGGTCGATGTCATAATAAAGTTATATACTCCTTTTACAATAGAGCAAATAGCTAGAATCTCACAATTTTGTTTCACTAATGTGCGACTAAAAAGGGCTTACATGAATAAAAGCATTGGTGATTTCTTCCGCGACAGACCAATTTGAATTTGGCTTTGATTACAACAGCATATCCTCTACCCTTAAAACAGTAAGAAGGTAATAGCATATCTATTGCTTCTATCAACGAAACTCTACATCTACTAGAATTAGTTAAGGCATAGTTATTTCAACATCACTACGATTAAATAGTAATTCCCCAAAATTAAAGGAATTACAAACAGGACATTTTGCTATATTATTTTTTCCTTATTTCCGCGTTTTTTGTCGAAAACTTTCCAACTTTCCCAATTACGATACAAAATGGTCAAAAATCACCGTATTTATTATATATATTTCCCAATATTTAAAATATACCAATATGTTATAATGACATTGAGTAGTCAGATTCCTCTGATTACTTTTATTGCGTGAAAGGGGGAATAAGGAATGATTCAAAGATTGGGGTTATAGTTTTAGCGTTTTTTTATTTGTAACTGCTGGTGCTTAATTATTAGAGCATTAAATGACAACGCGTACATTCTAGAGGGAGTGTATAGTACAATTAAAAACCATTTAAAAAAGGAGATATCAAAAATGAAAAAGTTGATTAAAAGGCTAATGGTGGGTTTTATAGTAATGGCAGGTTTAACATTTAGCGTCTCCACGGTACAAGCAGATGATCTACAATTAGGTGATGTACTACCTGAAGATATACAATTAAATTCCACTAGGACAGAAACATATTTGAATCCAAAAAGTTTTACTGAAAAACAGAATGTTACAAAAAGGATAACAGTTAGTACTAATATCAATAATGGGAGAAACTCATTAAAATTTAATCCCGGAGATGGTACAGGAACAAAAGAAAGATTAGTGAGCACAACTCTTTCTTACACCTGGTCCCATTACTGGAAGTCATATGGAGACTATAACTACTGGGGACAAGCTACAAATGAAACATATGGCCCTGGTCCAACGGTTTATGGCTTGGCGAATATAACATACTGATGGGAATGAATTAGTATGATTAGAATTAATAAAACAAAAACAATGCTTGTAATAATGACTGTGTTAATCATTACGATTAGCACAGTCTCTTATACTTTATCAATATTAGCTAAAGCAAATGAGCAGGTGACACAGAACATAACAGACTTTTCTCGAGGTTCCTACGATATCTTGATTCGTCCGCCGCATGCAAAAACAGATCTAGAACGGCAATTGAATCTTGTGGAGGAAAACTACCTTGGTATTGGTGATGGCGGAATCTCGATTGCAGAATGGAAAGAAATAAAAAATCACCCTCAAGTAGAAATAGCAGCACCAGTAGCCTCGATTGGTCTATTCACAGCACAAGAACGCACCTTTATGTTGGATAGAAATGAAGAGGATGCAACATATTATGAGGTGGAATATCGAACTAGTGATGGGGTAAATACATATGCAACGGACAGGGAGTACATCTATGATTTTGGAAATAAAGTACCAGGTTCACCGAAATATCCATCCACCATTGATTTACTTAATAATTATCAAGGTAATGATGTTGCGGTATTTAA
Organism: Ornithinibacillus jepli; assembly: GCF_047228935.1. Classification (NCBI taxonomy): domain Bacteria; kingdom Bacillati; phylum Bacillota; class Bacilli; order Caryophanales; family Bacillaceae; genus Ornithinibacillus; species Ornithinibacillus jepli. Next base: position 90,781 of record NZ_JBFEGG010000006.1, read on the forward strand.
TTTTCCAAAGTCCTACCATCAAGTAGTTGCAATTGATCCGGAAGAAGAGGGGAAACTCACCGGATATGACTTTACCCCTTTAACAGAAGAACCCTATCATATGAATTCCTATAAAGAAAGCAGGTATTCAACTCCAGTCATGAGTTTACGGGACGTTTCAGTACCAGTTACTGTTCAGTTTACAATGGATGGGTTAAAGGATATCACTTCTGAAGAACTAGAGGTATTGGAGCAAAAATTTATTGCGGGACAGCCCATTGTAACCCTTGCTGAGGACCCCTCTCTTTACTTTCATATCCTTGATCAACATATTCATACGAAGCGGATGTTGAAAGAAGAGAGTAACGAGCTTGTACCAGATGCCGGCCATTCACCTTTTCTTAGTCATAGGCTCAAAATTAATGACAATATGACGACGTTTAGATTAATCGGAGGGATTGAAGACCTTGAGGAGGATGAAGTGTATGCTGGGACTTATGATGAGCACAGTCAACGGATAGGATACCTTCTTGAGCCTGTTGTCTATGAAATAAAGGAAGATAACACACTATTCGTAAAGCAGACTGGTTTGGATGATGTGTATAAAGTCCCAACCTATCGCAACCTGAAAGAAGTGGAGTTATATAAATTAAATAAAGATAGATTATATGAAGCGGAAAATGATGAAGAGTATTTTGGGCTAATTGAAAATGGCACGTTTTCAATCAAAGAAAATACGGAGTCATTAGCCTCAGCCCCCCTAGGTATTTATGGGCGAGAAATGCCTTACCTAGCATCCGATGAATCTATCAAGCTACAACCAACAGCTGTGCCAGGTAGCTTCATCACAACCCCTGCACATGGATTAATTGCGATAGAAGAGGCTGAAAGGGTGAAGAGCGATGCGCCAATTGATGCCATCCGTGTGAAAGTAGCAGGGCTAACTGGTTATGATAAGAAAGCCGAAAAGTTAATTGAGGAATTAGCCAATGAGTGGAGAGAACAAGGATTTACCGTTGATATCGTAGCTGGGGCTTCTCTACAGAACCTAACGGTAGATGTAGAAGGGATCGGCCAAGTTGTTCAATCCTTTACGACACTTGGTGCTGCTGGCACAGTCGTATCCAGCTGGAATATGATGCAAGTTGCGTTAACGGTTCTCTATGGATTGGTAGCATTAACATTTGTCGGGTATACTTATTTTATTGTATTGGCTGATAGAAAAAAAGATGAGCAATTACTCGCCCATTTAGGTTGGTCTGAAAAACTTATACGTGGCATCCGATACAAAGAATTCTCGTTCGTTCTCGGTATTCCAATTGCCCTCGTTTCCATCGGATTTATTTGCCTTGGAATATGGAACAATCAGTGGCTGCCTTTTATTATTTCAATTATTGTAAGTGGAGTTAATATTTTATTATTTTTAATAGCTGACAAAATTAAAAAGGATAAAGTACGTTTAATTAAGAGACAATCGAAGTCGGTTACCATACAAAACATTCGATTCTATCGAAATAAATTACTTGCATCTAGTATTCAACTTTTCTTCATGGCAATTTTAACTTGTTTTCTACCATTCTTTTTAATTCAAAATGTAGAACGAACGACCAAAACAAGATTAGGTTCCTTTATACACGGTGAAATAGAAGGGATATTCTATTTGGTTATCGTTTTATTATATGTACTAAGTTTAACCACCGTCTTTCAATCATTAAATCGCATGTGGAATGCACGAAAGTCAGAGATACAGCTATTTCAAATTCTTGGATGGGGTAAAAAGGCTATACAAGGCTATTTTCAAAAAGAAGTTCTTATCTGGGCAGGACTCTCTACTTTGGTTGGTTGGATTACAAGTTTAATCATTACAATCCTAGTAACAGAAATTACAATGATAACCGTTCTATTAGGATTTTTAGGCTTCCTGCTCATTTTGGCAGCTACAATAATAGGATCGACAATAACATTGTATCGTGTGAATGTAAGAAGGGGTGGTAAAATTGCGAATCGAGCTTCATAATGTGAATAAGTCATACGAAACACAGGTTGAGACCGTACATGTTTTAAAGAATATTAATCTTGTTATTGAATCTGGGAAATGGCTGACGATTACCGGTCCATCTGGTTCCGGGAAAACAACGTTATTACGTTGCTTATCTGCGATTGAACAAGCGGATTCAGGGGAAGTTTTATTAGATGCGTTAAACCCTAAATCCTCATCAGAAGAGGAAAGACGTAAATTCCGAAGAGACCATATTGGATACGTGTTCCAGGATTTTCAATTATTTGAACAGTTTGACGTCCTAACCAATGTGGTTGTTCCTCAACTACCGATTAAATCAAGGAAAGATGCCGAAAAAAGAGCAAACGACCTACTCCATTTGGTCGGCCTAAATGATAGAAATCACCATATGCCATCTCAATTATCAGGGGGAGAAAAACAACGTGTCGCAATTGCTAGGGCATTAATGAATGACCCTAAACTAATTCTTTGTGATGAACCAACAGGAAATTTAGATGTCGATAATCGAGATAATATTATGAATTTGCTTAAGGATATACAGAAAAAAGGAGTAACCATTATTCTAGTTACTCATGACCTTGAGTTGGCCAAATATGGAGATTTACAGTTTGAGTTAAGGAACGGGGAATTATCAAGTAAAAATATACCCGTTTTATAGTGAGTATCACGCTATATTTGTAAAGTTTAATATCCATAAAATAACATACCACTAATATAACATTTGCGATTTGGAACTCTAACCCTATATAACGTGCGCAAGTTTGATGAATACATCGGTAGGAGGGAGTATTTAGCACCACCGTACATACGGTTCCGTATACGGCGGTTCAATTTCATACTAAGCATGTACTTTGTTATAATGTTGTAGACAAGAGATTAGTCCAAACCGGACTAATCTTTTATTTGTTATGGTCGTGGGAAGTACCTAAGAATAAGCAATACGAACTGTACCTTTACTGGTGTGGCTATATTTGAAGGCATTAAATTTGTTCATTCCCAATTTTATTAAGTTCGCTCATAGGGATTTTTTAAAGTTAAACAAATAAACCATATATTACACTGACAAAAAAGACTATCCCTTAGGACAGTCTTTTTAAGAATATATATATTTATTTATATCCGCTGTGAAAAATAGTTCATTTTTTATTTCCTTGTCTCTTTAAGTTAGGAAAGCTCAGTAAAGTACATCAATAATATATAGTTTGTTTACTATTCCTACTACTTTTTTATTACCATCTTATGTACCTTTACTTAATAGCAATTCAGATAAAATGTGGCATATCTTTTTTAATGAACAAAACGGAGAAGGATTTATCTATAGAGGAGAATTAAAACATTACAATTATTGGATTAATCACTCCCTTCCAGTTTTATTAATTATATGCCACCCTATAACGAAAGATAGTTATTGGGTACATGTCACAAAGGCTAACACTAAATTATTATCAAAGTCTTGGAAAGTAACTATCCCATTTAATCATCGGTAAGATGTAGAATCAAAATATGAACTAAAGCGTATAGTTACAATAATAGCTTTAATTTCCTTACTTACAGCAATAATTAATCGAAGAAGAGCTAGTATGGAATTATCTCCACTAGCATAGACCCCACATTACTAATAAGAGCAGAACAAGTCTGACGTCTTGTAGATGTTTAGAATATCAAAAGAGCTAGATTATTAGATTCAAAATTAGTCTACAATTTTTTTTGCAGGCGAATCCTTTTTCAGCCTAAAATCATATTTGTTTGCATTTTGATATCCTGGATCTAAATAACTGGATTCTTCATCACTTTTTGAAGCTTTTTTGAATTCCGGAAAAGATGTATATTCTTCCTCTTTCCATATCCAAATACCCGTTTCTCCTTTTTCTTTATGAAATACATTCTTTTGTAGTTTATTTTCTTGATTAGTTGTAAAATAGTTGGAGATAAAAATCCGCGATGGTCCAGCGGTTAAAATATTTCTTTCTATCACATTGTTTTTTGTATCATGTTGTAATAAAAGCTGTCCCCCATATAGCCCCTTCGTGTCATTTCGAAAAAGAATATTTTGAGAGATAGTAGAGTTAATCGTACCTCCACGATTTTCATCATACCCACCAATTGATATCCCGGTGTAAAAGTTGTCATAAATAATATTATTCATTATCTTAATGTTATCAGCGTATTTTTTAGCATGCTCAGAGGTTGCTTCAATTCCAATATCACTTTTATAAATGGTATTCTTTTCAATGGTTATATTCTTTCCACCATCTACATAAATTCCGCCAGCTGAATAATCATCTCCATAAGATGGATTGCCATAAGAAGATATTTCATAAACTTTATTATTCTTTACTATACCATTTCGCACATAGTCCACTTTTTTATCATTTGACGTGCCTTCATAACCAATCATATCGATCCCAATATTATCACTTCGGCGAACTATATTATTTTCCACTTTAAAACCGTCAATATTTCCATTTAGGACAAGAGATTCACTTGAACCGAGTTTTAAATCTTGCAACGTATTATTCACAATATTTATATCTTTCATTGTGCCAGTTCCATATATAGCTATCCCATGTCCATTCCCATTATCCGCATGGGTTTCAATCCGCTGAACATTGTTATTTTCTATTGTAATATGGTTGCTAGATCCTGTTACATAAATCCCCATTACTGTTTCATCTGCTAAATCAGTAGATAAATCCTGAATAATTAGTCCACTAATGGTCACGTAGTTTTTATTATTTATCGTAACTAAGGATGTATCTCCTTCAACATCCTTAAGGTCCTTTCCACTAAGCACAACTTTCTCCTTGTTGTAGGCTTTAAAAGTAATTGGTTTTGATTTGGTGCCACTATGTTCAACCACAAGCTTTTCATTATAGTTTCCTTTACGTATGAGGACGGTTGTCCCAGCATCTGCTTCTGAAGCCGCTTTTTTTAGTGTGCGAAATGGCTTTGATCTTGTACCAGCATTTTGATCATTTCCATTTATAGCTACGTAAATAGTTTGATCATGCTTATCAAATATACTGTTTAAAACAAAAACAATCATGATAGCAGTTGAAGCAAATAGGATTAAATAGACTTTTTTCATTAAATCATTCCTTTTCCCATATGTCTCTCACCTCTATACTTTTAAAAAAAGGCAATTTATCATCCACTCTTCTTCCACTAAGCTGCCCCGTTAATTGAAGTACTTAATACTCTAAATGTTATATGTATTTTAACATAAACATCCAATTCTTAGCTCAAATAGTTCCTCAACAATTAAGCCCGACAAATTGTAAGATTTTCTATCATTATAAAGTAACCAAATAAAAAAACCCTCTGTTCCTATTAGTGGCAGAGGGTGAAAAAATGTATCTATCTACTTTATTGAAATTTACCAACTTTATTGTAAATTTACTAACTATAATGCAAATGTACGAAGTTTAATGTAAATTTACGAACTATAATGTTACTGGACAATAGACAACATTGTTCACGGACATTATTGTTGGTAACTAAAGAATCCTTTCGTATCAAGGTATTCACCGTTTTGATACATTTTTTAAAATTACATTAATGTTGGTAACTGGATTTTCCCCATTTTATAACTCTGACATTAATGTTAGTAACTAAACATAATTAATTTGTACGACGTTAATTATCGGGAAGGCTTCATATAACTTTCTTTAATTTGCTGTAATTAAACAAGTACCCCTGTATTCTTTTAATACAGAGGTACCATATAAGGGCTTCATTCACTTTCATTAACAAATTTGATGCCTAATTAAATCTAATCATTATACCCTTTCCGATTGTTCGGTTCTTAAACAATAAGCCATAACTTACAACAGATTCCGGAACAGTGAATTCTAACACTGCACGAATACTTCCTCCATGGTATCCTTTTAACCATTGTTCTTCTTCCCATGCTTCTGCATCAAGCACCTTAATATCTTCTGGAAGAAAAGTTGATTCATCAACAATAAGCGAAAAGTCTTTCTTCGGGCGCATTTCATAGGTAGCAGAATCTAATATTTCAAAGGAATACTCTATTGCGATATTTTTCATCCCTGTTTCAGGTGCCGGTAAGGTACTCTTTACTTCTTTAGCTGAATAGAGTAGTACACCACCCCACCCCGCATCTTTACTGGTTTCATCTGAATTAAATTCCAACAAATACTCCCTAGGTACTTCTTGGCTACCCTCGTTATCAGGTTCACTGGAAGCTGGACTTTTTTCAACTTTATTCTTAGTCTCCCCATCCGCAATATCCCCTTCTGTCGGGCTAAATGCTTGTTCCACCTCACCTTTGGAAACATCCCGTTCAATATTTGGTGCAACCTTTACCATAGTAAACAAAAAGGTGCCAACTAATAAAGTAAATGTAGAAATTACAACCCATCTCAAACGTCGCTCAGAAGTTTTTTTATTGGAGAAGTTTCCTCCAATTCCCTGACTAGGTACAATACGAACCGCACGCTCTGCTGGGAAGATTGTTCCGATTAAACCAATCACTACTGGAATTAATCCAGTTGCCAATATGAATGAAATCTCCTCTGTAGGAAATGCACCGTATAAACCCCACATCATCAGAAATGCAAGTGCCAGACCAATTATTGCAGCAAAAAAACCACTAAACACCCCTTCGGCAAGGATTAGCCTACGAATACTCCATCTTTTCCATCCTATCGCCTGCAGTAAGGAAATTTCTTCACTCCTTTCCGAAACATTTTGCCACATAATTTCAGCAGTTGTTAGGACGGCAATAATTAATGACACTATGATTGCAACATAATGAGCGGGTCCTATCTCTAATGCCACGTACTCCCCTAGTAGTGATGTATACATAATCCCTCTAAGTCGAAAAGTAATGTACAAAAATACAGCCAAGAGGGCAGTTGGTAAGGCTATAGAAATAACCGAAAGAATACTCCGCTTCCACTTTCCAATAAAATGGTTAAATGCCATACGATTAATTCCTTTGGCTCGGAACAATCGCTTACTTTTACCAGATATTTCTCCTGTACGCATTGCTTCATAAGAGGAAATATTCCGGGTTAAAACCATCGGAATGAATGATCCTAGTACATAAACAATAAGTCCAAACAAACCAGTCCATAAGAAACGGTTAAATGATATTGTTGCTTCACCTGACATATACACAAAGCCAAGCATCATCCAAGAAATTAATGCAACAAAAACACCCATTATGCTAGACTCTATAAATAATAATCGACTTAATTGATTTGGTCTCCAACCAACAGATAATAATACCGCAAATTCTTTTCTCCTAGCCAACAAGTTAACTATTCCAGATGCCCAGACGTAAACAATTGCTACAGCTATTACACTTGCAACCACACCTGAAAAGCCAATTTTAGTTTCTCTAAAGATAGATATAGAAGATCCAATATTCACCCATGGTTGTTGTAACCAACCTATATCGCTTTCATCATTTAATCCGGGAACAAATGTTAATGCTAACTGTGGTGAGGAACCTAAAGTGATGTCTGTGATAAGACCAGTTTTATTATCAATCTCTGAGGCAACTTTTTCTAATATTTTTTGACTCTCATCACTTAAATCCGTAACACCTGCAACTTTAATCCGAATCGCCGAAATTGGTTCATCACCTAGTATTTTTTCGGCCACTTCAATTGTGGTAAGCATTCCTGGAGGTTCTGTTAAAAAGTAATTTGGATCCCCGATAGGCTTTAATTGTTTTGGTGGATTCACTGGATTACCTTCAGTATCCATTACAAATTCGGCAGTTGCTGGTCGATAGGTTTCCATTGGCAATTCTGTCGTTGGATCCTTTGAAATTGCTAGTTTACTAGCATCATAGAAGCCAATCCAGCTTGGTTTAATTCGAGGATAATTAATAAATTCCTCCTCTATTAAAACCGGTTCACGATAGGATTCTTGATTTCTATATAATGGTACGGTATTTTCCCCATTTTGAAATGGTATTACTTGATACGTATATGGCCACCTATCCGCATAAGGGCTTCCAATTTCGTGGTACTCCAGTGGACTCGGTTTATAAACCATCCCAGTTATGTTATCCTCGCCAGAATTTCCAATAATCTCCTCTGATTCTTCCTTATCTTCAACCGGAAGTACTTTACCAGTTTTCCAGTCCACACCCGTCTTTTCATTAATAAACTTTTGAAAGGCTTCTTCACCCGTATAGGTAAATGTCTCGACAACCTTTCCTTCTATAGAATCTAGATATTTTCCTCCTCCATTTTCTTTTACCATTTCCATTACTTCATTTGCATTCTCTTTGTTAATAGGTATGTTCAAACGTTCAAATGTAATACTTTCTACTTTATCTACGAATGTTTGTTGATTTACGATGATTGGAAACTCATGATGTCCTCCGTTAGTTTCATTAAAGTAATATTCATCAGACTCATTAAAATACCTACTTGTTCCCAAGGGAATGATTGCCTCATCTAAGCCGACTAGTTTTGCTTCTTGCTCTGGATCAATTCCAGCTAACAGTGAATAAGAGTAAACAGTTAAATCCGGGTAAGGGCTACCTACTCCATATTCTGGGCCCTTATTCATATTATCCCAAATATCACTTACAAAATAATAATCAGATATGTCATTTCTTTTACCTAACCCGTTGTCAACCGTGGTCTTCATTATCCTCCTATAAATGCCGTCCTCTGGCAATTCTGCATAACCAAAGTTAACCTCATAGTCAGCATAGCCAATCATCGCAATTGGCGCTGCAACTTCAACACCCGGAATATCCTTAATAGCTTCATATTGCTCAACACTAATGCCACCACTTAAGCCACTTAGGTAGTTCGGTTCTAGTAACTTTTTCTCCTCTGTCACGCTTCGAGTCCCCTCGGGTCGGACTACAATATCATACGAAGCAGACCACCGTTTCTGTAAGGTATCAACGACGGTTCCTTTATTTGTCTCAGATAACCCAATTAGGTAAGTTAATCCGGCACTTACAATAAAGGCACCAATGATGAGAAGAATAAACCGTTCCTTCCGTCTCCACCAATTTTGCCAAATAAAGCGAATCATGAAGGGACACCAGCCTTATCAGAAAGCACTACCCCATCCTTCATTGTGATAATACGATTGGCCTTAGCTGCTAGTGCTGGATCATGAGTTACAAATAACACACCACAGCTTTCTTGCTCATTTAACTCTTTTAATAAATCATAAATACGTTCACCAGTTTCCGTATCTAAATTACCGGTAGGCTCATCCGCGAGTAACCAGCTAGGCTTATGGACAATCGCTCTTGCAATGGCAACACGTTGCTGTTGACCACCTGACAATTGCGACGGAAGTGAATTCATTTTATCTTGTAGGCCTACTTGTTCTAAGACTTCTTTCGCTCGTTCCAATTTGTTGTATGGGACTTTTCGGGAAAACAATGGAGTTAGGACATTTTCTAGGGCAGTTAAAGTGGGAAGTAGATGAAATTGTTGAAAGATAAACCCGATTTCTTGAAAGCGAAAATCTGCAATTTTACTTTTACTCTTTTTAAAGATTTCTTCACCATCATATGTAATGGTGCCTTCACTAGGCTTGTCTAAGGTCCCTAGTAAACTTAACAAGGTAGATTTACCTGAACCTGATGGACCAATGATCGCCGTAAATTCTCCTTTTTCAAACGTTAAATCCACATTTTTTAATGCTATCGTTTTCGTTCCATCTCCTTTAAACGCCTTCTCTACATTCTGACAAATAATTTGTTGTATCAAATTTCACCCCTTCTTTCATATATCATATTTTCTTTCTCTATTTAGCATTACATTACACTCCGCCAGTACATAATGTCAACGAATAGTTTGAATTTTAATACAATTATTCAGTGAAATTTGTTTTATTAAATTAAAATAAAATAGCCCCGTTCAAAGAGAACCAGACTACTAATAAAACTTTTATACAATAAGACAATGTGACCTATATAAATTAATAAAATTGTAATTTTGAGTACCATCTGCACAAAACCAATCACAATCGATAGAGAATCGTACATTGCAGTTTTCAAATGATTTAGGAAGTATACTTCAGCACTTTTTTGATATTCCATGAGTTGAAGTCTTATTGTATCACCCCCATCAATGCTATATAATTTTTTCGGGTTATAAGCCTGATTACTCAGCTCCTCGTTAGTTTGCACACTATATTAATTACATTGTCGAACTTGATAGACGTTCCCGTGATTATTTATACCTTAGTAATTTCAGTTCCATAGCCCCTATTATCTCAGCTTGATCGCCCTCAGATAAACTTCTAAATAGTGTAATCAATTTTCTTCCTTACTATTCCCCTGCCAAAAAGTTCTTCCCCGCTTCCCTTCCCCTCTCACTCCCCTCAAGCCCTTGCCGCTCTAAGCCCCACCCTCTTATCTCGCCTTTTTTCTTCATTCCATTATGTTATATAGTTCTTCCCCAAAACACCCATTTTCGACCTCTTTTTTCCGTTCTGGGTTGTATCGAATATTCGGACAATGTTAAATAGTTCTTCCATAATGGAGGGAAGAATCAAGAGAAAAGATTGAAAAAACACGTTGAGAAATACACGAAAAAGAACTGAAACCCTACGGGTTTATACAGTGAGGAAAACAACGGAATAGACACAAGAGAATTTGAGAAAGGTTGTTTGGAACCCTTATTGAACAAGTGATTGAGGGATATTGAGTAAAAGAAAAAGGACTGGATCATATTGAATCCAGCCCCGAGTTGATATTGATTTTTGATTGAAAAAACCTATTGAATAATGATTGATTACATAATAGACAGCCCGCTGCTCTTCCCGCTTCCTTGCCGTTTGGATACCAACTATTTAGCAGTAGGTACCGACTTTTTAGCGTGGGGAAGAAGAATAAGACAGAGAGATTGTCCAGTAACATTATAGTTAGTAAATATAGAATGCCTATATAACAAGTGATTTACGTTCTTCTGCAAACAAAATAATTACATTAAAGTTAGTAAATTTGCATGGCCGGAAAAATATTAATTACATTAAAGTTAGTAAATTTTCCCCACTTTCTGTAGATATATTTTGGAGAATAAAAAGCCTAATTGTTTTAATTAAACAATTAGGCTCAGCTCACTTTATTGTAAATTTGGCTTGTTCAATTAAAGCACCCTTTAGCAAAATAAGATTATCAAAATAATAATTATTTTCCACGTTTCTCTACAATCAATCCAATTATGATTCCTACAATAATTGCTCCTAAAAAGACTGGGAAAGCCAGATTGTGCAATGTTAATGCGTAAGGTGAAGTGTAGTTAATTACAAAAAACAAAAAAAATGCTCCAATAATAAAGAATGATAATGAAACAAAAAATGATTTATAAAAATTCAAATGATAAAACCTTGCAATTATAAATGTAAAAATAAGTGTAGGAAAAAATATCAATATACGTCCTTCTACATGAACAAGGTCTATCGCAATCAGGTAATACATTATAATGCTAAATCCAAATGCTACAAAGTATGGATAGTATCTAAGTAATTTCATAAGTTCACCCTCTCTTTCTAACTTTGAATGAATTTCTATTTTTATTAAACTCTTCTGCTCCTATAGTTAAATAACATCCACCTCAACAATAGCATAATATTCAGAAAATAATAATAGAATTTTGACACATCAAGGTAATCCAGTTGGATCACCTTTTTTTAACTATTGCACCCTTTAGTTAAATTGATTAATCAAGATAGATTCTTTCTAAGGTAAATTCATTACGATTATCATAAGCCTTCAAAAGTACTTGAAATAATTTACCTTCTGATAAGTCATTCCAAATTTCAGTAATGTTTCCCACTCTGAATTCTTCATTTTCAACTATGTTAAATGTTTCTTTTTCATTAAAATTAGCCTTTTTAACTCCAAAGTCTCCTTCTACAGCTACAACATATTCATTATTATCTTGTTTTAATTCTCTAATTTCTATTGTTCCGTAATAGGAAGTTGAGGCATAATAATTAAATAGAAAAATAAACGACAATAATAATACGCCAAATATAATTATAATTTTCCCTTTTCCTATTCTTCTCTTTCTTTTATTTGCTACCATTAGTTCTCTCCTTGCCACAGTTTTCATCTTATTAAACTATCCTGCTCCGTTAGTTGAAGTACTTAATATTCAGAATCCTATATGTATTTTAACATAAATATCCAATTCTTAGTTTCATCAACAATTGGCTCCCATAAATTTTAAGATAATCACAACAAAGTAACCATATAAAAAACCCTCTGTTCCTATTTTAGAACAGAGGGTTAAAAAAATGTTTCTATCCACTTTATTGAAATTTACCAACTATAATGTTACTGGACACTAGACACCATCTTTTTTTATACTTAACCTCCTACTCCACCGTTACACTCTTAGCCAAGTTACGAGGCTTATCAACATCTGCTCCACGGTGTAGAGCTGCATAATATGCGATAATTTGTAACGGAATAACCGCTGCAAGTGGTGTTAATAATTCGTGTACCGCTGGGATAACGAATGCATCGTCATCTTGTTCAAGACCTTTCATGCTAATGATCAGGGCGTTGGCACCACGTGCAACTACTTCTTGAACATTACCGCGAATGGAATAGTTCACACTCTCTTGTGTTGCAATAGCAATTACTGGAGTACCTTTTTCAATCAATGCGATAGTTCCGTGTTTTAATTCTCCACCTGCAAAGCCTTCCGCTTGGATATAAGAAATTTCTTTTAGTTTCAATGATCCTTCTAAAGAAACATAATAATCCATACCGCGTCCAATATAGAATGCATTGCGAGTCGTTTCTAAATATTCTTTTGTAAGCTGTTCTAGCTCTTCTTTTTGTGCAGTTAAAACGTCCATCGCATTCGCAACAATCGCAAGCTCTTGCATTAAGTCAAAGTCTACCTTAATACCTTTTGCATGTGCAGTGTCTACCGCTAAAATAGAAAGTACTGCAATCTGTGCCGTGTAAGCTTTTGTCGATGCTACTGCGATCTCAGGTCCTGCATGTAGGTGTAATGTGTAATCTGCTTCACGAGAAAGGGTGGATCCTGGCACGTTCGTTACGGTTAGTGCTGGATATCCCATTTCTTTAATCTTAACTAATACTGTACGACTATCTGCCGTTTCTCCACTTTGAGAAATGAAGATAAATAACGGTTTTTCTGACAATAATGGCATGTTGTAAGAGAATTCACTAGCAACATGAACCTCTACTGGAATTTGTGCGATTTTTTCAATTAAGTTTTTACCCACTAGACCAGCATGATAGCTAGTTCCAGCTGCAATGATATAAATACGGTCACTAGCCTTCATTGCTGCACGAATATCTTCATCCAATTTAAGTTCATTATCTTCATTCTGATATTCTTTGATGATTTTACGCATCACGATAGGCTGCTCATCAATTTCTTTAAGCATGAAGTGTGGGTACGTACCTTTTTCAATATCACTTGCATCAATTAATGCAGTAAACGGTTTGCGTTCTTGCACTTCACCATCAAGCTGTTGGATGGTTACAGATTCACGATTCACGACAACGATTTCTTTATCGTGAATTTCAAGATATTGATCTGTTACCTTTAATGTAGCCATTGCGTCACTTGCAACGACATTAAATCCATTACCTAATCCAACTAATAAAGGACTTTTATTTTTAGAAACATAAAGTGTTTCCGGATCTTCATTGTCGATCATAGCAATCGCATAAGAACCTTTTAAAAGCTCCATAGTTTGGCGGAAGCTTTCTAGTGTACTTTGGTTAGTTTCATAAAACTTTTCAATTAATTGAACAATAACTTCTGTGTCCGTTTCACTCTTAAACGTAACATCTTGAAGGTATTCACGCTTTAAATCTAGATAGTTCTCAATAACACCATTATGCACAAGAGTAAATCTCCCGTTAGCACTTTGATGAGGGTGAGCATTATCTACACTAGGCTCTCCATGTGTAGCCCAACGCGTATGACCAATCCCCATTGTCGCATGAATCGTTTCATCTACTGATTCTCTTAAAGCAGCGATTCTGCCTTTTACTTTGAAAAGATTTAATCCACTATCATTAAGTACTGCAATACCTGCAGAGTCATATCCACGATATTCTAGTTTTTCTAGTCCGTTTAGTAATACTTCTTTTGAATCCTGTTGTCCGATATATCCTACAATTCCACACATTCGTTGTGTTCCTCCTCTAAGGGGCAACAAACGACCTATGAAAGATGAAATTACTTTCTACGGGGCGTAGTGCTGCCCCTTTCTCGTGTTTTAGTCTATTATTACACTCAACTTTTTTCCTTTGTGCAATAGGTCACCCTACTGTTTTTCGAAAAAAGCATGACGACTGGAGTGTGCAATCGGAAGGCACCCGCCGATAAATCTCGATAACCTTCTTCCTCGTCAACTATTTTCAATTTCCGTACAGAAAATAGTCCAGGCGCTTTATTATTATTTGCTACGATCCTCCTTACTATTTCATTTTTTTAGTCACCCTATTCTTGGCAAAAAATAACCTGAAGAATAGATACCAATTTATCTTACAGGATGTAATGGCATTTGGTCAATCATTATCTCATGGTGACATTTAATATTATATGACATTTTCTTTGTTTCGTTAATTTTTAACTCCTAAAAATATAAGCACATGGATGTTAAACCCATGTGCTTCACTTATTAACCTTGATGTTTCTCCAGAAAATCAAGCATCATATTATATACTTTAATTTCATTTTCTTTCTTAGAAAATCCATGTCCCTCATCTTCTAAAACAAGGTACTCGACTTCTCTATCTAATGCTTTTAGCTTATCAACAATCTGGTCAGACTCTTCTTTTACAACTCGAGGGTCTTTTGCTCCTTGGATAACAAGCATTGGTTTAACCATTGATTCAAGATACGTAATTGGAGAATCTGTAATAAAGCGTTCCTTATCACGCTCAGGGTCTCCAACCCAACGCTCCATCATCGGTTTCCAATGTGGAGGTACAGAGTTTACAAAGGTAAATAAATCAGACGGTCCAAAGATATCGACTACTGCCTTAAAATACTCTGGATGGCGACCATGTAATAGCAATGCCATATATCCACCATAGCTTCCTCCTACAAGGAATAGCTTATCACGGTTTGTGATATTATTTTCAAATAACCACTCAATACCCGCGACACAATCTAGTCTCGGTCCATGTCCCCAGTCTTGTTCCACTAATTTCACAAAGGAAGAACCATAACCAGTACTACCTCGGAAGTTCGGTGCAAAAATCGTATACCCACGATTTAATGCACTTTGGAACATTGCACGGAACATTTTACGTTCTGAAGCTTGTGGCCCACCATGCGGCCAGAAAATCGTGTGTCCATTGTCATTCTCCGGATTTGCACGGAATAATAATGCTTCTATTTCCATTCCATCAAATGATTGATATGTTACCACTTCCGGTTCGACCATCTCTTCTTGGCTCACACCAAGTACACGGTTATTAGTCAAAGATTCCCAATCGGACCCATCAGTAGATTTATAAATATTAAACGGTATAGTAGCACTACGACCTAACACATATAAATTACCAGGCTTTGTCACCACTAGTTTTTCTAAAACATCAAACGGAGTAGAAAGTTTCTCTAACTTGTTAGAGCTTAAATCATATCGATATAAGATATCCTCTACACCTTTTTCCGTTACGACATAAAGAAGGTTATTTTCCTTATCATACTTAACGTCGCTAACGCTCTCCTTCTCTACTTGAAGTACTGTTTCAAACTTTTTCGTATCCAAATTAAATTTTGCTACATAACTATATTCTTGTTCATAGTTCGTTGTAAAGTAGATGTCCTTTTCCCCTACAAATACGGGAACTGTTGCTACATGAACCTTTTCCGGATCTGGAGTTAGGCTCACCATTTGGTCTCCTTCTTTTACAAACAGTTGAATATATGTGTTTGCGAAAAGACGCGTATAAACAAAAACATCCTCTTTTTCTGATACGCCAGCTAAGTACGTAGGACCCGCTTCCCCTTCATGTAGAAGTGTATCGGAATTGTCCT
The DNA here is from genome assembly GCF_047228935.1 of Ornithinibacillus jepli. Classification (NCBI taxonomy): domain Bacteria; kingdom Bacillati; phylum Bacillota; class Bacilli; order Caryophanales; family Bacillaceae; genus Ornithinibacillus; species Ornithinibacillus jepli. The sequence goes on from NZ_JBFEGG010000006.1 coordinate 106,786, forward strand.
CTAAATTGCGAACCCGAGCATTTAAGAAGTTTGGGTTTCCTTCTGAAGTTACATAATATACTCTTTTCCCATCATCACTTAAATGAGTGAAGTAATACTTTTCATTTGGCTCACCGGTAATAAGCGCTTGTGGCATACCACCTTCACTTGGTAATGAATAAATTTGGTAATTTTCATCCCCGTCATTATCATATCCAGTTAAAACATAACGACCTTCAGGATCAATCTTAATGAAATTAGCAGATTGGTCTTTTTGTGCAAATAAATATGGATATGTATCTGGAAGATCCATTGCCCATAGGTTCATTTTTCCATTTAAATTACTATTAAATAATAACCTTTTTTCATCCTTACTCACTGTAAAATCACTAATAACATACGTCCGTAGGAACTGCTCTACTGTTGGTTTTGGAAAACTCAACATTTTTCTTCCCCTCCATTTTAGAAAACTGTAATTTTTTACTGCTATAAATAGTATAACGTATTTTTTATTATCTGACAGTTCTCAGAATTATATTTTTTAACGTTAACAAAAAAACTGCCCTCTTATTACGAGAGCAGTTTCTTATCTTATTTTATTCCCAGTAAATCTTCAATTACTTTAGCGATTTGTTCCGTATATTGGTCACACTCTTCTTTCGTCGGTGCTTCCACCATAACGCGAACTAAAGGTTCAGTACCAGATGGTCTTACTAATACACGACCATTACTACCTAATGCCGCTTCAACCTTTTCTACTTCCTGCTTAATTGTTGGATCGTTTAAGGCCTTTTCTTTATCCGTTACTTTCACGTTTTTTAACACTTGAGGGTAAACTGTCATCTCACTAGCTAGCTCAGATAGTGGTTTACCTGTTTCCTTCATGACGTTAACTAGCTGGATAGCAGATAGTAACCCGTCTCCTGTCGTACTGTAATCTAGGAAAATAATGTGTCCAGATTGCTCACCACCAAGGTTATAGCCACCTTTACGCATTTCCTCCATTACATAACGGTCTCCTACGGCCGTCTTCTCACTGCGCATCCCATTTTCTTCTAACGCCTTATAAAAACCGATATTACTCATCACCGTAGAAACAATCGTGTTATGACGAAGGAATCCTTTTTCGTTCATATACTTACCACAAATAAACATGATTTGATCCCCGTCTACAATATTACCTTTCTCATCAACGGCAATAAGACGGTCCCCATCACCATCAAAAGCTAACCCAATATCTGCATTCTTTTCTGACACAAACGCTTGAAGCGTTTCAGGGTGAGTTGAACCTACGCCATCATTAATATTTAATCCATCAGGAGAAGCACCAATCGTATAAATGTCCGCTTCTAAATCAGCAAATAAATGAGTTGCTAAACTTGAGGTAGCGCCATGGGCACAATCTAGTGCAATTCGCATATCTACAAAATCATTATCAATCGATTCCTTTAGAAAAGATAAATACTTATGTCCTGCTTCAAAGTAATCGGAAACGACTCCGACGTCAGCTCCAACAGGGCGAGGTAAATTATCTTCTCCATCCATTAAGTTTTCGATTTCCGCTTCCTGTTCATCTAAAAGCTTAAATCCATCCGGCCCGAAGAATTTAATCCCGTTATCTTCCACCGGATTATGAGAAGCCGAAATCATAATACCTGCTTGTGCACTAGTTGCTCTAGTTAGATAAGCTACACCTGGTGTAGAAATAACACCTAAACGCATTACTTCAGCACCAATAGATAATAAACCAGCCACTAATGCCCCTTCTAACATCGTTCCTGATATCCGTGTATCACGCCCAATTAATACTCTTGGTTTAGTAGTCTCTTTTGTTAATACGTAACCACCGTATCTTCCTAGTTTAAATGCTAATTCGGGTGTTAATTCTTTATTCGCAACACCTCTAACACCATCAGTTCCAAAGTATTTACCCATTTTTGTACCTCTCCTTTAATTCCTTACTGACAACCGGACATTTATAAATACTATTTCGAGATTAGTACCTATACTTCCTCTATTTCAATAACGACTTCTTCCGTCTCTGTCTCTATAGTGACATTTTCTGGTCCCTCTATTTCAATCGGAACGGTGTTTCTTCCCGCTTCTAGACCATTACCATTAATATATATACGAAAGTCTTCTGCGCTTAATTCTCTAACATCTTGTTCATTTCCAGTCACAGTTATACTAAGCTGTCCTTCATTAGGTTCGATAAAGTTTGCGATATACCCCTCTTGTAAGTTGTCCACCTCTACGGCAATGTTATCCAATTGCTTCGTTTGCTCGAGTTCCACTTCTACTTCGATTTCTTTTACGTCTGGGGATAAAACATTATCTGGTATTGCTAGTCCAACCTTTATCGTTCCTGATTTTTTTAGTTCCGATAGATTTATTGGCTTTGTAGTGATTTCTTCTAGATTTTCCAATATATCTGATACCGCAAACACTTCAATCTCATCTACTGAAGGCTCCATTGATATTAACTTATAGCCATCTGGTAATTCTCCTGAAGTGGCAAGACTTACCGGAACACGCTTACTAGGATTTTCAATGTCAACGGAAATGACAACCGTTGCTGGGTCGACTCTAACAGCAAGCTCATTCCCCTGGCTATCATAAACATTTACTGGAATTTCACGATTTTTAATGGATTCCGTTAATCCACCGACGTCTACATACACTTTCACAATAGCAATTCGGTCAATAATTTCTTTTGAACTTGTCACGGTAACGGTATCTGTATTTAATTCAAAATCCCCTACTTGATATCCTACAGGCAATTTATCTTCATTAATAAAATCAACCGTTACACCAACCTCATCGGATGCCTTTTTTTCTATAATGACATCAATCGTTTTTGGTTCTATATAAACAGCGACTTGATTTGGTACATCCTCGTACTCGATTTCCACCTCATGTTCACCTTCACCTAAATCTCTTAAATCGACAAACAATTCAATGTTCTGTTGTCTGACAATAGGTGTTAACGCGCTAGCTGTTCCTTCAAGTTGGACTGATACATTTTCTGGAACACCACTAACTACATACTTTTCACTATCAATTAGGATTTTTATTGGAACACTTGGCAATGTTTCTACCTGTGTAGATCCACCAAAAAGATTCGGGATAAGACTTTCATGGGCTGTGTCTGCCTCTTCTATTGATACAAACACATATAACAATATGGCAAAACCTAAGGAAATACCTCGGATAAACCATTTGCTTCGAAACCAATTATCCATTCTTTCTTCCCCCTATCTTCCAAGTTTTTTTCTCAAAAGCTCGTTGAGTAGGAGATAAATTCTCAAGTAAGTATTCTCTTAAATTGTCTTGTGTTAAATCTCTTCTTAATTCACCATTTTTAGTACCAGAAATACTACCTGTTTCTTCTGATACAACAATCGTCAAAGCATCCGTCACTTCACTAATACCCATGGCAGCTCTATGTCTAGTTCCTAATTCCTTTGAAATGAACGGGCTTTCTGATAACGGGAGATAACACGCTGCCGCCACAATTTCATCTTCTTTAATAATAACCGCACCATCATGCAGTGGCGTATTCGGTGTGAAGATGTTAGTTAAGAGTTGATGTGTCAATTTCCCATTAATCGGTATCCCTGTTTCAATATATTCACCGATACCTGTCTCACGTTCTATAGTAATCAATGCTCCTATGCGACGTTTTGCCATATAATTACATGCATGCACAATATCTGTGACTAGCTTATCAAATTTCTCTTCATCCGATTTCGTCGTTCTGGAGAATAAATTTCCTCGCCCAATTTGTTCTAACGCTCTTCTTAGCTCTGGTTGGAACAAAATGAAAATAACAAGAACTCCCCATCGGATAATTTGATCAGTGGCCCACATCAATGTTTGTAATTCAAATAACATACTGAGCAAACGTACAATAAAAACAACGACGATACCTTTTAATAATTGAATCGCCTTTGTTCCTCGTATTAACATGATTAATTTATATAGAACATACCAGACGAGACCTATATCTACGCCTATTCTTAGTAGGTCTAATATACCAAAATCCCCATTAGGCATGTCTACACTTCCTTTTATTCATCAAATTCTCTTCCCGTATTCATTTTTAGAACACGTGCTGAGTCAAAATAATAAGTAGCTATTAAAAGTTCTATGTATTTTCATTCAAAATATCGTTATCATTATACCACATTTTACTTCGAGATACGTCATTTAGTTAGTCTCAATTTCAGTTAGGTAACTTGTATTTATTTTCCCAATTAACGTAACAAAAAAACCTGGCTAATTACCAGGTTTTTCTACTCTACTGAAAATATACCTTTTACTATGTTTTGCATATGATACCATATCCATTCAAATATCCGGTTCACTTCATTTATTTCTCCATTAACACCGGCAGCATTAGCCATTAGTCCATTACCGTCTAATGCATTATCTTCGATTATTTTTCCATTTATTAAAGTAACATTACCATCGACTGTTCCATCTATTCGTAAATCACCATTTTGAACTACTAAGTCACCTTCAACCGTAACGCCTTCCGGGACAATAACCATATGCCCCTCGATTATTAGATTTTCTGGATTGGAAACCATAAGTTGAGAGTCATGCTCCCATGCCGATACTAATCCAGTAAACATGAAGATGAAAAAGATAGCAGCAGCAGTTAAAACAGGATGCATTTTAAACCAGCGCACATACTTCACATGCTTTTTCTCTACTGGTAATTGCTGCATCACATTTGCTACAAACCCCTCTGGTGCAGTCATTTTCTCTGTACTTTGAATTAAAGTAATCGTCCGTTTTAATTCATGGAGATGTTTTTGACACTCCAGACAGCCCTCTAGATGATTCTTCAATTGGGTCTCTTCTTCCGTAGATATATCCCCATCTAAGTGCTTATGCATTAATTCTAATGCTTCTTTATTACAATCCAACTGGATTCACTCCTTTTACACATGACGAAGCTTTTTACGTAAGGCTTCCCGCCCCCGATGTATTCTTGTTTTGACAGTACCAATCGGGATATCTAATATTTCACTAATTTCCTGAAGTGAAAAGTCCTCTATATAACGCAGCATTATTATACTACGATATTTAGGAGGAAGCTCAGCAATTTGCTTTTGTATATAATTCTGAAGTTCAAGTCCTTCTAATTGATCTTCTGGAAGCTTTTCATCTGTTGCTAATTGTGAGTACATATCCAATCCATCAGTACCCTTCACTTCCGCATCAAGATAATAATCTGGTTTTCGCTTACGCAAACGATCTATCGTTAAATTCGTAGCTATACGATATAACCAAGTTGAGAACTTTCTACGTTCATCATAGGAGTGGATATTCATATATGCACGGATGAAAGCTTCTTGAGCAATATCCTCTGCTTCATGTGCGTTTCCAACCATTCGATGGCAATGCTGATAAATCTTATCCTGATAAAACAAGATAATATCTTCAAAGGCAGCTTGATCCCCTTTTTTTACCTGTTTAATTTTATCTTTAATTAACAATTCCATTCCATGTACCTCCGCCTGATGCGGTATTAAACCTTACGTATCAAAACTAAAAAGGTTTCACTTTTTTTAAAAAAAAATTATCCGCTTATTTTTTTGGTCCATAGTATTTATGAAGAATATTACTAACTATCCAGCAATGAGAGGCTTGACTACACGAAGATTCCAGCAGGAAAAAAGGCATCGTTAAAGACCCTACGATGCACCCAGCGTCTTCCAGTATCGCTTCACAGCAAGCTTCCTCAGTGCAAGGCTACAGAGAAGATTACTCAAGTAATAGCCTGGCTCACCAGCCGCCCGCAGAAAGCGAATTGCGTTCGGAGCGGGACATGGCAAGTGCGATTTCATAATAGTAAACATTTTCCATTTACATTATAACGCAAAATCCATAAAAAATATGGATTTTTCTTAATTTACTATTGCAAACCAGTAAATTATTCAGGTAATATAGTTTAATGTATAGTAATAGGGGGAATACAAATGAATAAACCATTATTACAAGAGATAGAACAATGTCGCAAAGAAATGATTACACTGAGCAATAAATATAAACTCACCTCAGAAGTAGTCGTAGCAACAAGCAAAAAATTAGATAATCTATTGAATCAATACCAATTTAGCAACATTACAAATAAATAAAAAGACATCAATTTTCATCAAATTAATGCCTTTTTAAGTTTTATCTTTAGGTTATTTTAATTTTTCACCAAATAAAGAACCCATTAATCCAACAGCTAATGTAGCTGTTTTATTTTTTTCGTCAAGAATTGGGTTAACCTCTACTACTTCTAAAGAAGTAATTAACTCTGATTCCTCTAACATTTCCATCGCTAAGTGGCTTTCACGATATGTCATACCACCTAATACTGGTGTCCCTACCCCTGGTGCTTCTGTTGGGTCCAATCCATCAAGGTCTAGACTTAAATGAACACCATCTGTATTTCCCTTAAAGTATTCAATTGTTTCTTCCATCACCTTTGACATACCCATTCTATCAATTTCATGCATCGTATAAACTTTAATACCCATTTCACGAATTAACTCTCTTTCCCCTGGGTCTAGTGAGCGAGCTCCGATAATCACGATATTTTCAGGTTTTACCTTTGGAGCATAATTATAAATATTCGTTAGCCTTTCATGCCCTATGCCAAGACTTACAGCAAGTGGCATTCCATGGATATTACCGGATGGCGATGTGTCACTTGTATTCAGATCCCCGTGGGCATCATACCAAATCACCCCAAGATTTTCATAGTGCTTGGATATACCGGCTAAACTTCCGATTGCAATACTATGATCTCCTCCAAGTACTAATGGGAACCGACCTTTTTTAATCTCAGCATCGACCATTTCCGCTAATGTTTCATTCGCTTCAATAACTTGTTCTAAGTTTTTCAATTTACTTCCATCTTCATATTTATCTGGACGATTTATCGGAATATCCCCTAAATCGTGTATATCATAATGTAAACTTTGCAGGCGTTCTATCGCACCAGCATAGCGAAGTGCACTTGGTCCCATATCTACCCCACGACGACTTTGGCCTAAATCCATTGGGACACCGATTAAAGATATTTTATTTTTCATAATAAATAGCCACCTCCACAATACTATTTTACCTTAGTTTATATTAACGACTCAACTCGACAATTTTTCGAATATTTATTCATACTTACGCTTTAATGATTTTTGCAAAGAAAAAAGTATCACCACTTTTAGGACGATACCTTATCTATAGGGATATAGCTCCAAGAGGATAGGATTTGAGTTCTAACGGAGTTATTCCTTCATCCTTCCAAGTATGGACTAACATTTCTGCACTCTCTATAGATGGCATCATAGCAATACCACAGTCACCGCCACCGGCTCCCGATTGCTTAGCAGCCCCTCCCAGTTCTTCTGCTAAATCACATAGTTTAGCTATCTTCGTTGTCTCTAGGTCTGTCTCTGCCTCTTTTCCAACTGCTACTAATGCCGTTCTGTTTTGTTTTACACCACTCAATAATAGAGGAAGATCGTTATCTAGCATTCCACGGAGAATGTTTTTAACCGCTTCCTCACTGTTATGTAAAAACTCCTCATACTTGTCACGTTTCGTATTTTTTAACTGTAGTATTTGATTTACTAAATTTCCTGTTGACGCTGGACTCCCTGTCCAACCAACACGCAAATGGATGTCAGCTGGCAACGCTACCGGTTCAATTGATAAATACGGCCAATCCATTTCTATTACTTCTAATAATGTATTAGATTCATTATATCTATTTCGTAACCAATTTGCTTGAAAAGATGAATACTGAATAATACCACCAAATGCAGAAGCCGCGACGTCCGCACCAGAACCATTACCTTGCGCTGCCACATGGGATATAGCGGCAAGCTTAAAAACAAGTAAAGGGGATGGAGCTTTAGGCAAATGATATTGTAAAATAGCCGTTATAACACCAACAGCTACAGCAGCACTTGAACCAAGACCAAACTTCTTCCCTGACACTTTATCATCGAGTTCACTTTTCACTTGAAGTGAAAAATTATCAATTGAAATATTTTTTTCACTCAAATACCCGAAAGCAATTGTCATCGCTTCCTGTACAAAGTTCACACGTGTATCGGTAGAGTCAATTATTACTTGCTTATCAACAAAGTTCCAGTTCAAGTTACGCAGGTTAAACTTTTCTAATGTTAATTGATTCGTTTTATTAGCATGTATATCTACATAAACAAAACGGTTTACTGCCATTGCAATTAATTTATGATACGGCTCTAATACGGCAAATTCTCCAGCAATCATTAGTTTCCCAGGCACTTGGATTGTGATAGATGAATTAGACAAGTTCCTCATCCTCTAAATAGGTTATTCCTTGACCGACACGACTTAATTTCACCTCGGTAACACCTGGAATATGCTGCAATGTTTCTTGTATTTTTGCCTCATGTTCCGGAAGATACAACACTTTCACATTTGGCCCGGCATCGATTGTGAAATATGCTGGAATTCCAGCGCTACGTAATTGTTGCACAGTTTGCATTACTGCCATCGTCGTATCCAACCAATAGGTAAAAGGTGGATTCGCTCCTAAAGTCGTGGCATGCATTTTCAAGCAGTTAGCCTCCGCAATCTCTCCTACTTTTTCAAAATCTTTATCCAGAATGCCTTGTTTAATACCTTCTAAATCAGCCGGAATACTCTCTACCCAGCCTTTAAAAAAGGGAGAAGTTTCCACCGTTCGCTTCATCCCTGATCTACTAGATACTTTTTTCATTTTAGAAGAAAGAACGACCGCTGCAACACGAATATCCCAATGCTCTTTTGGAGCAATTGGCACGGCATAGGAATCAGAACCATCCGCCTCTACTCCCTGTAGCCATTCCGCAAAGCCACCGAAAATCGAGCGACATGCAGAACCAGATCCCTGTCTAGTTAGACGAGACAACTCTGTATCAGTTAAATTTAATCCAATAGCTTTACTAGAGGCAGCTGCAAGGGCTGCAAAACCTGAAGCTGACGAAGCAAATCCCGCAGCAGTAGGTACAGCATTAATAGATTTCACTTCTGCATAAACCTCTTCTTGAGCCAATTCACGAACTAAATTTAAAAAGTTCGTTACTCGAATGCTTTGTTCGCCTTCTACTTCTTCGTCATTTAAAAGAAATGAATCCTTTGTTAAATCAGGCTTGAACTCAACAGATGTTGTTGTAAAGAAACCATCTAATGTTACCGATAAACTGTTATTAGTAGGTAAAATTAATCCTTCATCACGTTTACCCCAGTATTTTATTAATGCAATGTTTGTATGTGCTTTTGCAGTTACTTTCATGATAGGTCCCCTTTATAAAAGCCATTTCTCATTAATCTTGTTTTCTTAATACAAATGGCCAAACGGCTTGTGCTCCAAACTCTTTTAGTTTTTCAGCTAACTGTCTAGAATGGAACTCATTTTTCGCTAATGCGATAATACAACCACCATTTCCAGCACCAGTTAATTTCGCACCTAGGGCCCCTTCTTTACGAGCAAAGTTGATTAATCGATCCAATCCTTCATCACTAACACCAAGAGCAGATAACTCATGCTGTGCTTCATTTAACATTTGACCTAGTAAATTTTTGCCAGCCTTCTCTAATGCGTGTTTAGCTAGATGGGTTAATTCCCCAATTCGTTCAATTTTGGACTGAATCTTTTTCGGAGCTTTCTTTAATAGATGTGCTACTGATTCAACCGCTGATCTCGTATCACCAATACGGCCAGAATCTGCCACAATGAAATGGAAGTCCTCACCCGGGCTTATATAGCTTACCGGATTTTCTTTCTCAAACCACACCGGCGACTCAGAGGTAATGGTAAGCGTATCAATTCCACTTGGAGAACCATGGGCGAATTTCTCTGCAATATTAGCAAAGTGTAATAATTCACTTTCGGTATAGTTTACATTTGCATAAGCAAAAAGCGATCGGATAATCGCGATTGCAACAGATGCACTTGAACCTAGTCCTTTCCCTGGCGGAATAGAGGATTTAATTCGAATAATCATATCCCTGTTAGGAAGACCTAAGTATTTCAATGTTTCTTGAATACTATTTACAATTCCATCTAACGTAAGTGGAGCCGAATCCATCGGTCCATTATAAAACGTACTATCAAACTTAATCGGACCTTTACGATATTCAATAACCGACTCCACACCAACTAATGGAAACGGGATAGCGATTGCAGGTTGTCCGTGTACAACTGCATGCTCTCCAATTAAAATTAGTTTGCTATGGGCAATTCCGGTTCCACTTTTTTCCGTTTTAATTATTTTATTTGTAATGGTTAATTTCTCTGTACTCATTTTGAATATTGTTCCACCAATTCTTTAGCTTTACCTACACGGATTTCTTTCGACTTTACTAATTGTTCAGCTATAATATCAATCATCTCCCCAGTAGCGCCAGCAGCTATTGCGACAGAACGAGAATGTAATGCCATATGGCCTTTTTGAATACCGTCTGTCACGAGAGCTTTCAAAGCACCGAGATTTTGTGCTAGACCAACCGCAACGATAATTTGAGCAAGCTCAGATGCAGATTCTATATTTAACATTTTATGCGCTAATTGTGAAATCGGGTGTACACGAATTGCTCCACCTACTATTCCGATAGACATCGGTAGTTCTAATTCCCCAACTAAGTTACCTTCTTCATCAACAGACCATTTTGTCATCGAACGATAACTTCCAAAGCGCGAAGCATAAGCATGAGCTCCCGCTTCGACCGCTCTCCAATCATTACCTGTAGCTATAATAACGGGATCAATTCCATTCATTATTCCTTTGTTGTGCGTTACTGCCCGGTACGGATCAGAATCAGCAAATTCAAAAGCACTTACAACACCATCACGCACTTCTTCCCCAGAGTATTCGCCAGTAACTAATAATTTAGGGGGGATAACACATGTTGCTTTTGCAATACAACGGTCAGCAAGGTTAGACAAAATACGTAGGTATACTTTACCACCAGTTAGCTCTTCCACAGTTGGTGCTAAAGATTCAACCATCGTATTAATAATATTTGCTCCCATTGCATCACATGTATCAATATATAAATGTACAACAAGCATTGTTCCATACTGAGAACCAGGCGAATCATTAAGGATTCTAACATCTAAATCCCTAGCTCCCCCACCTCTTGCTACAATACTTGGATATGCAGCATTAGCTGCTTCAATTAATTCGTTTTTCACTTCTAGTAATTTATGTTTAGCTGCTTCGTAATCTTTACAACCAACTACTTGAATTTGGCCAATCATAATTCGTTCTGATGCTTCTGTTTTAAAACCGCCTGCATCCCTTACAATTTTAGCGATATGGCTAGCCGAAGCTACTATAGACGGCTCTTCAACTACCATCGGTATAATATAATCTTTCCCGTTTATTAAGAAATTCAATCCTAAACCTAATGGAAGTGGGAATGTTCCAATCACATTCTCAATCATTTTATCAGCAGTCTCGATTGGTAAAGCTTCCAGGGATGATAACACGCTTAAGTCATCTTCTGATAAATCAAGTGCCTCCCTTACAAGCTCTCTTCGTTCTTCAACAGTTTTTTTATAAAAACCAGGAATCCTAGAAGATTTCATACCAACCATCCTTTTATATTGTCAGTTTATTAGCAAAAACTTATAAATATCTTTAATTTACATAATGAATTACTCTATCTATTATGTTAAAAAACAGTGTAAAATGCAAATAAAAACAAGGTTACGAAAGAATCGCAACCTTGTTTTTATTTATCTATTTAAATGATGAGCCATGAAGGATTCGAACCTTCGACCCTCTGATTAAAAGTCAGATGCTCTACCGACTGAGCTAATGGCTCATATAATTGAGTAGATCTAAGCTAGTAAGTCCTGAGCGTTTTTATAAATCAGCGGTTAGCCAATAGTTTAAGAATAAAAGTCCCAGAAAATAAAAAAAGCTGGGCTACCAGGATTCGAACCTGGGAATCACGGGACCAAAACCCGTTGCCTTACCGCTTGGCTATAGCCCAATAATCTAAATGGTGGAGGGGGGCAGATTCGAACTGCCGAACCCGAAGGAGCGGATTTACAGTCCGCCGCGTTTAGCCACTTCGCTACCCCTCCATATATTTAGCTATTTTTTTGTTTTTATACAAAAAAATGGTGCCGGCCAGAGGACTTGAACCCCCAACCTACTGATTACAAGTCAGTTGCTCTACCAATTGAGCTAGGCCGGCATGGTGAATTTCACTTATTAAGTTTTATACCTTTACCATGTGGACCCCTGCATCTTCTAGCATATTCAAGGAAGTATATGCTTCGGGGTTACTCGCAGCTAATTCGGTAGGAGTATTGCTCGTTGCTCTACCAATTGAGCTAGGCCGGCATGGTGAATTTCATATAAATTTATTAAGTGGTGGAGGATACAGGGCTCGAACCTGTGACCCCCTGCTTGTAAGGCAGGTGCTCTCCCAGCTGAGCTAATCCTCCACATGGTGACCCGTACGGGATTCGAACCCGTGTTACCGCCGTGAAAGGGCGGTGTCTTAACCGCTTGACCAACGGGCCAGTATCAGTTGTTAGCTTGTCTTAGCAGTCAACGAATTTTATTATATACAGATTTTCAACCTTTGTAAAGAGGAAAACGTAATTTTTTTAAAAAAAATTTCACTAACCCTCAAACCCCTTATTCTACAGGGATATTTCCATACAGAAATAATTATTTTTTAATAAATAAATTGGTTTTTTAATTAAAAAATGATAAATTATAGTTAGGTACTAATAGTTAATCACAATTTTGGAGGTTCAATATGACTGAACTATTAAAAAATAAAAATATTGTTGTAATGGGTGTTGCAAATGAAAGAAGTATTGCTTGGGGTGTAACAAAGTCCTTACACAACGCCGGAGCAAACCTAATTTTCACAAACAGACAAGAGAGATCATATAAAAAGCTTACTAAATTGTTGGAAGAAAACAATATTGAAGCAAAGCTTATCGTTAACTGCGATGTGGCAGATGATGAGAGTATTCAAAATGCGTTTAATGAAATAAAAGAAAAAGTTGGCGTTATTCATGGCGTTGTACACGCTGTCGCATTTGCAAATCGCGATGAATTAAAAGGGGAATTTTCCAATACATCACGTGAAGGCTTCTTACTAGCACATAATATTAGTGCCTTTTCATTAGTAGCAGTTACAAAAGCTGCTAAAGAATTAATGACAGAAGGCGGTAGTATTGTTACGCAAACATATTTAGGTGCAGAAAAAGTAATTCCTAACTATAATATTATGGGAGTCGCTAAAGCTTCTTTAGAGGCTAGTGTAAGATATTTAGCAGAAGACGTTGGTAAATATGGAATTCGTGTCAACGCAGTGTCTGCAGGTCCAATTCGTACTCTAGCAGCAAAAGGGGTATCTGGTTTTAACGAAAAGCTAGGAATGGTAGAAGAAAAAGCTCCTTTACGTCGAAATGTAGATCAAGAACAAGTTGGGGATGCTACACTATTCTTTATCAGCGATCTATCCAGAGGTGTTACCGGAGAAGTATTACATGTCGATTCTGGTTACCATATAATTGGCGGATAAATATATAAACTATAAACGCTTACTAAAATATTTTTAGTAAGCGTTATTTTCTATATAAATAGGGGTGTTGGACATGGGAGAATGGTTCAGCAATAAAGTACTTTCTTCATTTCAGTTTTTTGGTATCCACCATTTATTGATGATTTTTCTATTCATATTAGGTATGGCTTTACTATTAATCTACTCCAATAAACTTCGTACTCATCATAGAATTGTCTCTATATTAAGATGGACCTTATTTACAATCCTAGTTTCATCAGAAATTAGTTATCAAACCTGGGGAATAGTAAACGGTGCATGGAACCCGCGTGAGTTCCTTCCATTTCAGCTTTGTAGTTTAGCCGGCATTCTTACAATGCTTGCACTGCTAACAAAAAACGAGAAGCTGAGCCAAATTATCTTGTTCATTGGTATTGTCCCATCGTTTCTAGCAGTAGTAACACCAGAATTACACCATGGTTATCCTCAATTTCGATTTTGGCAGTTCTTTATACATCATCTGGTCTTATCCTGGGCTTGTTTACTTTTAGTCATTACTTCTAAGTTAAAAATCACCTTTATGAAAACGATAGAGTCTTATATCTATCTTCTTATATATGCAGGGATCACAGGATTCATCATAAATCCTTTACTTAACGCTAACTTCCTTTTCCTTGCCAGAACACCTTCAGCTAACACTCCATTAAATTTACTTGGAAATGGGTTCTGGTATTATTTTAATCTTTGTCTGGTTGGATTACTTGTATTCATTGCTATATATGGTGTTTACATGCTTACTTTTCAAGTTAAAAAGGGAAGGAAATAATTCTAACAGGTTCCATTAAGAGGTGTCTCTAGCTAATTCTCATAGTAATTCGAAAAACAGATTTCAACCAAAAACACATAAAATCACATTATAATTTACTAGAAAAGGAGCTTATTTAAATCAAGCCCCTTTGGATAATAATATTCTCTTCTTTCACTAAAGCTACCCATTAGCGCAATAAGGGACAAACTTCTATTAGCTGGATTGTTCAATAAAATTTATTTTGAAATAATATGGTAAATTAGGTTATCAGTCCATTCATCAAATTCATAGATAAAACCTTTTCTTATACATTCAAATTGCATTCCAACACTTTCTGCTAATTTTATCGAAGGAGTATTATCGAGATTAATGTGTGCTTCTATACGGTGAAAGTTTAGCTTTTTAAAAGCAAGAATTATTGCTGCTTTTACAGCTTCCTTACCGTAACCTTGTCTCCAAAATTGGTTATGAATGGTATACCCGAATCTCGCCCATTGAAAATTATCCCTCATAATTGTCGAAAAATCTATTGCACCCAAATGAGCATTATCTTCTTTTCTAAATATACCAAATACATATACTTTGTCATTCACGGCCATCTGTTGATGGTTATTTACCAATTCCCCAAACCATTCTTCAGTACAAATACTCATATCTATTTTTCCTTCATCATATTTGTGCTGTGAAGGCATCCTATTATTAAATTGGGTTAACCAATTTGAGAAATCTTCTTTAATATATGGTCTTATTATTAATCTTTCTGTCTCTGTATTATAGTTAAACCTACTCAAACAAACACCTCGTTATAATTTTTAGGATAATACTAAAACACACCTATCCCTTTAAAAAATAATTCGACTAATATTCAAATTCATTCTATATTCAACGGTGGTAATGATTTCGGGAGTTTCTCTACTCCCTTTCGGACAACTGAAATTCTCTATCCCACGATAAATCTAAACCTTCTAAGAATGAATAAAATTGATTAGAATCTACTTCTTTGTATGTCATGTGTAAGAAAGGCTCACTTATATAAATTCTATTGTAGAGGATATGCATTACCGTCGTTGGTCTTCCTTCCGAGTATGAGAGACTTAACCTAAAATTGCTTTTCTCATGACTTTTATTTGAAGTCGAAGTCTTTTTCAATTCAGTTGACATTAATTGTTCGTAGATAGATTTAATAGTAGATGAATCATCTATAACAGTTGAAAATCCTTTGTCATTTTCTACATCAAAATATGTTAATTCTATTTCAGAGATGTTCCAACCCTCTCCATGATTACTGTAATAATTCTGAATTTCGGTAAATTCATTTTCAAAACTCGTGTACCTCGTCTGGTCATAAACGATATAGGATACTACAAAAACTATTATAATACCCACAACAATTAAGAAATGTTTTTTGTTCATGCAATCCCCCTTTTTCTTATTCAACTATCCTATTCCGATAGTTTAATAACGGGGGCAACTTTCCTTCTTCAAGTAATGCACCCGTTAGCAACACAACGGCAACGACAGCTTATGATGTGAATGCTCCCGTTTATTAATTATTTTTTGTTTTTTAGCTCTAAAAGTATAGGAGTTATATTTAATAAAATCGATATAATCGTCAAAACCCATAACGCTGTTTCCATCGTAGGCACTACATCTATTAAAGCAGACCAATCTTCCACCTTTACCCAATTGGACACCATGCTGTATTGCGCAACAAGTGTAAGAGCTGTAAATGATAATCCTATTGCCATTGGCAATTTATAATCTTTACCTGTTCCATACATATAAAGATTTATGAAAGTTGCTACTATAGAAATTAGTCCCAATCCTAACCACATAACTATACCTCCATTATAATTTTATTTTAGATGAACATATGTCTACATATATATTTTAAAAAGTCCAGGTATCTTATTTCGAAATCTGCCTCGTTTGTTGAACATCAGTTAATCATCGCTCTTGCACCATCCTGCTCCTTTAGTACAACAAAATATTAGCGTTAATCTTCTTAAATTAACGCACCCGATAGCTTAAGAATGCAACCCTCCAGTTTTATATTGTTCTCTTTCAAATCTTTGTTCCAGCTCCCCATTACTTTAAGAAGAACATTGACGTTTATTCTACAATTTCGCCCCTTTGTTACACAATGCCGTTCTCTATTCCATAGTCGTTCATAATTTACTTTGTTTACCCATTTCTCGAAATCAGGGTTCGTAATATCTTGGCCGATCAACAAAACCAAAACTTTTATTATAATTATTTAAAAGTAATGACATTAGATTCTTGTGTGTAACGATGATTGTATTTTCAGATATATCGTCGAAAACTTTTTCTACAACATCCACTAATATACAAAGGTATAAAGTTATTAGCGGAAATTTAATGAATGCTCTTCCAGAAGAAAATAGGAATTATACTAATCAATTTGTTGTTTCTCATCATAATACCATTTTAAGTAATACATTATTCCAGACTTGTCCACCCAACTAAAATCTATTAAATCCTTCTCTAGTGAATGGAGTAGCTCATCTACTGGAATCCATTTTATATCTTCAGTACCGTCGCCTTCTTTAACTAAATTACCAGAGGCTTGACATCGAAAGTAAGCACCTAATGAATCTACTGGGCCAATTGTCGTTTGATAAACAGCAAAAGGCTTCATAGCTTCAACATTTGAGTCTTCGTTATTAGTCTCAATTCTAGTTTCTTCTCCAAAGATTTTTGTAATATGAAGTCCTGTTTCTTCATGGACTTCTCTTTTAAGTCCTTCCAAAAATGACTCGAATTTCTCTAACCTTCCTCCAGGTAACTCGTAAGGTGTTTTATTCTCATTAGATTTAATCCTTTTTTGTATAACTATTTCAGTTCCATTTGGTCCATTTCTTTCAATAATTGCTCTAACATTTACATATATCATGCAAGCTCTCCCTCACTTTCCCTCTTCAACTAATGGCTTGTTTGTTATACAAAAGTTAAACAATTTTCTCTCTATAATTTACCATAAATATAATTTATCCTTCTTAAACTATCCTGCCCCGACAGTTTAATTAAGTACATGTCTTCACAATAACTATCATTATCTTATCATATGATTCAGATAATTTTATTTTTATGTCCAACATTTACTTTCATTAGTTAAATTCATAACTTCATTCGCAGTGTATTCGCACCATGATTCACATACTATACAATATTTATTTTATGTTATTGATAGTGTGAAATTAGAGTTCAAATCGATTAAAAGCCATGTCATAATAAACGGAACACGTTAAAAAATTTCCTACTTCTTAGTACTTTAATGTCTATACGCTGACATATTTAGCCATAAAAAAAACAACCTAACCTCTTTAAATAGAAATTAAGCTGCTTTAAAGAGCTTCCAAGCGGACTTGAACCGCTGACCCCCACCTTACCATGGTGGTGCTCTACCGACTGAGCTATGGAAGCATATCATATTAAATTTAAACATAAAAATGGCTCCACAGGTAGGATTCGAACCTACGACCGATCGGTTAACAGCCGATTGCTCTACCACTGAGCTACTGTGGAA
>NZ_JBFEGG010000007.1:0-77659 GCF_047228935.1 Ornithinibacillus jepli
GAAGTGAGGCTTTTTTTGTCCCACGCTGAAAGCTTTCCAGAACCCCTCGCATAGCAAGGGGTTTTCAAAAACATTAAAAAGGGAGCTCAGTTATAATATTACTGAGCTCCATATCCTGATATAGAACGGCTGTATTTGCAATAATCATACCTGGTTGATCTATGATTATATTTTCAATAGGATTAGCAGTTTCCTCTTCAGAAGGTTGTTCTGTTACAACTATTTCTGGCTCATTAGCTTCTTTGAATGCAATAATTGGATTGCCGATAAACATTAAAATAGTCGCTATTATAAAGGAAAGTATTATCAAGGAAAACTGAATAAACAATATTAGTTTATTGAATTTTTCCCTTTTCCTTTTTAGTCTCCCAATAGTTTTTTTGGAAGGATTATCACTTTTTGCAACTAAATCTACTTGTGTTTGTAACATCCCATCACGGTACTCTTTTTTCTGATATTTATCAAGACTATTAAACCAGTTAACAAATGAAGTATATTCCTTAGCAACAATATCTTTATTATCAATCATTTCTATTTGGCCAAAGTTTAACCATATGATCCTATCTGAGATAGATTGAACCTGTGAAAGAGAATGACTTATAAAGAATATTGTTTTACCTTCTCTTTTAAATTCATCAAATTTTTCCATACATTTTTGGTAGAAGGTAGAGTCACCAACGGACAATGCTTCATCTATTATCAAAATATCAGGTTGAACATGAACTGATATAGCAAAACCTAATCTAGACTTCATACCACTAGAATAGTTTTTAATAGGTTGATTAATAAAGTCCCCGATATCTGCAAACTCTATAATAGAAGGAGTTATTTTCTCAATTTCTCGTTTATTTAAACCATGCATAAGGCATTTTAATTCAATATTCTCTAAACCGGTTAATGAATTATTTAACCCTGCTGATATAGATACTAAAGAAGTTTCTCCCTCAATTCTAATGTCGCCAGAAGTAGGTGGGGTTACTTGTGCAAGTATACTAGATAGAGTAGACTTACCAGATCCATTAATCCCGATAATACCTATAGTTTCTCCTTGAAAAACATCGAATGAGATATTTGTTAGTGCTGAAAACTTCTTTCTTTTATTAAATGCAAAAAGTTCTAATAGTTGATCTGATTTCTTTTTGAATAAGCTATATTTTTTGGTTACATTTTTAACTGATACGATTGGCTTTTCCATAACAAGCCTCCAACTTACAAGTAATCAATAAATTTATTTTTAAAATTGTTATGAAGAATGGACCCGATAAATAATATCACTAGGGTTAAGGACCAAAAATACACCATATAAATCCAATCTTCATAAAACCATCCCTCCGCTAAAAAGGTAGCTCTTAACCCATTTATAATATAGGTGAATGGATTTAGTTCTATTATTCTTTGGTAATTATTAGGGAATGAATCTAGGCTCCAAAAAATAGGAGTTAAGAAGAATAACATTCTCATTAAAGATTGAACTAATAATTGATAATCTCTTATTAATGCCGAAATAGTAGATGATAATAATGTAAAAGCAAATACAAATATAAACATACTAAATAAATAATATGGTAGCTGTAATAGATAAATGCCAGAGTTAATATCATACAACATAAGGATAAGTTGTAATATTATTAACATAATAATGAAATTAAACATATTCGATATTATGGTAATCGAAGGTAATATACTTACTGGAAACTTCATTTTTGAAACGAGATTCACCTTACTATAGATACTATTTGAACCTTGAGTAATAGTTGAACTTATAAAAAACCACGGTATTAAACCTATGAGTAAATAAATAATAAAAGGAATATCTCCAATATTTTCACTTTGCCTCAAGCCTACACCAAATACAAACCAATATACGGCTACTTGAATTAAAGGATTTAGGAATTGCCATAATATTCCTAAGTAGTGCATTTGGTATTTACTTTTAACTTCATAGAATGCAAGGCGAAATATTAATCCACTATGTGTCAACTGTTCTTTCAGAATTGAATATATCGTAATCATACCAATACTTTTTCTTTTTTAATGAACTTATGAAGATTTCCAAAATTAATATACTCAAATCCAACATTATTTGTAGAAACGATGTTTTTAGTATCAAGGATTCTAGCATTTTTCATAGATGAAAATTTATCCCATTCCATTATTCTAAATTCATTATGATCAGTTAATATAACAACTAAGTCAGAATCTTTAATAGCATCGTCCATACTATTTTCTACCCAGTCATTTTCTACATGCGGATCGTATGCTCTTACTTCATATTTGTTTTGGTCTTTTATTAGTTTATATATATCCATAGCAGGACTTTCACGAATATCATCTACATTCCCTTTATAAGCTAGACCAAATAAAGTAACGACCTTTCCATCAACTTGCTCCATAAGATCATTAATGCTGTCCACTACATAATAAGGCATGGAAGTATTGATTGTTCTTGATAGATTGATAAGCTGTGCTTCTTTAGGTGCTTTAGCAATAATAAAGTATGGGTCTACTGCTAAGCAATGCCCTCCAACACCTGGGCCTGGTGAATGAAGATTAACTCTCGGATGTTTATTTGCCATTTCTATTACATCTAATGCATTAATATTTAATTCATTGCACACTTTTGTTAATTCATTTGCCAATGCAATGTTTACATCTCTAAAAGTATTCTCCATTAATTTTGACATTTCTGCTGTTTTTGCATCTGTTTTAATAATCTCACCTTGTACAAAAGTACTATATACCATAGCACCAGCTTCTGTGCATTCTGGGGTAACACCACCAACTATTCGGTTGTTATGGATTAATTCATGCATTATCTGACCTGGTAAAACACGCTCAGGACAGTGAACTAAGAAGATATCGTCCCCTATTGAAAAACCTGATTCTTCAAGAATAGGCTTTACGATATCCTCTGTCGTTCTTGGAGCTATAGTAGATTCCAAAATTACTACATTACCTTTATTAAGAAACGGAATAATAGAATTTACAGCACTCACTACATACGATGGATCCATTGATTTATATTCATCATTATTGTTAGGGGTTGGTACTGAAATAATAAAAGCATCAGCCTCTGTGGGTACTAGAGATGCTTTAAATCTTCCTTTTTCAACAACTTCCTCTAGTGCCTCTTGTAACCCTGGTTCTTCGATATGAATCTTTCCCATATTTAATGATTCTACTATTTCAGGTATTACATCTACACCAACTACTTCTACATTGTGCTTTGCAAACATTATTGAAGTAGGTAAACCAATATAACCTAAACCTATTACTGTTAGTTTCATAATTACTCTCCTTTGCTTTTAGAGAAGAAAATTTCCTTTTCAAAATGAACTTTATTTTTCAAATCATCTTGACAGAAAATAGTAACTGTATATTTACCTTTATTCAGAATCTCATATTCAAAAGTTCTATTATTTGAGTACCATTCTTTTAAAATATTTTTTCCATTTAAACTAAGATAGTAGGCAAACTTATAATTGACGTTAATATTTTCTATATTTAACTTTAATTTCCCATTACTAATTTGTATTTCAGTATGCTTACTTAATTCCTCGGGATCTAGCTGCGATTTATTGTTTAGATTGTCAAGAGTTCCAAATTTAAATTCCTTGTAAATTGCATTTTTAAACTGATCTCTGATAAAAGCTATAATTTTATAATTACTCGCATTACTTACATAAAAATCAAATTTATTGCTCTCCCCATACTGTTGAGTTTTAACCTTTTTTTCCTCTTCAAATAAATAAAATGCATATTCTAGTTTTTCTTCAATTTCATAATTAATCTCTACAAAATTAGCTGAGTTTTGTAATAGGTTAAGGTGTTCACAATTATTTAATTTTACCTTTAATAATTTTGGGTCTAACCTATGACAAGATTTATTACCATTCGCATATGATAGCCATCTATTCATAACCTTAGACAAAATCTCATTACATTCTATTGTATTAATTGCACTTAACAATCTAATATGAGTTAAATGATAACCATAATGAAATTTAGTTGGATTTCCAGCAATAGTAATATGAGATAAATCATAAGCAGATACATCTCCTAAATCATAAAAAGACAGAGTACTTTGAAGAGTACTTATACCAGTTTTATATAATTCTAAAACAGATGAATTTTTTGTGGCAAAATATAAATCATAAAGGCCAAGTAATGAAAACATAAAACCATTTAGAATATGCGTTGGTTTCTCAGTAGGGTATTCTTCATAAAATGTAAATTGATTAAATAGGGATCTTCTAACTCCACCGTCCAATACATCCTTATAAAAAGGCTTGGTTGCATCCATTGCAGCTTGCAGATATTCCGCGTTCTTAGAAATATTATAACCCCTTACGAGACAAGAAATTCCAAAGCCTTGTCCTAAAGCAGAGACCCATGGAGCTCTACAAACCCCAGACTCTTTTACTCCATAATAATAGTCGAAGTTCACAGGCCATGAACCATCATCTAGTTGATTTTCTATCAAGTAATCACATACTCTGTAAAATTTCTCCAGAAGAGATGGATTAGATTCTTTATAATACTTTGAGATACATTCTAAACCATAAATACCAATAGTTATAGGATAATATTGATATCCATATTGCCCGTTGTTACCAACTTTTAATAAAGGTATTCCATTTTCATCAAGTTTGAGCACTTTTGTATTACTTATATTACTAGCTGTCGCAGAATCTAAATAAGTTCTTTGAGGATCATAATTGATAATTATGTTTACATCACCCATTTTGGTCTTTAATGTATGGTAATTAGCTACCCATTGACCAGTATAATCTCCTAACTGCCGCAAAAAGTTCATATAATATCTATCTTCAAAGTGATACGGGGCCAGTCCCCATTTATGGTTTTCGCTTGCATAATAATCACGTTCAGTCATATCTATTATTTTTACTTGAGGAAATGTGTCCTCTATAAAACGATAACATTTATCTAGGAATCTATTTTTACTTGCAATCCCATCTACGTTACTAAAAGATTTTACATTACTAAATTTATCTAGGTATTCAGCTCTCCATTTTGTTTTGTGTATTATTATCTTTGAAGGATCATATATTTTCAGTAGTTTGGTAAAGAATCGCTTTGCATAAGCTGCCCAAAATTTAAAATGATTTACATTAGATATTAATTCCTCTTGAACTTCTATTGATTCTATGAAATTAGAAGATATTAACTCATTAGATTTAGTTATATAAGAATCATTGATTTTCAATAGGTTAAATCTTTCATCTATTAAATCAATAATTATATAATCTGATTCCCTCTCTTCTACTGTACTGAAAAAAAGTTTCCTAACATCATTCAATACACATTTTTTTTGAAAGTTTGAAGATAAGTTGAACTGATCCTCTCTAACTTCAATCGGATTTGTCATTATACTTACTATAGAAGTTCTTGCAAAATAATTTTCAATAGAGAAATTATGCTTTTGTACTTCGAAGGCATCCCTAGTTACACAACTCCCTAATATGTTTATTTTCATTAATATCCCCCCTTTGTTTTACGATGTTATAACTTCTAATTCTTCTTCAATTACTTTTTGTTTCCCACATTGGTTTTTCATTCTTCTTGCAGCATTATAGGATTTTTTTTGAAAGATTTCAGGATTGTAATAAAGCTCTTCAATTGCTAAAGCTAAATCCATATAATTTTCTTTTCTACCTAAATAACCACTTTCTTCATCTACAAATTCAGGGATAGCAGTAACTCCACTTGTAATTGGAACTAGGCCGCTAGACATTGCTTCACACATGGAAACACCTTGAGAGTCTAACCGTGTTGGACAAATAAATACCCCATTTTCCTTATGTTTTTGTGCGATTTCATCTTGAGATAAGAAATAGTTATAAATATTAACATTACTAAAGTGTTTTATAGGTTCCAGGATTTCATGAAAAAGTGGACCTTGACCATATAAATTAAATTCAAGTTCATTAAAAAACGGCTTCTTTGATAGTTCAAGTATTGCTTTTACAGTTAAATCATTAGCATATTTTCTAGAAGCATACGGTCTAATACTTAATATTTTTTTCCTGAGTTCTCGGTCTTTTTCTTGGTAATTAAATAATTGTTCATCTACCACATTATGAATAATTTCATAATTGTTCACCACTGCATTTGTATCATTTTCAGCAACTGCTTCCTTAAACCACTTTGAAACGAAAACAAATTTAATATCAAGAGTTTCACTTTCGTAAATAGACTTCATAAAATCGACTGTTATTTTATTATTTTTTATATTATTTATCGCTCTCTCTAAATCCTTAGAATTACTGCTAAAATTAAACCATCTCCTATACCATTTTTCTGTTTCCACTCCATGAATCCAAACTACAATTGGTATTTTAATTTTACTTTCTTCAATAGCTTCAATCATATCCTTATTTACAAAATGTATAAGAATTTTTTTATAGTTCCTAGTTTTTAATAAACTAGACAAGTGTTGTTTTCCCCCGGACATAACATGAATATCTTCAAAATAGTAATTCCCTAATGACTGTTGATTGCTATTAAAACGAAATACGTCCACTTTTATACCACTAGTTTCATATAGCTCTGCTCTTCTATGGACAAACATATTTCTATATAAGTTATTCTTTTCTGGATAGACATTTGTAAGAACTAAATATTCGGCTTCTTCATTACCTAAATATGCTTCACGGTCTATTTCTTCTACTGAGTATTCAAATGCTTTTATTGTAATAATCTTTATCTCTGCTCTTCCTACCCCAGATACCCTCAGCACAAGTTTTATATCAGTAACGTTATCTGGTAGGTTTAAATTTTTCTCTATATCCATTCCAACATATTCAGTAAAAACTCTATTACCTTTATTGAAACCTAATACAATAAGTTGAATTTCTAATCCGCCTTGAATTTCACCATACATAGCAGCTTTATAGTTATTCTTCGAAACAACCGCAGTCGTCATTCCACTATTACTATTTAATGGACTAATTTCTTTATAAAACAAAAAAGTATGAGATGCATTTTCGTCTTGCTTGTTAACATCAATTAAAAAATTCTTTCCATTACTATCAAGTGAAACTGAAAAATCATTATTCTTCATAAAAGTCCATTCTGATGGATCTAAATCAAATGAGTAGATGGGTTTTAATTTATCATTCATTACTTCACCTCTTCAGACTTTATATCATAACACTTTTACTATTAATGTCCGATATGTTTTTCCTATTATCTATAAAGTTAAATACATCCGCTGAATATAAACGATAGCCTTTGCTAAAGAAAGAAGAAAGTTTTATACTACCATTGGCAATTTCTAGAATATCATTATTGGAAATCTTATTTAATATTTCTTCATTTATAATCGATCTATCAACCTTTAGATTTTCGACATAGCAATGTTCTTTCTCTAAATCATTTAAAATAATTCCTTGTTTGTCATCTAAACTATAAAATGCTCTTTTACCAATGATTTGTGCCTTTGAATATTTAGATGCCAATAATAAGTCCACTAAATAATTCTCCCCGTATTTATTACTTGAATTAAATAATGATACATAAGAAATATCATTTTTTCGGAAGTCATTAGTAAGCTCTCTTTTAGTAAAAATTACAATATCCTTTTCCTGGTAACTTGAGTTAAATACCTTTTTAAGCCCTTCTGGAACTATGGCAAACAACTTTTTATTTGTGTAATTTTGGTTAAGATACATTTCTACAATATTATTAAACTCTTCTCTTGTATTAACAATACTGAGAACCCCTACTACAGGACGTTTTTCAACTACGTTAATTCCTACTGCACTAAAAATGAATTTCAATCTTTCACTATACGTATGACTTAGCATAACTTCACGATAACCTAAGTGCGCTTTTTGTTTATAAAAAGAAGTATTATTCAGTAGATTATCAAAGATCTCATTGAATCCTTCTCTATCATTTGCCATAAAGACGGAATTACCAAGAAGATTCTCAATTCCTTTCGAATACGTACTAATTACTGGAGTATTAGATGCTAAGCATTCAAATACTCTCCGTGAGAACATCGTCGGAGAATCTATCACGCTATTTACGTTTAATGCTAGTTTATATCCTTTATATGCTCTAGAAATCTCTGTAGGCTTTAAGTTGCCTACAACATGTTTTCTCAAATTCTCTGGGTAATAAAATTCTACTAAATCCTTGCCATAATTTCTATCGAATATATCCAATCCGTATTTAGCCGCACTTTCAAGTAAAATATTCATATCTTTCTGTCTTTCCAAATACTTGTTGGCATAATATGATCCGGCGAAACTTGCTTTATCTAATCTTTTATATTCTTGGATTGGATTATGAATTTCAGGTTGAGCTGCAAAAGGTAATGGATATACATTATTATGTTCAACTAGTTTTTTATAATTGACTACTGAATTTTGATCGGTTGTAAAAATATAATCAAAATATTTAGCTGTTTCAATAAAAGAATTAAAATGAACTGGGTCTTCTTTATTCCAAAATACAGTTGGAATGTTGTTATCTTTGCACCACTTAACCAATTCTTCTAATTGAAGGGTATTGGTATTATTTATATAGGAAACTTTCCTTGTCCATCTACCACCGTTACCATGCCATGCAGACTCTACAAATAAAAGATGTGGTTTATTTATTTCCAGTATAGCTTTCCAGTCCTCGGGACCGAAAGTAATCAAATTAGACTCAGGTCCTAAACAGGCAAGAGTAAAATCATCTGCAATCACAGCAATTTTTGATTCATTTATCGTCTTCGGATTATCAAAACCAATTTTTCGTAATACAGAAAATGGTAAAAATCCAATTTCCTTTTTTTGTTTAATAACAATATCATTGATTTCTACTTTTCCTACGCCAGAAAATTTAATTGCTATTCGATATTTATCAATAGATGACTTCAACTTAACGTGACGTTTCTCATTTAGCAATAAAGTTTCAATTTGTTCTTTCTTCCCTTTGGAATAAAATACAATGAATAACTCTACCCTTATGGTATCCTGCTTTTTTCCATTAAATTTAATTTCGAAATTATAATTTGGTGATATATTAGATTCATTGGATAGAGGTGAACGACTAAAATCCACATTTTTTTCCATATAAGATAAATATTTAAAGTCATTCTTTCCAAAATCAGCTTCAAGTTTCATGTTATTTCCAAAAGAAATATGCTTTATATACTTTCTATCTTTTAGATACCATTCTCTTTGACTGAAGTCTTTTATTTCCTTAAACGACATCCAATTATACTCACTTATATCTATAACATCTTGTGTTTCTGACTGACTAATCTTACCAATTTCTTCAGTATAATTATCCATGTCAATAATTTGAATTAAATCTATATTCGTAACACCTTGTCCTGCAATTCTTATAGCAATTCTGACCGAATCATATTGATTATTTACTTTAATAACTCGACTCGAATTTATTAAAAATGAATCAATATTAACTTTCTTATTATCCTTGTAATAAATAATAAACAATTCCACTCTAACATTTCGTTCTGTATTACCAAGGAATTTTACAAAGTAATTCTTTAAATCCTTTAAACCAAAATTATACTCAACTGGAGCCTTAGAGAAATCTAAGTTATTTTCTTTAAAGGATAAATAAAAGAAATCCGATTTAATTTGCTTATGGTTAATTTCCATTGAGCTATTGTTACTTTTTAAAAATACAGGTAATTTACCATAAAACCAATTTTCATGAACTAAGTCGACTATGAAATTTTTTCCCCTACCAACTTTAACATTCTTTTCTAACCTTGAATTTGCATCATTTCTATATTTATCTGGATTACTTAAACTTACTAAATCTTTGCGATACGTTTTATATAAATTATAGTATCTATTAGTCATAATCTACCCCTTATACTTTGTTTGTGATTACTTACGTAATTTTATTTTTCAATTCCCAGTATTTCAAAGTAATTTTACCTAGTGTTGAATTTTCCAATGCGTAGATCCTATTCTTCAGCTTTTTATTTTGTTGTTCAAGTTCATTCATTTTCTTATTAGCCTCATAGTGTTTATCTTTATAGTAAGATACCAATTCATCATTAGGTTCCTCATTCGACAATAAAGCATTAGATATAAATTGTTCTTGTTTTTTCATATCTTCAAGGATAAAGCGTAGTATTTCTTCGAATTCTTTTTCTAACTCATTTTTTTCGTTTATTAATTTTTGAATAACAAACTCTAAATCTTTCTCTTGTTCTATGCCTTTGCCACTTTTCTGCATATTTGATTCAAGATTTTGTACTTTTTTATAGTTTGTGTTTCTTTTCTTGGTAACCAAACTTATCCCCTCCGGTTTTTAACAAAATTACTATGGTTTTTGATTCAGTTAGTATACATTTTTTTATAACATTTCAATAAGCTAAGTTGTTCATTTTCCCAGTTATATATTTTTCTAGCTTTCGTTGTATTCAAGAGTAATTGTTCATAATAACTTTTATGTTCGAGCAAATAATTTACCCCTTTAGCAATAGAATTATAATCATGTGAGTCTACACAAACTCCTACTTCTTCTCCCTCTACCACTCTCTTAATCTCCGGGAAACTACAAGCAACCACAGGAACACCACTCATCATATATTCAAATAACTTATTCGATGACGCTGAATAATGATTAAAATTCGTGTTATTTAGTACTTGAAAACCTAGGTATGCATTCTTTGTATAACTTGGGAGTTCTTCTACTGGAACTTTTGGTAGAAATTTCACCTTACCATGTAGATTCATCTCATCAACCATTTTTAGAAGATCGGGTTTAATTCTACCATCGCCAATAAAAACCAGAGTTCCTTCATTAAATAGGGGGGCAGCCTGAATTAATTTTTCTAAACCTCTTCCTGCCTGAATTCCACCTTGGTAAAGTAAAATTTTCTCATCTTTTGTAATGCCAAGTATGTCATGAAGAGGAGCTATTTTGATTTTTTTTTCATCTTGTTTAAAGGGGTAATTATGGACAACATTAGGATAAAAACCATATAAATCTTCATTAAATTTTGCTCTTGTATGATTTTCTACAATCATCGAATCAATTTTTGTTATTAAAAACTTCTCCGATTTCCCATAAAATCCACTGTCGTAACCAGTTCTACTCGTTTGAACTTCATGCGAATCGTAGATCAGCTTTTTTTTACGTAGACGAATCTTGGAGCAAATATACCCTTGTGGTAAAGTATTTAAATCATTTGAATGATAAATATCATATTTTTTTTGAAAACCTCTAGCAATCATTCGGAATATAATACTCCCTCTTACAAATACTACTTTTGCTTTAGTTTTTAAAAGTAAAATAGATAATAGCGTTATGGTTCCAAAAAAATAGGGGCTAAAATATATAGCAACTAGCAATAGTATTAATACAGATAACCCAATTAGTTTATTTTGCACTGATTTTCGATACACTTTTTGCATTAATTCTAGTATAAATGGATATCTTCTAACTCTAAATACACGGAAGTTATCATTTCTTTCTTCATACTTTGGTAGGTATTTATCTTTAGGGTCATGGATACAAATTAAATCAACATTATAACCATTTTCCGAGAGAGCTGTACACTCTCTTAACACCCTAGCATCATTTGTGAAGTGGTTCCACACAAACATACATACAGTTTTATTCATTGTTTTCCACCCTAATTAGTTTGTCAGTAAAATGACTCTAAAGTATCTCTACTAAAGAATTAATATTTGATTCCCATAGGAAAGCGTTTCTCACATAAAAATTTCCATTTTCACTCATCTCTTTGCTTAATAACGGGTTTGCTTTAAGCGTATCAATATAATATATTAGTTCCTTAACATCATTCTCTTCTGAAACAAACCCTACTTGTTCTGATAGTATTACTTCCTTTGAATAACCGGATACAGAACCTACAATAGGTACTCCACATGTCATATAATCAATTATTTTTCCAGGAAGCACCGTTTTAAAGACATCTTTATCTTCTAGTGTTACTATACCAACCTGATGTGTAGAGATTATATTTAAACATTCGTCTCTTGTTGTAGGACTTAAGAATGAGACATTTTCTAAATTATTTTCCTTACAGTATTCTAATAAACTATCTCTTCTTAAACCGTACCCAATGATAGTTAGTTCAATACTTCTATTGTATAATTCCTTCGCTAACTTTTTAAGAACGAAATCATCTTGAGCAAGTCCAATATTACCAGCATAAATCACCTTAAAAGAATCTAGGTTTCTTTTTGTTATTTCATCATTTCTAGCTCCATTAGGAATATAAGTTATATTGGTGCTACTCGCCGTGTGTTGAGAAACTATATATTCTATAAATCCCCTGCTATTTACTACTATTTCGCTGGCTTTTGTATACAAAAGTTTCTCTATCTTCTTGAACACTTTCATGATAAACGGATTATTAAATACTCCTACACCATTTAAAGATTCTGGCCATAAGTCACGAATATCTAGGATTAGTTTCGCTTTATAGAATCTTTTAGCAAACAGTCCTACTATCGCTACAAAAATAGGTGGTGATGTAGTAAGTACGGTAGTAAATTCACCTTTATTTTTAATGATATACAGTATCATACGAATAGCTATTTCAATATAATAAAATAAGCGGTTCAATAAACTTCTAGAGTACTTTTTATTACTAACTTTAATCCGATGAACATCATGATCCAAATTTAAGTCTTCATCATCCCAAAATTTCTTATCCTGATAAAACTTTCTGTTAGGATAGGTAGGTTCTGTTGTTAGGACTTTTACATTATATCCGCGTTCCTTTAATAGTAGATATATATTTTTCATGCGATTTCCGGCACTACCTATTTCCGGATAAAAATTTTGTGAAATTATTAATATCTTTTTCATAAAAGTCCTCTTTCCCCCACGACACTAATACTGATATTAATTCAGTTATCTATTTTACATTTATTGATAATAATATAATTAAGAGTTCAATAGCCTAATAGCTTGAGTCCTATCTAAAGTACCTAGTAGTTTATAAACCTTATTTTAAGAAACCTTAATTGTCCCCTAACTCATGACAGTTAATTTGGAAATGTCACCATTAGAAGCCCCCTTCTTCATTATACTAACACTTCTAGTTGCTTGTTAGTGATTGAATATATTCTTTTTCTCTATTCCCTATATTTAATTACTTGTTTTAAAATTATTTATAATATCTATAGTCGCATTTCATAACTTTTGCATATTAAGATAATGTAAGTTTAAGGTCCTATTTTTTTAACCTTTGTTTTATACTACTAAAAATAAAGTCATGTTTTAAGTGACTATAATAGAAAATAGTCATTTTCAGACAAATTTTGGCGAATCATACCATTTCACTCAAAAATTTGATTGCCTCCGCTCTTTGGTGAATCCCTATTTTCATGTAGATTTCACTTATATAGTTTTTTACTGTGCCTTCACTTAAATGTACTTTTTTCATTATTTGTTTGTTAGAGTAACCTTTCATAAAAAGAATAGCTATTTCCAATTCTCTCTCCGTAAAATTAATCTCCCTTTTCTCTAGCTCTTTTTTTAAAATTAATTTATCATCGAACATTAAAGATTGAACTTTTTTGACTAGTAATCTTGCTATATCTCCAGATAAAACATATTGGCCGCGAATAGTATCCTTTATTACATTGAATAACGTATCTGAATATATTTTCTTTAGAACGAAGCCATCTGCACCATCTAATAAGCACTGATATATTTTTTCTTCATTTATGTTATCGACTAGAATAACAATTTTAACTTCTGTGTAAAGTTTCTTGATTTCAACCAGCATTTGGTCTTTGACAAGATTTATGTCCATTAAAATTACATGTGGATTATAATTTATTATTTTTTCTGGAATATTTCTTCCATTACAAGAAGTACCAACTACCTTAAAATCTTTTTCTTTTTCCAACAATGATTGGATTCCTTCAATAAATAATCTCTGTCGATCCGATATGAATACATTAATCACGTTCATTCTCCTTTATGAAACTTTCTAATAACTCGGACAATTATTATATCAAAAGTTATTATTTTTATTTGTAAAATTATAACAAAGCAAGAGATGAATTTATTCTATTTGAACTTAATTAATGAAAAAATTACATTTACTTATATGGAAAATTTTTGTTGTCTGCCTTTATTTATTTCTTATTTTGTAATTTTTTGTTACGTCCAAACTTAAGAAAGCTACCAAGATAGGTAGCTTTCCCTTTTTATTATTATCTACTCTCAAAATCAACCTCATTCAACCCACTAATCTGAATTTCCTGACCTTCCTCCAACGTAATAGTAAGCTGCTTAACCCCAAGTTCCCCCGAAGCATCCAGGATTTCGTTCGTAGATGGTAATCCCATTTCATTATAGATAAAAAAGTTACCCATACCACTTGGAGCTGTAACATTATACCTACCTGGTTCAATATCTAATCCAACTTCCCAGCTTCCTGCTGAAAGTGTATTCGATAAAGAAGTCTCTGCAGGTTTAAACACTACCGAATTTAGTCCTGAGATTTCAATCTCTTGTCCTGCTTCCAAGTTAGTCGTAATACTTGTCACACCAGTATCACCCGTGTTATCAAGAATTTCATTTACTTCTGGTAATCCATTTTCATCATAAACGAATAAATTCCCCATTCCATCGCCAGTTATCACATAACGTCCTACTGGGATATCCTCACCGACGATAAATCTTCCAGCATTAAGTGTTGTTTCTTCCGCATTGGAATTGTCTCGAGTTGCAGGCTCTTCCGCTTCAGCCTCTTCTCCAGCATTATCATTCGTACCCTGTTTGTTATCAGCGGTTTCATCTGTAGTATCTGTACCGTCATCCTGTATTTCCTCAGTAGCATTTTCTTCTTCGACAGGATCTTCGTCATCACCACCGCCAAAAAGGGCAAACAACAGAATAATTGCGATAATTAACCAAAACCACCATCTTTTATAAAACGGTGTTTTATTTTCCTTATCAGCCATATTACATCCCTCCTTAGTGGTTTTAGTATGGACAAGATAAGGAACTGTTATTACAACCTTCCTTCCTACTTCATTCTTTCGGGTAAAGCATGGATTGACTCGATTAAAGTGTTGAGCTTGCCTTCAATTCTGTGTAACAAATAAAACGTTACTGCAATCGGAAAGCCAACATCTGTTACGAGTGACACCCACTTTTCCACTTCATCACCTCCAACTTATAACACTTAAAAAAGAAGTTACCTGGAGGATTCACTCCTCCAGGCAACCTCCTTATCCTTAAATTAATTCAATATCTTGAACATTACGTTCTACTATTCGAGCACTTTTTTTGGCTACTAAATCTCCCCCACTTGTTGTGAAGGCATTTTGAGCTAATATTTCATCCATTGCTGCTGATACTGCAGCAGGATCAACTGGTTCGATAGGTTTTTCCAGTGAGTACGTCACCGTTTTCCCATCTTCATTTTCAAATTTTAATTCAAGCGTCTTCACTTACTGACCTCCTTTCTTCTACTTAAGAATTGTTTTTACGCCATTAGACTTCACGAATGTCAGAGCTGTCTTTACGCTCGATATTAAATAATGGGCGTTCTTGCAATACAACAAATGCATTTGCGATTGCGTATAATTGATCCGCAGTTGCTTCTGTCTTAACATTGTTGAACGTTTTCGCCTTATAAACTGGTTCACCACTAATTGGATCATCACCATCATATAAAACGAGTCGTAACTGTGAATTCGTCATATCTGCTACTGCCATGTATTATCACCTCCTTTCACTATTACAATCGAAAGTAATCCGTAAAAGGTGGCAAAATGAATAATTTTTATACATTTTCCAACAAATTCCTAATTCTCTAGTGTCAGAAAAAAACTACTATGTTAAAATGAAAAGGATAAAAAATAGTAAACCACTGGCATAAGTTTAACTTGCACTTTGCCAGGCATAACGTGGAGTGATCACATGAAAAAGGTAATCACATACGGGACATTTGATCTACTTCATGTCGGGCATATTAATATTTTGCGCCGGGCAAAGGAACTTGGTGATTATTTAATTGTTGGTATATCTACTGATGAATTCAATAAAATTAAAAGAAAAGAAGCACATTATAGTTTTGAACATCGTAAATTTATCCTAGAAGCTATCCGTTACGTAGACAAGGTTATCCCGGAATACGCATGGGAACAAAAGGTGACCGACATTAAAACCTATGGAGTAGACACCTTCGTCATGGGGGACGATTGGAAAGGTAAATTTGATGACTTAAAGAAACATTGTGACGTAATTTATTTGCCAAGAACTGAAGGAATCTCTACTTCCCTCATAAAAGAAAATATAAAAAAACAATAGTCAAAGTGAAACGTATTATATCTTTTTTCCGTCTAATTATTTACGAAAAAAGAAAGACCCACAATTTTAATCAGATTTTAATGTACAAAGTCTATTTTTATTGTAAAATAGTATAGATTGTTTTTATAGTTTAATAGAAGGGAACACTTGCGATGGATAAACAAAACTCGGCGAGAACCCGAATGGAAAAAAGAAAGACAAAAAGTAAATCGAAGAAAAAGATCCTATATATTATATTTGCGCCTTTACTCATCCTTTTACTAGTCGGTGGGGGATTCCTCCTTAAATTTTATGCGAAGGCTGAAGAGGTCATTTCACAGTCCTATGAAGATGATGGAAGAGATAAATCAAATCTAAGAGAAACACAGGTAGATCCGAAAAAGGACAATATCTCAATCTTAATTATCGGTGTGGATGAAAGTGAGAAACGTGGAAATATCGGTCATTCCCGATCCGATACGTTAATCCTTGCGACACTTAACAGGGAAGATAAGAGTGTGAAGTTAGTAAGTATTCCTCGTGACTCTTACGTATTCATTCCTGAAGTTGGCTACAACGACAAGATTACCCATGCTCATGCATTCGGTGGACCGAAAGCAACAATCGAAACAGTAGAAACACTACTAGATGTGCCAGTTGACTATTATGTAAAAGTTAACTTCCATGCTTTTGTTGAGGTTGTAGAGACAATAGGTGGTATAACAGTTGATGTACCATATGAGTTGTGGGAACAGGATTCAAACGATGTAAAAAATGCAATTCATTTACTACCTGGAGAACAAACACTTAATGGAGAAGAAGCACTTGCACTTGCACGTACAAGAAAATTAGATAATGATATTGAACGTGGAAAACGTCAAATGGAAATCATTAAAGCAACGATTAAACAGTCATTATCAGTAAGTAACATTTTGAAACTCGACAACGTACTAGAAGCAGTTGGTTCAAATATGACGACGAATATGCCATTTGATGAAATGACTAGTCTGATGAGCTATGCAACAAGTGGTGGAAATCTCGGTTTTGAAACGATGTCTCTAGAAGGTTATGATTATATGCCAGAGTCAGTTTACTACTGGCAATTGGATGAAGCTGCGTTGGCAAAGACTAAACAAACGTTAAAGGAACATTTAGAAGTTGAATCCAATTTAACATCGAATACGAATCTCGATAATTCTGCTACAGATGTAAATTAAATCTTTCTGCCTCCTTTTTATAAGGAGGTGGATTTTATTTTTCCCTAAATATGTTAAAGTTATGAATAACTTATCACAATTTACCATTTAAAAATTATTACACTAATTTATGAATGAATTTTTGCGAGGGACGACATGATAAATAGTCCAAACCTCCTCAAAGGAGATTTTTACTATGCGAAGCAATTACACTCCGAGAGAAAACCCAACAAGAAGAAGGAAAAGGAAACTCAGAAAACGTGTTTTTCTTATTCCTATATTTGCGATTTTTCTTTTTGTTATTTGGCATTTTGTTTCATTATATAATACAGCAAATGATGTTATCGACAAATCTTTTGCTGATGATGGCAGAGATAAGTCAGACCTTAGAGAAGAAACTGTTGATCCTGGTGAAGACAATGTATCCATATTAATAATCGGGGTAGATTCCAGCGAAAAACGAGAGGCATACGGTACCCCACGTTCTGATACGCTAATACTTGCTACCTTAAATAAAAAGGAAAAAAGCGTTAAGCTTGTTAGCATTCCTAGAGATTCTTTAGTGTATATTCCAGAGGTAGGCTATGAAACAAAGATTAATCATGCCCACGCGTATGGAGGAGCTAAAGCAACAATTGAGACGGTGGAAAATCTCCTCGAAATCCCAGTCGATTACTATGTAAAATTAAATTTTGAAGCATTTATTGATGTAGTGGATACGATTAACGGTGTTACTGTAGAAGTTCCTTTTGAAATGTATGAACAAGATTCTCATGATACAAAAGGGGCAATCCACTTATTACCTGGAGAGCAGGTATTAAATGGTGAGGAAGCGTTAGCCTTTGCTAGGACGAGGAAATATGATAATGATATTGAGCGCGGTAAACGACAACAGGAAATCCTAAAAGCCGTTATTAAAAAAACAATATCGTTAAATTCATTCTTTAAAATAGACAATGTTCTAGAAGCTGTCGGAGAGAATATGACGACCAATATGACCTTTAATGAAATCAAAAGTCTATCCTCCTACGGTACCGCTATGAAAAATATCGACATTGAAACTTTTTCATTGGAAGGACATGATTATCAACCAGGAAATACGTACTATTACCAACTTGATGAATTTAAATTATCAGAGACGAAAGAAATGCTAAAAAATCATCTTGGACTATAAAGAGGTTGCTTAAAGGGATCATCCTTTTAAGCAACCTCTATTTATTTTCCTCTTAATCTCATTCGTACCATGAATTCCACCGATTTCAAAATACGTTTCCAACGAAATGGCTCTTTCAATAACCGATATAGCCATTCCAAATTATGCTTTATCCAGCTTTTAGGAGCACGTTTTAACTCTCCAGCAAGAATATCAAAGCTTCCACCTACACCAATAAATAATCCTTTAGAAAACTTATCGATATAGTTATAAATCCATTCTTCCTGTTTCGGAGATCCTAACGCAACAAATACAATATCAGGATTGGTTT
Organism: Ornithinibacillus jepli; assembly: GCF_047228935.1. Taxonomy (NCBI): domain Bacteria; kingdom Bacillati; phylum Bacillota; class Bacilli; order Caryophanales; family Bacillaceae; genus Ornithinibacillus; species Ornithinibacillus jepli. The sequence goes on from NZ_JBFEGG010000007.1 coordinate 18,968, forward strand.
CCGAAGCATTATTAGCAATTTCTTCCCCATCTTCAAAATAGCCATGGTGGTTACCAGCAATTTTTATATGTTCATAACGCTTATTAATAACCTCAATCAGTCTATTATTAATATAATCCCTTGCACCTAAAAAGTAGCAAGATAACCCATTGTCATTGGCATATTCTAATAAATCGACCATTAACTCAAATCCAGGTATTCTTTCTAAAATTGGATTCTTTATATACCTTGAGGAAAGTACAATTCCTGCTCCATCAGGGACAATATAATCAGCCGACTGTATCACCTTTTTATAATGCTGGTCTTCTCTTGTTCGCATTACAATTTCTGGGTTCGGTGTTGCGATGAAAAATTTATCTTGTATTTGTAATCGGGGATAAATATGTTTGGTTAACAATTCTTGTTTTGTAATATTAACGAAATCAATATCCATGATTGTTACCCGATTTATTTTGTTTTGTTCACTAGACATCTCGAACAACCTCTCACCCACTCTATAACAAGTCAAAACAAGTATATAGAATTTAATCAACTAAAAGTTTATATTACCCATATTCTACCACTATAAATAGTAGCATGCCATGCTACAAAAATCCACAGATTTCGCAACTGGTCTAAATTATACAAGGCATATCCAAAAAATACAATAGAAAGCCTTGTTCTTCTAAAAACTAGGCTACAGCCTAAAACCTATTCATATTATTAAGGGGTTTATCATACAGGAAATATCGGGTATTAAAAGCTTACCATATAACCGGTGATCAAATAAATGCTATTGAAGCTCGATTTTCTTTATTCCCAGATGAAGAACTAAAAGGAAAAGCGAAATAATATCAAATAGAGATATACTGCTGGGGAAATAATTTACGATTTAGCAGTAGAAGCCTTTGCTACGGTAAGACAAGCTTCTAATCATATGCAGGAGTTTGATCACTTTGATGTCCAGCTTTTAAGAGATTACTTTATTAAACGAAGATAATGTCAACCGTGAAAGGAAGTACTTGTGGAAAGAATTGTTCCACTTAACATAGGAGTAAACTTCAGACAGAATCTTACTATGAAAGCCAATACTAATAAGCCATACACCTTTATTTTACCTTATGGATGCCGCCCAAAGGAGAATTTAACCTTTCTAGTTAGATGAACTATCCTATCCAAAAATAGTACTTTTTGATGTTTAGCTAATATAACACAAGATGTTAAGATAATATTGAATGCATTTTGTATTTTATTTTTTACTATGAATCTAGTAATCTATAACTATATAACAAACTAAATTTTTATAGGAGGATACGTAACATGGGATTGAAATTCAAGGCTCTTTCATCACTCCTACTAATCATAGCTCTATTGATTATCCCTTCGACTGTGTTTGCAGATGCAGTAGATAATGTAAAGAACAGCTGTGATTATGAAATAGGTGAAAATGAAAATCCTGGTCAAAGCAAATTGAACTGTCTTTTAACTGAAATGGCAATGGAGTATGATGTACCACCAGAAATCGTCAAAGCAATTGCTTGGGAGGAAACGAATTGGAGACATTTCGATAGTAATGGTAATGTCATTATTTCCGATGATGATGGAATTGGTATCATGCAGATTACGAACCAATCTCAATATGATGAACAGCTTTTGATGGACGATATTGTTTATAATATTAAAGCTGGAGTAGAAATTCTAGATTCTATGTTTGATCGTAGAGATTTACCAACGATTAATTTAAAAAATCGTGATTTCCTAGAGCATTGGTATTTTGCAATCATGGGGTATAATGGCACGAAGCCTAAAAACAGTCCTGTTTATCAAAGTACTGGTGAACGTAACTTAGATGCTTATCAGGAACAAGTCATTCAAAATATCGCAGATTATAGCTTTGTACAATTACAAGAGTTACCATTTACTCCTGCTGACTTTGAATATGATAGTAATAGTAGTGAGAACATTAACTTTGTCACGATGAAATACAATTTTGACCTTCCATTTACCAAGTCAAAGCATGATTTAACAGTTGGGGACAAAGCCATTACTACATCATCTGTCAAATTAAGACCCGAACCAAATACACTAAGTTCTAATTACACAACAATTCCACAAGGTGAGATTATTACGATTACTGGATCTTTTGTATACGATACGAACCCTTTAAACAGTAATCAGTTTGTTTGGTACCCAGTAAAACGCAGTAATGGTCAGACTGGTTATGTTTCATCAAGCTACTTGAAATTCTGGTTTAAAGACGTGCCGAAGAATCATTATTCTGCAGAGTCGATAAATTATTTAGCAGACCGTGGGATCATTGCAGGTATTGGAAATGGAAATTTTGGTATGAACACTCAATTAACTAGGGCACAAGTTGCGCTAATGGTTGTAAATGCAACGAACCTAGATACAAGTAATCGCCCAGCTTTAAATTTTACGGATGTACCTAGTAGCCACTTCTATTATGACGCCATTGCTACCGTAGTAGATGAAGGAATATTCTACGGAACTTCTAGTACTAAATTTAGTCCTGATTCACAATTTACTAGAAACCAAATGGTTACAGTGCTTCAACGAATTTATGATTTCCCAGATGCTTCTACTAATCATCCTTTTATCGATGTTCGTCAAGATCCGAATTCTGATTGGTATGAAGGTTCATTAAATAATCTTTATGAAGCTGGTATCGTAGCCGGTATCACAAACACTAAATTCGGTCCTCTAGAAAAAGTAAGTAGAGCTCAATTTGCGGCATTTTTAGCTAGAGCTATGAACCCAGACTTCCGAATCCAATAATACTAATAATAAGGGAAAGTCCTCACCATAGTGGTGAAAGACTTTTCCCTTTTTTGATTATCGTGCAGATTCAAATTCATTTGCCATGCGATTAATTAGAGAAGCCATTTCGGCTCTAAGCGACGAATTCTTCGGTCGGAATTCTCCATTTGGATACCCTGTAATGTAACCCTTTTGATTTAACGCCACGATTGCTTGATAAGACCACATATTTTGATTTATGTCGGTAAATGTTACTTCTGAACTTTCATCAATTGTATACTTAAAAACATTGTATAGTAATGTAGCTAGCTCTTCCCTAGTTAACTTAGCATCCGGGTCAAAGGATGTTTTGGATTTTCCATTTACGTATCCTAATTCCCGTGCAACCTCAATATCTTTTCGCGCCCAATGCCATTTCGTATCGGTGAATGTATATGATGATGGGGTATCATTCGCATGGCCAAGAGCTCGGACAATAATCGATGCCCCTTCTGCTCTAGTCAATGTTTTGGTTGGTGCAAACTTCGTATTCGAAACCCCTGTCATCCAGCCTTTTTCTGATACGACATTAATACTTTCCTCAGCCCAATAATTAGCCGCCACATCACTAAAATAGATACTGTTTAACCATAACGAATAATAGTCCCATGTCTGCGCCGTTTCATGGCTAAGTGCCCAGGATCCTGTTCCTTTAATTCCATATTTACTTGGCATACGTAATTTCGCTTTTATCGCTTGTTCATTGTCATACCATAAGACATATTGCCCCGGAGTTAACGTGGTATTCCCAATATAATATTCTCTTCCTACTGGTATGGTAAACGTTACTTTAGCTGATTTTCTTATTTCATCAAACTGTACATTACCATTGAAGGTCTTTATTAATTGTTCTACTCTAGTACTAGATAGGCCCATGCCAGCAATTGTTTTCCCTAAAGAAGTTGGTCCATCTGTTTTCCATAATCTACCGTAAAATGGCAATCCCACAACAATCTTGTCTTTTGGTACCCCTTGATTTATGGCATATTGTATTGATTTTTCAAAAAACTGAATACTAGATACTGGCCCAACTGGGCTATCAGTTCCTTCCCAAGATTCGTCATAAGCCATAATCATGAGATAATCAGCATATTTCCCTAATGAATTATAATCATAAAAACCGTGCCAACCGGTTGCCCATCCATTCGGATTCGCTGCAGTTGCAACAGATATCTCTTTATGACTTGGAATATATTGTCTTAGTAGACGGATAAAATCTGTATGCTCATCCCTGTAATCCCGTCCAACCCCTTCAATATCTACATTGACACCATCTAAATTATATTTCTCAACCGCTGCAGCAACTTCTTTCGCTAATGCTTCCCTTCGATTTAATCCATTAATTCCAGCTGTTCTGTTCCAGTGATTTGCGAGAAATGGAACGACCTTAATTCCCTGCTGATGCATCTGGTTAATAAATGAAGTATCCAGAGTCCACGTTACGTCTAAATTTCCAGTTTCAGTTACATCGAAGTAATTAGGCGCTACGACATTCAAGCTTCCTTTTGTTTTTTCCACTTGACTAAAATAACCACTTGGACTACCGAAGAATATATACGACATATTAAACATTCCAGTTTGGGAGTGGAGTGACTTGCTAGGTGGTAAAATCATAAATAGTAAAACAAAAATAAGTAACAATTTCCATTTTAGTTTTTTCATGAATAGCCTCCCCTCTAGTTTATGTCTTTTCTAAAGCTTGCTCGGAAAGTATATTCATTTTCCTCAATTAAAATTTCATATTGTAAGTGATAGTAAGGATAAACCATCTCTTTGACATTACTTAAATCTCCATTTGGACCGACACCGATTTCGTTAAAGAATGCATCGAGGTCATGTATTTCATGCTCCGGATGTAACATCATAATAATTTGTGCCCAAGCAGCTAGCATCATCATTCTCTCTTGCTTCTCGCCTACACCACTTTTTACCTCAAGCGAAGTAACAGTTCCATTTTCTACCATAATATAGAGATTCATATTATTCGTTAGTGGGGCAAGATAAACTCCCTCAGCAGTTGAGACTCCTATGATTTCGCTAATATACAGTTCCGACAGTTGCATATCAGTAATTGCATTCCATCTATCTTTAAAGGTTTCAAATAAAAGTCTAGGAACTGGTATATCAGGTGTATTACTAATATTCTCGATATTACTGGACCCGTTGTTTTCTTCTTGCGACCTAGGAATGGTTTTTTGAAGCGCCCTTGTCTCCAGATGAACATCCTCATCCCCTTGATTCCGGTAAGGATCTAATCGATCAATATTTGGTGCAGAATTATCTGTATTGCATGCTGCAAGAGTTGATAATATGAAGAAAAATAGAGCTAATAGAATACGCATAAATACACCTACCTATTTATCATTCATTTTTAGACTTCCCGATTTAAGTATAATAATGCTACCAAATAAGAATTGTTATTACAGTATATAATTCAGATAAAATGTAAATAGTTGAATGAACCAAATTATGGAAAAAGCCATGGCGAAAAAGAATAACGGCCGATTAAAAGAAACGAACCGTTTACGTTAAAATATTTAATACAACAAAATTTGTTAATTATTGACGTGGCAATATAAAGTCAGCTCGTTAAGTATGGCGCTGTTGTAAGTAGTATATTTTCTAAAACTCTGTGGTTAAATACTATTTCTAATATAAAAAAAGTAAGAGGAGTTCCTCTTACTTTTTACTTTACTTTAAAAGAGTCATCTATAATTCTTGCTACCATTGCAGAAAACTCTGCTCTCGTAATATACGCATTCGGTTTAAAACTTTCGTCAGGATAACCTGCTGTTATACCATTTGCTACTAGACTTTGTATATCTTCATATGCCCAATGAGCGGTTGTTACATCACGAAATAATCTTGCGTCTGCTCCTTTTAATTGGTATGCTCGAACAAGAATAGACGCCATTTCTGCACGTGTTAATGGGGAGTTCGGTTTAAAGTTATTATTCCCATACCCTGTAAGAATTCCAGCTTTAGCTGCTGCCCCAATATACTGAGATGCCCAATGGCTATTGGATACATCTTGAAAACTACTTAACTCCATTGGTAATGTTAACTCCTTAGCAATAACCGTCGCAGCTGCTGCCCTGTCAATATTAGCATTTAGTTTAAATGTACCATCAGGGAATCCTACAATCGTCCCTCTGTTGGATAAAAACATAATTTCTTCTGCAGCCCAGCTTCCTTTTATATCCGGAAAAATCACAGACTCTTCCAAACCATCCCTAGTAGCTCCTTGCTCAATGTCCACTGCTAACTGGTAACCAAATGGTGACCAATTGTAATTATTGTCCTTTATAGCTAGTGCATAGACCCCTGGATTTAGTTCCATACTAAGTTGCTCATTTCCACCCATCCCTGCTGAATCGATAACTTGTATCTTTTGTAGTGAACCTGACTCATATTGGTACAGTTCAGCTACTAAGTCTAGAGGTAAAGGGATATTGGTTAACGAAATGGAAATCGAAGTATTCTGTGAAAATTCTAATCGATACCAATCCTGATCTGTCGGGACATCGATTTTCTCCATCAAATTTCCACCATCTGAAATATCAAGTGCATTAGTGAACTGATTAGCGGTATCATCTATAAGCGATGGATATGGTATCGTTAATGACTTGTATGCATTAACCATTCCAAATCCTGCTTGCTGATTCCAATCTTGTTTTCTACTAAAATATGCCCCGGCCTCTAAAAACCATTTGATTTGGCTAGGAGACAAGTCTGGATTTTTCGATAGTAGTAATGAAGCAATTCCTGAAACTACAGGTGCTGCAAATGAAGTTCCACTACCGACACTATAGGTGCCTTCTTGATTAGTTCCAATAATATCTGTTCCAGGTGCCATTATATCAACCCATGTACCGAAATTAGAGTACTCTGCAATACTCCCATCTTCATCTGCTGCTGTAACAGCAATTACCTCATTATAAGCAGCGGGGTATACTTTATCAGCTTTTGAATCGTTGCCTGCAGCTCCTATAAGCGTGATTCCTTCTTTATATGCCTTAACAATTGCCTCTCTTTCAATAGAGCTGCTTTGTGTCGCTCGATAACTCATATTAATAATATCCACATTTTGTTCGATTGCGTAATAAATTCCTTCCACTACGTCATAGATGGATGCTTCACCATTTTCATTCATTATCTTTACTGGTAAAATTCTTGACTGATGATTGATACCTACTGGTCCCATTCTATTTGCATTGGCAGCAATAACGCCAGCCACAAATGTGCCATGACCTTGATCGTCTAAAGGGTCATTATCATCATTTATGAAGTCATATCCATCTAGCACTCTGCCAACTAGATCTGGATGACTTGCATTTACACCAGTATCCAATACTGCAATGGTAACATCGGTAGAGCCTCTCGTAATATCCCAAGCATTAAACATCCCAATTGGCTCCAAGTACCATTGCATCGTCATGTATGGGTCGTGTCGATAAAAGGTTGTGTGACGCTCGTAATCTGGTTCAGCCATTTCAACTGTTTCTGCTTCGTTTAATTGGTACAAAACCAATTTATAATCCTTATTATCAGGTACTTTTACAAGATATAATCCTTGTTCTTTTAGCACCTCTATTAATTCTACTTGGAAATCGGCAGGGTTAAAATCTTCCTTAGCTTTAATAATAATTTGCCGATTTAAAACATCATCTAAATGTATACTGTTGGTTGTTTCATAAAAAGTAAAACTACTTTCATCACTTCCAAGAGCGATCGTAGGAAGTCCACTAATAGTCCATAATAGGACAGCGACGATGCTGCACACGTTTAGTTTTCTCATATCTCGCAACCCCTAGTGTCTATTAATCATTCATTGAAAAAATTTTATCATAAAATAGTAGTTTCATATAGATTTTCATAGATTTACCAATTATGAATCTCTTCTTAAATCCATGATGGATTGACAAATGATATGGGAAAGCCGTACCCTAGTACACCATTCCTCTACCTCATCTTTCATATTTGCTTTATTATGTTCTAAGTATTTTAATCCATCGACCTTATAGTAACCTATATTTTCTTTTCCAAATTTGTTACGAGCGATTAATGGCCATTCGCCATCGGTCATTTTAGCACTTGATTGAACAGCGATTTCTAATAATGCTTCCCTACTCATACTGCAAGATCCCGCTGTTATATCCATTTCTGATCCAACTTCTAAAGAAAACATGTGATTCGTAATCTTTTCTGTTTCCTGCCATGATATTGGATGAGATTGAAAAGCAACTTCTGTTCTACCGATTACTAAATAATGATAGTTAATGATGTCTTTTTGAATAGATGGTAGTTCTGATGAATGATCTAACATCCAGGTTACAAAACGATCTAAGTCACAATAATGGTAGAAATCATATTCATAGTTGCTCATAATTTGTACTAGCTTCCGTCTAGCATTGGCAGCACCATTTTTCTCAATGACAAAAATTCCAAATCCGTGTTTCCCTAATAGTTCAATAATATCAGGACATGTTTCATCACTAACTGCTACATAGCGAGATGGATAATATTCTTCGATTCGATGGATGACTTTCTTTAGCGGTATTATTAAGCTGCCATATTTATCGTGAATAATTGTAATTAATGCAATAGTTGGTGCTTTTTGTTTTGTTTCGATCTTAATCAATCCTTTATAATAATATTAAATTCTATTTCTAGTATACGTTAACAAAACTATCCGGGAAATTCTTAACGTATAGCACGATTTCTTACCATGATTCTGTACGAAATAAACTTAAGTATTATTGGAATAAGACATAAAAAAAATCCCAATGAAAAAATTTCTTCTCATAGGGAATTCTACTCCCAAGGAATAGATTTTGTATCTATATAAATCCCAAAATCGTCTGGTACACCTTCCGTGCTATTACTAATTCTTTTTGCAATCATGGTACCAACATGTGGGTAAAAGTGATGGCCGTCAAAGTAGTTATCCATATTGTCTGTAACAGAATTTGGATACATAAAATGATATACCCCTCCAAAAACTGAGACAATATCCTCAATCCAGTGGTGGTAATCGTCCAGCTGCCCTTCTTCAACCATCGCCTCATATAGCCCTGTATAAACAGGGGTCGTAAACACGATAAACTCAGTATTGGGATTGTTTTCTTTCAGTTCTCTTAGAGACTCTGTAAACGCTGGATTATAGTCATAATTATCCCCAAAAAATTCATCTTTGAACTTCTGGATTTTCTCTAATGTTTGCTTTTCTTTGATATCTGGATCAATTTGTTTCGCATCGGCAACATTGAATCGATTGTAATTACGGTCCTCAACAATCTTATCCTCACGAGACATTTGAAAATTCTCTATGGAATATTCTAACGTATCTAGCGATATTAAATTTTTATATCGATAAAATGATTCGGTCGTCTTGTTCGAATAGGAATCAATGGTTATATTGGTTGAACTTTGCTTTTTACTTGATTTAAAAAAATCCACCCCAATGATAACACGGTCAAATTCTCCGCCCTTTATCTCTTTAGCGAACTCAATGAAACTGTTATATTCCTTAAAGGACATATCTGCAACCGCATAGTTATACACGTTCATCCCTTCAAAATCATATTGATTGATGTAAGTACTACGGCTACTGCCAAGCAATAAAGTATCATATTCAAACTCACGAAAGTAAATGGAGTTTGTTTTTTGCTGTCTTTCATTGATAACCGTTTGTACATCGTTATATTCATGATTTGCCCCAAAGGTCCATAGCGGATCAATAAGGAAATTAAAGGTACCAACTGATAGAACACTAGTCAACACAATTGCTAATATCGTATACACATATGATTTATCTTTCATCCAGAATAACCACCTAAAGTTGGAATACTACTATTTTTAAAAGTTGAAATATAAGAACTCACTTACCTTCTGCAATTGGAATACAGAGTAAACTAGTAAAGCAGAGACAAATAGTGCTGAGAAAACATTTGGCTTATGTTTTTCCATTAGTTGCGCCGCATTTTTTGCCAATACAACAATGAGGAATCCCCCTAGTAGGAAAAGAAGAACAAACCAAAAATTCTCATCTATCGTAAATACATAAAAATCTGATACATTTTCTGTTACCCAATTTAAATCTTGTAAGACCTCTGGTAACGCTAAACCATTTAACCCTACCATGCCCCTTAGTATATCGATTGCCACTTCAAAGTTAGGTGCTCGGAAAAATACCCAAGTAGCATTTATGAATTGAAACGTAATAAACCATGCGAGCAGTTTGTTCATTCTAAAACCAGCTTTAGTCCATATACGATTGATAACACTCGCTACCCCATGGAGAAACCCCCAAAATACAAATGTCCATCCAGCACCGTGCCAAAATCCGCTGATTAAATAGATTATCATGACATTAATGTAGGTTCTAGTTATCCCTTTTCGATTTCCACCTAGTGGAATATAAATATACCTTGTTAAGAACTTGGTTAACGTAATATGCCACCTTTTCCAAAAGTCTATAATACCGGTTGCCTTATACGGCGAATTGAAATTAATAGGTAGAACGATATTAAATAATAAGCCAAGACCTATCGCCATATCGGAATAACCACTAAAGTCATAATAGAGCTGAAACGTATAGGAAAGTGACGTAACCCATGCATCCACAAACGTAATTCCTTCCGCCATATCATATCCATTATTAGCCCATACTGAGAACGTGTCCGCAACCCCAACTTTTTTAAATAAACCGATAGCGAACATAAATAGGCCAAGCCCAATGTTCCGGTAATTAATTTTTTTCTTTTGCTGGTCTTCGTATTGCGCCATGACATCCTGATGGTGCACGATAGGACCTGCGATTAATTGTGGAAAAAAGGTTACAAATAGCGCATAGTTTAAAAAGTTATAACCGTTTGTCTCAAATCTATATGAATCTACTAAATAAGCTATTTGCTGAAATGTATAGAAGCTAATTGCTAGTGGCAATACAAGATGTAAAATAACGAAATCAAAACCAAATACAAGGTTCACATTCGTAATAAAGAAATCATAATACTTATAAAATCCTAATAAACCCACATTAAATAGGATTCCTATGGTTAATATCGATTTTCTTACCCATTGCTTGAACTGTTTAGCTAGAAGGGTTCCAATAATAAAATTCACAATCAATGAGGAGAATATTAACAGTAAGTAATTAGGATTCCACCAGCTATAGAAGAATAACGAACTTGTCAATAACCATACTTTGGCTAGCGTAACGTTCATTCTATTAATTAAGAAATAACCAGTAAAAACAATTGGTAAAAATACAAATATAAATTCAAAGGAATTAAAAAGCACAAAAATCTCCTCCAGTAGACAAAAAAGCATTCCTTTCGACGAATGCCAATTAAATCATACAATAGAGGAGTACAAATGACAATTTTTTGGGACAGGGGGACAGGTTCCTTGTCCCAGGGTCAAGGAACCTGTCCCCCTATCCCATTTATCTTGCTAATCTTAGTAAAGTTAATATTTCAATTGCAAGCTTTTCCGCTTCTTCATTTGACTCTGTATTTTTCATAATTTCAATACATGCTCTAACATCTTTCTCTTGATCAAAATTGGTTTGCCTACTAATACTTTCAAGATAAACTTCATAGGCCATAGCCTCATAGTGATAGGGTTTATCAGAATCTACAATTCTCTCTTTTAATTCATTCACTTTATCCAATTCCTCTTGATTTAACCAATCACCTAAAGTCATCTGCTTACCTTTATTTCGTTCAATGGCTTTTAAGTAGATATTAAGTATTTCTTTTTCGCAACTTAATTTCTCCCGTTTTAACGTCGTCCTACTCATGTTTTCTTCCAACTGTTGAATCTTCCTTATATCAAGATCCGTTAAAAGGTTCAGGACCCTTTCATCACCCGGATCAATCATAGGTCTCCAATCCATTTCTTCACTCCCTGGGACACGGGGACAGGTTCCTTGTCCCGGTCTTATATACATACATATTCTAGGAAAAGTTACTGAATCCTTCCTATTTCTCAAATTAAAAATATTAATGGTCTTTTAATTGCTGAATCAACTGAATCCTACCGTTGATTATTATAGGGGGAGGATCCTAAATATTAAAATCACTGGGTCAAGGGACCTGTCCCCCTGTCCCACCTCACCGCCTTCATGCTCGTTGGATTACGCTTTTGGAAATTCCGGTTAGTCTGGATAGTTGTCTAATGGATACGCCTTGTAATGTTTTCAATTCAGCTAGAATAGCATTTCGATCAGCTTTATTCATTTGTTGAAGCTTACTAATCTCAATCCCCTGTTCCTTCATATAACTAATTAATTGCTCATCTTTCACCCTTACAATTACGCTCTCATCGAGACATTCCGTTTCCTCTGGTTGTTTCATGAATTCTATGTATCTATTAACAGCTTGCTTCCTATTTTCTGAAATCAATGGGAGCACATACTCTGTGTCTATAACATAAACCCGATGGATGTATTCATTCACACTAGTCCATTCACATCCAAATACATCTTCCACAAGTCCAGCCTTCACAGGATTTTGATGAATATAGCGTAAGACAGTGTAAAAATACCTACGTGACTCCACACTTTCACTTTTATACCGCTCCTGAAATAAATGACCAATCCGATCATATTTTTGGTTATACCAATAGACATAACTGGAGCTAATCCGCTTAATAAAATCAGATAGTCTCTCTCCTTCTGGTTCTTTTAAGAGTAAGTGAACATGATTATCCATTAAGCAGTAAGCAAACACTTTAAAATCGCATACGTCACGATACTTGGCCAAAGTTTCTAGAAATACTATTCTATCTTCATTATCCTCAAATATAGTTTGCCTATTGATTCCCCTCATCATCACATGATAAATCCCACTACGACTTTGCTTACGTGAACTTCTAGGCATACTTCTCTCCTCCTACAAGCACATTTGTAGATACAAAATATGTGATAGTAAAAGGAATGTCAAAGTGCCAAAAGTTCATTTTTTAGCCTTAATTTATGTCAAAAAGACATAACACACAAAGAAAAAACATCTTTCCCCCAGCCCACCTTAAAACAAATAACAAAATTGGGACAGGGGGACAGGTTCCTTGACCCTGGGTCAAGGAACCTGTCCCCCTGTCCCATTCAAAAAAATAAGCTAAGTAAGATTAAAAATCTTACTTAGCTTATTTGACTTTTAAATATCTTCTAAAATTCTAACTTCTGCATTAATGTTTCAATTACAACTGCTGCTTCAGCACGTGTTGCTATTCCTTTTGGTGCTAATTGATTTATGGTCCTACCATGAATTAGTCCCGCGTCAATTGCAATAGAAACCTCTCTCAATGCCCATCTTCCAACTTCAGCACTATCCGTAAAATTGGCTAAACTTTCTACTTTGGTATTTTGCTCTCCATTAACTAACTCTAGTCCACGAACAGTCATAGCAATCATTTCTTCGCGTGTAATGGAGTCTGTTGGACCAAAGTTGCCATCTGTATACCCACTTACGATTCCCACTTCATAAGCAGCAAGTACATCATTGTAATACCACTTGGAAGAAATTAAATCATTAAATTGTTTTTGCTCATTAGAATTTGGTACTAATCCTAATGCCCTAGATAGCATTGCTGCATACTCGGATCTACTAAGGATATTGGTTGGTTTAAATTCCGTATCATTAACTCCGTGAAGAATCAACTTCCCTGAAAGAGCTTCTATACTATCCTTTGCCCAGTGACCTTCAACATCGGTAAAATTCTTTTTCTTTGATTTCACCACTACATAAATACTATTTCCATTACGATGGAAAACTGCCCAATATTGACCTTCCTCATCTTGTTCTATAGTTGTTGGTACTGGTTGGTACGATTGATTTACTGGGTCTAATGTGATCACCATCATTTCATCTAATTCTGATGGATCACTTATTGGGATTCTACGTTCTACAAACTCCTTGCCATATGAAGTAATCGTTGTATTTGTTCCATTCTCATACATTTCAACAGAAAAATCTATTGGTTGTGTAACCAACTCCATAAAGCTTTGTTCTGCCCATTTATTAATGTTTTCTGTCACTTCTTCAGAAAGCTTCCTAATCGTCACTTGGATATAGGAATCCTCGTCATTGGTAAATTGATCAATTGTGTTAACCGGTAACTTAAATGAACCAAGGTCTGACGTTACATAAAATGCCTCATCACCGGTTTCATTCATTTCATTAATTACGGACTTATGAAGGTTTAATGCAACATTTTCGCCTTCTTCTTTATATTCATAATGACGATAGAAGGTTGTAAATCGTTTTATGATTTTGGGATTATCGAGATCAATTAAATCGGTAGGATCAACATCCACTTCTCCATTTGTATTATCATCACTTGGAACTTCTGGAACTGTACCATCTGAACTATCACCATCTTCAATAGAACCAGGGGTATCATTTTCCTCAGGAGCTGTTTCGTCTACTAAAAAGTCAGTTGTTACCATTTCAGAGCTCTTATCTCCAGTTAATGCTTTCACTCCAAAAGTTACGGTTTGATCGATCCATTGTTCATAAACTACTGGCGCTACTAAAGTCTGATTAGTATTTAATTTTTCTTCAAGTAATGCAAACTCCATCATATCAGCAGTCTTATAGTAAACATTGTAAGACTCTGCTGTTACTAAATCCCAGTTAATCACTATATTATTTTCAATATCTTTTTGTACTAATAAATTAGTCGGAACTAGTGGTTCAAAAGTGAAATCATAGGTTACTAGACTGGAAACATCTGAACCAAGACGTGAGTGAACGGAAAATGTCACTGTTTGGCCTGCCCACTTTTTATATTCCGATTGCGGAATAATTACGTAATTGTCCACTACATCGACGCGTAGATCCTCAGCATATAGTTCCATATCCACTGTTTTATAAAACACATCATATGCATCAGCTGTGGTTGAATCCCAAGAAATAGCCAAATCATTGTTTTCATCCAAGGAAACTAATAAGTTAGTTGGCCCTAGATTATTAATTGCATCAACACTAGCAAACTTATAAACTGCTTGATTATCTTCTACATAAACAATTATATTTCCAGCATCATTAATAATAGCATGTTCCACAGTAAACGGGAATGTAGCAAGATTAGTATAATCAGCTTTTGAATACACTCCTGTTGGCGATACGATATACTCTGCTGACGTAGCAATGACATCTTCATTAAAGTTATACTGAGTTATCATATCGGACTTAGAAAATTGATGTTCTGCATAATATAACGCTTCACCATCTAATAATAGTTTACGAGTTGGTAATGAAAAACTTTCACTAGAAGGCGTTAAGGTCAAATCTTCTATATTTAACGAATATAATTTTGAGCCAGTGGAGTTAGACTCACCAATATACACTAATTTATTTAAAGAATCATACGCAATATCTGGCTCACTTAAGATTTGATATTTGTTAGTTTGGATTTCTTCACCGACTCTAATTTCACTACCTGTACTTAAGTCAATTTGATAAACCCAAGTACTTTGATCTTCTGTTACATAGAACAATAATGATCCATCAGCCGCAATACGATATGGATTTTGTTTCGTGATAACGTTGGTCATACTTCCATCTGCTAAATTAATAACAGCTACAGAAGTACTTCCATAGTTAGAGACATATAATTTCCCATTAACTAAATCAATATCTGAAGGGCGAGAGCCGATGTACTGTGTATCTAAAACTTCCATAGTAAGACTGTCAATTGTGTACAGCACATTGCTTTCTAGTGAAATTGCATATATTTTTTTACTAGTTTCATCTAAAACCCAATCTGTCACACTTTGGTTAATAGGAAGCTTATAATTTTTAACTTCATAGACCTTAGATGTTAGTGTTGTAGGTAAGCTACTATAGTCTTTTTTATGTAGTGTCTTGTTGTATGAATCATATAGATATACTTCGGAATTTGCAGGCGCAAGGACTAAATCCACATCGATATCTAAATCGCTAACTTTAAAATACTCATCCTTGTCATATATTGCTTCTTTTGTAAAAACAAAATCTGCTGTTACATCAAGAACTGTGCCGGGATATGAAGTAAATTCATAAGTACCATTTATAATTGCTAAATCATTTTTATCAAAACTAATTCCGCCATAAAAAATTTCATCGGAATCCATTACAATATTTTTATCCTTGGCATTTACTCCATACCCTTCATCATATGTAGATTGAGAAAGAATGGAATAATCTGTTTGTGAAAGTTTATAGATGTTTGAACTTGTATGGCCCGATTCTGCGACATATAATACACCTGTTTCAGATGCTAGACTTGGTTCATAAAACGAATGTGCAATTGAGTCATTGTCCGGGTTCACCAGAGTAGTTTCCGTAGAGTCTATTAAATCCTTTTCTACGATTCTACTATGTTGGTCACTATTAGAATAATATAATTTGTTATCGATAACCGTTATACTATAAGGAGTACCCTCTAAAGTAATAGCTACTACTTCTAGATTAGTTAAATCTACCTTAACAACCTTGCTTTCTCCTCTAACTGCTATCCATAGTGTATTGGCATCTAACTCTAAATCACTTAAGTCAGTTCCAATTGCTAACGTGTTTGTGACTTCAAATGTAGCTCTTGAAATCACCTTTAGATTGCCTTGTGCAGTGATGGCATAGATATTTGTTTCATCATACGACCAATCTGTGATGTCCTCGGTTAATTTGATTAAATCACCTGTTTCGGTGACTTCTTGGGCATGTGTTAGATTTGGAGTATAGATATTACTTAACACTAATAACACTACCAGCATGCCACTGATGAATCTTCTCAAAAAATCCCCTCCCAATTAAAAAAACTTTGCACAACAAAAAAAGAGCAAAGCAGAACGGGATTTATTCGTTGGCAACCCGGCTGTCATAATACCCAAAAATAGTACCTTAGACCCGCAGCTTTGCGTCACTCTCTTTCGAAAGTTTTGCCTTTTTCTTTTTTGTGCTAGGACCATAATCCCATAAAAGGGAATGATTTGTCAAGATTTGTCGGAAAAATCTTGCAAAACACAATACATCAATTCACATGTTATTTATAAATTTATCCAATAATTCACCAAATAAAAGGCGTCAGTATCACTTTCCCAAAAAACTAAAATAGACTGATACCTAATTATTTATCCAGAGTTCGTTAAAGCGGAGAGCAGAAATGATAGGACATGTTGCCTATCTAGGTAGAGCAATTGCGTATAGTAATGGAGCTTAAGAGACTATGTACGAGGTAGTGTTCGTGATTATACTTATGGATCTGGTAAGAATGAAGAACATGCTGATACTCTAACTATTTCCAATCTAATCGTTGGAGATTCACCTGAAGATGTAGACACGGTAATTGCCAAGAAGGTTTGTTTAGAATATGAAGCATAATAGAGGAGTGGGACAAGGGACCTGTCCCCCTGTCCCAGTTATTCATTAATAGGGAGCTTCCACATTTGACCTAGTATTACACTGTATTGTTCTGGAGTTATTTTTACAAATCCACTTCCACTAGTAAATGTCATTTCACCAAAATAAATTTTTCCATCTACATTATAAAAGTCTACTCTAACATGCGTGAAACCCTGACAAAGCTTCTTTGCCAAGTCCACCATCAATTCAAAATTATTAGGTTTAGGGACTGGAAAATCTGTATTTTTAAACTGATGTTGTGTCCACTCTTGTAATTCCCAATTTAGGTTATATACATTTCTACGGCGGTCATTAAATCGATCGATGTCTACCCAACAATAATGAACCTCACCGTTAAAACATAAAAATTTAAAATCCTTTAACTCACCATTTGAATCTTCCATAAATGTTTCAGCAATTATTTTTGGTTTAATGTCCTTATAATGCATTTCAAATCCAACAAATGCAAAATTTATTTTCATCCATCGATTAAATTGCTTTTTTGCTTTAATTCTATCCAACTTATTTTTATCTTTTACAATTAAATTTGTCCCACATGCATTGTTTGTTTTTAATACAAATTGTTGCGGTAACAGTTCAAAATCAATTTCATCAAAATTATCCCACACTCCCAGTAAGGGAATTAAATATTGTTCTCCAATTGTATTCTTAATCCAATCCCGTACTTGATATTTATCTGTTAAAACTGCCTTCAATGGATCATTATCATATAGTTTCACCCATTGCATTTTTTCATTATATGTAGTTAAATTATTCCAATCTAAATCCTGTCCCATTCTTTTTTTATACATCTTAGCGAGAACAGTAGGGTATTTTTTTTCATTTAATGACTTGTAATACATATTTTTCAGATAGCGTTTGGAAAACTGAAGAGCAGAATAAAGATTATAAAGTCTTGGAAACTGAACAAATAATTTTCTTTTATCCACTTCTATTTCACCTTACTTTATATTTTTTTATGTACACTACTTTACTTAAAATTGGCAAAAATATTTAGTACTGCATGACTACATTATTAACATACGTTAGATCTCTAATCCAAAATTTTTACAACATGAATATTCTTGAACCTTTTTACCAGGACAATGAATATAATCATTTAGGACTGTGTTTATTCTTATTCTCTCTAAAGATGAGTCAGTCATAATATCTATTAGTTGAAAGGCTACCTAATATTAAAAAATAGACCTGATAATAACTTTTTTATGATAGATTCCCACTATTTAATTATAGACTCTATCATTGATTATTAAAATAAAGCATTTTATCTAAATCATGTTAACTACTTATAACTATGATTTTATCCTAAAATAAAAGTAAAAGGTAGAAAGAATTAAATGGTTCAGTACTAAGAAAAGTAACCAGCAACGATATTTTAGTAGGTGTAAATGGTGCCGAATCATTTAACTGATACCTTGTCATATTCTATGGTAATGAGGATAGGACTAATGGAGACTTTGTAAAGAAATCTAATTCCCCTGAGGTAACAGCGGGCTTTCCCGTTTGTTAACTCTTTTTTTATAGCATATAATGATGGATATTGATTATAAAAAGGAGCTACTCCTTATATGAGTAAAAGTACAATAATTAAGGGTACATTAATTTTAACAATTGCTTCCCTCTTATCGAAAGTAATAGGGAGCGTCTTTCGTATTCCTCTACAAAATATTGCCGGGGATGAGGTATTGGGTATCTTTAGCCTCGTGTACCCGGTCTATATGGTGGCACTATATTTATCCGTTGCTGGTATACCTCTAGCAATATCTAAACTTATTGCTGAGGCACTTGCATCTAACAACCATAATAGTATTCAACAAATCTATCGAACTGCTAGCATTCTTGCCATCATATTTGGGATAATCAGCTTTAGCCTGATTTATTGTTTTTCCGGTGTAATCGCAAATGCTTTAGGAGGCAAATCAACTGAGCTAGCACTAACTATCGTTTCCTTAACCCTGTTAGTTGCACCGTATATGGCGATTTATCGTGGGTACTTTCAAGGGTTTGGAAATATGCAACCGACTGGAGTTTCTCAAGTTATAGAACAATTGTTTCGAGTTAGTTTAATTATCTTAGTTGCCTATATTTTAGTTGGCCGAGGTTATGAAGAGAATATAGTTGCTGGTGGAATCATGATTGGATCAGTTATCGGTGCAATTGCTTCCCTTGTATATCTCAGAATAAAATATACAAATTCGGACAATCGAATCCGATCAAAACATGCATATTCTTACCAAATTTTTCTAAATTGGAGTAAGAAAATACTGCAAATCTCAATTCCAATCGCTATTGGTGCCGTCATGATGGCGTTGTTTAACTTTGTCGATTCCATCACGATTCCATATGCGTTAAAAATGAATGATGTCGATAATATTAATTATTTATATGGGATTTACGGACGAGGACTTGCATTAGTCCAAATAACAACCGTATTTGCAACGTCCATTGTGCTACCACTAGTTCCCGCTATTACGAAGAAACTAACCGAAAACGATAAAATCGGGACGAAAAATCTTATAGAAAAAACGCAGTACATTACCCATTTATTCGGATGGCCAGCTGCGATTGGGCTATTTGTCATTACGATTCCAATCAATATTGCGCTATTTACCGATATGGAAGGTAGTTCGATGTTAGCGATTATTAACATTAGCTCCATCTTTACTTCTTTAACTATAGTAAGTACTGGAATTCTACAAGGAATGGATAAAACCAGAACAGCCGCTTACGTTATTATCTTTGGTGTCGTCGTTAAAACTGTAGCGAATATCTTCTTTATTCAGGGGTATGGGCTCGATGGGGCAGCAATTTCGACATTACTTGTCTATATAGTCTTATTTATTGTAAATTATTATTTTATCTACAAAACGATAGCATTTAACATGGTGAACAGTAAGATGATAAAAGTAATTGCTTCAAGTGTCGTAATGGGAGCAATCATAGGAGTGCCTTCTCTCTTACTGGATTTTGAGAATTGGTCAAGGTTAGGAACATTGCTCTATTGTGTCACTGCCATTATCCTAGCTGGGTTTATCTATTTCATCCAACTGCTGCTGTATAAAGTAATTCGAAAAACAGACATTCCTTTTCTAGTAAAGAAAGAACTGTAAAACAGTAGCACTATTAGTAGGTAACCTTAAATGCGTTATGGTACAATTTAATAGACATTTTTAAATAGCAACTAGCTTTTGATTTAGATAACGAGGTGTTTTACTTTGCATATCGTCCTATCTGGTTATTATGGTTACGGCAATGTCGGAGATGAAGCCATTCTCCTTTCCATTATCGAGGCCATGAGGAAACAAGAACCAGACATTCAATTTACCGTATTATCATTTAATCCGGAAGAAACGAGTATAACCTATGGGGTTCACGCCATAAACCGGTTTGACTTTACATCGATATATCAGGCTATAAAAGAATCAGATGGGTTAATCAGTGGTGGCGGAAGTCTTATCCAAGATGAAACTGGTCTACGTTCTGTTCCTTATTATACAGGGATTATTCAAATTGCCAGATGGCATAAAAAGCCTGTTTTTATTTATGCACAAGGAATGGGTCCGATTAAACTACTTCATAATAAATTATTAGTTCGTTGGACATTCAATAAGGTTGATTTCATTACCGTTCGAGATGAACTTTCCAAGAAGTTTTTAGAAAAGATTGGGATAAAAAAACAAGTCTATGTAGTTCCAGACCCAGTGTTAGGTTTGGATTATACGAGATTTACTACAAGCTGGCCTGAAAATAATGGGGTTACTGACAAATATATTGCGGTTAGTGTGAGAGATTGGCCGACCAAATTTCAATTTAAGATGAAGATAGCTAAGGCACTAGATTCTATTGCCGAAATGAACTATAAGATTATTTTTGTACCGATGCATGGAGAGCATGATGAGTTAACTTCTGCTGAGATTATGAGCATAATGGAGAAAGGAGCGTTTATTGCTCCTCATCAATTAACAACCGAGGAAAAAATCGCCTTAATCGGTAAATCTGAATTACTCATTGGGGTCCGCCTCCATTCGCTCATCTTTGCCGCACTAAATCAAACACCATTTGTCGCGATTTCTTACGATCCAAAGATTGATGCTTTTGCTTCAATTTTTAATCAACCAATTATAGGTCATGTTGCGAATGATGATTGGGATGATAGGACATTATTTAATCAAGTTGCATCTTTACTTAAGAATCCTGATGATTTTAAGGAAAGTTTACAAGATAACTACGAAAAACATCGTATAACTGCATTACGTACAGCTGAATTAGCAATAAATATTTTTACAGAGAAATAAGATGTCCTTGAATATTAGAACATCTTATTTTTTTTGTTATAAAAAAGAAGCCTAGATAAATCTAAGCTTCTTTAAGCATCTTACTTATAAATCGGATAATCCAACATCAATCGATAATTACCTACCTCTTGGTAAAGGTTATATAAACTACTAATCTGTTTATACGCCCAACCAATGTCCGTTGCATACTGATGACTTGCACTTCCGTTTGCTTCCATTGCGGCAGGATTCCAGCGCATTTTATATAGTGTATTTTGGCCAGCATTGATATAGCCATCACCAATAAATTTTGCTCCTCCTACAATAGCTTTATATGGTGTAGTCCAGCCTTCTTCATAAGCTTTTCTTGCACCACATGTTAGTGCACAATTATCGTAAGCTCCAATTCCGTACATGTTGTATACCGTAACACCATTATATTTCACACCACGAGCAAGCTGTGAACTACCATGACCAGTTTCTAAAAGAGCATGAGAAACTAAGTATAAGTCGTTTACACCATTTTTGCGACTTGCATCATAAAATGCCTGTCCTTGCCCTTCCAGTATCCCTTTACCTTTAAGGTAATTATTTAATGTTGATACAGTTACACCACTTGGCTTTGATAAATCTAGGAATTGGAATTTTTGCTTCTCATCATTTATGAAGTTAGTTGGATCTAAATAATACTTCACATCTTCTCTTGTCGCATTTCTCCAAGCTCCAATACTAACCTGATGCCAGCCAGAACCTTCTTTTACAATTGTTAACGTAGTGCCTTTTGGAACTTTTGTATAAATTTGATAAGCAGTACCTGCTCCAGCTCGAATGTTTACAGAGTCTTTAGTTATTCCAATTTTAGAGCTAACATTAGCTAGTGAATTATGAACATACAGTTCTTTACCCATGTACTGAATCTTGTACCATTTCGAACTTCCGTTGTACGTGTCACCTGTGACGTTTGTATCTAAGATTGTTACAGCAGTACCATCATTCACTGTATAAGCAATGTTACTGTCTGTATTCAATTTCGGAGTAGTACGAAGGCGAACACCGTTTTCGATAATCTTACCACCTGTAGAGATCGTAATGTAACTTGCACTCACATATGCAGGTTCATTGCGATACTTATCAGTTTGTGGATTCACTTTCATTTGCATATCTAATGCTTGTGAAAGAGTCAGATCATAACGAGTGCTACTAGATTCTAGTTCGTCATGAATTGCGGATAATGTCACATCATCGACAATACCATTTGGTACTAACCCGAAGTAGCGTTGAAACGCTTTTACTACTTCTTCTGTTTCTGGCCCGAACCAGTTAGAAGGATTTTTCCAATCAGCAAAGTTTAGCCTTACTAAATCTCTTTTTACTTGAAGAACTTGATTATTTGCTTTGCCATATTGGATTGGACTGTTTTTTACTTCCTTTATTTTAGCTAGGGTAGGTTCATCCATAATTCCATGTGCTTTTAATCCATAATAACGCTGGAAATATTCAACTGCTTCTTTCGTCATTGGACCAAAGTCAGTACCAGGGTTTTTCCAATTTACAAAACCGATAGATGCTAAGTCTTTCTTCACGTCTTGGATTTTCTTACTACTATTACCTGATTGAAGTGGACTATTATACACTTCATCTAGCTTGAACAATGAAGCAGGATTCATTTTCCCAGAAACAGGTAGGTTGTAATAACGTTGGAATTCCTCCACAGTGGCTTGGGTTTCTGGGCCAAACCAGTTAGATGGATCTGGCCAATCAGCAAACTTAAGATTCACTAACTTAAGCTTCATCTCTAAAATGGCATTACTTGCATCATTTAATTGCATGATATCATTTAATGCTTTTTCGATTTGGTTAACTGTTATTTCATCAAGGATACCATTAGTAATTAATCCATAATGGCGTTGGAAATCTTTTACAACATCAATCGTTTCAGATCCGAAGTATTGACTAGGACCATTCCAATTAGCGAAACCTAATTCTACAAGCTTTTCTTTATAGCTTTGTACTTCATTGTTGTAATCACCGAATTGCGGGCTGTTAAGTACCGTTTCAAGCTTGTCTAGTGATTCCTCGTTCATTACACCACTAACAGTAAGACCGTAATAGCGTTGGAACTTTTCTACTATTGCTTTAGTATCTGGACCGTACCAAGCAGATGGATCCTTCCAATTGACCATACCAATCTCTACTAATTTCTCTTTAAAGATTTGAACGTCTTTACGAATTAACCCATATTTCATTGGTTGTTCCATTAGACTAGAAATCTTATTACGTGTCACAGAATCAGCAATTCCATTTATGACTAATTTGTTTGCTTTTTGGAATTCCTTGACCACACCAACGGTTTCTGGTCCATAATACGGACTAGGTCCATTCCAATCTGCGTATAATAAGAAAACTAAGTCTTCTTTTAAGTTTTGCACAGTATTCGTATAGCTTCCGATTTTCGGACTTGAAAGTTCTTCGTCAAGCTTATCTAAAGAAGCTTGATCCATAACACCTGAATCAGTAAGCCCGTAATAGCTTTGGAATTTCTTCACTGCTTGAAGGGTTGTCCAACCAAACTCATTTGTAGGATTACTCCAGTCTCCAAAACCTAGTTCTATTAAACCTAATTTAAACTGGCGAACACCTGGAAGAGTTACGCCATATTGGAATGGCTGACTTAATAACTCATCAACCTTGTCTTGCGTAGCTTGGTTCGCTGAACCAGTTACAGACAACCCATAAGTAGATTGAAAGTCCTTTACCACTTCAACGGTTTCATTTCCATAATATTGGCTTGGATTTGGCCAATTAGCGAAACCTAATTGAACTAATTTTTTCTTAAAGGCTGCAACTGCTTCACTATAGTCTCCCAGTTCAAAAGTAGTTGTGCTTGCTATTGTTATCGATGTTTCATTTACTTCAGTAGGAATCTCTTCATCTATGATACTTTCATCCTCTGAAGTATGTACGTCTAATTCTGGTTGGCTTTCTTCAGAATCAGTTGGTGAATCTACTAATTCCTCTTCTACCACGACTTCCGGTGTCATAGATTCAACTTGATTGTCCTCCTCGGACGCTTCTACATCTAGTGAACTAAAGTTGAAAAGAGCCAAAGAAAGTAATAGTATCATAGACTTTTTGTTTTTCACTCTAGTTTCACCTCCTCTATTTTTTTATAGAATACAAGTCTAGTATCTACTATTCTATCATCGTTTTCAAGAGTAATTCGACATGTTTTTTAAGTAGGAAATATATGTAAGATTATGGAGAAATGGGGTGTGACTGAGGGGGGGGCAGGTGTGAACAATATATCGCAATAGGAGCATGAATCTATCATTATGCGACCTTTCTCAAAAGATGCTCCCTAATTGCAATACCGTCATTAAACACACCACTATCAATAAAAAAACCGAACAACCTCGCATTCTAATTAAAGAACGCTGTTCGTTCGGTTTCTTAGGTAATCCTAAACATCACTGCTTATTTCGCCAAAAACTATACAACGTCTGAAGTAGATTAATCCGCTGCACATAATTCAAGCTGCTTTTTTCAAATAGCAATTTAATATCACTACTCATAAACACTTCAGACAGTCCATCTGCACCAGTTGCGTATTTTTTTACACTTTCTTGCCATTCTTTACTATTCATTACTACGTCCCATTCGCCCCATGGACCTTGATTTCCTTTTACAAATCCAGCTTTTCGGCCGATTTTCTCATAAACAAAATAACAAAACTGAATCACACTGTTGATATACCAAGGGAAATATGGCAGCCTTCCATCACTATGGGCTAACCATTTCGTAGGACGTAATCTCCGTTTACTTGCTTTATGAAATAGTTTGCGATTTAGTTTCCATTCTTGTGGAACTGCTGCACTAATTTTCACAATATCATTTGTCATGAATGGTTCATAGCTTCTAAATAGCCTACGATTCACATGGAGATTTGGTATATTCATATTCATAGACACTGGCCACATTTCAAACCACTCGTCGGCTGAATCATCCCGAAATTGCTTTACCTTCTCTAAATGAAGCTGTCTTCGTTTTGTCAGTTTTTCTAGAATTTCTTTGTTAAATTCAGGCTTTCTGATTTCCGCTCCGGCTGAGTAGCTTGTATTTTTAATTTGTGGTAGGAATGGGAAACGCTTCGTTCCCCTCACTTTCTTAATACGAGCCCCCTTTAAGAGTGCATCTGAAAATAAACCACCAAACACAGCCTCGAAGTCATTCAGATGACACGATTCATGAAATCCGAATGTATGGGCATGAAAATATTGTGCACCGTTCCCAACCATGTTGACGCAAGCAGGTAAAATATCAAGATAATGAAGCTTATCTCTCGTGGCTAATTTGAGATTGGCCCCATAAGCATCCGCTGCTTTTTCAGCTACTTTACCTTCACGATTCAAATTATCGAGGAAAATAAAGGCTTCACGTTTCGCTTTCTTAGGGAGTAAAGCACTTAATAGTCTTGAATCTTCTCCACCACTGATAAATTGTCCAATTGTGTCCATACCTTCTGTTATTCGATCGACGTATGTAGTTAATGCTTTATCAATATCCTTAGCAGCTTCCTTCAAAGATGTATAAGGGTTTTTTTCTTCCGGACTCCAATAAGGTGTCGACTGTAAATCCGCCTCTTTTACAACATGTTCTGACGAAGGCGCAAGCTGGAATATTCCTTTATATGCTGTATAAGGAAATGTTACGACACTATGTAGAATAAAGTCCACGTGAGAAACAAGGTCTGGGTTATCTGTTTGACCAGCGGCCACAGCCAAAGCATCTATATGAGTGCCAAGAAAGCAGCCTTCCTCATTTTGATAATGGAATACCGGGATATAAGCCATAATATCAGTCACACATAATAGTTCTCCATTTATTTTATCGATGATGAGAACTACGTAAGGTCCGTCTAAATCTTCATCCCATTTGATAGATTGCTCTAACCAACGGTCGTAAATTGCTTTTGTACCTTTTGTACTATTCTCTTGAATAGTAAGGAAATCATTTGATTGAAACGTAAGCACTGGCCCCCCAATTACCACCACCAGATGGTTTTCCGTTTCCAATGGTTGAAATGCTCTATAAATATTTCGGCTCGTTGCAAGCGATCCCCACTCACCGTGATATTCTTGAACGAAAGGTGGATTTTTGTCATAGATAGCCTGAATGTCTTTGGTTAGTTTTCCGTTTTCCACTTGTTTATTAGAAAATAAAAAATCACTCATCGTTTAACCGTCCCTATTTTTTGTTCGCGATTGCTTCTAGTGCATTTACCATCGCATAATGATACGTTTCATTTCGAACTAAATGTAAAGATAGTAGCGCTTTGTCTACTTTTTTCTGTCTACCGAGTAGTATATTAATGATTCGTTTTAAGGTTGTTACTACGCCACCATCATATGCTGTGGAACCTAGTGAATAAATAAAGTTTCTTTTAATAATTTGATTGTACACGTGTAACGACATGTCTTCATGTAGTTTTTCATATTCATTTTCTAATAGCTCATTCAATTCATTAATATTAATGCGATTGCTTTCATTCGACAGTTGAACTAGTCCATCTTTCTTATGAGAATACACTAGTTCAAATTCTACCGGTTCATTTTTCTCTATTTTCAATAGTACGGAGTAAGTCTGGTCTTCTTTATCTTTAAAATTAACTGAGTCAAAATAAAAATTGCCTAAACTGTAAAAAATGACACTATCCGCATATCGTTCATATCCTTGTGGGACATGCGGATGAGATCCAATGACCACATCTACACCTAAATGACAGAAATGCTTATAGCGCTGTCTCCATTCTTTTTGTGGAATGGAATAATGCTCTAGTCCCGCATGGGCTAACACGACAACGACATCACATTTCGCTTTTAGCTCAAGAATTTGTTTATCGATTTCGGCATGGTTGATCCACGCATAACCCGCTTGGTCTTGTGTAGTAGCATAGTTTAAAACACCAAACTGTGCTTCACAAGCATTAATAAAACCAACCGTTACGTCCTGAAATTGCTTGATGACCGGTCTATATGCTTCTGTAACATTCATTCCAGCACCAATCGTCTCAATTCCTACATTTTCTGCTTCATTTATCGTTACATATAAACCTTCTTCACCATAATCCATCATATGATTATTCGCTAAGCATAGCAGGTCAAATCCTTGTTCCTTCAGTCCCTTTACAGTCCCTACCCGTTGATAATGATGACCGCCTGACTTGGGTACAGGCTTTCCAGCCCCTTCAACAGGTGCTTCAAAATTACATATGGAATAGTCCGAGCCTTTAACAATTGTAGCAAGATCCTCAGACAATATTATTCCATCACTATGACCGTAGTTTACTATATCGCCACAAACAAATACATTAGCCATAATTATTCCACACCTCGTTCTTTATCAAATTTACTACTGAATCGCAATGCAAAAACAATGAGTAAAATGTTTAATATCGCTCCTACGATACCAAATAATGCGACAGCAACTAAATCACTATTAAACATATAATATCCTATAAATAAAGCACTTGTTCGAAGGATTAACGTAATAATAGTAAAACTTAAATGAAATCCTTGTTTCGCTAAAACTGGAAAGGCTTTGACACTTGGTTGGTTAACGAACATAAAGTAAACCCATAATGCCATCCAACGAGCATACTCACCCGCTACATGCCACTCTGCACCGAATACAAAGCTGAATAACCAAGGACCAAATGCTACTACTAAGGCAAAAGGAACGAATCCAATTGCTCCTAATGAAAAGGTTGCTTTTCTAATTAAGCGTGTTAAATTTTCTTGATTGTTCGATGCCTCCGAAATGCGTGGATAAAATACATCCCCTACGGACTTACCTATTAACTGGGTAGGCATACTTAAAACTGTTCTACCAATCGCATAAAACCCTGCTGCTGCTGGACCAAAAAACGTAGTCAGCATTAAGACAGGTATATTTTGTGAGACAGCATTTAATAAAACTTGGGGTGCTCGATACATCGGAAAATCCCGGTGAGATTTTGCTAGTGTTTTCATATCGACTGATTTATCTTTTAAATCCGCTGTACTAAAATTAAGTGACTTTCGAGCAAATAGCATCATCAACCCCGCTCTTACTCCTTCTCCAATTGCTGTCAGTACGATTAGTACCGATGCCACTGGATGAAAGAAACCAATTCCTGCTTTACCACCTTGTAATAAAAGTGCCTGCACAAAAGCAACACGTGCAGAAACACGAAACTGTTTTGTTCGAATTAACCATTGCTCTGTCACTTGAAAAATTCCAGCAAACAGGATAACTACTGGAATCAATAAGACAAATGGTGCTACAGGTTCCATATTGAATAGTTTTACAATTGGATCTTTAAATATTAATAGTAATAAGCATGCTAGTATTGCAAAACAAGTGCTAATTACTAACGAAAGCTTCGCAATGCCTTTTGCATCTTTATCCTCTTTCGGAAGAACGATAGCTATCGGATACGTTAGTGCTGCAATTGGTCCAACGATTGCTACAATAGCCATAAATACTCCCATAAGACCATAAGCTTCTGGCCCATAAAGACGTGTAATAATAGGTGATAAAACGAGTGAAACAGCCTGTGCTGCAGCTGTTCCCGTCGCCATAATCATCACATTTCGTACAAATGGTCTTTTTAATAATTTCATAATTTTTGTTTTCATGAACTACTCCTTTAGAGTCACACTCTAACGTACAATTATTTTCTTAATCATTTTTTTCATATTTCCCTTTACATTATAATAAAGCTTTTCTAAATGATTTAATTCGTTAATTTCCTTTAGTTTTACTTTTTTATAGCTTGCATCAAGATCCGATTTGGCAAGTATACTATAGAGCTTTCCAATTCTTCTTTTAATCAACGTTCGCTCTAATGGTTTGGTATAATTAAGTAATAGTTTCTCCATTTCTTTTATCACGACCCAGTAGGAATCAAACGAACGCTGCATATTCTTATTTTGATGGGTAGTCATGACAGAGTCACTACGATATCTTCTCTTGTAATAAAAATACGGATCATACATTGCTTTATTAACATTTAAATATAGCTTTAATGAGAAAAGCTCATCCTCATGTTGAATGCCTGGTTTGAAACGTAAATTATGATTAATTAACACATCTTTTTTGATTAGATATAGACATGGTGATACATTAAAGCCTTTTTGTAACAACTCTAGATGTTCATTCTTTTGATAGACCTTGCTAGAATGATAATATTTACTTAAATCATACTGCCATTTAAAGATTTTTACGTTTTCATCTTCGGTAAACGGCTCTGCGGCAAACAGTACAATATCTAATTCATGGGTTTCAGCACGCGTTACTAAGTTGCTAATTGTTTCCGGTAATATGAAATCATCGGCATCAAGAAAGTAAACATATTTGCCTTTTGCTAGCTCTATACCCTTATTTCTTGAAGCAGATTGTCCGGCGTTTTCTTGAACGTAAAGCTTGAAGATTTCATTTGTTTCTGCATATTCCTTTAGTACTTCCGTGCTCCCGTCTTTACTACCATCATCAATTAAAATGACTTCAATATTATTATACGTTTGCTTCAAAACTGAATCTAAACATTCTTTTATATAATGTTCTACGTTATATACCGGTATAATTACCGAAACTAGAGGATTTTCCATAATACCTTCTCCTAACTGCCTTTTCTTCGTTAAAAAACAGCCCATTATTAACTATTCAATTATACTTTCTTCTAATATAACATTCAAGAATGGGCGTCGTTCTAAGAACATGGTCCTAAAGTCATCTACACAAAAAAAGAATCTCCGCGGATGCAGAGACTCAAGGTTTATTTTGCTTTTAATCGGTAATAGACATGCTTAACTAAGATATACCCTATATTTTTTATCGTTTTATTCGTTACTAATTCTCGGAAAAGCTTTAGTTTTTCCATAAAAGAAATATCATGATTAGATAATGCAATGCGTATAGAATCGTCTAATATCTGAATAAATAATCCCCTATCTAAAGAGGTATTCTCATTTGCGTTCCATCGCTTCATTTTATTAATCGTTTGAATCACTGTCTCTTTACTTCTGATCTTTGCACCATAATTATGTACAAAAAATTCATTATAAGCTAGTAATTCCTCATCTGTAAAATGAATCCCATAATACGCTAAAAGTCCTCCGCGGATTTTAGAGATTAGTTCCTTCCGTTTCTGAAGCTTCTCTTCATTGGACTTTTTCGTTATATTTTCATGCCCAGTTCGATAATAAAGTAGAAACTCGGGTAAAATCGTGAGCTTTCCAACTTTCGAAAGCTGCGTCCATAGTTCATAATCTTGTGCTACAAAAAATTCTTCATTATACGTGATATTGTGTTTTTTTAATGTCTCCAATCGAATGGCAGAAGATGGGTTGGAAATTGGACTAAAGTATAATAGCTTGATCCTCATTGCTTCTGGTGAAGTGAAAGTTGGTGCTATTTTCTTTTCCGAAGAGCCAGTAAAGCGAATATAGTTCGTGCCAATTGCATCTATATCATGATGGGATTCTAAATATTCTACTTGCTTCTCTACTCGATTTGGCAAGGCAATATCATCAGAATCCATGATCATCATATATTTTCCTTTAGCTTCTTTTAGTCCGATATTTCTCGTATATGGAATTCCCATATTCTGCGGATTGTGAATAAGCCTAATTCTATTGTCATCATATTGTTCAATCAGATGAACTGTGTTATCTGTAGAGCCATCATTGACCAACAAAATCTCCATGTTCTTATAGGTCTGATTCAAAATACTCTCCAAGGAGTCTTTAATATACTTTTCACAATTGTATACTGGCATAAAAACCGTTACGAAAGGTGAATCCATGTCTTACACCTCTATGCTGATATAATCAGTTGTTATCAATAAATTCTTTTAATAGTCCTAGCATTTTCTCTTTTTGGGATACAAATGGCTTTGGCTCAAATTCATTTAAAGCCTCTATCACATCCTCCATTTTATCCCCATCATTCCATGTCAAAATATGACCAGCAGATTCAAAAGCTTGAACTAGTTCAAGCTGATGGTCATCATTATGCTCTCCATATTCTTTTAAACGCGGTGCAGCAATAACTTTTTTTCCCTTCTTGAGTCCAGTTATAACAGAGCCTGTACCAGCGTGAGTAATAATAATTCGAGCTTCATCATATAATTTATCCATTTCATCATAACTAACAAAAGGTTTTAAGGTTAAATAATCACTACTGAATTTCGTATGACCATTTTGTACCAAGATTTCATCATCCACTTTACCCTCTTTTTTAATACGTTCAACCTCTTCTAAGAGACGAGGAAATGGAAGTTCATGTGTTCCTAACAATACCAGTATCAATAGATTGTCCCCCCATATACTGCTTTAGGATAGAACTCTTTCATCGATTCCCATTGGATGATAAATAAGTCGGCAATAGGATAGATCATTCTTCCAGACAAAGTAGGACTTTTTGATTTCGCAAAACTTTCGATAAAAATGACCTTTTTTCTAAACAACTTTGCAATATAACACATCGGAACAGCAGTATGAGCGCCAGTCGTAATGATAATATCAGGTTTCTCACGCAGGAATATCATTAATGATTTTATAATGTTATAGGAAAATTTGAATAGATAGCGAAAAAGATAATTTCTTGCACCATACACAAGGAATGATACAGGATATTTATCTTTTAACTTTAACGTAACATCGGTCTTCTCTGTAACCAGATGATAATCATATTCTTTAAATAATTCTTCCAGCGATAGAAGTTGAGTCAAATGACCCCCCACTGAAGAAATCATTAGGAGTTTTTTCTTTTGCTTCATGGTAAATGCTCCAATCCGTTCGCAGGCGACAAAGTTAAACCTAGCTATCCCCACATTATGTATGTATGCTTTGATATCATTCTTATTATAACAAAGCATACACTGTGAAACCTAATTTATCAATCATCATAATTATAATAAGTTATCTTTTGGATACGCACTAATAACCAACAGATATGCATAGAAAATGGCAAAATAAATTCCTGATGCAGGGTTTAGTAAAATATGACCTGCAAAAGCGGCAATTCCAAGACTTAAACAGACTGCTACACCTACCATAAGTAAGGTCGGTGTAATTTGTTTCAATCTATATTTTATAAAGGAATAGAGTACTCTAATTCCAAAATATAGTAATGGAAGGAATAATAAAATGCTTCCTAAAATACCATAGCTGTAATACCAATCAAAGTAGTCAATTTCAATGATTTTTAAGCTTTCTTCATAGTTACCACCTGGACCCATTCCTAAAATCTTTTGTGAGGTTGGTGCAACTGCCCAGTCTTCTTGAATATCAGCTAAATATCGATCACGACCACTTAATAAACGCTGTGGAAGGTTTTCCGTATCTAATTCATATTCAGGCTCTTTTTCTACTGAGTCATCCTCATCAATTGGTACTTCTGGGTCAACTGGAACTTCTTTGTAATAGCTAATATTGATATTTTCGCCTGCAGGTGAAGCAGGTAGATATACAAATAATAGTACGGTTGACACTGCTAATATTAGGACGTTTGCCCATCCTTTCTTAGTAAACAACGCATATATTAAAGCGATTACCGTACCAATAGTAAGTGGTATTAATGCTCCACCAATACCCACTTTAGTCCCGATTTCTTGCATAGCCCAAGCAACTAATAGAATGAATGGTGCGAGAAGATATTTCTTCTTCACATCTTTCGTATTAAGAACGTACAGTAACATTCCAGAAAACCCGATTGCTAACAATGCTCCTAAATCATTTGCTGAGTAAAACCAGCCAGAATGTCCTTCAGTTGGGAAGAAATCCCATTTTTCGTATCTTTCATAGCTCTGTTTACCAGTACCTGTTAATACAGCCATTAACATTACCAAACTGATAATGACAAAGTTAATAAACATATTACGTTGGACAATTTTTTGCCAGTCCATCTTTTTGGAAAGAGATAAAAACACTGCTGCATACACAATTAACATTTCGACGACATAGGCTGATTTAACAGCATACGTGAATTCCTGCATTAAATTATATGGATCTTTTATCATATAATTATTAATCGTATGAATCACCATAAAAATCCCTAGGAATACTACATATATAGTTGTTCCCCATCTAATTTTCTTGTTTGGGTAAAGCAATAAATATACAAATCCTACCACCATAATCAATGCTCGTACAATGGTTGATACGGATGTACCAAAGTAAGATACAAGGTCTAAAAATGGTTGAAGTAATATATAAATAAGGAAGAATATTTCTATTTTATTTGTAATTTTCTGCCAATAGTTCCCATTTGTGTTCATCTAACTTCCTCCTGTTTATCTCTCGCCCTTATGATTTCTCTTTTTCATTAGATACATTCATTATTTCAATTTCGAATACATACTCCGTTATTATACAACGAATTACGCTAAATTTCGAGGATTTCTACTATCAATATTTATAAATTCTCTTTCACATTTCACCCAATATAACTAGTCGCAAACAAAAAACACTTCAACACCCTCTATTAGCGGTTTTGAAGTGTTTTTTTAAATAGTATTAATTATTAATTTCGGACGGTCTTCCAATGGAATAGTATTCTATTCCTAAAGAAGTTGCATCTTGTACATTAAAACAATTTCTACCATCAAAAATAATAGGATTCTTTAGTTTTACTTTGTAATTTTCTAAACCAAACGTTATGAAATCTTTCCATTCCGTTAAAATTACTAGACAGTCTGCTCCTTCAACTGCAGATTCAATACTATCTTGGAATTGTACTTCTGAAGGAATTACTTTTTTCGCATTATCCATCGCTACCGGATCATATGCCTTCACATTTACTCCTTCTTGGATTAATGCTTTAGAAACAGGAATAGAAGGTGCTTCACGCATATCATCTGTATTCGGTTTGAATGAAAGACCTAACAATGCAATATTTAATCCGTTTAATGAACCAAAGCGTTTCTTAAGCTTGTCAATGATAATCCGTTTTTGATTTTCATTCACGTCTACAACGCTCTGTAATATAGGCATTTGATAGTTTACACTTTTTCCAATGGATATTAAAGCATTCGTATCTTTAGGGAAGCAAGAGCCTCCATAGCCGATTCCAGCATTTAAGAAAAATTCCCCGATGCGCTTATCCATTCCCATTCCTTTCGTAACATTCTCAATGTTTGCTCCTAAATGCTCGCAAAGGTTGGCAATTTCATTGATAAAACTAATTTTAGTTGCGAGAAATGCGTTTGATGCATATTTAATCATCTCTGCACTTCTTAGGTCTGTTTTTAAAATTGGAATACCGAATGGCTTATTAACTTCTTCGATTTTCTCTAGTGCATCTTGATTTTCTGAACCAATCACGATTCGGTCACCATGGAAGGTATCATGTACTGCTGACCCTTGGCGTAAAAATTCTGGGTTGGATACAATTTGAATCGATACATTATGTTTAAGGCGACTTGTAATATAGTCACGAATATATTCATTTGTACCAATAGGAACTGTACTCTTTATCACAATAATAGCATCATTCTTTAAATGCTCTCCTATGCTGTCTCCTGCGGCGTGAATATAGCGTAAATCTGCTGAGCCATCTTCGGATTGTGGTGTACCAACACCTATATAAATAGCTTCTTTATCTTTTAGTCCTTCTTCATAACTTGTTGTAAAGTTAATTCTTCCATTATCTATATTTTTACGTAATAGCTCTTCTAATCCTTCTTCATAGATTGGAGACTTACCACTACGTAATAGGTCTACTTTTGCTTCATCTATATCAAGACATGTAACCTCGTGCCCGATTTCAGCTAGGGAAACACCGGTAACAAGGCCAACATAGCCTGTCCCAATTACTGCGATTTTCATTGAAGCTTCCTCCCATTAGTTTTACTACTGTATAGTTGTTCAATATAAGCAAATACATCATCTTTTAAATCATCACGTTCTAAAGCGAAGTCTAGAGTAGCTTTGACGAATCCAAGTTTATTTCCGATATCAAATCGCTTACCATAGAAATTATACGCTAATACTGGCTGAATGTTATTCAACTTAGCGATTGCATCGGTTAATTGAATTTCATCACTCTTACCAGGCGGTAAGTCTTCCAAGATTGCAAAGATTTCCGGTGTTAAGATATACCTTCCCATAATTGCTAAATTAGATGGCGCATTCTCAACAGAAGGTTTTTCCACTAATGACTTTACTACGACGGTATGCGGGTCATCTGCATGTATTTCTTTCGGATCTATTACTCCATAGCTAGAAACCATTTCCTCAGGAACCTCTTGTACACCAACAACCGAACATTGATGTTTATCGTAAACGTCAATTAATTGTTTTAAGCATGGTTCTTCGGATTGAACAATATCATCACCTAGAAGTACTGCAAATGGTTCGTTCCCAATAAACCTGCTAGCTACCGAAATCGCATGCCCTAGTCCCTTAGGTTCTTTTTGTCTTATGTAATGAATGTTAGCTAAATTAGAAATTGCACGGACTTCTTCTAAAACCTCCGTCTTCCCCTTTTTAGCTAAAGTTTCTTCTAATTCGTATGAAATATCAAAATGATCTTCAATCGCTCTTTTTCCACGACCAGAGACAATAATAATGTCTTCTATCCCGGAAGCTACTGCTTCTTCTACAATATATTGAATAGTCGGTTTATCTACTATCGGTAACATTTCTTTTGGCTGTGCTTTAGTAGCTGGTAAAAATCTTGTCCCTAGTCCAGCTGCTGGAATTATAGCTTTTTTTACAAGCATATTATTCTCTCCTTTTGAAAAAACTCTCACTTCACTATACTTCGGTAATCTTTCTTATTGCTAGACTATATTATCATAGTAAAGAAAGAACTAGCAATTTTATACACATGTGTTTTTAGGAAAAACATTATTTTCTATATTGTACCACGTGCAAACTCTTTTATGTGATATAAGCTCTTTTGCAAAAAAAGAAAAAGTCAACCCGCAATATATAATTTTTTAGAGGTTGACTTATCACTTTTATTTCTTACGTCCATCAATTAAATGCAAGAGTGGTCTATACTTATCACTAATCAATCCAGTTACTTCAACGATTAATTCTACTAGTATTAGGATACCAATCAGTAGTAATGTAGACCCCCAAAGGGTAGCACGTGTAAAGATCAGTGCTGCAACTCCAAACAATGCACTTAATGTATAAATAAGAACAACTGTCTGGCGATGTGAGAATCCTAGTTTTATTAAACAGTGATGTAAATGGAACTTATCAGGAGCTGATAATGGTTTTTTCTTTACAATTCTACGGATAATTGCAAATGTCGTATCCAGAATCGGTACGCCAAGTACAATAATCGGAACTATCAATGAAAACATCGCTACATTTTTAAATAGCCCCATAACAGCTAAAACACTAATCATATAGCCTAAGAATAATGAACCACTGTCACCCATAAAGATTTTTGCCGGGTAAAAGTTAAATACTAAAAATCCTAATGTACTACCTAAGACTAATAAAGCGAGTAATGCGATTAATGGATTTCCCATCGAAAGTGCAAGACCGGATATAGTCAAAAGTGCAATAGACGATACACCTGCCGCTAATCCGTCTAAACCGTCAATTAAATTAATTGCGTTCGTAATACCAACAATCCAAATCATTGTAATTGGTATAGCATAATATCCAAATTGTAAAACTTCTCCAGACGGTAACGTAATATAGTCAATTTGAATACCACCAACTACCGTAATGGTGGCTGCTATTATTTGACCAGCTAATTTAGTACGCGGAGATATTTCTTTAATATCGTCAAGAACACCAATAGACACAATAATTAGGGCACCAGTTATAACTGGCCAAGCCTGTATGGTGTCAGGTAAAAAGACTAAAACTCCGGCCAAGAAGCTGACCACGATAGCTAACCCACCTAGTCTTGGCATTACCTTTTGATGAACTTTTCTACTATTGGGGTGGTCGACAGCCCCGATTTTAAATGCAAACTTTTTTACGATTGGGGTTAATATTAGTGATAAAACAAATGTAATGACTAGTGCAATTATAGTCATTTTTGATCCTCCTAAACTCATGACAGTTATTCACAGCATTGCTAATCTATTAGACGAAAAACACATTTTAAAAGTTTCATTGTTTAATATTTTTCCTATCTCATTATAAGGAAATTTTTTAAAAAAGCAATATGTTATATAAATTTGGGACAGACTTTTGGTTGGGACAGGGGGACAGGTTCCTTGTCCCTGGGACAAGGAACCTGTCCCCCTGTCCCAAAAAGCAATGTGTGATAAAAATTAAGTGTTGGACGCTGCCATTTATAATACTTCTTATGATACCTATTTTTTCTGACGGTTGAACCTAAAATTATTGAGCCTCAAAAAAAGCAACCCTAATTTTTGTGTGTTAGGATTGCTGTTTGTTTTGCCTTCTTTCACCAAAAAGTTTTTTCATCAACCGAAGTACTGGACGTTGACCTTTACCAACTAAGCCTACAAGTTCTGCAAAGAGGTGTAGTAAAAACCAGATGATAAAAGCAATAATTAAATTAAATCCTAAACCTGAATTGGAAAAAGTAATAGCCAAGGCACCAAATATAATACTAAACCCGTATATAATTAAAACCGTTGTCCGATGACTGAATCCAGCTGCAAGTAGTTGATGGTGAATATGTTTTTTATCAGCGCTCATAACTTTCTCACCGTTTAAAAGTCTTCGTATGATGGCAAAAATAGTATCGAATATCGGAACAGCTAATATGATAATCGGAATAATAAAACTGAATAATGTTACATTTTTAAATAAACCTAAAATCGATATAACAGAAATCATGTAACCGAGAAATAAGGAACCTGTATCTCCCATATAGACTTTCGCTGGGTGAAAATTGTGAAATAAGAAGCCGAGATTACTTCCTATTAGCGCAACAGCTAAAAAGACTACAAGTATTTCTTGGTCCATTATCGCCATTATAAGAATACTAATAAGTGCGATCGTTGATACCCCAGATGCAAGGCCGTCCAATCCGTCGATTAGATTAATTGCATTAGTTATTCCTACTATCCATAAGAACGTAATAACAATACTAAAAGGGCCAGCCAGATCGATTACGCCAAAAAATGGTAACGTAATCTTTTCGATAATTAGGCCAGATGTGATTAATATCGTTGCTGGTATTAACTGTCCAGCAAGCTTTAATATAGGTTTTATCTGGTATTTATCATCAAATAATCCAGTTATTACAATAATAATTGCACCGATACTAATTTCAAGGAAATATTCATGGCTTGGACTCAAATAAATCAATCCTAGACAGGTTCCAATAAATATGGCTAAACCACCTAGTCTGGGGGTAGGGTTTTTATGGACTTTTCGGTAATTAGGTAAATCAATAATATTCCATTTGAAAGCAAGTTTTTTTATTGGATATACCAATAGCAGTGTTGAAATTAGGGAAATGAAAAATGCAATAATAAGATCCGCTGTGTTAATCATACTAAACCTCTTTTATCTTTTTAATAGTCACCTTATTATATATTATGTAACACTTTCCTAATTTTAAAGGATATATCCATATTAAACAAGCTAGAAATTAGAAGAACAGAATTGATGCAAATTTCTTTCCCATCTACGTCCCCTATTCGTTCTATATTCTCACATATTGTTCGTTTTGGAAGCTCTTACGGATGGTGTAGATTATGATTGGAAAAAATAATACATATAATACTATTCTAAGTTTGGAATTTCTTTTTCTTTTCATATAAATCTCCCTTTTCATTATTCTAATACCGCTTTATATGTTTCCAACTCATCTGTTGTAATTAATATATTTGGGTATTGTTTAATTGATTTCATATGTTCTACTGTATTCACTGTCCAAACTACTAGTTGGACTCCCATTTCCTCACACTTTTTTATATGTTTTTCTTTTATAGAAGTATATTTCACTGCAAAATATTCCGCATTTAGCTTTTGAATTAATTGATAATGGGAGTTACGCACTTTATTGACTAGAGGACCAATTTTGACATCACTAGAAATAGCCCGCAATTTGAATAAGCAATCATGATTAAAGGAAATGATATATACTTGATCTTCCATATGGAGATTTTTAATTATCTCATAAACCTTTTGTTCAATTCCCTGATATAATTTTGGCTTCTTTAATTCAATGGAAACTATGATACGGTCTTTTGCTAATTGAAGCGCCTCTTCTAATGTGGGTATTGTTTCATTTGGAGAAATCGTAAATTGCTTCAGTTCTTCTAAAGTAAGCTTGCGAATTTCTCCACTTCCGTTAGTCATCCGATCAATCGTGTGGTCATGCATGACAACCGGAATTCCATCCTTACTCATGTGAACATCTAACTCCATATGGGAAAAACCTAAATCGATTGCCGCTTGGAAGGATGATAATGTATTTTCTGGGTAATTCACTGGATACCCACGGTGAGCAATACCTCTAATTGTCATCAAATTCTCCCCTATCCTGCGTTCTTTAATTAAAGTATAGAGGTCATGCGTAAAGATTGTATTAAGTTAATATGAAAACATTGTAAATGGATGGTGGGACAGGGGGACAGGTTCGTTGTCCCAGATGGTGGGACAACGAACCTGTCCCCCTGTCCCGAAATAGGATGGTATTCTTAATTGAGAACGTATATAATATATTTATAACGTTATCCTTAAAGAAAGGAGGGATTATGTGAAGAAAAAGTTACTTATATCGCTATTAGTTGGCGGCCTTTGTTTTGGGTTACTGCAGTTCATTCCTACTTTTGCCGCAGAGAACACAAGTATACAAGTGAAAAAAGAGACTTCTACTGTGAAAAATGATTTACGAGGTGACAGAATTTTTAACCTTAATAACGAACGTTTAGTTTTGTTAGCAAAACAATATGGTATATCACTAGAGGGGAAAGATATTGTAACCATTCAGCAGGAACTCGGGCAAGCTGCCGTTCTTGAAAAGGCAAAGGAATTAGGGATTTTTACCACGGAGAAAAGCCTGGAACAGTTAAAAGCTGAGTTGAGAACAGTTTATGGCGAGAAAATTAATGAGAAAGACTATCAAGTAAAAGATATTAATGAACTTCGATTAGGAAACAGAAAGGAAATCCTTAACTCCAAAGCTAAAGACTATGGCGTGCAAACGGAAGGAAAAAGAATCGAAGCTATTCAGCAGGAGCTTTTAATGGAATTGCTTAAAGAAAAGGCTGATGAACTAGGTATCTCTACGGAAGGGAAAGATATTGATACGTTGATAAAGGAATTAAAAGAAACTTATGAAAAAGAAAGATAGTTTCTAGCTGGCTCTCGAGTGGAGGGTCAGCTTTTTTATTGTTTCAAACAATACTCAACAATTTTTAAAAATGCTCTTCTCCTTTAGAATGGGAACTTATGTCTCATAATGGATTGAAATTTTATCAATAAATTCATATTACGTTATTGATTTGGCATGTTGTATAATCTTATAATGATTTTATGATTCTATAAATCTATGAATGTAGGAGCGAGAATATGATAGGTTATATAACATTACTTCGTGCAACAACAATGATTTTTGTCCTGTTAATTCATATAACAGCAGCCATGCTTTCACAAGAACTATCCGTAACATGGTGGGTGGGAAACTTTTTTGACGGGATAAGTCGCTTCAGTGTTCCAGTTTATTTAATGATTAGTGGTGCACTACTTCTCAGTAAAGATGAACCGATTAAAACATTTTTCCATAAACGAATGTCTAAAATTATGATCCCTTTTCTATTCTGGGTTTCATTTTACGTCGTTTGGTATCATGTTAAAGATTTATCCTCATTATCTGTAGGAACCTTTATAAGAGAATGGCTTTCCGATGGTTCGTATTATCATTTATGGTTCCTATTTACCATAATTGGATTATATTTAACCATTCCAATCTTGCGCAAAGTAACACAACAATCTGATATAAAAATTGCAATTTACTTCGTAGTTATTTGGTTTGTTGCAACAGCAATTTCTGGTTTATTTTCTCACTTTGCTGGATACTCACATGGTTTTAGATTAGATATGTTTAAAGGATTTACTGGATATCTACTTTTAGGGTATATTCTAACAAAAATAGAAATTACACCTATTATCGAGAGGATTGCATATATTCTCGGTTCAATCGGCTTGTTTTTCACCCTTTACGGTACTTATATTTATAAGCTTGAAAATGGGTCCTTTACTGGATTTTGGTATGGGAATTTAACATTTACAACAATTTTTGTAGCATTAGCAGTGTTTGTTTTCTTTAAACAACGGTTCAAAAATTATCAACCTGGAAAATTAGTAAATAAAATGTCTGAAGCAAGCTTTGGGATATTCTTAATTCACCCATTTATATTATCTATCTTCGCTAGCAGTACATTTGAACAAATTGTAGGTTTTAAAATCTATTACACACTTGGGCA
Source organism: Ornithinibacillus jepli (assembly GCF_047228935.1). Classification (NCBI taxonomy): domain Bacteria; kingdom Bacillati; phylum Bacillota; class Bacilli; order Caryophanales; family Bacillaceae; genus Ornithinibacillus; species Ornithinibacillus jepli. Next base: position 60,874 of record NZ_JBFEGG010000007.1, read on the forward strand.
CCCCGTTGTTGGGGTTCTAATATCTTTGATTTGCCTTTACATTACAAGCTTTGTTGCCGTATTGATTATTCAAAAGATACCTTATTTAAGAAGAATTGTTTAAATAGAGAAGGAGGCAATCTATCGATAGATTGCCTCCTTCTTACATATATATTATTAAAAGAACTGTCCCTGTACTAGTGTAGTACTTGTTAGTTTAGAGTGAGGTGGGACGATGGACCTGTCCCCCTGTCCCACTAGCGTAGTTTGCCTTTTGCGTTTCCTTGTGGTCCCATGACGATGTCTTGGTATCCATTTCCTGCGTTATCTATTACAGATACTTCGACTACTGCACTTGGGTGAACATCTTCTAGTAAAATGGATGTTTGACCTTCTTCAATTTCAACAGGTTCACCATTTACTTTGATTTCAAGTTCACTAATACCACTTCCAGTTTCTCGCACCATGACTAGTAATTGACGGTTGCCTCTCTTAGCAATTGTTCTTACCGATGGAGCTAACGTATCTAATAAAACTGGTACTTCAAATGTTTGAGCTTCAGCACCTTCGTAGTCAATTACACCTACAGCTTGAAGTGTATACTGACCATCTTTTGCTTTCACACCATTAATCGTTCCATCCCACATCCAGTCTGAAGAAAGCTTGTAGTAAGAACCTCTACCACTGTCATAGTAGTCCTTTCGAATATCATATTCCGTGTAAATGGTATCTACAACATTACCATTACTATCCAGCACATTAAATTGTACTTCTTTTGCATTTCTTAAAAATGATAGAATTAACCCCGCATCATCCATGACTCCATCACCATTTGGTGAGAAAGCAATTAGATCTGGATTAGGTGAGCCTGTTTCTGCATCCACTCCTAAATATCCGTAGTCTCCTTCACCAAGGGAAGTAACTACTCCACCCATTGCATAGAATGACATCGGATCCCATACTGGAGTGTCAAAGATTGGTGCATCATCCCATTCACCTTTAAATCCAGCATAAGGTACTGAAAGCGTTGGATTTGTATCAGTTGGATCAACTAATGTTACAAATCCATCTACCCAATACCCATTTTCGTAGTAACTTCTTAAAGTTTCATCCCAATCACTAAGATCAATCGTTACCTCAAATGAAACAGAACCATTGGCCGGAACTTCGATTGTACTTACTTCCTCACCATTTACAGAAGTAGTTCCATCTAATGGAAGTGAACCATAATCATTTGGTAATGTTACATAAATTCCACCACCTGCATTCAGTGGAACGTCACTAAGTGCATTGGCACTCACTTCATAGCTTACCGCTTCAGACGAATAGTTTGTTGCCGTTAAATCAAAGGAAACTTGATTTCCAGAGATTTCTTTTAACGCAACCTTTGCTTCACCTGTATTAGAGTCTGTCACGACAACAGGTGTTGATAATGCAGCATGTAATTGCATTAAACCTGCACCTTGACGACGTGGTGATACATCGGCACCCTCTAATTCTACTGGGCTTGATGTATTCATTAATAGATTTTTAGCAAATAAAACTCGGTCTTTATTTAATAAACCAAACTCTTCATCAACACGTTGTAATACTAAAGCACTACCACCTGATACGTGTGGAGCAGCCATGGATGTACCACTCTTTACTCCATATGCATTGTCATTTAATGTAGAGTAAATTTGTCCACCTGGAGCTGTGATTTCTGGTTTAAAATCAAGGTTTGGCGTTAGTCCCCAAGAGGAGAATACACTCATTTTTCCAGCTTCTGCGTTCGGTACTGCTGTGTTTCCACCTGAGAATGTTACTTCTGCTGGTTGCCCTTGAAGTAATGCTTCTGCTAGTGCATCCCCATCTGCTTTTGCTAGGAAAAGCTGTGGAATGACTATAGCAGGATCAGTTGCCATATTAACCATACCATCTGTGTTATTGTACACAATAACCCCTGCAGCTCCTGCATTTTGAGCATTAAGAGCTTTCGTTACGAAATCTAACTCCCCACGTTGAACTAGTGCAAACTTACCTTCTACTTCTTTTCCTTCATAATCTTCTGGATATCCTAGTCCGGCTTCTACTAATTCATATGTAGAACCTACTGTCGGAGGAGTCGCACTAGCTGACATAAATCCAGCTGATACTCCTTGCTCACCATTAATGGAATATACAAGCTCGTCCACTAATAGATAAGAATTTTCATATGATGCCACTTGTAAAGAATCATATGAAACTCCTGGAGAACCAGTCACACCATAATCAGGGTTTGTTGTATAAGGATAGAAAAATCCATCACCAAACAAATTAGAGTTACCCGCAGAAATAGACATCATAATTCCATTTTCCACTGCACGAGAAACCGCTTGATTATCCGGTGAATCTGCTGCTACAAATCCAGCTGGTGCACCTAAACTCATATTTAAAACGTCTGCACCTAGTTTAATGGCGTCATCAATTGCCGCAATATAAATATCACTATAAGTTCCGCCATAACTAGGGTCATTACTGAATACTTTCAAGTTTAAAATTTGTGCTTCTGGAGCGATTCCAACAATTCCACCATTTTCTTCATCGCCGTTAGCACCCACTGTACCAGCTACGTGCATACCATGTGCACCAGAGCTATCATTAAAGTCCGTATATTCATGGTTTTGATCAAAATAGTTATAACCATATGGAACTTTTTCAGTATAATAAACCCCTGGTAATTCTTCTCTATCGATAATTTCATTTACTTCTTCTTCCGTTAAAGCGACAGAATTTCCTTCAGAAAGAACTAAATCCCGGTGATTATGGTCTACACCAGAGTCAATAACCCCGATAACCATTCCTTCCCCTTTGTAACCATAGTCATTCCAAGCTTGTTGTGCTTGTACTAACTCTTTACTGAAATTCATATCTGGTTCTGCAATTGGCTGTTCATAGAATGTAGAGATAACAACTCGTTTCACATTAGGAATTGCTTCAATTTCTTCAATATCGCCATATTTCACTTCAGCACTAAAGCCGTTTACTACCGCGTCAAACTCTTGAAGAAATCTTGCATTAATATTACGTTTCTTGATTTCATTTTTAGCTGCTTGCTTTTTAGCTTTAGCTTCATTAAGAAGGCGTTTCTTTTCGGATACACTTAAGTCCCCGAACTTTTGCCCCTTTTTCGTTGCCTTTTCAATCGGAGCTTCCCCATCAATTTCTACTGTTACACGCACTACTTCGTTAGGGTTAACGGTTTCTACTAAATCTTTCGAAAGCGCCCCCTTTGATAGGTCTCTATTAACGACAATGTTTCCTGGTGCTGCAAAGGAAACAGTGCTGAACGCTAATAGAAAAATCATAGTTAATACCGCAACTCTTTTTAGCATAAACTTCCTCCTCTTAAGCGAATTCTACTTAAGTCCTTAGCCCTACCTATTAATCTAGTAATTCTAAAAACCTAGTAAGTATAATGATAGATAATTCACAAAACTTAGACAAGGTTCAAAAGTCATGGGGAATTGGGTTTACATATTCTTGGTTTTTCTTTCGGAATCGAGATAATATGATTTCATTCGATTTTCGTTATAGGTCTAAAGTCCTTATTTTTGTAAATTGAGGTTGTCTGTTTTTAATAAAGAATGAACACTCACTTATTTGTTCTCTATTAAAAATTACAATTACCTAATTAAAATACTGATATTTCATTAAATGAAAACCTCTATCCGGGGATTGATACGATTGAGCTATACCACTTCCTAATTAATAAAATGAAACAGAAGTTCCAGCAGAGAATTCGGTAGCTCTTACCCCATTAGGAATTTATTCCCATCTGACAGTAGCTCGACTGTTTAGCTAACATTACAAAGGAAAACTGATGGGAACTGGACGAATGAGGTTCAGAAGCAAACGACGTTGAAAATCTCTGTATTCTTGTTGACTGGATGTAAAGTCGTAATGACACTGCATTCCATTTGAATGTCGGATATAGTAATCTTTCTTTTTTGGCAATGAAGGCTGACGAGAAATTTTCTGAGGAAACAGAGTAACCTGAGGGACGTCTTTTCTATTGGTGAGGGAAACTATAAGGAAGAAGCTGTCCAGGAGACAGCTTCTTTTTCCTTTTTTTGTATGCTATGATACTCTTGGTTAGATTAATTTTTCTTAAAAAGGAGTGTTTACATTGTCAAGTGCTTACCTCTTTGCAATCGCAGCAATCTTAGCAAGTATTTCCATTCTATTAATCTTTAAAATTAACGTAGAAAAAATTAAAGAAAACCCTGAAAACCTTAGTAATGTCCAAACAAAATTCTTCATTGGCGTAGCTATTGCTGAAATCATTCCAATCATACTGATTATCTTTGGCATGATTAATTTGGAATCAGCCTCTTCTTTGGAGGAGCTCTTAATTCCAGGAATCATCGCCATCTCCGCTATGGTATTTGCCCCACTATTTATCTTACTACAGCGTTCAATCGGCGTACCGGAAGAAGCAAAACAAAATGTTACAACCTTTGCCATGATCGCCCTCGCCATGGCAAACGCAATTCCGTTGATCGCTTTGGTTGGTTTAATAATGATGTTGCCTTGAGTTAAGAAGCCTTCCTGTGTGGGGGCTTTTTCTTTTATGGCACGAAGTCAATTTTGCTGTTACAAAACTGTTGGTGCTCTTAAAGACACAGTTGATATCAGACCTACTTCGGTTGATACTTCCCTTTCTTACTCCAAATATTCCAATCCCCCCTTTCATCTTTACCTAATCCCTACTATAATAAGAAAAGATTAATCAGTACGGAGGCATTTTATTTTGAATAAATATGAGAAAATCACCAAGGTTTGTATGCTTGCAGGGAAAATAATGCTCGAGAGTAGTGCGGAGACGTATCGGGTGGAGGATACGATGAATCGGATTGCCCATTCTTTCGGGCAGAAGAATCCACAGAGTTATGCGACACCGACTGCCATTAACTTTTCCGTTGACCTCATGGAGCCAGCGATTATGATGCGGATTGAAAAACGGACGACGGATTTAAATAAGATTGCGGAAGTGAATAGTGTTTCTAGAAAAATTGCGGAGGGGCAGTTGAATATTGAAGAGGCACTTGAGGCGTTGCAAACTCTAGAGGGGCAGAAATTTATATACTCTGATAAAGTAATGGTACTTATTGCTGCCCTTGCTAGTGGAAGTTTTACGATTATGTTTGGCGGAATGTGGGCGGATTTTCTTCCTTCATTAGTTGCTGGTGGGATCGGCTTTATAGGTTTCCTATGGTTTGATAAGCTGGTTGAAATTCGGTTCATTTCGGAATTTGTAGCGTCATTTATTATTGGGCTTTTGGCTATTCTTTTCGTAGAGACAGGGCTTGGGGTGGAGCTTGATAAGATTATTATTGGGGCAGTAATGCCATTGGTTCCTGGATTACATATTACAAATGCTGTACGGGATCTGCTAGCGGGGCATCTAGTTGCTGGATTATCGAAAGGTGTTGAGGCACTGCTCACTGCTTTTGCAATTGGAGCTGGGATTGCGGTTGTTCTCGCATTTTTATAGGCAAAACAAAAAGGGTTTGTGTTTGATCCAAACCCTTTTATTGTTTCACTTCTCTCCGTAACCGATCTTTCTCCACTTTTAATGGATCAGGTTCTATAATTCCTTTCATTAACAACTTTTCAAAATCTACTACTGGAACCGGTCGAGAAAATAAGTAGCCTTGGATCAAATCACACTCCCGATCTCTTAAGAAAAGGTATTGACTGTATTCCTCTACACCTTCTGCAATAATTTTCATTTTAAGACCTCTTGCCATTTCCATGACAGATCCTACGATGATAGTATCCTTCTCAATCTGACCATCTCTACTTTGAATAAAAACTTGATCAATTTTCAGCGTATCCGCTTGGTACTCTCGTAAATAATTTAATGAGGCAAAACCAGTACCGAAGTCATCGATTGCAACACGTACGCCAAGCTCTTTTAGTTCAGCAAGTGTGGTTAGGACGACTTTTTCACTTTTTAAAAGAGAGCCCTCAGTAATTTCTACGCCTAAGTATTCTGGTAGGACTTGGTATGTGTTCAGCTGACTCTTCACATAGTCTGGGAATCCTTTTTTCATAAGACGAATTGGGGAAATATTTACAGAAACCTGGATTAAATCCAGTCCTTTTTCCTTCCACTCCTGCATTTGCTGACAGGCTTTTTTTACTACCCAGTCACTTATGTCACTAATTAAGTGATTCTCCTCCGCAATTGGAATAAATTCACCCGGGGAAATTGCGCCCCATTCTTTATGATTCCAACGAATTAGTGCCTCTGCTCCCATAATTTTACCTGTTTTTGTTTCGACTAATGGCTGATAGTACAGCTCAAACTCTTCCTTTTCTAGCGCTTCAATCATATCATTTTCAATGGAAAGCCTACGCTGGAAGGCAATGTCTTTGGAATAGGAATATAATCGGAACGTATTTCTCCCACTTTTTTTCGCGTGAACTAATGCTGAGTGCGCCTTATCCATGAGACGATCCGTTGTTTTCCCGTCATCAGGATATAAACTAATCCCGACACTTGTTGTCATATTAATTTCGTAATCATCTATCGTAATCGGTTGTTTAATATCGTGAATTAAATTCTCCGTAATGGAGATGATATTTTCTTTATCCTTGTAATCCTCTAATAGAATGATAAAATCATTGCTCTTCAGACTTGCAATAAAGCTTGTTTCTGGGAGGATTAACATGAGTCTTGCTGCAATTGTTTTTAACACTTCATCACCGATTTGATATCCTAATGAACCGTTGATAACCGAGAATCGATCTAAGTTCAAAAACATGAAGGCGAACGGCTTTTTACTTTTAAATAGACTAGAAAGCTTCTCGTCTAAGCTTCTTCGGTTAGGAAGAGTTGTTAGTATATCATGATTAGCTGAGTACTCGAGCCTTTCTTGAATTTTCACTTCATCGGTAATATCAGTTTGGAGTCCGTAGATATAGGTGATTTTACCATTTTCATCATGGAAAGGTGCAGTGTGACAAGTAAGCCATTTTTCTGTACCATTAAATGTGTTTATTCGATAACGCATATCCACAGATTCTCCGTTAGCAAGTACTTCAATAGCCATTTTCTTTACATAACTTTTATCATCTGGATGAACATATTTTTGAATAACATCTTTAATTTCTAATTGATCTCTATCGAAAGCCTCAATTGGATATTCATAAAGGTCTGCTAAACCCGTTGAAGCATAGACTAGCTTCCCTGTTTTATAGTCACTGACCCAAACGCCAATATTTAATAAGTCGAGTATGGATTTAAAACTGCTATTTTCACTCCGAATATCGATAGCTTTTTGTTTATGTATCGTTACGTCTTTTATAAACAGTCCTATCCCGTCGACTGAATCGTGGCTATTTAAAGGAACCATCATCATATCAAAGAACTCTTTTTTCCGCTTCAATTGAACTTCACAGTATTGATTTTTTCCTGTTAACGTTTGGCGGAAAGCGTGTTCAAAATTTTCAAAGGACTTCTTTAACAGCACACGTTTAAAATCATTAATGTGAACGACATGTTGAAAAACTCTTATGTCGTGCTTATTTATAGAACGTAATTCTCCATCTCGAGAGAATACCATGATTAGATCAGGTGTTTGATTTCCTAGTGAAGCATAATAATTCACTAGCTTCTCTGTTAGTGCATCCTGACTAATATGGGGAATAGTATCTTGGAATAACAATTCTAATGCCGCATTTTGTGTCGAATCGGTCCTAGTCATGATAGCTCCCCTTTATATAAAATAAGCAAAAATTCGATTACTTATTACAAATTATAGTATAATAGTCCCTCTTTTCAAACTGTTTTCTTAATTTTCATATGTAATTTCGATTTCCGAACCATTAAATATAATCAAAATATGTTAGAAGAAGGCACATTCCCTTATCTTTTAGAGAATGAGTAATAAGTGGGGGAAATTTTATCCTTTCCTATTATGCTAAAAAAGCACATTGTTTGCGTTTACTTTTGAGTAGGTGCGAATAATGTAAATTGCTGCGTTTGCAGTTGAGGATTAGTTTGGGTACAATAGTAATCATGTTTGATTTGTAACGGAGGTATTCTGCATGGGAATTATTGCCCAACTTATTACAAGTTTTATAGCTTCTTTAGGGTTCGGGATTTTATTTAATGCACCAAAAAAGGTGTTAGTGCAATGTGGGATAAACGGTATGGCTGGTTGGATTGTCTATTACTTATTAGTCGATATCGGAATGAATGCTTTACCAGCAACGATTCTTGGAGCGGCACTCGTTGCAGTCATTAGCCGGATTTTTGCCAAAATGTATAAGACTCCGATTATTATCTTTAATGTTTCGGGTATCATACCGCTTGTACCAGGAGGGATGGCTTACAACGCTATGCGCAGCTTTGTCCAGAATGATTACTATGCTGCTTTTGAATATGCTACAGAAGTGATGCTTCTAGCTGGCGGAATTGCCATGGGGCTAATGTTTTCGGAAGTGTTAAATCAAGTGATGTTGAAAACGAGTGGCAAGAAGAGGAGAACACAGCTTTAGAGCTGTGTTTTTTTATTGGGTGAGGGAATTTGGTTGATATCCCTCACTCCATAGATTGTTATGCTTCATCTCCAACATCATCTGCTTCAGTCCGTGTGATCAACACCTTATCTACTCGTACATGATCCATATCTATCACTTCAATTTTTAAATCTTCCACCTTAATGAAATCTCCTTCGGCAGGGATATCGCCAAGGTAGGTAGTGATATATCCGCCTAGTGTGTGGGAGTCGCTCCTTAGTTCTTCAAGCTCCTCGATATCAAAATAGCGTTTGAAGCTTTCTAAGGGAATTAACCCATCTGCAAGCCATGAATTTTCGTCGCGCTGTGTAATTTCTGGATCGACATCCAGTAGATCTGGCATATCACCAACGATGTTTTCGATAAAGTCGTGTAAGGTGACAAAGCCTTCAATTCCACCGTATTCATCGATGACAACTGCTTGATGCATCCCGGAATCTTTTATTTTTTCTAGTGCTTGAAATGCCATCATCGCTTCTGGTAGTACTAATGCTTTTTCCACACAGTCCTCTAGTTTAAAGGATTCACCCAACACAAGGCGGCCAAACACAGTCTTTTTATGAATAATGCCTCGGAATTTATCGAGGCTTCCCTCACCGACTGGAAAAGAGGAATGGTTACTTTCACTCATAATACGCAAGTTGTCCTCAAGTGAATCCTCAACATCAATCCATTCTAGATACGTTCTAGGTGTCAAAATATCCCCTAAGCGTTGTTCACCCATAAAGAAAATTTGTTCCACCATCTCACGTTCATTTTCTTCGACTACTCCACTATAGACACCTTGTTCAATCATTTGCGTAATTTCTTCTTCTGTCACATCAGGGTTATTATTTTGTTTAATACCAAAAATTTTCAATACTAATTCGGTTGATTTACTTAACAGCCAAATCAGCGGTCGACCTACTTTGGAAAAGTAATACATCGGCTTCGCTACGGATAGTGCTACTTTTTCTGGGTTGTTCATGCCAATACGTTTCGGAACTAATTCTCCGATAATTAAAGATAAATATGTCGTGATGGCGATAACGATAAACATACTTATTTGTGCACTAAAGGGAGCAAGGACCTCTATTTTTGCAATTGCCGGGGCTAATTTGCTAGCAATTGCAGCACCACCAAACGCACCTGTTACAACCCCGATCAACGTAATCCCGATTTGAATCGTCGATAACAGTTGATTCGGCTCCTCGGCGAGCTTCAGCGCAAATGTCGCTCTATTGTCCCCATCTTGTGCGATTTTTTCTAATCTTGCTTTCCTTGACGTTACAATGGCGATTTCTGTCATGGCAAAAATACCATTAGCTATAATTAAAATAAGGACTATACTAATCGATATCAGCGGGATATCCAAAATACATTCACCAAACCTTTACATAATGATTTGCACAAGATAATTTAATCACAATACGATCCATTTAGTCTAATTTTCACTTCTCCAATGCTTCTTATTCTGAAAATGAGGTGAAAGAGTAGATGTTTTTCCGGTAATTATGATAATTTTTTACAATTTATGATACAATGGGGACAACATAACATTAGGGGGATTCAGATGGATATTGCAGCGATGTCAGTCGTAATGGCTAATAGCCAGGTACGGTCAGAAGCAAGTTTACAGGTAATCGCAAATATTAAAGATCTCATGCAACAGCAAGGTGCACAGTTGACTGAAATGTTAAGCCAATCTACACCTCAAGCTCCACACCCGACACTTGGGAAAAGCGTGGACATTTCGTTATAAATGAAAAAACCCCCTGTGTAGGGGGTTTTGTTAGGATTAGTTATTACTGATTGTTGTCATCGTCGTCTGTTCCTTCAGTTGGACCAGCACCATTGTTCTCTTCTTCTGTTAAACCATTTTCATTTCCTTCATCTAATCCATTTTCACCGGTTCCTGTACCGTTATCAGTACCCATACCATTATCGCCGTTATCTGTTCCACCATTTTCTAAATCATTATCAAGTCCATTATCATCTTCTTGATTTAATGGTGCTTCATCTTCAACCGGGTCATCAATGGGATCTTCTGTATCATCATCACCACATGCCACCATAAGTGATAATGCCAAAACAGGCGCACCTAATTTAATTAGCCATTTTTTGTTCATGACATTTCCTCCTTGTAGTAATAACTTTCGGCATTAGCTTGCCCCTTTTTTTACTTTCTGATACAGATTTTTTACGGAAAATTAATGTATTACTTATGTGTTTATGTATATTTTAGCAATAAATTTTTCCAAGCATGTAACTATAATCTTATTAGATTAACCTACTTCCATTAAAATATGCATAAAAAAATGCTACCAACTCATGGCAGCATTTTCATCTTTATTTAATTGCAAATGTAATCTCCGCTTCACAAGCAAGCTCACCATCAACTGTTGCAGTCCCTTTTCCTTTTCCAATTGGACCTTTAACTCGGACAATTTCAACTTCTAATTTTAGCTGATCACCTGGTTTTACTTGACGTTTAAACCGACAATTATCAATTCCAGCTAGAAAACCTAACTTGCCACGATTTTCTTCTTTCCCTAAAATAGCAATCGCTCCAGCTTGGGCTAGTGCCTCCACAATTAAAACACCGGGCATTACTGGGTAATCAGGAAAATGTCCTTGGAAAAATGGTTCATTTACCGTTACATTTTTCAACCCAACAACACGTTTCCCCTCTTCCATTTCTAAAACCTTATCCACTAATAGGAAGGGATAACGATGTGGGATTATGTTTTTTATTTCATTAATATCCAACATTTAGCGCTCCTTTTGTGTATACTTTATTTCATTATACCAGATATTAGTAGTTGGTATTAACTATTTACTCATTTTACATACTATCTTTTCAAAAGAGCTTGTTTCGCTATCTTCAACAAGTATTGGGTAGTTCATTCGCTTGTTGGTAAGCTAATATTCCTTTCTTAAAAACAAAAAACCTGTACTTATTATGTACAGGTTAACATCTATTTTTCTTTAATGACAATATCTATAATATGTTGCCATGTTTCCCATTTTAAAGCGTCACTCGGCTCTCCGTCCCCTAATCCACCGTAACCAACCATAAGGCCAACACAAAGCGCAACAACAGAAAGGGTAGCAACAACAACAATCCGTAACCAAATTGGGAAAATCCGTAATCGTGGCTTTTTGTTCTTACGTTTTTCTTCCTTTTGCTCTCTCTTTTGTTGTCTTCTGTTTTGTTTTAGCGTTTCGGTCATTTCTAATTCGCTATTTGCAGAACGTCTTCTACGCTTTTCTTTGTCGATGGAGGATTCATTACTAGAAGATGTTTCTTTAGATGTAGCTGGTTTCGCTTCACTTTCTGCAGCTCGCTTAGCAGGCTCACGTCTTTTATCATTATCAGTATGAAGCTCAATCCGTTTTCTTCTAGTAGATGTTTCTTCCTTAGTCTTATCAAACTGGTTTGTTGTGGACATAACTCGGTTCACCTATTTCCATACATTTCATTATTTTTCTACTATAAGTTATCCTTTAATGTGCGTCAATCTCTTTTCGGACTTAAGAACGTAATTGGTTAATTAAGCCCATCATTTGATCGCCCATGGAAATGGTACGTGCGTTAAATTGGTAAGAACGCTGTACATTAATTAGATCCGTTAATTCTTTCCCCATGTTTACATTAGACGTTTCCAGTGCCCCACTTTTTAGTGCTGCTGGAACTCCTTGGATAATTTCAGCTGCGTTGTAACCTAGTTGAGCTAAATCAGTTGGTAGGCGGAAATTATTATTTCCAGTAGCCTCAAGTAATCTTGGTCTCACCGCTTCTACTATTTCCAATTGGCCAACCACTTCAGTGTTAGTGCCACGTTTTACCGTGATTAATCCATTTTCAGCAATTTGAATATCATCAAATCCGTCTTCGAATATTAGTTGTCCATTCGTACCTAAGACTGGATCACCATCTTTAGTCGTAAGCATCACTTGGTTATTTTCAAGTGGACTTAAATAAAATGCCCCATCTCTAGTGTAACGAGTTTCCGTTATATTATTTTCCGTAACAGATACTTGGAATAGATGATTTGGTTGTAGTAACGCTATATCTAAAGCACGACCAGTTTCATTTAACGCACCTTGTGATAAATCTATGTTAATGGAACCAAGTTTAGCACCAGAACCAACACGTACCCCATCTGGAGTAAGTCTACCTTCTAGATTGGCAGGGTCGTTTAAGTTATTAATTTGTTGGAATAATAATGATGCAAAATCTGCTTGTCTTGCTTTATAACCAGTTGTTTGACTGTTCGCTAAATTATTTCCAATCAAGTCCATTTTTTGTTGGAGTTGATTCATCGTTACTGCAGCTTGAATCATAGATCTAGACATAACGATTCCCCCTTTTCCAATTCAGACATTATCCGATACGACCGATTTCACTTACTGCTTTCCCTAAGCTTTCGTCGTACGCTTTTAGAACACGTTGGTTCATTTCAAAACTACGATACGCTTCCATCATTTGCGTCATTGTTTGCGCTGCATCCACATTAGACTGTTCTAAAAAGCCTTGTTGTACGGTAAATGTTGCACCAGCCGGAACAGGTCCTGCTTCACCGTTATAAAGACCATTTCCCTCTTTTTCAAGCTGGTTCACATTAGGCGTATACGCAATTCCTAGTTGGATCGTTTCCCCGCCAACTTGAAGTCCACCATCCGGTGTTACGGTAAATTCCATACCACCCGTTTGAATTGGATTTCCAGCTTCATTTAACACATAATATCCTTGTGTCGTAACGAGAAAGCCTTGTCCATCTACAGTAAAGTTACCGTTTCTTGTGTAACGCGGCTCTCCATTTTCATTTTGCACAGTGAAAAAGATACTTCCCGTTTCATCAGGAAACACACCATCGATTAATGCAAGGTCCGTTGTTACACCAGTATCTCTTAGTGCACCTTGGATGAAGTCTGGGACATATTCCTGCACATAAACACCTGTGTTCAATGACCCAATCGGATTTTGAACTGGTAAATTTATAGGTTGTTTTGTCGGAATATCTCTAGCTCCCATTTGGTACATCAGCATCTCAGGGAACGCTCGCAACGACGCTTGATCCTGCTTGTACCCTGGAGTATTGGCATTGGCAATATTATTCGCTAATGCATCTTGTTGCCTTTGCATTGTAAGCATTCCACTTGCTGCAGTATAAAATCCTCTAAGCACTACAATACGCCTCCCCGTGAACTGTGTTTTTTCTTTCAAGTGTTACAAACGCATAACACCAAAATGGTCCTATATTTAAACGATATTTCTACCTTCTACTTTATCAATATTTTCAAGCATAATTCCCGTTCCTTTTGCCACACAATGCATTGGTTCTTCTGCTAAGAAAACAGGTACTTTTAATTCCTCTGCTAATAACTGATCAATGCCGTGAATTAAAGCACCACCACCAGTTAAAATAACACCACGATCAATAATATCTGCTGATAATTCTGGTGGTGTACGTTCTAGTACAGACTTAGCACCTTGTACAATCAACGATACCGGCTCACGCAGCGCCTCTTCAATTTCCTCAGAATGTACAGTAATTGTACGTGGAAGTCCCGTTACCATATCACGGCCACGGATATCCATTTCTTCTTGGCGAGCACCTTTAAAAACAGTTGCAATATTAATTTTAATATCTTCCGCAGTACGCTCCCCTATAAGAAGCTTATACTTACGTTTTATGTACTGAAGAATTTCTACATCAAATTTATCCCCAGCCATTTTAATGGATTCGGAAGTTACGATATCACCCATTGAAAGAACGGCAACATCCGTAGTTCCTCCACCAATATCTACGACCATATTTCCACTAGGCTGATAAATTTCCATTCCAGCCCCAATAGCCGCTACCTTTGGCTCTTCTTCTAAATATACTTTCTTACCGCCAGATTTCTCCGCAGCCTCTTTAATCGCCTTTTGCTCTACCTTCGTAATATTCGTCGGGCAGCAAATAAGCATTCTCGGCTTAGAAAGAAATCCTTTCACTTTAATTTTATTTATAAAATATTTTAACATTGCTTCTGTTACATCGAAATCAGCGATTACGCCATCTTTCAACGGACGAATTGCCTCGATATTTCCTGGTGTCCGTCCAACCATACGTCTAGCAGCTTCTCCAACCTCAAGCACTTTGCCAGTGTTACGATCCATAGCCACAACCGATGGCTCATTAAGTACAATTCCTTTACCCTTCACATGTATCAACACATTGGCAGTCCCAAGGTCAATCCCAATATCCCTAGAAAACATCAAAATCCTCCTCGTTAAAAACTTTCCGCACCTGTTTCATAAACACAATGCTACTTATACAATATAATACCACAAAATTCTACATAAAACTTCAAAATTTAGGAAAAAAGGAGGATAAATTTTGGTTGGGGTTTGGGGGATTGGGGTTGGTTGGGGGATCTTCTTGGTTATTGGGAGTATCCTTGTCCTGTGTGGGCGCATCTTTCTTCTTTTTGGGGGCATCTTCTCCCGACGCGGGTGCATCTTTCTTCTATTTGGGCACATCCCCTCCCGGCGCGGGCGCATCTTTCTCCTTTTTGGGCACATCTCCTCCCGGCGCGGGCGCATCTTTCTCCTTTTTGGGCACATCTCCTCCCGACGCGGGTGCATCTTTCTCCTTTTTGGGTGCATCTCCTCCCGGCGCGGGCGCATCTTTCTCCTTTTCGGGTGCATCTTCTTCCCAAGTGGGAGCATCTTTCTCCTTTTTGGGCACATCTCCTCCCGGCGCGGGCGCATCTTTCTCTTTTTCGGGTGCATCTTCTCCGGGGTAGGTGCATCTTTCTCCTTGAGTGTACCAAAAAATTTATTAAATGATTTTTAAAAAAGTTTAGAAATAAAGAGGATTATGTGGTAGTTTGTAGAATTATTACATCAGATTATTTTAATTAGGAGTGATTTTTATTGAAAAAAATTATACTTAAACGAACTAAACCTTATGTATTACTTTGTTATGAAGCCCTATTTCGATGGCTCCTCCCTCAGCTCAGAGATAACAAAGTTCTTCAGGATGAATACGCTAGTTACTTAGCTGGTTATCGTGGTGAGAGAAATACAGATTACATTGTCTCCACATATCCTCATAAAGATGCCTATATTTTTCAAGGAATCCGCTTAAAGATAGGTCCATTCTATTTTCAAATAGACACACTTATAGTAACCCCTAGGATAATTCTTATTTTAGAAAGTAAAAATTTAAAAGGTGAGCTTGAGTATAATTATAAGACTAGGCAATTAGTTCAATTGGATGGCGATCAAAAGAAAGGTTACAAAAACCCTATCTTGCAGGCAGAAACTCATAAGCGACATTTAACCGCATGGCTTCAGCAGGCTGGTTTTCCACCTATCCCTATTGCAACTCTTGGTGTATCCACTAACCCTTCTTCCATTCTTACCTATAAAGATGAACATACATCACCTATAAATTTTATACAACTTGAATCCCTTCCAAATCTGTTTGATAACATTTATCAAACTAATTCCAAAACTGTCTATGACCAAACAACCATACGAAAACTTAATAAAACCTTACTCAAAGATAATACTCCACTAAAACCTGATTTAATTAAACAATATACTATTAATGAACGGCATCTAATTAAAGGGATAGGTTGTACTAACTGTAACCATGCTCCATTACAGTATAAAAACAGAAAATGGTTTTGTATAAAATGCGGGCATCAATATGCTAAAGCACATGAACAAAAAATTCTTGATTATTTTTTACTTTTTGAGCCGTCCATTACTAATCGAATGTGTAGAGAAATCCTTCAAATTAATTCTCCAAAGATTGCTCGTCGACTTCTTTATTCAATGAATCTAGATTATTCCGGAAAAAATTTTGGAAGAAAGTATCATAAACCATCATTAGACATGTTCCCACAGGAATCTTTTTTACCAATAGGTAAACGGTCTATTTTTAATGATTAAACTCTAAATACCGATTTTTCAGGTTCATATCCTTTTATCAAGGATCGTGAACCTGTTCTTTTTTATTGGGTGGGCTTCTTTGTCATTATGTACATCTTATTACTATTTGGGATCAGCTTTGGATTCGGTTTATCTCTTCCATTTTTGGGATCATCTACTCCTACATTTGGGGCATCTCTCTCCTTTTCAGGCTCATCTACTCCTGCTTCGGGGCATCTCTCCCCTCATCGGGCTCATCTACTCCTGCTTCGGGGGCATCTCTCCCCTCCTCGGGCTCATCTACTCCTGCTTCGGGGGCATCTTTCCCCGCATCGGGCTCATCTC
>NZ_JBFEGG010000008.1:0-73856 GCF_047228935.1 Ornithinibacillus jepli
GTCTCCGTATATTTCCGGTGCTAGTATGGTGAATCATTCGGCTTTACTTTTGTACAATTTTGTTATGTCCCAACCTCGTTATTTTTTATTGGGTAGTATCAAGCGGTTTTAGTTTTGACTCGATTTCTTTTCGTCTAGCCTCAAAGAATGGTGGTAGAGCTAGTTTTTCTCCTAGATGTTCAATGTCTTCATCTGTTGCGAATCCAGGTCCATCTGTAGAAAGTTCGAATAAAATTCGGTTAGGTTCTCTGAAATATAACGCTTTAAAATAATATCGGTCTACGATACCTGAGTTAGGCAAGCGATTTTCGACTAATATTTGACGCCATTTTTCTAACTCCTCATCATTTTCAACACGGAAAGCAACATGGTGGACACTGCCACGACCCGGTCTTTCTCTCGGTAGATCTTTACGTACTTCCAAATGGACTTCAGCACCAGTACCTCCTTCACCAGTTGAAAATACTAATATATCTTCACCACCTTCAATAGGTGAGGGGTAGCTTCCAACTTGTTTAAAGGATAGAACTTTAGTTAAAACAGAAATAGTAAGAGCTGGATCTGGAACAGTTAATGTAACAGGTCCGAGGCCTACAATTCCGTTTTCAACCGATGCATGGCTGTTTTTCCAAGGTGTTCCACCTGCAACACCTTGATTATTCTCATCGGATACTAGAGTTAATCGCTGATTTTCATGATCGCGAAAGTGGATTACTTTTCTACCATTCTCCTCAGAAATTCCATCATGATCTACTTGGAATTGGTTAAATCGGTCAATCCAATAATCTAATGCATGATGGTTCCGAACACGTAACGACGTGTTAGAGATGCTATTATTACCTGGATACGTTCTCCCGGCATTAGGTATTTCAAAAAAGGTCAAATCTGTACCGGGCGAACCAATTTCATCTGCATAAAATAAATGATATACGGACGGATCATCTTGATTAATCGATTTCTTGACTAAACGCATACCAAGTACTTTTGTATAAAACTCATAGTTTTTGCTCGCATTAGCTGTTATGGCTGAAACATGATGAATGCCTTTTAAATACATTAAATAACCTCCTTATAAATCTCGAATTCGAGATAATTTTAGTTTACTAAAATCATACTATGATGTCTACAAAGTCTTTTTATAGCATTTCTTTCTTTGGTCTAAATCCTAGTTGTAGCTGATGGATAGAGAGACCAAAAGTCATTTGCAGGTGAGGATAATCCTGAAATCCTCTCCAATCTCCACCCCATTCAAAACCTAATTCTTTAGCGATAGATGCCACCTCATTCCAATCTGGAACGTTATTTTTATTTCCATCATACGTAATATCCCAAGCAAGATTTCCTTTAGAATCCTCTATCGCAAAATCTATCGCAAGACCATAATTGTGAAAAGATTCGCCTGCCTTTGCATATGTAACGATACTACCTTCGCTTGTACGGCCTTGTTCATATAATGTCTCTTGTCTTTCCAAAGAACGTATCGATTCAGTTATGACAATAGAAATGCCTATCTCCTTTGCACTTTCTACTAGTATTTCCGTATTCTTGGCAACAATAGGGTGGAGTTCTGTGGGCATAGGTGCATCCTTCCAATAAAAGTCATACCTACTTAAGCCTAATGACTGATAAAGAAAGGCGATAACGAAACATATGAGAATCAGAAAAATTCCTATTAAACGGGTAGCTTGTCCCAATTTTCTCATGTTTTTCTCCTTTGTCCTAATCTAAATGAATTGTATTCAATTTCCTTTGATTATATTAAAATGGAATTAACATATGTTACATCATTTTCCTAAGGGGGGGAAACATGTATCTTTTAATAAGCATCCTAATTGGTTACATTTTTGGTTGTATTCATGGATCGCAATTAGTAGGGAAACATAAAAAAATAGATATAAAAAATTCTGGTGTTAAAAATGCCGGTGCATCTAACACTACCATATTGTTAGGGTGGAAATATGGAATATTAGTAGCACTTATTGATATTTTTAAAGGAACGTTAGCTATATTACTAACACTATATATCTTAAATGAAAATGGCATTTATGGTGATATGCAAATCTTATTAGTGTATGTCACAGCACTGGCAGTTATTATAGGGCATAATTTTCCGATTACAATGAAGTTTAGTGGTGGAAAGGGAACGGCATCTCTCGTTGGAATATTGCTTGCGATTGATTGGAAAATAGCACTAATTGGCATAGGTTTATTGATAATCTTTACATTCGCCACAGACTATCTCGTAATCGGTGTACTCATGATGTATATCTCGTTCTTAGTTACAACATATTATTTCTATGGAATTGAGCCAATGATGATAGTAGTATTACTTTCTTTATTAAGTGTAGTGAAACATATAGACAACTATAAACGTATTATTACGAAAGAGGAAAAAAAGTTATCAAGTATGTTCCAAAAAAAGAAGTAAATTGGGGGTAGCTAATGGTAGATGTTATTCTTTGGATTTTAATTGTGGCATTATTTATTTTAAGCTTTGTCGGTGTAATCTACCCGATTATTCCTTCTGTCTTATTAATCTGGATTGGATTTTTGCTTTACCAATTTGGGATTAATGGTGATGAATTAGGCTTTCTATTCTGGACTGTGATGGTCATATTTACCGTTATATTATTTGTAGCAGATATTGTCGCTAATAGCTTTTTCGTAAAGAAATTCGGAGGTAGTAAATGGGGCGAAAGAGGTGCTGCAATTGCAGTCATTGTAGGATCTTTCATCATACCGCCATTTGGAATTATTGTTATTCCATTCATTGCTGTATTCGTTATTGAGTTGCTTCAAAAACGAACTGCTGGTGAAGCATTTAAGGCTTCTATTGGGTCCTTACTTGGCTTCTTAAGCGGTACGTTTGCAAAAGTATTCCTTCAAATTGTGATGATTATCTTCTTTATCATTAATATCATTTTTTAATATAATGCAGCAGCTTTAAGTAGCTGCTGCATTATTTCTTCTTCTTTTTTGTATCGCATTTACTCCCATGACGACTGCAATCCATTCTGTTGAGGGAATCGTTTCGCTAAAATTAGTTAATTGAAATGCTGGTGACTCAAAAAAGCCATCAACACGTTTAAAATTACATGCGACTTTATCTGCAGTATCTATAATCGTATAATCTCTGGAAAATGCCTCTGATTCAATAGTGAAGGTCTCTCCATTATCAGCTTGATACTCATATGATTTTTGGAATAAAGCAAATCTCTCCCTAAGTATACCTACTGTAGTTTCATTCGG
This sequence comes from Ornithinibacillus jepli, assembly GCF_047228935.1. NCBI lineage: Bacteria > Bacillati > Bacillota > Bacilli > Caryophanales > Bacillaceae > Ornithinibacillus > Ornithinibacillus jepli. The sequence continues at coordinate 3,250 of NZ_JBFEGG010000008.1, forward strand.
GTCAACTATGTTCCATTTATTGGAAAAAAACGGAGTATATCCACGTAACAATAGATTCCCATTTTCATCTAAGATGTTAACTCCTTCAGAAAATGCACTTTTTAAATCGAGGTAACCAATAATTGCTTTCTGTTCGGTATAAATATCTGTTTTCCCACTAGAGAAAAAATTATCAAAAAAATATAAGGTTTCTCCCATCGCTATCCCCTCCTACTCATTATACGATACTGAAAATAAGAAGTTTCAGATTTTACTGATATCAACTTTAAATAATCCAATCTGTTTCTGGGAAAAGTAAGCTTAAACTTTTTATAAAGGGTGATAGAGTTTGAAACATCTTGAAATACTTGGGCTGAAATTTGGAGCGGTTTTTATCACAGTTCTAGCTTTGTACAGCGTTTTTCGAGAAGTGAGTATTGTAGATATTTTTCTTATAAGCATGATTACCACGATTACATCTTATATTCTCGGGGATTTAATCATCCTAAGGTTTGCAGGAAATGTTAAAGCGACCATCGCGGACTTTGGTTTAGCTTTTATAATTTTACTTGTCACTAGTTATATGATGATAGGATATGAAGTACCATTAATAACGCTGGCACTTCTCTCATCCCTTTTTATAGCTTGCTGTGAGCCTTTTCTTCATGGCTATATTGTTAATCAAATAAAGCCTAACGTTAGATTAGATAACAGAAGGCTAAATCAACTACAGACAGAATTTGCTGAGGAGAAGGATATTTATCATTTGAACAAGAACAAATAAAATTCTTAATGAAAAACATTTACCCGGATAACTTGACTTTCTGTTAGTGGGAACTTATATTAAACTTAATATCGAAATATCTAGAAACGTTGAAAAGGATTAGTACAATTTAGGCTGTCTATTCAGAGAGGGAATGGTTGGTGAGAATTCCCATAGACGTAAATTGGAACCTACCTTGGAGTTCGCCTTCGGAAGGGCTTTGCCCATGAAGAAACGCGCGGTCCTTGACCGTTATCAAGTTGAGTGTACTTTTTACGATACTTGTAAGAAGTAAACAAGGGTGGTACCACCAATCCTCGGTCCCTTTTACGGATGGAGGTTTTTTTGTGTTTCCACAACGGCTTATTTCCTATGAATTAGTGATGGAATTGTCTCGCCGAACCCGTGGCCCGATTCTATCCTCTCGCGGGAGTCTCCGTGTTTTCGGGCCACTTAGAGTAAGCCATCAAGTATTAGTCCTAATATAGATAAAAAGCCATTTTTAAATAAACTAAATAAAAAAACGAGGTGCTATTATGGGTAAGAAAAACAAAGACTTTGTAGAAAAGATAACAGCCATGGAAGATGATTTTGCACAATGGTATACCGACGTCGTGAAGCAGGCAGAACTTGTAGAATACGGCCAAGTAAGAGGAACGATGATCATCAAGCCATACGGTTATGCAATTTGGGAAAACGTAAAAGACGAATTGGACCGCATGATTAAAGCTACAGGCCACTCCAATGTTGCCTTCCCATTATTTATTCCAGAAAGCTTACTTCAAAAAGAGAAAGATCACGTAGAAGGCTTCGCACCAGAAGTAGCATGGGTAACGCATGGGGGAGATGAGGAATTAGTAGAAAAAATCGCAGTCCGCCCAACATCAGAAGTACTATTCTGTGATTACTACTCTAAAAACATTCACTCTTATCGTGATCTACCGAAGCTATACAACCAATGGGGAAATGTTGTCCGTTGGGAAAAAACAACACGTCCATTCTTACGTTCATCTGAATTCCATTGGCAAGAAGGTCATACAGCCCATGCGACAGATGAAGACGCATCACAAGAAACAAACCGCATGCTAGAGGTGTATGCTGACTTAGTGGAAAACTATTTAGCTATCCCAGTTCTACGTGGCCGTAAAACCGATAAAGAGAAATTCGCTGGTGCAAAATATACACTAACAATTGAAGCATTAATGCATGACGGGAAAGCTTTACAATCTGGTACTTCACACCATTTCGGTTCAGGATTCGCAGAAGCTTTTAACATTACCTACTTAGACGAAAATGGAAAGAGCCAATATGTACATCAAACTTCTTGGGGTCTATCTACACGTATTATGGGAGCCTTAATTATGGTTCATGGTGATAACCGTGGATTAGTCGTACCACCAAGAATTGCGCCTACACAAGCAATGATCGTACCTATTGCGCAACATAAAGAAGGCGTGCTTGATAAGGCGTATGCTTTACGCGATCAATTAAAATCTCTTGTACGTGTAGACATTGATGCGAGTGATAAAATGCCTGGCTGGAAATTTAATGAGTATGAAATGAAGGGTATCCCAGTTCGTATTGAAATGGGACCAAAAGATATTGAAAAAGAGCAAGTCGTATTAGTTCGCCGTGACACAGGTGAAAAAGAATTTGTTGCGTTAAGTGATCTTGAAACACGTTTACCTGCATTATTAGAAGAAATCCAACAAAATCTTTATGATAAAGCATTAGCTCATCGAAACGAGAAAACGACCGTTGCAAAAACAATGGATGAGTTCAAACAAACGCTTGAAGAAAAAGGTGGATTCATTAAAGCAATGTGGTGTGGTGACCTTGCTTGTGAAGAAAAGATTAAGGAAGAAACAACGGCAACCTCACGTTGTATACCTTTTGAAGAAGAAAAAGTTTCCGATACATGCGTATGCTGTGGAAAAGAAGCAAAAGAAATGGTGTATTGGGCTAAAGCATATTAATTATAATGAAGGAGCTTAGGGGAAAACCCAAAAGCTCCTTTGTTTATTTTAGAATATTATCATAGGTTGTTTGATCACAAATAATATATAGCTCAGCATTAGAGGGAATCATTTCGTTTAATCTTCTATTGATATCTAATTTATTTCCGTCCGCAATTAAAGTTGCTCCTTGGTTTAATAAGTCATTAAAAGCCTCTTTATATGTATTCCATGTTTCTTTTTTTGGTATTTGATATAAGTTCTCTCCATGCGATCGACTCAATAATTGAGAGTAAATTTTACTCACTCCTTTATACAAGGCAGATCGTACTGCTAAATTTGAAATCGTTTCTTGGGAAAGAATAAATTCATCAACCTTCACATGAGAAAAGTTAGAGATATGCTCTTCTATAAGAATTTCCACAGTAGTATGTACAGTAGGAGCAAGTCGTTCGACTATGATAGCAATCGTTAACGTTTTAGCATCTCGTAAGGAAGGCTGCTCTATAGATTCATCAGAGAAAATAATAACAGATTTTGCTTTTGAAATATTCGCCTTTTGGTAGCTACTCTCTTCAGCTGGATCCCCCTGGATATAATGGACTCTCTCCTTACTAATATCGAAAGGAGATTGTGGTAATGAATCTATGAGGACTACTTCCATCGTCTTATTGGATGCTAGTATCTCATTAATCGCTACTTCCGTTTTTTTACTCCATCCAATTATAATAATATGATTCTCCTTTTTATATTGCAATTTTCCTTCCTCCCTTTTTCGTTTATAGATCGTAAATGCATCGATTACTTTACCGATTACGATACTTAATAGACCTATTCCCATCAAGTACATAAATACAGTGAATAATTTTCCTATTTCCGTCACTGGTGAATAGTCACCATATCCAACGGTAGTAAAGGTAGTCATGACAAAATAGAATGAATTAAGAAAGTTACCGAATGTATCTGGTTCCAAATAATAAATGATGAAGGTGCAAAATAGGACAAAACATAATGTGAAAAAGAGTAAGGTAATATTTTTCATTCTAATGAGATTAAGGCCAAATTTAATAAAAAAATGCAAAATCTGATTCTCCTTTCAAGGTAATTTTAGGAAACATTCTTTTTCCTTATGGTAAAGGTAACATAATTTCTAGCCTATTATAACGATAAATTTCTGTGTTTGGTTTCATTAAACTAAATTATTTTGAAAAAAAGTATTGTATATTTATCATTTTGATGGTATAAATATACACATGATTTAATAAAAATACATAAAGGTGAATGAAACATGAAGACAAAACTAAAAGATGAATTACGCCACTTGGAACAGGATTTATGGGCAATTAGTAAACAAATGTTTGATCATCCGGAATTAGGTGATCAAGAATATGAGTCTATGAAACGTTTAACCTCGTTACTAGAGAAACATGGATTTTCTGTTGAAACGGGTATAGTAAATCGTCCAACAGCATTTAAGGCTGAGATATCTAGTGAAAAACCTGGTCCGAAAATTGCCTACCTTGCTGAATATGATGCGCTTCCTGGTGTTGGCCATGGTTGTGGGCATAATTTAATTGGAACGATGAGCGTTGGAGCGGGTATTACGCTTAGTAAGGTGATTCAAGAAACGGGCGGGAGTGTAGTCGTTCTTGGTACACCAGCAGAAGAAACAAATGGAGCTAAAGTAGCAATGAGTGAGCAAGGTGTATTTCAGGATATTGATGTTGCGATGATTTTACATCCAAGTGACGAGTCCTATGTCAGTGGGGAGTCTCTCGCAATGGACGCAATTCAATTTGCTTATACTGGAAAAGCCTCTCATGCAGCTGCATCTCCAGAGAAAGGGATCAATGCTCTAGATAGTGTCATTCAATTATTCAATGGGATAAATGCTTTGCGAGAACATCTTTCCTCAGATGTCCGTATCCATGGCATTATTGCAGAAGGTGGAAAAGCGGCGAATGTAGTTCCAGATTATGCAGTTGCTCAATTTTATATTAGAGCAAAAGAACGTGCTTATTTAAATGAAGTAGTAGAAAAGGTTAAAAATATAGCAAAAGGTGCTTCCTTTATGGCAGGTGCAACATTGGAAATATCAAACTATGAATTAAGCTATGATGACATGATTACAAACCAAGCTTTATCAGAAATATTTACGAAGAACTTAAAACAAACTAGTAAACTCCCAATTAAGGAAGCAAAACAATCATATGGCTCTATTGATATGGGAAATGTTAGTCATGTTGTTCCAGCTATTCATCCATATATCGGAATGAATAAACCTGGACTTGTAGCCCATACGAAGGAATTTGCAGATCAAACGATAACAGAGGACGGATTTCAAACACTTATATCTGGTGCTTTAGCATTGGCTGGAACAGGGTTTGATATTATCACAGACAAGAAGTTACTGGAAAGCATAAAGAGAGAATTTCATAATAAGTAAATATTTATACATTAAAATGTATAAATAAGCAAACGGATAATTTTTTATTAAGGGAGAGATTAGAAGAATGAAAAAAGTAATGGTAGGAATGATCGGAATTTTATTATTGATTTTATTAACTGCATGTAACTCAGGTGAAGCAAGCTCAACAGGACAGGAAGGTCAAAAAGTCTTAAAAATGGCAACATCAGCTGATTTTCCGCCGTTTGAATCCTATGATGAGAAAGGTAATTTTATTGGCTTTGATGTGGAATTAGCGCAGAAAATTGCATCTGAATTAGGATATGAATTAAAAATTGAAGATATGGATTTTGATGGTTTGATCGGTTCTCTTCAGGCAAAACGTGTTGATATGGTCCTAGCTGGAATGAGTGCTACCGAGGATAGACGCAAAAACGTTGATTTTTCAGAGTCATATCATCGATCAGGTGAAATGTTTATTTCAAAAACGGATAATTCAATGGAAGACTTAGCTAGCTTAGAAGGTAAAGTGGTAGGGGTTCAGCTCGGGACGATTCAGGAAGAAGGTGCTGAAACTTTAGCGGAAGAATATGGTTTTGACGTGAAAAAAGTGGATGATGCCAGTATCCTAATCCAAGAGCTAAATTCAAATCGCATCGATGTTGCTTATATGGATAAGACTGTTGCAACGGGTTACATCAACTCACAAGGCTTTGTTGGTTTTGATGATCCAACGACTAGCTCGCCGGGAATGGCGATTGCATTTCCAAAGGGGAGTGAGTTAGTAGAAGAAGTCAACAAGGTTTTAAAGCAGCTTGAAGAAGATGGAACGATAGAAGAGTTAAAGGATAAATGGTTATCTGAATACGAGTAATATACAGCTAGAGAGTGAGGTGTGAAGGCATGAATTTGGACTTTAGCCAGATCGTGCCTTCAATTCCTTTTATATTAGAAGGAATTGGAGCTACATTAAAATTTGTCAGTGTATCCATAATTGTTGGATTAGTTCTAGGGACTTTCTTAGCACTACTGAAAATTAGTAATAAGAAATGGCTGAAGTGGCCGGCGGATATTTATACGTCAATTTTTCGTGGAACACCATTAATATTACAGTTAATGACGATTTACTTTGCCATTCCACAATTGTTTGAATATGATATTCCAGTATTTTTAAGTGCAGTACTGGCCTTTGGGCTTAATTCTGCAGCTTACGTATCAGAAATTATTCGTGCTGGAATTTTAGCAGTTGATAAAGGACAAGTTGAAGCGGCAGAAGCGCTGGGGGTAGAGTTTCGACCAATGATGTTTCATATCATATTACCGCAAGCAACTAAAAATATATTACCAGCTTTAATGAATGAATTTATTACCTTAACCAAGGAATCAGCACTAGTATCGACCATAGGATATATGGATATTATGCGACGAGCAGATATTGTTGGGGCTCAGCTTTATCGTAACTTTGAACCATTGTTATTTGCCGGAATTATTTATTGGGTAATGATTTTTATCTTAACGAATATTGGCAGTTGGATGGAACGGAGGATGAGACAGAGTGATTAAGACAATCGATCTTACTAAGTCATTTGGAGATAACACGGTTTTAAAAGATATCAATACAACAATTAGTAAAGGTGAAGTCGTAGCTATAATTGGTCCATCTGGTTCAGGGAAGTCAACCTTCCTACGTTGTTTAAATCTGTTAGAAAATCCAACAGGTGGCTATATTTGGATAAAGGATAAAGAAATAACCAATCCAAAAGTAAATAAATTAGAAGTTAGAAAACATATTGGTATGGTATTTCAGCATTTTCATTTGTTTCCACATATGACGGTTTTGGAAAATGTTACGTATGCCCCGATCAAAGTTAAAAATATGAAAAAAGATGTTGCTGAGAAATTGGCTAATGAATTGCTAGCAAAAGTTGGTTTAATCGATAAGGCTAAAGCTTATCCTAGTCGGTTATCTGGGGGGCAGAAGCAACGGGTTGCGATAGCTAGAGCGTTAGCGATGGATCCGGAGATTATGTTATTTGATGAACCAACCTCCGCACTAGACCCAGAAATGGTAAAGGAAGTTTTAGATGTTATGAAAGACCTTGCACAAACAGGGATGACAATGGTAGTTGTAACGCATGAAATGAATTTTGCCAGGGAAGTATCTGATCGAGTTTTCTTTATGGATGATGGGTATATAGTGGAAGAAGGGGACCCAGAGGAATTCTTTAAAAAACCAAGGACAAAGAGGGCAGAAGAATTTTTGTCAAAAGTATTATAAAAACCTCGGATGAGCATAGTCTCATCCGAGGTTTATTGTTATGCAAAAAGCTTTACTATATCTTTTTCAAGCTTATCTGGTGTTGTTTGTGGAGCATAACGCTTTATTACTTCTCCATTTTGATCTACTAAAAATTTCGTGAAATTCCACTTAATATCTTCTGTCAACAATCCTTTTGCTTCACTAGTTAAGTATTTAAATAGGGGATGTGCATTGTCACCCTTCACATCAATTTTCTCAAACATTTGAAAGGTAACACCGTAGTTCATTTGGCAAAAGTCGGCAATTTCATCACTAGAACCTGGCTCTTGGTTGCCAAATTGGTCACAAGGGAATCCGAGAACCTCGAAGCCTTTATCTTGATACGTATCATATAATCGTTGTAGTCCTTCATATTGAGGAGTAAATCCACATTTACTTGCTGTGTTTACAATAAGTAAAACTTTACCATTATATTCGCTCAAATCTTTTATTTCACCTTTTAAGGTTGTTGCGGAAAAATTATAAATACTCATTGGTAAAAATCCCCTCCTTACAACCATCATAGCAAATTGTTGAAATGATTAAAAACAAAAAGACGACCATTGGCCGTCTTTATTAGTTATTGAGCTACCTTTTCTTCTTGAGCAATGACTGCTAGTCTATTCTCAATTTCTTCTTGTGTTAGGTTATGCTCTTGTACATATAGGTTTCGTGGGTGTACACGGCATTCGTGTGTACAGCCTCGCATATATTTATGCTCATTTTCTTCTGAGCAGAGAATTTGTTTATTACATTCAGGGTTTGCACAATTTACAAAGCGTTCACATGGTTCGCCGTCAAAGTAATCTTTTCCAACTACAACATGTTCTTTACGGTTAATATCAACAGCAATACGCTCGTCAAACACGTAGCATTTACCGTCCCATAGTTCACCTTGTACTTCGGGATCCTTACCATAAGTGACAATACCACCATGAAGTTGGGCAACGTCTTCGAAGCCTTCCTTAATCATCCAACCAGTGAATTTCTCACAGCGAATACCACCTGTACAGTACATTAAAATCTTTTTACCTTCAATTAGGTGTCTGTTTTTACGTACCCATTCTGGAAGTTCACGGAAGTTGTCAATGTCAGGATTTAGTGCCCCACGAAAATGACCTAATTCATATTCATAATCATTACGTGTATCAAAAATAACGACATCATCACGTTCCATTGCTTCACGCCACTCTTTAGGCGTTAGGAATTCACCTGTTAATTCTTTCGGATCTGGATTTTCTTCCTCATCCAAACGAAGTGTTACTAATTCTTTGCGTGGACGAACATGCATTTTCTTGAAGGCATGGCCATCATGTTCATCTACTTTGAACGTTAAATCTGCAAAACGAGGGTCATTATGCATCATTTCCATGTACTTATTTGTACTTTCAACAGTTCCAGAAACGGTACCGTTAATTCCCTCTTTCGCTACTAAAATTCTTCCTTTTAATCCGATTTCTTTACAAAAGGCTAAATGGTCTTTTGCAAAAGTTTCCGGATCATCGATTTCTACATACTTGTAGTACAATAATACTCGATAATCTCCCATTTTTCATTACCACCTATCATTCATATTTGCAAGATATAAATGTTGGCAGTCGCTATTTACTTTTTTATAATCTTGCAAGTGTATAGTTTAACAAGTTTTTACAAAAAATTCAATAGCCTATTGGTTCGAGGGATTAATCCGAATTATTGTTGAATCAAATAAATTTATCACCAATTAAGCAATATTATGTATTTTATTCAACTAATCAAACAATTTTTAGAATTTTTTTTAGTAAAACATTCTCATTCGCTTGATTTTTTCTAGTTAAACGGTTAAAGTATAGGTAGCAAAAGGTAATTGAAATTAGTAATACTTTACGATCTCTTTATCCGAAGTAGGTGTAAAAGTATTAAGGTTCAATTGTACTTTGCAAGCTATTTGATAAGGAGGTCATATAAATGACTGGTAAAGTAAAATGGTTTAACGCAGAAAAAGGTTTCGGTTTCATCGAGCGCGAAGACGGTGACGATGTATTCGTACACTTCTCAGCTATTCAATCTGAAGGTTTCAAAACTCTTGAAGAAGGTCAAGACGTTGAATTTGAAATCGTAGAAGGTAACCGCGGACCACAAGCAGCTAACGTTACTAAATTATAATTAAAACAACCACAAAGGCTTATCTCACTTGAGGTAAGCCTTTTTATATAGGTATAGGAATATATGGTGAGGTGGGCGGATGAAGTCGTTTAATTGGAAAGAAAAATCGAAAGAAGAGTGGGATAATCGCGCTTCGTACTGGAGTAGTCGTAGTCAAAACATGTGGGATAGTGGCAGTCGAAAGGATATTATTCCATTTCTAAATAAGCATTTAGCAAGTCAATCAAAGATTTTAGATGTAGGCTGTGGTGACGGTTATGGAACCAATAAATTACATACGTTAGGTCATGAACTTATCGGTGTAGATATATCAGAAGAGATGATTACGCATGCTAAAAAGAAGAATTCCAATATCCCATTTTTAGTTGCTGATGTTCAAGATATCCCATTAGAGGATAAGTCCGTAGATGCTATAGTATGTATTAATGTTTTGGAATGGGTTGAAGTCCCTTATCATGCTTTAGAAGAATTCAAACGGATAGTAAGTAAGGACGGTCTCCTTTGTGTCGGCATTCTGGGGCCAACTGCAGGACCTAGAACGAATGGATATCGAAAGGTTTATGGTGATCACACGATCAGCAATACGATGATGCCCTGGGAATTCCAGAAGCTTGCAGAAGAAAATGGATTTACATTAGTGGATGAACTTGCTGTATATAAAGAAGGCGTAAAAAAGCAACATTACGAAGGATTATCAACACAATTGAAACAAGCTTTAAGCTTTATGTGGGTATTTTTATTACGCAAGGAAGGAAAATAGGATGGACAGAAAACAAATAGAAGAACAAATAATAAAAAATTATCAAAGCGATGAAAAGATGATGATTCTTATATTCGCTCAGTGGTGTATTAATCATGACCTTGACCCAGTAACACTATATAATTCTGCTTACCCAAATCAGTTGAAAAATCATGCTTTGGAAGAGGCGATGGAATTAACCGTTCCCAAAAATGAAGCAGGAGAAATCTCGAATGAGACAGTACTTAATGTCTTACAGCTTTTTGGGAACGATGATTTAGCTTTTATCGTTCAAAGTGAAATAGAGAAGCTTAAATAGTGGAATCGAATAGCTTAATTAAAGCTTGTGTTCCACTATCCTCTTCACCTTTTTCAGCTAACTCTTGAAATAGTTTAAGGGATAATGCGAGTCCTGGGGTTGATAGCCCCATTTCCTCAGCTGATTCTAAAGCAATTTTCATATCTTTAATGAAGTGTTTTACATAAAACCCTGGAGCAAAGTCTCCTTCAATCATACGTGGAGCAAGTTTTGATAATGAAAAGCTTCCAGCTGCCCCTGTTGTAATGCTATCTAATACTCGTACTGGATCAAGGCCAGCTTTTTTCGCATAAACTATTGCCTCACAAACACCGATCATGTTGGTAGCAATTGCAATCTGGTTACTTAGTTTGGTGTGCTGACCTGCTCCTGCTTTTCCTTGCAAAATAATATTACTACCCATTACTTCAAAAATCGGTAAAACGACATCGAAAGCCTCTTTGTCTCCTCCAACCATAATGGCTAAACTACCACTTTTAGCCCCAATATCGCCGCCAGACACTGGTGCGTCTAAAGCATGTATTTCTTTTTTCTTTGCTTTTTCATATATTTCTTCAGCTAGGGAAGGCTTTGATGTTGTCATATCAATGATGTAAGTACCAGGTTTGGCATTTTCAATAATCCCATTCTCTCCAAAGTACACTTCCTCAACATCCTTTGGATAACCAACAATCGAAATAATAACGTCTGAATCAGAAGCTAACGCGCGGACAGAGTCCTTCCAAGTTGCGCCATTATCTATTAATACTTCAGCCTTCGCTTTCGTTCTAGTGTAAACTGAGACGGGATAGCCAGCATTAAGCAAATTTAATACCATGCTTTTCCCCATGACTCCTGTTCCAATAAACCCAATCTTAGTATCGTTTTTAAGCATTATGTAACACTCCTCTCTTGATTTTACTATATAATGAATTTTAACATTATTAAAGTAAATAACTTTCTGAGGAGTTGGACAAGTATGGAATGGCATTTAAAAAGCTTTCAAGAACTAACAAACAATGAATTATACGAGATTTTAAAAGCGAGAACCGATATTTTTGTAGTGGAGCAAGATTGTCCATACCCTGAATTAGATAATTGTGATCAAGAGTCATTACATTACTTTTTAACCGTTGATGGTGAATTAGCAGCTTACATAAGACTACTTCCTAAAGGATTGAAGTATGAAGACTACGTGGCAATTGGACGAGTTATGGTTGTAAAGAAATATAGATCCTATGGTTATGCACGTCAAATCATGGAAAAAGGGATTCATTATATCCATGAGGAATGGAAGGAAAATAAAATTAAGATTCAAGCACAAGTGTATTTAAGAAATTTTTACGGTTCATTCGGATTTGAACAAATTTCAAATGAGTATTTAGAGGATGGCATTCCACATATTGACATGGTTCTCGAGCGGAAATAAAGAATCATTATATTGCTTTTACACATAGTATTATTAGCAACCTTTTTCAAGTCAATTCGTATATAAAGGAGGCTAATAAATGATTTCTAGTGAGCAATTAAGTCAGTTTAAACATGCATTATTAGCTCGGCAAAATGAATTGATTGACCATGTTCAAGATCACTATGGATTAAATACCGAATTTGCGAAAGAGTCCATTAGTGAGCTTTCTAATTATGATAATCACCCTGCAGATCTTGGAACTGAACTGTATGAAAGAGAAAAGGATCTAGCTTTAAACGAGCATGTGGAAAAGGAGCTTGAAGAAATCAATGAAGCTTTGCATGCGATAGAACAAGGAACATATGGGATTTGTCGTGAGTGTGGTGCTGATATTCCAATGGAGCGACTTTTAGCGGTACCAACTACAGACCGTTGCGTAAATCATGCGACGAATAATACGTTTAATCGTGAACGAACGGTTGAAGAGGAAGTGTTTAGTCCGAATATTAATCCTGATGAAGTAACCGATGAAGAGCAAGTTGGCTATGATGCAGAAGATGCATGGCAAGAAGTAAGTCGTTATGGAACATCAGAAACTGCGGCAGACTTCTATGGTGATCAGGAAAACTATGATGAAATGTACCCGAATAGTGATGAAAATGTAGGGTATGTCGAGGATATTGAGAACGTTGCAGCTGCAGATTCACATGGTAATTTTACCGGTGTAACATATCTTCATAATAAATATGAAGCTCAATTAGATGAAGAAGAATAGAGTTTACGCACACAATAATAAATAGTTGTTGTGTGCTTTTTTATATGTGAAACTTAGTTAATTTGAATTCCGTATATAAGGTAAGGAGTGATAATAATGAGTGAAAAAGGTTGTATTAAATGTGGAAGCATGAATGCGGATAAAAAGGAAGTCGCGATGACAGGCACGGGCCTCTCTAAAATGTTTGATATTCAGCATAATCAATTTATCGTCGTTTACTGTAAGAACTGCGGCTACTCTGAATTCTATAACAAACAGAGCTCGGCAGGAGGAAATATTTTGGATTTATTTTTTGGATAAGTTAAATCGTAGGTCTGCCAGAATTCTGACAGACCTACAGTTTTATGGTAGGAAATAAAACAAATCATTAATAATTCTTCCAAATAACGAATTGGAAAATAAAATAATAAGTAAAAGTTCGACAAAATAGAGTCCTAGCAATGTATAAATCTTATCAAAACCGGAGCCTTCTCTTTCAAATAAAATAAGTGCTGGAACAGCAAAAATTGGACCTAAAACACCTATTGATAAAAAGATTACTGGTAATAACGGCATTTGGCCAAGTGCAAGTAAAGACCCTGCGATATAAATGAGTACGTAGGGCAATAAGTATGCACCATATTTTCCTATTACGCCTAAATACGTGAGGTCCATTTTCGATATTTTTATTGCAGCAAAAGTAAGGGATGCAAACCCAATAAATAATATCGAGAGAATCACTAAGGGTGCAATAAATCCGTAAAATATAGATGGACCAGGCATAAACCAATTCGATCTTGAGTAAAAGGCTACCGGTAAAAAAGTACTTAGAGCAATAAATAAGCTGAATGCAACGATTGTAATAATTGCGGAATAAATATCATTATGATTTGCCTTTTTTGCCATACTAGGCTTTTTGATGAGCGTCATGAAAAAGTGTCCAAAGTTAACAAAAATGTTCGCTAGCTTATCAGAAAAATCCTTTTTATTTGTTTCTGTTTTGGTTTGGTCTTGTGAATTAGTAGCTGTTGTATCTTGAATAACAGATTGTTGTGCTTCCAGACTTGGAGCACTTTCTTCTTCACCTACCACATTAACAATTAAATCTTCTAATGGCTTTTCCTTCTTATTTCCATCCAGTGGAGAACCACAATTAATACAATATTTTCCCCCATCTGCTTCATGGCCACAATGCGCACAGATCATAAGACCACTCTCCCATCTATTTGATAAATAAATGATACTATAAACAATTTCGACATAAAAGAATATTTTATTCCATAAAAAAAGAAGGGGGGAGGAACCCTTCTTTTACTGATTATCCATAGCAGTAAGCTTCAGATCAACGGTTTGTTTCTCGCCATTTCGATATATTTCAAGCTTCACGGTATCTCCAACCTGTGTTTCATTGTACATATATTTTCTGAGTTCTAACGCTGTTGGTGTTTCGTGATCGTCAATTTTAGTAATCACATCAAATTGTTGTAATCCTGCTTCTTCAGCAGGGGAACCAGGCTCTACACTTGCAATGACCATACCATGTTCTACCCCTTCTGGAAGGGAGATATTATGGCGGTATTGCATTGGTACTTGATTTATTGTAGCCATACTTATGCCGATAAATGGACGTTGAACTTTTCCGCTTGATTCTAGTTGTTCCATAATCGGTAGGGCAGCATTGATTGGGATAGCAAAACCAATTCCTTCAACTTGTGTACTAGCTATTTTCATGGAATTAATCCCAATAACTTCTCCGTTAGAATCAACTAACGCACCACCACTGTTACCAGGGTTAATAGCGGCATCGGTTTGAATAACCTCGGTAATCCAATCTGCTACTTGATCTCCATTTGTGTCTACAGAAACGGAGCGTTCTAGACCACTAATGATTCCTTTTGTTAAAGAATTCGCAAATTCAATTCCTAGCGGATTACCAATTGCAAATACAGTTTCTCCAACTTGTTTATTTTCCATTGAACCTAATGTAGCAACACGAGTTACTTTTTCACCATCAATTTCAAGTACTGCTAAATCAGTTAATTCATCTGTACCAAGAACTTTTGCCGGAATGCGCTCATCTTCTGATAATACAACTTCAACCTGTTCTGCACCATTTACAACATGATGATTTGTCACGACATATGCTTTTCCATTTTCCTTCTTATAAATAATCCCTGAACCAGTTCCAGCTTCTTCACTGTTAGTCCAAATGCTTTGTCTTTGCAAATTCGTAACCCCTACAACTGCTTCAGAAACCTCTGCAAGATTAGTTGAGCTATCTGCATCCTCTGCTGCCATTGTTGTGATGATATCAGGGTTTGATTTATCACTGCCAAGTGCATGATTGGTTTGGCTACTGCTTGTTTCACCAAATGTAATAATATTATTTGCAAGAAGGATAAGTAATATGGCAACTGGAATTAACCCACCTAATATACCGAAGAAGAATGCTTTTATGCCTGAAGGGCTTTTTCCTTTTTCCTTTTTCTGCTTTGGAACGGTTGGTTTTGTTAATCCAGGGTCTTCATTATAGGTAGCTGATTGATAATTTGTATGTTCATTTATTAATGAATGTTCCTGTTCATTTTGTTGCTTTTGATTTTCATTATGTTCCATCAAAACATCCATCCTTTCAAATTCTATATGTATAGCATATCCGTAAGACGCGGAATAGCTTCGGTATAATTGTGGAATAAATGTGGAAATATGCAAAAAATATGCTGGGTTTCTTTTATTTAAGGGTAAAAGGGTATAAAATTTTAGTAGATTAATTAATTTCAAAGAAGCGTTATGTGAAAATATCTAACCGAAACCGCAGCTCATATACACTTCGCTTTCACTTCCAGTACAGGGGTGACATCTGCTCGAAAGTGCCTCGCAGTGTCTACCTTGCCGCGGGCGGCTGGTGAGCCAGGCTTCTACTTGAGTAACTTCTTTGCAGCCTTGCACTGAGGAATCACTCTACGTAGCGTTACTTGCAGACGCAGGTGCATTAGTGGGGGTCTTACCTATGCCTATCCTCCCGCAGGAGTCAATCGTGTATACGGGCTGCTCAGAGCAATAATCTTCCATTATTCTCTAAAAAAATATAAAAGCTATATCAAAATACTGTAACGAGGTGAGGGTAGATGAGTTATCATATTGGGGTTATTGAGGATGATTCGAATATTCAAGCGATTGTTTCGGCTTTCTTGAAAAAGGAAGGCTATGATGTGACGGTGATGGATTCTGCGGAAAAAGGAATTGACCTTTGGAATTCCACTCCTCCTGATATGTGGATTGTAGATATTATGCTTCCTGGAATGGATGGCTATGAATTTTGTAAAAAAATTCGCAATGAAAGTGATGTACCGATTATTATCGTTTCTGCAAAAGATGAAGAGATTGACAAAATTCTTGGTCTAGAATTAGGTGGAGATGATTATTTGACTAAGCCATTTAGTCCGAGAGAATTAGTGGCACGAGTGAAGCGCATTTTTAAACGATATCGACCTGAGGGGAAAGTGCATGAAGAAGAAAATCAGATTGTCATGAATCATTTAGTAATTGATAAAAATAATCGACGTGTATTTTGGAAGAAGGAAGAACTTGATGTTACCACAAAGGAATTCGATATGCTCCTTTTATTTGCAGAAAATGTAAATCGAGCATTTTCTCGTGAGGAGCTTTTAACCCTCGTTTGGGGAGAAGACTATTTTGGTAGTGACCGGGCGGTAGATGATTTAGTAAAACGTATTCGCAAAAAGCTAAAAGAAATACCAATTGAGACGGTATGGGGATTTGGATATCGACTCAGGGATAAAGAGGAATAACGATGAAGCTTCAATATCAATTGAATGCAGCATTTACGGCATTACTTCTAATCATTATGGCAGTAACTGGCTATGTAGTCTATTCACTAATACTGAATTTGTTAATTCAAGATGAACAAAGACAGCTAGAACAACAGGGTGAGATTTTAGTAAGTGTTCTAGATGAAGCATTCATATCAAGAGAAAATTTAATGAGCTTTAATGAATTTTTAAGGGAGCAAGAATTACAATTAGTTTTATATGATCGTGAGCAAAACACAGTTCATTTTTCTACATTACCAACTCCGGTTGTGACAGGACTTTTTATGAATAATGATTTTAATAATCAAAACCAGGAGCTATGGGCATTTGGAAATGAGAAATATGTGACTTCACGTATATTGATTGTCCCACAGAGTCTTGGATTAGAGCTAATTTTACTTACTCCACTTCAAGACTTACAAATCGTCCAACAAGACTTTATTGTTAGGATGTTAATTGTATTTCTCATTGGGGCGTTAGTTGCAATCGGTTTGAGTTACTTTTTAACAAGGAAGCTAGTAACACCATTAACAAGTTTGAAGTTCCAATTAAAGAAAATCGAAAATAGGAATTTTGACGAAATCCAACCTATAAAGGCATCAGGTGAAGTAAAAGAGGTAGCACAAAGTGTATATGAGATGGCTAATGAATTACAGCGTTATATTAGTACACAGCGTACCTTTTTTCAAAATGCAAGTCACGAATTGAAAACCCCTTTAATGACCATCCAAGGTTATGCGGAAGGTATAAAGGAGAAAGTGTTTAGTGAACAAGAAGAGGAAAAGGGATTAGAGGTAATCGTTTCAGAGGTAAACCGGCTGAAGAAAATCATTAATGAAATGATATTACTAGCAAAGCTAGAGAGTGAAGAGGTTTCTTATCATAACGATAAAATTGCCGTAAAAGATCTCATTAACAAAGTAATGGAGCGTGCTTTACCTATTGCAACTGAAAAAGAGCTAGAACTCCAACAGCAAATAAAAGGAGATCTTTATTTACATGGCGATGAAGAGAGAATATTACGGGCATTGCTAAATTTAACCTTTAATGGAATACGCCATGGACATCGTATGCTTTCCATTACGGCTGACAAACAAAATGAACAAATTCAAATTACGATTGAAGATGATGGGGAAGGTATTTCAGAAGAATTAATGCCACATATTTTCCACCGTTTTGTGAAAGGTAAGAATGGAGAGACTGGGTTAGGTCTTGCAATAGCGAGGGCTATAATTGAACAATCTAATGGAAAAATTGAAGTAGGAAAGTCTAAACTTGGTGGGGCTAAATTTACGTTAAATTTTCCAACCTAATAATTCGTTTCACAAGCAAAAACGGGCGGGGATGCGCTTACAATGTGGTTGAATTAAAAATAAAAAGACAGTTTTCACAATATATGATATAATAATCTAGTTTGATTCAGTCGGAGATAAGAGGAGCGTACTATATGCAATTAAGAGAAGATATTCGTAATATCGCTATTATTGCTCACGTTGACCATGGTAAAACAACTTTAGTTGACCAGTTACTTAAGTATTCTGGTACTTTTCGTGAAAACGAACAGGTGGATGAACGTGCGATGGATTCCAACGATATTGAGCGTGAGCGTGGAATTACGATTTTAGCTAAAAACACAGCGATAAGCTATGATGATAAAAGAATTAACATTTTAGATACACCAGGTCACGCAGACTTCGGTGGCGAAGTTGAGCGTATCTTGAAAATGGTTGATGGAGTTGCCTTAGTGGTAGATGCCTATGAAGGTACGATGCCACAAACACGTTTCGTGCTTAAAAAAGCATTAGAACAAAAATTAACTCCAATTGTTGTCCTAAACAAAATCGACCGTCCTAATGCAAGACCTGCAGAAGTAGTCGATGAAGTTTTAGATTTATTTATCGAATTAGGGGCCGATGATGAGCAATTAGAATTCCCAGTTGTTTATGCATCTGCATTAAATGGTACTTCAGGCTATGAACCAGAAGATCAACAAGAAACAATGGATCCAGTCTTCCAAACGATTATTGAGCATATTCCTGCTCCAGTAGATAATCGAGATGAACCATTACAATTCCAAGTAACATTACTTGATTATAATGATTATGTAGGACGTATTGGTATTGGTCGTGTAGTGCGCGGTACAATTAAAGTAGGTCAGCAAGTAGTCGTTATTAAGAAAGATGGAACACGAAAGAATTTCCGTATTAGTAAACTATTCGGTTTCTTTGGACTTAAGCGTATGGAAATTGAAGAAGCAGTTGCTGGTGATATTGTAGCAATTTCAGGACTTGATGACCTTAACGTTGGTGAGACAATTTGTCCACAAGATCATCCAGATCCACTTCCAGTTTTACACATTGATGAGCCGACGTTACAGATGACTTTTGTTACGAATAATAGCCCGTTTGCTGGTCGTGAAGGTAAATATATTACTTCTCGCAAAATTGAGGAACGCTTAATGAAGCAGCTTGAGACAGATGTAAGTTTACGTGTTGAACCTACTGAATCTCCAGATGCTTGGATCGTTTCCGGTCGTGGAGAACTACACTTATCGATTTTAATCGAGAATATGCGCCGCGAAGGTTATGAATTACAGCTTTCAAAACCTAAGGTAATCCTAAAGGAAATTGATGGTGTCCTTTGTGAGCCTGTTGAACGTGTACAAGTAGACGTTCCAGAAGAACACACTGGTGCTATTATGGAATCTCTAGGTGCACGTAAAGGTGAAATGCTTGATATGGTGAACCATGGTAATGGTCAAGTTCGCTTGGAATTCAAGGTCCCATCACGTGGTTTAATCGGTTATTCAACGGAATTCATGTCTCAAACACGTGGTTATGGTATTTTGAACCATACATTTGAAGCGTATGAACCGGTTATCAAAGGTCAAGTTGGTGGAAGACGCCAAGGCGTACTTGTAGCACTTGAAAACGGTAAAGCTTCATCTTACGGGATTATGAACTTAGAAGATCGTGGAGTCATTTTCGTGGATCCAGGTACAGAAGTGTATGCTGGTATGATTGTTGGCGAACACAATCGTGAAAACGACTTAACTGTTAATATTACTAAAGAAAAGCATTTAACTAACGTTCGTTCTGCTACAAAGGATCAAACTTCAACAATTCGTAAAACAAGAAGTATGTCACTTGAAGAAGCAATCGAATACTTGAACGATGATGAGTACTGTGAAGTAACACCAGAATCAATTCGTTTACGTAAGAAAATCTTAAATAAAAACGAACGCGAAAAAGCAGCTAAACGTGAGAAACTAGTTTAAGTTATGAAGGATATCCATGTGGTATAGGTTACCACTGGATATCCTTTTTTGTTTATGGCTTATTGATGAAGGGTATCTATTACCTTACTACAAAGGATAATCATAAAAAGGGAGCAGATGACAATTAACCAATCCCTTTTATGGGTCTGGATGGCAGAAAAGGGAGCAGAGACAGGTTATCAATTCCCTTTTTAGTGGTAGAGGTGATAGAAAGGGATTTGATGGGGTATATCTAAACCATTTTTCATGTTTGAGAAGTCAAAAAGGAAACAGATAAAGGTAATCTAATCCTTTATTACGAAATAAATAGCCTAAAAGGGAACTGATTGGAAGATTTTACTTATAAAAACCCGTCATCCTACCTTACAATGTAGTTAAATAGTTTATAAGGAGTGGGTCACAATTCGCACATCTATTTTGCTTTTGCTTTTCTTTATTCTAATAGGTTGTTCCAACCCGGATAATCATACTGGAGAAGAGACGGTTCCAGCCATAAACGGTGTTCCATATGAAAAAGTGGCGACGAACTTAAAGGAACCGTGGGAGATTGTTATGCATGGCAATCAATTTTTCATAAGTGAACGAAAGGGCTCGATTGTTGAGATCGTTGATGGAAAATTAAACAGACTACCTGTTAATTTAGAGAAGGATCTTTCTAATCAACCTGAGGCGGGGCTACTAGGAATAGCATTTCCGTCTGATTTTTCAGATACTGCTTATTCCTATTATTCGTATATGGATGACAATGAATATTATCAACGCGTCGTAGAAATGAAGAGGATGGATGAGGAGTGGGTTGAGAGCAAAGTGTTAATCGATCATATTCCTGGTGGTCAGTATCATCAAGGTGGTCGAATTGAAATTGGACCGGATGAAAAGATATATATTACGACTGGTGATGCAACAGTTCCAGCGCTCTCACAAGACATATCAAGTTTAGCGGGGAAAATATTGCGCATGAACGTAGATGGATCCATCCCATCTGATAATCCATTTCCGAATAGTTTCGTATATTCGTACGGTCACCGCAATCCACAAGGGTTAGGTTGGGATCCTGATGGTAACTTGTATGCTACAGAACATGGTCAAAATGCGCATGATGAAATAAATCTAATTGAAAAAGGAAAGAATTTTGGTTGGTCTGTTATTCAAGGAGATGAAACGAACGAGAATATGGAGACCCCATTAGTGCATTCTGGTGAAAATACATGGGCTCCATCCGGTATGACTTATTTTGATGGGAAGTTTTATTTTGCATCATTAAGAGGAGAAGGTATTCGACAGTTTGACCCATCAACAAAAGACGTTAAACTTGTCCTTTCAGATGTTGGCAGAGTGCGAGATGTACTAGCAACGGACGATGGCCTATATGCTGTTACAAATAATACAGATGGTCGCGGAAATCCTGCTGAAGATGATGACCAACTACTATTTATTCCAAAAGATGTGTTGAAAGAGTTCCCTGCCGAGTAAGGGGATCCTTTTACCTGTAATTCTCACAACGTTTTTTTATTTTAAGGAAAAAGAGATGATGACAAAACATATCATCATCTTTTTTCTTTTAACTTGATTAAAATAGAATAATGATAACGCTCGTCATGATGAATTTCTCATATATTCTTCTAGAAAAAGTGGTGATAGCACACATCGGATTCAATTTCTCCTAATTTTAATCAAAAAAGATGATGAGATGCATGTTCACCATCCTCTTATAGCTATTAATCTACCCCTAAACCTCATCCCACCACTTTTCATAATTTCTTGTAATGCCAACTATATTTACGGAGATGATAAAAAATATATAGAAAAATCATATGAAAACCTTTGCAAAACTTGTATATACAAGTTATACTATGAATGACAATAAAGAACATGTATATACAAGTTAATAATGAAAGGGGATTCACTCCTGTGAATAAAGAACAATTAATATATGCACCATTAAGTGGGAGAATTGTGCCACTAGAAAAAGTTCCAGATCCAACATTTTCTGAAAAAATGATGGGGGACGGAATTGCAATCGAACCCACTGAAGGTAAGGTTGTAGCACCATTTGACGGTGAAGTTATGCAAGTTTTCCCAACGAAGCATGCTATTGGTATCTTATCCAACCTTGGGGTAGAAGTATTAATTCATATAGGACTAGAAACGGTTGGACTAAATGGTGAAGGCTTTGAGACACATGTAAAAGCTGGAGATAAAATTAAGGCCGGAGATGTATTAGTCACAGTTGATTTGGATTTTATTAGTAAGAATGCAAAAAGTATTATAACCCCAGTTATTGTTACGAATGGGGAACAATTCGAGATGTTATCAAAAACAGAAGAAAAAGATGTAGTGGCATTAGATTCTGTGTTGCTAGGAACTAAAGTTAAAGAGTCCACAACTATAGCTAAAAAGAAAGCGGATTCTTCTATGAAATATAGTGAGGAAGCAAAAGAGATTGTTTCTGCTATTGGTGGAGTAGATAATATTGCTGCTGCTACTCATTGTGTGACAAGATTACGCTTTGCCTTAGAGGATGATGCGAAAGTGGACCTTGATGCATTAGAAGAGCTTGATATTGTGAAAGGTTCCTTCTCTGCAAATGGCCAGTTCCAAGTGGTCATCGGGCAAGGTACAGTTGATAAAGTTTATGCAGCGATGGTAAAAGAGACTGGTATTCAAGAATCATCTAAGGATGATGTTAAGGCACTAGGAAGTCAGAAACAAAATCCTCTACAACGAGCAATTAAAACATTAGCAGATATTTTCATTCCAATACTTCCAGCTATTGTAACTGCCGGTCTATTAATGGGTATTAACAATATTTTAGTTAACCCGTTATGGTCTGAACAATCAATTGTGGAAATGTATCCGTCATGGGCTGGTATAGCGAACATGATTAATATCATCGCCAATACGGCATTTACATTCCTACCAGCATTAATTGGTTGGTCTGCTGCAAAACGGTTTGGTGGTAGTGAATTATTAGGTATGGTTCTTGGTTTAATCCTTGTCCATCCTGATTTAATGAATGCATGGGGATATGGATCAGCACTAACAGAAGGAACGATTCCAACTTGGAACCTATTTGGATTTGAAGTAGAAAAGGTTGGATATCAAGGGCAAGTTTTACCTGTATTAATTGCGTCTTGGGTACTAGCTAAAATTGAGATATTCTTAAGAAAACGAGTGATTGAGTCATTACAATTATTAGTTGTAGCGCCAATTGCCCTATTAATTACAGGCTTTTTAGCGTTCATCATTATCGGGCCAATTACCTTCACTATCGGAACTTGGATTACAGATGGGCTAGTTGCTGTATTTGATGCGTTCCCAATTATTGGTGGTTTATTATATGGTGGGTTATATGCTCCATTAGTAATTACTGGTATGCACCATACTTTCCTAGCTGTTGATTTGCAATTAATTGGTAGTACTGGAACAACTTTCTTATGGCCAATATTAGCACTATCCAATATTGCGCAAGGGGCTGCTGTTTTTGCTCTAATGTTCGCAGCAAGAGATGAAAAGCTAAAAGGCTTAGCAGGAACTTCTGGTATATCAGCATGGTTAGGAATTACAGAACCTGCGATGTTCGGAGTAAACTTACGCTATCGCTACCCATTCTTTGCAGCGATAATAGGTACAGCAATTGCGGGTGCTTTCATTACATTTAGTGGTGTGCAAGCAAGCTCTATTGGTGTAGGTGGTATTCCGGCTCCATTATCTATTCTAACGGAGGATTGGGTTGCCTTTGGAATAGGTATGGCAATTGTAATTATCGTACCATTTATCATTACTTTCTTAATTGCAAAACGTAAATTAACAAGATAATGGTCAGTTTAGGAGTGAAAAATTAATGCAACAAGAACCATGGTGGAAAAAAGCAGTTGTCTATCAAATTTATCCGAAAAGCTTTCGTGATACAACAGGCAATGGTTTAGGTGATATAAAAGGGATTATTGAAAAACTAGATTATTTAAGTTCATTAGGTGTCGACGTACTTTGGTTGACACCTATTTACAAGTCACCTCAAAAAGATAACGGATACGATATAAGTGATTATTTTTCCATTGAACCAGAGTACGGTACAATGGAAGATTTTGAAACGTTATTAGCTGAAACGCATAAACGTGGGATGAAATTGATCATGGATTTAGTTATTAATCATACATCGACCGAACACGAGTGGTTTAAACAAGCATCTTCATCCAAGGATAATCCATATCGCGATTTCTATATTTGGAAGGATCCGATTGATGGAAAAGAGCCAAATAACTGGATCTCCAAGTTTGGTGGGTCAGCATGGAAATATGATGAGAAAACAGATCAATACTACCTGCACCTGTTTGATGTTACACAAGCAGATTTAAATTGGGAAAATGAGAAATTAAGAAGTGAAGTTATCAACATGATTCAATTTTGGGCGAAAAAAGGAATTGACGGCTTCCGCTTAGACGTTATTAACCTCATCTCGAAAAATCAAGAATTCCCAAGCGATTCGACTGGAGACGGGAGAAGATTCTATACGGATGGACCACGTATTCACGAATATTTGCATCTGTTAAACAAGGAAGCATTTAGTCCATATAATATGATGACGGTTGGTGAAATGTCATCGACGACATTGGAAAATTGTGTGCTATATACAAAGCCTGATAGACAAGAATTAGATATGACATTTCAATTCCACCATTTAAAAGTAGATTATCCGAACGGGGAAAAGTGGACAAAAGCCCCTTTTGATTTCCTGGCACTTAAGAAAATTTTATCAGATTGGCAAAAAGGGATGCATGAAGGTGGAGGATGGAATGCATTATTCTGGTGTAACCATGATCAACCTCGCGTAGTCTCTAGGTTTGGGGATGATAAGGAATATCGTGTTGAGTCTGCAAAAATGCTTGCGACTACTATTCATATGATGCAAGGAACTCCTTATATTTATCAAGGGGAAGAGATTGGTATGACGAATCCGAATTTCCAAGATATAAATGATTATCGTGATGTGGAGTCACTAAATGCTTATAAAATCTTGCAAGAGCAAGGGAAATCGAATGACGAGATTATCGGAATTTTAAATCAAAAATCCCGGGATAACTCGCGAACGCCGATGCATTGGTCGCGTGAAGAACATGCAGGATTTACAAAAGGTACACCATGGATTAATCCAGCAAGTAATTACCGAGAAATAAACGTAGAAACGGAATTACAAAAATCAAATTCCATCTTTAATCATTATCAAAAATTAATAGCATTAAGGAAGGAATATGATATTATAACCTATGGGGACTATCAACTATTGCTTGATGAAGATCCTCAAATATTTGCATATACACGTAATTGGAATGGGGAGCAATTAATTGTTGTAAACAATTTCTACGGTAAAGAAGCTTTAGTGGACCTACCTATTGAATGGAACGAAAATACGGAGGTATTACTTTCAAATTACCAGGATTCACCGAATTCATCTAGTTTGACTTTAAGACCGTATGAGTCTATTGTGTACTATGTAAAATAGAAGAGGGACAGGCATGCAAAGTAAATATGTCACGATTTATGAGGATATCGCAAATAAAATTAATTCAAAAGAATGGCTTGCAAATGACATGCTACCTTCTGAAAATGAATTAGCCGTAGAATTTGACACTTCAAGAGAAACGGTAAGAAAAGCATTAAACTTACTGGCACAAAACGGCTATATTCAAAAGATTCAAGGGAAAGGATCTATGATTTTGGATGTCCATAAATTCTCCTTCCCAGTTTCAGGAATCGTAAGCTTTAAAGAGTTAGCTACTAATTTGAATTTAAAAAGTATGACACATGTTGAATCGTTGGGATATGTGGAAGATAATGATCCAGTATATCGCAAGCTAAATGCAGAATACAATCGGATTTGGGGAACGAAAAGAGTCCGTGAAATATCTGGGGAAAAGATAATTCTAGATAAAGACTATTTTTCTGAACAATTTGTTCCTATCTTGACCGAGGAAATTTGTAAGAAATCGATTTATGAACATATTGAAAGTGAATTAGGGCTAACGATTGGCTTTGCACAAAAAGAAATAGTCGTAGAAGAGCTTACTGATGAGGATAGAGCCTTATTAGATGTAGAAGGATATTCGCTAATCGTCGTGATTAAAAGCTTAGTGTATTTGGAGGATGCAAGTCTGTTCCAATACACAGAGTCAAGACATAGACCAGATAAGTTCCGATTTATCGATTTTGCAAGAAGAGTGAAATAGTGAGGGATGTTTAGGCATCCCTTTTTTAGAAAAGTTGTGAAAGTGCAATCAAAGATGTCTAGCTCCTGCACAGCTTAATCCGTGCGCTGTTCTTATTTAATGGAGGGAATACATATGCAAAAGGCATGGTGGAAAGAATCGGTAGTTTATCAAATATATCCTCGTAGCTTCAACGATAGTAATGGTGATGGAATTGGGGATATTAACGGGATTATTGAAAAATTAGATTATCTAAAGAATTTAGGAATTGATGTTATTTGGTTATCACCAGTCTACCAATCTCCTAATGATGATAATGGGTATGATATTTCAGATTACCAACAAATTATGAGTGACTTCGGTACAATGGAAGACTGGGAAAGACTGTTAGACGAAGTTCATAATCGTGGTATGAAATTAATTATGGACCTTGTGGTAAACCATTCTTCCGATGAACACCATTGGTTTATTGAATCAAGAAAATCTAAAGATAATCCTTACCGTGACTATTATATTTGGCGTCCAGGGAAAGATGGAAAAGAGCCGAATAATTGGAACTCAACCTTCAGTGGTTCAGCATGGGAATATGACGAACAAACAGATGAGTACTTTTTACATATTTTTAGTAAAAAACAGCCTGATTTAAACTGGGAGAATCCGAAGCTACGTGAAGAAATTTATACGATGATGAAGTGGTGGCTAGATAAAGGCATCGATGGATTCCGTATGGATGTAATCAATTTTATCTCAAAAGTACCTGGATTACCTGATGCTCCAAATCCACATGGGGAAAAGTATGTTTCCGGTGGGGAGTTCTTCGTGAACGGACCTAGAATTCATGAGTTTCTTCAAGAGATGCATCAAGAAGTAATCGCAAATTATGATGTCATGACAGTTGGCGAAATGCCTGGGGTAGATGTAGATGAAGCGAAGAAATATACCAATTTAGATCGTCATGAATTACAAATGGTATTCCAATTTGAACATATGGATCTTGATTCTGCTCCTGGTGGGAAATGGAATTTGAAGCCTTTAGACCTTCGTGATTTGAAAAAAAGTATTACGAAATGGCAAACCGGGTTACATGGTGTAGGCTGGAATAGTCTATATATGAATAATCACGATCAACCACGTGTAGTCTCCAGATTCGGTGATGATAAAAACTATCGAGTAGAGTCTGCTAAGATGCTAGGAACGTTCCTCCATATGCTTCAAGGTACGCCTTACATTTATCAAGGTGAAGAAATTGGCATGACGAATGTTCGCTTTGAATCAATAGATCAATACAAAGATATTGAAACTCTAAATATGTTCAAAGAAAAAGTAATCGAAGGTAATGAAGATCCTGATAAAGTAATGGAGTCTATTTATGTAAAAGGAAGAGATAATGCTCGTACACCGTTTCAGTGGGATAGTACGGAGAATGCTGGTTTTACAACGGGTGAACCTTGGATTAAAGTGAATCCGAACTATAGAGAAATTAATGCTGAAGCTGCAGTAAACGATCCGAATTCCATTTATCATTATTACCGTGCATTAATTCAATTAAGAAAAAAGCATGAGATTATTGTTTATGGTGATTATCAGCTACTTCATCCGGAAAGCCAAGAAGACTTTTCTTATTTGCGTACATTAAACGATGAGAAGCTTCTTGTAATAACGAACTTTACAGGCCAGAAAATCGAATGGACATTACCAGAAAATATTCAGTTCCATGTTAAAGAAAAACTAATTGGTAATTATAGTAACCAAGAAATGCTAGAAGGTAGAAAAATTAGTTTAAGACCTTATGAGGCAATTGTGTTTTTAGGAGAATAAAGACAAAAGAAAGAGGAGATAAACAAACATTTGTTTATTTCCTCTTTTTGTTCTTTTTTTCATCTGGTATATATTTCGTATAATATGCTGCAAAAAGTAAACTAATGAGGGTTAGCCCCCAAGTAACGATACCAGTCCATTGCAAGTCTATTCGTAGTCCAACAATTAATATGAGTGCACTGATACCGAGAAAAATTGCAGTTAAATAGCGTTTCATGATCACACCTCAAATGAAGATAAACTTCACTATCATTAATAATATATTATGCTTTATTATATAATACTATAAATTATTCGTGCGGGTCTATTTTACTATTAACTTATCCTGGTAAATCGCGTGAAATTATTCTTGTATAATCGTTGGTTTAGGCTTGCGTGTTAAGCAAAGTATCCCTGCAATCAGATATAAGATTCCACTAAGGATTCCCCCACCTGCAGTGATAATGACATAAAGGACTCCGGTTGCAATAAAGATAATACCTGCAGCAACAGGACTTTTATTGCCTTTTAATAAAACTAATGCAACAATACCTAAAATAATAGCTAAAATTGGTAAAATAATTAGTAATGGGCCACCGGTTGCAAGGTTCAAGTTAAAGAATTCTTGTAGCATATCAATGTCACTATTAGTCAATTGAAACTCATCTTGATTATTATACATATAATCCTGTAAGTAACCTTTATTATTTTCCATCCATAGTCTTAAAGCCCCGAAAGCAATTGAAAAGACGTAAAAAACTGCCCCAATAATTCCAAGTGTAATTTCTGCTGTACGTTTCAAACAAAATTCCTCCTTATTAATAACTATCTCCATTTTATACGAAAACAATAGTTTATAGTTTCATTTTTTATTATTTTATTCGAGTTGTTTAAAATATAGAATTGTTTGAAAATATGCCCTATAATTGAAATACAGGAATAGGAGGGGAAGATGATGCGTGAAGTAGTTATTGTCGATGGTATTCGGACTGCGGTTGGACGAAAGGGTGGTTCGTTAGCTAATTACCGTGCCGATGATTTAGCAGCGGTAGTGTTAGAAGGGTTAATAGAACGGACTAATGTGAATAAAAGTGATGTTGAAGATATCATTTTAGGGTGTGTAACACAAGTTAATGAACAAGGAGGAAATATTGCTCGTACCGCAGCTCTGATAGCAGGTTTTCCGACTAAAGTGCCAGGAGTTACAATTGATCGTCAATGTGGATCCAGCCTACAAGCAATTCATTTTGCGGCTCAAGCTATTGCATCAGGAGATATGGATATCGTAATTGCGGGCGGTGTAGAGAGTATGACTCGGTCACCGATGTTTTCTAATATCGGTAATACAAAGCCAAGTAAGTTGTTGCAAGAAAAATATGAAATCGTTAATCAAGGCATATCCTCTGAGAAAATCGCTGAAAAATGGGGATATACAAGACAAATGTTAGATTCCTTTTCCTTAGCGAGTCACAAAAAAGCATTACAAGCTATTGAAAAAGGTACATTTGAAGCGGAAATTATCCCAGTTGACGTAGAGGATCAGGAGGGAAATAAGCGAACCTTTCATATAGATGAAGGGCCAAGAAAGGACACTTCTTTAGATGCTCTGTCCAAGTTGAAACCGGTCTTTCAGGAAGAAGGCGTAATTACGGCAGGAAATGCTAGTCAGATGAGTGATGGTGCTAGTGCAGTATTGCTTATGTCGAAACAAAAGGCTGATGAATTGGGCATTAAACCTAAGGCAAGAATTGTTGCCAGAGCTGTTATTGGCTCTGACCCGACCCTAATGTTAACAGGCCCAATCCCAGCAACGAAAAAAGTGTTAGAGAAAGCAGGTCTTTCGATAGAGGACATGGACCGATATGAAGTGAACGAAGCATTCGCACCAGTACCCCTTGCATGGTTAGAAGAGACCGGTGCTGACCCGAATAAACTAAATGTAAACGGAGGTGCAATTGCGCTCGGTCATCCTTTAGGTGCAACAGGAACTAAGTTAATGACCTCTTTACTGTATGAACTAGAGCGCACACAAGGCAAATATGGACTACTTGCCATTTGTGAAGGAATGGGAATGGCAAATGCCACGATAATAGAACGAATCGAATAGCTTTTGGTAAAACAACTGCCTATAATGGCGGTTGTTTTTGCTTTATAGTAGGTACTGCACATCAACTGACTTCCATCAAATCCTCCTTAAAAATGCATGAATACTTCTTCCTCATGTCATATTAAGACTAAACGTGTTGGACAAGTTGCTGAATCTTGTTGAATTTTATTACTAAACGGAAAAATTTTCCTGTTATTGTGGTATAATTAGTAAAAATGTATGAGGAGAAGTGATTATGACAAGGGGGAGTTTAGTAGGAACTTTTGTGTTTGTGTTTTTAAGCCTATTGTTATTCTCATGTGGTATCGGAACAACAGATGAAGAGAGCGATTTAACTAGAACGGCTGGTTCCCATTCAGAGAAAGTAATAGAGCCTAAAGAACCAAAAGTACCAATAGATGTAAAACAAGAAATATCCATTGCTGCAATCGGAGATATGTTAATTCATAATGGAGTTTATGATGATGCGTGGACCGGAGAAGGATATGATTTTACACCGATGCTTAAGCGGGTTAAGCCGTTTCTTAGTGATGCGACGATTTCCATCGCGAATCAGGAAACAATGATTGGTGGTGTGGAATTAGGATTATCCTCTTACCCAACATTTAATAGTCCTACAGAAGTAGGAGATGCTTTAAAATGGGCTGGAATTAATGTTGTATCACTAGCTAATAATCATACATTAGACCGTGGAGAAGAAGCTATACAACGAGCAATTAAACATTGGGAAACCATAAATATGATGTACACTGGTTCTTATAAAAACTACGAGGATAGGGAAAGGCTAAGAATTTTTGAAACAGAAGAAGGGGTCTCTGTTGCCTTTTTATCCTATACTTATGGAACGAACGGAATTCCGGTTCCAACAGGGAAGGATTACCTTGTTAACTTAATTGATCAAGAACTTATTGCTTCAGAAATACAAGCTGCTAAGGAAAAAGCGGATGTAGTTGTGTTAAGTCTTCATTTTGGAAATGAATATGAACGGATGCCTAATCAAACGCAGAAAGATTTAGTCCAGTTCGTAGCAGATCAAGGAGCAGATGTCGTTCTCGGACATCATCCACACGTTTTGCAACCTGTTGATTGGGTCACAGGAAAGGACGGAAACCGTACGTTAGTTATTTATTCCTTAGGTAATTTCTTGTCGGGACAAGATGAATTTTATCGCCAGATTGGTGGGGTATTTAAGTTTCATATAACGAAAACATTGTCAGGTGGAGAAACAGAAATAGAAGTACATTCCCCAGAATTTCTCCCTACATATGTGAAATATGAGAATTGGAAAAATTACGAGGTAATCCCTATGTTTCAATTAACTGATCAAGAGTTACCAAATGCAAAAGCTCATTATGAAGAGATAAAAGAGCATATGTCACAATGGGTACCAGAATTAAAATTTATTGAACAAACAAAAGAAGATGCCACGGAGGATTAGTCCTCTATGGCATCTTTGTTATTTGGTTATTCTATATTTTTTATTTAGCACTAGTTTAATCACATATAGTATAACACCAACTACAGTTAAGGATAATACAGGGATGCTAACTTCCTTACCGAAGTCTGGTAGTAGGATTGGGATGAGGATAAACAATCCAATTAGTACCATACAAATAATCCACAATTGGAAAAACTCTACCCACTTATTCGGTTTTATATCCTTAAATAATGATTTTTTAATCCATTTGAGTACAAGAACAATAAAGATGTATAACAATAGTAGATAAATCAGGGCTATTGTGATGGCAGAGCCAATTGAAAAGGTAAATTTATCGGAACCTAAGTTAAAGAAATGATAAGCTGCAAAGCTAAACGTCCCGAATGTAAAACTAATTATTGCTAAAAAGTTGATCACGACATAGGTGCCGAATAATACGGATGCAGATTTTTTTTCACCCGGAATCTCTGCAATAAGCTCGTCACAATATTTTTTTAAATCATCCCCAAATATATCTTGTACTGATTTACCCTCTTCCTGGGCCTGTAATACATGCTCTAACAGTTCAAATAATACTTCTTCTGTTTGTTGCTCGGATTTATTACCATTTAACCGGATATATAAGAGCATATCCTCATAAATAGCTTTATTTTCTTCTGTAAGTCTTTCTCTCATTTCATTGTTAATCTTTATAATGTCTTTAGAATTCATGCTTTCTCCTCCCCTTTATGAATAATTCGGTCAACCGGATGTTTAATGTTTTCCCACTCAGCTCTAAACTCTTGTAATGCTTCAATACCAATTTCTGTGAGATGATAATATTTTCGTTTTGGACCGAGTTCGGACTTTTGCATCGTACCTTCAATTAAATGTTCTTTTTGAAGTCGTAATAATATTGGGTATATAGAACCTTCACTTACATCAGAAAGCCCAAACTCTTGTAAACGTAAGGATAATTCATATCCATATGTAGGCTGCTTTTGAATGATAGAGAGAATACAACCTTCTAATACGCCCTTCAATAATTGACTCCTTAGAGACATGGAATTCACCTACCTTGCAAAACAAGATACCGTTTTTGTTTTTAGCTACCTTGCCATGCAAAGTAGCTAGTATTTAGTATACATTTATTTCATATGAATTACAAGCATAATTTGATATGATAATAATAAGAAATATAAAAGGGGACAACTCAATGGAATGGAAAAATATATACCGTGGATTACTTATGGGAGCAAGTGATGTTATACCAGGGGTAAGCGGTGGGACTATTGCGGTACTTTTAGGGATTTATGATCGTTTAATTGCATCTATTAATGGACTTATGACTAAAGATTGGAAAAAACATCTCGGCTTTCTTATTCCATTAGGGGTAGGTGTAGCTTGTGCGGTACTCTTATTAAGTCGCGTAATCGAGTGGTTGTTTGAACATTATCCTGGACCAACTCAGTTCTTCTTTTTAGGTCTAATTATTGGTATAATACCTTATTTATTTCATCAGGCTGAAGTGAGGACAAAATTTAAAGCAAATCACTATATTTTGCTTGTCATCGGGGCATTAGTTGTTGGTTCGATGTTATTTCTTCATGAAAATGAGGGCGTGATTATCGAAGAGATGACTTTCTCTACATATGTGTTACTATTCTTTTCTGGTTTTATTGCAAGTGCTGCGATGATCCTACCAGGGATAAGTGGATCGTTTATATTACTAGTAATTGGAGTTTATGCAACAGTTATTAGTGCAATCAGTAACCTCCAAATAGATGTTATCGCAGTGGTTGGAATCGGAATAGTACTAGGTATTATTACGATGAGTAAAGTGATTAATTATTTTTTAGTAAACTATCGTAGTGCAACCTTTGCTTTAATTATTGGGCTAGTAATAGGATCGGTCTTTGTTGTATTTCCAGGCTGGCCAGATTCGACTGCTTTAGTACTTTTAAGTGTCCTAACATTTGCAGCTGGACTCTTTGCAGCTTATGTATTAGGTAAAGTCGAATACAAAGCATAGGCAAAGTATAAGACAAACGTTTGTTTAATAGATAAAATAAAGATGGAAAAGGAGTGTTCATATGGAATACATTCAAACTATGGAAAAGTTCAACGAAGTTATTCAAAGTGAAAAACCTGTTATCATCAAATTCTTCGCAGACTGGTGTCCGGATTGTAAAAGAATGGACATGTTTATCGATGGAATTTTAGAGGAGTTTAATAATTATGCATGGTATGAGGTTAATACAGATCAGCTAGAAGGAATTGCTCAAACTTATGAAGTAATGGGAATCCCAAGCATTTTAATTTTCCAAAACGGAGAAAAACTAGCCCATCAACACAGCGCCTATACCAAAACACCAGAATCCGTAACAGAATTTTTACATCAGCAATTAGGGTAATAATAATAAAAACCAATCCTATATCACTAATTAAAATAGTAAAGGATTGGTTTTTTTGTGATTTTAAACAATATAATTGATGTATAGAATTCTAGCCATGGATGCTGCCAGAAATATACTTATTTGGGAATAAATAGAAAATAATCCTCTAAACCAACTCAAACGACAAATCCCCATCATCCTTAAAACTAATCCTGGAATTTCTCAAAATAAATTGATTAGACAAGCTCTTTTTATTTTTTAATTGATAGATTTTCGTAAACGTTGATTTATCAACACCACTATAATTAATTTTCATAATCGCTTGTGGGTTAGCTAAGCTTTGTGCTGATGGACCACCACTTGGATTAGCCCATTCAATTAGAAATGGCAACATACCCTCTTCTATATCATACTTCGGAAACAACATTCGCCACGAAAGCATTGTTCCATCTGGACGCTCTCTTTCCCCAGGAAAAGGACCATCGAAGGGAATATCGTTCATTTTAAAATGTTGTATATAATCATCCATTTGATTCGTTCTTAATGCAAATTGAAACGGGACAGACAGGTTTTGGTCTAGCATATATACTAAATGTTGAATGAGCGGATTATCACTCTTACTTGCGGTATCGTAATCTTTTATTCCTAGCCATTCAATATAGCTTTCATTGGAAAAATAAGCAAGGTAATTATACGTACCCCAATTCTCATGTTCTCCGCCTTTAATAGCTTTAATTGCCATTCTATCGTCAAACGTTATACTATCTTCTGCAGCATTTTTTCCAGCAATCACAATATGATCAAGTGCTAGCATGATAATCCCTCCCTTATATGTATACATTATTTATCTAAATAAATAGGAAATCAATTAATTAATCCTATTGTTTCTCATTACTTTTTAATCTTTCTTTGATATAGTAAACAAAAAAGAACGGATAAGTGGGTGATGTAATGGAACAACCAATCATACTAATTGTAGAAGATGAAGAAAAACTGAGTAGAGTGATACAGCTGGAATTAGAATATGAAAACTATCGCACTAAGAAAGTTGATAATGGTAAAGACGCTTTAAAACTAATGCAAGATCAAGACTGGGATTTGGTTTTACTTGATATTATGATTCCTGAGCTAAGTGGTTTAGAAGTGCTTCGTAGGTTTAGGCGTACAGATGAGAACACTCCAGTCATCCTCCTAACCGCAAGAGATGCTGTTCATGACAAGGTTAGTGGATTAGATTTAGGAGCAAATGATTACGTGACAAAGCCTTTCCAAATTGAAGAATTACTTGCAAGAATACGGGTACATCTTAGAAAGCCTGTAGAACAAAAAGTAAACAAGCATATTTTGGCTGTAGGAGATTTAACGGTTGATTTAGACGCTCATGAAGTATTCCGTGAGGGAAATAAAATCGAGTTAACTCCTCGGGAATATGACTTACTCGTATGCTTGTTAAAAAACAAAAATATCGTGCTAACACGTGATCAATTAATTGAACAAGTATGGGGCTATGATTATTTTGGTGAGACAAATGTAGTTGATGTGTATGTTCGGTACTTACGTCAAAAAATAGAAAAAGGATATTCGAAACAGTACATCCAAACCGTACGAGGCGTAGGATATTCGATAAAGGAATAATCGTATGAAGCTACGAACAAAGATACAACTATTTACCAGCTTTTTTATGTTTGTATTTATATTATTAATCAATGCTTCCATTTATTTCTTGTTTTATCAAAATTCCGTTGATAGTGAATTGGACGAACTTGCCGAACAAGTTAATACGATATTAGTAGCTATAAATCAAAATGAAGAAATACCACCTAGTGAATTGTTAAAAGCTTTTTTACCAGCTGATGGAATCATTCGAATTTACCCTGAAAATGGTTCACCATTAGTAGTTCATACAAAATCATCAGATTATTTAGGACTTCCAGGGGAATATTCTAAAAGTGAAACGAGAGAAGTTTTGACATATTATGGTGACCGTTATGCAACAGTTTCTAAGCCAATAATCTGGAATAACGGTGAAATTGTAACACTACATTTATCCAAAAAATTAGTTGCCATTACCGAAAACATGAAAACTCTATTTTACGTACTCATCTTAGCCTCTGTCATCATTATTATTCCGATTATTATTGCTGGGAATTTACTAGCAAGATTTTTACTTCAACCAATTAAAGCGTTAATCAGTACGATGAAGGAAAACATGAAACATGGAAAATGGAAGAAAATAGCGTTAACTAATCGGTCGAAAGATGAGCTATATGAAATGGAAAAAACATTTAATGACATGATTGATTATTTGAAAGAGAATTATGAGATGCAGGAGATTTTCGTATCAGATGCATCCCATGAGCTAAAGACGCCGATTTCCATTATAAAAAGCTATACCCAGCTGTTAGAACGTCGAGGTCAAGAAAATCCGGAACTTATTAAGGAATCGTTAGATGCGATTGGAACAGAAGCAGAACGGATGCAAAAGCTTGTAGAACAATTATTGGCATTAGCTAAAAATAAAGAAGTACAAAGTGGCGAGGATGTAAATGTAACGGAACTAATCGAAGAAACAATTGACACGTTTTCTAGAGCATATAGAAGGGTGATTGAGTTTCCAGAACAAGGTGTACCATTCTATGTTCATGGAAATAAAGATCAGCTTAAACAAGTGTTTTATATTTTGATTGATAACGCACTCAAATATAGTGATCGTAATGTGATTGTTAATATGGAACAATTCGAAAACAAATTAGCCATATCGGTAACCGATTTTGGGCCGGGAATACCAGAAGATGAGAAAGAACGAATTTTTGAACGGTTCTACCGAATGGATAAGGCTAGAAATAGGAATACTGGTGGAACCGGACTTGGCCTTGCCATTGCCAAAACAATTACATCTGCACATGGTGGGGCAATTACTGTAGAAAGCAGTCTAGGAGCGGGTTCTATTTTTAAAGTACTATTACCAATTAAATTATCATAATTTCTCATCAAATTCTAATCTTTCTCTCATAGTTATTTCATTCTAGATGTTTATGATAAAGACATCAAGAGTAAATAAGGAGGCATAACATGAAAAAGAAAGTGATCATGACTGTATCTAGTGTCGCTATAGCAACCGTACTTGGTCTAGGGATTTATCATTCCAATGCTGCACAAGCAGAGCCTAAACTATCAAGAGGTGAAATAGAGGCTCTCGTAACTTCTCAATATCCAGGTACAATAACGGAAATGGAATTGGAAAAAGGATTTAATAAAGTAATCTATGAAGTTGAAGTTGAAAGCGATGGTATGGAATATGAAATTAAGTTAGATGGAAATACAGGTGAGGTAATTAAGATTGAACAAAGGGAGTTACGTGCAAGTGCTGAAGGCTCTACAAACGTAGCTGTTTCTGAAAAGAATAATACTTCATCGGATGATTCCGGAGCTAAAACCGACGATAAAAATGAAAGCACAGATAAGACAAATGATGATACCACTGTTCCAAAGGAAGATGATGGAACAGATGATAAAGACAAAGAAAAAGTGGCAGTTCAACCAGATGAACGTAATACAGAAAAAAATGCTAATGAGAAAAAAACAGCGATAGATAGTGAAGCAGCAATGGAAATTGCATTGGCAGAGTTTGAAGGAACCATTAAAGAATTAGACCTAGATGAAGATGATGGACGTCTTATTTATGAGATTGAAATTAAGGGTACTGCCGGAGAAGCGGAACTAGATATTGACGCATATACTGGTGAAATTATCTCTATCTCAATCGATACAGAACTTGGAACTTCGATTGATGACAACGATGACGATGACGATGACGATGACGATTGAGACGATAATTAGAAAATATAAAAGAGGGGCTACCAAAAATGGTAGCCCTTGTCTTATGAGGATATAACTTGAAAATTAGGTACAACTTCTGCCTTTATAGTCTTATATTTTTCAAAATAAGCATGTATTAATTCAGCAGTATCCTTCTGGATTTCTTTAATAACAGGTTTATTCTTAAACATATCAAAATTACCACCACCACTTGCCCGGTAGTTATTTAAAACAACATGATACGTTCCATCCTCTTTTAATGGACTTCCGTGATACGAAATATGTTCAACGCGCGATCCCATAGGATTAGTAATATTAATCGTATAGTGGATTCCTTCCCACATATCGTAATTATAATGCTGTGGCTTCGGTTCAATATAAGTAGGATTTACGGTGATATTGCCAGCATCATCTAACACAAAGTATTCTGCAGTTTTCTCTAATGCTAATTTAATATCTTTACCACTAAGCTCTAGTACGGTTAGAGTATTCGGGTACATATAATTAGATACCACATCACGCATCGTAACAACCGACTGGAATCCTCTAGATTCATTATTCAATAAGGCAGTCACCGAAATGTCTACACCACTAGCTTCCATTTGCACTTCCTGTATGAACTGGATAAATGGATGTTTCGTTAATCTTGCTTGAAGTGGGTCGGATATCGTCATATCACCATCAATATAACCAATCGGTTGGTCTAGCCATTTCTGAGTAGAAGACTCTAATTCTGCCATATAAAGCATAATCTCTTCATCAGCTTGTGCATTAATTGGTTTAATCTCAGCCTTTTTCTTCACTATCGTCCAGTTAGTGCCATTCTGTTCCAGCTCGATATCGATATTACCGTACATCTTACCATTATTTCCTGGCTGGGCTACTAATACGCCGTTTATCTCGCCAGTTAACATACGGTGTTGATGTCCTGTTAGTAAAATATCGATTCCGTTTATTTCCTGACACATCGCATATCCTTGATTTTCACCAGTCAATGACTCTGTAGCTTCACCTGTATCCAAATCCCTTTCAAAGCCACCATGGTATGAGGCGATAAGGACATCTGGTTGCTCTTCTTCTTGAATAAGTTTAACCCATTGCTTTAGAGTCGTTAGTGCATCTTTAAATTGTATCCCTTCAATATGATTAGGCGACTCCCAGTTTGGAATATAATGCGTGGTTACCCCAACTACTGCTACTTTAAGTCCGTTTGACAAGGTTTGAATTATATATGGTTTCCCAAAATAAGGTTCACCATCTTCATTAACCAAATTGGCAGACAGCCAAGGGAAGTTGGAACCGGTTATCGCATCATGTAACACCTTTTTGCCAAAATTAAATTCATGATTACCGATTACACTAGCATCGATACCGATACGGTTCATAATTTCTATCATTGGATTTATTTTGCCTTGATGTTCTTTAACATAATGAGTCATAAGTGGTGTTCCTTGGATTAAATCGCCGTTATCTAGTACGATGACATTTTCGTTTTCACGAACTACTCGTTTTACTATCGAAGCATATTTAGCTAAACCTAAATCTGCCTGCTCGTTCGTTCCATATAAAATAGGCATAGCATTTCCATGAACATCACTTGTATAAATTATTTTGAGCTTGGTTGTATTTGACACTTCGTACATCCTTTCCAACAAAAGAAACGAAATCAAAGAGTCGGTTCTTCAATTTCGTTTCTAAATTTTAGCTTATACTATTTTACGTCTAATTCTTGCTGAAGCAAAGTCAATAACTGTTACAACGATAATTATACCTAACAAAATAGTTCCCATTTGGTTCCAATCACGGTTTGAAGAGGCAAAGAAGATCATCGTACCAATCCCCCCTGCACCTACGATACCAAGTATGGACGATGCACGTATGTCTACCTCGAACCGATAAATCGCATAGGATAGGAACTCAGGAATTATCTGCGGCATAACAGCATAAAATAGTATTTGTATTTTATTAGCCCCATTTGCTTCCATTGCATGAACAACTTCCATATCAATGGATTCGATAATTTCTGAGAACATTTTCCCTAGCATACCTGTAGAACCAATTGCAATTGCAAGAACACCGGCAAATGCGTTAGGACCAACAGCAACTACGAATAAGATTGCTAGAATAATATCAGGGAAGGCACGAACTGCAGATAAAATCCATTTACCAATTGTTGATCCTACCTTACCACCCATCATGTTATTAGCTGCAAGAAATGCTAATGGAACAGATAAAATTGCTGCCATTAGAGAACCAGCAAATGCAATTGTAATAGTTTCAAGCATACTTAAAGCGACATCACCAGAAGCAGCCCAGTTCGGCTGAAATAGTCCTACAACTACATTCCCGAAATTTGAGAACATCTGACTGATTGCTTTTCCAAAGTCAATATTTATGCCAAGGAATGTCCAAATATAGAGTGCAAGAACAATAAGCGCTATTAAAACTCGTTTTATAGTTTTATAGGTTGAGTTCTTAGGTTTTGGAGGTAATTGTAATGAGTCCATTAGATTAATGCCTCCCTTAATTTGTTACTGATATATTCTATGACAAGTACAACAACAAAAATCATAATGATGATTGCCATAGCATTCGGATAATTATAGAACCCGATTTGCTGGTTTAATACTAATCCAATACCACCAGCACCGACATAACCTAATACGACAGATGCACGGATATTAATTTCAAATACATATAGTACTAATGACGTGTACTGTGGCATTACTTGTGGAATTAGTCCATAATAAATCATTTGTAATGTGCCTGCTCCTGATGCACGCATTGCTTCTAAAGGATTCATATCAACCGATTCGATTGTCTCACTAATTAATTTTGCTAAAATACCCAATGAAAATACAATAAGTGCTAGGATACCAGGGAAGACTCCAATTCCAAATAATCCGACAAAGATTACTGCAAGTACTAAGTCAGGAATTGTACGTAATAAGTTTAAGATAGTTCTTGTTGCTACATAAATCGGCTTAAAAGTTGTTACGTTTTGAGCTGATAGTAACGCTAATGGTACCGTAATGATTGCAGCTATAGTCGTTGCAATGATTGCCATTTGAATCGTTTGAAATAACGGGTCCATTATAGCTGAAAGTATTGAAAAGTTTGGTGGGAAGAACTTTTCAATTACACGGTACATTTTACCGAACGCACCTGCAAAGCCTCCAACCATTTCTCGTTGTGTGAAAATCATACTAAACAGGTACATACCTAAAATTACAAGTCCAATAATGGTTACTTGTTTTTTTGTTTTACTAGGGTACATGGATAGTGTTTGTTTCTTATTTTTCGGCACTATCTGCACCTCCACGCATATCGTCCTCACGGATTGAACGGCCATAAATTTCTTCGAAGGTTTTTTCCGTTACTTCAGATACAGGTCCATCAAAGACAACTTCACCAGCACGCATACCTATAATACGATCAGCATATTCCATTGCCATATCGATAAAGTGCAGATTAACAATTGTTGTAATATTATCTTCTTTATTAATTTTTCTTAAATAGGACATAACTTGATGTGATGTAGGTGGGTCAAGAGAAGCAACAGGTTCATCTGCTAAAATATATTTTGGCTGCTGTGTTAACACACGAGCTATACTAACACGTTGCTGCTGACCGCCACTTAATTCATCTGCTCGGTTATAAAGTTTTTCTTCTATATTAACGCGTTTTAAACTTTCATAAGCTAACGCCTTGTCTTCATTTTTATATAAGCCTAATATAGATCGCAATGTTCCAGTATGCCCAAGACGGCCAGCTAGAACGTTTTTTAATACATTTGAACGTTTTACAAGATTATAGTTCTGAAAGATCATACCGACTTTAGTACGTAATTTACGAAGATTGCTCCCGTTATAATCTATAATATTCTCTCCATCAACCTCTAAAGAACCTGAAGTAGGTGTAACCAAACGGTTAATACTACGGATGAATGTTGATTTTCCAGCTCCCGAAAGTCCAACAATAACTACAAATTCCCCATCTTTGATGGTCACATTTACATTTTTTAAGCCTTCTGTGCCATTTGGGTACACTAAGCCTACATTCTTAAATTCTATCATTTCAATAAGTCCTCCAGTACAGGCATAAATTTCTTCTATTATAACAAGTTATTAACGCAAGAAAAAGGGAAGTTTCACACCCTTCCCTTTTTCCTCTATCAATATTACAAATTAATTTTAAAGGTCATCAATAGTGATGTTTTCACGGAACTTCTCATAAGTTTCACGTACTACATCGTATTCTTCATCAGAAGCTTCTGAAATTGAATCCCAGTTGTAAACTTCTTTCATGATTGTAAGCATTTCTTCATCATCATTGAAAGATAAGAATACATCTTTAATTTCTTTTACAAGCTCATCATCAAGATCAGCTGTAACAGAAATAGTATCGTTAGGAATTTCAGCAGTAAAATCTAGTACTTTTAATTTTTCCATAACATCTGGATGTTCCTCTTCAATTTCTGTACGTGCATCTTCAAATGTTGTCGCTACATCAGCTTCACCATTGTATACAGCAAGAATTGAATTATCATGTCCACCAGTTTGAGTTGATCCACCAAAGAATCCATTTTCTAAATCAGCGGCAGTTTCTAATCCGTATTTTTCCATTAGCTCATTAGCCGGGAAAAGGTAGCCTGAAGTAGATAACTGGTCACCATAAGCCCAAATTTTCCCTTCTAAATCATCAAGAGTTTCAATCCCAGAATCAGCACGTACAGTATACTGTGCTCTGTATGTTCCAGAACCATAACGGATAGATTTAAGAATAACTTCTACATCATACTCTTGGTTTGCTAGAACATAACCAAATGCAGGAACGAATCCGATATGAACTTGGTTAGCTCCCATTGCCTCAACTAAGGCACTGTAACTTGTCATTACTTTACTTTCGACATCTTTACCTAATTCTTCACTTAGTTTTTTCGCTAACGGTTCTACCGTTTCTGCTATTGAATCAGAATCCTGTGAAGGTACAAACCCAATTACTAATGTATCCGGATTTGCTGCATCATTCGATCCACATGCTGCCAGTACAAGTGCTAGTCCAAGAATCAGCACTAGACCATAAAGTTTCTTCATTGTGACCCTCCTAAGAAATATAAAAGATTAAATTTGACTTACTATTTAATTAAATAACAAATTTCCTGAAAAAGCTAGTTTTTTTTTCACTAATTTACACACTTTTTACACGCTTTTAATAAAAAAATGGTAAAATATCGTGCGTAATATTCGGATTTTGCTATTATTAGTATGTCACATATTGTATTTCGAAACTTTTATTAATGAAAATACGTAATATTATGTCAGGTGGTGAGATGAATGAAAATTTTAGATGTGAAACAACTAGTAGTGGAAGTATCAGGTACTAGATTACTAGATGATATAACCTTTTTCATCGAAAAGGGATCTGTTATGGCACTAGTTGGCCATAATGGGGCGGGTAAATCTACATTAATGAAAACAATTATGGGTATTCAAGATAAAGCTTCTGGAGAGATAATTTTAGAGGAAGCATACAATCAAGACACGAGGTTCTTAGATTTTAAACAGAGAATATCCTTTATTCCGGAAGAACCATTATTAATGTCTGAATTAACGGCGATGCAGCATTTTCAATTATATGGAAAAAGCTATGGGATCGAAGAAGATGAACTAATGAGAAGAATTGAGCGATATGTAGAAGGGTTTGAATTAAAAGGGAAGTTAGATGAATATCCGGAATCACTATCAAAGGGTATGCGGCAAAAGGTACAAACCATTTGTGCCATGCTACCAGATGTTCCACTTTTATTAATAGACGAGCCGTTTATGGGATTAGATATTTATGCGGTAGATTACTTTGAAGAAATCTTGAGGGAAAAAATATCTGGTGGCACCGGAATATTACTCACAACCCATCAGTTAGACAGAGTTAAAGGGCTTGCGAATGAGTTTATCATGCTACAGGAAGGTAAGATTCTACATAAAGGTCTGATAGAAGAGTTCGAAACGATTAAAAGGAGAAGTGGTGAATAATGCATTATCCTTCTTCTTGGCAAGCATATAGGACAATAAAACGAGGTAGAGCAAGAAAAAAGAGAATGGTATATAAGAAACTGTTAGTTTTATCCTTTGACTTAACGACAACTATTTATTCGCTTATTTTAGGAGGATATGTATTTGCTACTATTTTTATTTTTAATGATTTCTTAGCAACGTATCAGAACCAGTTTCTGTTTATTGAGCAGCAATTGACAGATAGATTTTGGCTAATATTAGCTATATTCCCTTTACGTTATGTATTTCAATCATTTCGGATACCCGGAATAGTAATTACTAGCTCGGAATATCAATTAGGAATGCTTCCATATTCTATGAAGCGAATTGCTTTCTTTGCTACGGTTGAGAAATTAGGAAAGCTTCTCTTGAAATATTTACTTATAAGTGTTTTGGTTATATTTATTACCCCAATTAACTCAGAAGTAATAGTCATATATTTTGGTTTATTTTGGTTGATTGAGCTTCTCATGACGATTCCTCAGTGGAAACTTTTCCATATGAAGTGGCTTTTGAAACTCAGTATTATGTTATCTTTAGTACTATTCAACCTGATTGGAACGTTAACTAATAACAGTATTGTAGTCGGCCTTATCATAATGACTATAGTTTTACTGAGTAATATAGTTCTATTTAGGAAGATGTTTGATAATGTGAATTGGGGTAGAGTTACAGAGGTTAATGATTATCTCGTTTGGAACATGCCTTTAGTATCAAGAGCTACTAAAGTAAAGTTTAAAAGGCAAAGGAGCTATAGTGTTTTTCAAAATAGAGCCTCCAGAAAGAAGCCATTTGCTTATACGAATCGCTCCATCCATAAACGAATTTGGTTACAGCATTTTAGGGGAAATATAGAATATGTTCTACAAGTAGTTGGTGGCTTGTTTTTAGCTATTATCGTTTTATCATTTTTTAATGAGATGGCAGGGATAATTGTTATTGCATTAAGCATCCATATTTATACGATGTTTACTGCAAGTATCTTTGTGAATCGCATGTACTCCGGTATTGTTCAAGTTCTTCCTTGGGATAT
Source organism: Ornithinibacillus jepli (assembly GCF_047228935.1). Taxonomy (NCBI): domain Bacteria; kingdom Bacillati; phylum Bacillota; class Bacilli; order Caryophanales; family Bacillaceae; genus Ornithinibacillus; species Ornithinibacillus jepli. The sequence continues at coordinate 47,938 of NZ_JBFEGG010000008.1, forward strand.
TGTTGGGTTCCGAAAGACGATAAGGAACTGGGCAATAATAGGGTTTATTCCGGTGATGATTCCAATTACAATCTTTTCGATTATCCAATTTTCATGGTGGTCATTTCTATTCATTCCTTTAGTGATTAGTCTATTTATTATTAATTATATGAGTAAAATGGACAATGCGTTTGAGACAATTAACAAGCGATTAGTCCAGTTATCGTTTAGAGGTGTCATTGCATTTTGTAGCCTTGGGTTTATAATTTTATGCAATTTTAATCCAAAATTTTCTATTGTTTCCATAGTAATGTTGATTTATGGATTATTTTTAATAAAGAAAAACTCAAAAAGTAAGCCTGTTGCTTAATTCGACAGGTTTACTTTTACATTTAGTTATTACACAATCCAAAGGTCAGTTGCATAAATTATAGTAAAAAGGCTAAGGAAAGGGTGAGTCGTGTCATGAGACAGTTTGGTTACCCTCCGTATTACCAACAAGGTAATCAACCTAATTACTACAATCAACAAGCCCAACAGCCTTTTCATCCCTCACCGTATCAACAATATTACCAAAATGTATATGAACAGCCAAAATCAGCATTTGAACAATTTGCCAAACCAAAGCAACCACAAGACTGGTATGATCAAATGCAAGGATCTAACCAACAAGCCCAACCACAACAAGAAGCAATGGCCCAGTTTCAGAATCAAGGCGGACAAATGAATTTGGATAAAGTATTAACAACAGTAAGTCAAATTGCAAACACATACCATCAAGTATCACCAATCATAAAGCAATTTGGCGCTTTTATGAAAACATTCCGTTAAAGCTATAAAGAAAAAAGATAAACGGGGATATGGGAGCTAACTGAATTTTTTTCGTTGAATTAGGGCAAAAGAAAAATGAACTTTAGCTCTTTACTTCGATTTTCATAAAGGAGAATACATCATGATAGGATGTTTAATTATCCATGGTTATACTGGAGGACCCCATGAATTAGAACCACTCACGAATTATTTACAAGAGCATACTGATTGGCATATCTCCGTCCCGACATTGCCAGGGCATGGCCAAAAGTTAGCCCTTGATAATGTTCATTATAAGAGCTGGATTGAAACAGCTGAAGCTTCCTTAAAGAGGTTAAAAGAAAAATACGATGAAATATATCTTATAGGTTTTTCAATGGGTGGGATGATTGCGGCTTATTTAGCAGCCAAATATAAAGTTGATAAGCTAGTCTTACTAGCAACCGCTGGAAAATACTTATCCTTTAAACAAATTAGTGTTGATATTGGAGAAGTCATCAAGGATGGAATTACTGGGAAGTTAGGACAGAATAAACTGTATCGTCACTATAAGAGAAAATTGGGTAGTGTTCCATTAAAGGCTAATCTAGAGTTTTTAAAGTTAGTTAGGTTAACTAGGAAGCACCTTAAAAATGTGGAATCTCCCGTGCTAATTGCACAAGGGCAGATGGATAGTATGGTTCCTTATAAAACAGCTTATTATTTGGATAAAGAGATTCCGGCGAAACGTAAAGAAGTGGTGTTTTTCGAACGTTCGAGACATTTGATTTGTTTAGGGAATGATAAAGATACATTGAATAAAATGGTGTATGAGTTTTTGGAAAAGCCTGTTGAAAGTAATGAGGTCTTGGTATAGCTATCTCGCCAGAGCGTGTATTCCTGCCGCTAAGAGCATATAGGCAAAACTAATACTGATAATACTGCATTAAAAATCCCCTCGCGATTGCTTGGGGATTTTTGATGAGTGCTATTAAAGTATAGTATGTTATTTAATCTTTAAAGAAAGATATTACCAATGCTCCGTCTCCTCCATATGTGGAGATTAGTGGGCCCATTTCTGTTACGTAAGTTTCCTTAAATTTGTATTTAGCTTTTATTTCATTCAATACTGATTTTGCACGCTCTGCGGCGTTACAGTGTGTCATGACTAACACTTTATCTTCAAAAGTACGTGCATACTCTCCGATTTGATCAACAAAACGGCGAATCGACTTCTTATCCCCACGTACCTTTTCAGCAACTTCAATAGTGCCTTCATCACTAGCTTTCATTAACAGCTTAATATTTAACGTTTTGGCTAAAGTTCCCTTTACCTTATCAATTCTTCCACCTAGAACTAGGTTTTCTAGTGTTTTCAGTACAAATAATGTGGCAGTATGCTTCACTTTATGATTAAGATGGGTTACTAGCTCATCTAATGAATAATTCTCTTGAATCTTTTGGTAAGCTTCAAAAAGAAGTAATGCTTGCCCAGCTGATGCTGTCCGTGCGTTAATTACTTCGATTTTTCGATCAGGCTCTTCTTCTAATAATAAGTTTTTACCAGCTACCGCATTTTCGTACGTACTACTTAGTCCACTTGATAAACTAATCATTAAAATCGGTTTAGAAGGATCTACTTTTTTATATCCCTCATAAAAATCATTTGGACTTGGTGCGGCTGAACGTGGCAGTTCTTTTGTTTCTTCGATTTTTTTAAAGAAACTAGGCAGATCAAGCTCTACACCACTTTTATACTGTTTATCTTTAAAGTTTAAATATAACGAAATTACGTTTATGTCAGCCATTTCCAAAAGTTCCTTAGGAAGGTCTGCTCCACCATCAGTCATTAGTTGAATACTCATTGAATCACCTTATTTCTAGTTTGTTTACGTATATTGGTATTTATTATAACGTTTATTCACATGTAAATATAGTGATAACTTATCGAACTTTTTTATGAATCGTAACGCTTGATTTTCGGGTTGTACTTAATATGAATAAGAACAATCCAAAGATAACAATAGAGCCTCCGAGAAATTGTGACCATGTTATTCTTTCACCTAATATGATATAGGCCAAGATAGATGCTCCGATGGGTTCAAAGACAATTGCCATGCTTATAGTAGAAGTGCTTAACCATTTTAATGCCCAATTAAATAAAGTATGGCCAAAAAAGGTTGGGATAATGGCTAATGCTAAAAAGATTAACCAATAGTTAGCTGAGTAACCTGTGAACGAGTTTTGTAGTAAAACATTATAAATAATTAACGTAATGGAGCTAACCCCATAAACGACAAACGTGTAAGTCATTAACGATAAACGTTTCCTAGCAGTTTGACCCAATAGGAAATACGCTGTTACTGCGATTGCTCCGATAAGTGCTAATATATCCCCAAATAACGCCATTCCACTTATTTGGAAGTCGCCCCAACTGATAATTACACTACCTAAAAGAGCAATAATCATACTTATGATTGCCCCAGGTGTAAAACGTTCCTTAAAGAAAAAATACGTTCCGAAAAAAGCGAATATAGGTTGAAGTGTAACAAGGACTACAGAGCTTGCTACCGATGTATAATTTAATGATTCAAACCAGAGAATAAAATGAAATGCTAAAAAAATTCCTGCGAGAGTGGACAATAGCCAATCTTTCCTAGTTATGAGTTTAAACTCATGCCGATATTTAAAAACCATAATAGGGGCCATTAGAATAACGGCTATTAATAACCGATAATTTGCAATAATTGCAGCAGGGGCATCACCAGCTAATTTAACAAGTACTGCTGAAGTTGAAACAGAAATAACGCCGATGACAACCGCTATGTATGGATTGAATGGAGGAACTCTCATTCTTTTGCCTCCTATATTTTCAAGTTGTGTTTTATTATTACTCAATTAATTTTCTATTTTATCATGTCTAAATAGAAAAAGCATTTGTAACTAGCTTGTACTATTATTATTATGTTATCATTAACTAACGGTTAATTTGCCACGGTGCTTATTGCTTGAATGATTTCAAGCGTAATGAGTTTCCTAGAAATTAGGAGAGTACTCTTAAGATGATAATCATAGGGCTTTTCCCTTAGTGGTTAAAGCCTTTTCCACTTTATGTAAATTGAAGAATATTCAACTTTCATTATCTAAAAATATGAGTTCGTATCTCACTATGGAGTAGGTAAGATTTCGGATAAATGGATAAGATAAGATAAATGGGTGATGTAATTCTCGGTACAAGCATCACGGCAAGTCAAGCGCTAAAACAAACAATTTTGTACAAAGGAGAATTAGAAAGCGTGACAACATTTAATGAATTAGGAATTTCAAATCCGATTATGAAGTCATTAGAAAAAATGGGGTTTGAAGAAGCAACACCAATACAAGCACAAACTATTCCTCTAGCGATAGAGGGTCATGATGTTATAGGGCAAGCGCAAACGGGTACAGGTAAAACAGCTGCATTCGGTATCCCGATGCTCGAAAAAATTGATACAGCACAAAGAAAGGTACAAGGACTTGTTGTAGCTCCAACGAGAGAGCTAGCAATCCAAGTTGCCGAAGAATTAAATCGTTTAGGTAAATTTAAAGGGGTTCGTGTTCTTCCAGTTTATGGTGGAGCTCCAATGGATAGACAAATTCGTTCATTAAAAGACGGTCCTCAAATTGTTGTAGCAACACCTGGTAGACTTTTAGACCACTTTAGAAGAAGAACAATTCGTGCAGATATTGTTCACACTGTTGTGTTAGATGAAGCAGATGAAATGCTGAACATGGGGTTCATTGATGATATCCGTGAAATTCTAAAACAAGTTCCTAGCGAAAGACAGACTCTTTTATTCTCGGCAACAATGCCAAAAGAGATTCGTGACATTGCAACTAACCTAATGAATACTCCAAAAGAGGTTAAAGTTAAAGCGAAGGAAATGACAGTAGAAAATATCGTACAGCACTTCGTAGAAATTCCTGAAAAGTATAAGTTTGATACATTAACTAATCTTTTGGATATGCAAAATCCGGAATTATCGATTGTATTTAGTAGAACGAAAAAACGTGTCGATGAGATTACAGAAGGCTTGCAAGCTAGAGGTTTCCGATCAGAAGGAATCCACGGGGACTTAACACAAGGAAAGCGTATGTCTGTTTTAAATAAATTTAAAAACGGACGTGTGGATGTGTTAGTAGCAACCGATGTAGCGGCACGTGGACTTGATATTTCAGGTGTAACCCATGTATATAACTTTGATATTCCGCAAGACCCTGAAAGCTATGTACACCGAATCGGGCGTACGGGTCGTGCAGGTCGAACTGGTGAAGCTATCTCGTTCGTAACGCCAAGAGAAATAGCACATCTTCGTTTAATCGAAAAAGTAACAAAAAGTAAAATGAAACGGATGGTTCCACCGACTAATAAGGAAGCGCGTATTGGTCAGCAGCAATTAACTGTGGAAAAAATCTTAAAAACGATTGAAAAGAACGAACTTGATGCTTACCATCAAACAGCTAATGAATTATTAGAAGAACATGATTCTGTTACAATCGTTGCAGCAGCATTAAAAATGCTTACAAAGGAAAGAAGAGATGTTCCAGTTCAAATTTCTGGAGTAGCTCCAATTAGTATTAAAAAAGCACAACAAGATAAAGGTCGTTCTAATAATAAACGTTATTACGGCAAACGTAGTGGTCAAGGCGGTGGAAAAAACCAAGGCGGAAGAGGCCAAGGTGGACGAAACCGTAAAGGGAATTTCCAAAAAAGAAGAAACCGTGACTAAACATCTAGAAAAGCCCCTTGTAAAATAGGGGCTTTTTCTTAAATTTAAATAGGGGAAAGGATTATATGATATGAGAAAGCCACCGATTCATATGATTTCGCGTGATGCGATAAAAGCATGGCAAATTGCTGCCTTTTTGTATGAGTTAATAATTTGGGTATTGATGATAGTTGGATTTGTATTACATTTCTTAGTTGATTTCCCGCTATGGATTGCATTTATTCTACTTGCAGTTAGCATAATCAGTACATATATTTCCGTTTTTCTAATTCCGAATCTTAGGTGGAAAAGATGGCGCTATGAAGTGTTTGAACAGGAAATTTACATTCAGCATGGAATATTAATTGTCTCTAGAACATTAATTCCAATGATACGTGTTCAGCATGTGGAGACGAAACAAGGCCCGATTTTGAAAAAGTTTAATCTAGCAAGTGTATCCATTTCAACAGCTGCAACTACCCATGAAATACCGGCATTATCTAATGAAATTGCTTCCGATTTACGTGATAAAATTTCATCACTAGCAAAGGTGGATGAAGATGATGTCTGAGCCGAGGCGATTACATCCAGCAACTGTTATATTTAATTTAGTAACGGGTATTAAAGATTCCTTTTTCTTATTTATTGTTGCTTTTGTTTCGTTATTAAATCTTAATATTTTCTATGCTATTCTAGCAGTCATAGTTCTAATCGTTTTATTAGCTTTTGCAAGTTACATCTCCTGGAAACGATTTACGTATCGCGTAGAGGGAGACGAATTGAAGCTTGAATATGGTGTATTTATTAGGAAGAAACGTTACATATCGAAAAATAGAATTCAGTCAATTGATCTTACGCAAAACATTTTACATAGAATTTTTAAATTAGTTAAAGTGGAAATCGAAACAGCAGGAACCGGTAAGGATGCTGAAGCCTCTTTGAATACTGTCACTTTAGTGGAGGGAGAAAGGTTACGGTCTGAGTTAAAATCAACGGTTACTAATATCACTCTAGATGAGGAAGGTGAAGAGGAGATTATTCACCCTTCTGAGACGATTACAAGAAAACGCCTAATTCTAGCTGGTGCTACTTCTGGAACGATTGGTGTATTACTAGCTATTGCTGGGGCGGGCTTTTCAGAAATAGGACGATTAATACCGGATGACTTTTATAACACTGCATATACATGGGTGGTTGGACTAGGAATAGTAATAATCGCGTTATTTGCTTTAGGTGGGATTATTCTTCTCTGGTTATTAGGTATAGTAGGTACAATGATTAAATACTGGAACTTTACCATTTCGAAAGTGGCTGAAGATATTGTTATTACTTGTGGACTCCTAGAGAAAAAACATATCACCATCCCATTAAAACGGATTCAAGCTGTAGGGTATGTAGAAAGCATTATTAGACAACCACTCGGGTATGCGACGGTAATTGCTGAAATTGCTGGAGGATCGAATGAAAAAGGGGAGGACTTCTCAACGGTCCTATTTCCGATTTTAAAGAAAAGTGAAGTGGATGATTTCTTAATCAAACTGTTACCCGATTATGTATCCAATCAATCAGGAATCATTGCATTACCAAAACGGTCACTTAAATATTACCTCGTAAGAACTGTAACTGTACCATTACTCGCACTAGTCGTATTCATCTTTGTACTACCACCATTCATTTGGGTTCCAAGTGTAGTAGTCATATTAAGTGTATTATTAGCTGTTCTTCAATATAAAGACTCCGGATATAAAGTGGACGGAAAAAAATTAACAATTCGTCATCGTGTTCTTAATAAAGTTACGATGGTCATGAACCATAAACGAATCCAAGCCTTTAATAAAAAGCAACATATTCTACATCGAAAAGAGGACCTTGCAACGATTAAGCTATCTATTGTAGGGAAGATGGGGCTTGGAAAGCATTATCACATAAAAGAATTAGATAAAGAGGCTGTAGATTCATTGGCAGACTGGTATTCATATCGAGGGGGTTAACCCCCTCGATATTATAATATCTGAGAAAGAAGACCTAGGATTACAAGTGCAATGATAATAATCCATAGAAGATTTGGTTTATTTTTACCCGAAAACCTTCTTTTCTTCTTCCAACGATTCGGATTAAATCGAATTTCCTCATCATCGTCATACGTTCTCCTGTACTGCCAAGGGTAATAAGAACGAGCTCCTTTAAGAACAAATGGGGCAATAATAAACCCAGCAGCAAAACCAAGAACATGGGCATATGCATTAATTCCTGGACGAATAAATGTCATAATAATCCCAATCACGAAGATTACCGTTACAATTTGAGCATTTTGGGAATCAATAAGGTTTTTTCGGAATACTACCATAAAGACATAAATACCGAAAAGCCCAAAGATAGCACCAGATGCACCAACATGTTGAAAGTTAAAAGAAGGGTTCAAGAAAAAGGTTGCAATATTTGCAAGAACACCTGCACCTAAATAGGCAAGTAGAAATTTCCCTTTACCTAGCATTTGCTCAAGAGCTGGACCAAAAAGAATTAACGAAAAAGAATTAAATAGCATGTGAATTAGGTCACCATGTAAAAATATCGGCGTTATGAAGCGCCAATATTCCCCGTTGTGGATTTCGTAATGTCTACCAACACCTAAATTATATAGTTGTTCAAATAAAGGAATAGGTACAACATCTATAATCCATGTAAGTATATGAATCATGATAATGATGGAAACAACTGGATAATATTGAATAAACTCCTTCACGCTTTTCTCATTTCGAATAAACATTTTTTCTCCTCTTTCATGTTTAAGGGTGTCGTTACGTATTTCTAACAGTAGGTTGGATATTATATTATTATGTACATTATTAGATTACTATAATACTATTTTCACATAAACAATTATGTATTACATATCGTGTTAGGAGAATTTTATAATGATTAAAGGAATAGGAATAGACATAATTGAACTTGATAGAATACGTAACAGCATGCAAAACAGGCGATTTATTGATCGTGTTCTAACTAATTCAGAGAAACAAACGTTTGAATTACTGACAAACGAAAGTAGAAAAGTAGAATTTGTTGCTGGTCGCTTCGCTGCGAAAGAAGCATTTTCTAAGGCAATCGGAACTGGTATCGGTAAGCTTAGCTTTCAAGATATCGAAGTGTATAACGATGAAAAAGGAGCTCCGTTCATAAAATGTTTATTACATGAAGATATGAATATTTTCGTCTCCATTACCCATAGTAGAGAATATGCAGTGGCTCAAGTTGTCATTGAAGTATAAATTTAGTAGTTTCTATTTTTCCGTCTGCATAAATACGAAGGTTGTCTCATATATTTTATTGCGGGCAGGAGGGAACAAGCTATGAAAATTGTTCACCGCAAATAGAATGAGATATGACCAAAAAACACTTAGTTAACTGGCTTAAAAATGTGGGGTATTGGATGCAAATTGTTAAAGATAACGGAAAAATTAAGGAGAGGGTGTAATTAGAGGATGATATTATTGTCATAAAATGGGTGTGAGTGGTCTATCAATAATTCTTTCGGTGAATTAAAGTTCCCTTTGTATAAATCGTAAAACCTAAAGAGTTAGGTTTGTAATTTTAGACAAGGGAGATATGTCCATGATAAAAAAATCTCGTTTATGGATGATATTTGTATTCGGTATTGTTCTATTACTAGTAGCTTGTGGTGAGAAGTCACAGGAAGATGTGGTGAAAAAGCTAGGCGAAAATATTACAGAGTTAGCTGGTTATAAGGCCAATGTTGAAATGACAATGAATACTGGACAAGAAGAACAGGTATTCAAAATTGATGTTTGGCATAAAAAAGATGACTTTTATCGTGTAGCGCTTTCTAATAGTGAAGAAGATAAGGGCGGACAAATTATTCTCAAGAATAAGGATGGCGTATTCGTCCTTACACCAGAACTAAAGAAGAGTTTTAAGTTCCAATCAGAATGGCCAGACAATAGTAGTCAACCATATTTATATCAGTCACTTGTAGAAGATATAACGAATGATAAAGAATCAAAATTCACAACTGATGACAATCATTTTATCTTTACAACGAAAACAAATTACCAAACTAATAGTAATTTACCTTATCAAGAAATCTATTTTAATAAAGCGGACTATACCCCTGCACTTGTAAAGGTATTGGATACAGATGGTAATGCAGTTGTTGAAGTAAAATTCAATAGCTTCGAATTAAATCCAAGCTTTAATGACAAAGACTTTGAAATAGAAGAAAACATGGCGAGTGCTACACCTGAGGATGTACCAACTTCAGGGGATGGTGTGACAGAAGAATTAGAAGTAATGGTTCCGATTCAAACGGTAGGCGCTGAATTAACAGAACAAATAGAAGTTGATTTAAAAGATGGAAAACGCATAATCTCTACATTTACTGGTGAGAAGAACTTTACCTTAGTTCAAGAAAAAAGAAATGTAGTTGAAACGTTATCCTCTCCAGAGGAAGTAAATGGCGATATTGTTAACCTTGGCTTCGGAGCAATCGGCGCATTATCCGAGAACTCAGTGGAATGGGATTATAATGGTTCTAACTTCTACTTAGCAAGTGATCAACTAACTAGAGAAGAATTACTTCAAGTAGCCCAATCCGTACAAGGCCATAATGTAAAATAAAAATAATAAACGAAGAGCAGGCTCATAGATAAGAGCCTGCTTTTATTTTATAATAGTATTATTAAACAAATTGTGAGATTGATGAGAAGAAAAATTGGATGTATTCTGGTCGCGGTTTTGGCGGGAAAACATATAAGTTGTTTAAAAGAAAGGAGCTATCATTGTGGTAGCAGAAATGTTTCGCGATACATGGGCAGAAATAAATCTTCAAGCAATTAAGTATAATATCATGCAAATTAAGGAAAAACTACCGCAAGATACTAAAATTATCGCTGTTGTAAAAGCAAATGCTTATGGCCACGGAATTATTCCAATTGCCAAAAAAGCAATAGAATCCGGAGCAAGTGCACTTGCAGTAGCTTTATTAGAAGAGGCAATAATACTTAGAAATGCCTCCATCACAGCCCCGATACTAGTATTAGGTAGAGTACCAGCAAAACATGCACTAGTTGCAGCCAAGCATCACATAACCTTAACGGCATTTCAAGTTGAATGGTTAGAACAAATAAAAGAACTAACATTAGAACAACCTGTAAACATTCATCTCAAACTAGATACCGGAATGGGTAGAATCGGCATTCGCACAGAAGAAGAATTAACACTTATCTTACAAGAATTAGGTAGGGCTAAAGACATAAATCTAACTGGAATTTTTACTCATTTTGCCACCGCTGATGAAAGCGACTTAGGTTACTACCATGAACAAAGAAAACGAATGGAAGAGCTGTTACAAGTATTCAAAAAAAATTGGGAAAAACCAGTAAGTATTCATGTAGGAAATAGCGCAGCATCTATACGTTTTCCAGAAAGTATGCATAATTCTATTCGTTTCGGCATATCCATGTATGGGTTGTATCCATCAAAAGTAGTAAGAGAGGAGAATCCTGTATCTTTAAAACCTGCATTCTCATTACATAGTAAACTAATTCACGTTAAGAAGATATCTAGCGGTGAATCAGTTAGCTATGGGAGAACCTATACCGCTAGTGGAGATGAATGGATTGGTACGATTCCAATAGGTTATGGAGATGGATGGAATAGAAAATTACAAGGGATGAGCGTTTTAGTTGAAGGTAAAAGAATGCCTATCGTTGGTAGAGTGTGCATGGATCAAACAATGATCCGATTGGATAAGGCATATCCAGTCGGAACAAAGGTTACGCTAGTAGGTGATCAAGGTGATGAGCGTATTGAAATGGATGAATTAGCCGAGTTTCTAGATACGATTAATTACGAGATACCTTGTATGATTAATGAAAGAGTACCACGAATCTATATAGAATAATGAGTAAATAGCGTAATTGACAGGCAGATTCGTAGTATGGGTCTTTATACCTAATTTCATTTTAAAAAAGTCTGATAAGCCTTTGCAATTACGGCTAGACAATGATATTATTAAATGTGATTATATGTAGAAATTTAGTAACGATCGTTCAGGCAGTTGGCGGAGGTGCTTGGTTTTGTCAGAGAGCTTACAAGAGGTTATGGTACGGCTACCGAAAAACCTACTAAACGAGGTGGATGGATTAGTGAAAAGAGAAAACAAAGATCTTAGTGATTTCATTTGTCAAGCAACTAGAACTTATCTAGAAACTAAAAAAGAAGAGTATATCCAAAACTTTTATAAATCCATGCAAAAAGGCTATCAAGAAATGGCACGAATTAATCTTTCAATTGCTTCAGAAGCTTTTCAGGCTGAAGAGGAGGCTGAAATTACTTTAGAGCGCTCTGTGATCGGGGTGTAGAATTTGATTGTTCAAAGAGGCGAAGTCTATTTCGCTGACTTATCCCCTGTAGTTGGATCGGAACAAGGGGGCGTTCGTCCTGTATTGATCCTCCAAAATGATATTGGAAATCGATTCAGCCCAACTGTTATCGTCGCTGCAATTACGGCTCAAATCCAAAAAGCAAAATTACCAACACATGTAGAAATAGATGCGAAGCGATATGGGTTTGATCGGGACTCTGTTATTCTTTTAGAACAGATTCGGACGCTAGATAAACAGCGACTAACAGATAAAATTACAAAGCTAGACGATGTTATGATGCAAAAAATTAATCATGCACTGGAAATAAGTCTTGGGCTTAAGGACATGTATGGTCAATAAGAACTCATAGTTTATACTAAAATAGCTATGGGTTTTTTTATGTCTATTTTATATTGAAAACGTTTAATATATTGACGGTATAAGTATCCTTAATTGGGAATTAAATATATTTGCAATAATATACATAACATGTAACAATATTTATAATATTTGTTGATTATCGGGGGTACTCGGGAATGAATAGGAATTTACGGAATATTGCTATTGAGAATAGCGATATTATTATACAAGTATGGTTCAAGGAAATTAACAAGCTAAAAGAGGAAAACTATACTGCTGATATTTCTGAAGAATTGTTCGAGAATAATAATGAAGAGTTTGTAAATGTGATATTGAATAGTATTAAAGGAAACGGATCAACGAAAATTATTAAAGATTTTTCTGATCGGATTATTAAGTTAGGATGGCCATTGAGTTATATTACAGATGGCTTATTAGTGTTTAGAAAAGTTACTACTCAAATAATACTTGATAAAATAGAACAAGTAGATAGTGAGTTTATTTCGGAAGTAATAAATAATGTAGATTCATGGGTAGAACCAATTATTAGGCAGCTAGTTAATGAGTATTCTGTAAGCTGGGAGCATGTGGTTTCCCTACAACGTATAGCCCTTCAGGAACTTTCCGCACCTCTTATTCCAGTAATGGACAATATTACGATTATGCCTCTCATCGGTACCATTGATACAGAACGTGCAAAGTTTATAATGGAAAACCTCCTTGAAGGAGTTATGAGACATAATGCCGAAGTTGTTTTAATTGACATTACAGGTGTGCCAGTAGTGGATACGATGGTAGCTCATCATTTATTCCAAGCAACGGAAGCTGTAAGATTACTAGGGGCGAAGTGTATACTTGTAGGGATTAGGCCTGAGATTGCCCAAACCATTGTAAACTTAGGAATTAACTTCTCTAATTTACCTACTAAAAGCACACTTAAAAAAGGGTTTATGCTAGCTTTAGAGATTACGAATAAATCAATTGTTGAAATGGATAATAAAGCACAAAATTTAGATGAATTGCTTGGCTTGGATAAAGGGAGTGAAGAAGGTCGTGCGTATACCAATCTTAAAACTACATAATTATTTACTAATCTCAATACAAACTGAACTAGATGACCAAACTGCTATTCAATTTCAAGAGGATTTATTAAAACAAATTCACACAACCGAAGCAACTGGAGTCGTGATTGATTTAACTTCCGTTGATGTGATTGACTCCTTTATTGCGAAGGTGTTAGGTGATGTAGTATCAATGTCAGACCTAATGGGGGCTAAAGTTGTCTTAACTGGTATTCAGCCAGCGGTTGCTATGACGTTAATTGAGTTGGGTATCCATCTGCAAAATGTTCCGACCGCTTTGGATCTTGAGCAAGGTTTACTCAAGCTGCATCAGGAATTGGGGGAATAGAACATGAAATCCCAATCCTGTGTGAAGATATTGAAAGAGTGGGATATTGTTGCTGCCCGTCAGATGGGGCGTGAAATCGCTAAAAACCTAGGTTTTGGTACGGTTGACCAAGCACGTATTACAACGGCAATATCCGAACTTGCTAGAAATATATATTTATATGCTGGCGAAGGTGAAATTTGCTTCGAAGTATTAGAATCCTTGGATCATAAAGGTATTTCTATAGTGGCAAAAGATAATGGCCCAGGAATTAGAGATTTAAGTCAGGTAATGGAAGATGGTTATTCAACATCTGGAGGACTTGGTGCGGGATTACCTGGTGTAAAACGACTAATGGATGAATTTGACATTGAATCTGAACTTGGTACAGGTACAAAAATAACAACCTCTAAATGGGTTAGATAGTTAATCCATCTAAAGCTTCTTTATTATCAACAAAGATATGTCAACGGTTCGAACTTATTACATAGTTCCTAATAATAGAATAGGAGAGGCAAATATGGATACGAAAGACTTTGATGCTAGAAGTTATACCGATTTATTAAAGGGATATATAGAAACACAGGATGAGCGAGCGTTATATGGCGCTGAGCAAATTTCGAAATCCTTTATAAAAAATAATATTTTGCCGGAAGAAATTGTTAACTTACATATACAAGCATTATTAGAAATATCGCCTGAGCTACATGAAGAAATTCATAAGTCCATGAATTTCTTATTAGAGGCGATGATTTCTTATGGGCTAGCCCATCAAGAGTACCAATTGCTTAGAGAAAAACAATTGGAGCTTAAATCAGAAATCCATGTAGCCGCTCGAATGCAAAAAATGCTTCTAAAATCTGAAATTCCTAAAACGGATGAATTAGATATAGGTGTAATAAGTGTTCCAGCGAACCAGATGAATGGAGATTATCATCATTTTGTAAAAGGGAAAGATGGGTCAATCAGTATAGCAATTGCAGACATTATTGGAAAGGGCATACCGGCTGCCCTTTCCATGTCTATGATTAAGTATGCAATGGACAGTTTTCCTGAAAGTGAAATGTCTACAGATGCTATCCTTGCTAGCTTGAATAGAGTGGTAGAACGAAATGTTGACCCGAGTATGTTCATCACAATGTTCTATGCACAATATAAACCGAAATCTGGGAAGCTCTATTATTCTTCAGCAGGACATGAACCAGGGTTTTTTTATTGCAGTAAAGAAAAGCGATTTAAAGAGATTGAGGCAAAAGGTTTAGTGTTAGGTGTAAATGTTGATACAACCTACTCTCAATATGAGCAACATATAGATAAGGGTGACATGATTATCTTATTAACTGACGGTGTTACCGAATGTAGAAAAGGCCAAGAATTCATTGAACGTGATGAGGTTTTAGATGTGATTAAGTCGTATATACATTTGCCTTCACAAGAAATTGTAAATCATGTATACCGCCATTTTGAACGCTTACAAAATTTTCAATTACGGGATGATTTTACCTTAGTTATCATTAAAAAAGTGGTTTAACTTACCGTCACATTGGGAACATGTAACTACGGAACTGGAAAGATTATTAGTATTATGGGGGGAAAACTATGAATCTACAAATCCAAATAGATGAAAGTCTTGATAAATCTATTGTTCATTTATCTGGAGAAATTGATGTGTATACAGCACCAAAGCTAAAAGATGCATTACTCCCACTAATTATAGAACAAAAGACATATCTTGAAGTTGACTTAAAAGATGTGAATTATATGGATAGTACAGGGTTAGGCGTGTTTGTAAATGCTTTGAAATTATCAAAAGAGCATGAAAGTCAATTGACGCTTGTGAATATGCAAGATCGTGTGTTTCGGTTATTCCAGATAACTGGACTAGACGAAATAATGGATATAAACTCTACGATTCGAGGTGTGGATGAATAAATGGAATCGTTTGATTTTATCGAAATGAAATTTCCTGCAAGACCAGAATACGTTGGTGTTATCCGATTATCCATTTCGGGTATAGCCAACCGAATGGGCTTCACCTACGAAGATATTGATGACCTAAAGGTTTCTATTTCAGAAGCCGTAACCAATGTAGTTAATCATGCATATAGCGATGATGATAATGGGGAAGTTACCATAGGTTTTGGCGTGTATGAAGATCGGATAGAAGTGATGGTAGCAGACCATGGTGGAAGTTTTAATCTAAATGAGATTAAGGCAAAAATTGGACCATATAACAGTGATGAGTCGATTGAAAACCTTCGAGAAGGGGGTTTTGGGCTGTTTTTGATCAATACGTTAATGGATAAAGTAGAAATAAATAATCATTCAGGTGTCATTGTTTTGATGACAAAGTATCTTGAGAAACAAGAGGTGGGGTTTCATGACGACCACGTCTCAACCGAACAATAAGGGAGGAGATGAGGTATACGAATGGATTGCACATCTAAAGGAAAACCCTCTAGATGAGGAAATTCAGCAAAAAATAATCCTAACCTACCAAGATTTAGTAGAATCGATTGCTAGAAAATATTCTAGAAATAGTATGATACATGAAGATTTAGTTCAAGTTGGCATGATAGGATTGTTAGCCGCAATTAAACGATTTGATGCCTCATATGGAAAGACATTTGAATCCTTTGCTATACCTACTATCATTGGGGAGATAAAGCGATTTATCCGTGATAAAACTTGGAGTGTTCATGTTCCGAGAAGAATTAAAGAATTAGGTCCAAAGATTAAAAAAGCTGTAGATGAACTAACCACTAAAAATCAAAAATCACCTACTGTACAGGAAATTGCCGAATATCTAGAAGTCTCTGAAGAAGAAATCTTAGAGACAATGGAAATGAATAAAAGCTATAAAGCATTATCTGTTGATCGTAGTATTGAAGGCACCTCAGATGGGAGTACAATAGCTATATTAGACATGATTGGCTCTGATGAAGATGGATATTCGCAAATTGACCTCAAAATGCTATTAGAAAAAATACTTCCAATTTTAACTGAACGAGAAAAACAAATTATTCGTTGCACATATTTCCAAAACATGAGTCAAAAGGAAACAGGGGAATTACTAGGAATATCCCAAATGCATGTTTCACGTTTACAACGTAGGTCGTTAAAGAAACTCCGTGAAGCAATTAATTCAGACGGTGCGGAGGTATTGTAATTGTTATGAACCGAGTGAAGGTAGCAGTTTTTCAAGAAGCAAAAAATGGTAATAATGAATGTGGAGATAGTTACTTTTTTTGCGAAACGGAAAGAGAGTTTGTTTGTGCATTGGCAGATGGTTTGGGGAGTGGCGAATATGCTAAGGAATCGTCTGAAATTGTCATAAATATTATTAAAGAAAATATGAATTGCTCTGTTGAGAGCCTCGTTAAGAAGTGTAATGAACGATTATATGGCAAAAGAGGTACAGTACTTGCGATATTAAAAATTGATTTTTCATTAAGAAACTATTCCATCTCGTCAATTGGAAATGTCGGTGTTATGACCGTCACGGGGGAGAATGAAAGAAAACGAAACTTACCAAATGCGGGTTACTTGGCAGGGTATAAGAGAGAATTTAAAGTTATACAAGAACCTCTTATGAATGAAATGAATTTCGTTATGTATACTGATGGAGTAACTCATAAAGAATTAACAGAGAATTATTTTTTTTGTACGGATGTAGAGCGAATTACGAAATCTTTTGCTTTAAGAAGCGAGCAACCTAGAAAAGATGATACAACACTAATTGCTATTCGTTATGAAGATAAAGATTCTCTAAGCTAAATTAAATAATTCAAAGAAGAAAGCACTCGAAGATAACTTTGGGTGTTTTTAACTTTTATTGATTTACATAGTGTTTATAGGATTTAGCATCCTTTTTTGATAGAATAGAACTTGTGTAAAGGAGGAACTACAATGACAGAAGAACTAAATCAAGAATTAGCCCAATGGGTTACTAAAGAAACGTCCATTCATACTAATGTTGTACATAAAGTAATAGGTTTACTAGAAGAAGGAAATACCGTTCCCTTTATTGCTAGATATCGTAAAGAGGTTACAGGTGGACTTGATGAAGTGCAGATTAAGTCTATCCAAGACAAATGGAATTATGCCTTTAATCTTGCTCAAAGAAAGGATGAGGTTATTCGCTTAATCGATGAGCAAGGTAAACTTACACCAGAGTTAGAAAATGAAATTAGAATTGCAACCCAACTTCAAAGAGTTGAGGATTTATATAGACCGTATAAGCAGAAAAGAAGAACGAAGGCTACTATTGCAAAGGAAAAAGGACTAGAGCCTTTGGCAGAATTAATCTGGAAGCAAGAAGATATCCATGTTCAAGTAGAAGCTGAGAAATATTTATCAGAAGAACATGAGTTAACTTCAACTGAAGATGTATTAGCTGGTGTGAATGACATTATGGCGGAATGGATCTCGGATGAACCTGAATTCAGGGAGTACATTCGTAATGAGACATTTAAACGTGGACTAGTACAAGCAGAGGTGAAGAACAAAGAGAAAGATGAGAAAAGCGTGTATGAAATGTACTATGAATATAGTGAAGCGGTACGCTCTATCGTTTCACACAGAATACTAGCATTAAACCGCGGTGAAAAAGAAGAAATACTAAAAGTAACGATTGCTCCACCGGTTGATGCAATTGTAGGTTATCTACAAAGGAAAATCATTAAACATAATACAAAAGCAGAAGTTGTCGATTTGATAAAACTTGCTATTGAAGATTCTTACAAACGTTTGATTGAGCCTTCAATTGAACGTGAGATCAGATCTGGTCTGACGGAAAAGGCAGAAGAACAGGCAATTTCAGTATTTGCAACTAACCTGAAAAATCTACTATTACAGCCACCATTAAAAGGTAGAACTGTACTGGGTGTTGACCCGGCATATAGGACTGGTTGTAAGCTAGCAGTTATTGATGAAACAGGTAAGCTGCATCAAGTTGGCGTAATTTATCCAACTGCACCGAAACATGATGTAGAAGGTGCAGAGA
Organism: Ornithinibacillus jepli; assembly: GCF_047228935.1. Taxonomy (NCBI): domain Bacteria; kingdom Bacillati; phylum Bacillota; class Bacilli; order Caryophanales; family Bacillaceae; genus Ornithinibacillus; species Ornithinibacillus jepli. Next base: position 66,591 of record NZ_JBFEGG010000008.1, read on the forward strand.
AGATAGTGCTAGAATATCTTAACAAATATTCAATTGAATTAATTGCGATAGGTAACGGGACAGCTTCTCGGGAAACCGAACAATTCATTTCCGATGTGATTACGAAAAATAGCTTAGATATCCCGTATATTATTGTAAATGAAGCAGGGGCAAGTGTTTATTCCGCATCAGAGCTAGCAAGGGAGGAATTCCCTGACTTGCAGGTGGAAGAAAGAAGTGCAGCCTCAATCGCGCGTCGTGTACAAGACCCACTTGCAGAACTAGTAAAAATTGACCCTAAATCTATTGGTGTTGGCCAATACCAGCATGATGTAAGCCAAAAAGCATTAAATGAATCGTTAACCTTTGTCGTAGAAACAGCAGTAAACCAAGTAGGGGTTAATGTCAATACGGCATCAAGATCATTGCTTCAATATGTATCCGGGCTAAGCAAAACAGTAGCTGGAAATATCGTCAAGCTACGGAATGAAAATGGTAAATTTACCAATCGCAAACAGTTGAAAAAAATTCCGAGATTAGGTGCCAAGACGTATGAACAAGCAATCGGATTCTTACGTATTATCGATGGAGACAATCCACTAGACCGTACACCAATTCACCCGGAAAGCTATGAGCACACCGAAAGACTACTCGCTATGCTTGAATGCAAGATAGAGGATATTGGCTCAGACAAATTAAAAGAAAAACTAGCATCTCTTAACAAAAAGGAAATAGCAACACAGCTAAATATTGGGGAACCAACTCTAGAAGATATCATAGAAGCATTAAGTAAACCAGAACGTGACCCACGTGATGAGTTTCCACAACCATTATTAAAGAAAAACGTTCTGTCCTTAGAAGACTTAAAGCCAGGAATGGAGTTACAAGGAACAGTGCGGAATGTTGTAGATTTCGGAGTATTTGTTGATATCGGTGTAAAACAAGATGGCCTAGTCCATATCTCGAAAATGTCCAATTCCTTTGTAAAACACCCTATGGATATAACGTCGGTTGGTGACGTTGTGACGGTTTGGGTAGAAAATGTTGATGTGAATAAAGGAAGAGTTGCTTTATCGATGGTGAAAGAAGGGTAAGGTAGCCATACTTTATCATAAAAACGTTATGGGTAGGAGCTCATAACGTTTTTTGATGTATCCTTGTGAACCAAAGATGATGAAGGAGCTTCTTAGATGTATTTTACTACAATTAATAAAGAAAAAAGAAGACTGGAATCCCAGTCTTCTCTTACAATACTTCTATTACTCTACTTCACTTGCAGCTTCAACTTCGCTCATGGAAATACCTAGTGCGTTTGCCACACCTTCACCATAAGCAGGATCTGCTTTGTAGCAATGATTAATATGTCTTAATTGAACTTCTTTAGTAGTTCCTTGCATGTTGTTAGCAGTGTTTTCAAATAATCTTTGTTGCTCTTCTGCAGTCATAAGACGGAATAACTTACCTGGTTGCTCAAAGTAGTTATCATCATCTTTATCGAAATCATAATAGTCTACATCTGCTCCAAGCTGTAATGCAGGCTCTTGATGTTCTTTACTATCTTGCCATTCACCGTAGCTGTTAGGGCTGTAGGAAACTTGGCTTCCATGAGGAATTACGCGCATAGCTCCATCACGGTGATATGGGTTAAAGTTCTTCGCGTTCTTAGGATAGTTAACTGGAATTTGCCAGTGGTTAACACCTAAACGATAGCGTTGTGTATCCCCATATGAGAATAAACGGCCTTGAAGCATTTTATCTGGTGAGAAACCAATACCAGGTACGATGTTAGTTGGAGCGAATGCTGCTTGCTCAACTTCTTCAAAGTAGTTTTCAGGGTTACGGTTAAGCTCAAGCTCACCAACTTCGATTAGAGGGAAGTCTTTTTTGTACCATACTTTTGTTAAATCAAATGGGTTGTAAGGTACTTGTTTTGCTTGTTCTTCTGTCATCACTTGAATGTAAAGTGTCCATTTAGGGAAGTCACCTTTTTCAATTGATTCAAATAGATCTCGTTGATGGCTTTCACGATCTTTACCAACTACTTTTTCAGCTTCTTGGTCAGTTAAGTTTTTGATACCTTGTTGAGAACGGAAGTGGAATTTAACCCAAACACGTTCATTGTCAGCATTAAACATGCTGTAAGTATGGCTTCCGAATAAATGCATATGTCTATAAGTCGCAGGAATACCACGATCACTCATAACGATTGTCACTTGGTGAAGTGCTTCTGGGATACTAGTCCAGAAATCCCAGTTTGCTTGTGCGCTATGCATATTTGTTTTAGGGTCACGTTTAACGACGTGGTTTAAGTCAGGGAAACGCTTAGGATCTCTAAAGAAGAATACAGGTGTGTTGTTACCTACTAAATCCCAGTTACCTTCTTCAGTATAAAATTTAAGAGCTGTACCACGAATATCACGTTCAGCATCAGCTGCACCACGTTCACCTGCTACAGTAGAAAAACGTAAGAACATATCTGTTTTCTTACCTACTTCTGAGAACATAGCTGCTTTTGTATATTTTGTAATGTCATGAGTAACAGTAAATGTACCGTAAGCACCAGAACCTTTAGCGTGCATACGTCGTTCAGGAATTACTTCACGATCAAAGTGTGCTAATTTTTCTAGGAACCAGAAGTCTTCCATTAATAGTGGACCTCTAGGACCAGCAGTTTTTGAGTCATCATCGTTTGGTACTGGAGCACCAAAAGCGGTGGTTAATTTTTTCTTATCTTCACTCATTGAATATGTCCCTCCTAAATATTAAAATACATTATTATAGTAGCATAAGTAATTATTAGATTACTAAAAAGATAGTTAGAGTAAGTACCCCTTTTTTATAAGGGTTTAAGTATACTTGACTATCCTCCTTTCCTGTAATCATATGTTAATTACCCTCAAACTCTATTATAATGATTTATAAACAAAAATCAATTTTTAATTATAATAATTTTAATTAACATTAAAAGCACGTTTTTATTAAAGGTTGTTTATGAATTGTTAGTACACGATTAAGAAGGACGTTTTCGCAAATGAATTTATTAAGTGAGAAAGAACTATATCAATTAGTACATGATATATCTGTCCAAGTTTTTTAAAAACTTTTTATTGACGAGGTGAAATTTAATCGTTGTCTTCGAACTACATGTGGAAGGTATATTCCAGCAGAAAGACTAGTAGATTAAATCCAAAGTATTATCTCGAGGCGAATCAGGCCAAGTTTATTGGAATAATTAAGCATGAGTTGTGTTTATTAGAAGTGGCTATGTTGTTCAAATATATATTTTAAAAGGTAATATAATAAATGCTTATGAGAAGTGAAGTTTTGTTTAGGAAATTGCGTTTAATTTTATAAAAGCTTAAATATTCTTCAGATATAGAAAGGGACCTATGAAATGATTTATAGTTTAATGCAGTTAAATCAGATTGCAAAAGATTTTGTACAAAAGGAATACAACATTGAATTCAAAATTCCAGTTACACTAAGCTCAAACATGAAAAGGAACCTTGGAGCGTTTATCACCAGGAATCATTTGCCGTATAAAATTCAATTATCAAAAAATCTTTTAGAATATCAGGAACCGAAAGTTATTATTGATGTTTTATACCATGAATGTATACATTATTCTTTATACATGCTTAATCTTCCCTATAAAGATGGAGATGATTATTTTGAGAAAGAGTTAAGAAGGTTGGGAATAAACTCGACTTATACCTATAAGCATAAAGGAGTTGTTCACCTTTATAAATGCCCAACCTGCCAGGTGACTTTTTACAGATATATGAAAGGTTATGAAAAACGTTATATATGTAAGCGATGTAGGAGTAATTTTATTTATGTTGGTGAAGAGGTTCAGAAATAAAAAATTGCATTTATTTTGAGATTATATTTTTTTACAGTTAAAAGAATATTAACGATAATAAACCGAAAAGGTCATGGGAATTGTAGCTATATTTCCCATGACCTTTTCGAGTTAAATGAATTATGTTACTCTCTTTTTTCATCTAATCGCCGACGAAATACTAAAGCTGAGACAGTGAATATAACAAAAGCTACTGCTGAAGCAGCGGTAACCATCTTCAACTCATTTCCTATTGGAGATTTAAATAACAGTGCAATCGAGATGATTAAAACGGCACCAGTTAAACCCATTCCTAAAATTGAGAACGCCAAAATCTTGTTCATCTAATCACCTCACAATACTTACAAATAATTGAAACAAGCTACCGCTCCAGCGATACCACCAGCACCAAGAACTGCATATGCACCAATACATGCAGCACATATCGGGGCTGTCACTGGTGTCGGTGCTGCACACGAACCGCCACACGCAACTGCTATAATATAAGCAACCGTACCACCAACGCCAAGCACTGCTCCAAGACAAGATGCCACTGCACCTACACCCATCGGTTGAATTTCAGAGTCAACTGGCTTTTCTGCAAGCAATTCTTTATCTGTCATATAAGAAATCCCAGTATCCTCAGAATTAACAAGCGATCCATCCAAATACGTCTCAACTTGGAAGTTTCCTACCTCATTTTTGGTCACCAACAATTCATTTGTCTGCAATACAGTATTATCCTCATCGAAGAATACCGTTACGTTACTAGGAAGACTATAATCACCATGTAAAGGAACTGTAACAACTGTAACTCCACCACCAACAGTGTACACACTCGATTCTTCTAAATCAAAAGCAGACAAAGGGGCTTTATTCTCAACTTCACCTTCCTGCACTGCATGTAACGTTGCATCTACGAATGTCTCAGCTTCATCACCTGTAACTACAACAATATCTTGAGCGCTATCAGCTTGCGCAGTAACGTTCGATGCCGGTGATAGATTTAAACTGAAGATAGCCAAAATCATTAATACTGGCAATAAAAACCTTTTCGCCTTGAACATAATAAAACCTCCCCATTATTTTCTCATAAATTTTTTGGTATACAGATTCCCTATATGGAACAATAAAAATAGTCCCCCCCTTTTTGTCCATATTGTTTTATATATTTCGACTTATCAGGATGTTAACTACATTATATCAAGGGCATTTCCTTATTTGTATTGGGAAAGTTCTATACTTTACAAGTGTAATTCGTCATAACATGACACAGTTCCCTTAAAAACATCAACGGCTTTAATTGTTTTTTTGGCAAGTTGGGAATTATTTTATTTTCAATAGTAATAACTTGAATGTTTGGTTATACTTTGGTAAAGTTATTGTTTTGTCCTTATTAATTGAATATATCTCATCATAAATAGGAAAAAAACAAAACCCGTGTGATAGATACAACCTAACTAATCAATAGTTATAGTGCGAGAGAAAGGTGATTCAGGCTTATTAGGTAATTAAGGCACTTTTCTTGGTAATTATCAGTTCCATATAGAAGTAAAGGCTACAAACATAGAGGCCCCGAATTTAGAGAATTATTAAGGAAGACCGGGTTCACCAAGACGCTGTAAGCCAATAGAGTTCAATTTATTATTAATATAAATGTACACAATGTGTCATATATATAAGAGAGTAAGAGGAGTGGATGTGAGAAGATTTCGCTGTAGAATTTGTCTAGAGGAGATTGATGAGGGAAAAATAATACTTCACTTGTTAGGAAAAGAGGACATTATAGTAGGAAGAAAATAGGAACTTAAAAAGTTTATAAATTCTGACGCCAAAAATTGATTGACGAAATGGACTAGCCATGATAAATTATATAAAGTCTTAACAAATTAAGATAAATTTAGAAATGAGATTTTGACGAAAAAGATTTTCAATAATCTCTTGACAATGATTTTTATTTGTTATATGATATTTTTCGTCGCTGTAATCATTCGGCAGTAACGAGCATCACTCCTACCGAGTATGCAGCGAGTTACCCCGAAGCATATGCACCTAAGATGCAGGGGGCATTAACAATAGGATACATTTTTATATTATTCCACAGTAGCTCAGTGGTAGAGCAATCGGCTGTTAACCGATCGGTCGTAGGTTCGAATCCTACCTGTGGAGCCATAATGGAGAAGTACTCAAGTGGCTGAAGAGGTGCCCCTGCTAAGGGTATAGGTCGGGTAACCGGCGCGAGGGTTCAAATCCCTCCTTCTCCGCCATTATATTATGGCCCGTTGGTCAAGCGGTTAAGACACCGCCCTTTCACGGCGGTAACACGGGTTCGAATCCCGTACGGGTCATTTTCTTTAAAACTTAATAAAGGTCCGGTAGTTCAGTTGGTTAGAATGCCTGCCTGTCACGCAGGAGGTCGCGGGTTCGAGTCCCGTCCGGACCGCCATAAAATAGTTGGGCTATAGCCAAGCGGTAAGGCAACGGGTTTTGGTCCCGTGATTCCTAGGTTCGAATCCTAGTAGCCCAGCCAGTTTTGTGTTTGTGATTTTTTTAACAAACTTATCGATACTGATAGAGAGTTTTAAATCTCTATGAATATGCTAGTAGTTTTAGTGGTCAAACTAGTTTGACACTCATACTAACTTAGAATAAATCATTTATATGAGCCATTAGCTCAGTCGGTAGAGCAACGAGCAATACTTCCGCCGAATAAGCTACGAGTAACCCCGAAGCATAAACATCTATGAATAAGCTTGAAGATGCAGGGGTCAACACGGTGAAAGCTCAAATTTAATTAGAACCACTCATTTATATGAGCCATTAGCTCAGTCGGTAGAGCATCTGACTTTTAATCAGAGGGTCGAAGGTTCGAATCCTTCATGGCTCACCATTTTAAATGTGCAATGCGGGTGTGGCGGAATTGGCAGACGCGCTAGACTTAGGATCTAGTATCTTCGGATGTGGGGGTTCGACTCCCTTCACCCGCACCATATAGAAATCCGTATTAATGCGGTCGTGGCGGAATGGCAGACGCGCTAGGTTGAGGGCCTAGTGGGAGGTAATCCCGTGGAGGTTCAAGTCCTCTCGGCCGCACTTAGTTCCAGTAATTGGTTCGATAACCGACTTGATTTAATATGTTATACATGATACATTTAGAAATGTTGCTTTTGCGCCCGTAGCTCAATTGGATAGAGCGTTTGACTACGGATCAAGAGGTTAGGGGTTCGACTCCTCTCGGGCGCGCCATTTTAATCGGGAAGTAGCTCAGCTTGGTAGAGCACATGGTTTGGGACCATGGGGTCGCAGGTTCGAATCCTGTCTTCCCGATCCGAGGCTTTCATTTAGAAGTCTTACTTTAGAAAATTTTATATGCGGGTGTAGTTTAATGGTAAAACTCTAGCCTTCCAAGCTAATGTCGTGGGTTCGATTCCCATCACCCGCTCCAT
>NZ_JBFEGG010000009.1:0-61815 GCF_047228935.1 Ornithinibacillus jepli
GAACACAGCAGTTAAGCTTCTCAGCGCCGATGGTAGTTGGGGCATTGCCCCTGTGAGAGTAGGACGTTGCCAGGCAAAAAGTAAAACCAAGAGATGAGATAATCATCTTTTGGTTTTTTTGTATATTAGAAAATGAATTAAAAATCATATTTACAAATAAACGTACTAAACTGATAATATAGAAATAAGTAAAAGGAGGAGATCTAAAATGCAAGCTTTTTTTCAAAACTTAATTGATGACCATTTTCTCCTCATAATCGTACGTGTCCTTGTTGCCCTAGTATTATCAGGATTAATAGGATTTGAACGCGAACTAAAAAACCATTCAGCTGGATTTAGGACCCATATCTTAGTTGGGGTTGGTGCGTGTTTAATGATGCTTTTATCTTTATATGGCTTTGAGGCTTATATTGAAAAGTACGATAATGTTCGATTTGATCCTGCACGTATTCCTTCTTATGTTATTAGTGGGATAGGTTTCTTAGGGGCAGGAACCATTATGGTGTATGGTGGAACCATTAGAGGGTTAACAACTGCTGCATCTATTTGGGCTGTTGCTGGTCTTGGTCTTGTTGTTGGGGCTGGTATGTATGCTGTTGCGGTATTTACTACATTAATTATCTTACTAAGCCTAGTTTTCCTTAATAATTTTGAAAAGCTATTTACGAGGGGAAAGAATTCGTTAGTTCTAGAAATTATATCCTATTCAGGGCTAGCAATTAATAAGGTAGTTTCTGTATTAGAGGAAATGGAATTAAAAGTGAGACAAGTGGAAGTAATCAAAGTGGAAAATGATTTAAAAAGTATTTTTATCAAAGTAGAATCAAAAGAAGATCTTAATAAAATAGAACTGTTTGAAAGTTTATCTAGAATAGATGCGGTAAAGAGTGTATCGGAAAGATAAATTTACATGCGACTTAGAAAACCTGTACATTATGAACACGTGTGCAGGTTTTTTAATATTATTTTATTGAAGCATACATGGTTTTGATTTTCATGAATTTGTCTACAATAGAAATTGTATGATAGTTGCATCTGATAAAAATTGAAGTATAATATAAGTAAAGTCAAAGATAGTCAAAGTCAGGATGATGGACTTACTTAAGATTACTCACTGAAATTAGGAGGGTATCAAATGAGCAATATTTCAGATGTAATTGAAGAATATTTAAAAAAGGTTTTACAAGCAAAAGGGCAAGATGCTATTGAAATAAAACGTAGTGAAATAGCAGATCGATTTCAATGTGTTCCATCACAGATAAATTATGTCATTAATACACGTTTCACCATGGAAAAGGGTTATATTGTGGAAAGTAAACGCGGTGGTGGAGGATATATTCGAATCATTCGTGTTAAGCACCGAGATAAATCTGAACTTATAGATGAAATTATTCACCTTATTAATCCGCAAGTAACACAGCAAGCGGCTTTGAATGTATTAGAACGACTTTTAGAAGAAGACATCATAACCGAAAGAGAAGCCAAAATTATGGCTAATGGAATTAGTAGGGATACATTAGCATTTAAATTGCCATTAAGGGATGAAATAAGAGCAAGAATTTTAACCTCCATGCTTACAACTTTAAAGTACTTATAATTAATTGGTTTCATACTTTTAATAAGGGGGAAACAGAGTGGAGTGTCAGGAATGTCATCAACGGCCAGCTACTTTGCATTATACACAAGTAATTAATGGACATAAGACGGAAATTCAAATTTGTGAAGTTTGTGCAAAAGAAAAAGGGTACATGACTTATCCAGAAGAAGGATATTCTCTTCATAATCTCTTAACAGGGCTATTTAATTTTGAGTCTGGTCCTGTCGGGTCACCTGGTACCCATTTGCAAAAGGAAAAGGAAACCACATGTCCTAAATGTGGAATGACCTTTACCGAGTTTAAGCAAATCGGTAAATTTGGATGTGTTGAGTGCTATCATGCGTTTTCTACTAATCTTAACCCAATTTTCCGTCGAGTCCATAGTGGAAATACGGAACATAGAGGGAAGATTCCGAAACGTAAGGGTGGTAGTTTACACCTTAAGAAACAATTGGCTGCTTATAAAGCAGAACTACAGGATTTAATTATTAACGAAGAGTTTGAACAAGCTGCTGTAATACGCGATAAAATTAAGGAATTAGATGCTAAGATTAATCGGAAAGAAACGGGTGATAACAATGACGCTTCAACATTTCATGAATGAGGCTATTAGTCCTTGGATGCGTGAACAAGGTCCAGATCATGATATTGTACTAAGTAGTCGCATCCGTTTAGCACGTAATTTTGCAGATATGCCATTTCCAATCATTGCCGATCAGAAAGATTTAGACCAAATTCGCAAATTTTTTAAACAGGAATATGAGCATACGTCTTTTGAAGAATATAAAAACTTTGAATTTATTTCGATTCGGGATTTAACTGCGATTGAAAAGAGTGTGTTAGTGGAAAAACATCTCATCAGTCCGTTACTTGCCAAAAAGGAAGGTGCAGCGGCAGCGCTCATCTCGCAAAATGAGCAAGTTTCCGTCATGATAAATGAAGAGGATCATATTCGAATTCAAATTTATTTTCCAGGTCTTCAACTGACGAAGGCATTAAATAAAGCATTACAATTTGATGATTGGATAGAAGAAAAGGTAAATTATGCATTTGATGAAAAACGCGGTTTCTTAACAAGCTGCCCAACTAATGTTGGTACTGGGATGAGAGCATCTGTGATGATGCATTTACCAGCTCTTGCAATGACGAAACAGATAAATCGAATGATGCCAGCTATCAATCAACTAGGACTAGTTGTCAGAGGAATCTATGGTGAAGGTAGTGAGGCGTTAGGTAACATCTTCCAAATTTCCAACCAAATTACACTCGGAAAAGCAGAAGAACATATCATAGAAGATTTGGAGAGTGTTGTTCAACAATTAATTGAGCATGAACGGAAAGCACGTACTAGAATTTTAGAACAATCTAGTATCGAGCTAGAGGATCGTATTTTCCGTTCGTTTGGCGTATTGGAATATAGTAGAATTATTGAATCAAAAGAAGCTGCGAGATGTTTATCAAATGTTCGATTAGGAATTGACTTAGGAATCATTAAAAATGTATCACGTAATATACTTAATGAACTGATGGTTTTAACACAACCAGGGTTCTTGCAGCATTATGCAAAAAAGACGTTAACAGCTTCAGAGAGAGATATACTTAGAGCGTCTTTAATCCGGGAACGATTACAAATTGAGGAATAGGTAGGAGGAATCTTATATGATGTTTGGACGTTTTACTGAGAGAGCACAGAAAGTTTTAGCCTTATCACAAGAAGAAGCCGTACGTCTAGGTCACAACAATATTGGTACGGAGCATATTCTTCTTGGATTAGTACGTGAAGGGGAAGGAATAGCTGCAAAAGCATTAGAATCTCTTGGGCTAGAAGTTTCTAAAATACAAGAAGAAGTGGAAAAGTTAATCGGAACAGGCAAGCAACCTATGCAAACCATCCACTATACACCAAGAGCGAAAAAGGTTGTGGAGCTATCCCAGGATGAGGCGCGTAAACTTGGTCATTCCTATGTAGGTACGGAACATATTTTATTAGGATTAATTCGAGAAGGCGAAGGTGTTGCTGCTCGAGTTTTAAATAATCTAGGTGTTAGTCTAAATAAAGCAAGACAACAAGTTCTACAATTATTAGGTAGTAATGAGTCTCAAGCAGGAAGACAAGGAAGAGGGCAAGCTACCAATGCGAATACCCCGACATTGGATTCATTAGCTCGTGACTTAACAGCTAGTGCAAAAGAGGGCAATATTGACCCGGTAATAGGTAGAAGTAAAGAAATCGAACGTGTTATCCAAGTATTGAGCCGTCGTACAAAAAACAACCCAGTATTAATCGGCGAACCAGGGGTTGGTAAGACAGCGGTAGCGGAAGGATTAGCACAGCAAATCGTAAATAATGAAGTTCCAGAAACATTACGTGATAAGCGTGTAATGACGCTTGATATGGGTACGGTTGTTGCGGGTACAAAATATCGTGGAGAGTTTGAAGATCGCCTGAAGAAGGTGATGGAAGAAATTCGCCAAGCCGGAAATATCATTCTATTCATTGATGAGTTACACACGTTAATTGGCGCAGGTGGTGCGGAAGGTGCCATTGATGCATCCAATATTTTAAAACCATCCTTAGCACGTGGGGAGTTACAATGTATTGGAGCTACGACATTAGAAGAGTATCGTAAATACATTGAAAAGGATGCAGCTCTTGAAAGACGTTTCCAGCCAATTCAAGTGGATGAGCCGACATTAGATGAAACGATTCAAATTTTAAAAGGACTACGTGACCGCTATGAAGCTCACCACCGTGTAACGATTACCGATGAGGCGATTGAAGCGGCTGCCAAGTTATCAGACAGATATATTACCGATCGCTTCTTACCTGATAAAGCAATTGATTTAATTGATGAAGCAGGTTCAAAAGTAAGGTTACGTTCTTACACGGTTCCACCGAATTTAAAGGACTTAGAACAAAAGCTTGAGGAAGTGCGTAAGGAAAAAGATGCAGCTGTACAAAGTCAAGAATTTGAAAAAGCAGCTTCTTTAAGAGATTCGGAACAACGACTTCGTGAACAATTAGAAACAACGAAAAATGAATGGAAAGAAAAACAAGGTCAAGAAGATTCCCAGGTAACGGTTGAAGATATCGCAAGTATCGTATCCATTTGGACTGGTGTACCTGTTTCGAAATTAACGAAGGATGAAAGCGAACGCCTACTTAATCTAGAAGACGTATTACATGACCGTGTTATTGGCCAAGGGGAAGCGGTTAAAGCTGTTTCTAAGGCGATTAGAAGAGCACGAGCAGGCCTTAAAGATCCGAAGCGTCCAATTGGTTCCTTTATCTTCTTAGGACCAACAGGGGTAGGTAAAACGGAATTAGCACGTGCATTAGCTGAAGCAATGTTTGCTGATGAAGATGCGATGATTCGGATTGATATGTCAGAGTACATGGAAAAGCACTCCACATCACGTCTTGTAGGTTCACCTCCAGGATATGTTGGATATGAAGAGGGGGGCCAGCTAACGGAAAAAGTTCGTAGAAAGCCGTACTCTGTAGTACTACTTGACGAAATTGAAAAAGCACACCCAGAAGTATTTAACATTCTACTACAAGTATTAGAGGATGGTCGCTTAACAGATTCAAAAGGGCGTGTCGTAGATTTCCGTAATACGGTGTTAATCATGACTTCTAATGTTGGAGCAAGTGAACTTAAACGTAATAAGTATGTTGGCTTCAACTTAGGTGACGAAAACAAGGACTATGACAATATGAAATCTAAAGTAATGGATGAGTTGAAAAAAGCATTCCGTCCGGAGTTCTTAAACCGAATTGATGAGACAATCGTATTCCATTCTTTAGAGAAGAAGCATATGAAATCCATTGTTACGCTTATGATTAAAGATGTTCAAAAGCGTTTAGTGGAACAAAACATAGACTTTACACTAACGGATAAAGCGGTTGAAAAAATTGCTAACGAAGGATTTGATCCAGAATATGGTGCAAGACCATTAAGAAGATCCATCCAAAAAAATATAGAAGATTTATTATCAGAGGAATTACTGAAGGGTACGATAAAAATTGGAGAAAAAGTAAAAATCGGCCTCAACAACAAAGGCGATTTCATCATTTTATCCTAATGAAAATTTCGTTCCCTCACCAAAAAACTAGAAGGAATCCCCCCTTCTAGTTTTTTTCGTAACTTAAAAAATATGATAAGATGCTACTTAAAAAAGATTCTATAAATTTGTCACCGAAAAGTAAGGATAAAATATATCGTTATTCCACTGAGCGGACTGAATCCCCGGAGACTCCCGCGGAATAAGTGGCTAGGGTGAGCGCCTGCGGTTTCGGTGGGCAATTATTGAAAAGCATCTTAAAAATTATATGAAAAATATGTGGCAAACTTTAGGAAAATAATACTAAATTGATAGATAACTGTAACCATAGCAACACTTTATACGTATATAATAGAGATATCCGAAAGGACTGATATCAGTGGCAAAAAGAAAAACAAAATTTGTTTGCCAAGAATGTGGATATGAATCAGCAAAGTGGATGGGGAAATGTCCAGGCTGTAACAACTGGAATAGCTTTGTTGAAGAAACTGAAATTACAGGTAAACAATCAAGACATACATTTAGTGGCATATCTAGTGCCGGAAGCAAACCAGAAAAAATCACATCCATAGAATCACGAGACGAACCACGTATTACAACGAACCTAAATGAATTAAATCGAGTGCTCGGCGGCGGGGTAGTTCCAGGTTCATTAGTACTTATCGGAGGGGACCCAGGGATTGGGAAGTCCACTCTACTATTACAAGTCTCTTCACAACTAGCAGAGAAACAGCTACCCGTTCTCTATATATCTGGTGAAGAATCTACTAGACAAACGAAGCTCCGCGCAGATCGCTTAGGAGTAAGCTCGGATTTACTTTACGTCCTATCGGAAACAAATTTGCTGACGATTACGAATCATATCGATCATTTAAAGCCATCACTGGTCATTATTGACTCGATTCAAACGATTTATCGAGAAGAGGTTACTAGTGCACCTGGTAGTGTATCCCAGGTAAGAGAATGTACTAGTGAGTTAATGCGAATTGCTAAAACGACAGGTGTTCCTATTTTTATTGTTGGACATGTAACGAAAGAAGGAGCAATTGCAGGTCCAAGGTTACTCGAACACATGGTAGATACGGTGCTTTACTTTGAAGGGGAAAGACATCATACGTATCGTATACTACGTGGTGTGAAAAACCGTTTTGGTAGTACGAATGAGATGGGAATTTTTGAAATGAAGGAAGAAGGACTACGAGAAGTGCTGAATCCTTCGGAAATATTTTTAGAAGAACGATCTCAAGGTACTGCAGGATCAACGGTTGTTGCATCAATGGAAGGCACTAGACCTGTATTAGTGGAAATTCAAGCATTAGTCTCCCCATCAAGTTTTGGTAATCCGAGAAGGATGGCTACCGGAATTGATCATAATCGGGTGTCCTTACTGATGGCTGTTTTAGAGAAGCGGGTTGGACTTATGCTGCAAAACCAAGATGCTTATATTAAAGTTGCTGGTGGAGTGAAATTGGACGAGCCAGCAATTGATTTAGCGACAGCTGTAAGTATTGCTTCCAGCTTTCGAGATATTCCGACACGACCAGATGATATTTTTATAGGAGAAGTTGGATTAACCGGTGAAATAAGAAGAGTATCCAGAATAGAACAACGAGTTCAAGAGGCTCGAAAACTTGGTTTTAAACGGGTTATTTGTCCACAAAACAACTTAGAAGGTTGGACAATACCGAAAGATATTAGTGTAATTGGTGTTAAAACTATCCAAGAAGCGCTAGATATAGCCATACCAAGATAATAGATTAGAAAAAAATAATAGAAAATTGTCGAATTTTGATTGACTTTGTATTTTTACTGTGATAAAATTTATGGTTTTACCAGTTTGAATGTTTTTTGAAGCTATGCTATGATGGTGAAGTACTACTCTATTTTGGCAGAATGAGAAAGCTTAAAACTTTCCTATTTCCACATATGCGAAGTAAGCATTGCCTAAATACTTTGCGAACGCCAAGTTTACTAAAAAATAATGGTTATTATTTTAGGTTAATAGGCAATAATAATGGTTAGGAGGTGACAGTGGTGCTGAAAAAGATTGTACATTTATTCTTTATAATTTCAGGGGGTACCATTGGGTATTTATATATACCATATGTTATTAAGCTATTAGATTTTACTGATATGAATTGGATTGAATCACCGTATTTAGGTGCTGTAGTAGGTGCAATTATTTTATTTGTTATTTCCTATCTAGTAACGGATTATATTGTAGATTTCTTAAGATGGATAGAAGAGGGACTAGTTAAAATCCCAATTGGTGATTTACTCTTTGGAAGTCTAGGACTTATAATCGGTCTAGTTACGGCATTTTTAATTAACTTACCAATCCAAGAGACAAAGATTGAATTTGTATCACAAGTAATTCCGCTTTTTGTTACGATTCTGTTAGGTTATTTCGGATTCCAGGTTGGATTTAGACGACGTGATGAATTAATTAATCTGTTAAGTATCAACAAGAAAGAGAAGAAAAAAGGTTCCACCGACAATGACAATATAGATTCAAATGAACCACGACCTAAAATACTAGATACTAGTGTTATTATTGATGGACGTATTGCGGACATTTGCCAAACAAGCTTTATTGAAGGAACCATTGTGATTCCGCAATTTGTTTTAGGGGAATTACAGCATATTGCTGATTCATCAGACGTTCTGAAACGAAATCGTGGTAGACGTGGTCTAGATGTATTGAATCGTATCCAAAAGGATTTACCTATTAAAGTAGAAATCTACGAAGGCGATTTTGAAGATATACAAGAAGTAGATAGTAAACTGATTAAATTAGCTAAAGTAATTGATGGTATTGTGGTGACGAATGACTTTAACCTTAATAAAGTATGTGATTTGCAAGGTGTTCATGTATTAAATATTAATGATCTTGCAAATGCAGTAAAACCGGTCGTCTTACCTGGTGAAGAATTAATGGTTCAAGTGATTAAAGATGGGAAAGAGCAAAATCAAGGCATTGCTTATTTAGATGATGGCACGATGATTGTGGTGGAAGAAGGCAGAAATTATATTGGAAAAACGATAGAAGTACTTATAACTAGTGTTTTACAAACCTCTGCTGGACGTATGATCTTCGCAAAGCCAAAATTACTTGAAAAAGCATTATAAAAAGGGTATAACTTATATTGGAGATTGACAATAAATAAAAAGTGATAACAGTCAGTGTTATCACTTTTTGTTATAATGTTATAGGAAGTTATGACAAGTAATGTTTTATACATAAATTTAGAAAAGAAGGTAGAGACGGTTATGACAAAAGAAGTTCGAGTACGTTATGCGCCAAGTCCAACTGGGCATTTACATATTGGAAATACACGTACGGCGTTATTTAACTATTTATATGCGAAACATTTTGATGGAAAGTTTATTATTCGTATTGAAGATACGGATGAGAAGCGTAATGTTGAAGGTGGAGAAGAAAGTCAGCTTAAATATTTAAAATGGCTAGGCGTCGAATGGGATGAAGGTGCCGATGTAGGTGGAAATTATGGACCATATCGTCAAATGGAACGCTTAGATATTTATAATAAATATGTGGATGAATTGCTTGAAAAAGGATTGGCATATAAGTGTTACATGACAGAAGAAGAGCTTGAACAAGAACGTGAAGAGCAAATTGCCAATAGTGAACCGCCTAAATATGGTGGGAAGCATCGCGATCTAACGCCGGAACAAATCGCGGCTTTTGAAGCGGAAGGTAGAACACCAAGTATCCGTTTCCGTGTGCCAGATAATGTAACGTATACATTTGAAGATATTGTACGGGGTACAATTAAATTCGAATCAAGTGATTTCGGTGACTGGGTAATCGTAAAGAAAAATGGTGTTCCAACGTATAACTTTGCGGTTGCCATCGATGATCATTTAATGGCTATTACCCATGTTCTTCGTGGTGAGGAGCATATTTCCAATACACCAAAACAGCTAATGATTTATGATGCATTTGGTTGGGAAGCACCTAAATTTGGTCATATGACATTAATCTTAAATGAAGATCGTAAGAAGTTAAGTAAACGTGATAATCATATTCTTCAGTTCATCGAACAGTATAAAAATCTTGGTTACTTACCAGAAGCACTATTTAACTTTATTGCATTATTAGGCTGGTCTCCTGTTGGGGAAGAAGAGATATTCACGCAAGAAAAATTAATCGAAATCTTTGATCCAGAAAGATTGTCTACATCACCGGCTATTTTCGATGTTCAAAAGTTAAAATGGATGAACAATGAATATATTAAAGCAGCTGACTTAGATAAAGTAATTGACCTAGCACTTCCGCATTTAATAGAAGCGGGAAGAGTACCAGAAAACATGGATGCAAAAACAAAAGAGTGGGTTGAGAAAGTTATTGGCTTATACCATGAGCAATTACGTTACGGTAAGGAAATCGTAGAGCTGTCTGAAATGTTCTTTACAAAAGAAGTTGAACTTGATGAAGAGGCAAAGGCTGTACTAGCTGAAGAGCAAGTTCCAGAGGTATTACAAGTATTTACCGATAAACTAATTCACCTAGAAGAATTTAATAAAGACTCAATCAAAGACCAAATCAAAGCAACCCAAAAAGAAACAGGTCACCGTGGTAAAAAACTATTCATGCCAATCCGAGTAGCAACAACTGGCCAAACCCATGGCCCAGAACTACCACTAGCTATCGAACTACTAGGAAAAGACCTAATCGTAGAAAGACTAGACAACCTACTAAAAAATCTAGGTGCTTAAGTTTTGATAGGAAGTCTTAGATAATTAATATAATATGTGAATCTTTATTCCAGCCGCAGTCCTGGCCATTAGCTCAAAATATTTGAGCATAGTGATTCACATTTCAACCAAACTATAATATAGTATTAATACAATAAATAAAGAACGTTGATAAGGGAAAGTAATAGCTAGTAGATTACTCAGAGAAAATCACCATGGCTGGAAGTGATTTTAATCGCTAACTATGAAGTGCTCCTTTGAGTCCGTTATGGAAAGGTCTAGTACATAACGGCGGTTCTCTCCCGTTATGAGAGCATGAGTTGGGGGGGGTTATTTCCTCCAAACAGAGTGGAACCGCGCGAAAAGCGTCTCTGTGTTTTAACACAGGGGCGTTTTTTATTTGTTTAATATTATTTTTCCTTTCCAAAGGGGGATGTAACATGGGGTTTTTTAAACGAATGAAAGAAGATATGGATGTTGTTTTCGAGCAAGATCCTGCAGCAAGAACCTATTTTGAAGTGTTTTTAACCTATTCAGGCTTACATGCTGTTTGGTCCCATCGCATTGCACATGCATTCTATAAACGAAAACTATTCTTTATTGCCCGGGTTATATCGCAAATTAGCCGCTTTTTTACTGGCATCGAAATACACCCAGGAGCAAAAATTGGCCGCAGATTGTTTATTGACCATGGAATGGGAGTCGTCATTGGAGAGACGTGTGAGATTGGGGACAATGTAACCATTTTCCAAGGTGTAACACTCGGTGGTACAGGGAAAGAAAAAGGAAAAAGACATCCTACGATAAAAGATAATGCCTTAATCGCATCTGGTGCAAAAGTTTTAGGATCGATCACGATTGGAGAAAATGCCAAAATAGGCGCTGGTTCTGTCGTGCTGAAAGATGTTCCAGATAATTCAACAGTTGTAGGAATTCCTGGAAAGGTAGTCATTCAAGATGGAAAGAAGGTTATGCGTTTAGACCATCACAAACTACCTGATCCTGTTGAAGAAAAATGTAGCGATCTACAAGCAGAAATTGACCAATTAAAAGCTGAAATTACAAAACTGAAGGAAGGGAATTAGGATATGTCGATCACAATTTATAATACATTAACTCGTGAAAAACAAGAATTTAAACCAATAGAAGATGGGAAAGTTCGGATGTATGTATGTGGTCCAACCGTTTACAACTACATTCATATTGGAAATGCGCGTCCTGCCATTGTTTTTGATACAGTTAGAAGATATTTAGAATATAAGGGCTATGAAGTAGATTATGTTCTTAACTTTACCGATGTAGATGACAAAATTATTAAACGAGCGAATGAGTTAGGTGAAGATGTGTTTGCTGTTTCGGATAAATATATCGATGCCTATTTAGAAGACGTTAGTAAATTAGGGGTTAAAAAAGCAACGTATAATCCACGAGTGACGGATACAATGCAAGATATTATCTCCTTCATAAAAGAACTAGTCGACAAAGGCTTTGCTTATGAAGCGGATGGTGATGTTTACTTTAAGCCGAGAGCTTTTGAGGGATATGGTAAGCTTTCCCATCAGTCCATTGATGAACTAAGGTCTGGTGCTAGAATTCAAATCGGTGAGAAAAAGGATGATCCGTTAGACTTTGCCTTATGGAAAAATGCAAAAGAGGGGGAAATTTCTTGGGATTCACCTTGGGGGAAAGGTCGTCCTGGCTGGCATATTGAATGCTCGGCAATGGCGAAGAAATATCTTGGAGAGACGATTGATATCCACGCAGGTGGGCAAGATTTAACCTTCCCACATCACGAGAATGAGATTGCTCAATCTGAAGCGAATAACGGAAAAACTTTTGCAAACTATTGGATGCATAATGGGTATATTAATATTAATAACGAAAAAATGTCTAAATCCTTAGGGAACTTTGTGTTAACAAGAGACCTATTAGCGCAATATGACCCTAATGTTATTCGCTTCTTTATGCTCAGTGTTCAGTATAGACATCCAATCAATTTCTCAGAAGAGTTACTAGAATCAGCTGCAAATAGTTTAGATCGAATCTTGACTTCTTATCAGAACCTAGAGCATCGAAAAGCATCAAGTACGAATCTGGAACGTAATGAAGCGGAATGGTTAACTAAAATTGATGCTGTGAAAAAACGTTTTGAACAGGAAATGGATGATGATTTTAATACTGCAAATGCTATTTCTGTCTTATTTGATTTAACGAAAGAAGCGAATGTTTATTTGAATCAAGACCACACGTCCGGAAATGTGATTAACGCTTTTCAAGAAACGATAAAAGCATTCCTAGAAATCCTTGGCGTTACAGTGGAAAATGAAGCGGAATTGTTGGATGAAGATATTGAAGCATTGATTGAAGAAAGAAATGAAGCGAGGAAAGCTCGTAATTTCGCCCGTGCAGATGAGATCCGTGATCTATTAAAAGAGAAAAACATTATCTTAGAGGACACACCTCAAGGGGTTCGTTGGAAAAGGGGCTAGTACATGGAAACTGATATAAAACAGATGAAGAGTTTAGCCCTCGCCTATATGGGTGATGCAATCTATGAAGTGTATGTTCGAGAACATTTATTAGAAAAAGGATCGGTTAAACCGAATCAATTACATCAAGAAGCGATTACCTTTGTATCAGCGAAAGCGCAAAGCTTTGTCCTACGGGATTGGTTAGAAAACGGAATTCTAACAGAGGAAGAGGAGCGGATTGTTGCAAGGGGAAGAAATGCAAAGTCCGGCTCCGTTCCTAAAAACACCGATGTCGTAACATACCGTCACTCCACAGCGTTTGAGGCGTTGATAGGGTTTCATTACTTATCTAAAAATGAGACAAGATTACAAGAATTGATAAATTTAGCGATTGAACAATTAGAAAGGAGGAATAGCTAGATGGATCATGAAAAAACCGAACAGGAAATGATTATTGGGAAAAACCCGGTAATAGAAGCATTAAATTCAGGAAGATCCGTAAATAAAGTACTTATTTCGGACCAATTAAATTCTAGTGCTCAAGGGAAAATCATTCAGCTAGGAAAACAAGCAGGAACTATTGTACAAAAGGTACCAAAGAATAAACTAGACCATTTAACAGATGGGAATCACCAAGGGGTAATAGCTTATGTCGCTTCCTACCAATATGCTTCATTAGATGATTTATTTGCACGAGCAAAGGAACGAAATGAAGATCCGTTCTTTATTATTTTAGATGAATTAGAAGATCCACATAACCTAGGTTCGATTTTACGTACTGCAGATGCTACCGGTGCACATGGTGTCATTATCCCGAAAAGACGTTCAGTAGGTTTAACTGCGACTGTTGCGAAGACGGCAGCTGGGGCGCTAGAGCATATACCAGTTGCTCGGGTTACGAATATCGCTAATACGATTGAAGAGTTAAAGGGACAAAATGTCTGGGTTGTTGGTACCGAAGCGGATGCAACGGAAGATTATCGCAAACTTGATGGAACCCTTCCAATCGCATTAGTTATTGGGAATGAAGGAAAGGGAATGAGCAGACTGGTCCGTGAAAAATGTGACTGGACAGTAAGTCTTCCGATGAAGGGGAAGGTTTCCTCGCTGAATGCTTCTGTTGCGTGTAGTCTATTGTTATATGAGGTGTATCGAAAAAGGTATCCTGTTGGTGAATAGGTTATGGTTGTATTAATCGTAGATGGCTATAATATTATCGGTGATTGGGATGAACTCAAAACGTTAAAAAAGAAAGACTTAAGCCAAGCTCGGGACCGCCTTATCGAGTTAATGGCAGAGTATCAAGCATATTCCGGTACACGAGTAATTATTGTATTCGATGCTTATTATGTTCGTGGTATAGAGAATAGGCTGAAGCAATATAAAGTTGAGATTATTTATACAAAAGAGAAAGAAACTGCCGACGAATGTATTGAACGGCTAGTAAAAAAGATAAAAAATGTAAAAACCCAAATATATGTTGCAACCTCAGACTACACCGAGCAACGGGTTACGTTTGGACAAGGGGCATTACGAAAATCTGCTCGAGAGCTAGCGATAGAGCTAACCAATCTTGAACGCGAAATCACAAGTAGTGTCACTAAACACCAGCAGTCGAAACCAAAGTCAAAAATACCATTAAATGATGACATATTAGAGAAGTTTGAAAAATGGAGAAGAGGGAAAATGTAGAGGTGCACTTTCCTGATTCTCTTTTTGTTTGGGGAAAGCGTTAATTCCTAGTACAGCTTTTTACTTCCGATTATGTAAACCGTTTGAAAATTAAAGCTATTGAGTTATTAAATCGCTTACTGTATAATGTTTTTAACAATTGACTACTTGTCAAGGAGGCTTTCCGGATGAACATCAAGCAATTAACCGAAGATAGCGACAAATTAGTTGCGCTTGATGATGATGAGATTTTAGAGTTAATCCATCAAGGTGATAATCAGGCATTAGACTATTTAATTACGAAGTATAAAAACTTTGTCCGGGCAAAAGCGAGAACATATTTTTTAATTGGAGCGGATAAAGAGGATATTATTCAAGAAGGAATGATAGGCCTCTACAAAGCGATTCGCGATTATAACGAAGGTAAGATGACTTCGTTTAAAGCATTTGCCGAATTGTGTATTACAAGGCAAATTATTACCGCTATTAAAACCGCAACGAGACAAAAACATATTCCACTTAATTCTTATGTTTCATTGGACAAGCCTATTTATGATGAAGAGTCCGATAGAACATTACTGGATGTTATCGCAGGATCAAAGGCAATTGATCCACAAGAATTACTCGTTAATCAAGAAAAATTTGGTGATATGGAAATAAAGCTTTCTGAGCTCTTAAGTGAATTTGAGAGAGGCGTCTTACAATTGTACTTAGAAGGACGTACCTATCAAGAAATATCAGCAGATTTAAATCGGCATGTAAAATCGATTGATAACGCCCTGCAAAGAGTAAAACGAAAGCTTGAACAGCTGATGGAGACTAATGAAGTAAGTCTTTAGGGCGCCATTGACATGTGCTGACAAGCATGCTACATTTAAATGAGGAAATATCCCGAAATACGGGGTGAAAGTATGACGAAAAAGATTATATTAGCGTGTGCAATTTGTTCTAGCAGAAATTATACTACGACTAAGAATGTATCCACACAAGCTGATCGCATGGAAGTGCGCAAATATTGTAAAACCTGTGGTGAGCATACATTGCATCGCGAAACAAAATAAATTAACCTAGTAAACGTTTTACGCATCTTCAGGGCCTAAGTTTGGGGAGGGTACAAGCATGTTTAAGTTTCTAAGTAACGTATCGAAAGAAATGAAGAAGGTTAGCTGGCCAAAAGGTAAAGAGCTAACAAGCTATACAGTAGTTGTAATATCAACAGTAATCTTTATGGCGATTTTCTTTGGATTAGTTGATTTAGGTATATCACAAGTGTTGAACTTATTTTTTGAATAATTTTCCTACAAATATGTTATAATGAAAAATAGATAAGGAAATTTTTGAAAAACCCGGAAAATCTACGGGTTTTTTTAATATGTATTTTTCTATTGCGATAGTAATTTCACGGATTAAGGGAGGGAAGGGCAACATAATTGTCCTAAATGAATGGAGAAAAATTGGTATGTTATTCATACGTACTCAGGATATGAGAACAAAGTAAAAGCAAATTTAGAAAAGCGTGTGGAAACGATGGGAATGGAAGATAAAATCTTCAGAGTCATCGTTCCTGAGGAAGAAGAAACAGAAATAAAAAACGGGAAGAAAAAAGTCTTGAAAAAGAAAGTGTTCCCAGGCTATGTATTAGCTGAAATGATCATGACAGATGATTCTTGGTATGTTGTTCGTAACACACCAGGAGTAACAGGTTTCATCGGTTCAAGTGGTGGAGGAACAAAACCAACCCCATTAATGCCAGGAGAAGCAGAAGCAATCCTTAAACGAATGGGTATGGCAGAACCTGTCATCCAGGTAGACTTTGAACTTAAAGAAAACGTTCGCGTAACCGACGGACCATTCTCAAACTTCACCGGATCCATCGAGCACATTGACATGGACAAACAAAAAGTAAAAGTCCACGTCAACATGTTCGGCCGAGAAACCCCAGTAGAACTAGACTTCTCTCAAATTGAGAAAATATAATATTCGAAAAATATAAGGTTTTTAAAAGAAAAGTTATAGAATAAAGCAAGAGAAAAAAAGTAAATGTTCGCACTGAGCGGCCTGTATACACGGAGACTCCTGCGGGAGGATAGGCATAGGTGAGACCCTTGGATGCCCCTGCGTCTGCAAGTAATGCTTCGAAGTAGGCTTCCTCGGGGCAAGGCTGCAGAGAAGTTATCTCAAGTAGCAGCCTGGCTCACCAGCCGCCCGCGGCAAGGTAGACACTGCGAGGTAGTTTCGAGCAGATGTCGCTCCTGTGCTGGAAGTAAAAGCGAAGTGTATCCGTGCCGCGGACAAGGCAAGAAACACTGAAGAGAGTATTTTGCTTTAGAAAGGCACTTGCTTTTTTTTCTAATACATGCTAAAATTCTTTTGTTATTCATGCCCTAGAAGGGAACATGAAAACCTGAGTGGGAGGGGAAAATCCCCAATTACCACATCACGGACTTTAAGGAGGTGTGTCTCGTGGCTAAAAAAGTAATCAAATTAGTTAAATTGCAAATTCCAGCTGGTAAAGCGAATCCAGCTCCACCGGTGGGACCTGCACTAGGTCAAGCTGGTGTTAATATCATGGGATTCTGTAAGGAATTCAACGCACGTACGCAAGATCAAGCTGGTTTAATCATTCCGGTTGAAATCACAGTATTTGAAGACCGTTCATTTACATTTATTACGAAAACTCCACCTGCTGCTGTATTACTTAAAAAAGCGGCTGGTCTTGAGTCTGGTTCTGGTGAACCTAATAAAACCAAAGTTGCGACTTTGAAACGTGATAAAGTAAGAGAGATTGCAGAAACTAAAATGCCAGATTTAAACGCCGCTGACGTAGAAGCAGCGATGCGCATGGTTGAAGGAACTGCACGTAGCATGGGAATTGTTATCGAAGACTAATACATTAACATGTTACGAACTAGAGGTTGCGGTGATGGTCTTCCGTTTCGCGCAACCTTTTTCATGAAAACAATCTATTGAATTTGTAGATTGTATCGCAAGCTTTATAGAAGCAAGGTCTGCTTCTATAAGTGGGAGGTACTACCGTTATTACCACATTAGAGGAGGAAATATATAATGGCTAAAAGAGGTAAAAGATATCAAGAAGCTACAAAGCTAATTGATCGTTCTAAATCTTATGATATAAACGAAGCTGTTGCTTTATTAAAAGAAACAGCAAAAGCTAAATTTGATGAAACTGTAGAAGTTGCTTTCCGTTTAGGGGTTGACCCTAAGAAAGCTGACCAACAAATCCGTGGCGCTATGGTGTTACCAAACGGTACTGGTAAAACACAACGTGTACTAGTATTCGCTAAAGGTGATAAAGTAAAAGAAGCTGAAGCGGCTGGAGCAGATTATGTTGGAGATCAAGATCTAATCAACAAAATCAACCAAGGTTGGTTTGAATTCGATGTGATCGTTGCAACTCCAGACATGATGGCTGAAGTTGGTAAATTAGGTAGAGTGTTAGGACCAAAAGGTCTTATGCCAAACCCTAAAACTGGAACAGTTACGTTCGAAGTAGAAAAAGCAATCAAAGAAATTAAAGCTGGTAAGGTTGAATATCGCGTAGATAAGCAATCTAACATCCACGTTCCAATCGGAAAAATTTCTTTCGATAACCAAAAGCTTGTTGAAAACTTCGAAGCTCTTGTTGAAACAATTGTTAAAGTTAAACCTCAAGCAGCTAAAGGGGTTTACATGAAGAACGTAGCAATTACTTCAACAATGGGACCTGGAATTAGAGTAGACGTTTCAAACTACCGTTAATTGGTAATTGACTTTTACCGTTTGATTCGATATACTAAGATTCGTGATTAATTGAATACGTTGTACCGTAGACAGTAGGTGCGAATTCGCTTAATATCCTGCCGAGGTGTCCTAAAACAAATTTAACTTTGTTTATTCGAGCCTCCATGTCTATATGGGGGCTCTTTTGATGATAAACCTAGCGCGGTATGATGGACGAAACTAACGGGAGGTGGAACAATGTCAAAAATATTGGAACAGAAACAACAAATCGTACAAGAAATCGCTGATAAATTCCGTGAAAGCCAATCAACAGTTTTAGTTGATTATCGTGGTCTTGACGTTGCAGAAGTTACTGAACTTCGTAAGCAACTTCGTGAAGCTGGTGTTGAGTTCAAAGTGTACAAAAACACCATGTCTCGTCGTGCAGCTGAAGCAGCTGAGTTAGCTGAATTAAATGAAGTATTAGTTGGGCCAACAGCTATTGCATTCAGTAAAGATGATGTAATCGCTCCAGCTAAAATCCTAAGCAACTTCGCTAAGGAACATGAAGCTTTAGAAATTAAAGCGGGTGTACTAGAAGGTAAATTAGTATCTCTTGATCAAATCAAAGAGCTTGCAGATCTACCAAACTACGAAGGTATGCTTTCTATGCTACTTTCTGTACTACAAGCACCAATGCGCAACTTTGCTTATGTTACAAAAGCTGTTGCAGAACAAAAAGAAGAACAAGGCGCGTAAGTTGATAGTAAATCAACGATTAGTCTTACCATAAAACAATTAAAATTAGGAGGAAATTAAAAATGACTAAAGAGCAAATTATCGACGCTATTAAAGAAATGTCTGTATTAGATCTTAACGATCTTGTTAAAGCTATTGAAGAAGAATTCGGAGTAACTGCTGCTGCGCCTGTTGCTGTAGCTGGTGCTGCTGCTGGTGGAGCTGCTGAAGAGAAAACTGAATTTGATGTTGTACTTGCTGATGCTGGTGCTTCTAAAATTAAAGTTGTTAAAGCAGTTCGCGAAATCACTGGTCTTGGCTTAAAAGACGCTAAAGATTTAGTAGATAACGCTCCTAAAGCTGTTAAAGAAGGCGTTTCTAAAGATGAAGCTGAAGAAGTTAAAGCTAAACTTGAAGAAGCAGGCGCTTCTGTAGAAGTTAAATAATAATTCTATTAAAATGAACATGAGCTCGTCGTAAATATTCGACGGGCTCTACATTTACACTAAGAGTCTTCCTTATAACATAAAGTAAAGTAGGTGCCCAAATGTCTGAGCATTACTTTTCGCAAAAACCCCAATCAAAAAGTTCACCCAAACATTGGAATTACAGACTGAGAGGAAAAGAATATAAATTTACAAGTGATGTCGGTGTGTTTTCTAAGAATGAAGTAGATTTTGGATCGAGGTTATTAATAGAAACATTTACTCCGCCTGAAATCCCTGGAGATGTACTCGATTTGGGCTGTGGTTATGGGCCGATAGGGATATCCATCGCTGGTGAATTGCAGAATCAATTAGTTGTGATGGCAGATGTTAATGAACGGGCATTAGCGCTAGCTGCATCTAACGCAAAACAAAACGGAGTAGAAAATGTAGAATTTGTACTGAGTGACCAATTTTCAGGATTAGAACAGAGGAAATTTGCTGCTATTTTAACAAACCCGCCCATTCGAGCTGGTAAAAATGTTGTGCATGGAATGTTTGAAGGTAGCAAACAAAGTTTACTTCAAGGTGGCGAGCTTTGGGTAGTCATTCAGAAAAAGCAAGGAGCTCCTTCTGCCATACAAAAATTAGAGTCTTTATTCGGAAATTGTGAAACGGTAGTAAAGAGTAAAGGTTATTTTATATTGCGATCAATAAATGATTGACTCAAGTAGTGGGATTATGGTAATATAATAAAATGCTAATATGGGGTTATTTTGTCAAGAGGAATTTTTTTGAAATAAAGAAAAGTGTATAATTCATCGTGATTAGGAAACAATGATAGAATCGAGATTTTAAGGGCGTTCTATCTATTTTTCACGTTTTGTCCATGTATTTTCACATAGATGTATAGGTTATTATTGCTTTTCTATTTTAAAATCATACCCCATATTTTTAGGGTTGGCAAGTAATTGTTTCACTTGAGTGAGTAGACTAATTGTTCTAGTTGTTTTCGCTTTCGTGTGTTACTTGTACATATTACCTATTTAGTTTTTTTCTGTTTTGAAACAAACGTTTCTTGATTTAAGAGGCGGATGTTTTCTAACAATATATTTAGTTATTTACATGTGAGCTTTGCTCGCAAATAAAATATGCATGATTTGAGAGGTGAAGCAGTTGACAGGTCAACTAGTTCAGTATGGACGGCACCGCCAACGTAGAAGTTATGCGCGCATCAGTGAAGTATTAGAATTGCCGAATCTAATCGAAATCCAAACCGCTTCATATCAATGGTTTATGGAAGAAGGTTTGCGAGAAATGTTCCAAGACATTTCTCCGATCGAGGACTTTACAGGTAATCTATCACTTGAGTTTGTTGATTATAGCTTAGGTGAGCCGAAGTATCCTGTAGATGAATCAAAAGAAAGAGATGTTACTTATAATGCTCCACTTCGTGTGAAAGTTCGTTTAATTAATAACGAAACTGGCGAAGTGAAAGAGCAAGAAGTCTTTATGGGAG
This sequence comes from Ornithinibacillus jepli, assembly GCF_047228935.1. NCBI lineage: Bacteria > Bacillati > Bacillota > Bacilli > Caryophanales > Bacillaceae > Ornithinibacillus > Ornithinibacillus jepli. The sequence continues at coordinate 20,926 of NZ_JBFEGG010000009.1, forward strand.
ACTTCCCTCTCATGACAGATACTGGTACGTTCATTATTAATGGTGCTGAGCGTGTAATCGTTTCTCAGCTAGTACGTTCACCTAGTGTCTATTTTAATGAAAAAATCGATAAAAACGGAAAACGTGGCGTTGCTGCAACTGTCATTCCAAACCGAGGAGCTTGGTTAGAGTTTGAAACAGATGCAAAAGATGTCGCTTATGTTCGTATTGATCGTACACGTAAATTGCCAATTACCGTACTATTACGTGCGCTTGGTTTTGGAACCGATCAAGAAATCATCGATTTAATAGGTGAAAACGAATATTTAATCAACACTCTAGAAAAAGACAATACAGAATCAACTGAAAAAGCGCTTCTAGAAATTTATGAGCGTCTGCGTCCGGGTGAACCACCTACTGTAGAAAATGCAAAAAGCTTACTAATCTCACGTTTCTTTGATCCTAAACGTTACGACCTAGCGCATGTTGGACGTTACAAGATCAATAAGAAACTTCATCTTAAAAATCGTCTGTTCAACCAAGTGTTGGCAGAACCGATTGTAGATACAGATACTGGAGAAGTTCTTGCAGAAGCAGGGGATAAGGTCGAACGTAGATTATTAGATAAAATTATCCCTTACATCGAGAAAACCGATGTAGTCTTAGGAGAACAAATTCTTGAACCACATGATGGAGTATTAGAGGATTCTATCCGCATTCAATCTATTAAGATTGTAGACCCTACTGATCCTAGTGGTGAAAGAGTACTAAACTTAATTGGTAATGCAAATATTGATTCTAGTGTAAAACATATTACACCAGCTGATATATTAGCATCTATTAGTTATTTCTTTAACTTATTACACCAAGTTGGGGACACAGATGATATCGACCACTTAGGTAATCGTAGACTTCGTTCTGTAGGTGAGTTACTACAAAACCAGTTCCGTATCGGGTTATCTCGTATGGAGCGTGTTGTTCGTGAACGTATGTCTATTCAAGATACATCTAGTGTAACACCACAACAATTAATTAATATTCGTCCTGTAATTGCGTCTATTAAAGAGTTCTTTGGTAGCTCACAGTTATCACAGTTTATGGATCAGACTAACCCGTTAGCTGAATTAACCCATAAACGTCGTCTGTCAGCTCTAGGACCTGGTGGTTTAACACGTGAGCGTGCTGGTTTTGAAGTGCGTGACGTTCACTATTCTCACTATGGTCGTATGTGTCCAATTGAAACTCCTGAAGGACCAAACATTGGATTAATTAACTCATTATCTTCTTATGCGAAAGTGAATAAATTTGGTTTTATTGAAACTCCTTATCGTCGTGTTGATCCGGACACGGGTAGAGTTACAAGCCAAATCGATTACTTAACAGCAGATGAAGAAGACAACTATGTAGTTGCCCAAGCAAATGCTAGATTGAATGAAGATGGTACTTTTGCTGATGAGGAAGTAGTTGCACGTTTCCGTGGTGAAAACACGGTTGTTGCTCGTGAGAAAATTGACTATATGGACGTTTCTCCGAAGCAGGTAGTATCTGCAGCGACAGCATGTATTCCTTTCTTAGAGAACGATGACTCTAACCGTGCTCTAATGGGAGCGAACATGCAACGTCAGGCTGTTCCGTTATTAAATCCAGAGGCACCTATCGTTGGTACTGGTATGGAATACGTTTCTGGTAAAGACTCTGGTGCGGCAATCATTTGTAGACATGATGGTGTTGTAGAAAGAGTTGAAGCAAAAGAAATTTTAGTTCGTCGTGTATCAGTGGTTGACGGTAAAGAAGTACAAGGCGATTTAGACCGTTATAAGCTTCAGAAGTTTATCCGTTCTAACCAAGGTACTTGTATAAACCAACGTCCTAACGTACAAGAAGGCAATCGTGTAACAAAAGGTGAAGTTCTTGCAGATGGACCATCCATGGAAAAAGGAGAACTTGCTCTGGGACGTAACGTATTAGTAGCGTTCATGACATGGGAAGGTTACAACTACGAGGATGCGATCATCATGAGTGAGCGCCTTGTTAAAGATGATGTATACACTTCTATTCATATTGAAGAGTATGAATCAGAAGCTCGTGATACAAAGCTTGGACCAGAAGAAATTACACGCGACATCCCTAACGTTGGGGAAGAAGCGCTTAAAAATCTAAATGAACAAGGAATTATCCGTATCGGAGCAGAAGTTTCAGATGGTGATATCCTTGTTGGTAAAGTAACACCTAAAGGGGTTACCGAGCTTTCAGCAGAAGAACGTTTGTTACATGCAATCTTCGGTGAAAAGGCACGTGAAGTTCGTGACACGTCATTACGTGTACCGCATGGTGCTGGTGGTATTGTGCTAGATGTTAAAGTCTTCAATCGTGAAGATGGCGACGAATTACCACCAGGCGTAAACGAATTAGTACGTGTTTACATCGTACAAAAGCGTAAAATCCATGAAGGGGATAAAATGGCAGGACGTCACGGTAACAAAGGGGTAATTTCCCGTATATTACCAGAAGAAGACATGCCATTCTTACCTGATGGAACGCCAGTCGATATCATGCTTAACCCACTTGGGGTACCATCACGTATGAACATCGGACAGGTGTTTGAATTGCATTTAGGTATGGCTGCAAGAGCTTTAGGTATTCATGTTGCGACACCTGTATTCGATGGAGCGACAGAACAAGATGTTTGGGATACGTTAGAAGAAGCAGGTATGCCAAGAGATGCGAAAACAATTCTGTATGATGGAAGAACCGGGGTACCATTTGATAACCGTGTATCTGTTGGTGTCATGTATATGATTAAACTAGCACACATGGTTGATGACAAATTACATGCTCGTTCAACTGGACCTTACTCACTAGTTACACAACAACCACTGGGTGGTAAAGCTCAGTTCGGTGGACAGCGTTTTGGTGAGATGGAGGTTTGGGCACTGGAAGCATACGGTGCTGCATATACACTTCAGGAAATCCTAACCGTTAAATCGGATGATGTGGTTGGACGTGTGAAGACGTATGAAGCTATCGTGAAAGGTGACAATGTCCCTGAACCGGGAGTTCCAGAATCATTTAAAGTATTAATTAAAGAATTACAGAGTCTTGGCTTAGATGTGAAAATCTTAGCAGGAGACGAATCAGAAATAGAAATGCGCGACCTTGAAGAAGAGGAAACGCAAGCGGCAAGCAAGTTGAATTTAGAAGTTGAAGAAAATTAAGGATGGCGGGGAATTGACGTATTTGTCTTTCCCCCACATCTCATTCGTAAGTAAATCCATTGGAAAACGGACATTAAAAAGGGAGGTATACCCTTGTTAGATGTAAATAATTTTGAATTCATGAAAATAGGTTTAGCTTCACCTGAAAAGATTCGTTCTTGGTCATATGGCGAGGTTAAAAAACCAGAAACCATTAACTACCGTACATTAAAGCCTGAAAAAGATGGTTTATTCTGTGAACGTATCTTTGGACCACAAAAGGACTGGGAATGTCATTGTGGAAAATATAAGCGAGTACGTTACAAAGGTGTTGTTTGTGACCGTTGTGGTGTTGAAGTAACAAAATCAAAAGTACGTCGTGAGCGTATGGGTCATATTGAATTAGCGGCTCCAGTTTCTCACATTTGGTATTTCAAAGGGATTCCTAGCCGTATGGGTCTTGTTTTAGACATGTCCCCACGTGCTTTAGAAGAAGTCATTTATTTTGCAGCTTATATCGTAACAGAACCAGGTAATACACCATTAGAGAAAAAACAACTTCTTTCTGAAAAAGAATTCCGTGCATATTACGAAAAATATGGTAATACATTCAAAGCACAAATGGGTGCAGAAGCGATCCGTAAACTTCTTCAAGATATCGATCTTGATAAAGAAGTAGATGCACTAAAAGAAGAATTAAAAACTGCTCAAGGACAACGTAGAACTAGAGCAATCAAACGTTTAGAAGTGCTAGAAGCATTCCGTAATTCTGGTAATGATACATCTTGGATGATCTTAGATGTTCTTCCGGTTATCCCACCAGAAATTAGACCAATGGTACAGTTAGATGGTGGCCGTTTCGCTACTTCTGACTTAAACGATTTATATCGTCGTGTTATAAACCGTAACAATCGTCTAAAACGTCTATTAGACCTAGGTGCTCCTAGTATTATTGTTCAAAATGAAAAGCGTATGCTACAAGAAGCTGTAGATGCTTTAATTGATAATGGTCGCCGCGGACGTCCTGTTACAGGACCAGGTAACCGTCCATTGAAATCTCTTTCTCATATGCTTAAAGGTAAGCAAGGTCGTTTCCGTCAAAACTTACTAGGTAAACGTGTAGACTATTCTGGTCGTTCTGTTATCGTAGTAGGTCCAAACCTTAAAATGTACCAATGTGGTTTACCGAAAGAAATGGCGTTAGAACTGTTTAAGCCTTTCATTATGAAAGAGTTAGTAGAGCGCGGTATCGCACATAATATAAAATCTGCAAAACGTAAGATTGAACGTGTTCACCAAGATGTTTGGGGAGTTCTTGAAGACGTTATTAAGGAGCATCCGGTATTACTAAACCGTGCCCCTACGCTTCACAGACTTGGTATTCAAGCATTTGAACCGACACTAGTAGAAGGTCGTGCAATTCGTCTTCACCCTCTAGTATGTACAGCATATAATGCTGACTTTGATGGTGACCAAATGGCGGTTCACGTACCACTTTCAGCAGAAGCACAAGCGGAAGCTCGTTTACTAATGCTTGCTGCACAAAACATTTTAAACCCTAAAGATGGTAAACCAGTTGTTACACCATCTCAGGATATGGTATTAGGTAACTACTACCTAACGTTAGAACGTGAAAATGCAGTAGGTGAAGGTACAGTATTTACTGGTGTTGACGAGGCTAGAATCGCTTATCAAAATGGTTATGTTCATTTGCACACACGTGTTGCCGTTCAAGCTTCAAGCTTAAACAATAAAACATTCACAGCAGAACAGAATAACCAATTATTAATTACCACAGTTGGTAAATTAATATTTAATGAAATTTTACCTGACTCGTTCCCATACATTAACGAACCAACAAGAACAAATCTAGAGGAACGTACTCCGGAAATGTACTTTGTTGAAAAAGGAACAAATGTTAAAGAAGAGATTCAAAAGCGCGAACTTATTAAGCCGTTCAAGAAAGGCTTCTTAGGTGACATTATCGCTGAAGTCTTCAAACGCTTTAAAATTACGGAAACATCTAAAATGCTTGACCGCATGAAAGATCTTGGATTCAGCATGTCAACTACAGCAGGTATGACAGTTGGTATTTCCGATATCGTGGTATTACCTGAAAAAGAAGAAATTCTAGTTGAAGCGCAGAAGAAAGTAGATAACGTGATGAAGCAATTCCGTCGTGGTTTAATCACAGAGGAAGAGCGTTATGATCGTGTTATTGCTATTTGGACGCAAGCGAAAGATAATATCCAAAATAAACTAATGGAATCACTAGATAACCGTAACCCAATCTTTATGATGAGTGACTCTGGTGCCCGTGGTAACGCATCTAACTTTACACAGTTAGCGGGTATGCGTGGTCTAATGGCCAACCCAGCTGGTCGTATTATCGAGTTACCGATTAAATCTAGCTTCCGTGAAGGTTTAACTGTATTAGAGTATTTCATTTCTACCCACGGTGCGCGTAAAGGTCTTGCCGATACAGCACTGAAAACAGCTGACTCTGGTTACTTAACTCGTCGTCTTGTTGATGTGGCTCAAGATGTTATCGTTCGTGAAACAGATTGTGGAACAGACAGAGGTTTACCAGTAACTGCATTAACGGATGGAAACGAAGTAATTGAACCGTTATTTGACCGTTTAGTAGGTCGTACTGCATTTGAAGAAATTGTGCACCCTGAAACGAACGAAGTTATTGTAGAGTATGATAAAGTAATTTCTGAAGATCAGGCGAAACAGATTGTAGAAGCAGGAATTGAAAAAGTAACAATCCGTACCGTATTCACATGTAATACGAAACACGGCGTATGTAAAAAATGTTATGGTCGTAACTTAGCAACTGGTTCTGAAGTAGAAGTAGGAGAAGCAGTTGGTATTATCGCCGCTCAATCTATCGGTGAGCCAGGAACTCAGTTAACCATGCGTACATTCCACACTGGTGGGGTAGCAGGGGACGATATCACACAAGGTTTACCACGTATTCAAGAATTGTTTGAAGCGCGTAACCCTAAAGGGCAAGCGATCATTAGTGAAGTTCATGGTACTGTACTAGAAATTCACGAAGTTAAAGACAAACAAGAGATTGTAATACAAGGTGATGTAGAGCAACGTTCATATGCTGTGCCATATAATGCTCGCTTGAAAGTATCTGTTGGGGATGAAGTTATTGCTGGTCAAGAACTTACAGAAGGTTCAGTCGATCCGAAAGAACTTATCCGTGTTCAAGGTGTAGCTGGCGTTCAAGATTACTTGTTACGTGAAGTGCAACGTGTATATCGCATGCAAGGTGTAGAAATTGGTGATAAGCACGTTGAGGTAATGGTTCGTCAAATGCTTCGCAAAGTTCGTGTACTGGATGCTGGGGATACAGATGTATTACCAGGATCATTACTTGAATTACATCAATTCAAAGAAGCGAACCGCAAAGTGTTAATTGAAGGTAACCAACCTGCAGTAGGAAGACCTGTATTACTAGGTATCACAAAAGCTTCCCTAGAAACAGATTCATTCTTATCTGCTGCATCATTCCAAGAAACAACAAGAGTTCTAACCGACGCAGCCATCAAAGGAAAACGCGACGAACTATTAGGACTTAAAGAAAACGTAATAATCGGTAAGCTAGTACCAGCCGGAACAGGCATGCAACGCTACCGCAAAATCCAACTACCACAAGTAGAACAAGAAGAAACAACAGAAGAACTAGAACAACCAGTTCAGTAATAATTGGAAAATTTATGAGTTGTTTGTTTCTAGATATATTTTTGGTAAGTAAATAATGTCATTGCTCTGAGCGGCGAGAATACACGGAGACTCCTGCGGGAAGATAGGCATAGGTGAGACCCGAGAGATGCACCTGCGTCTGCAAGTAATGCTACGCAGCGGGCTTCCTCGGTGCAAGGCTGCGAAGAAGATTATTCAAGTAGCAGCCTGGCTCACCAGCCGCCCACGGCAAAGAAGACACTGCGAGGTCCTTTCGAGCAGATGTCGCACTTGTACTGGAAGTGAAAGCGTAGTGTATTCTCGCCGCGAACATGGCAAGAAATATTATCTTAGAAAACTAGCTGTAAAAAACATCAGGAAGCACCAAAAAATATTAGAAATCTAGTTGACATTAAAACACTAGGATGATACTATATTCAAGGTGCTTCCGATTTATACTTGATACTTTGGAGGATATACACATGTCTTATGAAAAAGTAACCCAAGTAAAGTCACACACAATTATCGGTGTAAAGCAAACACTTAAAGCCATGAAAAATGGCCAAGTGAAACAAGTGTATATAGCCGAAGATGCTGATCGGTTCGTTACACTAAAAGTAGAAGAATTAGCTAAGACGCTAGACATTGAAGTCGAGCGTGTTGATTCCAAGAAAAAGCTAGGAGCCGCATGTGGTATTGATGTAGGCGCATCTACGGTAGCAATCAAGAAGTAAAAATAGTTTTGGCAAGAGATTCTCTTGTGAAAGCTTTGTTTTTTGCCCTAAGATGAACCGCCTGGATGTGTGGGATTACAAAACAGGTGTTAACTAGCTATTTACTAACAAAAGAACAGAAGGGAGGACAACATAATGCCTACAATTAACCAACTTGTCCGCAAAGGTCGCGTAAGCAAACCTAAGAAATCTAACTCACCAGCACTTAACAAAGGGTACAACAGTTTCAAAAAGTCTCTAACTGATGAAAACTCTCCACAAAAACGTGGTGTTTGTACTCGTGTTGGTACACTAACTCCTAAAAAACCGAACTCAGCTTTACGTAAATATGCTCGTGTTCGTTTATCAAACAACATGGAGGTAACTGCATACATTCCTGGTATTGGTCACAACCTACAGGAACACAGTGTAGTATTAATCCGTGGAGGACGTGTAAAAGACTTACCTGGGGTACGTTACCACATCGTTCGTGGTGCACTTGATACTGCTGGAGTAGACGGTCGTATGCAAGGTCGCTCTAAATACGGTACAAAACGCCCTAAAGAGAAAAAGTAATACAAAAGGTTTAACATCATGATATAGGAAAGGAGGGGGACATATGCCACGTAAAGGACCAGTACCTAAGCGCGATGTCTTGCCAGATCCAATTTATAAATCAAAACTAGTAACTCGTTTAATCAACCAAATTATGGTGGACGGAAAACGAGGCATTGCTCAAAAGATTCTTTATAACGCTTTTGAACTAGTTGAACAACGCAGCGGACAAAATCCGATGGAAGTATTTGAGCAAGCTATGAAAAACGTTATGCCTGTACTTGAAGTACGCGCACGCCGTGTTGGTGGTTCAAACTACCAAGTACCAGTTGAAGTTCGTCCAGAACGTCGTCAAACTTTAGGTTTACGTTACATTGTTAGCTACGCACGTCTACGCGGAGAAAAAACAATGGAAGAACGTTTAGCGAATGAAATTCTAGACGCTTCAAATAATACAGGTGCATCTGTTAAGAAACGCGAAGATATGCACAAAATGGCAGAAGCAAATAAAGCATTTGCTCACTACCGTTGGTAATATAAACAAAAATAAAGGTTTTAACAGGAAGGAGAAGAATACATGGCAAGAGAGTTCTCCTTGGAAAAGACGCGCAATATTGGTATTATGGCACACATTGATGCAGGTAAAACCACTACAACTGAGCGTATTCTTTTCTATACAGGACGCATTCATAAGATTGGTGAAACACACGAAGGTGCTTCACAAATGGACTGGATGGAGCAAGAGCAAGAGCGCGGAATTACAATCACTTCTGCTGCTACAACTGCTCAATGGAAAGGTCATCGTATCAACATCATCGATACACCAGGACACGTAGACTTCACAGTAGAAGTTGAACGTTCATTACGTGTACTTGATGGTGCGGTTACAGTACTGGATGCACAATCTGGAGTTGAGCCTCAAACTGAAACAGTTTGGCGCCAAGCAACAACTTATGGTGTACCACGTATCGTATTTATCAACAAAATGGATAAAACCGGTGCTGACTTCTTATACTCCGTTGGTACATTAAAAGAACGTTTGGGAGCAAACGCTCATCCTGTTCAATACCCAATCGGTGCAGAAGATGAATTCAGCGGAATTATCGACCTAATCGACATGGTAGCTTATTTCTATGAAGATGATTTAGGTACACGTGCAGAAGCAGTTGAAATTCCGGATGAATATAAAGCTAAAGCAGAAGAATTACGAACTAGCCTTCTTGAATCAGTATCTGAACTAGATGAAGAGCTGATGATGAAGTATCTAGAAGGGGAAGAAATCTCCAACGAAGAACTTAAGAAAGCAATTCGTAATGCTACAATAGCTGTAGAATTCTATCCAGTATTTTGTGGATCTGCGTTTAAAAACAAAGGTGTTCAATTAATGCTTGATGGTGTTATTGATTACCTACCAGCTCCAACTGATGTACCTCCTATCGAAGGTACTCTACCGGATACAGATGAAAAAGTTACAAGAGAATCATCGGATGAAGCACCATTTGCTGCTCTAGCATTTAAAGTTATGACTGACCCGTTTGTTGGTAAGTTAACATTCTTCCGTGTTTACTCTGGTACACTTGATTCTGGTTCTTATGTTCGCAACTCTGTTAAAGACAAGCGCGAACGTGTAGGACGTATCCTACAAATGCACGCAAACTCTCGTGAAGAGATTCCGACAGTATATGCTGGGGAAATTGCTGCAGCAGTAGGATTGAAAGATACTACAACTGGTGATACTTTATGTGACGAAAAGAATCTTGTCATCTTAGAATCTATGGAGTTCCCAGAGCCAGTTATCTCGGTTGCTATTGAGCCAAAAACTAAAGGTGACCAAGATAAAATGAGTATTGCCCTAGGCAAACTTGCTGAAGAAGACCCGACATTCAGAACTGAAACAAACCCTGAGACTGGTCAAACAATCATCTCTGGTATGGGTGAGCTTCACCTAGATATCATTGTTGATCGTATGAGACGCGAATTCAAAGTTGAAGCTAATGTAGGTGCGCCACAGGTAGCATACCGTGAAACGTTCCGTACTGCAGCTGAAGTTGAAGGTAAATTTGTACGTCAGTCTGGTGGACGTGGACAATTCGGTCACGTTTGGATCAAGTTTGAACCAAACGAAGAAGGTGCTGGATTTGAGTTTGAAAACAAAATCGTTGGTGGTGTAGTACCACGTGAATACATCCCTGCTGTTGAACAAGGTGTTAAAGAAGCAATGGAAAATGGTGTATTAGCTGGCTACCCTGTAATCGACATTAAAGCTACTCTATTTGATGGAAGCTACCATGATGTTGACTCTAACGAAATGGCGTTTAAGATTGCTGCATCTATGGCACTTAAAGCTGCTAAGAACAAGTGTAATCCAGTTCTACTTGAACCGATGATGAGAGTTGAAGTTGTTATCCCTGAGGAATACATGGGAGATATCATCGGTGATATCACTTCTCGTCGCGGTCGTATGGAAGGTATGGAAGCGCGCGGACAACAGCAAGTTGTTAAAGGATTCGTACCACTTGCTGAGATGTTTGGTTATGCAACTGCATTACGTTCAAACACACAAGGACGCGGAACATACACTATGCACTTTGATCACTACGAAGAAGTACCTAAGAGTGTTTCTGAAGAAATTATCAAGAAAAATTCAGGACAATAATTGATTTTTTTAGAATTCTAAAGTATAACTTTTATTGTAGGCTAAGAAATAGCACTAGTGGTTATTTCTTGGCTCCAACATATACTTAAAAAATCTTTCATTTATTTTAAGGAGGAAATATATAATGGCTAAAGAAAAATTCGACCGCTCCAAAAGTCACGTAAACATTGGAACAATTGGACACGTTGACCATGGTAAAACTACATTAACTGCTGCAATTACAACTGTAATGGCTAAAAGAAGTGGTAAAGGTACTGCAATGGCATATGATCAAATCGACGGTGCACCTGAAGAAAAAGAACGTGGAATCACAATCGCGACTTCTCACGTTGAATATGAAACTGACACTCGTCACTATGCACACGTAGACTGCCCAGGACACGCTGACTATGTTAAAAACATGATCACTGGTGCTGCACAAATGGACGGAGCTATCTTAGTAGTATCTGCTGCTGACGGCCCAATGCCACAAACTCGTGAGCACATCCTACTTTCTCGTAACGTAGGTGTACCAACTATCGTTGTATTCTTAAACAAAGTTGATATGGTTGATGACGAAGAATTACTAGAACTAGTTGAAATGGAAGTTCGTGATTTATTATCTGAATATGACTTCCCTGGTGACGATGTACCAGTAATCAAAGGTTCTGCTCTTAAAGCACTTGAAGGAGACGAAAAATACGAAGAAGCAATCGTTGAATTAATGAACGCTGTTGATGAGTATGTTCCAACTCCAGAACGTGACACTGACAAACCATTCATGATGCCAGTTGAGGATGTATTCTCAATCACTGGTCGTGGTACTGTTGCAACTGGTCGTGTAGAACGCGGTCAAGTTAAAGTTGGAGACGAAGTTGAAATCATTGGTCTTCAAGAAGAATCAGGCAAAACTACTGTAACAGGTGTTGAAATGTTCCGTAAGCTTCTTGACTATGCTGAAGCTGGTGATAACATTGGTGCACTACTTCGTGGTGTTGCTCGTGAAGATATCAACCGTGGTCAAGTACTTGCAAAGCCAGGTACAATCACTCCACACACAAACTTCAAAGCTGAAGTATACGTATTATCAAAAGAAGAAGGTGGACGTCACACTCCATTCTTCTCAAACTATCGCCCACAGTTCTACTTCCGTACAACTGACGTAACTGGTGTAATCAACTTACCAGAAGGCGTAGAAATGGTAATGCCTGGAGATAACATCGAAATGGATGTTGAACTAATCTCTCCAATCGCTATCGAAGAAGGAACTCGTTTCTCAATTCGTGAAGGTGGACGTACTGTAGGATCAGGCGTTGTATCTTCAATCAGCAAATAATTAAATGATAAATTAAAACAGGTAACCGATAATGGTTGCCTGTTTTTTGTTTTCTTACTCAAGGAGTAGATCGTATTAGCTAAATTGTTGTGAGTTTAAACCTGATTTGTAGAACTTCAACTGAAATATGAGACATCAACCAATCTCCATCTCTACCAAACACCCAAACTTTCCCAACATGAAATCACCCTACAACCCTTGCAATCACTAACATTAGCAAGTATAATACATAGATGTGCAACAAATTAGTTTTTCAACTAAAAAAGGGTTGCAAAGACCAATCATATTCTATATAATAAGAATGTTGGTCGTTTCAGGCGATGATGTGGAAGGTTGTTGGCACACCCGGCCCCTTTGCCATGGGCGGTGGCTAAGAAATTTTCACGGAGTATGTCTATAATAATATGGGCGAAAAGGAGGGAAAATAATGGCAAAAGAGAAAATTAGAATCCGTTTAAAAGCTTATGATCATCGTATTTTAGATCAGTCTGCTGAAAAAATCGTAGATACTGCGAAACGTTCTGGAGCAAAAGTTTCTGGTCCGATTCCATTACCTACTGAGAAAGCTGTTTACACAATCTTACGTGCAGTTCATAAATACAAAGACTCACGTGAGCAATTCGAGATGCGTACACATAAACGTCTTATCGATATCGTAAACCCAACACCGCAAACAGTGGATTCACTAATGCGTCTAGACTTACCGTCTGGTGTTGACATTGAAATTAAACTATAAAATTTGTTTTTAAAATAGGAGGTGTAACGGATGACGAAAGGAATCTTAGGTCGAAAAATCGGCATGACACAGTTATTTAATGAAAACGGAGAATTAATTCCGGTAACAGTTGTTCAGGCTGAGCCTAACGTAGTATTACAAAAGAGAACTCTTGAAAACGACGGGTATGAAGCGATTCAAATCGGTTTCCAAAATCTTAAGGAATCACGTACAAACAAAGCGGAGAAAGGTCATGCTGAAAAAGCAAACACTGCCCCTAAGCGCTACGTTCGTGAAATCCGTGACGCTAATCTTGATGAGTATGAAGTAGGTCAAGAAGTTAGCGTTGAAATTTTCCAAGCTGGAGAAAAAGTTGATGTAACTGGAACTTCAAAAGGTAAAGGATTCCAGGGTTCAATTAAACGTCATGGTCAATCTCGTGGACCAATGTCCCATGGTTCTCACTATCACAGAGCTCCTGGTTCTATGGGTTCAATTGACGCAATGCGCGTATTCAAAGGCAAAAACTTACCAGGCCACATGGGTCAAGAACAAGTAACGATCCAAAACCTTGAAGTAGTAAGTGTTGACGTTGAACGTAACTTACTATTAATCAAAGGTAATGTGCCAGGTGCGAAAAAATCATTCGTAAAAATCACGAGTGCAGTTAAGGCTAACTAATCATATATACGAAGGGAGGATATGTCATGCCTAAAGTAGCACTATTTAAACAAGATGGTTCACAAGCAGGTGAATTCGAATTAAACGAAGCGGTATTCGGTATTGAGCCAAATACACACGTTTTACACGAAGCGGTAGTAATGCAACGTGCTTCAATGCGTCAAGGTACTCACGCTGTTAAAAATCGTTCTGATGTACGCGGTGGCGGACGCAAACCATGGCGTCAAAAAGGTACAGGTCGTGCACGTCAAGGATCTATTCGCTCACCACAATGGGTTGGCGGTGGAGTCGTTTTCGGACCTACGCCTCGTAGCTACAGCTACAAACTACCTAAGAAAGTTCGTCGTTTAGCACTTAAATCAGCATTATCTTCTAAAGTAAAAGAAGAAAACTTAGTAGTTTTAGAAAATCTAGTATTTGATGCACCTAAAACTAAAGAAGTTGTAAAAATGCTAGGTGCTTTAAACGTAAATGAAAAAGCTTTAATTGTTACTGCTGACACTGATGAGAACGTAGTACGTTCTGCTAATAACCTTCAAGGGGTTAAAGTTCTTACAGTAACACAAGTTAACGTTCTTGATTTGTTAACGCATGACAAGCTGATCCTAACTAAGGAAGCAGCTGAAAAAGCAGGGGAGGTGCTTGCATAATGACTGATGCACGTGATATTATTAAGCGCCCTGTAATCACAGAACACTCTGCAGATCTTATGGCAGAGAAAAAATATACGTTCGAAGTTAGCACGAAAGCTAACAGAACTCAAATCAAAGATGCTGTTGAAGAAATCTTTGGTGTGAAAGTTGAAAAAGTTAACACAATGAATTTAAAAGGTAAATTCAAGCGTATGGGTCGTTACGGAGGTTTCCGCCCAAATCGTAAAAAAGCTATCGTTCAGCTATCTGCTGACAGCAAAGATTTAGACTTCTTTGAAGGCTAAAAGTAAATAAGTGAAGGAGGGAAAACAAGATGGCGATTAAAAAATTCAAACCTACCACTAATGGTAGACGTAATATGTCTGTATCTGATTTCGCAGAGATCACTACAGATCAACCGGAGAAATCCCTATTAGCTCCTCTACCGAAACGCGGTGGACGTAATAACCAAGGGAAATTAACCGTTCGTCATCAAGGTGGCGGTCATAAGCGTCAGTATCGTATCATCGATTTCAAACGTGATAAAGATGGTATTCCAGGTAAAGTTGCGACTATCGAGTACGATCCGAACCGTACCGCTAACATTGCATTAATTAATTACGCTGATGGTGAGAAGCGTTATATTCTTGCACCAAAAGGCTTACAAGTAGGTCAAGTAATTGAATCTGGAGAAGCAGCTGATATTAAAGTGGGTAACGCTTTACCATTAGCAAACATTCCAGTTGGTACTGTAATTCACAATATCGAACTTAAACCAGGTAATGGCGGACAGTTAGCTCGTTCTGCGGGTGCTGAAGCTCAAATCCTTGGTCGTGAAGAAAAATACACTTTAGTGCGTTTAGCTTCTGGTGAAGTTCGCTTAATCCTATCAACTTGCCGCGCAACTGTAGGTCAAGTAGGTAACTTAGAACATGAATTAATTCGTGTTGGTAAAGCAGGTCGCTCTCGTTGGAAAGGTATCCGCCCAACTGTACGTGGATCTGTTATGAACCCTAACGATCACCCACACGGTGGTGGTGAAGGACGTGCGCCAATCGGACGTAAATCACCAATGTCACCTTGGGGCAAACCAACTCTTGGTTATAAGACACGTAAACGTAATAAAGCTTCAGATAAGTATATTGTACGTAAACGTAAAAAATAATCGTAATTTAAGGTGGGAATAACTCCCATCTTCGAACTTCGAAAGGAGGTTTATCCATGGGTCGTAGTTTAAAAAAGGGACCTTTTGCAGATGACCATCTATTGAAAAAAATTGATGAATTAAATGAATCTGACAAAAAACAAGTAATTAAAACTTGGTCACGTCGTTCTACTATATTCCCGACATTTATCGGGCACACTATCGCTGTTTATGATGGACGTAAGCATGTTCCTGTATTCGTTACAGAGGACATGGTTGGACACAAATTAGGTGAATTTGCGCCAACACGTACGTACAAAGGACACGCTAGTGACGATAAGAAAACAAAACGCTAATGAGAGGAGGCGCTCTAAATGCAAGCTAAAGCCGTAGCTAAATCAGTTCGTATTGCTCCTCGTAAAGTGCGATTAGTCGTTGATTTAATTCGAGGAAAAGAAGTTGGCGAAGCAATTGCTATTTTACGCCACACACAACGCGGTGCTTCTCCAGTAGTTGAGAAAGTGTTAAAGTCAGCAATCGCTAACGCAGAACACAACTATGAAATGGATCTAGATAACTTAGTGGTATCTGAGGCATTCGTAAACGAAGGTGTTACTTTAAAACGTTTCCGTCCACGCGCTCAAGGACGTGCAAGCAAGATTAATAAGCGCACTAGCCACATCACAGTGGTTGTAACAGAAAAGAAGGAGGGGTAGTTAGTGGGTCAAAAAGTGAATCCAACAGGTCTTCGCGTTGGTATCATTAAAGACTGGGAGTCTAAATGGTACGCTGGCAAAGACTATGCAGACTTACTACATGAAGATATTAAAATCAGAGAATATCTTGAAAACCGTCTAAAAACTGCAGCTGTTTCCCATGTTGAAATCGAACGTGCAGCTAATCGCGTAAACGTTACGATTCATACTGGTAAACCTGGTATGGTAATCGGTAAAGGCGGATCTGAAGTAGAAGCTCTACGTAACTCATTAAACAGTTTAACTGGTAAACGTGTTCACATTAACATCGTTGAAATTAAGAAAGTTGATGTAAATGCTAAACTAGTTGCAGAAAACATTGCTCGTCAATTAGAAAATCGTATTTCATTCCGTCGTGCACAAAAGCAAGCTATCCAACGTGCTATGCGTGCTGGTGCAAAAGGAATTAAAACACAGGTATCTGGTCGTCTTGGTGGCGCGGATATCGCTCGTGCTGAACATTACAGTGAAGGAACTGTTCCACTACACACATTACGTGCTGACATCGACTATGCGACAGCAGAAGCTGATACTACGTACGGTAAATTAGGAATTAAAGTGTGGATCTATCGTGGTGAAGTCCTTCCAACTAAATCGAACAAATAAGGAAGGGGGCTAATTACATGTTAATGCCTAAACGTGTTAAATATCGTAGACAACATCGTGGTAAAATGAGAGGCCAAGCAAAAGGTGGTACTCAAGTTACTTTTGGTGAATATGGAATACAAGCTCTTGAGGCTTCTTGGATTACAAGCCGCCAAATAGAAGCTGCTCGTATCGCTATGACTCGTTACATGAAACGTGGCGGTAAAGTATGGATCAAGATTTTCCCAGATAAGCCGTATACAGCGAAGCCTCTAGAAGTCCGAATGGGTTCTGGTAAAGGTGCTCCTGAAGGATGGGTAGCTGTAGTTAAGCCTGGAAAGGTTATGTTTGAAATCGCTGGAGTTTCTGAAGAGGTTGCTCGTGAAGCATTACGTCTTGCATCTCACAAACTTCCGATTAAAACGAAATTCGTAAAACGTGAAGAAATTGGTGGTGAAATCAATGAAGGCTAATGATATCAGAGAACTAACCACTGCCGAAATTGAACAAAAACTTAAATCTTTAAAAGAAGAGTTATTTAATTTACGTTTCCAACTAGCAACAGGTCAACTTGAAAACACTGCACGTATCCGTGAAGTAAGAAAGACTATTGCTCGTATGAAAACTGTTGTTCGTCAACGTGAACTTAGCGTAAACAACTGATAATGAGAGGAGGTTAGCCTCAAAATGACTGAACGTAATAATCGTAAGGTATATACAGGCCGTGTCGTTTCAGATAAAATGGATAAAACTATCACTGTTTTAGTTGAAACTTATAAAAACCATAAGTTATATGGTAAACGTGTTAAGTATTCTAAGAAATTTAAAGCACATGATGAAAACAACCAAGCAAAAACTGGTGATATCGTTCGTATCATGGAAACTCGTCCGTTATCATCAACTAAACGCTTCCGTCTAGTTGAGATCGTTGAAGAAGCGGTAATTATATAATAAAGTTTCGCTCGGAAGGTATCCGAAGGGAGGTTTAAAGCGTATGATTCAACAGGAAACACGCTTAAAAGTTGCAGATAACTCTGGTGCGCGTGAGTTACTAACCATTAAAGTACTAGGTGGCTCTGGTCGCAAAACTGCTAATATCGGTGATGTTATTGTTTGTTCCGTAAAACAAGCAACACCAGGAGGCGTTGTCAAAAAAGGTGACGTTGTAAAGGCAGTAATTGTACGTACTAAATCTGGTGTACGTCGTAAAGACGGCTCATATATTCGTTTTGATGAAAATGCAGCAGTAATCATTCGTGACGACAAAAGTCCAAGAGGAACTCGTATCTTCGGACCAGTTGCACGTGAATTACGTGATGCACAATTCATGAAAATCGTATCTCTAGCTCCAGAAGTTCTATAAGAAGAGAATGACCTTGTAAGGAGGTGCGTCAAGCATGCATGTAAAAAAAGGTGATAAAGTTATTGTTATTTCCGGTAAAGACCGTGGTAAAACAGGCACAATTTTAGAAGCATATCCGAAAAAGGATCGCGTTCTTGTTGAAGGTGTTAACATGATCAAAAAACACGCTAAGCCTTCTCAAGAGAATCCACAAGGTGGAATTCTTAACCAAGAAGCTCCAATTCATGTTTCTAACGTGATGCCAGTAGATCCAAAGACCGGCAAACCAACACGCGTTGGTCACGAAGTGCGTGACGGAAAGAAAATCCGCATCGCTAAAAGTTCCGGTGAAGCATTAGATAAATAGTATGTGCTGTGAAAGGAGGGCAACATGGTGAATCAATTAAGACAAAAATACCAAGATGAAATTGTACCATCTTTAATGAATAAATTTAATTACAAGTCTGTTATGGAAGTGCCTGGTATCGAAAAAATCGTTATCAACATGGGTGTTGGTGATGCAGTTCAAAACTCTAAGGCACTTGATAGCGCAGTTGAAGAACTAGCATTAATTTCTGGTCAAAAGCCTATGATTACACGTGCTAAAAAATCAATCGCAGGATTCCGTCTTCGTGAAGGAATGCCGATTGGTGCGAAAGTTACTCTTCGTGGTGAGCGCATGTATGAATTCCTTCAAAAGTTAATCGCGGTATCTCTACCACGTGTACGTGACTTCCGTGGTATTTCTAAGAAAGCTTTTGATGGTCGTGGTAACTACACACTAGGTGTTAAAGAACAATTAATTTTCCCAGAAATTAATTACGATAAAGTAAGTAAAGTGCGCGGTATGGATATCGTTATTGTAACAACATCTAATACTGATGAAGAAGCACGTGAACTTTTAGCTCAGCTTGGCATGCCTTTCCAAAAATAGACATGAGAGCTAATACAAGGAGGGAAAATTGTGGCTAAAAAATCAATGATTGCGAAACAAAAACGCACACAAAAGTATCAAGTACAAGAATATACTCGTTGTGAACGTTGTGGACGCCCGCATTCAGTAATGCGTAAATTTAAACTTTGCCGTATTTGTTTCCGCGAACTTGCCTATAAAGGTCAAATTCCTGGTGTCAAAAAAGCAAGCTGGTAAACCCCGATTAGGGAAGGAGGTAATGATTAATGGTTATGACAGATCCAATCGCAGATATGCTAACTCGTATTCGTAATGCGAACATGGTAAAACATGAAAAGTTAGAACTTCCTGCTTCTAAAATTAAAACTGAAATTGCTGATATTCTAAAAAGAGAAGGCTTTGTACGTGATTATGAAGTTATTGAAGATAACAAACAAGGTGTTCTGCGTATTTTCCTTAAGTACGGTACTAATGAGGAACGAGTAATTACAGGTATTAAACGTATTAGTAAGCCAGGATTACGTGTTTATGCTAAAGCTGGTGAAGTACCTCGTGTACTAAACGGTTTAGGTATTGCAATCGTATCAACATCTAAAGGTGTACTTTCTGATAAAGAAGCACGCGCTCAAGCTGTTGGTGGCGAAGTACTTGCATATGTATGGTAATTAATTTTTTATGATGAGGAGGTGCATGGAATGTCTCGTATAGGACTTAAGCCAATTGAGATTCCGAGTGGTGTAGAAGTAAAACTTAATGATAATACAGTAACTGTTAAGGGCCCTAAAGGTGAATTAACAAGAGATTTTCATTCTGATATGAAAATTGTTATTGCAGATAACGTAATCACAGTGGAACGTCCAAGTGATCAAAAAGCACATCGTTCATTACACGGAACAACTCGTAGCTTACTAGCTAACATGGTTGAAGGTGTATCGAAAGGATTTGAAAAACAACTTCAAATCATCGGTGTTGGTTATCGTGCACAAAAGCAAGGTAATAAAGTCGTTGTAAACGCTGGTTATTCACATCCAGTTGAAATAGATCCAATCGACGGTATCGAAATCGATGTACCTAGCAATACATCTGTGATTGTTAGAGGTATTGATAAAGAGAAAGTTGGAGCAGTTGCTGCCAACATCAGAGCTATCAGAAAACCAGAACCTTACAAAGGTAAAGGTATCCGTTACGTTGATGAGTATGTACGTCGTAAAGAAGGTAAAACTGCTAAGTAAGGTTAGTTAGGCGAGAAAGGAGTGACCCAGATGATCACAAAACCTGACAAAAATGTTGCACGTAAAAGAAGACATAACCGTGTTCGTAAAAATCTTTTCGGAACACCTGAGCGTCCTCGTTTAAACGTGTATCGTTCAAATAAACACATTTATGCACAGTTAATTGATGATACTAACGGTGTAACATTAGTTTCAGCTTCTACTGTTGATAAAGAATTAAGCTTAGATTCAACTGGCAGTGTTGATGCTGCAACTAAAGTTGGAGAATTGATCGCAAAACGTGCCCAAGATAAAGGTCATAAATCAGTTGTATTTGATCGTGGAGGCTACCTTTATCATGGACGTGTAAAAGCATTAGCAGATGCTGCTCGTGAGGCAGGTCTTGAATTTTAATTGTAAAAGGAGGGACACAGATGAAAACAGTAATCGATCCTAATAAATTAGATCTTGAAGAACGCGTTGTTGCGGTTAACCGCGTAGCAAAAGTTGTAAAAGGTGGACGTCGTTTCCGTTTTGCTGCATTAGTAGTAGTTGGAGATAAGAACGGCCATGTTGGATTTGGAACTGGTAAAGCACAAGAAGTACCAGATGCAATTAGAAAAGCAGTTGATGATGCAAAGAAAAACTTAATCACTGTACCAATCGTTGGAACTACTATTCCTCATGAAATTCATGGAGAATTCGGTTCAGGTCGTGTATTAATGAAGCCAGCTTCTGAAGGTACTGGAGTTATCTCTGGTGGTCCAGTTCGTGCGGTATTAGAACTTGCAGGTGTTGGTGACATTTTAACGAAATCACTTGGTTCAAACACACCAATTAATATGATCCGCGCTACAATGAACGGCTTAAACGGCCTTAAGCGCGCAGAAGACGTAGCAAAACTACGAGGAAAGTCTGTAGAAGAACTGTTAGGATAAGGAGGGAAACACTATGTCTAAAAAATTAGAAATCACCCTCACACGCAGTGTTATCGGTGCGAAAGAAAAACAAATGAAAACTGTTGAAGCACTAGGATTAAGAAAGATTCGTCAAACCGTAGTTCTTGAAGATACTCCAGCTGTTCGCGGCATGGTTAACAGAGTGTCTCATCTAGTAACGGTTAAAGAAGGTTAATAAACATTAGCGTAAAGAGGAGGTGCTCGTATGAAACTTCATGAATTGAAACCAGCAGAGGGATCACGTAAAGAGAGAAACCGTGTGGGACGCGGAACATCTTCTGGTAACGGAAAAACTTCCGGTCGTGGTCATAAAGGACAAAATGCTCGTTCTGGCGGTGGTGTACGTCCAGGATTCGAAGGTGGACAAATGCCTTTATTCCAACGTTTACCAAAACGTGGATTTACGAACATAAACCGTAAAGAATATGCTATAGTGAACTTAGATGTTTTAAACCAATTTGAAGACGGCACAGAAATTACTCCTGAGTTATTAATTGAATCAGGTGTCGTGAAGAACGTAAAATCAGGTATTAAAGTACTTGGTAATGGTTCCGTCGAAAATAAATATACCGTTAAAGCTCATAAGTTCTCTGCTTCAGCAAAAGCAGCTATCGAAGAAGCGGGCGGTAAAACAGAGGTGATCTAATGTTCCGTACATTCTCCAATTTTATGCGCGTGGCTGACATTAGACGGAAAATACTTTTTACACTTGCTTTGTTAATTGTATTCCGTCTAGGCACTTTTATTCCTGTGCCATTCACAGATAAAACTGCAATTGAACATTTGAACTCGCAAAATAGTGTATTTGGTTTTCTAGATACATTTGGCGGTGGGGCATTACTGAATTTCTCCATTTTTGCAATGGGGATTATGCCTTATATTACAGCATCAATTATTATGCAATTATTACAAATGGATGTTGTGCCGAAGTTTACAGAATGGAAAAAACAAGGTGAAGTGGGTAGAAAGAAGCTTGCTCAAATTACCCGTTATGGAACAGTCGTCCTTGCATTTCTTCAAGCAATAGCAATGTCTATTGGCTTTAATGCAATGGCTGGTGGATTTTTAATCCCTAACCCGGACGCTGTTAAATTCCTTATTATTGCATTAGTATTAACTGCTGGAACAACATTCTTAATGTGGTTAGGTGAACAGATCACCGCTAGTGGAGTTGGGAATGGAATTTCGGTACTCATTTTTGCTGGTATCGTTGCTGCTATACCGAATGCGTTACAACAATTATATGCCCAGTATTTCTTGAATCCTGGAGATCAATTGTTTATCAATATCGTTATTGTGGCGTTAATTGCTTTAGTTGCGATCGCAATCGTAACAGGTGTTGTTTTCGTACAACAAGCATTACGTAAGATCCCAATTCAATATGCAAAGAAACTTGTTAACCGTTCTCCAGTAGGTGGCCATTCTACACATTTACCTCTAAAAGTAAATGCTGCGGGAGTAATCCCAGTAATCTTCGCGATTGCCTTTATTATGGCGCCGAGTACTGTTGCAGGGTTCTTTGAAGGAAATGTTGCTACAACGATCCAAGAAATCTTTAACTATACACAACCAATAGGTATGGTTATCTATGTGGCGTTAATTATTGCGTTTACGTATTTCTATACATTTGTTCAAGTTAACCCTGAACAAATGGCGGAAAACTTACAAAAACAAGGTGGATATATTCCAGGAATTCGTCCAGGTAAAAATACCGAGACGTATCTTACTCGTGTTATCAATCGATTAACATTTGTAGGAGCACTATTCTTGGCTGCAGTTTCTGTATTACCGATTGTTTTCGGAAAACTTGCAGGTCTGCCACAAGCAGTTCAAATCGGCGGCACTAGTTTACTAATCGTTGTAGGTGTAGCAATCCAAACTATGAAGCAATTAGAAGGTCAGTTAGTGAAGCGACACTACAAAGGATTTATTAAGTAACAATTTGCCAATGAAGCGAGGGGAAAGTTTTGAATCTATTGTTAATGGGTCTTCCTGGTGCTGGAAAAGGTACACAGGCAGATAAAATAAGCGAGAAATATAACATCCCTCATATTTCAACAGGAGATATGTTCCGATCCGCTATTAAAGAAGGAACAGAACTTGGTATGAAAGCTAAAGGCTTTATGGACCAAGGTGCACTTGTTCCGGATGAAGTAACAATTGGAATTGTAAAAGAGCGTTTAAGCAAAGATGATTGTGAGAAAGGTTTCTTGTTAGATGGTTTTCCAAGAACCATTCCACAAGCAGAAAGCTTACAAGCTCTTTTATCTGATATGAATCAAGCGATTGACCATGTATTACATGTGAAAGTACCAGAAGAGAAATTAGTGGAGCGTTTATCCGGTCGTAGAATTTGTCCTACATGTGGTAGAGCTTATCATGTGATGTATAATCCTCCCAAAGAAGAGGGTATATGTGATAAAGATGGTTCAGCGTTAATTCAACGTGATGATGACAAACCAGAAACGGTTAAAAATCGTTTGGCGATCAACATCGAGCAATCGAAGCCGTTACTAGACTTTTATGAAGATAAAGGATATCTTGTCACCGTTGATGGAGATCAAGATATAGATAAGGTTTTTCAAGACATTCAATCGATTATTGAAAAATAAGCTAGAACTGTAGCCCTGCACGAATAGGTTTTGTCGTATTTTGCATGAGGAAACAAGGATTTATCGATTTGAGTGATTGATGATCGTTGTGTCTTGGTAGCAGATGGGGAACACCTAAATATGATCGGCCAAAGAGAAAGAATAAACATCATATTGAAACATGGATTATAACGTCTCCAGAAGTCCAAAACAGCCTTCTAGAAACTGGTCGTGTCACAAATGTAAGTTTATCGTTTAACTGTTTTTCCAAAAACAATATTGTGACTGATTTAAGAGAAGGGAGTAAGGCGCGATGGCGAAAGATGATGTAATTGAAGTGGAAGGAACTGTAACAGAAACATTGCCAAACGCAATGTTCAATGTAGAGCTTGAAAACGGCCATACGGTCTTGGCACATGTGTCTGGTAAAATCCGAATGCACTTCATCCGTATCTTACCAGGTGATAAAGTAACGGTAGAACTCTCTCCGTATGATTTAACAAGAGGACGAATTACGTACCGTTATAAATAAGCGAGCTCCGATATTAAAGGAGGTATAGATGATGAAAGTAAGAGCATCTGTTAAGCCAATTTGTGAAAAATGCAAAGTCATTAAACGAAAAGGCAAAGTAATGGTGATTTGTGAAAATCCGAAACACAAGCAAAAACAAGGATAAATGAAGGAGGTGCGCATATTTTATGGCACGTATTGGAGGTATAGATATTCCACGTGATAAACGTGTAGTAATCTCTTTAACATACATTTATGGTATCGGTAAAAAGACTGCTCAGGATATCCTTAAAGAAGCAGGCGTTTCCGAAGATACTCGTGTTCGTGATTTAACTGAAGATGAGTTAGGTCGTATTCGTCAAGCAGTTGATGGATATACAACGGAAGGGGATCTTCGTCGTGAAGTGTCTCTTAACATTAAACGTCTTATTGAAATCGGATCTTACCGTGGTTTAAGACATCGTCGTGGTTTACCGGTTCGCGGTCAAAATACGAAGAACAACTCTCGTACTCGTAAAGGTCCACGTCGTACAATCGCTAACAAGAAAAAATAATGTAAGGAGGTAAACTAATAGATGGCTCGTAAAACTAATACACGTAAACGTCGTGTGAAAAAGAATATTGAGACTGGTGTAGCACATATCCGTTCTACATTTAACAACACAATTGTAACGATCACAGATGTTCAAGGTAATGTTGTTGGATGGAGTTCTGCTGGTGCATTAGGTTTCAAAGGTTCTCGTAAATCTACTCCATTTGCTGCACAAATGGCTGCTGAAACAGCTGCTAAAACTGCAGTAGATAATGGAATGAAAACATTAGAAGTATCAGTTAAAGGTCCAGGAGCTGGTCGTGAAGCTGCTATTCGTTCTTTACAAGCAGCTGGATTAGAAGTTACTGCTATTAAAGACGTAACTCCAGTACCTCATAACGGTTGCCGTCCACCAAAACGTCGTCGTGTTTAATTTTAACGTATAATATTTGTCACCCTGTCTATAATGGGTTATGATGACTAAAAGTATAGATGGTAATAGAGATAAAGTGAACACCAAGGTATTAGGGAAGAATTTAATAAAACGCCTTTTGGGCGAACTGATTATAGTTCTTTTTGAAACCTTACTATACAGCATCGCAAAGACAAACGTACGATAAATAAGCAGGTAGTGCAGAACGCCAACTGCCTATCCCGAGGAATTTCGGTTAGAGCATATTCTAGCCGGGGTTTCGACGTTTTAAAGGAGGGTATTATGGAATGATTGAAATAGAAAAGCCAAAGATTGAAACGGTTGAGATTAGTGATGATGCTACATTTGGAAAATTTGTGGTAGAGCCGCTCGAACGTGGTTATGGTACAACTCTTGGAAACTCCTTGCGTCGTATCCTACTATCCTCACTTCCAGGTGCTGCTGTTACATCGGTTCAAATTGATGGAGCATTACATGAGTTTTCAACTATCGATGGGGTAGTTGAGGATGTAACAACAATCATTTTGAATTTGAAAAAGCTAGCCCTTAAAATCTATTCAGACGAACCAAAAACATTAGAAATTGATGTGCAAGGTGAAGGAGTCGTTACTGCTGCTGATCTAACTTATGATAGTGATGTAGAAGTATTAAATCCTGAACTTCCAATTGCAACATTAAATGCAAAAGGAAACTTGCGTATGAAGTTAACTGCACAACGTGGTCGTGGTTATGTTCCAGCTGATGCAAACAAACATGAAGATCAACCAATTGGTGTTATTCCAGTTGATTCCATTTTCACACCAGTATCACGTGTTACTTACCAAGTTGAGAATACTCGTGTAGGTCAAAGTGCAAACTACGATAAACTGACATTAGATGTGACTACAGATGGAAGCATTCGCCCTGAAGAAGCTATTTCTTTAGGTGCAAAGATTTTATCTGAGCATTTAAATATTTTTGTTGGGTTAACTGACGAAGCGCAGAATGTCGAAATTATGGTCGAGAAAGAAGAAGACCAGAAAGAAAAAGTAATGGAAATGACAATTGAAGAACTAGACTTATCAGTTCGTTCTTACAATTGTTTAAAACGTGCTGGCATTAATACAGTTCAAGAGCTTTCAAATAAATCTGAAGAAGATATGATGAAAGTACGTAATTTAGGCCGTAAATCATTAGAGGAAGTTAAAGTTAAACTTGCTGATTTAGGTTTAGGTTTACGTAAAGAAGACTAATAATCGGACATCTTTAGAGTTTCAAGAAAGGGAGGGATAGTCCATGGCAAGAAAACTAGGACGTACAACAGATCAACGACTAGCACTACTTCGTAACCTTGCTTCTGATTTAATTATTCATGAGCGGATTGAAACAACAGAAGCTAAGGCTAAAGAACTTAGATCTGTAGTAGATAAAATGATTACATTAGGTAAACGTGGTGATCTACACGCTCGTCGTCAAGCTGCTGCATTCTTATACAACAAAGAGGCTAACGAAGAAGATACTGTTCTTCAAAAGCTTTTCAATGATGTAGCGAAACGCTATGAAGACAGACAAGGTGGATATACACGCGTTCTTAAGCTAGGCGAACGCCAAGGTGATGGAGCGAAAATGGCAATTATCGAGCTAGTTTAATCAATCCATACGCGTTAAGGGCAGGACTTGATCTCTTCCACGAGGTGAAATCCAAGCCCTTTTTTTGTATGGCTACAAGAGGTATGGTTACTGGTGCAAGTATTGCGTTTTTGGGCAGATACTTTGCGGCAACGGTCACAAGCCTTAAGGTAATGGGTAGATATAGTAAGAGAATGGGCGCATGTTCCAGTGAAGTGGGCTGATGTGCGGAGGATATGGGTACATGTCCCAGCGAATAGGGTCGATGTAACAAGCAAAGGGGCACATCTGGCTGATGCTCCGTTATAAATGTAAGAAGAATACTTCGGTTGAAATATTTGCTAAACGGATGATGAATTAATCGTGTGGTAGATGGTACAATATATCCGTTGATATTTCTGGAAAACCGGTTGAATCTCCTCGGCAGACAGTTGAAACCCTGCCGCAGTAAAACACCGTGCAACCGCCCCGAGAAGTTAAATCCCTCCAAAAAACCAACTACCCCATTACCTGACAATTAACATTCCCCACGATAAGTAGTAAAATACATACATAGATGAACCTTAAAGGCTATGTGGAGATAGGAGGAGTTTAGATGAGAGAGAAGTTTATAGAGTTTAGAAATGTATCGTTTAGGTACGGAGATGATGGCCCTTGGGTATTAAAGAATGTTTCATTTGAAATATGTAAAGACGAGTGGGTAGCAATTATAGGTCATAATGGTTCAGGTAAGTCTACGATAGCCAAGTTAATGAATGGATTATTATATCCCCAAGAGGGAGAAATTATTATAAATGGCATGCAGGTTAATGATGAGCATGTATGGGAAGTCAGAAAGCAGGTTGGAATGGTTTTCCAAAATCCGGATAATCAATTTGTTGGGACAACGGTTCAGGATGATGTTGCCTTTGGAATGGAAAATAGAGGAATACCTCGAGAAGAGATGGTAACACGAATCAAAGAAGTTTTAAAAGCAGTAAGGATGGAAGACTACCTTCTAACTGAACCACACAGGCTTTCTGGTGGTCAGAAGCAGCGTGTCGCGATAGCAAGTGTTCTTGCGATAGAACCTGCTGTATTAATCTTAGATGAAGCAACCGCAATGCTCGATCCAAAAGGGCGTAAGGAGATTATCCGTACCGTATCAGACATCCAATCGAAAAATGAGATGTCATTGATTACAATTACCCACGATTTACAAGAAGTAGTACAGGCAGAGCGGGTTATTGTGATGAATAATGGGGAAGTCTGGGATGAGGCAACACCACGAGAAGTTTTTGCAAAAAAGGATGAGTTACGAAAGATTGGATTAGATGTTCCATATATTGCAGTACTAGCAGATGAATTAAAACAAAATGGTATGAAAATCAAAACAGAGCCTTTAAATCATGAAGAATTATTGGAGGAACTATGGACATTACATTCAACGATGTAAGTTACATCTACCAAGCAAACTCACCTTTTGCACATACTGCTTTACAGAATTTATCCTTTCATATCCCGTCAGGTTCTTTTGTTGCGATTGTCGGCCATACTGGCTCTGGTAAATCAACTTTAATCCAGCATTTAAATGGACTGTTAACGCCAACTAGTGGTGAAGTTCATATTGGTGACTATCATATTAATTCGGAGAAAAAGCCGGAGAATTTAAAAGAGCTTCGAAGTCGGGTCGGGGTAGTGTTTCAGTATCCAGAGCATCAGCTTTTTGATGAAACAGTCAAAAAGGATATTGCCTTTGGACCGAAAAACTTCGGTGTTGCAGAAAGCGAAATAGAAAATAGAATACGAGAAATTATCCCATCGGTTGGAATTGATGAAGCGTTATTAAGTCGATCCCCTTTTGACTTAAGTGGAGGACAAATGAGACGGGTTGCAATTGCTGGAGTACTTGCAATTAAGCCTGAGATTCTCGTTTTAGATGAGCCGACTGCAGGACTTGACCCTAGAGGGCAGCAAGAAATTATGGATATGTTTTATTCACTTCATAAAGAGCGTAATTTAACGACAGTGTTAGTCACTCATAGTATGGAAGATGCGGTCAAATATGCAGACCAAGTCATCATTATGAATAAAGGGACAAAGTATATGGAAGGCTCACCTGAAGAAGTTTTCACACAGAAGGAAGCCCTTAATCAGGTTCAATTAGATGTTCCAGAAGTGATTCAGTTTATCAACGCATTCCATGAGCGTTTTGGGAATACAATTCCGTTTAGAAGACAAACGGTCCAAGAACTTGCCCTGGAGATTCAGCAGGCTTTAAAGGGGGCTGAGTCAAATGAATAACATGATGATCATTGGACAATATGTCCCAGGAAATTCTTTAGTACACCGATTAGATCCACGGATGAAAATAACGGTTATATTTTTATTTGTTATTTTTGTATTTTTTGCTAACAACGTAGCGAGTTATAGTGTTTTAACTGTTTTTGCGATGATAACGACAGTAACAACAAGAATCCCTTTTCGATTTATATTAAAGGGATTAACACCTGTTTGGTTTTTAATTGCTTTCACCTTTATCTTGCATTTAATCGTGACGAAGGAAGGTTCTGTTTTAGTAGATATACTAGGGTTTAAAATATACTCTGGAGCGCTAATACAGGGCTTTGCGATATCATTGCGATTTTTCCTATTAATCTTGATTACATCACTATTAACATTGACGACAACACCGATAGAGATTACCGATGCGATTGAGGATATGCTACATCCATTAAAAAAGATAAAGTTTCCAGTACATGAGCTAGCACTTATGATGTCAATTTCCTTACGATTCATTCCAACGCTATTACAGGAAACCGATAAAATATCCAAAGCACAAGCATCAAGGGGAGTAGATTTTCGTACTGGCCCAATGAAGGAACGACTAAAAGCGATAGTTCCACTCTTAGTACCGTTGTTCGTTAGTGCATTTAAACGAGCGGAAGAATTGGCAATGGCGATGGAGGCAAGGGGATACCGAGGTGGCGAAGGAAGGACGAAGCTAAGGCAACTGAAGATTGAAAGAATAGATATTTTTGTTTTGCTTTTATTCTTACTAGTTATTGCTGGGTTATTTATTACGAGAAATTATTAACAGTCTGGAGGTTGGACAAATTTGCCGAAGATAAAATGTATTATAAGCTATGACGGGACACACTTTCATGGCTACCAGGTCCAGCCTAAAAAACGCACGGTGCAAGGTGAATTAGAACGAGTATTAGAAAAGATACACAAAGGCGAACATGTTCGTGTACAAGCATCTGGTAGAACAGACACAGGGGTCCATTCCAGGGGGCAGACCATCCACTTTGATACGGCTCTTGATATCCCGGGAAATAGTTGGAAGAAGGCATTAAATGCACTGCTTCCTGATGATTTATATGTGACGCATTCAGAGGTAGCTTCTAGTGATTTTCATGCTAGATATAGTGTAGTGGAGAAAGAGTATCGCTACTTTATCATAAATGCTGTAGAGCCGGATATATTTAATCGAAATTATATGTATCACTTCCCTTATAAACTAAATATCGATGCGATAAAAGAAGCTTGTCATTATTTAGAAGGAACACATGACTTTACTACCTTTTCATCGGCTAAAGCAACGGTTAAAGGTGATAAGGTACGAACGTTATTCGAAGTTTCTTGTAACCAAAATGGCGAGAAATTAGAGTTTGTTTTTCGAGGAAGCGGCTTTTTATATAATATGGTACGGATATTAATAGGAACGTTACTAGATGTAGGACAAGGAAAAATTCGTCCGGAAGAAATGGCAGCGATACTAGAATCAAAAGATCGTAGTAACGCAGGAAAGACTGCACCAGCCCAAGGGTTATTCTTATGGCGAGTACGGTATGAGTAATCTAATTTATTTCCGACAAAAGTAAACATTTCCTGGGAAATATCGACAGGTTTCTTTTCGAGTAGAAATGATATATAATAGGGAAAGTGGTTTTTATTTAAATAGCTAAAAAATAAGTATAAATAAATCTGCCAGGCTCTTGACAAATGACCCTTTTTTGATATATTATGGTCTATGGCATTTTATTTCTAAAACCGCGATTAGCCCCGGAACTAATTGTGTTGAAAATATAGGAATAACGAACTTTAAAACATTAAAAATTAATGAATGAAAAATATGGAGGGAACCAAACATGCGTACAACTTTCATGGCGAATGAAAACAATATCGAACGCAAATGGCTTGTTGTGGACGCTGAAGGCAAGCGCCTTGGTCGTCTAGCAAGTGAAGTTGCTGCAATCCTTCGTGGAAAGCATAAAGCAACTTATACACCACACGTTGACACTGGTGATTATGTAATCATCCTTAACGCTGACAAAATCGAATTAACTGGAAACAAATTAAGTGATAAGATGTACTACCGTCACTCTGGACATCCAGGTGGATTAAAAGAACGTACTGCTGATGAAATGCGTACAAAATATCCTGAGCAAATGCTTGAGATCGCAATCAAAGGCATGCTTCCAAAAGGATCTTTAGGACGTAAAATGGCTAAGAAATTACATGTATACAGAGGTGCTGAGCACAATCATGCAGCACAAAAACCTGAAGTTTACGAACTTCGCGGATAATAAAAGGAGGTAACTCAATTGGCACAAGTACAATACTACGGCACAGGTCGTCGTAAAAGCTCAACTGCACGTGTACGTTTAGTACCGGGTACTGGTAATGTAACAATTAATGGTCGTAATGCAAATGACTATTTCCCATACGAAACTCAAATTCTAATTCTTAACCAACCACTTCAAGCTACAGAAACTCAAGGAACTTATGATGTAATCGTAACTGTTGATGGTGGTGGATTTACAGGTCAAGCTGGTGCAATCCGTCATGGTATCGCACGTGCTTTACTAGAAGCAGATCCAGGTTATCGTTCAGCACTTAAGAGTGCAGGGTTCTTAACTCGTGACCCTCGTATGAAAGAGCGTAAGAAATACGGTCTTAAAGGCGCTCGTCGTGCACCACAGTTCTCAAAACGTTAATATGTTTACTTCAAAAGGTCTTCAGTCAATATGGCTGGGGCCTTTTTTTTTGGACTAACTTAATAAGGGCATTAATCAAGTTAGCTATTTGATAGTTAACTTGGTATTTTGCTGAATACCTCGATTGAGGCTGTGGAAAGGTAACTCATTATCTTTTTTGACTTAAAACCAAGAAGAAACATGATGAGGAAACTCCTCATCGCACTATTAACCAAAATACCTCGAAAAAACGTTATGAGAAATCGGCTCATCGTGTTTTTTAGTATAATATTCGGCAATAACATCATGACAAAGGTCCTCATCATCTTCTTAATACAATAATCCCCCAAAAACATCATGAGAACCCTCCTCATCACCTCATTCGACTATAAAGTCATGAAAAACATCATGATAATCCATATCCCGAACAATTCTCTTCCCGCATTGCAAAAGTTCACTTAGGACGAGCCAAATCTTCACTCTTTAGTTATTTCAACAGAACTTGTTACATAGGATTAAGAAGAATACATTATTAGCAAGATAACTGTTCAATGAATTGCACTTTTCAACCTAGCAAGCTACTTAGACGTACTTACAAAATATTAAAGGTGGTGCAATAAAATGAATCGCAATCGTAAGCCTATAATCGGAGGGCTAGTTGGTGCTTCTACTGCTGGGGGATGGTTGATTATGGACTTGATCCTTCCAGAACCGATTGGGGACTATTTATTGTTTGGGTTAATGGCAGCAGTCAACGCAGCGGTAGGTTGGCAGTTTGTACGGATGCTTGATAAGAAGGAAAGTAAGGAAGTAGAGCCGGAAAAATTAACAACCGGAGCCCATTAAATTTTGCCAGGTACTACGAAAGTACGACATGTTTCGTAGTGGCCTGGCTATTTTTTTGTTTTTTTGGGACATAAGTACCAATATTATTCCAAATAAATTGAAAATAATGGATATTTGTTGAATCGTAGGTTAAAATTGGTGCAAGTAGGTTCCCAAAAAGCTAATCAGAAATGGGTGAAAGAATGATATATCAAGTACAGCTTATTAAACTATTGTTTGCAGTAGATGATCATATTTTCCGGATAGGGAAAGCAGAACAAATTCGGAACCCGTGGAAGACTGTAGTGCTATTAGGTTTACTTTGCTTGGTAACGTATAGTGGAATGGGGATATTGGGAATCGGATCTTCCGCATTATCTAGTGGAGCAGTTTTATTAACAGCCTCGGAATATGAATTGTCCAAGCTCTATTTTATAATCGGTAGAATGATTTACTCGACCGCTTTTGTATTGTTTGTGTTATTTATTCCGTCCTTAATTTACTACTGGGTAACAAAAATCCCATTTAAAAAATTATTACTAATGCAAGTCGTTGTTTTGTTTATCATGCTGGTCGAGAGAATTCTTTGGATTCCTTTGGCGGTGTATGCTGGGCTAGATTGGTTTGTTTCACCATTTTCTTTAGGGATTATTGCCTCCTACCTCACGGATGTTACTTTTTTAATTTATTTGTGTGGGGCTGTTTCTCTATTTCAGATATGGATTGTTATCTTCCAAATAAAATTTCTAACCAAGCTTTCTGGTATACATAAGGCATGGATTTGGAGCACGGTCATTTTATTTCATTTAGCGGTTTGGTCCGTGACTGCAGTATTAGCCTTTACCGATCTATATATGATAGATGGGTGGTTTAACGAATGAAGAAGCGAATGAAATGGTTAGCAGTAATCTTATTTATTGGAATCAATACCTTACTTGTTTTACTTGATGACGGGGAAAAAGTAGTAAGACAAGCATACGTGTCAACGTGGGACAAAGTGTATCAAAAGGATTTAGTTGAAACGGTGAATGCTGACGGTGTTGTTACATATTCTGGGGAAAGTTATGTGTATTTCGATAAAGCGTTAGGAAGCTTTGAAGGTTTTTTAGTGGAAGAAGGGAGTACAGTGAATGTGGGAGACCCACTATTTACCTATCAAGTGCATGATTTTATGGAAACGGAAAGGTTTTTAACTTATGAGCTTGAGAAGGTGAGTAGTGAGATCGATGCGATTGGAGCGGCTATTTCTGAAATGGTGGCGTTTCAAATACCAAGTGCTACCGTGCCGGTTGTAGGAACTAATGAAGAGGATGGAACTACGGTAGTTGTGTCTCCGCAGGAACCTGCTGAAGCTGAAGTGATGAAGGAGCAGTTCATCATTCAAAAAGAACAAGAATTACAAGCGAAACAAGAGGAAGAGCGAATTATCCAGTCTCAGCTAGAAGACTTACTAACTACTGGGGCCGTCATAACAGTGGAAAGCCCTGTAGAAGGGAAAGTGAGCGAACTTTCCTCCACGTTAGATGATCCGATAATTGCTATTGAAAATACAGCATTACAGGTTAAAGGAAATATTGACGAAGGAAAAAGAGTAGAAGTGGATGTAGAGCAACCGGTAGAAATCTCCTTAAAAGAAAGTGAGCAAACATTTCATGGAACGGTCCTTCATGTGGAAGATCATCCAAATGACGTAGATGTGGATGCGGAAAGTATTTATCCTTTTGAGGTGCAGTTTTCCGAGGAACAACCACTAGATGAGGTTCTACCAGGTTATCATGCTGATTTGACCATTACAGTGAATGAATCCTTAAATGCTAATACGGTTAAAGCGGGTATAGTAAAGGATGATCAAGTCTGGAAGCTTAATGAATCAGGAAACCTTGAATTAGTTCCAGTTGAAACAGGGATTTTGATGGGGGATGAACTAGAGATTACAAGTGGCTTGTTAGCTGAAAATACGGTAACTGATAAATCCATTCACCCAGATTATACTGGAATGCCATTTTTTACTCCGTTAAAGTTCACACAAGTTCCTTGGCTAGATTTTAATCAATACGCTGAATGGAAGAAGTATATGTTGATGGGAATAATGGTGAGATAAATGATATATACAATCCAGTATACTTAATGGTGATACTGGATTGTTTTTTGCTAAAATACTCTATAAGAAAAATACTTGGAGGAAGTCTACATGATTAAAGAGTTAAATTTAAATGAACAGTATCGTGATATTTTTGCCCTTTCACAATTTGCTTTTCAATATACTCTGTCTGAAAAAGAACTAGAGTTAAAGCGTCAAGAAGCAGAACGGCATATGATTTGGGGCATCATGGAAAATGATAAAATTGCAGCAAAACTGCATTTAATTCCACTTGCTGTCAATATAATGGGGAAACAGATGCAAATGGGTGGCGTTGCTTCAGTCGCTACATGGCCAGAATATAGACGAAATGGAATGGTGAGGAAACTACTGAAACATGCATTAAAATACATGAGGGAAAATGGCCAGGTACTTTCTTATCTGCATCCATTTTCTGTTCCGTTCTACAGGAAGTACGGCTATGAGATTGCGTTTAATGAAAAAAAATACAAAATTCCTTTTGCTAAACTGAAGAAAGACTGGGGAACGAAAGGATATGTAAGAAGGATTGAACCAGATATTCCGTTGCTAAATACCATTTATCCGCAGTATGCAAAGAAATACACTGGTTCCCTTGTTCGTGACGAAAAATGGTGGAAACAACGTGTCTTGAAAGATAATTACCACATCGCAATAGCTTATAATGACGAACATAGTCCTGAGGGTTATATCATATTTGAAGTAAAAGAGAAATTATTTACGGTAGTTGAAATAGCGTATCGTTCGTTATCGGGATTAAGGCTATTAATGGAGTTTATCAGTAACCATGATTCGATGGCCGAGCATGCAGAATTTGTTGTACCAGAAAATGATAACATGCCACTACTTCTTGATGAACCTAGATTTGAAACGAAAGTGGACCCATACTTCATGGCGAGGGTAGTAGATGTGATAGGATTTTTAAAACAATATCCTACTACAGTGGGAAGAGAGTCTATATCGATTTTTGTGGAGGATTCATTTTTACCAGAAAATACGGGAGTATATTATGTTAATCCAACTACAGATGGCCTTACCTGCACGGTTATAAAGACAGAAGGAAAAGCGGAAATTCATTGTACCATTCAACAGTTTACTTCGATGTTCCTTGGTTATAAAAGACCGAGAGAACTTGCTGCTTTAGGGTTAATAGAAGGTAGTCAAGAAGCGGTAGAAAAATTAGAGAACCTTATTCCAAATCAGCAAACCTATTTGCCAGACTTTTTTTAGCGAAAATTCGGTTCATGCATAAGTCATAAACGACATACTTGTCCCATAAAATAGTGTGAGGATAAGTAAAGGGGCGAATGTGATGAATCGATTTGGAAAGGTAGTTGCTTGGGTTATTGGACTAGTTATCTTAATTGCACTTATAAAAATTCCATTACCAGATAGCGCAAAGGAAACGACGAATTTTTCAATGCCTTTAAGCGGAAAAACCATTGTACTAGACCCAGGGCATGGTGGACCAGATGGTGGGGCGGTAGGTAGTGATGATACGTTAGAGAAGGGTATTGCATTAGAAGTGGCAAAGGAATTACGAAATTATCTCCAGCAGGCAGGGGCTATTGTTTATTTAACGCGTGAAACGGATACAGATTTAGCGGATAAAGATACGAAAGGTCTATCGAAGCGGAAGGCAGAAGATATAAAAAGGCGGATGGAGTTTATTCATTCCCATGAAGCGGATTTCTTTTTAACGATTCATTTAAATGCTCTACCTTCCACTAGATGGAGTGGGGCACAAACTTTTTATTATCCGAAATCAGATGAAGGTAAACATTTAGCGAAAATGATCCAAGCAGAAATTACACGTAATTTAGAAAATACAAACCGTAGTGCACTTGCAGTGAATAATTTGTACTTATTAAAGAATGCAGAAATACCAGGAGCTTTAGTGGAAATTGGGTTTCTATCTAATGTTCAGGAAAGGGAATTACTGAAATCAGATACGTATCAAAGACAAATGGCAGCAAGTATTTACAAGGGAGTTTTGCGATATATGACAGAAGAGCCAGAGTTAGAAGAAGAAGAATAACTATTTGAAACCATCCTTCCTAAAATTCATATCACTTAGATTTATTGTGATTTATGGTATACTAGCCTTGGACTATTTAAATTTTAAGCTAGAAATAGGAAGGTGATTAAATGTTAACGAAAGAAGAAGTAATACAATTACTGAATCCTGTAAAAGATCCCTTTTTACATAGAACGTTTGAAGAAACTGAAGGAATTAAAGAAGTAACGATAAAGGAAGATAAAAAGCATGTCAGCGTAAAGGTTGCCATTGGGAAAACAAATACTGCTGAACAAATGCAGCTTCAACAAGAATTAGTAGGAATATTGAAACGTAATGGTGCCGTAACAGTCGGCCTTCGCTTTGAGCAATTACCAGATGAAGTAATCAAAAAGTATCAGCCTGCAATTGAAAGCGCTAAAGAGAAAGCATTAATGGGTGGCAATAAACAACCTCATTTCTTAGCGATTGCAAGTGGTAAAGGTGGCGTAGGGAAATCTACGGTTACCGTAAACCTAGCTGTTGCTCTTAGACGATTAGGGAAAAAAGTTGGTATTATTGATGCTGATATTTACGGGTTCAGTGTTCCGGATATGATGGGCATTGAAGAAAGACCGGTTGTTCGTGCAGAGAAGATTATTCCAGTGGAACGATTTGGTGTAAAAGTTATTTCTATGGGATTTTTCGTTGAAGATAATTCACCGATTATTTGGCGTGGTCCGATGCTTGGTAAAATGCTGAATAGCTTCTTTAAAGAGGTAGAATGGGGAGATTTAGATTATTTATTACTAGATCTACCACCAGGTACAGGGGATATCGCGATGGATGTCCATGAATTGCTACCATCATGTAAGGAGATTATCGTAACAACTCCACATCCGACTGCTGCGTTTGTAGCGGCTCGCGCTGGTCAAATGGCGCTTAAAACAGAACACGAAATTTTAGGTGTTGTGGAAAACATGGCATATTATAAGAGCCCTAAAACGGGTGAAAAGGAATATGTTTTTGGACAAGGTGGAGGCAAGAAGCTTGCCGAAGTACTGAAAACTAAAGTACTTGGCCAACTGCCAATCCAACAGCCATATGAAGAAGAGGATGTATTTGCACCATCTGTATATCAAGAGGATCATCCAAATGGAAAAGAATATCATAAGATGGCGGCAAAAGTTATTGCGAAAGTTGAAGAATAAATTACAAAAGGTCAGTTCCTTTCAATAGGAGAACTGACCTTTTTTATATGATGAGAGAGAACTTCGGAGGCAAAGCTTACTGACCGCCACCGCCGCCAGATTCTCCGCCGCCACCGGATCCGCCACCACCGCCGCCGGAACCACTTCCACCGCCAGATTCATTGCCCCCGCCTTGGCCGCCACCTTTACTTTGTTCTTCAGCTGCCTTCAATAAAATTTCTTGGATCTTTGCTTGAAATAGTGGTGATTCTAAAGTTTGTTGTATCGTTTCTTCTAGGTGGGCACGGAACTGTTGGCTTTTTAATGTTTGGATTTGTTGTTCCGTCATTTCTGGATTTTGTAATAAATCCATCATTTGTTTTTGATATTCCGAATCCTTCATTAAATCCTTCATTAATTTTTTCTGATCTTCTTCGATGGATTTGTAGAAGGTTTCTACAAACTTAGGGTCTTCAAAAAGTTTCTTCCACATGTCAGCGCCCTTTTTTGACGTTAAGGTTTCGTCAATAGCTTGCTTTACCGTAGCGGAGTCAATAACAAGCTGTTGTTGCATCTTCTCATCAGCTAGTATCTCCCCAAGCGCTTTTTTTCCATCTTCGGTTTGTAATATATCAACAATCATTTTCTTAGTTGTGTCATAATCTGCTTCCTTTGGTGCAGCCTCCCCACCACATGCACTCATCAATAGAAGTAATCCACCAATTAATGGTAGGTAGAACACACGTAGCATGTTAAATCCTCCTTCCACTTATCCATTAATATGGATGAGAAAAGTAAAAATATGCACTTGATGAAGGAAAAAAGATGTTGTTCATGTTAAAATACCAATTGTGTAAGCGTTTCGTGATTTATATATTTTTTCTTTATCAGGAGGATATTTCAATTGAATAGTCGTAAAGTAGTTAATTTGTTTTTAAAAACGTTAGCATTAGGAGGTCTTGTAGGATTAATTGTTAGCTTTTTTGTAAATGTTGGTGGTTCCTATACGGATAACTTGCAACCATTTAATTTTATTGGCCTAATCGGAGTTATGCTCTTCTTCATTGGACATGGTATGTTGTATAGTGCAGTGAGTCAGACCGGTTTTTTTGCATATTTATATGTACATAGATTAGGACTAAGTATTTTTCGTTCATTTTGGCCAACAGTACAAATCGCGCTAATTGCATTTATACTTTTTGATTTAGTTTACTTTACATATAATGGTGCAGAAGGTGATGTTGGATTAATTTGGTATATCCTAGCAGCAGCTGCTCTATTCGTTTATGGATGGATCATTGCCAAGATCAAAGCTAAAGAGACAAAGAAGCATGCCTTTATTCCTGCTCTATTCTTTATGGTGGTATTTACAGTCCTTGAATGGGTGCCAGCTTTACGAATTGGCATCATCGGTTCGGAATTCTCATTGATTATGGTGCTAACATTACTTGCATGTAATACGTATCAACTTCTCATATTACATCGACTTCACAATAGTACGGATGAAAAGTCCAAAAAATAAACAAACCTGATGCTTACATGGCATCAGGTTTGTTTTCTATTCTACGATTTTAGATTTTGCGTGGGCTTGATTAATTAGCTCTGTTACCGTTACAAAATTAAGTCCTTTGTTTTTTAAGCCTGGAAGAATGGTTTTTAGTGAATTAGCTGTTTGTTTAACAGAGTCTGAAGCATGCATCAAGATAATGTCGCCATTTGCCGTCTCGGACATCACATGGTCTACAATTTTTTGAGTACCTGGGTTTTGCCAATCGTTCGGATTCACATTCCAATGAATAACTTTATGCCCCATATCCTCTGCTAATTTAATGATTTCTTCATTAAAGTGTCCATGTGGTGCACGTACAAGCTCTACATCTTTATAACCTAAGTTGCCAAAAATCTCTTTAGCATATCGTAAATCTTTTCTCACCTGGTCTATTTCTTGATCAAGGTAGCTTTTATACCGATAACCTAGCATACCAATTTCGTGTTTATTATCCGAAATCTTTTTCAATATATCCGGATGCTTTTCCGCCCATTCACCGCTAACGAAGAAAGTAGCTTGTACTTGATGTTGTTCAAGTTGTTTTAAAATGTCATGGACTTTCTCTTCTCCCCAACTGATATTAAAGGTTAAGGCAATATTCGGTTCATCGGAACTTCCCTTTGATAAAGCAACAGGTTCATTCTTAGTGAAGACAGATAAAGCGCTATTACCTTCAACCCAAAGAAAACCAGCTGTAAAAAAAGCTAGTACAACTATAAGACCCCACCTCTTAATTCGGTTAAAACGTAAGACATAAAAATGACTCATTCATCCACCTCCTAAGGAAACAAGCTATTCAATACATCTTATGAAGTAATAACTAAAATATGAACAAGCTATCTATTATAAATAAAAATAATCAGTTGAATAATTTCTCAAAAAATGCAAACGATATAAAATACCCCCATAACGCCTAAATTAAATCGAAGGTATATGGTATGGAGAAATTTGGTTGATTTTGCCTAAATTTGTTGAGGTGAAGAATATGCTAGGTTTAATGATAAATCATACAGAACAGAAGGAACTAGAGTATTTAATAAAAAGAGAGTTAGACGAAATCATTCTTGATTTAGATGATAATCGAATAGATAACATGGTGAAAAGCGCTATGAAAGAACGCTACAAAGTATTGTTTCAATTACTAAGAAGAGTAGCTAGTGAAAAAGAGTGTATGCGGTATATACCGAAAAAGACACAAAACGAGTAGAAATCATACATAAATAGACATTGGTTGTATGAAATTTCTGAAGAGATTTTTTTAAAAAAGACCGTTGATTTTATTTAATAGCTATGGTATATTAATTTCTGTTGTCACATATGAGCATTGTCGAACTTACTTAGTTTTAAAACTTTCTTATAAAAAGTTGTTGACATCTAGTGGCAAACATGATAAATTATATCTTGTCGCTAAAAACGACAGAATAAAAGATTGTTCCTTGAAAACTGAACAAAACAACCAGTATGTCAAGAAGAAACATACCCTGTTTTTTCTATTAAAGAATTACAGAAGCTAGCA
Source organism: Ornithinibacillus jepli (assembly GCF_047228935.1). Classification (NCBI taxonomy): domain Bacteria; kingdom Bacillati; phylum Bacillota; class Bacilli; order Caryophanales; family Bacillaceae; genus Ornithinibacillus; species Ornithinibacillus jepli. Next base: position 61,805 of record NZ_JBFEGG010000009.1, read on the forward strand.
GCTTCTTTGCT